>CAWDZH010000001.1:0-382897 GCA_963806945.1 uncultured Actinomycetota bacterium
ACGAGTCGCCCTTGCGGAATCGCGCGTAGGTTTCGCGGGCCGTGCTCTCGAACGCGACCACGTCGTGGAATGTCGGGTCGAGCTTGGTGAAGCTCGCCGTTCGCTTCCTTGCGCCATTGCTCGACACCGACGCGCAGCCGGCAGCACTCGTCGCCCTGCTTGGTGAAGTGGAGCTTCGGCGCGGATGCGACGAAGCCGACCAGGCTCATCTGGGTGGGGATGGACATGTTCTGCTCCTGAGTGTTGGCAAGCTCTGGGTGAGACCGTGGTCAGGATGTAGGTGCGCGGCGCGTCCCAAGGAGCCGGGCCAGGGATCGCGCTGTTTGCGCCCGTGGCACAGGCGGCGGAATGTCGCACGTTCGGCCGCGTGGCGGTCACTCAAGTTCGCTGGTCGGTACTTCGTCGACGGGACGTCTTGCGCGTCTCGGTGTTCCGCGTTCCCACCAGTCGATCGGCGGAGCTCCGTGCAGCTGGCCCGCGGTCACCTGGACGTTGCCGATGTTGCAGAACTTCCAGAGTTCTTTCGCGGCGCGTGAGTACTGGAACACGACCTCGTCGACGTCGAAGGCCCTGAGTTCGCCGCTGCGGAACCGGTCAATCGCCTCGGCTACGTGCGCGACGAGTTCGGCGAGCTCCGCCTCGTGGTAGGCCGCCACCGCCTCGCGAGCTTGCTGACGATCTGACTTCTGGGACACGAACTGAGGCTAGTGCGGATCGCCGAACGAGAGAATGCGTGCACTCATCGCGGCAGATCCGGATGCCCACAACCGACTGGACAGCGGCATGGTCGGGCTCCGCCCGCAGTGCGGCATGGTTGGACGGAGCTCGGAGCTCGGAGCGCGGCACGACGCTCACTCCTCAGCCGAGGCAGTTGCTGCCAGGCAAGAAGGGGCGGCGCCGCGAACTCACTACTGCCGGATCCGATTCCTGGTAGACCCCTGGCCCAGCAATCACCACCACCCTCGCGCCTCGTGGGCAGCAAACAGGGGCATCCCGGTACCGCGCCCCCTGCAGCACTCCACTGGACGCGCGTGCACAGCCACGCGATCAACTTCAACGCCGCGGGGAGTTCCAGGGCGGACTCCGATGTGGCGTGTCGCAGAATGACGATGCGGCGCAGGTCCCGCGCCGTGAGACCAACCTCCTCTTCAGAAGGCGTGCCACGTGCCGGATCCGGACAGCAACCCCGATCAGTTCTCCTCGGCGCCGAGCCCAGGTACTGGCCACCCGCCTGAGGCTTCGACGACGGCCGCCACCGCTGCGAAGAAGACGACGGCCAAGAAGACACCGGCCAAGAAGACACCGGCGAAGAAGACACGGCCAAGAAGGCCCGAAGAAGACACCGACGAAGAAGACACCGACGAAGACACCGGCCAAGTCCGTCGCTCGCCCGGGGATGCAGCATGGCACGACTTCGACGACCGAACGTGCGGGGGTGCACCGGGTCGGGCTGAACGTGTCGGACAGCCTGAAGTGGATCTTCCGAGAGCAGCCGACCGATGACTACGGCATCGACGGACATATCGAGCTCGTCGACGATGACCAGTACGTCACAGGCCGCCTGATCGGGGTCCAGGTCAAGTCCGGCGACTCCTACCTCTACGAGGTCGCGCGGTCCAAGACCGAGCCGGGATGGCACTACCGGGCCGACAGCAACCACCTCGCGTACTGGCTGGGACACTGCCTCCCGGTGATCGTCACGTTCGTTGACAGCGAGCAGAACTCGTACTGGCAGGTGGTCACTCCCGCGAACATCAAAGAGGAGGCCAAGGGCTTCACCATCTGGGTGCCCGAGACGAACCGACTCGACAGTGACGCAAAGAAGGCCCTGCAGACCTTCGCAACGACTTGGCGAAGCCTGGACGCGAGCCTTGCGGACAACTACCGAGAGCTGCCCTTTGGGGCAACAGCTTGTCTCAAGCGAGCTGAGTCGATCGACGGATTTGCCGTTGCACGCCTCGCCGACATGCTCGCTCGAGGCTCAAGCAACGCACGGTTCACTGCGGAAGCGGTTGTCTCCAGCACGCCGAGCTGGATCACCGGCAGCGCAGTCGCCGAGGATCTGTGGCTCGCGGTGGCCACCTACGCGTACGACCACAACCACGGGCTGATCGCATCCAAAGCTTTCGCCCTAGCAGCCGCACAGAACGGGCCGCGCCGTGGACGCTCGCTAGCGTTCGCCGGCCTCGCGGTCGTCACCCACAGCCGCGAAGAGGCTCGTCCGTTTCTGCTGCGGGCCGTTGACGCAGGCGAGACGCTTCTGTCCGCCGTCGGCCTCAGCATGATCGACGTCCCCGTCGACGACGCGCGTGCGGTCCCGGTACCAGAGGCGATCGCCTCGGCCGACCCCGACGAGATCGACAAAGAACCTACGGTGCTGAACTTCCTCGCAGAGCTGGCGCTACGAAGCCAAGACACCCCCCGAGCAGTCCAACTCCGGGAGAAGGCTGTCGCTGCGAGCAGGGAACCTGGAGGCAGCATGAACCTGATGCTCTCAGGCACGCTGTGGCGCCAACTGCGAGAGGTCGGCGACCGAAACGCCGCAGTGCGCCGCCGCGCCATCGCTCTCGTACAGGAGACAGTCGAGGCTCGCCGGATGTGGCACGGTCCAAGCGATGAGGCCCTCGAGCTGCTGCTCGACATCTTCAACACGGCCGGGATGTTCAAAGAGGCCCTCGCCGCGGCGCTGCCTGACGCCGAAGGAGGTACTGCGCTGGCACACGAGCTAACCACCGGAGTCGCGCGACGTGGCGCGCTCGCGGCCCAAGCCGTTGGTGACAAGAGCGCCAGCGCCCACTTTCGAGAGGTCCTCGGTGACAGCCCCGAGCGCAAGGAGCTCGACGCCCTCGTCAAAGATGTCGTGCCCGCGTCGCGCGACGAGCGACTCCGCCGCTGGTCGGAGCTCTTAAAGGAGGCACCAGACGACCAGATGAGGTCCCGGATCGTTGCGCGCATCGTCAGGCTCGGAGCGTGGACTGAGGCTGCCGATGACATGGAGAGCCGCTCGGTGCTGCCACCATTCCAGGCCGACATCTTCCGTGCGATCTACCAGGCCAACGATCCCGCCCAAGACCAGCAGCTCGGAGTGAGCAAGCTTCGCGACCTTGCCAGGAAGTCTTCCCTCGCCGCGTACGAACTCATCCGACACCTCGAGGAGACCGCCGAACCAGCCCAAGCGATCAAGGCCGCCGAGGAGCTCACCCAGCACTGGGGTGACACCTTGCTCGCGGACCAGCTCGTCGACCTTCACTGGCGTCTCGGTGACCCAGCCAAGGCCGTCGCGCTGGTGAGCCAGTACGTCCGCGACGACGCTTTCGCCGACAGCACCCGCGCCGACATGGGCCGCCGAGCAGCCGATTACCTCGCCCGCAACGGCAACCACGACGAAGCAGTCGACCTCGCACGGGCAGGTCTCGCCGTCACCAGCGACGACGACTTGGCGTGGACCCTAATCGAGAACCTTCACGCCCTCGGACGGATACCCGAGGCACGCGACGAGCTGTCCCGGCGGCAGCCTGCTCCGAGCGTCGAGCACGAGCGCCGCCTGTGGGTCGAACTCCGTCTCGGCACCCATCTGGAGACCGCCGACGCCTGGGCGCTCGTCGGGTTGATCCGACAGCAACCGGCCGGGACTCTGCGGTCCGACATGACCGCACTGCTGGTTCGCGAGGTACTGCAGAGCACCCCAGAAGGAGTCGCCTATCCCAAGGAGCTGGTCGCGGCGACCCGTGACCTCCAAGACAGCGAGGGCCTCCACCCGCAGGAGGCCGAACTCAGCACCGACGCGCTCCTGCGCGAACGTGTCGTCCGCCCCCTCGCAGCCGCGGGCGACTACCCCAAGGCGCTGGCAGCCTACGTTGCAGGAACTCAGCCTCTCGCCGACGTCGCCGAAGCGACCAACCAGACTTGGGGCGCTGCCGTGCTGCAGCGGCCAGCCGGCGTTCACGCGGTCAGCGACCTCACCCCCGGACTGAGAGCGCGTCGGGCAGCAGGCTGCCGACATCGCGCTCAGCCAGCAGCAATGCGCCATCGACATCGCGGCCCTGTACACCCTGATCCTGCTCAAGGACGATGACCGCCTCCGGATTCGTGGCTTGCTTACCAGTCTTACGCTGCCGGCATCGTTCGCCAGAGACGTGAGCCGGACCCGAGCCCAAGTCCGCGCGATCATCACCGCCGACCGAACCCTGGGCATCAACAGTGCCGGCCACACGACGTGGATCACGCCGTCTTTCAAACAACGAGCAGAGCTCCAACGTGCCGCTGGCCTTCTCGAACAGCAGGCCGCTGCCGCTAACACCGCCGCAACCGCCCCGGCCGCCCCTTACTCGCAGCTGGCAGCACTCGCCCAGAAGGCCTCGCTGACGGTCTGGAGCGACGACAATGCAGGCCGCCAACTGCTCCGCGGCCGAGGCGTCGCGACGTTCTCCACCGTCGATCTTCTTGCTGTCTCTCGCACCCCATCTCGACGTACGAGCCATCAGCCAGCACCTCGCAACACAGCAGGTCGTCGACCTGCCTCTGAGCGGTCACCAAGTCGTTGCTCTGGGTCTCGAACACGGATGGGGCTCTCTGGAGGATCGAACTCCGGTCCACGGGGTCCTGCTACGCGAAGGCTGGTGGCGCAACAAGAACCGCCAGACCAAGTCAGGTGGCCCCTCTCCTCGCGGTGTGCCCGAACAGGAGTGGGCGCCTTCCTGGGAGCAGGACTGGAGTCTCGTCGCCGAGGCAGCCGCAGCCTGCTCTGCGAGGGACCTCACTGAAGTCACGAGGGCAGCCGTGCACGGCCTACGAGCGAGCGTTACCACCGGGCTACAGCCGCAGAGTCACCTCCGGCTGCTCGTCCTTGCCCTCGAGGCCTGCCATCTGGTCGGCGCGACACCCAAAAGGGACTATCTCGACCGCGTTGCAGCGGAGGTGCCCGCGGGGACTGCGCCCGATCCGTCTGTCGTCCGGGCCGCCTTCGCTACTCATCTGGCAACAAGAGGCGTCGAGGCGCCCCACGATGTCGCGGTTCGCCTCCTCCCATGGGTTCCGTTCTAGGCAACCGAACTGGTCGAACTTGCCCCGAGCCGAAGAGCCGGCTGCGCACGACCAGTTCCGTCAGACGCGGTCCACGAGGGCGAGACACTTGGAGTGCGGCATGGTTGGGCTCCGCCCGCTCGGCGACAGATCTGGTCGTCAGGTTCGAGCGGCTACCGGGACCCATCCCGCCCCGAAACACGCTGAGCCAAGCGGGCGCGCGGTCAGGTCGCCAGGCGCAGAATGCGGCTTAGGTGATGTTCCACCTGGGGTGTTCCTTCGGTCACGCCGTCGTCGTAGTCCGAGGTCGTGGCGACCACATGCGGGTACTGGACCGCTGCCGCACGGACGACCGCTTCGGTCGGAAACCAGGGCGACAGTTCACGGTAAGAACGCTCAGCACGCCGCGACCCATCGACCCTGCTCTGACGTTCTAGCCAAGGGGCGCACGCGAGGACTACGTCGTCCAGACGCTCGGGTGCAGCGTCCAACGCATCCCCAATCGCAGCCGTCACCACCTCAGCCGAAGTCCAGTGCGACCACGGGGTGAACATCTGCGCCCCGTGCACGTAGTTCCCGACCCACGCGTCCTCGGTCGACCAGTCCTGGGCGGCGAGCTCCTCGAGAAGGCTCTCGCGGGCCAGGTCGGCCAGGTCGCCACGTTCGGCGTCGTTCATCTCTCGCCAAAACTCCACCAATAGGGCGGCTGCAACGACCAACGGCCGCCGCGCACGGTCCTCTCCGATGAGTGCCGTCACCTCTTCGTCGGTGGCGTTCCGGGCGACCGAGGCAGCAAGGCTGGCAACAGAACCCAACGCGAACCCGTAGGTGGACCAAACCTGCGGTATCAGCGTCACCGCGTCGGCCGCCACAACGAGCTCAGCACGCAGGTCGGGGTCGTATGCCTTCGTCTTCACCCGGGACCACGGTCGCGCCCGCTCCAGGAGGGCGTTGTGGGCCGCCATCGCCTCAGCGAGAGCAGCACGAGCTTCGTCCGCCTCGCTGACAACCGGCTCCGGCACAGTCGGCGGCGCCGGCGGGTTCTCCCCACGCAGCGATGACTGCGAGCCCGCCGACCGCCGCGCGCACCTCGGCAGCGGCGTCGCTCAGCCGGTCAGTGTCTTCGTACGGCGGTTCCCAAGGCCACGTAGAGGCAGCAGCAAGGAGTTCGTCGGCAGCACGTGTCACCCAGTCGCACCACGGACTCGACCGCACTGACGTGTGGCGGGCGGTCGCAACCTTCGCCAGGACGTCTTCGTACAGGGGCCCCACTACCGCCCGCACCTCATCCAGCGCCGCAAGCACAGCTCGCTCGTGCTGCTGCCGCTCCATGTTCGACGGCTCCGCGAACACACGATTGCCCTCGTCGTCGTGCGCGAACATCATCGCGTTCGCCTGGGCACGCGTCCTCCGCCAAGCCGCAGCAGCAGCTGCCGGCCCAGGTCGGGTGCTCACAGCCCTGAGCGCGAACAACTCTGCAGCCTCAACGACCGACGTCAGCACCGGCGCCGCGATCGTCGGAGAGTCGAACGAGACCGCCAACACCTCAGCCGCCTCGTCCTCGTCGATCGGCCAACCATGACGACGGTCGAAGTACTCCTGAATCTGGCCAACCCGCCACTCCTGCAGCAACTCCGGCGAGAACCGCGTCTCGTGCTCATCGATCTCGTACGAGTGCGGGATGCACATCAAGAGCAGGTTCTCGGCGGACCGGTTATGCTGCCGACGACATCCCCGGCTGCCAGCGCGGTCCGCGCGGCTGCCGAGCGTGAATGTGCGAGACCCGACTGTTCAACACCGGTCGCGCAGCACCCGGTTCTTGCCGGTACAGCCATTCCGGGCACTCCGGCTGTGCGCAGGTGAACGCGTGTGAGTACAACTCGCGCACCGTCGCTGAAGTCGGCTTCGGGTGAGCAACTTCTTCCGCATCAGGCACAACCCCATCCTGACCCGTAGCCGCACACCGACGCCAACCTTCCCCAGTCGAAGCTTCAACCGACGTCGCGATGCCGCCCGAACCTGCCATCGCCTCGACCTTCATCGGCCACTTGGGCGCTCCGCGGCGCGTAGACCCGCATCATCCTCGCGTCGGGCACCCACGAGCCCGACCATCCTCATCTCGACAGATCCGGACGTACCCGACGCGCGGCGGAATGGGCTTGGTCGGGTTGTCACCGATTGGTGCAGCGGTCCCGCCAGGTGGAACGGTGACTTGTCTAGTCCTCGAGGTGGAGTTCCCGTGAGGCCTTTGACACCTGTTCGTCCATATCGACGACGCCCTGCTCGCCCAGCAGGTCCATCAGTCCCCGGGACGCCTGTTCGACTTCTTCATCGGCGGAACGCAGTCCGAGTGCGATCACCTTTGGAGCCGAGGTGACAAGACCGTGGCGTGCCAGTGTCCTGGTTTCGTCGCTGCGGAGGAGTCGGGTCATGAGGGCCACGGCGTCCCCGGGGTGCGTGTGCGCAGCTTCCTCGATGTGCTCTCCGATGAAGCTGCGGCCGTCGAAGTCGATCTGGTCCGCTACGCGCGCGAGGCGCGGGAGCCACCAGGTGACGGGAAACTTGTTGCTGTGGACCCACCAGTAGAACTGGGCGAGTTGTCCGGCGTCTGCGTCGCCTCGATCGACCGCAGCCTGCCGAGCGTCCCAGATGGCTTCGGCGCGCTCGACGAGTTCCGGCGGGAGTTCGGCTGTGTTCATCAGACGCCAACCCACCTGCCCGACGACTGATGCAGCGGCCTCGGTGCTCACGCGCGCGAAGTACGACTCCGTGCGCGCTGGCCACGGAGAGACTGAACCCCACATGGCCAAGGTCATCAGGTGATCACCGATGACCTCGTCGATGGATCGGTCCGACCGCCAACCCATCTCGACAGACTCGCGTGCCGCAGTGCGATCGAGAATGGCGTCGATGCTGGGCCAGAGGTCGTTCAGCAGTCGGGTGCTGGTCGTGTTGGTCGTCAGGGCGGTGGTGACGAAGACGTCGCCCCAGGTGTCGGCGGTCGTGGCGCTTGGTAGCCACGAGCTCGTCCACGGCGCGTCCATCCACATCATCAGGCTCAGGCCTTCACCCAAGGTGGACGAGACGGCCAGGCTCGGATCACGCGGCATGAGTCGGCCATGGAGGGCCTCTTGGACCGCTGCGATGACCGGCTCCGAGTCAAACTCCTCGCTGTGGGCAAGTTTCGCCGCTCTGGCAAGGCGGATCAGGGTGCGAACGGCAACGGGGCGCATGGTGTTGAACGCCTTGGTGAGGTGGTCGCCACCGAATGTCTTCCTCGTCGCTGGGGTCGGGGTCGTCGATCCACGTCGCGACTATCGATGCGGCGTCCGAGAGCAACTGCTCCGGCATTCGCGTCGTCTCTCCGTTCACGGCGCTCTCGATGGTGTTGCACACCTGTCGCAGCGGGTAGGTGTTGCTGACCGCTCCTCTCGCTCGATGATGCCGTGCGAGTTCTCGGCGCCGAGCAAGTAGGCCGCCCAGTCGATGGCGGTGCGTTGGACTCAGCGGCCTTCCGTATCCCGTCGAGAAAGCGAGACCGGTACGGGTCATCAAGTTGCACAAAGGTGCTGTGTCAGCGCACTGAACTCGGCGGGTCGGCCTCGGCGACTTCCTGCAGCGACTCCGCCAGACCTTCCTTTGTCCCGGTCTGAGTCTTGTCGGGTTCCCAATCGCGAACGGTGGCGAGAACATCCGCGGCAGGCATTTCGGCAAGCTCGACCGCGATCGGTGGAGCCTCTTCGCCGTAGGACATGGAGTGCCAGCTCCGAAAGCCCGCGTGCTCGTACTCGCCGAGGTCTTCAACGAGTGCGGTGTGAGTCTCGAGGAGACGGCCGCGTAGCGCACCGGCGCCGATGGCTGAGAGCAGTTCGTGGCGGCGCATGGTGGCGTACTGAGCGAACGCGTCGTCCTCGGTCTGCCCTTCCGCCCGGTGCTCCACGATCCGCTGACGCCGTTCTGCGCTGACCTGGGGGCCTTCGTCCACGAGCGCTTCCCAGCGTCCATAGTCGGCGTCGTTGAGCCGCGGCAGAGTGGCTGCCGCGAGCTGGGTGTACTCACGGAAGAACCAGGGATGATGAAGTAGGTCTCTGTCGAGCACACGCTCTGTCGCTACGTGGAGCGCGTCGCCCTGTCGGCCGCCCTGCGCAGACAGTGCATACATGGCGATTCGCATCGCGATCGGCATCCTGTCGCGTTCGAGAGTCCCCATCACCCGCTCGAGGTCGACTCCGGACTCCATCTGACTGATCGCCAGATCTCTCAGGGCATCAACCAGCGCGTCTGCGATGTCGTGGTGGCGATAGTTCTGTTCGTGGTCGCTGATCGACGGTCGCCAGATGCTGCTCGCATCCCAGTCCCTGTCCGGGTCCCAAGAATCGCTGAGCTGTTGTTCCTCAGCGCAGCCATGCGTACACAGTGCCGAGCAGGCGCGGGTCGGCTCTGAGGGCAGACGTCACGCGCTTCAGGGCCTGCGCATACCAATACGAATCGATCCCGGCGCGCACGTCTCGGCGGCCCACGGCCTCCCGCGTTGGGCGAAGTACGCGGACGCAGCACGATTTGGGCGAGGCGCATTGCAGGTCGCATCTCTCCGGCCTGCGCGAGCTGTTCGATGAAGGTCACGACGTCGAGGGCGAGATTCGGGTCGAGCTCGCCGTTCAGATGCAACTGAATGGCTGATGCCATCGCCCGGGCGTCTGCGACCGGCATCCGAAGGGCTGCTTCGAGGAGGCGGACCTTGGCGGGCCATGCCGTCTCGTCGTCGATGACCCGGAGCAGGATCTGCCGTACCTCAGCGGGTCGGTGCTCGGCCATGCGCACCAGGTAGTCCCCGGCCGGCCATGGTTGCCAGCGTTGCTCGGCGTCTGGGTCGAGCGCCTTCGGTGGCTCGAGCGCTGCAAGACGATCCAGCGGCCCGATCCACTCCGGGTTGCCGAGCTGGTCGTAGAAGATCCTGCGGTGCTGAAGTCCCCCGATCCGTGCGAGGGTTGCTGACACGTCGACTTCCGCCGGTTGCGTCCACACGCCGTCTTCTGTCTGCACGTTTGCGGCGTCAACCACATCCTGAAGCCTGTCCTTGACAGCGAAGAAACCAAGGATCCGACTGGTGATCGCGTTCTCGATGATGCTCAGGGCGTCCTGATAGGCGGCTCGGTCCGCGGGCGACTCGGAGTCCGACTTGGACGGGTGGCGGAGTCGCTCGAACAAATCGACTGCGCCGATCACGACCCTGACGCTGCTGTCCTCGATTGTCTCGGTCGTCCCCAAGACCAGCGCCGCTCGACGGGCCTGGGCGTTCTCGGTGATCTGGCTTTGTGCCCGAACCCATGCGTCGATGGCATTCACCACCTTGGGCGGTATCAGACCGGGCGCGGCGGCCCGG
Source organism: uncultured Actinomycetota bacterium (assembly GCA_963806945.1). GTDB lineage: Bacteria > Actinomycetota > Actinomycetes > Propionibacteriales > Nocardioidaceae > Nocardioides. Next base: position 10,406 of record CAWDZH010000001.1, read on the forward strand.
TAGTGATGTCAGCCTTGTATTCGTTCCATGCCGCCACGAGATCGTCACGGAGATCGGAATCGCGGACTCTCTCGGGCAGGTTCACGTCTCCGAGGACTGCCGGGAGCAGGTTGACCAGCTCGCGCACCGCATGACCAGCGACGACCAGCCTGCCGGTGTCGAGCTCAGTTGCCCCCAGAGCGTCAACGGCTTCTCGGTACAGCTGACCACAGAGCGCATTCTGCGCTGCGAGCGCACTGCGGAGTTCCTCGCGCTGAGCGGTCCAGATTCCGCGGTGGGTCCCTGGACCCGATGTGGGTGCGTCCGAACCGAGCGGAAGGGCGTCACGGAGACCGGGATTCTTCGGCCGGGGTGCCACCACTCTGCTCGGTCAAGGGACGCCTTCCGGTGATCTCGCTCTTTGCACATACGTCTCGTGTCGTGAAAAGACTAGGCGGGAATCCCGACGCTTGTCGGGGAGTAGCCGGGAAGGCGCATCCCAACCGGGTTCAACTGCGTCATAGTGGGCGGAATGGGGCACTCGGGAGGTGTCGGCGGAGCCGTCGCTGGACGCCCGAGGTTAACGATCGCTAACCTGTCAGGGTGAGCGACATGAGGGAACTGGTCGAGGAGCTGCGTGAGCGGCTGGCCACAGCCCGGCAGGGCGGGTCGGAGCGGGCGCGTCAGAAGCACACCGACCGGGGCAAGTTGCTGGTGCGCGACCGGGTCGACCGGTTGCTCGATCCGGGCAGCCCGTTCCTCGAGCTGAGCCCGCTGGCGGCGTACGACATGTATGGGGGCGAGGTCCCCAGCGCGGGGATCGTCACCGGCATCGGTCGGGTCAGCGGCCGCGAGTGCGTGATCGTCGCCAACGACGCGACCGTCAAGGGCGGCACCTACTACCCGATGACCGTGAAGAAGCACCTCCGCGCGCAGACGATCGCCGCGGAGAACCGGCTGCCCTGCCTCTACCTCGTCGACTCCGGCGGCGCGTTCCTGCCGATGCAGGACGAGGTCTTCCCCGACCGCGAGCACTTCGGCCGGATCTTCTTCAACCAGGCCAACCTCTCCGGCGCCGGCATCCCGCAGATCGCCAGCGTGATGGGGTCCTGCACCGCCGGCGGCGCCTACGTCCCGGCGATGTCCGACGAGACCGTGATCGTGAAGAACCAGGGGACGATCTTCCTCGGCGGCCCGCCGCTGGTGAAGGCCGCGACCGGTGAGGTCGTCACCGCCGAGGAGCTCGGTGGGGGTGATGTCCACGCACGTACGTCGGGGGTGGTCGATCACCTGGCTGAGGACGATGCGCATGCGTTGGCGATCGTGCGGTCGATTGTGGACACGTTGCCGGGCCCCGGGGGTTATGGCTCCGGGGGTTTCGAGGCTCGCTTCGCTCGCACCTCAACCACCGGAGCCCGCTCGCACCTCAACCACCGGAGGCCGGGGGTTCGGGATGTGGAGGAGCCGCATGAGGATCCGGCGGGGTTGTATGACGTGGTGCCGAGCGACACCCGGACGCCGTACGACGTGCGCGAGGTCATCCGCCGCATCGTCGACGCCAGCCGGTTCCACGAGTTCAAGCAGCTCTACGGCGAGACGCTGGTGTGCGGGTTCGCGCGGATCTGGGGCCACGAGGTCGGGATCATCGCCAACAACGGCATCCTCTTCAGCGAGTCGGCGCTCAAGGGCGCCCACTTCATCCAGCTCTGCAACCAGCGCGGCATCCCGCTGGTCTTCCTGCAGAACATCACCGGCTTCATGGTCGGCAAGGAGTACGAGAACCGGGGCATCGCCCGCGACGGCGCCAAGCTCGTCACCGCCGTCGCCTGCAGCGTCGTCCCGAAGTTCACCGTCGTCATCGGCGGCTCGTTCGGCGCCGGCAACTACGGCATGTGCGGCCGCGCCTACGACCCCCGCTTCCTCTGGATGTGGCCCAACGCCCGGATCTCCGTCATGGGCGGCGAGCAGGCCGCCAACGTGCTGGCCACCGTCGCCGGCCGCGAGGACGACGACGACTTCAAGGCGCCGATCCGCGACCAGTACGAGAGCCAGGGGTCGCCGTACTACGCGACCGCCCGGCTCTGGGACGACGGCGTGATCGACCCGGCCGACACCCGCCGGGTCCTCGGCATGGGGCTCGCGGCCACCGCGAACGCGCCCATCCCGGAGCCCTCCTACGGCATCTTCCGAATGTGAGCGCCTCGATGAAATTGTTGATCGCCAACCGCGGCGAGATCGCGATCCGGATCGCGCGCACCGCCCGCCGACTCGGGATCCCCACCGTCGCCCTCCACTCCGAGCTCGACGTCTCGGCGCCGCACGTCCGCGCCTGCGACCAGGCCGCCCCGGTCTCGAGCTACCTCGACATCGAGGCGGTCGTGGCGGCCGCCCGCGACCACGGCTGCACGCACGTCCACCCCGGCTACGGCTTCCTCTCCGAGCGGGCGGCCTTCGCCCGCGCCGTCGAGGACGCCGGTCTGACCCTGGTCGGCCCGAGCGCCGCGGTCATGGAGCAGATGGGCCGCAAGGACGCCGCCCGCGAGATCGCGGTGGCCGCCGGCGTACCGGTGGTGCCGACGGGGGACGACGCCAGCTATCCGGTGCTGGTCAAGGCGGCCGCGGGCGGTGGCGGCAAGGGGATGCGGATCGTGCGGTCCGAGGGCGAGCTGGCCGACGCCACGGCCGCCGCGAAGCGGGAGGCCGCCAGCGCCTTCGGCGACGACACGATGCTGGTGGAGAAGTACGTCGAGTCGGGCCGTCACATCGAGGTCCAGGTCATCGGCGACACCCACGGCACGGTGCTGCACCTCTTCGAGCGCGACTGCTCCACCCAGCGCCGCCACCAGAAGGTGCTGGAGGAGGCGCCCGCGCCCACGATCAGCGACGAGCAGCGGACCGCGATCACCACCGCCGCGGTCGACCTGGCTCGCGAGGTCGGCTACGTCAACGCCGGCACCGTCGAGTTCCTGCTCGACAACGCCACCGGCGAGTTCTACTTCCTGGAGATGAACACCCGGCTCCAGGTCGAGCACCCCGTCACCGAGCTCGTGACAGGCCTCGACCTGGTCGAGCTCCAGCTCCGCGTCGCAGCGGGTGACCCGCTGGGGTTCACCCAGGACGACGTCCGGCTCGACGGCCACGCGATCGAGGCCCGGGTCTACGCCGAGGACTCCTTCGGCGGCTTCCTGCCGCAGGCCGGCACGACCAGCATCGTGCGGTGGCCCGCCGGGGTCCGGGTCGACCACGCGCTCGAGTCCGGACAGATCGTGTCCACGGCGTACGACCCGATGCTCGGCAAGGTGATCGCCCACGGCGCGGACCGGGAGGCGGCCCGGCAGGCGCTGCTCACCGCCCTCGACGACACCGCGATCCTGGGCCTGACCACCAACACCGGGTTCCTGCGGACGCTGCTCGCGACCGAGGAGTTCCGCGAGGCGACCATCGACACCGCCTGGCTCGACACGGCCGAGGTGCCGACACCCGATCCGGACCTGCCGCGGCTGCTGGTCGCGTGGGTCTCGGCGCTGCTCAGCGCCGCCGACGACGGCCACCCGTTCCAGGCCGACGGGTTCCGGCTCGGCGCCCCGCCGGCGCCCACCATCGTCGAGCTCGACCGCCCGGTCGTGGTCGACCGGTCCGCCGGCACGGTCGACGGGGTGCCGGTCCGCCAGATCGCCGCCGCCGACCACGTCATCGACCTCGAGGTGGACGGCCGCCGGGCGCGGGCGGTCGCCAACCTCCAGCCCCACGTGCTCGAGGTCGCCTGGCAGGGGCACCGCCACGTGTTCGAGAAGCCCGACGCGTTCGCCGACCACGGGCCCGCCGCCGGCGACGGCACGCTGGTCGCGCCGATGCCCGGCACCGTCCTCGACGTCCACGTGGCGGTCGGCGACACCGTCACGGAGGGCCAGGCGCTCGGGGCGATGGAGGCGATGAAGATGGAGCTCGCCCTGAAGGCGCCGTTCGCCGGCACGGTCACCACGGTCGGTGCCGCCGCGGGCGAGCAGGTGGCGCTCGGTGCCACGCTGTTCGTGGTGACCCCGGAGGACGAGTCGTGACGCTGCCGATGACGGTGCCCGCGCCCGGGCTCCCGGAACGGGTCACGATCTATGAGGTCGGCCCGCGCGACGGGCTCCAGAACGAGGCGGCGATCGTGCCGGTCGAGGCCAAGGCGGAGTTCATCCGGCGGCTGGTCGCCGCCGGGCTGCCGATCGTCGAGGCGACGTCGTTCGTCCACCCGAAGTGGGTGCCGCAGCTCGCCGACGCCGCCGAGCTGATGACCGACCTCGGCGAGGCCGGTCGCGACCTGCCCGTGCTGGTGCCGAACGAGCGCGGCCTCGACCGGGCGCTCGAGCTCGGGCTGCGGCACGTCGCGATCTTCGGCTCGGCGACCGAGACGTTCGCGCAGAAGAACCTCAACCGCAGCCTCGACGAACAGTTCGCGATGTTCGAGCCGACCGTACGCCGGGCGCTGGACGCCGGGCTCGACGTCCGCGCCTACGTCTCGATGTGCTTCGGCGACCCGTGGGAGGGGGAGGTGCCGGTCGAGCAGGTCGTCGACGTCGGCGCCCGGCTGCTCGACCTCGGCGCCAGCCAGCTCAGCCTCGGCGACACCATCGGCGTCGGCACCGCCGGCCACGTGAAGCGGCTGGTCGCGGCGTACGCCGAAGCCGGGGTCGGCACCGACCGGCTCGCGATGCACTTCCACGACACCTACGGCCAGGCCCTCGCCAACGCGTACGCCGCCCTCGAGTGCGGCATCACCACCTTCGACGCCAGCGCCGGCGGCCTCGGTGGCTGCCCCTACGCGAAGAGCGCGACCGGCAACCTCGCCACCGAGGACCTGGTCTGGATGCTGACCGGCCTCGGCATCGACCACGGGGTCGACCTCGACGCCGTCGTCTCGACCAGCGTGTGGATGGCCGGGGTGCTCGGACGCCCCAGCCCCTCGGCCGTCGTCCGCGCGCTCGCCCCCCTCCTCCGCTGTAACGCGCAGTTACCGGCGCTGGTGCGCCGCTGCAGCAGCGCACCTGTGCGAGTAACTGCGCGTTACATGAACCCGGGTGGCCGAGGACCCGGTCGGCCGTGGTGCGGGCCCTGGGTAGCGGTACGGCAGAATCCCCCCATGAGCCGGACGGTGTACCTCCACATCGGAGCCCCCAAGACCGGCACCACCTATCTCCAGGACCGGCTGACCCGCAATGCGGCGACCCTGGCCGCGCACGACATCGACTTCCCGAGCCGGTCGCCCCTGATCAGTCCGGGGCTCTTCCACTTCCGCGCCGCGCTCGACCTGCTGGGCCAGGACTGGGGCGGCGACCCCGGGCACGCGACGGGCAGCTGGGACGCGCTGGTGAAGCGGGTGAACCGTCGCAGCGGCACCGTCGTGGTCAGCCACGAGATCCTGGCGCCCGCCCGCCCGCATCACGTGGCCCGCGCGATGAACGACCTCTCCGGCGCCGACGTCCACATCGTCTACACCGCCCGCGACCTCTCCCGGCAGCTGCCCGCCGCCTGGCAGGAAAGCATCAAGCAGGGCCGCAAGTGGCGCTACCGCCGGTTCCTGCGCCAGTCCGAGCGCGGCAAGACGTGGTTCGCGCGCGCCTTCGACCTGCCCACGGTGCTCGGCACCTGGGGCGCCCACGTCCCCCCCGAGAACATCCACCTCGTCACCGTCCCGCACAGTCGCGGCGGCGAGTCACTCTGGGACCGGTTCTGCGTGGCCACCGGGATCGATCCGATCTGGGCTCCGGCCGAGAGTGCCCGTGCCAACGCCTCGCTCGGCATCGCCGAGACTGCCGTCCTTCGCCAGCTGAACAAGCGGTTGGACCGGGCGACCCGGCGCGAGGCGGCGTACGACGGGCTGATCCGGCAGATGCTGGCCGAGGAGGAGCTGGTCCGGGGCGACTCACCCCGGATCACGCTGCCCCCCCAGGCCTTCGACTGGGTCGAGGAACGCAGCCACCAGTGGCTCGAGTGGATCGAGCAGGCCGGGATCGACGTCGTCGGTGACCTCGCCGACCTGATTCCGGCCCGCCCGGACGAGGACGCCTGGCGGGACCCCGACAAGGTCAAGCCCCGCAAGCGGTTGGCGGTGGCGATGGAGGCCCTGGTCGCGATGACCGACGAAGCGGCGTCACGGCCCGACCCCGAGCAGCAGTGGGCTGCCCGGCTGCGCAAGAACGCCGATCGGCTGCGCCGGCGGTGACGCCTCGATGACCGGCGCCGCCACCGCGTGGGGCTGGACCGCCCACCTCGAGGACGGTGGGACGACCCCCTGGTCGCAGTGGTCCGGCGACGCGGCGCCCCGGAGCAGCAGCCTGCCCGGCGCCCAGCAGCTCGAGCTGCTGCGACGCGTCAACCTCACCGGCCGACCCTCACCCGCCCTGGTCGCCGCCGTCCTGGCCGCCGACCCGCCACGGCGCACCCGCCCCGCCCTCCCGCTGGCGGGGGGACCCGACGTTCCCGACCACGGGCCGCGACCCGTCGACCCGGCCGAGCTGGGCGACCACGAGCTCGTGCGCCTCGCGGCCGTGCTGCTGGCCCGTGACCTCGCGACCCGGACCGTCTCCGCACCCCCCGTCCGGCTGGAAGCGGCCCTGGCGGATCCGCTACCACCTGCTCGGTGACCCCGAACATGTCGCGCCGCTGCGCCGGCACCTCACGGCCCGCGGCCGACCACCGGGCGGGTACGGCGGACGAGTACTGGTCCTCGGCACCGACGCGGGACGGATGCTGGTCGACCTGTGGACCGCCCACTGCTTCCGCAACGGCGCCCCGCCGTGGCGGGACTGGGTGGCGGAACGCGCGCGCGAGGGCACGCTGCCGACGCCGCTCGACCTCCACGCAGTGGCCCGCCGCGAGATCGACAAGCCGGTGCCCAACCGGGTCCATGTCGTCACCGACCCCGCGCTGGCGCCCCGCCTGCTCGGCGTACGGCGAGGGCCGCAGTCGCCGCAGCCGATGGCCGCCACGGCGCTCGACCTGGCCCGCCGGGTGAGCGCCGCGCTGCGCCCGATCGTCCCGTCGGAGCGGCGGACCCGGCTGCTGAGCGACGTGCTCCGACCGCGGTTGGCCGACGAACCCGGCTTGCCGCTGATCGTCCCGGGCCGTCACCGCGACTGGGTGCAGCAGGAGGGCGACCGGTTGCACCATCAGCTGACGCGGGGTCGCTACCCTGTCCACGGCGACCCGGCGCTGGTCCGGCCGGTCGACCGGGCCGGGATCGAGGCGCCCGTGGTGTCCGACACCCTCGCGCTGGCGGTCAGGTTGCTGCTCCAGACCGAGCTCCAGACAGGGCTCCAGAGCCATGAGGAGGAGGGACCGTGAGTCGTCGGGTCCTGATCCACGTCGGCACCCCCAAGACCGGCACCAGCCACCTGCAGGACGTGCTCTTCCGGAACCGTGACCGCCTGGCCAAGCAGGGCGTGCTCTATCCCGCGGACCGGTTCGACGCCCACTTCCTCGCAGCGCTCGACCTGATGCAGCTGTCGTGGGGCGGCCTCGAGAACGAGGCCATCGGCGGCTGGGACCGGCTGGCCGACGAGGTTCGGGCCTTCGACGGCACGGCGATCATCAGCCACGAGATCCTGGCCACCGCCTCACGCGGCCAGGCGCAGCGGGCCCTGGCCTCGCTGGGCCACCCCGACACCGAGGTTCACGTCGTGCTGTCCGTGCGCGACCTCGTCAGGCAGATCCCGGCGGAGTGGCAGGAGAACGTCAAGCACCGGTTGGAGATGCCCTACTCCCGCTTCCTGGCCCGGGTGCGGGATCCCGCGCGCGACAGCGCGATCGGCTCGTGGTTCTGGGGAGTCCAGGAGGTCCCCGACATCCTCGACCGCTGGGCCGGCGACCTGCCACCCGAGCGGGTGCACGTGGTGACGGTGCCCCGCCCTGATGGTCCGCGCGACCTGCTCTGGCAGCGGTTCAGCCACACGTTCGGGCTCGACGACCTCGACCTCGACGTGGAGGCCGAGCGCGCCAACGCCTCCCTGGGCGCCCCGGAGACCACCATGGTCCGCCGGATCAACGTGAAGGCGAACAAGATCGTCCCGCCCGCGGCGTACCGGCCGCTGGTGCGGGAGCTGATCGCCCATCAGACACTGTCGCAGCGGGTCGACTCGCCGCGACTGACCCTGCCCGCCGACGATCATGCGTGGGTCGTGCCGTTGCAGCAGAAGTGGTCCGACCTCGTCCGGGAGCGGGGCTACGACGTCGTCGGCGACCTCGATGACCTGGTGGGCGACCCGCCGTCGGAGCACGTACGCCGACCCCGACGCCCCCGACGAGGCCCAGGTGGCCGATGCCGCCGTCGATGCGATCGCGGCGCTGCTGGTCGAGAACGCGCGGCTGGTCAGGACGGAGGACGACCTCCGCGGCCAGCTCGAGGGCGCCCACCGCGACCTCGAGCGGGCGTACCTGCGCCCGACGTACCGGTGGCGGGAGAAGACCGTCCGGCGACTTCGGGCCAGCCGGCCCGGCCGCTTCGCGCTGCGGCTCTACCGGGCGGCGCGCGGCAGGAGCTCGCGGTCGGCGTAGCGCCCGATCCGCCAGGTGGCGTAGCCGTCGGCACTCGCGCCGACGATGCCGCCGACGACCGGGATCCGGCGGCCGACGGTGGTCGCGATGCGCTTGCCGGCGACGCGGGTGATCAGCTCGCTCGCCACCACGGCCGACACCACCCGGTCGAGACCGGCGTCGTGCTCGGAGGCGGTGGCGATCGCCATCGGTGACCCCGGGATCTGCTTCTTCTTCACGAGGCCGGCGACGACCTCATCGCCGAGCAGGCAGACCAGGATCGCGTTGCGCACCCGCGGATCGTCGAGGTCGTAGCCGCGCAGGTGGGCGATGCCGGCGATCATCCGGCACTCGATCAGCGCCAGCCCGCTGATGTTGGCGGGGATGCTCACGGTGGCGGTCACCAGGCCCCCGAGGTTGGTGACGAAGCCCTGCGCGCCGGCGAAGCGGACATGGTTCTCGATGACCTCGTGGATCGCCCGCTCCACGTTGCCCTTCTGCTCCTTGAGCTGCTTGTCCGCAGCCTTCGCGGCCGGCGGCAACGGGCCGACGCCCTCGATCGCACGGCGCAGCGCCTCCCGGACGAAGGCGGTCGTCAGGCCCGGCGCCAGGTCGGTGACCCTCGGCGCCAGCCGCTTGGAGATCGAGCTCATCGCACCCATGGGGTGATCTTACGGAAGATCGGCCCCAGTAGGTTCGGGCGCATGCCGCCCGTCGAGCCGCCACCGTCGACGTGGCAGTTCCCGCCGCTCGCGCGCTGGCCGGACGACGACGACCTGGTCGCGGTCGGGGCGGACCTGGCGCCGGGCACGCTGCTGGCGGCCTACCGCGCTGGCCTGTTCCCGATGCCGTTCGAGGGGGCGGGTGCACCCGGTTGGTGGAGCCCGCTCGCGCGCGGAGTGCTGCCGCTGGACGGGCTTCGGGTCACCTCCTCGCTGCGCAAGTCGGCGAAGCGATTCGAGATCCGGGTCGACACCGCGTTGCCCGAGGTGATCGAGGCCTGCGGCGACCCACGCCGCCACGGTGCCTGGATCGACGCCGGGATCCGGTCGGCGTACCTCCGGCTTCACGAGCTCGGGTGGGTCCACTCCGTCGAGACGTGGCGCGACGACCGGTTGGTCGGGGGCCTCTACGGGGTCGCGATCGGCGGCCTGTTCGCGGGCGAGTCGATGTTCCACCGTGAGCGGGACGCCTCGAAGGTCGCCCTGCTCGGCCTGGTCGAGCTGCTCTCCGACGAGTACGCCGACGGCCGGCTCGTCGACACCCAGTGGGTCACCGACCACCTGGCCAGCCTGGGCGTGGTCGAGCGACCACGCGCCGCGTATCTCGACCGGTTGCCGGCTGCCCTCGCGCTGCCACTGCCTGCCGCCTTCGCGTGACGGACGGGTCTCACACGATCTGGGGCGACCCGTCCGTGTCGCTCACCATCGGCCGCCCGGCCGCGGCCCAGTCGATCATCCCGCCCTCGAGGTTGACGGCGTCGTAGCCCTGCTGGACGAGGTACTGGGTCGCCTGCATCGAGCGGCCGCCGACCTTGCACACCACGATCACGCGTCCGTCGGGGACCTCCTCGCGGCGTTCGGGCAGCTGCATCAGGGGCACGTGGACGGCGCCCTCGATGTGGCCGTGCTCCCACTCGAACGACTCCCGAACGTCGAGGACGGACACCCCGTCAGGCAAGGGATCGGGAACCTCGGTCACGGTGGTCGACGGAATCTCGGGTGGCATCGGCTCTCACTTCAGGAGGCGGGACATCCGACGGTCGGCGAGGAGCTTGCCGCCCGTCTGACAGGTCGGACAGTACTGAAGACTGGAGTCGGCGAAGCTGACCTCGCGCACCGTGTCGCCACAGACCGGGCACTCCTGCCCGGTCTTCCCGTGCACGGCGAGGTGTGACTTCTTCTCCCCCTTCAGCTCGCTGGCCGCGAGGCCACGCGAGCGGTCGACGGCGGCGCCGATCACGCCCTGGATCGCCTCGTGGAGGGCCTCCAGCTCGTCGTCGACGATGCTGGACGCCGGCTTGAAGGGCGACATCCGCGCCGCGTGCAGCACCTCGTCGGAGTAGGCGTTGCCGATGCCGGCGATGGTGCCCTGGTGGCGGAGCACGCCCTTGACCTGCGATCGGCCCGCCTTCTGCAGGATCGCGCCCAGGGTCTCGACGCCGAACGCCTCGGCGAGCGGGTCGGGACCGAGCGAGGCGATGCCGGGCACGTCCGACGGCTGGCGCACGACGTACGCCGCGAGGCTCTTCTTCGTGCCGGCCTCGGTCACGTCGACCCCTGTGTCGTCGTCGAGGATCACCCGGACCGCGAGCGGCGACTTGCTGCTGGGTCGCGGTGGCACCGGCGGCAGCTCGTCGCGCCAGCGGATCCAGCCGGCACGGGCGAGGTGGAACACCAGGTGCAGGCCGCCGGCCGAGATGTCGAGGAACTTGCCGTGGCGGGTCACGTCATCGATGAAGCTGCCCTCCAGCGCGGTCACCGGCGGATCGAAGGTCTTGAGGGCGGAGAAGGCCACGACGTGCACCTTCGCGATGGCACGATCGGCGAACCGGCCCCGCAGGTCGAGGGCCAGCGCTTCCACCTCGGGGAGCTCGGGCACGGCCCGAGTCTAGGTCGAAACAGTGACACCGTGACCGGGGCCGGAGCAGAATGGAGCCATGGCCAAGGCCCGCCCGCTGCCGGAGACGGGGTCGATCTTCCTCGACGCCCGCGGTGGCGACCGCGCCCTGCGGGTCTCCTGGCACCACGAGAAGGGCCTCGTCGTGCTGTCGCTGTGGCGGGAGAACGTCTGCGCCGGCTCGTTCCGGATGGACATCGACGACGTGCCCGAGATGATCGCCACGCTGCGGGCCGGTATCGACGCGGCGTACGACGTGGCGGTGCAGCGCCGACGCGACGCGGCCGGCTGAGCGCCGTCTACGGATTCCTGTAGAGATCCGGATACGGTCCCCTGGTGGACCCGATCCGGAATCCCTATGCGCCCGGCGCGGGGCAGCGCCCTCCCGAGCTGGCCGGCCGTGACGAGCAGCTGGGCGCTTTCGACGTCGTGCTCGAGCGGATCTCCGCGGGCCGGCCGGAGCGGTCGCTGGTGCTGACCGGACTGCGCGGCGTCGGCAAGACCGTCCTGCTCAACACGCTCCGTTCGGCCGCCGTACGCCGTCAGTGGGGGACCGGCAAGCTCGAGGCCCGTCCCGACCAGTCGTTGCGGCGGCCGTTGTCCAGCGCGCTGCACCAGGCCGTCCGCGAGCTCGGCCACCGTGACGAGGAGTCGGTCTCCCACGTGCTCGGGGTGGTCCGCTCCTTCGCGCAACGCGAGGCCGGGTCGAACGCGAAGCTGCGCGACCAGTGGAACCCGGGCATCGATGCCCCCGCGGTCCGGGGTCGCGCCGACTCCGGCGACATCGAGATCGACCTGGTGGAGCTGTTCACCGACCTCGGGGGACTCGCGGCCGACGAGGGCAAGGGCATCGCGGTCTTCATCGACGAGATGCAGGACCTCGGGCCCCGACGACGTGTCCGCGCTGTGCGCCGCCTGCCACGAGATCAGCCAGTCGGGGCTGCCGATGATCGTGGTCGGTGCCGGCCTCCCTCACCTGCCGGCGGTGCTCAGCGCCAGCAAGTCCTACTCCGAGCGACTGTTCCGCTACCAGCGGATCGACCGGCTGCCGCGGGAGGCGGCCGACCGGGCCCTGACCGCGCCCGCCGCCGGCGAGGACGCCTCGTTCACCGCCGAGGCGCTCGACGCGATGTACGCCGCGACCGGCGGCTACCCGTACTTCATCCAGGCCTACGGCAAGGCGGTCTGGGACCGCGCTCCGCGGACTCCCATCGGCGGCGACGACGTGAGGGTGGCCGCGCCGGAAGCGGAGTCCGAGCTGGCCGTCGGGTTCTTCGGGTCCCGGTTCGAGCGGGCGACGCCGGGGGAGCGGGACTACCTGCGGGCGATGGCCGACGCCGCGGTGCGGATCGCCGAAGCCGGCGAGGAGGAGCTCGACGACCTCGAGAGCGTGCCGACCGCCGATGTCGCTGCGGTCCTCGCCAAGAAGCCGCAGTCGCTCTCGCCGGCCCGGGACGCGCTGCTCAAGAAGGGACTGATCTACGCCAGCGAACGCGGCCGGATCGCCTTCACCGTGCCCCACTTCGGTCGCTATCTGCGCGAGCAGGCCTGAGCATGTCCGATCGCGAGCACCAGGCCGGGGGATCACCGCTGCAGGCCTTTGATCCCTCGTACGCCGCCCTGGTCAGTACCTGGGCCAGCACGCCGGCCGAGGTGCGCTCGTGGTGCGGCCTGCTGGAGGCGCCGGTGCCGCCGTCCGTGGTCGCTGGCTGGGCGGCCACCGACGACGTCGAGGCGTTCCTGCTTCTCGAGGGAGACCTACCGGTCGCCTACGGCGAGCTGTGGCTCGACGAGGAGGAGGACGAGGTCGAGCTCGCCCGGCTGCTGGTCGATCCGGCGCGGCGCGGCGAGGGGGTGGGGCGGCGACTCACCCGGATGCTCGGCGAGCGTGCGCGGCAGGCGCACCCGGAGCTCGCCACGATCTGCCTGCGAGTGCTGCCGGACAACCTCGCCGGTCACCGTGCCTACCTGGCGGCAGGGCTGCAGTTCGTGGACGCGGCCACCGAGGAGGCCTGGAACGCAGGTCAGCCCGCGGCCTACCGGTGGATGGTCCAGCCCTGACGCTCCGGCCCCCGCTCAGAAGTCGATCCTCACCAGTACCCACCCGCGAGACGTCATACGCATCGGTCGCTATAGCGTGCGAACCGTATGACGTCCCGCAGGCGGACCGGCGGCCGAGGCCCAGGAGAGCTCATGACTGACAGAAAGCTGATCGAAGGCCGGCCGGTGCTGGTCGTCATCGACATCCAGGGCGGCGGAGCGGCCGACGGCTCCGAGTCCGCGATTCCGTTCATGCCCGGCTACCAGGACGCCATGGATCGGGTACCCGCGCTGGTCGCGAAGGCCCGCGAGTGCGGAGTTCCGGTCGTGTTCTTCCAGGAGGCCCATCGTCGGGACCTGGTGGACTTCGGCCGCGAGCTCGACGGCGCCGAGGGCGTCCACCTCCTCGAGGGTGACCCCGGCACCGACATCGCCCGGAACCTCGACGTGCGACCGGACGACTACGTGATCCGGAAGCGCCGCTACTCCTGCTTCTTCGGGACCGACTTCGAGATCCTGCTCAAGGGACTGGGCGCCGACACCCTGATCCTCGTCGGCGGCCACACCGACGTCTGTGTGCACTACACGTTCGTCGACGCCCACCAGCACGACTACTTCTGTCGGGTGGTCGAGGACGGCGTGGCCGGCTCCGGTCTCGAGGCGCATGAGGCCTCCTTGCGGGCGATGGAGTACCTCCAGACCGGCGCCCGCGTCAGCGCGACGGCCGTCGACGACGCCTTCGAGGAGTACGCGCACCGCACCTGAGGCGTCGCGGTCGTGCCCCGACCACAGCGGACCTAGAGCTCGATGCGCATCACGACCCGGCGCGGCGTGGGGCGGGCGACGATCGCGAACCCGGCCGCCTCGAAGCCGTCGACGGTGCCGACGTGGAGCTCCTCCGAGATCACGTCGGTCGTGGTGATCGGGTAGCCCTCCAGCGCCCGGGCGCCGCGCTCGCGGGCGAACGGGACGGCGGCGGCGATCAGCGCCCGGCTCACTCCCCGCCTGCGGAAGCCGGCGCGCGTGAGCACGCACGTGAGAGCCCACACCGAGTCATCGGTCCTGTCCTCGTCGCGTCCGGTCCACGGGACCCGGAAGACCCGGACCAGACCGTCGTACGCCGGACGCGGCTCGACCGCGCACCAGCCGGCCGGCTCACCGTCGACGTACCCCACCAGCCCGCTGGTGTCGTCGGCGCCCGCGACGTCGCAGCCGGACTGCTGCCGCAGCCGCCAGGCCCGGTCCTCGACCGGCGTGTTGCCGAACGACTCACCGGGCGAGAGCTTGTAGCGCTGGCACCAGCAGCGGGCCGCCGCGCCACGGTGGCCGAAGACCGCCTGCAGGTCCTCCCAGCTCGCCTGGTCGGCCGGGACGACCCGGATCGCCTCGGTCACACCCGTTCGAGCAGGGCCAGCGACCGTTCCAGCACCAGATCGGTAGCGGCCGCGTCGTGGTCGGCGACGCTGTCGTCGGTGAAGAGATGGCCGCTGCCGGGGTAGGTGAAGATCTCGATGCCGTCGTGGCTGGCGGCCGCCGACTCCGCGGCCTCCCGGTCCTCGAGCCAGAACTCGTCGGCGTCCATGGCGTGCACCTGCACCGGGAGGCCGGGCCACTCGCCGAAGTTCGCCGGGTCGGCGAAGCCGTGGAAGAACAACCCGCCGCGGGCGCCCGGTCGGGTCTGCAGCAGCGTCTGCGCCGCCATCACGCCGAGCGAGAAGCCGGCGTAGACGAGGTCGTTCGGCAGTCCGTCGGCGTGGCGCACGGAACGCTCGCGCATCTCCGCGAAGCCGACCTCGCCGACGTAGGCCGCGCCCTCCTCGATGGAGCCGAAGGTGCGGCCCTCGAAGGAGTCGGGGGTGTGGACGGTGTGCCCGGCGGCGCGCAGCCGGTCGGCGAACGCGTGGACTCCGGACGTCAGTCCCTGGATGTGGTGGAGCAGCAGGATCTCAGCCATGGCGGAACGCTAACCGCTGTTGCGGACGATCAGCGTCCGGAACGCTGGGTCGGCCGGAGGCGGGTCGGCCGCTACTCGGTCGCGATCGCCTCGAGCACCTTCATCCGCGCGGCCCGGACGGCGGGGATGATCGCGGCCAGGACACCGAAGACCACCGAGATCCCGAGGAAGACGAAGAGGTTGGTCAGCGGCAGCGAGAGCTCGGTGAGGTCGTCGGCCAGCGACTGGCGGAGCAGGACGCCGATCAGCAGTCCCACCGCCATGCCCAGCACGGCGCCCATCACCGAGATCGTCACCGACTCCAGCGTCACCATCCACCGCAGTCGCGACCGGGAGAGCCCGACCGCGCGCAGCAGCCCGATCTCGCGGGTCCGCTCGATGACGCTGAGGCTCAGCGTGTTCACGATGCCGATCACGGCGATCACGATCGCCAGCGCGAGCAGGCCGTAGATCATGAAGAGCAACTGGTTGATCTGTCCCTTGAGGCTGTCGGCGAACTCCTGCTTGTCCTGCACCGTCACGATCGGGACGCCCTCGAGGACCTGCTCGAGATCGGCCTGCACGCCGGCCGGGTCGGCACCGGGCTCCAGGTTGATGCTGAGGGAGGTGTCGGTCCGTTTCACCCCCACGCTCTCCAGGACCGAGAGCGGCACGTTCACCTGCCCGATCACCGGCGTCGACTCGAACACGCCGGCCACCTCGACCGTCGCCTGCTCCCCGCCCGGGAACGCCAGGGCGAGGCTGTCGCCGACCCAGACGCCGTACTTGCTGGCGGCGTCACGGGTGATCACGGCCTGGTCGCCGACGAGGTCAGGGGTGCCGGCGAGCATGTCCAGGTCGTAGATCGTGCTGAAGACGGGGGTCACGCCGAGCAGGAACGTCGGCTCCTGCTCGACCAGCGCTGGGGTGTACTGGTCGCGACTCATCGTGCCGACCCCGTCCACGCCGGCCATGTCGTCGCCGATCCCGGTCGGGAAGCTCTGGAAGTTGGCCGACTGGACCAGGAAGTCGGCCGCGAACTGGTCCTCGACCAACGCGTCGGTGGTCGCACTCATGGACGCCGCCAGCGTGCCGACGGCCGAGACCAGCGCGAGTCCGATCATCAGCGCCGAGGCGGTGGCGCCGGTACGTCGCGGGTTGCGCAAGGTGTTCTCGCCGGCCAGCCGACCGGTGGTGCCGAACAGCCGACTGAACAGGCCGCGGCAGGCCACCAGCACCGGGTGACCGAGCACCGGACTCAGCGCGGCGGCGGTGAGGATCCACAGCACGGCCGCGGCGCCGATCCAGGCGGCAGCCGGGCCGGGTGTGTCCAGCAGCCCCAGGACGGCGAGCAGCGCACCGAGCAGGGCGACCGCGCCGCCGATCAGGCCGCGGCGGCGAAGCGAGCCCTCGCCCGGCGTCCCGGTGTCCTCCCGCATCGCGGCCACCGGCGAGGTGCGCGCCGCGCGGCGGGCCGGGAGGTACGCCGACACCAGCGTGACCGCGAGACCGACCCCGTAGGCGAGCGCGAGGATGCCGGGGGTGAGCTGGAGTGCGTCGGCGTTGATGTCGAGGCCGACCGCGCGGAAGAGCGCCGCGAGGGCGCGGGCCAGCCCCAGACCGACCACGATGCCGACGGACGAGCCGAGGAGGGCCATCGCGGCTGCCTCGATGAGCACCGACCGGCGTACCTGGACGGCGCTGGCGCCGAGGGCGCGCAGCAGCGCCAGCTCGCGAACCCGCTGCGCGACGAGGATGTTGAAGGTGTTGGCGATGATGAAGCCGCCGACCAGGATGGCGATCACCGCGAAGGCGATGAGGAACGTCGAGATCACGTCGAGGAACTCGCCGATCGCCTCCTGCGACTCCTTCGCGACGGTGTCACCTGCCACTGCTTCGTAGCTCTCCGGCAGCACGGTGTCCGCCGCCGCGACCAGCTCGGCCTGGGTGACCCCGGGCGCCGCGGTGAGGGCGGCGCTGGTGAAGATGTTGCGGCCGTCGAGGAAGAACTGCTGGGCCCCCGGGGTGGAGAAGATCACCAGCGTGGCGCCCGCGGTCCCGCCGCCGTTGAACTCCGCGGTGCCCGTCAGCGTCAACGTCTTGCGGACGTTCTCGATCGAGTCGCCCGAGGGTGTGATGACCGCGACCTGGTCGCCGACGGCGTACCCGGCCTTCTCCGCGGCACCGGTGTCGAGGACGACGTCGGTGTTCGCCTCGGGCCACTCACCTGACATCAGCTGGAGCGTGGGCTCGTCCAGGAGGTTGGGGACGTCGGCGTAGTTGAAGGCGATGGTCGGAGCACCGGTCCCGCCGACCAGCTTGCCGTCCTGGTCCAGCACGGACATGCCGAGCCCGTCGACGCGGCCATCGGCCCGGGCGACCTCCGGCAGCGACTCCAGCCGGTCGACCGCCTCCGGGGTCAGCGTGGTGTTGTTGCCGATCCCGAACCCCTCGAAGGACTCCGTGCCGGCGGGACGGACGACGCCGTCGGGGGTCGAGCCCTTGATGATGCCGTCGAAGGTCGAGCCGAGGCCGTTGCTGAACGCGAGGACCCCGGTCAGGAACCCGATCCCCAGGACGACGGCGAGCGTGCTCATCGCGAGCCGCACCTTGCGGGCCAGCAGGTTGCGGATCGTCAGCCGCAGCACGCCTCAGCCCGC
This sequence comes from uncultured Actinomycetota bacterium, assembly GCA_963806945.1. GTDB lineage: Bacteria > Actinomycetota > Actinomycetes > Propionibacteriales > Nocardioidaceae > Nocardioides. The sequence continues at coordinate 28,154 of CAWDZH010000001.1, forward strand.
CTTCGGGGTGAGGCGCGCCATCGTGTCGAGGATGGACTCGCGGGTGGGAGTGAGCAGCTCCTCGACGATCCGGCCGTCGGCCAGGAACACGACCCGGTCGGTGTAGGACGCCGCGACCGGGTCGTGGGTGACCATCACGATGGTCTGCCCGAACTCGTCGACGCTGCGCCGCAGGAAGCCGAGCACCTCGGCGCTGGAGGTGCTGTCGAGGTTGCCGGTCGGCTCGTCGGCGAAGACGATCGCGGGACGGCTCACCAGGGCGCGGGCGCAGGCCGCGCGCTGCTGCTGGCCGCCCGACAGCTCGCTCGGCTTGTGGCTGAGCCGGGACCGGAGTCCGACCGCGTCGATGACGCGGTCGAACCACTCGACGTCGGGCTTGCGGCCGGCCAGCGCCAGCGGCAGCGTGATGTTCTCCTCGGCGGTCAGGGTCGGGACCAGGTTGAAGGCCTGGAAGACGAACCCGATCTGCTCACGCCGCAGCGCGGTGAGGTCCTTGTCCTTGAGCCGCGCCAGGGGCGTGCCGCCGACGACGGTCTCCCCGCTGGAGGGGGTGTCGAGCGCGGCGAGGCAGTGCATCAGGGTCGACTTGCCGGAGCCCGAGGGGCCCATCACCGCGGTGAACTCGCCGGCGTAGAGATCGAGGCTCACGCCATCGAGGGCACGCACCTCGGTGTCCTCCGCGCCGTAGAGCTTGACGAGGTCGTGGGCGCTCGCGGCGACGGTGCGGGACTCCCCTGGGATGACGGTCATGGGACCAGCCTTCCGCGTCGGTGGTGACGGGGCAATCGGATACCACCTCGATCGACCGGCGCTGAGGGGTGACCGACGGGCCGCAGTCGGACAGACTGGTGCCATGGGTGATGAGTCGGGTCCCCGGGTCGTCGCCCATCGCGGAGCGAGCCAGGACCTCGCAGAACACACCCTGGGCGCCTATCTCGAGGCGCTCGAGTCGGGCGCCGACGGCCTGGAGTGCGACGTCCGGCTGACCGCCGACGGCCACCTGGTGTGCTTCCACGACCGCGACCTGCGCCGCACCGGGCATCGTCAGGGAGTCGTCTCGGCGATGGATCTCGCCGAGCTGGACCAGCTCGAGTTCGCCTCGTGGAAGAACCCGTGGGCCGACCTCGACGACGAGGCGCCGATGCGTGACGAGGAGCTCGATCGGGTGCTGACGTTGCGCAAGCTCTTCGAGACGGTCGCCGACTGCGGCCGGCGCGTGGAGATCGCGATCGAGACCAAGCACCCCACCCGCTTCGCGGGCCTCGTGGAACGTCGCCTCGTCGAGGAGCTGCGGCACTTCGGCTGGCACCGCGCCGGCGGGCCCGCCCGGGTCATGAGCTTCTCCTACACCGCACTCCAGCGGGTGCAACGGTTGGCGCCGGACGTGCCGGTGGTGATGTTGATCGAGAAGGCGCGGCACTGGCCGATGGTCAAGCCGGTGCTCGAGCCGGGCTGGATCCTCGGCCCCGGCATCGCGCAGCTCACCAAGCACCCGTCGTTCGGGCCGAAGCTGGCCCGGACCGGCCGCGAGATCCATGTCTGGACCGTCAACACCGACGAGCAGCTCCAGCTCTGCCGCGACCTCGGGGTCACGGCCGTGATCACCGACCGCCCGGCGTACCTGCTGGAGCGGCTCGGTCGCTAGCCTTCCGGGATGGGAAAGAGCTCACGCACCAAGACCCGCGACCAGGCAGCCACCGGAGAGGTGGGCCCTCGTCAGCCGTGCCCGTGCGGCTCCGGTCGCCGCTACAAGGCCTGTCACGGGGCTCCGGGCGGCGCAGCCTCGGTGTTCGTCGCCCGGCCCTTCGAGGGGCTGCCGTCCGAGTGCGACATCGTGGCGCTGCGCGAGCTGGTCCCCTCGGCGACGGCACCGTTGTCGCTGACCGGCGACCACGCCGACCGGACCGTCCAGCTGTGCACCCTGCTGCCGGCAGCAGCGCCTGCCATGCTCCGTGAGAGCGGGGAGGTGTGGCTCGGGCTGCAGGTCGTCGCCCAGTACGGCGATCCCGCGCGCGACCTCGGCGCCGCCCTGGTCGCCGCGCTCGAGCAGGACGAGCCGGGCATGGTCGCGCTCACCGAGGACCCCGGCGTGGGACCGCGACTGCAGGACCTCGTCACCGCCGACCCGCTCGAGATCACCGTCCACGAGGGCTTCGACTTCTGGGTCGCCGACGTGCCGGACGCCCCCGATCTGGTGGGCGCGCTCGAGGACGCCAACGCCGCCGTCAACCCCACCGACCGGCTCACCTCGGTGACCGCGGCGTACTGGACCGATGTCGGCACCAAGGAGCACCTCCGTTGGGTCATGCCCGAGGACGAGGGACCGCTGCTCGACGCGTTGGCGCGGCTGCACGCGGCCGGGCGTGACGTGCTCGTGCCCGAATCCCGGTTCGTCGGCATGTTCCGCGCCCACGGGCTGCTGACCCCGGTCTGGGACCTCCCTCTGGGCACCGGCGCGGAGGCCCTGGAGGAGCCGGCGGAGCGCTTCGCGGCCGACCTCGCGGAGGCGTTGGCCGACGGCTCGGAGCTCACCGGCGAACAGCGCTCCGCGCGCAACGGATTGGCCAACCGACAGGTGACAATTCGTTAGGAAAGACACACCCGCGCCGAGTTGTGTACGGGGTGGCTGCAGGGTAGGTTTTCTGAGTCCCGGTCGTTGTTGTCTCCCCCGTCGGCAACGGCCGGGATCTTTCATGCCCGGACCCTCGCGCCGGCCCCCGAATCAGGGCTCTGGCAGGGGATCCCGGGAAATCGGGCAGCTCATGCAACGCGGGCCGCCGCGGCCCGACCCCAGCTCCGACCCGGCAATCCGGACCACCTCGATGCCGGCGTCCTCGAGCCGGTCGTTGGTGCCGTCGTTGCGCTCGTAGGCCATCGCCACGCGGGGCGCCAGGGCGAGGGTGTTGTTGCCGTCGTCCCACTGCTCGCGCTCGGCGGTGACGGGGTCCAGACCGGTGTCGATCTGGTGGAGGGTGTCGATCTGCATCGCCTTGGCGGCCGCGACCAGGAACGGCTCGGCGTCGCCGACCCGCAGCGTCACGCTGCCCTCGTCGTCGCCCGGGTCGGGGGCGGTCACGGTGAAGGCCTGCAACGAGTCGGCCACGTTGGGGTACATCACGATCTTGTCGACGTCGACCATCGTGCAGACGGTGTCGAGGTGCATGGTGGCGCGTTCCTGCGCGATGGGGACGGCGAGCACGGTGTGCGCCAGCCCGGCGTGGAAGACCTGGCGGGCGAGCCGCTCCACCCCGGCCGGCGTCGTCCGCTCCCCGACCCCCACGGCGATGACGCCCGGGGCGAGCAGCAGCACGTCACCGCCCTCGACGTGCTCGTGGTGCCAACCGTGGATCTTCCGGGTGCCGACGAACCGCGGGTGCTCGGTGTAGATCAGCTCGGTCAGCTGTGTCTCACGGCGCCGTGCGGGCATCGCCAGCGAGGTCACCGCGACCCGGTCCCTGACCCACACGCTCGAGTCGCGGGTGAAGAGCAGGTTCGGCAGCGGGTCCACGAGGAAGTCGTGCTGATCGAGCAGCGACGTCACCAGGCCATGGCCCCCGCGCACCTCGTCGTTGCGGATGCCGGCGGTGAGGTACGCCGTGAGCTCGGCCGGTGAGGCGTCGCCGAGCGCGCCCGCGAGGTAGGTGCGCATCGTGTCTCCCAGATGCAGCCCCGAGAGCGCGGTCGTGATCGCGTGGTTGCGGGCGTTCGCCTGCTCGAGCGTCTCGGTCAGCAGCTCGGTCAGGTAGAGCACCTCGACCCCGCGGGCGCGCAGCACCTCGGCAAAGGCGTCGTGCTCCTCCTGCGCGCGGGCGACCCACGGGATTCCGTCGAAGAGCAGCCGGTCGCTGTTGCGCGGCGTGAGCCGCTTCAACTCGTCACCCGGGCGGTGCAACATCACGGTCCGGAGCCGGCCGACCTCGCTGTCCGCGCCGTGGGCGATTCCGTGGGTGGGGTGCGTCATGCGAGGAACTCTAGTGTTTCCGCTCACCGCCGGCCCGGCCACTCCGAGGCGAGTAGCCCGTACTCATAGGTGTCGGTCCACTCGCCCTTCGACCAGAAGTCGGCCCGCCGGTGGGCCTCCCGCCTCATCCCGAGGCGTTCGCACAGCCGCATCGACGCGGTGTTGCGGGGATCGAGCTCGGCGAAGATCCGGTGACAGGCGTAGTGGCCGAAACCGACGTCGAGCAGCGCTCGGGTCGCCTCGGTGGCGAGCCCCCGCCCGCCGACGTCGGGATGGACCACCCAGGAGAGCTCGGCCTGGGTGGGGCCGCGGAAGACGAGGGCCACCTCGCCGACCACGCGGCCGTCGAGATCCAGCACCAGGCCGAACGCCCGCTTCGAGGAGGAGGCACGTTCGGCGAGCATCGCCTCCACCTCCTCGCGGTCGAGGGCCGGGATCAAGAGGTAGCGGGTCGCGTCCTCACGTCGATAGATCGCAGCCAGGTCGTCGGTGTCGGCTGCGGTGCGTGAGCGCAGCACCAGCCGCTCGGTGCGGATCGGGAGCTCCGGCTCGGGTGGCTCGAGATGGTCGCGCCGGGCGTCCGTGACGAGACGCTGGTGCAGCACCGGGTCATCGGTCAGCAGCCCCTCGAGAGCCTCGACGGCCTCGTGCAGCGAGCCCAGGGCATGGGGGTCGCGGGGGTCGGCGCCGAGTCGCGTCAGCGCCGCCTCCGCCTGCTCGACCAGACGGGCGCGACGGGTTTCAGCGGTCACTGGCCCCCCGGTGACGGGGCCTGCTCGGCCTCGCGGCGGGTGCTGCGGCGTACTGCCCACGGCTCGAGGTGGCGGTAGCCCTTGACCGACACCCGACGCAGCCGGCGGAACCTGAGGTCGCCGTGCTCGGCGAACGGCGAGAGCTCGGCCAGCTCGTCGGTGGCCCGGTCGATCAGCCGCGCCAGCGGGGTGCCGTCGGGAGCCGTGTCGGGCGGCTGGTCCTGTCCGGTGAGGACGTCGAAGGCGCCGCGGTCGACCAGCACCGTGCCGGGTCGGGCCACCGAGGTCAGCCGGGAGGCGATGTTGACCGTCGGCCCGAAGACGTCGCCCAGCCGGCGGGTCACCGGGCCGAACGCGACGCCGGCCCGCACCCGCGGAAAGGCATCGTCCGGGTCCTCACCGCGCCCCGTCAGCGCCAGCGCGGCGTCGGTCGCGGCGAACACGTCGTCCACGACGAACAGCACCTCGTCCCCGATGGTCTTGATGACGCGACCGCCGGCGGCCACGACGGCGCGGGTCGTCTCGTCCTCGAACACCTCGACCAGGTCGACCAGCTCGGTCTCGGTGAGGTGCTTGCTCTGGCTGGTGTAACCGACGATGTCGGCGAAGACGACGGCGGTGGAGCCCTGGTCGACGTCCGGGTCACCGTCCTGGTCGACGGTCGGCAGCAGGCGCTGCGCGGCGCTCTCGAGGTGGCGGCGCCAGATGTAGGCCTGGAGCTCCTCGACCCGCGGGAGGACGTCGGTCACCAGCTGGTCGAGGCGGGTCGCCGGGTCGTCGTCGTCGAGCGCGATGCCGGCCAACAGGCTGACCTGCCACTCCGCCAGCCGGGCGAAGCTGCGGCCCCAGGTGCGGACCAGCGCGGATTGCGTGTCCGGCTCGAGGATGCCGAGCGACACCAGCTCGGACGTCTTGCGCAGCGCGTCGACGTCGAGCTCGGTGAAGGCGACGTCGTCGTCCCCGGTGTGGGGGAAGCCCAGCTGCGCCCAGAGCTCCTCGGCCACGTCCAGGGGGACGCCGGCGGCCTCCGCGACCTGTCGCCGGGTCAGCGAGCGCTGGGCGCCGAGGAGGTACTTCTCGACGTCCGCGAGCGGGGAGTCATCGGTCAAGAGCGGTTCGCCGGGTCACTGGCCCAGGCGCTCCTGAGCGGTCCGGTCGAGCGCCTCGGCGAAGGACGGGATGTCCGCGCAGAGCTGGTTGACCTGGTCCCGCGTGAAGTGGATCAGCTCCACCTTGGTGAGGGTGACGATGGAGGCGTTGCGCAGCTGGTGGTTCACGATCGCGCCCTCACCGAAGATGTCTCCGGGGCCGAGCCGGGCGATCTCGTCGCCACCCCGTCGGACCGACGCCTCGCCGCTGACGATGATGTAGGCCTTGTCGGCCCCGGTCTTCTCCCAGATCGGCGACCAGTCGGCGGGCAGGGTCACGTGGGTCCCGGTGTTCTTGATCGTGTCGACCTCGCGGTCGTTGAATCCATCGAAGATCGCCATCAGTGGGCCTCTCGTCGTCGGTCCTCCCCGGGGCGATACTCCCGAACCGGGTCAGCGCTGTCCAGCGAACGTGGCGATCACGACACCAGCTCGTAGGCCACGACCCCGGCCAGCAGCAGACAGACCGCGGCGCCGACGTAGTGCAGGGCGTGCAGGGGAACCGTGCGCAGCAGGGCCTGGCCGACGAGCACGGCCAGGCCACTGACGGCCAGCAGCGCCGTGAGAGCGCCCACGAAGACGCTGACCGGGTCGTCGTACCTCGCCACCAGCGTCAGGGTCAGCAGCTGCGACAGGTCGCCCCACTCGGCGGCGAACAGCACCAGGAAGCTGGCGCCGACGGCCCGGAAGCCGGTCACGTCGCGCGCCTTCCCGGCGTACTCCTCGCCGGTGGCGACCTGGTGACCGCGGCCCTCCCGGAACAGGATCAGGGCACCGGCCAGGAACATCAGCATCGCCACTCCGCGGACCACCTCGGCCGGCAGGAACGAGGCGGCGTGGCCCAGTCCGACCGCGACCGTGGTCTGGACCGCGAACGCGAGACCGACACCGATCCAGACCAGGATCGGACGGAACCTCGTGGACAGCACCAGGGTGGCGATGAAGGTCTTGTCGGGCAGCTCGACGACGAAGATCGCACCGAACGCGATCGCGGCGGTCACCAGGTCCATCAGTCGAAGAAGCGTCTGCTGGCCGCCGAGGCGTCCGCCAGCACCTCGCTGACCGGGCGGCCGAGGGCCGCGGCGGCGCGGACCACGTCGTCGAACTCCGGCATCGCGTTGACCAGCTCGCCCTCGTCACGGGCCAGCTTGACCGCGATCTGCTGACCACCGACCTCGACCGCCGTCATCTCGCGGTCGAGCGCGTGCTTGCCCAGGGGAATCTCGCGGACCCCGATGGTCGAGGTGTGCCGGAACACGGCCGCCCGGACGGCCACGGCCCGGTCGGCGGCGACCAGCACCGAGAGGGTGTGGGCGGGGCGGCCCTTCTTCATCAGGATCGGGGTCAGCCAGGCGTCGCTGGCGCCGGCGTCGAGCAGCGCCGCGATCACCTGCGGCCAGACCCGCGGATCGAGGTCGTCGATGTTGGACTCGATCAGCAGGGGTGGCCCCGTGGACCGGGCGGCGGATTCGCCCACGAGCAGCCGGAGCACGTTGGCGTGGCCGTCGGGATCGCGGCCACCGGCGCCGACGCCGATCGTGGACACCGTCATCGCCGGCTGGGGTCCCCAGCCGGTCGCCAGGGTGGTGAGCAGCGCGGCACCGGTCGGCGTGCACAGCTCCATGGCCGGGGCAGCTGCCGGTCCGGCGTACGACGGGACGCCGCGGAGCAGCTCGGCCACGGCGGGAGGGGGGACCGGGAGCGTGCCGTGGGCGCCGTGGACCGTGCCAGAACCGACCGCCACCGGGCTGACCACGATGGTGTCGGCGGCGAGCCACGCGAACCCGGCGCAGACCCCCACCACGTCGGCGATGGCGTCGAGGGCGCCGACCTCGTGGAACGCGACGTCGAGCGGATCGCTGCCGTGCACCCTGGCCTCGGCCACGGCGAGCTTCTGGAAGCTGCGGACGGCCAGGTCGCGGACCGGGTCGTCGAGGTCGGCGCCGAGCAGCAGCGCATGGATGTCGCGCCAGGTCCGGTGGGCGACCGAGTCGGCGACGTCGACGTGGCAGCGGGTCGCGGCGAAGCCGTGGCGCGACACCGCCTCGACCCGCAGTGCGACCGGTTCCGGGCTGATCGCGTCGACCGCGCCCTGGAGCACCTCGACGGGGACCCCCGCGCCGATCAGCGCACCGAGCAGCATGTCGCCGGACGCGCCCGAGGAGGCGTCGAGCCAGAGCGTCCCGGTCCCGGTCATCGCGCGGACCGGCGGGCGACCCGCGCCGCGAACACGCCGGCGCCGTACCCGTTGTCGATGTTGACGACCGTGACCCCGGGCGCGCAGGAGTTGAGCATCGCGAGCAGGGCGGCGACGCCGCCGAGGGAGGCGCCGTAGCCGACGCTGGTCGGCACGGCCACGAGCGGGACGCCGACCAGCCCGCCCACCACGGAGGGGAGCGCGCCCTCCATGCCGGCGACGACGACGAGGCAGTCGGCCTCTTCCAGCCGGTCGCGGACGCCGAGGAGCCGGTGGAGGCCGGCCACCCCGACGTCGGTGATGACGTCGACCCCGGCACCGTGGACCCGGGCGGTCAGCGCCGCCTCGGCGGCGACGGGGGCGTCGGAGGTGCCGGCACTGACGACGGCGACGGTGCCCCGACCCTGGGGCAGCACGCCGAGGGTGGCGGCGCGGGCGACCCGGTCGACCTCGGCGCCGGCGTCGGCCGCGGCCTGCATCGCGTCATCGGAGAGCCGGGTGGCCAGGACGGCGCGGTCGGGGTGGTGCTCGTGCAGGGTGCGCAGGATCGACACGACCTGCTCGGGCGTCTTGCCGGCGCCGTAGACGACCTCGGGGTCACCGGTGCGCGTGGCACGGTCGATGTCGACGCGGGCGAAGCCGAGATCCTCGCTGCGGGAGTCGTTCACTCGCCACGCTCCCTGGCCGCGGGGTAGACGCCGAGCACCTTGACGTCGTGGGTGAAGAAGGCGAGCTCCTCCAGCGCGCGGGCCAGGGCGGGGTCGGCCGGGTGCCCGTCGACCTCGGCCAGGAACTGGGTGGCGGTGAAATGGCCGTCGACCATGTAGCTCTCGAGCTTGGTCATGTTCACCCCGTTGGTCGCGAAGCCACCCAGCGCCTTGTAGAGCGCGGCCGGGATGTTGCGCACGTCGAAGAAGAAGGACGTCACGACCGGTCCGGAGTCCGTCGAGGCCTCGACGTACTCACGCGACAGGACGACGAACCGGGTGGTGTTGTGGTCCTCGTCCTCGATGTCGGTGCGCAGCACCTCGAGCCCGTAGATCTCGGCGGCGAGCGGTGGTGAGATCGCGGCCTGGGTGGGGTCGGCGTACTCCGCCACCTCCCGCGCGGCCCCCGCGGTGTCTCCCGAGACGACCGGGGTCAGGCCGAGTTCGCGGATCACCTTGCGGCACTGGCCGAGCGCGTGGACGTGGCTGTGCACGGTGCGGATCGTGTCGAGCGTGGCGCCGGGGACGGCGAGCAGCGAGAACTGGATGCGCAGGAAGTGCTCGGCGATGATGTGGAGGTCGGAGCCCGGCAGGAAGTGGTGGATGTCCGCGACCCGGCCGGCGATGGAGTTGTCGATCGGGATCATGGCGAGGTCTGCCTCGCCGCTCTCGACCGCCGCGAAGACGTCCTCGAACGACGCGCGGGGGAGCGATTCGTGGTCGGGGTAGTGCTCGCGGCACACCAGGTGGGAGTTGGCGCCCGGCTCGCCCTGATAGGCAATGCGCGGGGCCTCCCGTGTCATCCGTGTCGAGGTCACCGGATCATCGTAGGGTCGGCACGTGGAATCACTGTCCGTCCCGGTGTCCGTGGTCGCCCTCGTGGTCGCCCTGGTCGCCCTGGCCCTCACCGTCCTCGCCCTGCGCCGCACCCAGCGGGCCCGGGGCAGCGGCGTCGACGCGCTCCCCGAGGACGTGCAAGGTCTGCGGCAGGAGGTGGCGGCCCTCAAGCGCGAGGCCGGCGACGCGCTGCGCCACCTCGCGGTGGTGCGTTACGACGCGTTCGGCGACATGGGCGGCCATCTGTCGTGGTCGCTGGCGCTGCTCGACGACGGCGGCCACGGGGTCGTGGTCACCTCGATCCACGGTCGCAGCGAAGCCCGCACCTACGCCAAGAACGTCGCCGGCTGGACCTGCGAGCAGCAGCTCTCCCCCGAGGAGGACGAGGCGATCACCCACGCCCGTTCGGGTTGAGTCGCCAGGAAATCGGGTTGAGTCGCCAGGAAATCGGGTTGCGATTCGGGTTGTCGGACCAGTAGTCGTCCCCAGATCTGCGCGGAGCGCGCCTGTCCACAGGCCGCCGGCACCGGGGCCTGCACCAGTTGCGGCGTCGTACGACGATCGCGGCCATGTACGACGACCTGACTCTCCCCGACCACCCCTTCACGTGGCAGCAGGCTCGTGCGCTGGGAATGGAGCGGGTCCAGCTCGACGAGGCCGTCGCCGATGGCCGGCTGCTGAGGTGGTTCCACGGTGTCTATGGCTCGGCCACGCTGGAGCCCAGCCCGCTGTCGAGGGCGCAGGCCGTGGGGCTGGTCATCCACCGGCACTCGGTCGTGTGCGACCGGACGGCGTCCTGGATCTGGGGGGTCGACTGCTACCGCCATGCCGAGCTCGACGGTACGCCGCTGGTCGAGGCGTGCGTGCCACGGTGGGAGCAGGCGAGCGAGCGCGCCGAGGTGGACGGCATGACCCGCGACCTGCTGCCCACGGACTGGGTCGAGCTGCACGGCGTCCGGATCACCACCCCGCCCCGCACGGCCATGGACCTGGGCAGTTCGCTCTGGGCTCCCCGAGCGCTCGGTGCCATGGATGCCCTGATGCGGGTGCAGGGCTTCACGCAGGAGGACCTCCGCGCGATGTTGCCCCGCTATCGGCGACGTCGCGGCGTCGTACAGCTGCGCGAGCTGGTGTCGATGGTCGATCCGCTGGCGGAGTCCCAGCCGGAGTCGTGGATCCGCTACTTCATCGTGGCCTCCGACCTGCCCAGGCCGACGTGCCAGGTCTGGGTCGTGGTCGAGGGCCAGCGCTACCGGCTCGACCTGGCCTATCCACGGGCGAAGATCGCCGTGGAGTACGACGGGGAGGAGTTCCACCGGTGCTCCCCAGAACAGCGAGCGCATGACGAGGCTCGGCGAGCGGCGCTACGTCGAGCCGGCTGGCTCGTGATCGTCGTGACGCGTGAGGATCTGGCCCAGGACAGCGAACGATCCTGGCTCGGCGAGCTCAGCGCCGCGTTGCGGGCTCGCCGCGTGTGGTCGTGAGGGACGATGGATCGGTCGACTCGACGAGATTTTCTGGCGACTCGACTCGAATGAGTGGCGACTCGACCGGATTTTGTGGCGACTCAACCTCAGCGGGGGACGCGGACCAGGAGGCGGCCGTGGAGGCACTCCATGGTCAGCTCGCGGCCGGGGCCGATGGCGTCGCCGTCGAGCTGGCGGGGGGTGTCGGTGGCGGCGCGGAGCACGACGGTCTGGCCGGTCATCCGGTTGATCAGCTCGTCGGTGCGCGAGCCCTTCGAGAGGACCCGGATCGCCAGCGGCACCCACGACAGGAACCGCTTCGGGTGGAGGATCACCACGTCGAGCAGCCCGTCGTCGATGGCGGCGTCGGGGAGCAGCGGCATCCCGGCCTGGAGGAAGCCGACGTTGCCCACCACGACGGTCCGCGCCCGGTGGCGGGTGAAGTCGGCGCCGTCGATGGAGATGTCCACCCGGACCGCGGGGAACATCAGCGACTTGAACGCCGAGACGACGTAGGCGAACCAGCCGACCTTCTTCTTGAAGTCCTCGTTGACGCCCTCCATGATCGCGGCGTCGAAGCCCATGCCGGCCATCACCAGGAAGTGCGTGTCGGCCTCGATCCCGTCGCCGCCCACGCGCACCAGGTCGATGGCGCGGTCCTGCCCGTTGAGGGCGACATCGACCGCGGAGCGCAGGTAGAGCGGGATGCCGAGGTTGCGCGCCAGGAGGTTGCCGGTGCCGGCGGGGACGATCCCGACCGGGATGCCGGTGCCGGCCAGCTCGGCGCAGACCTCGCGGACGGTTCCGTCGCCCCCGCAGACCAGCACCAGATCGGCCCCCGCGACCGAGGCCTCCGCGGCCATCCCGGTGCCGGGGTCCTCCACCGTCGTGTAGTGCCAGGTCGGGGGCGACCAGCCGGAGTCGGCCGCCATCGCGGAGACGATCGACCGGAACTGGCCCGGGTCCTCGACCTTGATCGGGTTGATGATCACCGCCAGCCGCCGCTCGGTCGCGTAGACCTCCGGCAGCGGCTCCGCCTTCTCGGCGTGCCCGCGCGGCTCGGGGGCGAGCAGCGCCACCCCGATCAGCACCACGGCGCCCCCGAGGAGGCTGCCGGCGACGACGTCGGTCGGGTAGTGACGACCGAGCAGCACCCGGTCGAGGCAGACCGCGAGCCAGAAGCCGACCAGCACCAGCAGCGCCGTACGCCGCATCGAACCGCGCCGCAGGAAGACCCCGGACAGCACCACCAGGATCCCGGCGAAGGCGGCGACCGAGGACGCATGTCCCGAGGGGAACGACTGGCTGTCCAGCAGGTTGACCGAGTTCTGCCACTCCGGCCGGCCCCGGGCGAACAACGCCTTCAGCCCGGTGGTCGCGAGGGCCGTCGTGACCATCACGGCCCCCGTGAGGAGCGCGGCGCGAGGTTGCTTGCGCAGCAGCAGGATCCCGGCCAGCACCACCGTGGCCACGGTCATCCCGTAGGTGGCGGTGACCAGCTCCAGCCACCGCAGCGCGAGCACCAGTCCCGCGTGCCCGTCGGCCCAGTCCTCGGCCGACCGGCCGAGCCGGTCCAACGAGCCCAGCGCGGTGCGGTCCTCGACGACGATCAGCCCGATCACAGCGAGCAGCGCCAGGAGCACCCCAGCCCACGTCAGCAGCCGGGGTCGGGAGCGGGCGTTCACGAGGCGAGAGTATGCCGGGCTCTGCCGAGCGTTCCCTCATCCTGGCCGCATAGGCTGCACCCATGACCTCACCCCACGAGAAGCCTCGCTTCGCTCCTCTTCCCGCGGGGACCCCGGCATGATCGACCCCCGCGTCCTGCGAGACGACCCCGAGCGGGTGCGCGCCGCCCAGGCCAAACGTGGCCTCTCCGACGACGTCGTGGACCGGGCGCTCGCCGCCGACTCGGCTCGCCGCGCGGCGATCGCCGGCTTCGAGCAGAAGCGTGCCGAGCAGAAGCAGATGGGCAAGCAGGTCGCCGCCGCCCAGGGCGAGGAGAAGCAGGCCCTGCTCGCGCAGGTCAAGGAGCTCGCCGGCGAGGTCAAGCGGCTCGAGTCCGCGCAGGGCGAGGCCGAGGGTGCCTGGCACGACGCGATCATGGCCATCCCCAACCTCGCGGCGGACGAGGCGCCCGCCGGCGGCGAGGAGCACTTCGTCGTGCTCGAGACCATCGGTACGCCGCCGGAGTTCGACTTCGAACCGCGCGACCACGTCGAGCTCGGCCGGATCCTCGGCGCCATCGACCTGGAGCGCGGCGCCAAGGTGTCGGGATCGCGCTTCTACTTCTTCACCGGAGTCGGCGCCCGGCTGCACCGGGCCCTGGTGAACATGGCGATGGACCAGGCCGCTGCCGCCGGCTTCATCGAGGTCGTGCCGCCGTCGCTGGTCAAGCCGCGCGCGATGGAGGGCACCGGGTTCCTGGGCCAGGCCGCCGACGACGTCTACCGGATCGAGGGACAGGACCTCTACCTCGTCGGCACCTCGGAAGTGCCGATGGCGGCGTTCCACTCCGAGGAGATCCTCGACGCCGCGTCGCTGCCGCTGCGCTATGCGGCGTACAGCCCCTGCTTCCGCAAGGAGGCCGGCTCCCACGGCAAGGACACCCGCGGCATCTTCCGGGTGCACTGGTTCGACAAGGTCGAGATGTTCGTCTACACCACCGTCGAGGAGTCCTACGCCGAGCACCAGCGGCTCCTGGCCTGGGAGAAGGAGTTCATGGACAAGCTCGAGCTCCACTACCGGGTCATCGACGTGGCCGCCGGCGACCTCGGGCTCTCGGCCGAGCGCAAGTTCGACTGCGAGGCGTGGATCGCCTCCCAGGGGCGCTACCGCGAGCTCACCTCGACGTCGAACTGCACCGACTTCCAGGCCCGGCGCCTGGACACCCGGAGCCGGGACGGTGACGGGGCGAACCGGCCGGTCGCGACGCTCAACGGCACGCTCTGCTCCACCAACCGTCCGATCATCGCGCTGCTCGAGACCCACCAGCAGGAGGACGGCTCGGTGCGGGTGCCGGAGGCCCTGCGCCCGTACCTCGGCGGCCTGGAAGTGCTGAAGCCCGTTGGCTGACTGGACGCCGGGCCTGATCGCCCTCGACATCGACGGCACGCTGCTCAAGTGGGTCGAAGGAGAGGGGACGACCTACGAGGAGATCCCCGAGTCGACGTACGCCGCCGTGCACCGGGCCCACGCCGCCGGCTGCCACGTGGTGCTCGCCAGCGGCCGCTCGCCCCACGGCATGACCCGGATCGCCGACCTGCTCCATCTCCCGTCCGACGACGCCGACCCGCTCTGGGTGGTGGCCTCGAACGGTGCCGTGGTGTTCCGCTACCCGCCGATGGAGGTCGTCCACGAGGAGACCTTCGACGCCCGGGCGGCCGTCGAGGCGGTGCTGCGCGAGCACCCGAGCGCCCTGGTCGCGGTCGAGGAGCGCGGCGTCGGCTACCGCGTGAACCGGCCGTTCCCCGTCGGTGAGCTGTCCGGTGACCTGATCGAGACCGAGGTCGCCGACATGGTCGCCGAGCAGGTCAGCCGGGTCATCATCCGCGACCCCGACGCCACCGTCGAGGACTTCGTCGCGCTCGCCGCCCGGCTCGGCCTGCACGGCACCGACTACGTCGTCGGCTGGACCGCGTGGCTCGACCTGTCGCCGGTCGGGGTCTCCAAGGCCTCCGGCCTGGCGCTGGTCGCCGACCGGCTCGGTGTCGCGCAGGCCGACGTGCTGGCCATCGGCGACGGCCGCAACGACATCGAGATGCTGGCCTGGGCCGGCCGGGGGGTCGCCATGGGCCAGGCCGTGGAGGAGGTCCGGGCGGCGGCCGACGCGGTCACCGAGACGGTGTACGACGACGGGGTGGTCGTCGAGCTCGAGAGGTACTGGCCCCGGTGAGTCCCGCCGACTCGTTCACGTTCACCGCCTCGCTGTGGCGGTGGTCGGCGCGGCAGGAGACGACCGACCCGTCGTCCTGGATCTTCCTCACCGTCCCGCCCGAGGTCAGCGAGCTGGTCCGAGAGGGCGCCGGCGAGCCGCGCGGCTTCGGTTCGGTCAGGGTCCGGGTGGAGGCCGGAACGTCGAGCTGGGACACCAGCGTGTTCCCGGACGCGGACTCCGGCTGTTTCGTGTTGCCGGTGAAGAAGGCGGTGCGGACGGCTGAATCCGTGGGCGAGGGCGACGACCTCACGGTCACCCTGTCGCTCCGGGAGGTGTGAGCATGGGTCTCCCCGACCGGATCGAGACCGAACGACTGCGGCTGATCCTGGTCACGCCGTCCGACGCTGCCGACATGCGCGCCGGTCGGCGCCAGGACCGGTGGCACCCGTCGTACCCGCGCCGCGACGACGTCGACGCCGCCTCGCTGGTGCGTGAACCAGCCGACCCGTGGGGGCCGCGCCACATCGTGCTGGGGCACCAGGCCGTCGGCAGCATCGGGTGCTTCGGACCGCCGGACGGCGCCGAGGCCGAGGTCGGGTACGGCGTGGTCGAGGAAGTACGCGGACGCGGCATCGCGACCGAAGCCCTGACGGCGCTGGCCGCCGAGGCGGATCGGCTCGGCGTCCGGCTGCGCGCCAGCGTGGCACCCCACAACACCGCGAGCCTGCGGGTGCTGGCGCGCTGCGGGTTCACCGAGCTGCGCGGCAGCACCGAGGACGGCGAGCTCGTGATGGCCCGCCCGTGAGGCTGGTCGCCACCGACCTCGACGGCACCCTGGTCCGCAGCGACGGCACCGTCTCGGACTACTCCCGTGACGTGCTGGCGGCGCTGGACGACCTCGGCGTCCCCGTCGTCTTCGTCACCGGGCGGCCGTTGCGGTGGGCCGAGGAGGTCTTCGAGCACGTCGGTGGCCACGGCCTCGCGATCGTCTCCAACGGCGCCCTGGTGTGGGACGTCGCCCGGGACGCCGTCGACCTGACCCGCGCGGTCTCCCCGGCAGACGGCATCGCGGCGTGCGTGCTGATCCGGGACGCGGTACCCGGCACCTCGTTTGCGGTGGAGACGCTGCGTGGCATCGCGCTCGAGCCGGGCTTCCGGGAGCGGCTCAGGCTCCCCGCGGGCAGCCCGCGCGGCACGCTCACCGACATCTTCGACGGTCCCGCGCTGAAGCTGCTCGCCCGCCACGAGTCGCTGGCGCCGGAGGAGTTCTGGACACTCGCGGAGGCGGCCGTCGGCGACCGGCTCGTGATCACCTGGTCCTCGACCGGCGCGCTGCTCGAGATGAGCGCCCCCGGCGTCACCAAGGCCTCGACGCTGGCGCTGTTGTGCGAGCGGATGGGCGTGGCCAGGCAGGACGTGATCGCCTTCGGCGACATGCCCAACGACCTGCCCATGCTGCAGTGGGCCGGGACGGCGTACGCCATGACGGGAGGCCACCCCTCGGTCCTGGCGGCGGCCGACCACGTGGCACCGGCCAACGACGAGGACGGCGTCGCACGGGTGCTGGCTGGCCTGTTCGACGCGTGATCTGTGACCATGGTGCGGTGTCCATCCCCCTCCGAGGCCTGCTGCCGGCTCTGGCCCTGGTCTGCTCCGGTCTCGTCCTGACCCAGGCCGCCCCGGCCCACGCCGCCTGCAGCTGCGGGAGCGTGTCGTCGGTCCGGACGGACGCCCGCGACGCGGACGTCGTCTTCACGGGGGTGCTGGTGAAGCAGGAATCCGGTGGCAAGCTCACCACCTACACCCTCGATGTCGAGCGGATCTATCGCGGCCGGGTGGCCGACTCTCCGGTCGAGGTGGTCTCGGCCCGGCGCAGCGGAGGCGGGTGCGGTCTCGGCCGACTGGACCTGGACACCGCCTACCTGGTCTTCGCCACCCGGGCCTCCGCGCGGCTGGGGCCGGGGCAGCTCTCGTCCGGGGAGTGCGCCGGAACCGACAAGGCAACTCCGAGCTACGTCGCAGAGGTCGAGCGTGAGCTCGGTCCCGGCAACGAGATCCCCAAGCCGCCGACCCCGGGGTCCACGCCCGAAGAGCCCGAATACACGCGGGTCGAGGACGCCGACCCGCCGAAGTTCACCCGGCTCGCGGCGCCCGGCGGCGCCATGGTGCTGGTCGGACTGCTCGGCCTCATCCTGTTCCGCAAGCGCGGCTGAGACGACCTACAGGTACATCCCACCGGACGACCCGGGCTGCTGCGCGTCTCCGCCCGGGGCGGGCTGGCCGGGAGCGGTGCCGTCCGGGAGCTTCATCCCGGCGGGAAGCTCGCGCATCTGCTGGAGCTGGGCTCGTGCGGCCATCTGCTGGGCGTAGATCGCGGTCTGGATGCCGTGGAAGAGGCCCTCGAGCCATCCGACGAGCTGGGCCTGGGCGATCCGCAGCTCACCCTCCGAGGGCGTGCCGTCGTCGGTGAACGGGAGCGAGAGCCGTTCCAGCTCCTCGACCAGCTCGGGGGCCAGGCCCGACTCGAGCTCCTTGATGGAAGCGCGGTGGATCTCCTTGAGCCGGTTGCGGCTCGCCTCGTCGAGCGGTGCGGCCTTCACCTCCTCGAGCAGCTGGCGGATCATGCTGCCGATCCGCATCACCTTCGCGGGCTGCTCGACCAGGTCGTGGAGCCCCGGAGCGTCGTCGTCGCCGTCGGCCACGGCACTTTGAGCAGCAGCAGCGAGCACGCTCGCCGGGACCGAACCCACGGGTTGCCCGTCGGGACCCACGACCACGACGTGCTGCTCCTGCTCGTCCTGCTCTTCCTGCTCGTCCGGTTCTGCCTGGGGCTGGTCGCTCATACGACCACCCTACGGTCCGGTCGTGAGAACGATCTTGCCGACGGCCTCACCGGAGTCGAGCAGCGCGTGGGCCTCGCCCGCCATCGCCAGCGGCAGCGTGCGGTGGACGATCGGGCGCACCAGACCGGCCTCGACCAGCGGCCAGATGTGCTCGGCGACCGCCGCGCAGATCGCGGCCTTGTCGTCGGCCGGCCGGGACCGCAGCGACGTCGCGATCACGGCGCCCCGCTTGCGGAGCAGCACGCCGAGGTTGAGCTCCCCCTTGGCGCCGCCCTGCATCCCGATCACGACCAGCCGTCCCTCGAGAGCCAGCACGTCGACATTGCGCGGGAGGTACGCCGCGCCCATGTTGTCGAGGATGACGTCGGCCCCGTGGCCGTCGCTCTCGCGCTTGACCACCTCGACGAAGTCGTCGTCGCGATAGTTGATGGTCACGTCGGCGCCGAGGTCGGCGCACACCGCGAGCTTCTCCGGGGAGCCGGCGGTCGCGTAGACCCGGGCGCCGAGCTGGTGGGCGAGCTGGATCGCCATGGTGCCGATGCCGCCCGCCCCGCCATGGATCAGGACGTGCTCCCCCGGGCGCAACCCGGCCACCATGAACACGTTCGACCACACCGTGCACGCGACCTCGGGCAACGCCGCCGCGGTGACCAGGTCGAGGCCGGCCGGCACCGGCATCAGCTGACCTGCCGGCACGACCACGCGTTCGGCGTACCCGCCGCCGGCGAGCAGGGCGCAGATCTCGTCACCGACCGCCCAGCCGTGGACGCCGTCGCCGAGCGCCGCGATGGTGCCGCTGCACTCCAGGCCGATGACGTCCGAGGCGCCTGGCGGCGGGGGATAGAAGCCCTGTCGTTGCAGGAGGTCGGCGCGGTTGACCGCGGTGGCCGCGACGTCGACCAGCACCTCACCCGGGCCGGGCTCGGGATCGGGCAGCTCGCCGAGGGACAACACCTCGGGGCCACCGGAACCGGCGGCGAGGACAGCCTTCACCGGGTGTTCATTCTTCCTCGAAGGTCTCGCCGGTGTGGTCGACCCCGGTGTCGTCGGGAACCTCGTCGTCCACGTCGTCGGGGTCCGGGGCCCCGGCGGGGCGGTCCCAGTGGTCCGCCAGGGCCTGCGCCCTGGCGGCGAGTTGCTCCACCTGCTCGGGGTTGGCGGCCTGGCTGCCGGCAGCCACGCCCAGCAGGTAGGTCGTGATGGGCGCGGCGACCTTGGTCACGTTGTGGGCCGCGGACCGCGCCAGGTCGAGCACGAGGGCCTCGTCCACCTCGGCGTCGATGTCGAGTGCATCGCACAGCTCGTCGATCCAGTCGTGGAGGTTCACACCACACACATTCGTCATTCCGGCGCCCGCTGGCAACCCCGACATCCGGGGTCCAGACCAGTCAGTCGTCCGGGTCGAGATCGCGGAGGTCCTCCCAGCGATCCACGCCACGGGCCTCATCGTCGACTGCGACGACCTCCTGGAGGTCCAGTGACTTCAGCAGGTCGCGCACCGAGTGACCGTGGGGATCGGAGGGAGCGACCGCGTCGAGCCGGTCGGCGCGGACGGCCAGAACCAGCTGGCGACGGCCTTCCCCGTCGCACAACACGGCACCGTCGTGACCGGGCACCGCCTCCAGCAGCCGGGCGAGGGTCGCGGCGGTCACCCGCGGCATGTCGACGGCCATCACCACGACCGTCCGGGGGCTGCCGGCCAGCGCCCGGCGACCGGCGAGCAGCCCGGCGACCGGCCCGCCCAGCGGCGGGTCCTCGCGGACGAACGTCGCCGGCCTGCTGGTCGGAACCGGGTCGCCGACGACGACGACCTCACCCGCCGCCGTGACCGCGGTCAACGCGTGCTCGAGGAAGGTGCGTCCGGCGTACTCGATCGCGGCCTTGTCCGCCCCGCCGAGCCGCACGGCGGTGCCTCCGGCGAGGATCACGGCGGCGACGTCCACCCGCCCAGTCTTGCAGCCGCCGGGGTGGCAGGGTGGGGGCGTGATCTCCGTCGTCCTCGTCCAGCACGCGTCGGGCCTCGACCCGGTGGAGAACCGTGCCCTGCTCGACTCGCTCACCCCCGCCGACGCCGACCTGGTCGTCTTCCCCGAGGCCTTCGCTCGTGACTTCGGCGAGGCCGGCTCCGACGTGGGCCCGTACGCCGAGACCACCGACGGGCCGTTCGCCTCGGAGGTCGCCCGGCTGGCCGCCGACCGCTGGACCACCCTGGTGGCCGGCATGTTCGAGACCTCCGACGATCCCACCCGCCCGTGGAACACCCTGGTCATGCGCGGCGCCGCCACGGCCGACTACCGCAAGGTCCACCTCTACGACTCGTTCGGCTATCGAGAGTCCGACCGGCTCTCGCCCGGCGAGCTGAGCGCCGTCACCGCCGACCTCGGAGGGCTGACCCTCGGCCTGATGACGTGCTACGACCTGCGGTTCCCCGAGCAGGCCCGCGTCCTGGTCGACGCCGGCGCCGACGTGCTGGTCGTGCCGGCGGCCTGGGTGGCCGGCGAGCGCAAGGTCGACCACTGGCGCACCCTGGTGCGGGCCCGCGCCATCGAGAACACGGCGTACGTGGTCGCGGTGGGGCAGCCCGGCCCTCGCTACACGGGTCACTCCATGGTCGTCGACCCGCTCGGCGACATCCTCGCGGAGGGCGGCGAGGGCCCCGAGACGCTGGTCGCGACGCTGGACCCTGCGGTCGTCGAGCGGGCCCGTCGGACCAACCCCTCCCTGGCGAACCGGCGCCGGTAGCCTTCGCCTTCGTGGCCAGCAGCACTCCCCGACGACGCGCCGAGCGCACCCGTCCCTGGTCACGCGCGTCCAAGCCCAAACCCAAGCCCAAGCCCCGGTTGACGGCCGAGGTCGCTCCGGCTCCGGCTCCCGAGCCGTCACCGACCCCGGCTCCTGAGACGGAGGCCGACCCGCTCGTCGCGCCACCGCGGTCCCGGGTCGGCACGCGATGGCTGGCCGCACTCTGGGTGCTGCTCACCCTGGCCGCTGCCGCCCTGCTCGTGGTCGGCATCTTCGGGGAGGACTTGCTCCCGACGGACCGCCTCGACCTGCCGGTGGGACTGCGGCCGGTCGACCTGACGTCCCCGTGGTTGCCGCAGATCGGCGCGGTGATGGTGGCCACGACGTACGTCTGGGCGCTGGCGGCCCGGACCGGTGGCAGGCCGGTGGTGTTCTCGCTGCTGACCGCGGTGGTCGGGACGCTGGTGCTGTGGGCGGACCGCGAGGTGCTGCGCAACGGCGCCGCGGTGATGGTGTGCGTGGCGTCGGCCGTGCTCGCGGTCGTCGTGACCGTCCCGGCGGTCAGGCTCCGACACGCGATCCGCGAGGTCCTGGTGGCGGCCCTGGTCGCGGGGCTCGGGGCGCTGGCCACGGTCGGGCTGGAGCCCACCCTCGACGTGGTCCGGTTCGACTACGTCACGTTCGGTCTGGCTCTCACCGGCGCGTTCATCATGGTCTACCGACTCGGTGCCGGCTTCCACGGCCTGGGCCGACGCGGCATCTTCATCGTGGTCGTCGGTGCCCTGGTGCTGGGGATCACGCTCGCCTACGCCGAGCTGCTGACGCGCTACGGCACACCCGTCCTGGTCGAGTGGCTCACCGACGCTTCGGGGTGGCTGCGGGAGACGATCGGGGCCTCGCCGCGGCCGATCCTCGCCGTCCTGGGCGTCCCCGCTCTGATGTGGGGCACCCACATGCGCGCGCGGCGGCGCCAGGGGTGGTGGGTGTGCGCGTTCGGCGTGGGCGCGACCGCGCCGATCGCGCAGGCGCTCATCGACCCCAGCGTGGCGCGGCTGGAGGCCACGCTCGCCATCGGCTACGGACTCGTGCTGGGCCTGCTGATCGGGTTCGTGCTGATCCGCGCCGACCTGCGGATCACCGGCCAACGAGGGCGTGGCGCGCGGCGGGCCGAGGAGGCGGCCGCGATCCGGCCGGAGCCGGCCCGGATCGAGGCGTTGCTGTGATCAGGTCACCGGGTGGCGCGCCCCGAGGGCGCCGTACGCACCGGTAACGGCTAGCGTCGGCGCCATGGCCCGAGAGCAGGAGACCGAGATCATTGCGGAGATGGTCGCCAACGTGATGAGCGTCGACGTGGCCACCGGGGACCAGGTCGCGGTCGGCGACACGGTCATCTTGCTGGAGTCGATGAAGATGGAGATCCCGGTCATCTCCGAGCACGCCGGCACCGTCAGCGGCGTCTTCGTCACGTCCGGCGATGTCGTCCAGGAGGGCGACGTGCTGTTGTCGATCGCCGGCTGAGCGATCCCGGGCCCACCTACGTAGACTTCCCCCGTGCCGTCCCCACGGACGGGCACGGAGGGGTGCCGGAGCGGCCGATCGGAACCGCCTTGAAAGCGGTCGTAGGGAGACCTACCGCGGGTTCGAATCCCGCCCCCTCTGCTGAGCCCCGGCCCGCGCGAGCGCGGGCCCGTTACTCCGAGCCGCCCAACTCCAGCTCGACCTCGTCCCAGACCAGGTCGCGACGCCGCTGCAGATGATGCTCGACGTCGACGAGCAGCCGCCACAGGGCGACCCGGACGTCCTCGATGGCGGGGTCGTGCAACACCCGAGGGCCCATCGCGGCGAGGCGGGTCAGCAGGGAGTCCCGCTCGCGCAGCATGCCGTCGCCGCGGGCGGCCAGCCACCCGTCGTACGCCGCGGCGGGGTGGGTGAGCAGCAGGTCGCGCTGCTCGGCGAGCAGCCGACGGGCCTGCCACCGCCAGTTCTCGGCCGCGCCCGGTTCGTGCGAGTCCGGCCCGAACGGGCGGACGTGGACGTGGTGTGTCATCGCGG
Source organism: uncultured Actinomycetota bacterium (assembly GCA_963806945.1). GTDB lineage: Bacteria > Actinomycetota > Actinomycetes > Propionibacteriales > Nocardioidaceae > Nocardioides. Next base: position 50,733 of record CAWDZH010000001.1, read on the forward strand.
CGGTCATGGCGCCTCCGGAATGCTCGTGGGTCCGGCAGGAGTTCGAGTGTCGCCCCGAGGACCGGCGCTCGACAACCCCCGGAAACCGTCCTCAGCGGGGGGTCCGGGACAATCCTCATCATGTCGTCCGGATACCGGCTTGCCCCGTCCCTCGCGGCACGGCTGGTGGGCCTGGCTCTGGTCGTGTCGGCGGCCCTGCTCCTCGTGGCGACCCTGCTGACGGCGGCATTCGCGGGACCGGCCTGGATCGTTCTCCTCGTCGCGGTCTCGGCGCTGTCGCTCACCGGAGGGCTCGCGGTCCTCACGCGGCGGCGGCCCGTGCTCAGCGTGGACGACGCGGGCTATCGCGTCCGCTGGGTCCGCGGTGTGGGTGTCTCGAGCGCTGCGTGGCGTGACGTGACCCAGGCCGTGGCCGCGAGTCCCGGCGGCGTCGACTGCGTGGTGCTGCGCCTGCGCGACGGGCGCACCACGACTCTTCCGGTGGACGCGATCGCCGCCGAACGCCGGACCCTGGTGGCGGAGATCCGCGCGCATCTGACCCACGGGCAAGGGCTGCGCCCGCTGTGACCACCCGATTCGGCGGGCTCGGCTCCAGCCTTGTAACCTGACCGCGTCGTTCTCGCCGGCCGTGTCGGCGAGAACGTCGGGGAGGCGTCGCCTAGTCCGGTCTATGGCGCCCGCCTGCTAAGCGGGTTTGGGGCTACAACCCCATCGAGGGTTCAAATCCCTCCGCCTCCGCCACCGTTCGTCGGCTCTCCTCCGGAATCCACCGGAGGGAAGCCGACGATGCGCAGACGTGCGTGGACTGCACAAGTCTGCAATGCAAGTATCTGATCCAAGCAAATGGTGTTGATCGGTCCGGGTGACGCGGACACTGGCTCAGTACCGGCCCCGACGCAGGGCGGCAGCGAGTCACACAGGTAACGGAGACACATATGAGGATCGTTCAGAAGTTCGCCATTCTCGCCGCGGCGACAGTGATGGGCATCGGTCTTCTCGGGAGCCCGGCCGAAGCCAAGGACAGCAGTTGGGGTTGCGGCGGGTGCATCATCGCCCGGCCCTGACCGACTGGTGGGCACCGGCCACAGCTGAATACTTGAGACGGGGACCGCGCACACCCCCTGCACCAACCCCCAGCGGTCCCAGTGCCGTCCCCCGGCCCGTCTCAACCCGCGAGGGCAGTGACCACCAGGTCACTGCCCTCGCGCAGCGTTCTTCCCGTCGGTCTCCGTGGTCCGCTCTCGGCCCGAGATCCCGCGCTGCCCCATCTCGTATCCGAGCTGGAAGCGGGTCTCCGCCTCGTACTCCTGCTTGAGGTCGGCGACGTAACCGGCGTAGGTGCGGGGGCTGACCCCCAAGCGCTTCGCGCTGGCCGGGTCCGCGTGCCCTTCGATCAGCATCCGGATCGTCATCGCCCGCTGCTCGACGGCGATGTCCCGCAACATCCCGGTCTCCCGGTTGGCAAAGGGGCGGCCGCGTTCCCAGGCCCGCTCGAAGACATCGACGAGGTAGTCCACGACCGACCCCTCCCGGATGGCGATCGCGGTCGTCAGGTCCTCCTGCTTGCCCGGGATGACGACCACCCGGCGGTCGAAGACGATCATCCGGTTGAAGAACTCGTCGAGGGTCCGCACCTCCGCGCCACGGGACGTCACGGCTGCGACGTACTGGTGGGTGATCGAGCTGCGGCGGGCGCTGTGCTGGTAGAGGGTGCGCATCCGGGTGCCACGCTCGAGCATCGCGGAGTCGCGCTGAGCGGCGGCCGCCAGCGTCTCCGGATCGCGGCCGGTCTGGGGCTGTGCGGTCAGCATCTCCTCCTCGCACTCGGCCACCAGGCCGGCGATGAACGGGGCGATCGCGCTGCCGTGGAGGACCGTGAAGGGGCCGGTGCTGGTGTCCGGAGCCCGGCGCCAGGCCTGGGCGAGGGGCGCGAAGGCGTTGGCCCAGCTCGACGACTCGTCGAGCAGCCGCGCCCCCTCGAGGCTCAGCGGGGCCACGATCCGCGACTGGACCGTGGAGGGATCGATGGCCACGTAGCGCGACGTCAGCGGCTCATGGGTGAGCAGACCGAGCTCGATCAGCAGCTCGAAAGCCGCGCGGGCCTCGCCCCGCGCGGAGATGCGGGAATCGTGGTGGTCGATTCCTCCGGAGGCGACGATCTCCTCGTACAACGGCGTCGCCACCGACTCGAACAGCGCGCGGTCCTCGGGCTCCAGCTCTGCCACCTCACTCCCCTTCCTCCCCCGCCCGGGTCACAGAATCCCACACCCCGAGACACGGGTGGCCCCGTCCCGGCACGGAACGGGGCCACACCGACGGGTCCCTAGAGGCCGAGTCGGGCCTTCAGACCGTCGAGCTCGGTCCACAGCACGGCCGGCAGGTCGTCGCCGAACTTCTCGAACCACTCCTGGATCTGCGGGATCTCGGCGCGCCACTCCTCGGCGTCGACGCGGAGGGCGGCCGCGAGCTGCTCCTCGCTGACGTCGAGCCCGGTGGTGTCGAGGGCACCCGGAGAGGGGACGTGGCCGACCGGCGTCTCGACGGCGGAGGCCTGCCCGTCGATGCGCTCCACGACCCACTTCAGGACCCGGCTGTTCTCGCCGAACCCGGGCCACAGGAAGTCGCCTTGCTCGTCGCGACGGAACCAGTTGACGTAGAAGATCCGCGGGAGCAACGAGGCGTCGTTGTCCTTGCCGATGGAGATCCAGTGGTTGAAGTAGTCACCGGCGTTGTAGCCGATGAACGGCAGCATCGCCATCGGGTCGCGGCGGACGACGCCCACCGCGCCGACCGCGGCGGCGGTCGTCTCGCTGGAGAGGGTGGCGCCCAGGAAGGTGCCGTGGGTCCAGTCGCGGGCCTCGAACACCAGCGGCACGGTGGTCTTGCGACGGCCGCCGAAGAGGATCGCGTCGATCGGGACACCGCGCGGGTCGTCGTACTCGGCCGCGAGGATGTCGCACTGCTTGATCGGGGTGCAGTAGCGGCTGTTGGCGTGGCTGGAGAGCTCGTCGCTGTCCGGGGTCCAGGGCTCGCCCTTCCAGGACGTCGCCCGCGCCGGCGGGTTCTCCAGACCCTCCCACCAGACGTCGCCGTCCTCGGTGAGTGCCACGTTGGTGAAGACCGAGTTGCCCTTGTTGATGGTCTTCATGGCGTTGGGGTTGGTGTGTTCGTTGGTGCCCGGGGCGACGCCGAAGAAGCCGTACTCGGGGTTGACCGCCCACAGCCGGCCGTCCTCACCGATCCGCATCCAGGCGATGTCGTCGCCCAGGGTCTCGACCTTCCAGCCCGGGATGGTCGGCTCGAGCATCGCGAGGTTGGTCTTGCCGCAGGCGCTCGGGAACGCCGCGGCGACGTACTTGCGCACGCCCTGGGGCGAGGTGAGCTTGAGGATCAGCATGTGCTCGGCCAGCCAGCCCTCGTCGCGCGCCATCACGCTGGCGATGCGCAGGGCGTAGCACTTCTTGCCGAGCAGCGCGTTGCCGCCGTAGCCGGAGCCGAAGGACCAGATCGCGCGCTCCTCGGGGAACTGCACGATGTACTTGGTGTCGTTGCAGGGCCAGGACACGTCCGCCTGGCCGTCGGCCAGCGGCATGCCGACCGAGTGGATCGCCGGCACGAACTCTGCGCCGAGCTCGGTCATCTTCTCCAGCACGTTGCTGCCCATGCGGGCCATGACCCGCATGCTGGCGGTGACGTACGCCGAGTCGGTCAGCTCGATGCCGAACATCGGCTGCTCGGCCTCGAGGTGGCCCATGACGAACGGGATGACGTACATGGTGCGACCCCGCATGCAGCCGGCGTACAGCCCGCGCATCAGGTCCTTCATCTCCTCCGGCGCCATCCAGTTGTTGGTGGGGCCGCAGTCCTTCTCGTCGACCGAGCAGATGTAGGTGCGGTCCTCGACGCGCGCCACGTCGGTGGGGTCGGAGGCGGCGTGGAAGGAGTTCTGCTTGATGGCCGGGTTGAGCCGGGTGAAGGTCCCGGAGGCCTCCAGGGCCCGGGTCAGCTCCTCCCACTCCTCGTCGGAGCCGGTGCACCAGTGGATGCGGTCCGGCTGGGTGAGCTCGGAGACCTCGGCGACGAAGTCGAGGATTCCCTGGTGGGTGGTGGGAGCGTTCGTGATGGAAGTGGCGGTCATGCCTGGTGGTCCCTCTCGCGCAGCGGAGCCTGGCATCGCGCGGCGTCGTTGTCGGGCGACTGGTTGCCGGGGAGGCTACCGACGGTCGGCATCCGGACCTATTGGATCGATCTACGATCTGTGATCCGGGTCGCACCGGTCAGGCGGCGACTCGATTCACGCCCCTCCAGGGCGTTCGGCTATCCTCGACCAGTCGTTGCGCCCTCCGGCGAGATGACGGGCGCCTGTAGCTCAACGGATAGAGCATCTGACTACGGATCAGAAGGTTTGGGGTTCGAATCCCTACAGGCGCGCAAGATGTGGATGGCCCTGGCCAGCGGAAACGCAGGGCAGGGTCGTCTCTGTTCGGGGACTCGACCGGGCTGTCTGCTGTGTGAGGTAACAGGCCGCGCATGGGCGGTCAGACAGGGACGGAGTCGTAGCGAGCAGAAATGGCTGCGCGCGCGACCGGGTCGCGGATGGCGTTCAGCGGCAGGGTGCCGAGCTCGAAGAACATCTTCTCCAGCCCACCGGGCACCATCAGGGTCAGAAAGCGTCCGCCGCCGTCTGCCGCGGTGATGGCGTGCTTCGTGTCACGGGGCACAAGTAGGTACATGCCCGCCGTAGCTTCGTGGATCTCTTCTCCGATGGTGAAGGAGAAGGCGCCGTCGAGAATGAAGAACGACTCCTCGAACCCGCGATGCACATGCGGCACCGTCCATGGGCCCGCTCCGTCACCGCTGAACTCCGCCAGCGTGAAAGACCCGCCCGTGACCTCCTCGCTGTCAGCGAGCACTCGCATGGACACCACGCCGAGGTCGACCGAGCGTCCTTCACCTGGCCGAACGACGTGCCCTTCACCTGACAGCAACATGGTGCCGCTCCCTTCGCCGTGGTCTTTCCACCCTGCGGCACCACCCGCAGACGAGCAACATCAAAAGATGAAGTTGCCGCCCGGGTGTTGGCGCGCGACAGTGGTTCGGTGAGGGACTACGGCCAGTTCTGCCCGATTGCCCGCAGCTCGGAGCTGCTCGCTGAACGCTGGACCCCGGTCATCGTGCGCAACCTGCTCAACGGATGCCGTACCTTCAGCGAGATCCGGCAGGGCGCCCCGGGGATCCCGCCCGCACTGCTGACGCAACGACTGCAATTGCTCGAGCGCTCTGGCGTCCTGGTCCGCAACTCAAAGGAGAGTGGTCGCGGCTCGACCTACGATCTCACCGAGATGGGGCGCGCCCTGGGCCCGGTATGCGACGCGCTCGGACAGTGGGGTGCCCGATGGCTAGAAGTGGAGCCGCGTCACCTCGACCCGGCCTTCATCCTGTGGGCGACGGTCAAGCTCGTCGACGTAGCAGCTCTCCCGACCGGCACCACCACAGTTCGAGTGCGGCTGAGCGACCATCCAGCCGAGAACTACTGGATGTTGCTTCGCCGACCTCAGCCAGAGCTGTGCACCCGTAGCGTCGGCCTGGTGGAAGACTTGCTCTGCGATACCGACTCCTCAACGCTGGTCGACCTGCACCTGCGCCGCCTCACCTACCCACACGCAGTCAAAACGGGCCGCTTGCGATTCGAAGGAGTCCCGACGCTGCAGCGCCGCTTCGCCCACTGGTTCAGGGCAAGCCCCTTCGCCGACTACGTGCCCGAGCACCATGCAGCCCGTCAGACGCGCCAAGAGACCACCCGCTGAATGGCGGATCTCCTTTCGGCCCCGGCGAGAGCCGCAGCGCCCACTCAGTCCGGCGAGCCGAAGACCGGTCGTTCGAGGTCGAAGAACTCTGGCTCCCCGATGCTGAGCTTGTTCATCTCCTCCATCTGAGCCTGTAGCTCCGGCGGAAGCTCCTTGCGCTCACCCTCGCGTGCCTCGGCTTCGGAGGTGAAGTACGTGACCATCGTGTAGGCACCCTCGTCGTGGCCGATCGTGACGCTGCCGATCACGTCGGGTCGGAACTCCGCCCACTTGTCGGCATCCTGAGCCATCACCTGCTTGGCGCGCTCCGGGTCGCTGCCCCGGCCCTGCATCACCTGGACAAAGCCGGCCTGGTCCGGGTCGCCAGTCACGTCCACGGCGACGTCGGTGCCGTTGCGGAAGACCGCCTCACCGTCGAGCAGCTGCGCAGTATCGGCCCACCAGGCACCCTGTTCCGGCCGGGCGCTGTTGGTCATGGCCGCCTCGTCGGACTCGAAACGAACGACCAGGATGAACCTGCCGTCCTCGGTGACTCCGCCGGTCGAACCGAGCCAGCCCGTGGCACCGGACGACAGGTCCGCCTTCCACCGGTCGAACGCATCGACGAGAGCCTGCGACTGCGAGGTCCTGCCCTGAATGATCTGGACGAACATGTGAGCCTCCCTGGAGGTAGAGAAGACGAGCCTCCTCTGACCGAGGCTAGCCAGCCGCGCCGGTCAGGGGAACCCGCCTCTTGGGGCTGGAGCCGATCGCGTCATGCCGGCTCCGTGTCGTTGCCACAGCCGCCGTCGTGAGGCTCAGCCCTCGGCGAGAGCGCGGAGGCGGTCCCGGGCGAGGATCGTGATCCGGCCCCGCCCCAGCGTGAGCAGCCCCTGGTCGGCGAACTCCCCGAGGATCTTGGTGGTGGTTTCCCGGGAGGTGGCCGCGAGTGCCGCGAGTTGCTCGTGGGTGAGCTTGACCTGGCCCTCCCGGGTGAACGGTCCCGAGGCCTGCGCGGAGGTCAGTGCGACCAACGCTCCGGCGATCCGCTCGGGGACCGACTTGAACACCGCATCCGTGAGCTGCTGCTCGAGCTCGCCGATGCGACGTCCGAGCGTCTCGGAGATGCGCGCGGAGATCCGGGGGTCGCCCAGGAGGAGCCGGCGTACGTCGGCCTTGGTCATCACGCAGACCACGACGTCGTCGAGAGCCTCGGCGAAGCTGTCGTGCATCTGCTGGCCGACGCCGACCATCTCGCCGAAGATCGTGCCCGGCGTGACGATGGCGGTGGTGAGGGCGCGGCCGTCGGGGGAGACCCGGAAGATGCGGATCCGACCCTGCTTGAGAATGAAGAGGGTCTCCACCGGCTGCTTCGGCGTGTAGACCATCTCCCCCGCGGCGTACGTCTTCATCGGGGCGGCGCTGGAGAGCGCGCCCATCTCGGACTCGTCGAGATCGCAGAAGATGTCGACCTCGGTCATGCACCAGGGCTGATCGGGGCTGGCAGCGGCGGCACGTTCGATGTCCACCACCTCCTCTCTGCGACCGGGTGACCACGGGCGTGCACCGCCGGCCAGGGCCTCGGGGTTCGTCGAGGCCGGGCACGACTGCGCTTCGACGTCCATGCTCTCAGCCCTGTCGAGTCTCGACCGGCGTCACGGTCGCTCGGCGACGAGTCCGGCGACCAGGTCGTTGAGTGCACCGTCGTCGAGGAACCCCTCGGAGATGATCTCCCCGCCCGCGCTGATCACGGTGTACGACGACTGCTCGGTGACCTGGAAGTGTCGCCACACCTCGCCGCGCTCATCGATCACGTGAGTGACGTGGGGGATCTGCTCCGCCACGTCCCGGATGGCCGCGCCGTCGTCCTGGCCGCCGACACCGACGACCGAGACCCGGCCGTCGTACTGCTCGCCGAGGGCAGAGAGGTTGGGGACCTGAGCGCGACAGGTCGGACACCACGGCGCCCAGAACCACAGCACGGCCGGTTTCCCCGCCAGGCTGCTCGGCTCGAGCTCCGAACCGTCGAGCGTCGTCGCCACGAAGTCGAGGTCAGCCATCCGGCCGGTCCCGCTCACCTGGGAGTCGCCGGAGGCGGGTGCGGCGTCGTCCGTCCCGCAGGCGGTCAGCAGGGCACACAGCGCAGCGGTGAGGACCACGAACCTTCGCATCCGCCCAGTGTGCTGACGGCCCGGCGCCGCTTCTGTGAGCGCCCTTACCGACGAGTGGTCGAGTTCCGGTCAGGGTGACCGCATGGAGCCAACTGAACGCCTGTGGTCGCGACGATGGGTGAAGCTCGCCGGCGTCGCGGTCGGCGGCGTCGCGGCGGTGGCGCTCGCGGTAGCGGCGCTCAACCCGGACCCGGCTGACTCGCCGCGGCCCAGTGGCGCGAGCTCGGCTGATCCTGCGGGTGCGACGCCGCCGGACGCCGGGGAGGACGTGCCGTCGGCTCTCGATGACCCGAACAACGACGCCTTCCCCGACCCGCTGATCGACCTCGATCACCTGATCTCGGGCGGGCCGCCACCGGACGGGATCCCACCCATCGACCAGCCCAAGTTCCAGGCTGCGGAGAAGGTCGATTGGCTCTCCGACACGGATCCGGTGCTCTCGCTCACCGTGGCCGGCGAGACGCGCGCCTACCCCCTCCAGATCATGACCTGGCACGAGATCGTGAACGACACGGTCGGGGGGACGCCGGTGACGGTGACGTACTGCCCCCTGTGCAACTCGGGGGTCGCCTTCCTCCGCGAGATCGACGGACGTCGATTCGACTTCGGCACCTCCGGGTTCCTGTTCGCCGACAACCTCGTCATGTACGACAGGCAGACCCAGTCCTTGTGGCCGCAGCTGACCGGCCAGGCGTCGGTCGGCGCGCTGACCGGCACCCAGCTCGAGGCGATCCCGATGGGTGTCGTGGGCTGGAGCCAGTTCCGCACCGCACACCCGGAGGCCAAGGTGCTCACCCGGGACACCGGGCACGACCGTGACTACGGCAGCAACCCCTACGTCGGGTACGACCTACCCGACGGTGGGCTGCTCGTCCCCCTCCCGGACGGCCCAGACGACCGGCTCCCGGTCAAGGCGCGCGTGATCGGTATCCAGATCGGTGACGAGGCACTCGCGATCCAGCGTGACCAGGTGGCCGACGTCGGGGTGGTGACAGCCCAGGTGGGCGGGGAAGAACTGACCGTCTGGCAGGTGCCGGGCCAGTCGTCGGCGCTGGACACCGAGCAGATCCCCGAGGGGCAGGACATCGGGAGCGTTGCGGTGTTCAAGACACAGGTCAAAGGTCGCGACCTGACGTGGCGTCGGGTGGACGACGGGTTCGTGGACGACCAGACCGGTTCCCGGTGGAGCATCCTCGGGGAGGCGGTCGCCGGCCCGCTCGAGGGCACCCAGCTCGACGCCCAGCGGCACCTGGACACCTTCTGGTTCGCCTGGGTCGCCTTCCAGCCCGACACGTCCCTCACGGAGTAGCGGCGCGTCCGAAGGGGCCGGATGTCGCGCCGATGGCGGACTTCTGGCGTGGCGCGGTACGCTTCTGGTGTTGAAGGGGTCCAACCTCTCGGCGCCCTCGGGTGCCGTCACCTGTTCCACGCGTTTCATGGTCTTCGGTTCTAGCTGGACATCACCGCGCAGTGCAGATGGTTCAGCTCCACGATGGGCACAGTGTTCATCGTGTGGATTCACCGAGTTAAGGATTGACATGACGCAGGGCACCGTGAAGTGGTTCAACGACGACAAGGGCTTTGGTTTCATCGCCCAGGACGACGGCGGCGCGGACGTTTTCGTCCACCACACCGCCATCCAGGGCACCGGCTTCAAGTCGCTGGCCGAGAACCAGCGTGTCGAGTTCGACGTGACCCAGGGTCCCAAGGGTCCCCAGGCCGACAACGTTCGCGGCGTCTGAGCCACACCCGCATCTCCGCCGACGGCGGCCACGATCACTGATCGTGGCCGCCGTCGCCGATTTCGGCGTGCTTGTCGTGGAGGATGGGCGACATGTCCGACTGGCTCGAGGGGCTGAGCACCCTCCAGGTCCTGCTCCTCGTCCTTGCCGTGATCTTCGCGATCTCGGTCGGCGCCGCACTCGTCGGTGGGCTGCTGGTCCGGATGGGGATGCGACGCCCCACCGTGGTGGCCCGCGCCTCGACACTCGCGGAGCGGGCGCTGATGCTGGTCAAGCGGCCCCTCACGATCGTGGTGCTCGACGAGGTCGCCGCCGTCATCCAGACCGGCCACTACACGCGCAACATCTCCGACGCCCTCAAGGAGAACCACGACGAGCTCAAGGCCCTGGTCGCCGAGAAGGTCCGCGCGGATCCGAATGCCCGGCTGATCGGTCGGCTGCCCGGCTACGACGCGGTCGTCGGCGAGGTCACCGAGACCACGCTGCGGGTGCTGATCGAGATGTTGGACGACCCCCGCACCGACGAACTGATCAGCGACCTGCTGCGCAACAACCTCACCCAGATCAAGCAGGCGGTGCGCTCGCGGGCCCACGAGGGCGTCGGCCCGCCCCAGCCGCCCGACCCGATCCCGCCGCGGCTGCGCGGCTGAGCGCTCCCCGGAGTGTGATGGAGTGATCGCATGAAGCGGCAACTGCCTCGACGGCGCGACCTCGCCCCGCTGCTCCGGTTCAAGGAGCCGACGTGGTCGGCCCGGGAGCGGCGGTTGGCGAAGGCGCTGACGGTCGAGGACCTGCGGCGGATCGCCAAGCGGCGTACGCCGCGCGCCGCCTTCGACTACACCGATGGGGCCGCCGACGGCGAGGTGTCGCTCGCTCGGGCTCGGGAGGCGTTCGGCGACATCGAGTTCCGTCCCGCGATCCTGCGCGATGTCTCCGAGGTCGACACCTCGCGGGTGGTGCTCGGCCAGCGGGTCAGCCTCCCGTTCGGCATCGCCCCGACCGGATTCACCAGGATGATGCAGGCAGAGGGCGAGATCGCCGGGGCGACCGCCGCGGCCGCCGCCGGCATCCCGTTCTCGCTCTCGACGATGGGCACCACGTCGATCGAAGAGGTCGCCGCGGCCGCACCCGACGGGCGCAACTGGTTCCAGCTCTACATGTGGAAGGACCGCGACCGCTCGATGGCGCTGGTGGACCGGGCCCGGGACGCCGGCTTCGACACCTTGCTGGTGACGGTCGACGTGCCGGTGGCCGGCGCTCGGCTGCGCGACGTCCGCAACGGCATGACGATCCCACCGACCCTGAGCCCGCGGACCGTGGCCAACGCCATCCCGCGACCGGCGTGGTGGTTCAACTTCCTGACCACCGAACCACTGGCCTTCGCCTCGCTGGACTCATGGTCAGGCACCGTGGCCGAGCTCCTGGACACCATGTTCGACCCGACCGTCACCTACGACGACCTGGCCTGGATCCGCGACCAGTGGCCGGGCAAGGTCGTGGTCAAGGGCGTGCAGACCGTCGATGACGCGCGGCGCATCCGCGACGTCGGCGTGGACGCGGTGCTGCTGTCCAACCACGGTGGACGTCAGCTGGATCGCGCGCCGGTCCCGTTCCACCTGCTGCCCGAGGTGGTCGACGCCGTCGGTCAGGACCTCGAGGTGCATCTCGACACCGGCATCATGTCCGGGCAGGACATCGTCGCCGCGATCGCCCACGGTGCTCACTTCACCTTCGTCGGCCGTGCGTACCTCTACGGGCTGATGGCGGGTGGTCGCGAGGGTGTCGACCGGGTCATCGACATCCTGGGCGGGCAGGTCGAGCGCACCATGCGGCTGCTGGGCGTCAACTCGCTCGACCAGCTGACACCGGAGCACGTGACGCAGCTGGTTCGCCTGGAACCACGCCGACCATGAGCGATCCCGCGGTCGGGACCCGGGCGCCGCCGGACGGTCCCGTCGCCGTACGGCAGCTCGCCCTGATCTCCGCGGTGCAGGTGCTGGCCCTGACCACGTGGTTCGCGGCCTCGGCGGCCGCACCGGCGCTGCGTGAGGAGTGGGCGATCGGCGGGGTGGGCGAGGCGCTGCTGACCATCGGCGTACAACTCGGGTTCGTGGTCGGAGCGCTGGCCTCGGCGGTCACCAACCTGCCCGACCGTTTCCACCCGCCACGGCTGATGGGGCTCGGCGCCGGGGTGGCCGCGGCGGCGACGTTCGCGACCGCGACCCTGGTGGACGGCGTGGTCGCCGCCGTGGCGCTGCGCGTCATCACCGGCATGGCACTGGCCCTGGTCTACCCGGTCGGCATGAAGCTGGTCGTCAGCTGGTTCGCCGACCGGCGCGGTCTCGCGGTCGCCGTCATGGTCGGCTCGCTGACCCTCGGCAGCATCCTGCCGCAGCTGATCTCCGGCTCGCTGGGATCCGCCTGGCGGACCGCGCTCGTGGTCACCGCCTGCCTGGCCCTGGTCGCCGTGCTGTTGCAGCGCTGGATCGTGGTGGGGCCGCTGGTGACCCGCTCCGACGCGTTCCGTCCCGGTGTCGTGCTGGACTTCTGGCGGGACCGGGCGCCGCGGTTGGCCAACCTCGGCTACCTCGGCCACATGTGGGAGCTCTACGCGCTGTGGGCGTGGGCGCCGGCGTTCCTGACGGCGAGTCTCGCCGAACGCGGACCGTCCCCCGAGCGGAGCACCGTCGGCTTGATCATCTTCCTCGCGCTGGGGGTGTGCGGCCTGCTCGGCTGCGTGGCGGCCGGGGTCGTCGGCGATCGGATCGGCCGCGCCCGGGCTGCGGCCGGGGCCATGGTCGTCAGCGGCAGCTGCTGCTTCCTCGCGGCGCTCGCCTTCGGCGGACCGGCCTGGGTGCTGGTGCCGCTGCTGATGGTCTGGGGCGCCGCCGTGATCGCCGACTCCGCGATGTTCTCGGCCTGCCTGGGCACCGTCGTCGATCCCCGGTACGTCGGCACCGCGCTGACCCTGCAGACCGCACTCGGCTTCCTGCTGACCGTGGTCACCATCCAGCTCGTGCCGGTGGTGGCCGGGGCCGTGGGCTGGCCGGCCGCGGTGGCGATGCTCGGCATCGGCCCGCTGCTGGGCTCGATCGCCATGGTGCGGCTGACCCCCCTGCTCCCCTGACCCCCACAGGTTGAGTCGCCAGGAAATCGCGTCGAGTTGCCAAGTATTCGGGAAGGAACTGGCGACTGAACCCGATTTTGTGGCGACTCGACCGGATTTTGTGGCGACTCGACCTTCAGTCGGCGGCGTCGAGGGCGGCGGCCACCCGGCGGTGGGCCTCCCAGATCTCCTCGGGGAGGTTGTGGAAGGCGCGGAGGTGCTCCTCGCGGAACCCCATCTCCTCGCGCCAGCGGGCGACGTCGATGTCGAGCAGCGTCGCGAGCTCGCCCGGATCGACGGTGCAGCCCTCGAGCTCGAGCTCGTCGGTGGTGGGCAGGATGCCGACGGGGGTCGCTCGCCCGGACACCTCGCCGGCCTTGAGCCGCAGCAGCCACAGCAGCGGCCGCAGGTTGTCGCGGTAGCCGGGCCACAGGAAGTGGCCGTCCTCGGGGTCCTTCTGGAACCAGTTCACGTGGGCGAAGATCGGCTGCTCGGTGGCGGCCCCCACGATGCGCAACCAGTGGGCTGCGTAGTCGCCTTCGGCGTACGACATGAAGGGCCGCATCGACATCGGGTCGTAGCGCAGCTGACCTTCCTTGCCGTCGGCGGCCGCGGTCGCCTCGGCTCCCAGGGTGAGGCCGTCGTAGACGCCCTCGGCGAGGTCGGTGATCGCGCGGATCAGCGGCTCCCGGTCACGGGTCCGGCCGCCGAAGATGATGGCGTCGATCGGGACGCCGTCGGGTCGCTCGAAGTCCTCGGCGATGTTCGGCACGTTGGCCAGCGTGGTGGTGAACCGGCTGTTGGGGTGGGCCCACGGGGAGTCGTCACGCGTGGAGCGGTCCGAGATCAGTTCGCCCTTCCAGTCGTGCCAGCCGGTGACGTCGGAGGGTGGGTTCTTGGTCTTGCCCTCCCACCACACCTCATGGGTGTCCTCGTTCCAGGCGACATTCGTGAACACGACGTGGGTGCCCTCGTCGATCGACTTCACCGCGGTCGGGTTGGTGGCCTCGTTGGTGTCCTTGGCGACGCCGAAGACCCCGAACTCGGGGTTCATGCCGTAGAGCCGGCCGTCCTCGGGGTTGACCCAGAGCCAGGCGATGTCGTCGCCGTAGAACGAGACGTAGTAGCGGTCGCCGAGGGCGTCGGGCGCCAGCATCATCGCCAGGTTGGTCTTGCCCGAGGCGCTCGGGAAGCCCCCACAGACGTGGTAGTCGCGACCGGTCTCCTTGTCATGGATCCCGATCAGCATGAACTGCTCGGAGAGGAAGTCGCGTGAGGCCCAGCCGTCGTAGGCGGCCTGGCGCAGGCCGTGCGCGATCTTGCCGAGCAGCGCGTTGCCGCCGTACGACGAGCCGAAGTGGAGGATGGTCCGCTCGTCGGCGACGGTGACGAACATCCGTTGGTCCTCCGGCGTGCCCTGGCCGAGGTTCTCCAGGTCTCCGGTCACGTGGACCGCGCGCACGAACATGTCGGGCTCGGTGAGGTTGTTGATCAGGTCGATGCCGACCCGGGCCATCCGGATCATGTGGAGCACGACGGTGCGGTTGTCGGTCAGCTCCACGCCCGCGGCGTACCGCTCGAGCGGCGAGCCCGGCGGCGACATCAGGTAGGGGATGACGTACATCGTCTTCCCGGCCAGCTGGCCGCGCATCCGCTCCTCGAGCAGGGGCTTCATCTCCGACGACGGGCGCCAGTTGTTGTAGACACCCCGGTCCGACTCCTTGCTGGTGGCGACGATGGTGCGCTCCTCGGAGCGGGCGGTGTCCTTGTAGTAGCTGCGGGAGTAGTAGCGGCCCTCGCCGGCGGGCTGGATCTCGCCGGCCGCGAGTGCCTCCTGGACCAACCGGGCGTCATCGGCGGCGCTGACGACCTCGATCCGATCCGCACCGGTGACCTCGGCCCAGTGGCGGACGTACTCACGCACCGCCTCGTTGGTCAGTCCGGCCGCATCCAGGTCTGCGTCGACGTCCGCCATGTCAGTCCGCCCTTCGGTCGTCGGCCACCGCGGCCGAGGCTGGTGATCTCCGCACCGTACAAGTTCGCGGGCGCGGGGGGACAGGGTGGCGATGGTGGCTTCACCTGATCGGGTGTTGGACGGGAACCGATGGCGGTGGGAGGTTGGTAGTTCGGCCGCCACCCGCGCGGTCGACTAGAGGGAGGAATCTTCGATGGCATTCATCCTGTGGATCCTTGCGGTCATTCTCGTGGTCAGCGGCATTGTGACGCTGATCCGCGGTGGAGTGCTCATGGGCATCGTGCTGATCATCGTCGGGCTGCTCGTCGGCCCCGGAGGGGTCAGCATCTTCACGTAGAACATCGACAGTGGAGAGTGTCAGCGGCGGGCCCTAGGTTGGGGCCCGCCGCTGCCTGTTCTGGCGGACTCGTGAGGAGAAGGAGGACGCTCGGGTGAGCCTGCAGATCCATCGAGCCCCCCGCGCCGACCTCCTGGCCGACCAGCTCGGTGACCTGCTCTCCTCGCCCCTGCCCGACCCCTTCGCCACGGACGTGGTCGCGGTGCCCGCCCGCGGTGTCGAGCGCTGGTTGTCCCAGCGACTGTCCCACCGCCTCGGCGCGGGGCCCCAGGGTGGCGACGGCGTCTGTGCCGGGGTCCGGTTCCTGAGCCCGCGTTCCCTGGTCTCCCTGCTGCTCGATCGCGGGCGTGACGACGTCTGGGATCCGGACCGGCTCGTCTGGCCGCTGCTCGAGGTGCTCGACGCCTCGCTCGACGAACCGTGGGCGGCCACCCTCGCCCGTCACCTCGGTCACGGTGTCGCCGGCGACGAAGGTGACCTGCGCCGCGCCCGCCGCTGGTCCGTGGCGCGGCGGCTGGCCGGGATCCTCGCGTCGTACGCCGTGCAGCGCCCGAGCCTCATCGTCGACTGGCGCGCAGGGCGCGACACGGACGGCGCCGGGCGCGAGCTCGACGACGACCTCCGCTGGCAGCCCGAGCTGTGGCGCCGGCTGCTCGACCACGTCGGCGAGCCGCCGCCTGACGTGCGCCACGCGGAGACGGTCGCCCGGTTGCGCCGGGGCGAACCCGGGCTCGACCTCCCCGACCGGCTCTCGCTCTTCGGACACACCCGGCTCCCGGCCACCGAGGTCGAGCTGCTCGCCGCGCTGGGGGAGCAGCGCGACGTCCACCTCTGGCTGCCCCAGCCCTCGCCGGCGCTGTGGGACGAGCTCCGCGGCACCGGCTCGGTGATGGCCCGCGACGACGACCCGTCCGTGTCGCACGTCCACCACCCCCTGCTCGCCTCGCTCGGTCGCGACAGCCGGGAGCTGAGCCGGGTCCTCGACGGCGTGGGTGTCGACGCGCCGGGGCGGACCGACGTCACCGATCCGGCCACCCGGCTCGGCTGGCTCCAGTCGGACCTGCGCGCCAACCGGGTGCCCGACGCTCCGCTGAGAGCAAGCCGTCAGCCGGCCCCCGACGACCGCAGCCTCCAGGTGCACGCCTGCCACGGCGCCTCCCGTCAGGTCGACGTGCTCGCGCGAGGTGCTGGTCGGACTGCTCGACGACGACCCGACGCTCGAACCGCGCGACATCCTCGTCATGTGTCCCGACATCGAGACCTATGCCCCGCTGATCGCGGCCGGCTTCGGGCTCGAGGGCGTGGTCGAGGGCGGCCACCCCGCCCACCGGCTCCGGGTGCGGCTCGCCGACCGCGCTCTCGCCAGCACCAACCCGCTGCTGGCGTTCGCAGCGCGTCTGGTCGAGCTCGCCGGTGGCCGGGTCACCGCCAGCGAGGTGCTCGACCTCGCCGCCACCGACGTCGTACGCCGCCGCTTCGACCTCGACGACGACGACCTTGCCCGGCTCACCGACTGGGTGGGCGAGGCCGGAATCCGCTGGGGGCTCGACGCCGCCCACCGGGCGACGTTCGCGATGGACCGGTTCGCGCACAACACCTGGCGGGCGGGGTTGGACCGGCTGCTCCTCGGGGCGGCGATGAGTGGCGATGACCACCACCACGTCGGCCGTGGGCTGCCGGTCGACGACGTCGGCAGCGGCGACCTGGACCTGCTCGGCCGGCTCGCCGAGCTGCTCCACCGGCTCGAGCGGTGTGTCACCGCCCTGGCGGAGGCCGGGCCGCTGACGACCTGGGTGAGTGCGCTGCGCGAGGGCGTGGCCGGCCTGGCGGAGGGCGACCCCGACCACCCGTGGCAGCAGCCGCAGTTCGAGCGGGAGCTGGCGCTGGCGCTCGACTCCGCCGCCGACGGCGGGGTGGCGTTGCGACTCCCCGACGTCCGGGCACTGCTCGAGTCCCGGCTCGGGGGCCGGCCCACCCGCGCGAACTTCCGCACCGGCACCCTCACCGTGTGCACCATGGTGCCGATGCGGTCCGTGCCCCACCGCGTGGTCTGCCTGGTGGGTCTCGACGACGGCGTCTTCCCGCGGTCCGCCGCCGTCGACGGTGACGACGCGCTGCTGCGCCGGCCCCTCACCGGCGAGCGCGATGCCCGTAGCGAGGACCGGCAGCTGCTCCTCGACGCGGTGCTGGCCGCGACCGAGACCCTCGTCATCACCTACACCGGCGCCAACGAGCACACCGGCGCCACCCGTCCCCCGGCGGTTCCGCTCGGCGAGATCCTCGACGCCGCCGACCGCACCGCAGCGACGTCGGCCGGGCTCCTGGTGGAGCATCCGCTCCAGCCCTACGACCCGCGCAACCTGCTCCCGGGAGTGCTGGTCGGGGATCGACCGTTCAGCTTCGACGCGGTGGCGCTCGCGGGTGCCCGGGCCGCCACCGCCGAGCCCCGGCCACCCGAGCCGTTCCTGAGCGACCCGTTGCCGCCACGTGACGTCACGGACGTCAACCTGGCCGACCTGCGTGACTTCCTGGTCCGACCGGTCCGGTCCTTCCTGAAGAGCCGTCTCGACGTCTCCCTGCCGCTGACCGGCGACGAGGTCGGTGACGCGATCCCCGTCGACCTCGACGCGTTGGAGCAGTGGGGCATCGGCGACCGGTTGCTCCGCGAGGTCCTCGCCGGCCAGGACGCCGTCTCGGTGCTCACTGCCGAGCAGCTCAGCGGGACCCTGCCGCCCGGCGGGCTCGGCACCCGGGCCCTGGCCCAGGTCGCCCAGAAGGCGCAGGAGCTCCACGCCAGCACCGTGTCGCTGCGTGAGGGAGGTCCGCGGAGCCTCGACGTCGACATCGACCTCGGCGACGGTCGCCGGCTCACCGGCACCGTCTCGGGTCTGTTCGGCACGCGGCTGATCTCCTTGGGCTACTCCCGGCTCAAGCCCCGACAGCGGCTGCTCGCCTGGGTCGACCTGCTCGCGGTCAGCGCCGGCCACCCCGACCTCCACGTCACCTCCCACGCCGTGGGCTGGGGCCGGGCCGGGCCGCAGCGGGCGCTGGCCGGCCCGCTCGACCACCGCGCCGTCGACTGGCTGCGCGACCTGGTGGCGCTGCGCGACCTGGGGATGACCCGACCGCTGCCGGTCCCGATCCAGACCGGGTGCGCCTTCGCGGAGGCTCGCGTCAAGGAGCTGGCTGGTGCGCCCTTCGAGCCGGTCGCGGCCGCCCGACGGGCGTGGGAGACCGATCGCAACAGCCCGACCGGGATCCCCGGCGAGGACGCCGACACCGCCCACGTGCGTGTCTACGGTGAGCACGCGCCGCTCGAGCGGCTGCTCGACGACGGCCTGGCGACGTACGCCTGGCGGCTCTGGGAGCCGTTGCTCACCGGTGTGGAGCGGGTGGGGATGCTGTGATCGAGCCCTTCGACATCGCGGGTCCGTTGCCCACCGGGACCACCGTCCTGGAGGCCAGCGCCGGCACCGGCAAGACCTGGACCATCGGCGCGCTGGTCGCCCGCTACGTCGCCGAGGGCGTCGCCACCCTCGACCAGATGCTGATCGTCACCTTCGGCCGCGCCGCCAGCCAGGAGCTGCGGGAACGCGTGCGCACCCAGCTCGTGGAGGCGGAACGCGCGCTCGCCGGGGACGTGCCGCCCCCCGAGGGGCCCGGCTCCGCGTTGCTCGACCTGCTCCGAGCGGGCGACGCCCGGACCCGGCGTGAGCGGCACCTCCGCATCGTCGCGGCCCTGGCGTCCTTCGACGCCGCGACGATCGCCACCACCCACCAGTTCTGCTCGCTGGTGCTCGGCTCCCTCGGCGTCGCCGGCGACACCGACGCGCGCGCCCGGCTCGTCGAGGACCTCGACGACCTGCTGGCCGAGGTCGTCTCCGACCTCTACCTGCGAGCCTTCGCCTTCGACGACGCCGGACCCGCGTTCAGCCACGCCGAGGCGATGTCGATCGCGCGCGCTGCGGTCGGTGACCCGCAGGCGTGGCTCGAGCCCGCGGCCGCCGACCCCGCGACACCGCACGGTCGCCGGGTCGCCTTCGCCCAGACGGTCCGCACCGAGCTCGACCGGCGCAAACGCCGACTCGGGATCCTCTCCTACGACGACCTGCTCAGCCAGCTCGCCGACGCTCTCGAGGATCCCGATGCTCCGGCCCGCGCGCGAATGCGTCAGCGCTGGCAGATCGTGCTCGTCGACGAGTTCCAGGACACCGATCCGGTGCAGTGGCAGGTGCTCGACCGAGCCTTCAACGGCCACGCCACCATGGTGCTCATCGGCGATCCCAAGCAGGCGATCTACGCGTTCCGCGGTGGTGATGTCGTGACCTATCTCGAGGCCGCCGACACCGCCGTCACCCAGCAGACCCTGGGGGTCAACTGGCGCAGCGACGCGCCGCTGCTGGAGGCGTTCCAGACCGTGCTGCGGGGTGCGGCGCTCGGCGACGACCGGATCGTGGTGCACGACGTGACCGCCCACCACGAGGGCAGCCGGCTCGCGGGTGTTCCTCACCCGGCGCCCTTCCGGCTGAGGGTGGTGCGCCGCGACCAGTTCGGACGGGCAGGCTCGGCGCCGCTGACCGTCGGACAGGTGCGGCCGCTGATCGCCCAGGACCTCGCCCACGACGTACGCACCTTGCTCGCGTCGGGGGCCACCTATGGGGAGCGGCCGCTCGAGCCGCGTGATGTTGCGGTGATCAGCTACCGCCATGCCGACCTCGCCCGGGTGCAGGCCGCGCTCCAGGACGTCGGGGTGCCGGCGGTGATCGCGGGTGGCGGCAGTGTCTTCGCCACGCCGGCGGCCGGTGAGTGGTTGCAGCTCCTCGAAGGCCTCGAGCAGCCCCACCGCAGCGCCCGGGTCCGTTCGGCCGCGCTCACCCGGTTCCTCGGTCACACCGCGACCCGGCTCGACGCCGACGGCGAGCGGCTCACCGAGGAGGTCGCCGAGCGGCTGCGTGCCTGGGCCGAGGTCTATGCGACCCGGGGCATCGCGGCGGTGCTGGAGGCCGCCACCGCGGCGGGCCTGGCCAGTCGGGTGCTGGGCGAGGTGGGCGGCGAGCGCCACCTCACCGACCTGCGGCACATCGGGGAGGCGCTGCACGAGATCGGGCTCTCCGGGCGGCTCGGGGTCCCGGCGATGCTGGCCTGGCTGCGCCGCCAGGTCGCCGAGGGTCACTCCGGTCGTGGCACCGAACGCACCCGGCGGCTGGACTCCGACGCCGCCGCGGTGCAGCTGGTCACGATCCACGCGAGCAAGGGCCTCCAGTACCCCGTGGTCTACCTCCCCGCGCTCGCCGACCGCAACGTGCCGAAGCCGTCGACCCCGCTGTTCCACGACGGCGGCGGACGACGCTGCCTCGACGTCGGCGGTGGTGGCGGCGACGACTGGGCCGATCACGTCGACCGCTGGGGGCGCGAGGAGGCGGGGGAGTGGCTGCGCCTGCTCTACGTCGCTCTCACCCGCGCCCAGTCACAGGTCGTCGTCTGGTGGGCG
The DNA here is from genome assembly GCA_963806945.1 of uncultured Actinomycetota bacterium. Classification (GTDB taxonomy): domain Bacteria; phylum Actinomycetota; class Actinomycetes; order Propionibacteriales; family Nocardioidaceae; genus Nocardioides. The sequence continues at coordinate 71,341 of CAWDZH010000001.1, forward strand.
CCCACCCGCAACACCCCGGCCTCGCCGCTCCACCGGATGCTTCAGGGACGCCGTCCGGGCACCGCCGAGGTGCCGGCCACCTTCGACAACCGGACCGACGACGACGCGGCCGGCGTGTTCGAGCAGTGGCACGCCGCGGGTGGTCCCACCCCGGAGCCGGCGGTGCCGGCGGCGCTGGGGGACGACGTCCCGACCCCGACCACGGCGGGGCTGGGGGTGCGGAGCTTCGATCGGTCCGTCGACACTGCCTGGCGCCGCACGTCGTACTCGTCACTGACCCGGGTCGAGCCGGTCGCGACGCCCGCGGTCGGCAGCGAGCCCGAGCAGAGCCCGCTCGACGACGAGCCGGCACTGCCCGTGGCCGGGCCCCCGGCCGAGGTCGGGCTCGGCACGCCGTCGCCGATGGCCGATCTGCCGGTCGGGGCCGACTTCGGCTCACTGGTGCACGGCGTCCTCGAGCACGCCGACCCGCACGCTCCGGACCACGGCGCGGACCTGGCCGGCGAGCTGAGGTCGCAGCTCGCCGAACAGCTCGTCCACTGGCCGGTCGACGTCGATCCGGACGCGCTCGTCGCGGCGCTCGTGGCCGTGAACGACACCCCCCTGGGTTCGCTCGCCGGCGGGACCACGCTGCGCGCCGTCCCCCTGACCGACCGGCTGCGCGAGCTCGACTTCGAGCTCCCCCTCGCCGGCGGCGACCTCGGCCTCACCGGTGACGTGCGGCTCGGTGACCTGGCGCCGATGCTGCGGCGCCACCTGCCCGACGGCGATCCGGTGCGCGGCTTCGCGGAGGCGCTCGACCGGCCCGCGCTCGGCGACCAGAGCCTGCGCGGCTATCTCACCGGCTCGATCGACGTGGTGCTGCGGGTGCGCGACGACGCGGGTGAGGTGCGCTATCTCGTGGTCGACTACAAGACGAACTGGCTGGGGCCGCGCGACGAGCCGCTGACCGCCGCGGCGTACGTCCCCGCGGCGCTCGACGCGGCGATGGGTCACTCCGACTACCCACTCCAGGCGCTGCTCTACGCCGTGGTGCTGCATCGTTTCCTGCGCTGGCGTCAGCCCGGCTATGACCCGGAGCGACACCTCGGCGGCGTCCTCTACCTCTACCTGCGCGGCATGTGCGGACCCGAGACACCGACCGTCGACGGCGAGCCGTGCGGGGTGTTCTCGTGGCGACCGCCGGTGGCGCTGGTCGAGGAGCTCTCCGGCCTGCTGGACGGGCGACTTCCCCAGGAGGCGCGGCGATGACCGAGATCTTCGAGCCGGTCGGCGTCCACGACCGGCGTCTGGTCGCCGGGGCCGGGGGGCTGCTCGGCGACATGAACCGGGCCGGCGTGTTGTCGGCGGCCGATGTGCACGTCGCGCGCCGCACCGCCGACCTGGCCGGGGAGACCGAGGCCGCCGTGGTGCTGGCCGCCGCGCTCGCGGTGCGCGCGGTGCGCAACGGCTCCGTGGGCGTCGACCTGTCCACCATCTCCCGGATCGCGCCCGAGCTGCCGTGGCCGGACCCGGCCACGTGGGCCGCCAGCGTCGACGGATCGGCGCTGGCCTCGGCCGGGGTGCTGCGCCACGAGTGCGGCCTGGTCTACCTCGACCGCTACCACCGCCTCGAGCGCCAGGTCGCCGACGACGTCCGGGCGCGTACCGCCCAGCCGGCGCCGGTCGTCGACGAAGCTGCGCTCTCCGCGGCGCTGGCCCGGGTGCGCGACGACCACCTGAGCGCCGAGCAGGAGGCGGCGGCCGTCGCCGCGTGCCGACAGTGGACCACCGTCCTCACCGGCGGTCCCGGCACCGGCAAGACCACCACCGTCGCCCGGATGCTCGCCCTGCTCTCCTCGCAGTCCGAGCGACCCCTCTCGATCGCGCTGAGCGCCCCGACCGGCAAGGCAGCGGCGCGGCTGGCCGAGGCGGTCGGCGAGGAGCTGCCCGCGGAGTTCGCCGACCGGGTCGGCCGTCCGGACGCGATGACGCTCCACCGGCTGCTCGGGTGGCGACCCGACAACCAGACCCGGTTCCGCCACGACCGCGGCAATCGCGTGAAGTACGACGTCGTGGTGGTCGACGAGTGCTCGATGGTCGACCTGACGATGATGGCCCGGTTGCTGGAGGCGCTGCGGCCGCAGACCCGGCTGGTGCTGGTCGGTGACCCGCGGCAGCTGACCTCGGTGGGGGCGGGCGCCGTCCTCTCCGACCTGGTCGAGGGGCTTCCCGACGACCTCGTGCGGGGTCTCTCGCGCAACTACCGGTCGGCCGCCGACATCCAGGCGGTGGCCGACGCCCTCCGCGACGCCGAGGACGCCGACGCGGTTCTTGCGGCGCTGCGCGCACCCTCGTCACAGGTCGAGTTCATCGAGACCGACGACCCCGCGGCGGTGCTCCGCGCCCCGCTGGTCGAGCAGGCGCGGCTGATCCGCCGGCTCGCGTTCGCCGGGGACGCCGACGAGGCGGTGCGCGCGCTCGGCCGCCACCGACTGCTCTGTGCTCACCGCGAGGGCCCCCGCGGCGTACGCCAGTGGAACCGGCAGGTCGAGCAGTGGCTCGGCGAGGAGACGGGCGAACCGATCTACGGAACCTGGTACGTCGGGCGCCCGCTGCTGGTCACCGCCAACGACCACGCGCTCGAGATCTACAACGGCGAGACCGGCGTCGCGGTGATGGTCGACGGCCGGCTGCGGGCGCGGATCGACGGCGCCCGGCACGGCCTCATCGACCTGGCGCCGGGCCGGCTTGACGCGGTCGACACCATGCACGCCCTGACCATCCACAAGAGCCAGGGCAGCCAGGCCGAGGAGGTCACGGTGCTGCTGCCGGAGGAGGGCTCACGGTTGCTGACGCGCGAGCTGTTCTACACCGCCGTCACCCGCGCCCAGGACCGGCTGCGGGTGGTCGGCTCCGAGGCCGCGGTCCGGGCTGCGGTCGCCACCCGGGCGCAGCTCGCGACCGGGCTGCGGCAGCGGTTGCGGTGAGCCGTTCACCCGCTGGGACGGCCGAAACGTTGCCGGAACCTGCCGGGTCTACTGTCGATCCATGTCCTATCTGCTCCGGGCGAGCCTGTCCGACGTCCCCGGCTCCCTAGGCAGGCTGGCGACCGCGATCGGTGAGGCCGGCGGCGACATCGAGGCGATCGAGATCGTCGAGAAGCGGCACGACGGCACCGCGGTGGACGACTTCTTCCTCGAGATGGCCGACGGCGCGATGCCGGATGCGGTCGTCTCGGCGTGCACCGGAATCGACGGGGTCGAGGTGCTGTGGATCAGCCGGTACGCCGCCGGCGGCAACGTCTTCCTCGACCTCGAGGCCGTCGAGGACCTGACGACCCACCCCGACACGGCCCTCGATCGGCTGGTGGACCTGCTGCCGGTCGTCTTCCGGTCCGACTGGGCGGCACGGGTCAACCGCGACTCGGGCCGGCTCCGGGCCACGGAGGCAGCACCGGACAAGATCTCCTGGCTCGACATCGAGCGCCCTGCCTTGATCGCTCAGGACGACGACGACCTCGTGGTCGCCTGCCCGCTCGGCGCGGACGACCAGGTGTTCATCGGTCGCCGCGGCGGCCCCGCATTCCTCGATTCCGAGCTGGCCCGGCTCGAGCACCTGGCCAACCTCGCCCGCTCCATCGCCACCCCCCGTCACCCTCGAGCGAGCTGACCTGGGGGTTGAGTTGGGCGCGCGCAACAGTTGAATGGGGCGCGCGCACCAGTTGCGGCGTTGCAGAAGCCCAACTCAACCGTTGCGGACGCCCAACTCAACCTTGGGGTTGGCGCTCCAGCAGGAAGAGCGGGATCAGCCGGTCGGTCTTCTTCTGGTACTCGCCGTACGTCGACCAGGTGTCGACGGCCCGGCGCCACCACTCGTCGCGCTCGGGTCCGTCGGGGAGCTCGCGGACGTCGTAGGTCGCCTTGTCGGCGCCGTCCTGCAGGTCCACCTCGGGATGGGCGCGGAAGTTGTGCGCCCAGACCGGGTCCTCGGGGCTGCCGCCGTACGACGCGACCGCGAGGTAGGAGCCGTCGTGCTCGACGCGCATCACCGGGTTCTTGCGGAGTTTCCCGCTGGTCGAGCCCACCGAGGTGATGACCACGATGGGATCACCGGTGCGGGCAAGGATGTTGGCGCGCTGGCCGTCGGACGCCTCGAACTCGGCGACCTGGTCGCGAACCCACTTCTCGGGACTCGGTTCGTACTCTCCGCTCAGTGCCATGCCCCCAGAACACCGTGCACGCCGCATCGATTCCAGCCCCGATAGCCTCCGGGCATGAGCGCGATCGACGGAGTGTCCGAAACTTTCGACCCGGAACAGTGGGACGTGGTGCCCGGGTTCGAGGACCTCACCGACCTCACCTACCACCGGGCGACGGCGCACGGCACGGTCCGGATCGCGTTCGACCGGCCCGAGGTGCTCAACGCCTTCCGGCCCCACACCGTCGACGAGCTGTTGCGGGTCCTCGAGCATGCCCGCAGCTCGGGCGACGTCGGGTGCGTGCTGCTCACCGGCAACGGGCCGGGCGCCAAGCACGGCAAGTGGGCGTTCTGCACCGGTGGTGATCAGCGGATCCGCGGCCGGGCGGGCTACCAGTACGCCGAGGGCGAGACGGCCGACACCGTGGACCGGGCGAAGATGGCGCGGCTGCACATCCTGGAGTGCCAGCGGCTGATCCGGTTCATGCCCAAGATCGTGATCTGCGTGGTGCCGGGCTGGGCGGCCGGTGGCGGACACAGCCTCCACGTCGTGTGCGACCTGACCCTGGCCAGCGCCGAGCACGCGCGGTTCAAGCAGACCGACGCCGACGTCGGGTCCTTCGACGGCGGGTTCGGCTCGGCGTACCTCGCCCGCCAGGTCGGGCAGAAGTTCGCCCGCGAGATCTTCTTCCTCGGCGACGAGTACGACGCCGAGGACGCGCACCGGATGGGCATGGTCAACCGGGTGGTGCCCCACGCCGAGCTGGAGGCCGAGGCGCTGGAGTGGGGTCGCAAGATCAACGGGAAGTCGCCCACGGCGCAGCGGATGCTGAAGTACTCGTTCAACCTGATCGACGACGGTCTGGTCGGCCAGCAGCTCTTCGCGGGCGAGACGACCCGGCTGGCCTACATGACCGACGAGGCGCAGGAGGGACGCGACCAGTTCCTGGAGAAGCGCGACCCCGACTGGTCGCCGTACCCCTGGTACTACTAGGTCCCGCTGTGGCGGCGTCGACGCTCGACGCCGGCCACCCGCTCAGCTGCCCTCGCCGATTCCGCGCCGACGTCCCCGTCGGCGGTTGCTTCGGTGCGCCACGACCCTGGGGGACCGTTGTCATGGCCGACCCCCAATTGTTGATTCATGCCCGTTTGTCTTGCCTCCACCCCTTGAAACCAAGCAAACAAAGGAGTATAAAGAGACTCACAGATAGAGATCAAGATCACAGGTCGTCACTTCAGGCAGACGCAGCAGGCCGAGGGGCGATGAGACTGCCGAGGAGCGGAGCACGACCATGAGCGCACAGACCAGGCAGCGCCCGAACGACCTCGAGGTCGGTGCCAGATGACGTCGGCCGCCGCACACGCCGGGCCCTACCAACTGCCCGACCGCAATCTCGGACTCGATTTGATGCGAGCCACTGAGTCCGCCGCGATGGCAGCCGGGCGGTGGGCCGGGCTCGGTGACAAGGAGGGTGGCGACGGTGCCGCTGTCGACGCCATGCGCCAGGTTCTCGCCGGCGTGCAGATGCGCGGGGTGGTCGTCATCGGCGAGGGCGAGAAGGACGAGGCGCCGATGCTGCACAACGGTGAGGAGCTCGGTGACGGAACCGGGCCCGAGATGGACATCGCGGTCGATCCGGTCGATGGCACCACCTTGCTGGCGAACGGCGCGCCGAACGCGATCGCAGTGATCGCGGCGGCCGATCGCGGCTGCATGTTCGACCCCAAGGACGTCTACTACATGGAGAAGCTGGTGGTCGGCCCTCGTGCGGCTGGGAAGGTGGATGTGACCGCGCCTGCCGAGGAGACCCTGAGGGTGGTGGCCGACGCCAAGGGCGGTTCGGCATCCGACGTGACCGTCGCCGTGCTGGACCGGCCTCGGCACGCCGACCTCATCGCCCGGCTACGCGCGGCGGGTGCGCGGATCAAGCTCTTCCCCGACGGTGATGTAGCGGTCGCGATCGCGGTGGCCCGGCCCGACTCGGGAATCGACGTGCTGATGGGGGTCGGTGGTACTCCGGAAGGCGTCATCACGGCCTGTGCCATGAAGGCGATGGGCGGTGAGATCCAGGCGCGTCTCTACGTCGACGACGACGATCAGCGACGTCGAGCTCTCGCGGCGGGTCACGACCTCGACCGGGTGCTGGGGCTCAACGACCTCGTCACGGGTGACAACACCTTCTTCGTGGCGACCGGCATCACCGACGGCGACCTGCTCCCGGGGGTGCGCTACTCGGGTGGCGGCGCCCGTACTCGGTCGCTGGTGATGCGCTCGCAAAGTGGCACGGTGCGCGAGGTCAGCAGCGATCACGCGCTCGACAAGCTGCTCCGGCATGCCGGGGAGCGCCCCTGATGCTCGACAGCTTTCGCACGCCCTTCGGGGCGCTCGTGCCGACACCGGCCAACCGAAGGACAGTGATCTAGAGATGGACAAGCTCGTCTACCACTTCAGCGAGGGCGACAAGGACCAGAAGGACCTGTTGGGAGGCAAGGGCGCCAACCTCGCCGAGATGACCCGGCTGGGCCTGCCGGTCCCCCCCGGCTTCGTCGTCACGACGGAAGCGTGCCGCCACTACCTGGAGCACGATCGCCTGCCGGACGATCTCAAGGTGCAGGTCACCATGGCCCTGCGCCGCCTCGAGGACGAGGTCGGCCGTCGACTGGGTGACTCGGTCGATCCGCTCCTGGTGAGCGTGAGGTCCGGGGCGAAGTACTCCATGCCGGGGATGATGGAGACGGTGCTCAACGTCGGGCTCAACGACTTCTCGGTGAAGGGCCTGATCGAGGAGTCGGGGGACGAACGGTTCGTCTGGGACTCATACAGGCGGTTGATCCAGATGTTCGGCAAGACGGTCCTGGGCATGGAGGGCGACGACTTCGCGGACGTGCTCGATGCGACGAAGGCGGCCAAGGGGATCACGAACGACCTCGACCTGGACTCGAGTGACCTTCGTCAGCTCGTGGAGGACTTCAAGGCGGTAGTGGAGGCGAAGTCCGGGCGCCCCTTCCCCCAGGACCCGCGCGAGCAGCTCGACCTGGCGATCCGGGCCGTCTTCGAGTCCTGGAACACCGACCGCGCCCGCATCTACCGGCGCCGGGAACGCATCCCCGAGAACGCAGGCACGGCGGTGAACATCTGCACGATGGTCTTCGGCAACCTGGGCGAAACCTCCGGCACCGGCGTCTGCTTCACCCGGGACCCCTCCACGGGCAAGCCCGGGGTCTACGGCGACTACCTCGTCAACGCGCAGGGGGAGGACGTGGTCTCCGGGATTCGCAACACCCTCTCGCTCGACGACTTCGCAGAGGTCGACGCCGCGTCCCACCAGGAGCTCACCAAGATCATGCGGCGCCTGGAGACCCACTACCGCGACCTGTGTGACATCGAGTTCACCGTGGAGCGGGGGAAGCTCTGGATGCTCCAGACCCGGGTCGGGAAGCGCACCGCTGCCGCAGCGTTCCGCATCGCCACGCAACTGGTCGACGAGCAGCTCATCACGATGGACGAGGCGCTGGAGCGGGTCGGCGGACCGCAGCTGGCCCAGCTCATGTTCCCCCAGTTCGACGCCGAGGCAGAACGCACGGCCTTCACCCGGGGCATGGCGGCCTCGCCGGGCGCAGCCGTGGGAAAGGTGGTGTTCGACTCCGCGACCGCGGCCTCGTGGGTGGCGAGCGGAGAGGCGGTCGTGCTGCTGCGCCAGGAGACCAACCCCGAGGACCTCGAGGGCATGATCGCCGCGACCGGGATCCTGACCAGCCGCGGCGGCAAGACCTCACACGCGGCCGTCGTGGCACGGGGCATGGGCAAGACCGCGGTCTGCGGCGCCGAGGCACTGCACGTCGACGAGGAGCTCAAGGTCGCCCGCTCGGACGGCGTCGAGGTGCACGAAGGTGACCTGCTCTCCATCGACGGCTCGACCGGTGAGGTCTTCGTGGGCCGGCTGCCGGTCGTTCCGTCGCCCGTCGTGAAGTACCTCGAGGAGGGCCTCGAGCCGGCACTCGAGCTGGTCGACGAGGACACGGCCGACCTGATCCGGGCGGTGGATCGACTGCTGAGGCATGCCGACTCGGTGCGCACCATGGAGGTGCGCGCGAACGCCGACACCGGAGCGGACGCGCTGCGGGCGCGCCGGATGGGGGCCGAGGGCATCGGCCTGTGCCGTACCGAGCACATGTTTCTCGGTGACCGGCGCGTCCTGATCGAGCGGGTGATCCTGGCAGCGACCTCCGCGGAGCGCGAGGAGGCGCTCACCGCGTTGCTGCCTCCCCAGCGGGAGGACTTCGATGAGCTCCTCGCCGCGATGGACGGGCTCCCGACCACGATCCGGCTGCTCGACCCCCCGCTCCACGAGTTCTTGCCGGACCGGTCCGACCTGATGGTCAAGGTAGCCCGGGCCGAGGAGCAGGGAACCGTTGACGAGGCCGACGTGCGGCTGCTCGCGGCGGTGAACCGGCTCCACGAGTCCAACCCGATGCTCGGGCTGCGCGGAGTCAGGCTCGGTCTGACCGTGCCAGGCCTGTTCGCGGGTCAGATCCGTGCCATCGCCGAGGCGACAGCACGCCGGTTCAAGGGCGGACATGCCCCGAAGCCCGAGATCATGGTGCCGCTGGTGGGATCGCTGATGGAGCTCCACCTCGTCCGTGAGGAGGCCACCCGGATCGTCGCGGAGGTCGCTGAGGCCGAAGGGGTTCCGCTGGACATCCCCATCGGCACCATGATCGAGCTGCCCCGTGCGGCGCTGACGGCGTTCCGGATCGCCGAGGAGGCTGACTTCTTCTCGTTCGGCACCAACGACCTGACCCAGACGACCTGGGGCTTCAGTCGTGACGACGTCGAGGCAGCCTTCTTCGCGGCCTACCTCGACAAGGGCGTCTTCACCACGTCCCCGTTCGAGACCCTGGACGCCGACGGTGTGGGCAGGCTCGTCGACATCGCCACCCGGGAGGGTCGGCGCACCCGCCCGGACCTCAAGGCCGGCGTGTGCGGCGAGCACGGGGGTGATCCGGAGTCGATCCACTTCTTCCACCGCGTCGGGCTGGACTACGTCTCCTGTTCACCCTTCCGCGTGCCGGTCGCCCGACTCGAGGCCGGCCGGGCCGTCCTCGGCAAGCACGAGGAGGACACCTCGGACGACGCCGACATCCAGCGCGCCTGAGGAGACACATCGGGCCAGGGTCGTTCACGCGCCATTCGCAGGTCGGCCCCGTGGTACTACTAACCGTGATGAAGAGCGCGCGCGGGGCGATCCCGCTGCTGGTGGCCCTGATGTTCCTCTCCGCGTGCTCGTCGGAGGTGACCGTGAGCCAGGACGAGCTGGCAGCGCAACTGACTGAGCAGATCACCCCCGACAATCCCGATGATCAGGTGTCCGTCGAGTGCGAGGGGGACCTCGTGGGCGAGGTCGGTGCGACCCAGGACTGCCCGGCCATGGTCGGCGAGGCCCCGGTCACTGCCCGGGTCGAGGTGACCTCGGTCGACGGGACCGACGTCGAGTACGAGATCACCACCGTGATCGAGGCGGTCGACGTGGCGACCTCCATCGAGGAGACCCTGGCGGGCCAGGAGTATCCCGTGGAGTCGGTCTCCTGCGACGGCGAGCTGGTCGGCGAGATCGACGAGACCGTGCTCTGTGCGGTGACCAACTCGGACGGCGAGGAGGTCGAGGTCGAGTCGACGGTGACCTCGGTCGACGGCTTCCTGGTCGGCTTCGACTTCGCCGAGACCGCCTGACGCCTGGGCCTCAGCCGAGGTCGGGCCGCAGCAGCAGCCCGGCATGGGCGGGGAGCGTGACCCGGTCGCCACCGATGACGTCGTCGACCCGGTGTCCCGCCCCGGGGGTCGCGAACGCCACGGCATGGCTGAGGTCGTCGTCGAGCGGGACCTCGACCGGTGCGTCACCGACGTTGACGACGACCACCGCACCGTCGGTCCCGGAGCCGCGGCGCAGCACCAGCCACCGCTCGTCCTCGGAGAACTCGACGAGGACCCGGCGCAGGTCGGGGTCGGTGAGGGCCGGCAGCGTACGCCGCAACCTCGCCAGCGCGCGATAGCACTCGAGCAGCGTCCGACCGCGCGGTGACTCGAGCTCGGACCAGTCGAGCCGCGACGACGTGAACGTCGCCGGGTCCTGCGGGTCCGGGATCGTCGAGGTGTCCCAGGCCATCCGGGCGAACTCGCCGATCCGGCCTTCCGAGACGGCCCGGCCGAGCTCGGGCTCGGGGTGGGAGGTGAAGAAGGCGAACGGGGTCGAGGCCCCCCACTCCTCGCCCATGAACAGCATCGGCGTGAACGGGGAGGCGAGGGTGAGCAGCGCCGCCACCGCGAGCTGGTCGTCGTCCAGCGACTCGGTCAGCCGGTCGCCGCGAGCGCGGTTGCCGACCTGGTCGTGGTTCTGGCTGGCGACCACGAGCCGCCAGCCGGGGACCCGCGCGACGTCGAGCGGTGCACCGTGGTCGCCGCCACGGAAGGACGACCAGGTTCCGTCGTGGAAGAAGCCGCGCTGCAACACCTTCGCGAGCGCACCCAGCGGTGCGAAGTCGGCGTAGTAGCCATCGGTCTCGCCGGTCAACGCGACGTGCAGGGCATGGTGGAAGTCGTCGCTCCACTGCGCGTCGAGGCCGTAGCCGCCCCCCTCGCGGGGGGTGATCAGGTGCGGGTCGTTGAGGTCGGACTCCGCGATCAGGAACAGCGGCTTCCCGACGTACGCCGCGAGCCCGGCCACCTCGGTCGCCATCTCCTCCAGCAGGTGGGTCTCCGAGGTGTCGACGAGGGCATGGACGGCGTCGAGCCGCAGCCCGTCGACGTGGAAGTCGGTGAACCAGGCGTGCACCGACTCGAGGACCAGCCGCCGCACCTCGTGGGCGTCCTCGCCGTCGAGGTTGACCTGGTCGCCCCAGGGGGTGTCGCCGTCGACGAGGTAGGGGCCGAGCCGCGGCAGGTAGTTGCCCGAGGGGCCGAGGTGGTTGTGCACGACGTCCTGGATCACGCCGAGACCGTGTGCGTGGCAGGCGTCGACGAAGCGCTGGTAGGCGGCCGGGCCGCCGTACGGCTCGTGGACGCAGCCCCAGAGCACGCCGTCGTAGCCCCACCCGTGGGGGCCGTTGAAGGCGTTGACCGGCATCAGCTCGACGAAGTCGACGCCGATGTCACGCAGGTGGTCGAGCTTCGCGATGGCCGCGTCGAGGGTGCCTTCGGGGGTGAAGGTGCCGACGTGGAGCTCGTAGATGGTGCCGCCGGCCAACGGCCGGCCGTGCCAGTCGCCGTCGGTCCACGCCATGCTGTCCGGCTCGAAGGTCCGCGACCGGCCGTGGACGCCGTTCGGCTGGCGGCGCGAGCGCGGATCCGGGATCGGTGTCTCGCCGTCGTCGAGGAGGTAGCCGTAGTCGACCTCCCCGTCGGGGACCGGGCCACTCGGGTGCCACCACTCGCCGGCGCCGTGGGTCATCTCGACGACGTCCTCGCCCACGGCGAGCCGGACCCGCTCGGCCCGCGGGGCCCAGACGTCGAACCGGCCGCGAGTCCGTGGCTGCTCGGGCACCGGCACCAGCAACGCCACCGGCAGCTCGCCGAGCACGTCGGCCACCCGGACCGAGCCGTCGCTGGTGACGACCGTGTCGGTGAGGGAGTCGCGCCAACGGCCGGTGGGCAGCGCGATCGTGGTGTCGCCCCAACCGCCGCGGCGCGCGAGGCGGACCGGGAGTCGGGTGGCGACCGCGATGGCACCGCCGCGGTCGAACGCCAGGACGTGGTCGGTCGCCTCGCCGGTCGCGACCACCGCGTCGTACGTCGTGAAGAGCTCGGGCCGGTCGCGACGCAGACGGAGTGCGGTCCGGACCAGGCCGAACTTCGGGTGGTCGGGGCGGTCCTGGGCGAGCAGGTCGCCGCGCGCCTCGAAGTCGACGGGGCGGCGGTTGTCGGGGTCGACCAGGCTCTGCTCCCAGAGCTCCGAGCCCTGGTAGACGTCGGGCACACCGGGGATGGTCAGCCCGACCAGCTTGGCGGACAGCGCGTTGCTCCAACCCGGCGCGGTCACCGCAGCCAGCACGTCGTCGAGCACCTGCCGGACCTGCGGGTCGTCGAAGGCTGCGTCGACGGCCGCGTGGACGGCGGCTTCGTAGGCGTCGTCGGGAGCGGTCCACGTGGTGCGGTCGCCGGCCTCACGCATCGCCTTCTCGGCGTAGGCGTGGAGCCGTTCGCGCAGCGCCGGGTCGTCGGACCAGGCGCCGAGGATCGCCTGCCACAACAGGTTGCCGAAACCCGGGTCGGGCAGGGGTGCGAGGTCGAGCAGCCGGGCCAGGGCATCGGTCCAGACCTCCGGGACCTCGGCGAGAACGGCGATCCGGGCGCGCACGTCCTCGCCCCGCTTGGTGTCGTGGGTGGAGGCGGCGGTCATCGCGTGGGGCCAGTCGGCCTGGCGTTCAGCCATCGCCGTGTGGAAGTCGTCGGGCGACACGGAGAAGACCGACGGGTCCGCCCCGACCTCGTTGAGCGAGGTGAGCCGGGCCCAGCGGTAGAACGCCTGGTCCTCGACACCTTTGGCCATCACCATGCCGCTGGTCTGCTGGAACCGCTGGGTCGCCTCGGCCGCGCCGTCGCCGAGGACCGGAGCGAGATCGTCGAGGACCTCGCCGAGGTCGGGACGGTGCTCACGGGCCGCGGCGAAGGCGGCATCGAGGTGCTCGCGCCCCTCGGGCAGGTAGGAGCGATAGACCGGCATGCAGGCCAGCAACTCCGCGACGGCGTCCTCGATCTGCTCGGAGTCACGCTCGACGTACGCCGCGAGCTCCCGGGCGATCCGTCGGGTCTCGGCCAGCAGCGTGGTGTCGGCGACGTGCCGCTTGGTGCCGTGGATGAGGGCGTGCCAGTCGACCGGGCCTTCCCGCAGTCCGTCCTCGAGGGCGCCCAGCGGCTCGGCGCCGGCGGGGTCGGTGAGGACCCGGTCGATGAGGGCGAGCGCGTCGTACCCGGTGGTGCCGGCGGTGTTCCACGACTCGGGGAGCGTCTCGCCCGGTTCCAGGATCTTCTCGACCAGGACGTAGCTGCCGTCGGTGAGTCTCGCCAGGTCGTCGAGGTACTTGCCGGGGTCCCGCAGCCCGTCGGGGTGGTCGATCCGCAGCCCGTCGACCAGCCCCTCGGTGAACCAGCGCCCGATCTCTTCGTGGGAGCGGGCGAACCACTCCGGGTCCTCCACCCGGATGGCCGCCAGGGTGTTGACCGAGAAGAAGCGCCGGTAGTTGAGCTCGCTGTCGGCCCGGCGCCACGAGATCAACTCGTAGTGCTGCCGGGACAGCACGGCGTCGGCGTCGTGGTCGTCCGGTCCGGCGGTTCCCGGCGCGATCGGGAACCGCTGGTCGTAGTAGTGCAGCTCACCGGCCAGCAGCCGCAGGTGCGCGATCCGGCCGTCCTCACCGAGGTCGTCGTCACCGACGACCGGGATCAGCAGCCGGCCGTCGCCGGCGTCCCAGTCGATGTCGAAGGCACCGGCGTACTCCGAGTCGCGGCCGTGCGTCAGCACGTGCCACCACCACGCGTTCTCCCAGGGCTGGGCGATCCCGACGTGGTTCGGCACGACGTCGACCAGCACGCCCATCCCGAGCCGCCGCGCCTCGCTGGACAGGGCCGACAGCCCCGAGCCCCGGCCGCGGGAGGAGTCGATGGAGGAGTGGTCGGAGACGTCGTACCCGTGGTCGCTGCCCGACTCCGAGGACAGCACCGGCGACAGGTAGACCCAGTCGACCCCGAGATCGTGCAGGTAGGCCAGCGTCTTCGCGGCCTCGAGCAGGTCGAAGTCCTCGGTGATCTGGAGCCGGTAGGTGCTGGCTGGAACGCGCACGTCGGTCAGGCTTCGGTGCCGGACTGGGCCTTGACCGAGGCAGCAACCGAGTGGTCGACCTGGGCCACCGGGGTCGAGTGCTGTCGCAGCACCAGCACGCTGCGACCGGTCATCGCCAGCTGTGAGCCGGAGGCCAACGGGCCGGGCCCGGTCGCGGAGTCGCCGGTGTCGAGGACCACGTCCCACGCCTCCGAGTACTCCTCGGCCGGCATCGTGATCGTCACCGGTTCTGCGCCTGCGTTGAAGTAGAGCAGGAAGTGGGCGTCGGTGATCGGGTTGCCGGTGGGGTCGGTGCCGGGGATGCCGTCACCGTTGAGGTACATGCCGATGGCCGCACCACCCTCGGCGTCCCAGTCCTCGCCTTCCATCGGATTGGCGGTGACGTCGAGCCACACGATGTCGTTGAGACGGGTGCCGTCACCGGTGCGGACGGTGGTGCCGGTGAAGAACCGCTTGCGTTGGAAGGTGGGGTGCTGTCGACGGAGCCTGATCACGGCGGCCGTGAACTCGACCAGAGGCTGGTCGGCCTTGTCCCAGTGGATCCACGACAGCTCGTTGTCCTGGGCGTAGGTGTTGTTGTTGCCCTCCTGGGTGCGGCCGAGCTCATCGCCGTGCAACAGCATCGGGACGCCCTGGCTGAGCAGCAGGGTGGTCAGGAAGTTGCGCTGCGCGCGGGCCCGCAGCTCGATGACGCCGGGGTCGTCGGTCGGCCCCTCGATGCCGTGGTTCCAGGAGCGGTTGTGGCTCTCACCGTCGTTGCCGTCCTCGCCGTTGGCGTCGTTCTGCTTCTCGTTGTAGGACACGAGGTCACGCAGCGTGAAGCCGTCGTGAGCGGTGACGAAGTTGATGGAGGCGAAGGGGCGTCGGCCGGAGTGCTCGTAGTAGTCGGCCGAGCCGGCCAGCCGGGACGCGAAGTCCCCCAGCGACGGCTCGCCGCGCCAGAAGTCACGCACCGTGTCGCGGTAGGCGCCGTTCCATTCGGTCCAGAGCGGCGGGAAGTTGCCGACCTGGTAGCCACCGGGGCCGATGTCCCACGGCTCGGCGATCAGCTTCACCTGGCTCACGACCGGGTCCTGCTGCACCATCTCGAAGAAGGTGGAGAGCTTGTCGACGTCGTAGAACTCGCGGGCCAGCGTTGCCGCGAGGTCGAACCGGAAGCCGTCGACGTGCATCTCGGTGACCCAGTAGCGCAGCGAGTCCATGATCAGCTGCACCGAGTTCGGGTGACGGACGTTGAGGCTGTTGCCGGTGCCGGTGTAGTCCATGTAGTACCGCTGGTCGTCCTCCATCAGCCGGTAGTACGCCGCGTTGTCGATGCCCTTGAAGCTCAACGTCGGCCCCAGGTGGTTGCCTTCTGCGGTGTGGTTGTAGACCACGTCGAGGATGACCTCGATGTCGGCGGCGTGCATCGCCTTCACCATCGACTTGAACTCCTGGACCTGCTGCCCCTCGCCGTGGGCGGCGTAGGCCGAGTGCGGGGCGAGGAACGCGAGCGTGTTGTAGCCCCAGTAGTTGCGCAGCCCCTGGTCCAGCAGCGTGCTGTCCTGGATGAACTGGTGCACGGGCATCAGCTCGAGCGCGGTCACCCCGAGCCGCTGCAGGTGGCTGATCACGGCCGGGTGGGCGAGCCCGGCGTAGGTGCCGCGGTGCTCCTCGGGCAGGTCCGGGTGGAGCTGGGTGAGGCCCTTGACGTGCGCCTCGTAGATGACCGTCTCGTTGTACGGCGTGAGCGGACGACGGTCGCCCTCCCAGTCGAAGTAGGGGTTGATGACGACGCCGAGAGTCATGTGGGGGGCGGAGTCGGCGTCGTTGCGGCTGTCGGGGTCGCCGAAGGAGTAGCCGAAGAGCGACTCGTCCCAGTCGATCTCCCGGGCGGTGGCCTTGGCGTAGGGGTCGAGCAGCAGCTTGTTCGGGTTGCAGCGCACCCCGTGCTCGGGCTCGTAGGGACCGTGGACGCGGTAGCCGTAGAGCTGGCCGGGCTGCACCTGTGGCAGGTAGCAGTGCCAGACGTGGGCGTCGACCTCGGTCAACTCGATGCGCTGCTCCTCGAGCGCCTCGCCCGTGCTCTCCTCGAGCAGGCAGAGCTCGACCTTGTCTGCCGCCTCGCTGAAGAGCGCGAAGTTGGTGCCGCGACCGTCATAGGTTGCGCCGAGCGGGTAGGGGGTACCGGGCCAGACCTCCACGAGCGTCCTTTCTGACGCGGGCTTGGAACGATCGAACCTTACCCGGCACCCGGTCGGGCCCCGTAAACGGCAGCATCGACCGGGAGCGTCACCCGGAACGTGGTGCCGGCGCCGAGCTCGGAGTCGACGTCGACACCTCCACCGTGCCGGCGGGCGATGCGGGCCACGATGGCCAGACCCAGTCCGGTGCCGGGTCGTTCCAGCGCCTCGGGGTTGGTCGAGCGGAAGAACTCGGTGAACAACCGAGCCCGGTCCTCGGCAGAGATGCCGAGCCCGTCGTCGGCGCACGTGAACACGACGTCGTCACCGACCCGCTCGAGTGCGACCTCGACGCGGCCCCCGGGGCGTGAGTACTTCACCGCGTTGTTGACGAGGTTCGCGATCAACCGGAACAGCAGGTCAGGATCCCCGGCCACGACCACGGCGTCGTCGAACGGCGCGGTGTGGACCTTCACGTCCTGGTCGACGGCGCGCATGGCCTCGCCCTCGGTGACCTCGATGAGTACGCCGGCGAGGTCCACCGGGACCCGCGCCAACGGGATGTCGGCGTCGCCCATCCGGCTGAGCAGCAGCAGGTCGTCGACGACCGAGGTGAGTCGTGAGGAGCTGCGGCCGAGGGCGCGCAGCGAGCGCTGGGCAGCGAACGGCAGGTCGGGCAGCGACTCGAGCATCTCGACGTGGCCCACGATCACCCCGAGCGGGTTCTTGAGCTCGTGGGAGACCGTGGAGAGCAGCTCCATGCGGTAGTCGTCGAGCCGCCGCAGCTCGGCGATCAGCTCCTGCTCGCGGTCGTGGGCGCGCGTGTTCAGGATGGCGCGACCGAGGTCCTGGCCGACGTCGAGGGCCGCCCAGCTCTCGCTCTCGGTCCAGCGGGTGCCGCCGAGCTCGCGGGCGACCACCAGCATGCCGAGCCCCTCACGGCCGGCACCGATGGGCACCACGATCATCTCCCCGACGCGCTGATCGACGAGATGGCGGGTGAGGGCGGGCCCGTGATCGCGCTCGAGCTCGTCGTCACCCCAGACATGGCCGGGTTCCACGATCACCACCGACTGGGTGAGCCAGCCCCGTCTGGCCGCCTCCTCGAGGGCGCCCAGGAGGGTCGGCGGCAGGAGTGCGGCGGACCGGGCCGGACGTTCGGGGGCGGTGTCGCCGAAGACGTGCACGGCGAGGTCGTCGGCGCGGAACCCCGCGACCAGCTGCTCGTGGGTCAGGACCAGGAGATCGCGGTAGCCGACGCGACTCGACGAGGCCCGGACGATCTCGCGGACCGTGCCGGCGAGGCGCACCTGCTGGCCGAGCTCCTCCCGTTCGATCGCGGTCAGGACGGCGCGGAGCACCAGCTCCATCTGCACGGCCAGGTTGCGGAGCCGGGTCGGGTCGGGGCGGCGCCCGGAGACCGGCTCGTCGAGGTACATCAGCCCGCGAAGGTGCCCGCGGTCATCGACGACGCGGGCGACCAGCATGTCCATGGCGTGCCAGGCGTCCGGGTCCTCGGAGTCAGGGAGGTCGGGGACCCAGCCGTAGGCGGCCATCTGTCGCGTCGCGGCTGGGGTCATCCACTCGTGCGCGACGAAGGTCCAGGGACCGTACGCCGCACCCAGGTCGAGGACGGTGGTCATGGCGGCCAGCGGGGAGGCTCGACGCAGCAGGTGCTGCTCTCCGCCTTCGCTGCCGGCGATGGCCACGAACTCCAGCGTGTCGTCGCCGCGCAGCACCTCCACGGCGCAGACCGTGAAGCCGGCGCGGCCCCGCGCATCCTCGGCGATCTGCCGCAGCGCGGTGCGAGCCCGGTCGCCGCCCCAGCCGTCCTCCCGCGGGCGCGCGTCAGCCTCAGGGGTCGGACGGGGGGCGGACATGGGTCAAGGGTGACATCCGGGTCGGCATCGGGTGACGGTTCCCAGCGATTGCGCCGCGTTCACCGGCTGGAAGCGGGAAGCGTCACCGTGAACGTGCTGCCCCGGCCCAGCACCGAGTCGACCTCGATCCGGCCCTCGTGCCGGGCCACGATCCGGGCCACGATCGCGAGCCCCAGCCCGGTTCCGGTGCGCTGGCGGACCTCGGGGTCGGGCGAGCGGAAGAACTCGTCGAACAGGTGCTCCCGGTCCGCTGCCGACATGCCCAGTCCCTGATCCGCGCAGGTGAAGACGACCTGGGAGTCGTCGCACCTGAGCGCCAGATCGACCGAGCCGCCGTCGCGGGAGTACTTCACCGCGTTGTTCACCAGGTTCGCGAGTAGCCGAAGCAGCTCCTCGGGGTTGCCGGTGACCATCACGTCGTCGGCGTACCTCGCCGTCCGGACCGTCACGTGGTGCTGGTGGGCCCGAAGCGCTTCGTCCTCGGTCACCGCGCAGAGGAGGGCGCCGAGGTCGACCGGGACCCGCACCAGCGGGGAGTCGGGATTGCTGGTCCGGCTCAGGAGCAGCAGGTTGCGGACCAGCGTGTCGAGGCGCGAGGCGCTCCGCGTCAACGCCTTGAGGGAGGGTGAGGCCGTGGCAGGGATGCCGGCGAGGTGCTCCAGCATCTCCACGTGGCCGGTGATGACCCCGAGCGGGTTCTTCAGCTCGTGGGCGACGGTCGCGATCAGCTGACGGCGGTACTCGTCGAGCCGCTGCAGCTCGCCGATCAGCTGTTGCTCGCGCTCGTGCGACCGAGTGCTGAGGAGCGCGCGGCCGAGGTCGTGGCCCACGCCGAGAGCAGCGAAGCTCTCGCTCTCGGTCCAGCGGTCACGGGCGTCGCGGACGACCACGAGCGTGCCCATCGCCTCGTGGCCGGCCCCGACCGGCACCACCAGCAGCTCCCGGGCCGACTGCGCCTCGAGGTAGCCGCTCAGCGCCACCCGGTGTTCCCGGTCGAGCTCGTCGTCACCCCACACATGGTCGGGCTCGACCACGATCACGGTGCGCGATTCCCAGGCCCGGCGGGTGGCCGCGTCCAGGGCCGCGAGCAGGTCGGCGGCGGCGCCCCGCGGTCCATGTCGTCGGCCGGGTCGTCGTACAGGTGCACCCGGACTGCGCTGGCCCGGAACCCCGCCACCAGTCGCGGGTTGACCACGTCGAGCAGCTCGCGCCGACCGAGCCGGAGCGACGCGGCGCGCACCACCTCGCGGGCAGTGTCGTCGAGCCGCGCGTGGCGAGTGAGCTCCTCGCGGTCCACGGTCGTCACGGCGGCCTGGATCAGCAGCTCGAGATCTGCCGCGATCTCCGTCAGCCGCTCGGGGGACGGGCGCAAGCCGTCCACCGGCTCGTCGAGGTGGAGCAGGGCGCGGGTCCGGCCGGTGTCATCGGTGAGGTGGGCCGTCAGCATGTCCAGAGACCGCCAGCGTCGGGGGTCGGCGGTCACGGGCAGGGAAGGAACGTAGCCGTAGCCGCGGATCGCCTCCTGGAGGTCTGGGGCCATGTCCTCCTCCGGGAGGAACACGAACTTGCCGTAGCCGGTTCCCTCTCGCAGCACGCGGCGGGCCAGGGCCAGGGAGAAGCTCCCGCCCATGGAGGTGAACTCGTGGGGTCGGCCGATGAAGGCCACCAGCTCCAGGAAGCCGTCCGGGCGCAGCACCTCGATCGAACCGACCACGAAACCTGCCCGGCGGCGGGCGTCGTCGGCGATGCGCTCCAGCTCGGCGCGCGCCTCGGGTCCGCCCCAGCTGCTGCTCCGGACGCGCTTCACCGACGGCGTGTCAACCTGATCGCCGACCATGACTCTCCTATCCCCCTGGGACAGAGTGCCAAGGATTCGGCGCCTTGGGAGGATTCCGGTCCATTCGACGTCGTGGCGTTTTTCCCGGCCACGGGGTCGTGCCGAGGTGACCCGCGGGTAACATTCCCGCATGAAGCGAGCGATCTACGACGAGGACCACGAGGCCTTCCGCAGCTCCGTCAAGGAGTTCCTCGACCGCGAGGTCGTCCCCCACCTCGACGAGCACGCCGGCAACCACGGTCTGCCCCGCGAGTTCTGGCAGGCCGCCGGCAGGCAGGGGTTCCTCGGGCTCGAGGTCCCCGAGGAGTACGGCGGGTCGGAGGCCGGCGACTACCGGTTCAACGCCGTGCTGACCGAGGAGCTCGCCAAGGTCAACATGACACTGCCGAGCTGCGTGGGCATCCACGCCGACATCGTGGCGCCGTACCTGGTCCACCTCACCAACGACGAACAGCGCAAGCGGTGGCTGCCGGACTTCTGCTCCGGTGACCTGTTGACCGCGATCGGGATGACCGAGCCGTCCGGCGGGTCGGATCTCGCCGCCCTCAAGACGACCGCGGTGCGCGACGGCGACGACTGGATCCTCAACGGCTCCAAGACCTTCATCACCAACGGCGGCTCGGCCGATCTCGTCGTGGTCGCGGCCCGCACCTCCCCCGAGAAGAAGGCCAAGGGGATCTCGCTGTTCGGCGTGGACACCAAGGCCGAGGGCTACTCGGTCGGCCGGGTGCTCGACAAGGTCGGCCAGGACGAGTCGGACACCGCGGAGCTGGCGTTCGAGGACGTCCGCGTCAGCGACGCCGACCTGATCGGGGAGCTCGACACCGGCTTCATCGCGATGATGAGGTTCCTCCCCCAGGAGCGGCTGGGGTCGGCGATCACCAACCTGGCCCACGCCGCGCAGATCCTCGACGAGACCGTCGACTACGCCAAGCAGCGCAAGGCGTTCGGGGTCCCGATCGGTTCGTTCCAGAACACCCAGTTCCTGCTCGCCGACCTGGTCACCCAGGTCGAGGTCACCCAGGCCTACGTCGACCAGTGCGTCATCGCCCACACCAGCGGCGACCTCACCGCCGTCGACGCGGCGAAGGCCAAGTGGTGGACCTCGCAGGTCCAGAACGACGTCCTGGACCACTGCGTCCAGATCTTCGGTGGCTACGGCTACATGAACGAGTACCGCGTCGCCCGCGCCTGGCGCGACGCCCGCGTCACCAAGATCTGGGCCGGCTCGAACGAGATCATGAAGATGCTCATCGCCCGCGACCTGGGGCTCTGAGGCCAGCCTCGCCTTGCTTGCGGGTCCTCCGACGGACCCGGACGATTGGCTGGTGACCACCGACGCGCCCGACCTGGATCTCGAGCCCGGACCGCATGAGGGCGAACCTCATTCGAGCGGCATCAGCAGCCGGATGAACTGGCTGCGAGCCGGAGTGCTGGGCGCCAACGATGGCATCGTCAGCACGGCCGGCATCGTGATGGGCGTCGCGGGCGCCACCGACGACAGCGGCACCATCGCGATCGCCGGCGTCGCGGGGCTCGTCGCCGGGGCCCTGAGCATGGGCACGGGCGAGTACGTCTCGGTCAGCACCCAGCGCGACTCCGAGATGGCGCTGCTCGCCAAGGAGCGGCGCGAGCTGGTCGAGGAGCCCGAGGAGGAGCTGGCCGAGCTCGCCGGGATCTACGTCGGCAAGGGGCTCAGTGACGAACTGGCGCTGCAGGTGGCCCAGGAGCTGACCGAGCACGACGCGCTCAGTGCCCACGCTGAGGTCGAGCTCGGGCATCGACCCCGACAACCTCACCAACCCGTGGCACGCCGCGTGGGCATCGATGCTGGCCTTCACGGTCGGTGCGCTGCTGCCGCTGCTGACCATCGTGCTGGTGGGTGTCGACTTCCGGATCGCGGTGACGGTGGGGGCGGTCGTCGTCGCCCTCGCCCTGACCGGTTGGAGCAGCGCACGGCTCGGCTACGGCCCGGCCCGGACCGCCGTCCTCCGCAACGTCGCCGGCGGCGCCTTCGCCATGGCCGTGACCTACGCCGTGGGCGCCCTGCTCGGCACCCACGTCCTCTAGAGCCTCTCGCCACCGTGCGGTTGTTCGTGGCGCTGGTGCCACCAGAGGAGGCGGTGCAGCACCTCGACGAGTTCCTGGCGGTACGCCGGGAGGCCGCGCCGTTCCGGTGGACGCTCGCCGAGCAGCTGCACGTCACGCTTGCGTTTCTCGGTGAGGTCCCCGACCGACGCCTCGACGACCTGGTTGAGCGACTCGAGCGGGCCGCGGGGCGGCGTACGACGGTGGCCACCCGGGTGGCCGGCGGCGGCGCCTTCCCCGATGCGGCGCGCGCCCGGGTGCTGTGGGCCGGCCTCGACGTCGACGGCACCGGGAGCGAGGAGCTGGCGCGGATGGCGACCGGGGCCAGGGCAGCCGCCTCGAAGGCCGGCGTCGACGTCGACGGCCAGCGGTTCAGGCCGCACCTGACCCTGGCCCGACTCGGCCGGCCGCAGGAGGTGTCGTCCTGGGTGCGTCTGCTCGACGACTACGTCGGCCCGGCCTGGGCCACGTCCACGTGGTCGCTGGTCGCCTCCCACCTCGGACAGGGGCCGGGTCGTCGCCCCCGGTACGAGATCGTCGAACAGTTCCGCGTGGGATGACTCACCACGCCGGGCGGTGAGATGTCTGTGCCTGCAGCCCGATCTCCCGTACGTTCACACCCGTGAAGATCGCAGTGGCGCGGGAGTCCAGGGACGGTGAGGCCCGGGTTGCGATGGTGCCCGAGCTGGTCGAGAAGCTGACCTCGCTCGGGTACGACGTGGCCGTCGAGCCGGACGCGGGGCGACACGCCCTGATCTCCGATGAGGAGTTCGTGGCGGCGGGGGCGAGCGTCGACGACGCGGCCTTCGACGGGGCGGACGTCATCCTCTCGGTGCAGCCGCTGGAGGCCATGCGGGCCCGTGGGCTGGCCGCGGGCACGTCGACGATCTCGTTCCTCCCGACCAACGCCGAGGCCGATCTCGTCGCCACCTTCCGCGACGCCGGCGTCACGTCGTACGCCGTGGAGCTGGTGCCGCGCATCTCGCGGGCGCAGTCGATGGACGCGTTGTCCTCGCAGGCACTGGTCGCCGGCTACCGCTGCGCCATCGTGGCGGCCGGCATGCTGCGACGATTCTTCCCGCTCAACATGACGGCGGCCGGCACCGTGCAACCGGCGACCGTCGTGGTCCTCGGCGCCGGTGTCGCCGGGCTCCAGGCCATCGCCACCGCCAAGCGCCTCGGCGCCGTCGTGCAGGCCTACGACGTCCGGGCCGCCGCGGCCGAGGAGATCGCGTCGATGGGCGCGAAGCCGATCACGCTGGAGCTCGAGACCCTCGAGGGCTCCGGTGGCTACGCCCGGGAGATGACCGAGGACCGTGCGGCGCGGCAGCGCGAGCTCCTCACGCCGTACATCGCGGCCGCCGATGCGCTGATCACCACCGCAGCGGTGCCCGGCCGGACGGCGCCGATGCTGGTCACGGCCGCGATGGTCGAGCAGATGAGTCCCGGCTCCGTGGTGGTCGACCTGGCCGCCGAGACCGGCGGCAACGTCGAGGGATCGGTCGCCGGCGAGGTGGTGCGGATCGGCAACGCGCAGGTCTGGGGCGGGCGCAACGTGCCCAGTCAGATGCCGGGACCGGCGTCGCGCCTCTACGCCCAGAACCTCGTCAACCTGATCACGTTGATGACCGCGAAGGACGACGAGGGCGCGACGTCCTTCGCCCCCGACCCCGAGGACGAGATCATCGCCGGCTCCTGCGTCACCCGCGACGGCGCGATCGTGCACGAACCCACCCGGCAGGCGCTGGAAGGGACTCCCGAGGAAGGAGCAGGGTCATGAGCGAGGCCGTCATCTGGCTGACCATCTTCGTGCTCAGCGTGTTCGTGGGCATCGAGGTGATCTCCAAGGTGTCCTCGACGCTGCACACGCCGCTGATGTCGGGTGCCAACGCCATTCACGGAGTGATCCTGCTCGGCGCCATCATCGTCACCGCCCAGGCCTCCGGGGTCGCCCTCGTCGTGGGCCTCATCGCGATCGTGCTGGCGTCGGTGAACATGGTCGGCGGCTTCGTCGTCACCGACCGGATGCTCCAGATGTTCACGCGCCGGAAGCCGCGCAAGGTCTCGACAGACCCGACCGGCGGGGGTGCTGCATGATCCCCACCTGGGCACAGCTGGTCTACCTGGCCTGCGCGGTCGCCTTCATCCTCGCCCTCAAGGGTCTGTCGGGTCCGCGCACTGCTCGGGCCGGCAACCTGGTCGGCGCCGGGGCGGCGGTCGTGGCGTGTGCGCTGCCGTTCTTCTACCTGCAACGCATGGACAACGTGATCCTGATCCTGATCGCGATCGCGATCGGTACCGCGGGCGGGGTCTACGGCGCCCAGAAGGTCACGATGACCCAGATGCCGCAGATGGTGGCGCTGTTCAACGGCGTCGGTGGCGGTGCGGCCGCGTTGGTCGCGCTGATCGAGCTGCAGGAGATCGCCCACGTCGGTGGCGGTGACACGGTCGGGTGGTTCGTCCTCGTCGCCACCGCCTTCACGATCTTCGTCGGCGCGGTCTCGTTCGCCGGATCGGCTGTCACCTTCGCCAAGCTGCAGGACCTGATGACCTCCAGGCCGGTGACCTTCCCGGGGCTGGCGCTCGTGTTCGGTGGCGCACTGGTCGGCGGGCTGGTGCTCTCCGGCCTGCTCATCGCCGACCCGGCCGTGTGGGTGGGCATCGTCCTCGCGCTGGTCGGACTGGCCTTCGGCGTACTCCTGGTGATGCCGGTGGGGGGTGCCGACGTCCCGATCGTGATCTCGCTGCTCAACGCGTTCACCGGGCTGACCGTCGCCGCCGGCGGCTACGTCCTGTCCAACACCCTGCTGCTGGTGGCCGGCACCCTCGTCGGTGCCGCCGGCACGTTCCTGACCCTGCTGATGGCCAGGGCGATGGGCCGATCGGTCGCCAACATCCTCTTCGGTGCGCTCAAGGGTGGCTCGACGCTCGGAGGCGGCGAAGCCTCCGACCGCCCGGTGCGCTCGGCCGGTCCGGTCGACGCCGCCATCCTGCTGGGGTACGCCGACCGGGTCATCATCGTGCCCGGCTACGGGCTCGCCGTCGCCCAGGCCCAGCACACCCTGCGCGAGCTCGTCGACGTGCTCCTCGAGCGCGGCACGCAGGTCGACTACGCGATCCATCCCGTGGCCGGCCGGATGCCCGGCCACATGAACGTGCTGCTGGCCGAGGCGCAGGTGCCCTACGAGCAGCTCAAGGAGATGGACGACATCAACGGCGACTTCAAGGAGGCCGATGTGGTCCTGGTCGTCGGCGCCAACGACGTCGTCAACCCGGCCGCCAAGACCACCCCGGGCGCCCCGATCTACGGCATGCCGATCCTCAACGCCGACGAGGCCAAGCAGGTGATCTTCATGAAGCGCTCGATGCGGCCCGGCTTCGCCGGCATCGAGAACGAGCTGCTCTTCGACGAACGGACCACCCTGCTCTTCGGCGATGCCAAGGACACCATGGGCAAGCTTCTCAGCGCGGTGAAGGCACTCTGAGCAAACCTGCGTTCTCCGGTCAGGACGGCTCCGGCTCGGCATACTGATCGCAGTCGACGGAAGGGGCCCGGGTGTCTCGGGTGCACGGTGTGTCTGCGGCGGCGGGGGCTGTCTCCGTCGTCCGGTCGAACCTGCCTGCGGTCCTGCTGGTCCTGATCTTCGGCTCCTCCTATGCGCTGCTGCTGACCGTCGAGACCGGAAGCCAGGTGCCGGTGGCCTGGCCCGCGGCTGGTCTGCTCACCGGCCTGCTGCTCATCGTGGAGCCCTCCCGACGGGCCAGCATGGCCGCCCTCACCGCGTTGCTGCTGATCGGCGCGCACCTGCTGACGGGATACGTCGCCCTGGCCGCCGTCGGCTGCGGCCTGTCGACCGTCGCCGGCTCCTGGGTCGCGCTGTACCAGCTGCGCCGGGGGTCGGGCTCGGGACGGGTCGCGCTGAGGCAGGACGGGGACGTGTCGCGGGTGATCTCCGCCGCGACCCAGGGCGCAGCCGTCGCCGCGCTCGGGTCCGGCCTGACGATCGCCGCGACGGGCGGGTCCCCGTGGTTGGCCATGGTCGCCGTGTGGGGCACCCACGCCGCTGCGCAGCTGATGTTGGTCCCGCTGTTCATCGAGGGACTGCCGTTCGCTCCCCTCGCGTCCGCGCGGGAGCGGATCACCCAGGGGGTGATCGTCATCGGTGTCACCGTCCTGATCTTCAGCTACGCCGCGGCGCCGCCCCTGGTGTTCGCGGTGATGCCGATGTTCGGGTGGCTCGCGTTCCGGGGCACCCTGCGTGAGGCCACGCTGATGCTGGCCGGGGTCGGCACCGTGGCCAGCGTGGCCACCATCCTCAAGCTCGGCCCGATCCACGAGCTGATGGCTCGCTACTCCATGAGCCACGAGCTGATGATCGGCTTCCTCCAGCTGTTCCTGCTGGACTGCGCGTTGATCCTGCTCCCGCTCTCGGTGATGACCACTCAGCAACGGATGTCCGCGATCCGTGCGACCACGGGGCAGCAGACCCTGCAGCGCCTGGTGGACGCGGCGACCGGGTCGGCCGTGATCGCGACCGACCTCGACGGCCGGATCGAGCTGTTCAACCCCGGAGCCGAGGCGATGATGGGGATGGCCGCGCCCGAGGCGATCGGCGTCGAGGCCGACCAGTTGTTCCCCGAGTCCGAGCTCCTGCGCCAGGCGGCGCGGATGGGGAGCCGCCCGATCTTCGCCGAGATCTGTGCTGCCACCGTGGCCGTCGAGGACGAGCGCCAGGTCTGGAACTTCCGACGACCGGACGGCGAGCAGCGCGGCATGTTGATGGCCGTCACCCCACTCCCCGACGACCACGGCGGGGTCGCGGGCTACCTCTGCGTGGCCGAGGACGTCACGGAACGCGAGTCGGTTCACCGCTCGCTGGTGACCGCGCTCTCCCACGAGCGGCAGGCGGTCGACAACCTGCGCGAGCTCGAACGCGTGAAGTCCGACTTCGTCGCGACGGTCAGCCACGAGCTCCGCACGCCACTGACGAGCATGATCGGTTACGTCGAGCTGTTGGAGGATGGCGAGGTCGGCGAGCTCACCCCCGAGCAGCGCGGCGTCGCCCACCGGGTCCAGCGCAACGGTCGCCGACTGCTGCTCCTGGTCGAGGACCTGCTCCTGCTGTCGCAGATCGAGGCGCGCGAGATGCGGATGGATCCGGCTCCCTCCGACCTGCGCGAGGCCGCCCGAGCGGCGTACGAGGCGCTCGAACCACTGCGCGCCACGCGGGTGCTCGACGTGGTGCTGCGGCTGCCCGATCGACCGGTGCGGCATGTCGGGGACGCCGACCAGGTCGAGCGGATGTTGCTCAACCTGCTCAGCAACGCGGTGAAGTTCACCCCCGACGGCGGCCGGGTCGAGCTGGTGGTCAGCGATCGCCACGACACCGTCGAGATCGTGGTCCTCGACACCGGGGTAGGTATCCCGATCGACGAGCAGCCGCAGCTGTTCACCCGCTTCTTCCGCTCGTCGACCGCATTCACGCAGGCGGTCCCGGGCGCCGGCCTCGGGCTCACGATCGTGCGCGGGATCGTCGATCTCCACGACGGGGAGATCTCGATCACCTCCCAGGAAGGCATCGGCACGACCGTGTCGGTCAGCCTGCCGAAGGAGGTCGCGAAGGTGGTGCCGATCCCACGCGCGGTTCGCTCGTCCTCGGTCGGCTGACGCGACTCACTGGGCCGGACTCACTGGGCCACTCACTGGGCGACGCCGTACAGGCGGTCGCCCGCGTCCCCGAGGCCGGGCACGATGTAGCCCTTGTCGTTGAGCCGCTCGTCCATCGCCGCGGTCACGATGGTCACCGGGATGTCGAGGTCGGAGAGCTCCTTCTCGAGCCGGTCGCACCCCTCCGGCGCGGCCAGCAGGCAGATCGCCGTGATGTCGTTGGCACCGCGATCCACGAGGAAACGGATCGCCGCCGCGAGCGTGCCGCCGGTGGCGAGCATCGGGTCGAGGATGTAGCACTGCCGGCCGGACAGGTCCTCGGGGAGCCGCTCGGCGTACGTCGAGGCCTCGAGGGTCTCCTCGTTGCGGATCATGCCGAGGAAACCGACCTCGGCCGTCGGCAGCAGCCGCATCAACCCGTCGAGCATGCCCAGCCCGGCGCGCAGGATCGGCACGACCAGCGGCTTGGGCCGGGCCAGCTTCACGCCGGTGGTCGGCGCGACCGGGGTGACGATCTCCTTCGGCGCCACGCGCACCTCCCGGGTCGCCTCGTAGGCGAGCAGCGTCACCAGCTCGTCGGCGAGGCGCCGGAACGTCGGCGAGTCGGTGTGCTCGTCCCGCAGGTAGGTGAGCTTGTGGGAGACCAGCGGGTGATCGACGACGTGGGTACGCATGCCCGGAACCCTAGTGCCCACGCGGTGTTACCGGGAGGTGGCAGGAAGCCACTGGACCCTCGATGCGGCCTCTGTCACTCTGGTGTCGACCGCACCCACGAGCCGGAGAGGAGTCGTCGTCATGGCCGATCAGCTGGACGGAGTGGACTTCGCTCTGGCCGCCTACCGCGAGGAAGGCGTCTGGCAGGTCCAGGAGCTGGCCCACGACGTCCTTGCCGATGTCGCGGCCCTCGCCCACGCGTTGCGCCGCTTCCCCGGCGACGGCGGAGCGGTCGGCTTGGTCGCGGTCGACGAGGACTTCTTCGTGATCGTCAGGGTCGCGGGCTCCCACAGCAGGGTGCTGCTCTCCGACATCACCGCGGCCGACGAGTGGGAGCTGGCGGCGTCGGTGGTCGAGTTCCTCGGGCTGCCCGAGCCCGACGACGACGACGAGCAGGCACCCGCCGGCGACCTCGACCTGCTCGGCGACCTCGGCATGCACGCGATGGACATGGGCGTGCTCCTCGACGACTACGACCTCTACCCCGACGAGATGCTCTCCGACATCGCCCGCCGGCTCGGCTTCGGCTCGCTCTTCGACGAGGCCGTGGGCCTCGCCTCGGCCTGAGACGCCGGTGCCGTCGGTCCACGACGCCGCCATGCGCGCCGCTCTCGACGAGGCGCGCGCGGCGCTGGCCACGGGTGATGTCCCCGTCGGTGCCGTCGTCCTCTCACCCGAGGGCGAGATCGTCGGCCGCGGACGAAACGTCCGTGAGGAGCGCGCCGACCCGACCGGCCATGCCGAGGTGGTCGCGCTCCGGCAGGCCGCGGCCGCCCGGGGCGAGTGGCGCCTCGACGGCTGCACCCTCGTCGTCACCCTCGAGCCGTGCACGATGTGCGCCGGCGCCGCGGTCCTCGCCCGGGTCGCCCGCGTCGTCTTCGGCGCCTACGACGACAAGGCCGGTGCGGTCGGCAGCCTGTGGGACGTGGTGCGCGACCGCCGCCTCAACCACCGCCCCGAGGTCGTGCCCGGTGTGCTCGCCGCCGAGTCGCGGGCACTCCTCGAGGAGTTCTTCGCCGGGCACCGTTGAGTGGCCGAAATCGGGGCGGCGTGTGCCTGAGAACTACCTATACCTGGTTCTCAGGCACACGCCGCGGGATTTCGGCCAGCCCTGTCGACTCCGGTAGCCTTCCCGGCGGTGGCGTGTCCGAGCGGCCTAAGGAGAACGCCTCGAAAGCGTTTGTTGGTGCAAGCCAACCGAGGGTTCAAATCCCTCCGCCACCGCCACGAGGTTCCGACGAAGATCGGGACCCCGACGTGACGACGACCCGTCCAGCGTTTCAGCGGGGCGGGTCGTCGTACGTCACCGGCGGCTGGACGGGTTCTAGTACGTGAGGACACGATCTGCGGCGAAGGTGAGCTGGATCAGCACCGTTCGGCATCGCGAACTCGGCGGGCTTGCCCTCCAGGTCGCCCTCGGTGACTCCGCGCGCCTTGCTCGACATGCCGGACAGGTAGAACCGTCCACCTCCCCCCACGATCGCGTCGAAGGACTCGCGCAGCGAGCCCGTCCCCAGACCGGTCAGTGAATCGAGGACCGCGTCGCGGATCAGCTGGACCGAGTCACCAGCCAGGAAAACGCTGACCTCATGACCCTCGTCGATGGCCGCCCGTGCCACGAGCAGGCCAAGCGCCGCTCGGGTGGGGGCCTCGGGGCCAGAAGTGATGTGGACCAACAGCTTGCCCATGATCGTCAACCTCCAGAATCGGTGCTCCTACTGTGGAGCGACCCTGACGGTCTAGCAAGGGACGTGCGGTGGATTTTCTCGTCTCCGCGTCAGCCGGTCGGCATCTGTCCGGTGAGGCGGGAGTGGCGCTCGGCGCTGGAGTCGTTGAGGCCGATGATCTCGACGGACTTGCCCTTGCGCTCGTACTTGGTGGTGATCGCGTCCAGCGACGCGACGGTGGAGGCGTCCCAGATGTGGGAGTTGGTCAGGTCGATCACGACCAGATCCGGGTCCGCGGCGTACTCGAACTGCGTGTAGAGGTCGTTGCTCGAGGCGAAGAACAGCTCGCCGGTGACCCGGTAGAGAGCCGTGGGGTTGCCGTACCGGTCATCGACCAGCTCCCGGTGGGTCTCGGTGAGGTGGGCCACCCGGCGGGCGAAGAGGGTCATCGCGACCAGGACGCCGACGCCGACGCCGATGGCGAGGTTGTGGGTGGTGACCGTGACCACGACGGTGGAGGCCATCACGAACGTCTCCGACTTCGGCATCCGGCGCAGCGTCGAAGGGGTGACGGAGTGCCAGTCGAAGGTGCCGACCGCGACCATGATCATGACCGCGACCAGGGCGGCCATCGGGATGATCGCGACGACGTCGCCGAAGCCGACGACGAGGATGAGCAGGAAGACGCCGGCCAGGAAGGTCGAGATGCGGGTGCGGGCACCGGAGGCCTTCACGTTGATCATCGTCTGCCCGATCATCGCGCAGCCGCCCATGCCACCGAAGAAGCCGGTGATCACGTTGGCCGCGCCCTGGCCCCAGGCCTCGCGGGTCTTCTCGGAGTGGGTGTCGGTGATGTCGTCCACCAGCTTGGCCGTCAGCAGTGACTCCAGCAGCCCGACCGCGGCCATCGCAAGCGCGAACGGCGCGATGATCTGCAACGTCTCCAGGGTCAGCGGGACGTTCGGGAAGAGCAGTGACGGGAGGCTCTCGGGCAGCTCGCCCTCGTCGCCGACATTCGGCACGGTCACCGCGGCCAGCACCGTGAAGCCGGTGAGGGCGACGATGGCGACCAGGGGTGCCGGCACAGCATTCGAGATCCTCGGCAGGCCGACGATCACGGCGATGCCGATCGCGGTCATCGGGTAGACGAGGAACGGTACGTCGACCAGGTAGGGCACCTGGGCGAGGAAGATCAGGATCGCGAGGGCGTTGACGAAGCCCACCATCACCGACCGGGGGATGAAGCGCATCAGCTTCGCCACCCCGGAGATGCCGAGGACGACCTGGATCAGTCCACCGAGGATGACCGTGGCGATCAGGTAGTCGAGGCCGTACTCGCGCATCACCGGCGCGATGACCAGCGCGATGGCGCCGGTCGCGGCCGAGATCATGGCGGGGCGGCCGCCGAGGAAGGCGATCGAGACCGCCATCGTGAAGGACGCGAACAGACCCACCCGCGGGTCGACGCCGGCGATGATCGAGAACGAGATCGCCTCGGGGATCA
Organism: uncultured Actinomycetota bacterium; assembly: GCA_963806945.1. Lineage (GTDB taxonomy): Bacteria > Actinomycetota > Actinomycetes > Propionibacteriales > Nocardioidaceae > Nocardioides. Next base: position 102,873 of record CAWDZH010000001.1, read on the forward strand.
GGGCCAGCGCCACGACGAGTCCGGCGAGGGCCTCGGTCCGCAACATCCGCGGGGAGCGCAGCGCGCGCATCACGCTGGGCTCGGGCGGCGGGAGCTCGGAACGGGCAGGGGCTGACATCGCAGGCGTGCGCAAGGAGTGGTCTCCGTGAGGTTTCGTGGGAAGGTGCGCGTCGGGGTCGGCGCGCTCGCTGGCATCGTTGCCCGCGGAAGTCTGAGCGACCGAGCGTACCCTCACGTGGGGGTAGAGTTGGCATCCCGGCGACGGTGAGAGAGGCCTCATGAGCACCGATGGGCCCAGCGCCGGTCCGGTCTCGTCCGGGACACCGGCCATCCACATCGGCGAGGTCGCCGAACGCACCGAGCTGTCGCTGCGCAGCCTGCGTCACTGGCACGAGGTCGGGTTGGTGCGCCCGTCGGGTCGATCTGCGGGAGGGTTCCGGCTCTACACCGAGGACGACGTCGCCCGGATCCTTCTCATCCGCCGGATGAAGCCGTTGGGGTTCACCCTGGAGGAGATGAAGGACGCGTTACGCGACCTGGAGGAGGCCGGCGATCCCGACCCGTCGCCGGAAGCCCGTGATCGGTTGGCCCGGCTGCGCGCCGACGCCGAGGAACGTCGAGACCGGTTGGTGCGGCAGCTCACGATGGCCGAGGAGTTCATCGACCTGCTCCATCAGCGGCTGCGCTGACCGCCCGCGGTCATCCTGGTCCGGGACGCTCACGCAACCGCACCGACAGGCAGGTGACGCAGCCCTCGAGCTTCTCGAACTCGGAGATGTCCACGTGGGCGACTCCGTATCCGCGGCCCGCCAGCAGCGCCGCGGTCTGCGGGGCCGCCGACGACATCAGGAGCAGGTCGTCGTCGAGCAGCACGACGTGGGCACCGGCCTCCTCCGGGACGGCCAGGAACGCGTCGCCCCAGAGCCCGGGGTCGTCGACGAGCGGTTCGTAGCCGATCACCGTCCCGTCCGGCAGCGCGGTGACGGCGGACTTCAGGTGCAGCACCTTCGTCAGTGGTACGGCGACCACGTGGGCGCCGAGCGGGGCGAGGTGGTCGCCGAGCTGGGCGATGCCGGCGGTGTTGGTGCGACCGCCCTGACCGACCCAGACGGTGTCCCCGTGCTTGAGCACGTCGCCGCCGTCGAGCGTTCCCGGCGCCTCGATGTGGACGACCCGGTAGCCCTGCCCCCGCACGCTCTCCTCGGCGGCGGCTGTCTCTGGCCGGCGCTCCTCGGCGCCGGGGCGGCAGATCACGGCGAGGTCGGCATAGACGACCATCGTGTCCTCGACGAACACCGAGTCGGGGCACTCCTCGGCCGGTTCGACCTCGTGCGTCGTCCAGCCGGCCAGGTGCAGGGCGTCGACGTACTCCAGCCACTGCCGCTGCGCGAGGACGACGTCGACGTCGTCGCTGCGCTCGATGTGCGTGACCAGTCCATCGGCGAGGCGCGACGAGGGACGCCTGACCAGTGCGTGACGCGAACCCATGGCCCCGACTATGGCACCGGAAACCGCTGCTGGGGAGGCCGTCTCAGGCGCTTCGGGCACGCTCGGCGAGGATCTGTTCACGCAGGATGTCGGCGTGGCCGCAATGCTGAGCAAGCTCTCGCAGCACGTGGAGGAGGATCCACCGGATCGGCAGCGGGCCGCGACGATTGCCGCCCACCATGTCGTCGAGCCCCCACGACGCGGCCGTCGCGCGTGACGCGGCGCAGCACTCGTCGTAGCGCCTGGTGACGGACGCGATGGTGTCGTCGGGGTGGAGCTCGAACGTCTCGTCGACCGTCTCGGGGATACCGATCTCGGCGCGGGAGCGTCCGGTGATCGCCTCGTCGAACCAGACCTGCTCGACGAACGTGGCGTGCTTGACGAGCCCCAGCAGGGTGGTCGCGGACGGGACGAGGCGGCGCCGCGACTCCTCCTCGGTCAGACCGTCGAGACAGGCGCGCAGCTGCCGGCGGTGGTCGTCCAGGAACGACTGGAACTGCTCGTCGAGTGGGGCCGAGAACGAGCTGTGGTGATGGCTGTGCGCGGGCGTCACGGCCCCAGACTAGAGAGCGCCGAGGTGTAGGACCTCAATTCTCGCGAGCCACCACGCCGACCTGCTCCCGTCCGCAAGGATGGGTGCCGGCGGGTCGACCACGACCGCGCCCACGACGACGACTCGGGAGGGCAGGCCTGTGACGGTCAAGACGATGACGGACGGTCCGGTCACGGTGGTGACGATCGACCGCCCGGAGACCCGTAACGCTGTGGATCGCCAGACGGCCGGCCAGTTGACCGAGGCCTTTGAGGCGTTCGACGCCGACGGCAGCCAAGCGGTCGCCGTGCTGTACGGCGAGGGCGGGACCTTCTGCTCCGGAGCCGACCTGAAGGCGATGGACCAGCGTCTCGAGCCGGAGGGACCGGGCCCCATGGGCCCGACGCGACGGCGGATGTCGAAGCCGGTGATCGCCGCGATCGAGGGGTACGCCGTGGCGGGCGGTCTCGAGCTGGCCATCTGGTGCGACCTGCGCGTGGTTGCCCGTGATGCCAGCCTGGGCGTCTTCTGCCGGCGGTGGGGGGTGCCGCTGATCGACGGCGGGACGGTCCGGCTGCCGCGGCTGATCGGGACCGGCCGCGCGATGGACCTCATCCTCACCGGACGTGAGATCGACGCCGTCGAGGCGGAACGGATCGGTCTGGTCAACTGGGTGGTGGAGCCGGGCGCCGCGCTCGCCGAGGCCATGTCGGTCGCTTTCATGCTGGCCGACCTGCCCCAGACGTGCCTGCGCAACGACCGGCTCTCCGTCCTGGCCGGCGAAGGCCGCCCCACCGTGGAGGCGATGGGCACGGAGTTCCGCTACGGGGTTGAGTCGCTCCGCACCGGCGGGGCTCACGTCGGTGTCGCCCGGTTCGTCAGTGGGGCCGGGCGGGGCGGCGCTCCCGACGCGCAGTGAGCGAGGATGGGCCGGTGACCTGGTTCTCCTCTCCCGCCGACGCCGCGACCCGGCTGCGTGACACCGGCTATCTCGCCGACGCGTCCATCGCGACCACGGCGTACCTCGCTGGTGCGCTCGAGAAGCCGTTGCTGGTCGAGGGTCCCGCCGGGGTCGGCAAGACCGAGCTGGCCAAGGCGGTGGCGCGGGCGGCCGGGGCCGACCTGGTGCGGCTCCAGTGCTACGAGGGTCTCGATGAGGCCCGGGCGCTCTACGAGTGGAACTACAAGAAGCAGCTGCTCCACATCCAGGCACAGGCGGCGGTAGCGAACGTGAACGCAACCCCGCTCTCCGCCCAGGACCTCCTTGACCACAGCATCTTCACCGAGGAGTTCCTGCTGACCCGTCCGCTGCTGACCGCCATCCGCCGCGAGGAGCCGACGGTGCTGTTGATCGACGAGGTCGACAAGACCGATGTCGAGGTGGAGGGGCTGCTGCTGGAGGTGCTGAGCGATTTCCAGGTGACCATCCCCGAGCTCGGGACCGTCGCGGCCGTCCGCCGCCCCTACGTCGTGCTCACCTCCAACGCCAGCCGGGAGCTGTCCGAGGCCCTCAAGCGTCGCTGCCTCTACCTGCACCTCGACTACCCGGACGCGGAGCGGGAACGCGAGATCGTCACCGGCCAGGTGCCCGACCTCGACCGCAGGATCGCCGGGCAGCTCGTCGACACGATCAGCCGGCTGCGCGACCTCGACCTCAAGAAGGCTCCGTCGATCGCCGAGTCGGTCGACTGGGCGCGCACGCTGGTCGCGCTGCAGGTCGGCAGCCTCGACGACGTGGTCATCGCGCAGACTCTCGGCGCCGTGCTCAAGCACTCCTCCGACCATGACCGCGCCGTCAAGGAGCTGGGTCTCCGGTCATGAGCACGTCGTGACCGGGCTGGTCGGTCGCCACATCGACTTCCTCGAGGCGCTGCGCGGTGCGGGGCTCCCGGTCTCGCTCGCCGAGGACCTCGATGCGTTCGCGGCGCTCGGCGCGCTGCCGTGGCACGACCGGGAGACGGTGCGCGCGGGGTACGCCGCGACCGTGGTCAAGCGGCAGGCCCAGCGTCCCACCTTCGACGCCCTCTTCGACCTGTACTTCCCGCGGCTGGTGGGCGGGGGCGTCGCGGCGACCGATGATCACGACCGTGAGGATCCGGCGCAGGTGCGCGACAACGCCGAAGCGTTGGCTGACTTCCAGCAGCGACTGGAGGAGGCACTGCTCGGTGACGACCAGGCGGCCCTGCAGGACCTGGCGGTCGAGGCGATCGGCCGGTTCGGGGCGATGCCGGGCCGCGCTCCCGGGTTGTCCGGGTGGTCGGCGTACACGGCGCTCCGCCGGGTCGACCCGACCGAGCTGACCGGCCGGATCGTGGCGGCCCTGCTGCAGCGCGGCCGCACCGAGGGCGAGGCCCGCCGTGCGGCAGGACGCCGGATCGGGGTCTTCACCGGGTTCGCCGAGGACGATGCGCGTCGCCGGATCGCCGAGGAGAAGGGGCCCGACCACGTCGCCGAGGTGGCGATCAGGCCGACCATCGACCGGCTCGACTTCACCTCCGCACGTCGCGCCGACCTCGAGGAGATGCGCCGCGAGATCTACCCGCTCGCCCGGAGACTCGCGACCCGGCTGACCCGCGAGCAGCACGCGCTACGGCGCGGACCCCTCGACGTCCGTCGTACGGTGCGGGCGTCGCTGTCGACCGGCGGTGTCCCCCTCGTCACCAAGCACCGGCCCAAGCGTGCGCGCCGTACCGAGCTGGTGGTGCTGTGCGACGTCAGCGGCTCGGTCGCCAACTTCGCGCAGTTCACGCTGCTGCTGGTCTTCGCGCTGCGCGAGCAGTTCACCAAGGTCCGCGCCTTCACCTTCATCGACCACGTCCACGAGGTCACTCCGCACTTCCGGCCCGGGGCGGACGTCGCCGACGTGATGGCCGATCTCGCCGCCAGCACCGCCCACGCGGCGCTGTGGGGACGGACCAACTACGGCCGGGCCTTCACGACCTTCGCCGAGACCCACCACGACGCGATCGGACCGAAGTCGTCCCTGCTCATCCTGGGCGACGCCCGCTCGAACTACAGCGATCTGGCGCTCCCGGCGCTGCGTGGGATGGCCGGCGCGGCCCGGCATGCGTGGTGGCTGAACCCGGAGCACCCCCGGCACTGGGACACCGGCGACTCCGCTGCCCGCGCCTACGGAGAGGTCGTGCCGATGGTTGAGTGCCGCAATCTCGCCCAGCTGTCGGAGTTCGTGCACGACCTGGTGTGAGGTCGCCCCGTCAGCCCGCGAGGTAGCCGCCGGCCTGCAGTCGATCGAGCTCCGCCCGGAGCTCGGGGTGGGCGGCCGCATCGGCGGCGCGGGCTCCAGCGACATAGACGTTCTCGTCGCGGGCTGCCGAGCCGTCGAACACCACGGTCATCCGGTGACGAGCACCGGCGTTGATGAGCGAACCGAACAGGGCGACCGGATCTGCGCGGTCCTCCAACGAGAGCACGCGGGTCCGTTCGGGGATCTGCGGCAGCTGCGAGGAAGGGGCACCCGCGGTGACGACCTGGTCGATCACGAAGGCCTCGGTCTCGACGGTCGCCGCCACCTCCGCCGCGGTCACGCCACCGCGGGCCGAACCGACGAGCATCACGCGGGCGTCGGGGTCGCCGTCGACGGCCCGCTCGATCGCCGCGATCGCGCGGGCGGCGTACGCCGCGTGGTCGCCGCCGACCAGGCGAAGCCGGCCGCGGCCGCCACCGGTGGCGCCCGGCAGGTAGGCGATGTAGCGGTGGGGGGCGATCTGCTGGACGCTGACCCGGCCGGGGGACTCGGCCAGGGTGATCAGCAGCTCCTCCAGGCCACGCGGTGCCGCGGAGCTCCCCGCCGGGGCATCCGGCTCACTGGGAGGCCGGGCAGCAGCGACGTAACCCCCGGCGGCGTCCCGCAGCGCCGAGCCGAAGTCCGGGGCCATGGCCGTGACACCGATCGCCTGGAGGCCGCCGAGGGAGGCCATCCGGCCGGCGTCGCCGCCCAGCACGCTCGCCGTCAGGAGTGCACGCAGCTGCAGTCTCTCGAGCAGGCCGCCGCCACCGCGGGTGACGTGGTCGAGCAGGTCGGGGTGGTGGTGGGTGAGCTCGTCGAGGTAGCCGGCCACGTCCTCGCGGTCGAGGGCATCGGTCTCGATCAGGCCCGCGGCGATGATCGCGCCACCGAGCTCGACCTCGGGGGCGAGGTAGCCGATCGCGCGACTGGCGATCGACCCCATGGTCCGGTAGGCAGCGTCGGCGAGGTCGTCGATCCACTGGTAGGTCAGCACCGTGGCACGCACCATCAGCGCGTCGGCGTCGAGGGCGACCCCGCCGGTGAGCAGACCGTGGGTGCCGGTGGTGGCGCCCCGGATCTCCTCCTCGGCCGTGCGGTAGGTCAGCGGTGACAGCTCGGCCGACGCGCTCACCGCCTCGTCGCGGAGCACTTCGGCGCCGAGGCCAGCACGGCCGCGGAGGTCGTCGCCGGCCGCGTCGAAGAAGTCGGCGAGCCGCAGCATCTGGTCGTACTCGTCGGCTCGGTCTGCGGCGGCCCGCTCCCGCTCCCCGGTCATGCGGTCACCTCCGCCAGGACCGGGGCGAGCTCGGCTGCCAGGTCGTCCGGGGTCACGGCGGCGACGTGGATTCGGTGACGCCCCTCCACCTCGCGCGGTCGCAGCGCATGCCACCCATCGGCCAGCAGGGTCCACGACACGACGCCGACCACAGTCGTCTCGTCCTGCGTCAGGTCGGCGACGAGCACCCGCAGCCGACCGCGGGCCTCGGTGGTGAGAGCAGCGAGGACGGCGGTCGCGACGGACTCCCCGAGGGGCAGTCCCCGGGCATCGAGCACCGCGCCGTCGGTCTGGTCGCGCAAGGTGGGGAGGAGGTCGCCCCGACCGCTCCGGGTCGCTTCGCCGGCCGCGTCTGCCAGCTCGAACGGCAGGTCCACGAACGCCGGCACGTCGGAGTCGGTCAGTGGGCAGTCCTCCGGCAGGACGCCGGCCTGTGCCAGCTCCCCGGCCCACTGGGAGGTGTGGAACCAGGCCAGCTCGAAGACCAGCCCGTCGACCGTCGCGAGCGTGGCGACGGCGTCGCCGGCCCGGCGGTGCCAGGCACGGGCACGGACTCCGACGGCGGTCACGTCGAGATCGAGGGCGGTCCGGGGTGTGGCCAGCAGGCCGACTGCGCCGAGGAGGGCGGAGTCCTCGCCGACCTCGCCGAGCAACCCGCGGCGCGTCAGCGACTCTTCGGGATCGTGGAGCGAGGCCAGCGCGGCGGCGTACGCGCCGTCCTCGGCGCTGGCGCGGCTGCCGCCGAGCCGGTCCTCCAGGGGCTGGGCGGGGCGTGCCTCGGCGAGCTCGAACGGGAGCGGAGCCCCGCCGGCACGCTCGGCGACCAGGCGGAGCTCGGGCAGGGTCAGGGTCACCCTGCGTGGCAGTCCTGCGAGCATTGTTGACGGCGACGGTGGCGGTGTCGAGAGGTCGATGGTCGGCACGTCAGAGTCCTGGGAGTTCGACGGAGAGCCAGTCACGATGACCGGACGGGGGCGGGGTGAAGCCGAGAAGCTGGCGGTCCGCGTCGGCGCGCTCGACGCCGTCCGGGTCGCCGGAGGCGCCGATCCGCGCCACCCGGGTGCGGGCCTCGGCGACGAGCTCGGTGATCGTGCGCTCGATCTGGGCGATGGTGTCCGCCGTGTCGGCCACGGACTGGAGATGGAGCTCGAGCGCATCCGCGGCGCCGTCGTGGTGCCCGGCGCACTCGCGGAGCTGGGCCGCCCGGTCTCGCACCCGCTCCCGCATGGCGTCGGCGGCGCGGCCGACCCAGCTGATCTGTTCGGCATGGCCGACGAGGTGGTCGGCCGTGGCACGGATGTCCGAGCCCTGTTCGCGCAGTTGGGAGACGCGTCTGCGCATCACCTCGGTGTCGCCGTACATCTGCCACTTCCTCCCGGTCCACCGTGTCCCCTGCCCACGATCGAGCATGGTCAAACCTCTCGGGTCTCCATAACCTGTGCCCGACGGCGGTCGTTGGACACCCGACAGGCTGCGCCGAGGAGGGAACCGCGTGAAGGTCCGAGCATTGCTGGTCTCCGCGACGGTGGCGGCCGTCGCCATGTCGCTGCCGGGAATGGTGCCCGCCGGTGCCACCGGCGGGCGGCAGGCCCCGGACGACCTCCGTTCGACGGTGTTCGTCGGCAACAACTGGGACGGCACCGCCACCGTGCTCGCGCCGGGGTCGCTGAAGCAGCTCGGGCGGCTGAACATCATCCCCGACCGGGAGGAGCGCTTCCAGGAGATCGCGATGAACCCCGAGCGACTCGCCTACTTCATGGCGATCCGCGAGGCCATCGGTGAGGGGAACAACCAGTACGTCGACGACATGTACTCCTCAGCCGACGGCAGGCTGCTGATCGTGTCGAGACCGTCGTTCGCCGACGTCGTGGCGATCGACCTCCGCACCCAGGAGATCGCGTGGCGGTTCCCGGTGGCCGGGCAGCGCTCGGACCACATGGCCGTCTCCCCCAGTGGCAAGCGCGTCGTGGTGAGCGCCTCGACCGCCGACCTGGTCCACGTGCTCCGGGTGCGCGACGGCTCGGAGATCGCCACCTTCCCCTCCGGCGGCTCCCCGCACGAAAACGTCTTCATCGACGACGGCCGCAAGATCCTCCACGCCAGCATCGGCATGGTCTACACCCCGATCGACCAGTCGCCCTCCGACCCTGCCAAGGGCGAACGCGTCTTCCAGGTCGTGAAGGCGCACGGGGCCGACGAGAACGGAGAGCTCGAGGTGCTGCGCACGTACCGCTTGCGCAAGAAGTTCGACCGCGCCGGCCGGGAGGGCCTCAGCACCGCCGTCCGCCCGATGACGTTGTCACCGAACGAGCGCAAGGTCTACTTCCAGGTCAGCTTCTTCCACGGGTACGTGAAGATGGACCTGCGCACCGGGAAGGTCAATCGCTTCGTGCGGCTCCCCAACCTGGTCAAGGACACCCCGCGTGAGGAGTACCTCCTCGACTCCGCCCACCACGGCATCGCCATGAACCCTGCGGGCACCGACCTCTGCGTGGCCGGAACCATGTCCGACTACGCCACGGTGGTGGACGCGAGGACCGCCCAGCGCGGCAAGCTGCTCAAGAAGAAGGACGGCAAGCCCTACTGGGTGACCCCCAGCGCCGGCGGCCGCTACTGCTACATCTCCTGGAGCGGCACCGACGAGGTCTCGCAGATCTCCTACCGCACCGGTCGGATCGCTGACACCGTCCGGGTCGGCGATCACCCGCAACGGATCCGCAACGGCGTCGTACGACGCTCGCTGGTCGCGGGCCTGCCCGACTACACACCGCCCGACGACGTGCAGTCGGTGCCGACGCCAGCCGGCTGAGCCGGACCGTCGTCACCGGAGGTACGCCGCCAGGCGGGCCAGCCCCTCGTCGACGTCGGATCGCGGCCCGGCGAAGCTGAGCCGCACGAACCGCGCTCCCGCCGCAGTGTCGAAGTCGATGCCCGGAGCCAGCGCCACCCCGGTGTCGGCCAGCAGCCGGTGGGCGAAGGCCATCGAGTCGTCGGTCAGGTGGCCCACGTCCGCATAGACGTAGAACGCGCCGTCCGCGGGTGCCAGGTCACGGATCCCGAGCGCCGGCAGCCCGTCCAGCAGGGCGCGCCGGTTGTCGGCATACCGCGCGACGTGACCCTCCAGCTCGGCGTACGACGCGTCCTCGAAGGCGGCCAGTGCGGCGTGCTGGGCGATGGCGGGCGGGCAGATCGTGAAGTTGCCGGTCAGCACGTCGACGGGGCGACGCAGCCGCTCCGGAACCAGCATCCAGCCGATCCGCCAGCCGGTCATCGAGAAGTACTTGGAGAACGACGAGAAGACCACCGCCTCACGTGAGGTCTCCCACGCGGAGCGGGACAGCGGCGGGTCGTCGTACTCGATCCCGTGGTAGATCTCGTCCGACACCAGCTGCACGCCGTTGGCCTCGCACCAGCGAGCGATCGCCGCCAGCTCCTCGGGCAGCAGCATCGTGCCGGTCGGGTTCGCCGGGCTGGCGACGACCACGCCGGCCAGCCCACCGTGCTCGGCGGCGGCGGCCTCGAGCTGGGCCACCGTGGGCTGGAAGCGGTTCTCGGGTCCGGTCGGCAGCTCCACGACCTCGCACCCGAGCGCGGCCAGCACGTTGCGGTAGCAGGGATAACCGGGCCGGGCCATCGCCACCCGGTCGCCGACCTCGAAGGCCGCCAGGAAGGTCAGCAGGAAACCACCGCTCGACCCGGTCGTCACCACCACGTCGTCGGCGGACACCTCGATGCCGTGCAGTCGCTCATGATGGTCGGCGATCCGCTCGCGCAGCTCGGCGATCCCCACGGCCACCGTGTAGCCGAGCGGGTCGCTGCCGCCGAGCAGGCGTACCGCCTCGGCCCGCACGGCCTGGGGAGCCCCGGTCGAGGGTTGGCCGGCCACGAAGTTGACCAGGTCGCCGTGCTCGCGGCGACGACGGTCGGCCGCTGCCAACAGGTCCATGACGTGGAACGGCGGGACGTTCGCCCGGCTGGCGACCTCGAAGCGACTCACAACGGCGATTCTGCCCGGTGGCCACTAGGATGAGGGTCCGCCGCCCCCGCAGTACTGAGGTGACGCTTGACCTTCGACGTCCACGCCCTGGACATCGTCCTGCTCGTGGGCAGCGCGGTCACCCTGCTGGCGATCCTCGCCGTCCGCATCTCGTCACGCGCCGGGCTGCCGAGCCTGCTGATCTACCTGCTCATGGGCGTGATCCTCGGTGAGGCCGGCCTGGGCATGGACTTCGACGACGCCAACGTCGCCCACGCGCTCGGCTTCGCGGCGCTCGCACTGATCCTGGCCGAGGGTGGCCTGACGACCTCGTGGCGTGAGGTGCGGCCCGTGATCGGCCTGGCGGCGTCCCTCGCGACGGTCGGCGTCGGAATCTCGATCACGATCGTCGCCGTCGCGTCGCACTACCTGCTCGGACTGCCGTGGGAGCTGGCCGTGCTGCTCGGAGCAGTGACCTCGCCGACCGACGCCGCCGCCGTGTTCTCGGTGCTGCGGGTGGTGCCGCTGCCTCGGCGGATCACGGGCCCGCTGGAGGCGGAGTCCGGATTGAACGACGCGCCCACGGTCGTCCTGGTGACCCTGATCTCGACCGGCGCCTGGGAAGAGCACGGTCTGCTCGGCACGGTCGGGATCGTGACCTGGGAGCTGGTGATCGGGGTCGTCTTCGGTGTCGCCTTCGGGGTCGGCGGCGCCTGGCTGATGCGCCGCGCGGCGCTCCCGTCCTCCGGTCTGTACCCGATCGCGGTCCTCAGCCTCGCCCTGTTCGCGTACGGCGCGTCGGCCGCCGTGCACGGCTCGGGCTTCGCCGCGGTCTACGTCGCTGCGCTGGTGCTCGGCAACAACGAGCTGCCCCACCGGGTCGCGACCCGCTCGTTCGCGGAGGGGGTCGCCTGGCTGGCGCAGATCGGCCTGTTCGTGATGCTCGGCCTGTTGCTCTCGCCCGACCGGATCACGCTGTCCACGGTCGGCCTGGCCGTGGCGGCCGGGCTGGTGCTGACCTTCGTGGCGCGTCCGATCTCGGTGTGGGTCAGCGCCGCATGGTCGAAGATGTCGTGGCGCGAGCTGACCTTCCTGTCCTGGGCCGGGCTGCGCGGTGCCGTGCCGATCGTGCTGACCACGATCCCGCTGTCCGAGGGCGTGGACGGCTCCGAGCGGCTCTTCGACCTCGTGTTCGTGATGGTGGTGCTCTACACGCTGCTCACGGGACCGACGCTGCCCGGGGTTGCCCGGCTGCTGCGCGTCGCACGTCGGTCCGAGCCGCGGGGGCTCGATGTGGAGGCGGCCCCGCTGGACCGGATCGCGGCCGATCTGCTCCAGGTCAGCATCAGCCCGGTCTCGCAGCTGCACGGTGTCGAGGTCGGTGAGCTGCGGCTTCCGGTGGGGGCTTCACTCTCCATGATCGTGCGCAATGGTGAGACGCTCGTGCCCGAGCGGCGCACGGTGATGCGCCACGGCGACGACCTGCTGATCGTCACACCGCGCCGACTGCGTGATGCCACCGAAGCGCGGCTCCGTCAGGTCTCGTCGGGCGGCCGTCTCGCCCAGTGGCTGGACCGGCCCGACCCACCGAGCTGAGTCCTAGCTGACGTCAGGCAGGGGAGGAGCTCCGCACACCTCGACGTCATTGCGGGCCCGGATCCCGCGGGGTCCGTCCACGAGGTCCGTGAACTTGTCGCCGACCACGACCTGGACCCCGGCCACGGTCGGCTCACGCCGGACGACCTTGACGGCCTTGCCCAGCTGCTGTGCGACCAGCTTCACCGCCGGGTGGCCGGGTTGGTCGGTCCAGATCTCGACGTTCTTGACCTCCGGTCCGTCCTGGGTGTTGCCCTGCTGGCCCTCGGCGAAACCGGCGTCCACGAAGAGGTCCAGCGTCAGTCCGGCCAGTCCGTTGCGGCTGCCCGCGTTGAGGACACTCACCGTCACGTCGCTGCGCTTGATCCGGTCGCCCTGGGCGAACGAGGCGTCGACGCAGATCGCTGGTGCGGCCCGCTCGGGGAACGGCTCGGTGAGCGCCGAGATGCCCCACGCGCCGGCCACGACCAGCAGGACACCGAGGACCGAGAGGGTCGCCAGGGACTTCACGCGCGCGTCCATCAGCCCGCCACCGAGTGGACCCGTGCGTGGAGCACGTTGCGTTGCTGGAGAGCGGCGCGCAGCGCGCGGTGCAGCCCGTCCTCGAGGTAGAGCTCGCCCTGCCACTCCACCACGTGGGCGAACAGGTCGCCGTAGAAGGTGGAGTCCTCGTCGAGAAGTGCGTCGAGCCGCAGCGTGTCCTTGGTGGTCACCAGCTCGTCGAGCCGGATCTGGCGCGGCGGCAGTGACGCCCAGCCACGCGACGTCAGTCCGTGGTCGGGGTAAGGCCTCCCCTGCCCGACGCGCTTGAAGATCACGAGGCGACTTTAACCGAGGCGGATACTGTGCCCGACATGAGCGAAGAGTCGCAGCCCGACGTCACTCCCACCGGCACGGACCCGATCTCGACGGCAGTCGCTCCCGGTTATGCCTTCGAAGGCGCCGCTCTCGAGCTGGGCGGGCTGATGCTCGACGCCACGTCGTTGTCCGACACCAGGATCCGGATCCCGCTGGCCATGCTCAACCGGCACGGTCTGGTGGCCGGGGCCACCGGCACCGGCAAGACCAAGACGCTTCAGCTGCTGGCCGAGCAGCTGAGCGCCGCCGGCGTACCGGTGTTCGCGGCCGACATCAAGGGTGACCTGTCGGGCCTGAGCACACCGGGGGAGACGAACGAGAAGATCGCGGTCCGCGCCACGTCGGTCGGACAGGAGTGGCAGGCGACCGGCTTCCCCGTCGAGTACTACGCCCTCGGTGGCCAGGGCACCGGGATCCCGCTGCGGGTGACGGTGAGTGCGTTCGGACCGGTGCTGCTGAGCAAGGTGCTCGGCCTCAACGACACCCAGGAGTCCAGTCTCGGTCTGGTCTTCCACTACGCCGACACCCAGGGCCTGCCGTTGCTCGACCTGGCCGACCTGCGCGCTGTGATCGGCTTCCTGACCAGCGACGAGGGCAAGGCCGAGCTGAAGGAACTCGGTGGACTCGCTTCCAGCACGGCCGGCGTGATCCTGCGCGAGCTGGTCTCCTTCCAGAGCCAGGGGGCCGACGCCTTCTTCGGCGAGCCGGAGTTCGCGTCGTCCGAACTGCTCCAGCAGGCACCGGACGGCCGCGGCCTGATCAGCCTGGTGGAGCTGCCCCAGCTCCAGGACCAACCGCTGGTCTTCTCGACGTTCCTGATGTGGCTGCTCGCGGACCTCTTCCACGAGCTGCCCGAGGTCGGCGACATCGACCGTCCCAAGCTGGTCTTCTTCTTCGACGAGGCCCACCTGCTCTTCGACGACGCCTCGGAGGCGTTCCTCGACCAGATCGTGCAGACGGTCCGGCTGATCCGGTCGAAGGGTGTCGGCGTGGTGTTCGTGACCCAGAGCCCCACCGACGTTCCCGACGGCGTACTGGCCCAGCTCGGGTCGCGGATCCAGCACCAGCTCCGCGCCCACACCCCCAACGACGCCAAGGCGCTGCGGGCGACCGTCAACACCTACCCCACGAGCGCCTACGCCGACCTCGGCGAGGTGATCACCAGCCTGGGCATCGGCGAGGCCGTGGTGACGGTGATGAACGAGCGGGGAGCGCCGACCCCGGTGGCCTGGACCCGGCTGCGAGCGCCGGAGTCGCTGATGGGACCTGCCGACCCCGCCGCGATGGCGGCCGCCGTAGCGGCCAGCCCCCGCTACGCGACGTACGCCGAGGTGATCGATCGTGACTCGGCCCGGGAGCGGCTCGCGGCGCGACTCGAGAAGGGCGCCGCCAAGGCCGAGGCCGAGGAGCAGGCGAAACAGCCCGAGAAGGCCGCACCGAAGCCGAAGCCCACGCAGGCGCCCCCGCCGAAGCAGGAGGACGGCCTGGTCACCCAGGTGCTCGAGTCCTCGGCGTTCAAGGACTTCATGAAGACCGCCGGTCGCGAGATCGCCCGCGGCATGTTCGGCTCCGGGCGCCGCTGACGCCGAAGGAGCGCGCGGTCAGTCGGAGGGCGGGCCGCTGCGGCTAGTCGGGTAGCGGGGCGAGAGCAAGGTCCTCGAGAACGGCGCGGAAAGTCTGGTAGCGGGCCTGACCGACCTGCTCGGCCCAGTCCCGCTCGATGCGCAGATTCCGTTCCCGCACGACGTCGAGCACGTCATCGCCGAGTGCGGTGCGCCGGACGACGCGGACCCGACGGTCCGACGGGTCCGCGTCGACGGCGAGATGACCGGACCCTTCGAGCTGGGTGACGAACTGCCCACATCCCTGCTTCGTCATGCCCACCCGGTCGGCGAGGTCGGTGATGCTCACTCCGCCGACGGGCACCGAGCCCATCACCCGGAAGTGCGACTGCCGCAGGCCGTTCCAGTCCTCTGTGGCGAAGATCGCGTGCACCTGCCGGAAGAGCAGACCCATGAGCATCGGCACGTGGGTCTGGTCCACCGAGAAATCGGCCTTGACGAGAGTCATAAAGCCACTTTACTTTAAGAACCAGTAAACTCGCTTTCCTACTCCTGAGGTCAGAGATGCACGACCGCGCAGTGCTGGGCCCCGCCGACGTGAGCGACACGGAGCTGACCGGGCTCGTCGCTGCCCTGCTGGGGCGACCGCAGACGGAGGTCACACTGCTGGACTCCCGGGCCAGCGAGGTTCCCTACGACCTGCCCGCCATCACCACCGCCGGCCGCTACTGGGTCCGGGGCACCGCACAGGTCGACGGGAGTAGGAAGAACTTCTCCCTCTTCGTCAAGCACGTGCAGTCCTGGGCCCGCTCACCCCTGTTCGCCGAGGTGCCGGCGGAGGTCGCCGCGATGGCGGAGGCAGGGGTTCCCTGGCGCACCGAGCCCCTGGCCTACCGCTCCGACCTGGGCGACCGGCTGCCGGCGGGGCTGCGGATGCCCCGCTCGGTGGGTGTCTTCGATCTCGATGAGAAGTCCGCGGCGGTCTGGCTCGAGGACGTCGCGACGGTGCCGCTGTCATGGGGCGAGACCACGTACGAAAGGGCCGCGTTCCTGCTGGGAAGGCTCGCCGCAAGTCCCCGGGTGCGGGAGCTCGCGCATGTCGGGCAGCTCGCGTGGACCGTGTCCGACTATCTCCACGGCCGGCTCGAACAGCAGGTCCTCCCGCTGCTGCACGACCCGGAGGTCTGGCGACACCCGCTCGTGGCGGCGGCCTTCGACGTCACGTTGCGAAGCCGCCTGCTCGACGCTGCCGGCCGCGCCGCCGACCTCGTCGACGAGCTGGACAGCATGCCGCTGGGCACGGCTCACGGGGACGCCTGCCCGAACAACATGCTCCTGACCGCCGACGATGACGACTTCGTGCTGATCGACTACGGCTTCTGGTGTGAGGCCCCGCTCGGGTTCGACCTCGCCCAGCTGCTGGTCGGGGAGGTGCAGGTCGGCCGACGGGATGCGGGAGGGCTGGTCGGGCTGGAACGCAGAATTCTCCCCTCGTACGTCGACGGGCTGCGCGCCGAGGGATGCGACGTGGACACGTCCGTCGTGCGCCGCGGACACGCACTCCAGCTCATGGTCTTCACCGGCCTGTCCACCCTCCCCTTCGAGCACCTTGCCGCCAGCCCGACCGCGGCGCTGCACCGGCTCGCCTCGCAACGAGCCGCCATCGCGACCTTCAGCCTCGACCTCCTCGAGGCGACCGAGCCGCATTCGCGCGCCTACTGAACGGATCCGGGCGCGGCCAGCTAGAGGGTGGGGCCGGTCCAGGCGACCTGCACCGTCTCGGTGCCGCGCTCGCGGGTGACCAGCCGGCCGCGGCCGGCCGACGCCGGCATCGGCTTGAGGTTGCCGATCAACGGCCCCTCCTCCGGGCTCCCCGCCAGCAGCAGGCCAGGCATCGCGAGATCACGCATCGACTGGAGCACCGGCTCGTAGAGCGCGCGGGACGCGCCACCGGAGCGTCGGGCGATCGCGACGTGGAGGCCGGTGTCGCGGGCCTGCGCCATCAGCGGCTGGAGGGCGGCCACCGGCGAGCTCTGCTGGGTCGCCACGAGGTCGTAGTCGTCGACCACCACGAAGACCTCCGCCCCGGTCCACCACGACCGGTTGCGGAGCTGCTCGGGGGTGACGTCCTCACCGGGGACCCGGTTCTCGAGGTAGGAGGCGAGATCGCGGAGCACCGGGGTCGCCTGGGTTGCCGACGTCAGGTAGTTCAGCAGGTACTCGTCGGGGACCTCGCCCAGCATCGATCGGCGGTAGTCGACCACGACCAGCTGCGCCTCCTTCGGCGTGCGGGTGCGCATGATCTCGCGCACGTAGGCCCGCAGCACCGAGCTCTTGCCGGACTGACCGTCCCCGAAGACGAGGAGGTGTGGCTCGACGTCGGGGTTCAGCCCGATCGGTGCCAGCTCCTTCTCGTTGATGCCGAGCAACAGCGTCCGCTCCGGCACGGCGTGACGCTTGGCCTGGTCGCGCACCGCCTCGAGCTCGATGTGGTCGGGGAGCAGCCGCAGCTTCGGCCCGGTCGGTCCCTGCCAGGCGGCCGTGACCCGCTCGATCAGGTCGTCGACGCCGTCGCCGACGGTGTCTGAGCCGGGGTCGCCGTCGATGCGCGGGAGGGCGCCGAGGAAGTGGAGCTTGCCCTGCACCAGGCCGCGGCCCGGTCGGCCGGTCGGGACCAGCTGGGCGATCTTGCGGTCGATCTCGGAGTCCATGGCGTCGCCGAGTCGCAGCTCGAGACGGGTGCCGAACACGTCGCGCATCGCGGCCCGGAAGTCGGCCCATCGGGAGGCGCCGGTGACGATGTGGAGGCCGAAGGTGAGGCCACGCGTGGAGAGCTGTTGCACCTCCATCTCGATGTCGTCGAAGTCGGCGCGCAGCGTCGCCCAGCCGTCGATGACGAGGAACACGTCGCCGTACCCGTCGTCGGCGCGGCCCTGCGCCCGCCGTTGCCGGTAGGTCTCGATCGAGTCGATGCCGTGTTCGCGGAAGTAGGCCTCGCGCCGGTCGACGATGCCCTGGACCTCGGCCATGATCCGGCGGACCACGTCGGGTTCCGAACGGGTCCCGACCCCGGCGACGTGCGGCAGCCGCGCCAGTGGGGCGAAGGTGCCACCGCCGAAGTCGAGGACGAAGAACTGTGACTCCTGGGGGGTCGTGGTCAGCGACATGCTGGTGACGACCGTGCGCAGCAGCGTGCTCTTGCCGCTGCGGGGGCCGCCGACGATCGCGACGTGGCCACCGGCGCCGCTGAGATCGACCGACAGGGTGTCGCGCCGCTGCTCGCGGGGCCGGTCGACGGTGCCGAGGGGGACCACGAGTCCACCGAGGCTGCGCCACTGGGGCGAGACCAGTCCGAGCAACGGATCGACCTCGAGGTCGCCCATCAGGTCGTCGAGGGTGTCGGGTACGTCGAGCGGCGGCAGCCACACCTGGTGGGCGGCGGGGCCGTGGCCCACCATGCGGTCGACGGCGACGTCGAGCAGGGAGGTCTGGTCGCCCTGAGGGGTGGCTGGATCGGGGGTGGGGTCGGGGTCGGGGTGGGTCAGCGACTGCACCTCGGAGATCGTGAACGGCAAGATCCCCCGGACGTGGCCGCCCTCGTCGCGGCGGACCCGCACCCGGCCGCTCGGTGGTCCGGAGACGTACGCCGCCTTGAACCGGAGCAGGCTGGTCGGATCGGGCTTGAGGTAGCCCAGGCCAGGGACCGGGGGCAGCTCGTAGGCGTCGGGGACGCCGAGCACCGCGCGGGACTCCCCGGCGCTGAACGTGCGCAGACCGACCCGGTAGGACAGGTGCGACTCCAGACCGCGGAGCCGGCCCTCCTCGAGCCGCTGCGAGGCGAGCAGCAGGTGCAGGCCCAGGGAGCGACCCAGTCGGCCGACGGCGACGAACAGGTCGATGAACTCCGGCTTGGCCGAGAGCATCTCGGAGAACTCGTCGACGACGAGGAACAGCGACGGCATCGGGGCGAGGTCCTCGCCGGCGGCCCGGGCCTTCTCGTAGTCGCGAATCGAGGCGAAGTTGCCGGCTTCGCGCAGGAGCTCCTGGCGACGCACCATCTCCCCGGACAACGCATCCTGCATGCGGTCGACGAGGGTGAGCTCCTGCGCCAGGTTGGTGATGACCGCCGAGACGTGCGGCATGTGGGACATGCCCGCGAAGGTCGCGCCACCCTTGAAGTCGACGAGCACCATGTTGAGCTGTTCGGGGGAGTGCGTCATCGCCAACCCGAGCACCAGGGTGCGCAGGAACTCTGACTTGCCGGAGCCGGTGGCGCCGATCACCAGGCCGTGCGGCCCCATGCCTTGCTGGGCGCTCTCCTTGATGTCGAGGTGGATCAGGCTGCCGCCCTCGCCGAGGCCGATCGGGACCCGGAGCCGGTCACGAGCCGGCCGTGGTCGCCAGGCCGACGTCGGGTTCGAAGTCATGGACGTTCCCGAGGCCGAGCAGGTCCATGAAGTCGGACGGTCCGGTGATCTCGCCGCCGTCCGTGGTCTGGCCCGCGGTGACGGTGTGGAGCGGCGTCAGTCGCCGCGCCAACGCCTCGGCCGTGGCCAGGTCGCACTGGTCGCCGGCAGCCTTGACCGGCTCCTCGCGCACCCGGATCGCGAGCAGCGGGACCCTGCGACTCCCCGCATCCCCGGCCATCAGCTGCAGCCTCAGCCGGCTGGGGTCCTCCAGTTCGTCCCAGCGGGTGGGGAGGTCGAGGACGGTGACGCCGTGCAGGCCGTCCGGTGGTACGACGTGGTTGCCGGGCGGCAGGGTCGCACCGTCGGTCACCAGCAGGATGTGGGGTGTGGGCGGGCGTTCGTCGGCGCCGAATCTCGGCCGGTCGCCGAGGTCGGGGGGCAGCAGCTCGGCGAGGTCGTCGAGCGACGTCGTGACCATCCGCTTCGGACCGACGGCATCCGAAGCCCGCGCGCTCTGGGAGTGAGGCAGCCACTTGAGCCAGTCCCAGTGGATCAGGTGGCTCTCGGTCGTCAACACCGCGACGACGAGGTGCTCGGGGGAGTGGAAGGTTGCGGCCGAACAGATCATGGCCCGAGCCTGCCCCCGAACCGGGTCCTCCTCGCCGCAGAGCTCGATCCGGTCGAAGGCGCGCAGGTCGATGCTGGCCGGGAGGTCGGGCTGGAGCCGGTGGACGACCAGCAACCGGTGGAGCGCCGAGGCGCAGGCCGGGTCGACCTGGTCGATCGGCGCGCTCTGCGGTGGGACCAGCTCGGTCGACAACGGCTGGGTGCAGGTCCCGTAGCGGACCTGCAGGAAGTACTCGTCCGCGCTGGTGTGCTCCCACACCCGGGACCGCTCCTCGGCCAGCGCGGGCAGGGCCCCCGGGTCGGGGTGGTGCCAGGTGAGCACCCGTCGCTGCTGGTCGGCCGCCTGCCGGGCGACCTGGCGGATGTTCCCGAGGTAACGCAGGTACTCGGTGCGGGAGCCGGTGACCTGTTGCGCTCGCTGCTTGCGCTGCCGGTCGATCTGGACGACGACGAAACCGAGGGTGGCGAACAGGAACATGCCGGCGGCGATGTAGCTGCGTCCGGCGTTGGCGCCGGACTGCCCGGCCATCGAGGCGACCAGCACGATCGAGCCGAGGCTGCCGAGCATCGGGATGGCGTTCATGAGGACGCCCGCGGCGCCCTCGTTCTGCTGGATCTCGGGCGGGGGCTGCAGCACGATCTGGCCGGTCGGCATCTCCGGCTGGTCGAGCCGCGTTCCCCGCAGCGTGGTGCTCACGTTCTCCCCGTCTCGTCGCGATGCGTCGCGGGGGTCACCCTAGGTGACGCGGGCGGTTCACTGCCGCCATTCCCAGGTGGTCAGCACCGACTCGATGAGCGCCCGGCGCTTCTTGAGTGGCGCGTCGCTCAGCGAGAAGCGGATGCTGATGTTCTGGCCGTCCCGCCACAGTCCGTAGACCTCGTCCATCTGGAGGGTCGGGTCGGGCTTCGCGACGTGGTAGACGATCTCGCCGTCCAGGATGGTGTCCGCGACTCGCTTGCCCTCGTAGTCGGCGACCTCCTCCTGAGCGAGCTGACGGAGGCTCCTCTCGATGGCCGGCCCGGCGGAGATCGTGATGGACCCGAAGGGCTCACCCGTCCGGACCTGTCTCGGCCCCGGTGGAGACCTGATCGAGCGCACCCAGAGCAGGTTCTCGCCGACCTTCCAGCCCTTCGGGGCACGGAGGGAGAACTGCCGGTATCTCACCGCGTCACCGGAGGCCGGCGACACCGTCGGGCTCGGCTCGTCAGTGGGCTCGTCGGGGGTGCTCGACCCGGTCTCCGAGGCAGTGCCCGACGACGGGCCGGGATCGCCCTCCGGCGCCCCGTCGTCGCTGCAGCCGACCACTCCGGTCAGCAGCAGCAGTGCTGCCGCCAGCCGGATCGTCAGGTCCCGAGAGCGCGTGGTCACGCCGGTGAGGTTACCCATCGCCGGTGCCGGCAAACCGTTCAGCCACTACTCTCGTGTCACAGCCACGGCGGTGCAGGCAGGGGGACGGATGGCAACCGGAGCGGGTGCGCTCGACACCATCGCCGTCAGCATCCACGGTCCCGCGGGTGTCCTCGATCTCTCGGTCCCGCGCGGTGCGTCGGCCTCGGACCTGGCCCGCGAGTACGCCGAGCAGTCTGGTCTCGGGTCGGCCCCGCTGCTCTACTCGCGCTCCGGTCAGCCGTTGCGGCCGGACCTCGCCCTGGATGAGGCTGGCGTCGGAACAGGTGACGTCCTGGTCGCGACGACCTCGGTCCACCGACCGGCGCCGCCTCGCCCGTCGGCGCGTCCGCACGAGGTCGTGCGCGCACCAGGCCCGCTGGCCATCACCTGCTTCTGGGTGGCCGGCGCACTGGCGCTGCTCGCGGGCTGGACAGGCAGCCGTGCCGAGGCGCCCGGACTCCAGCACGTCACGGTCGGTCTGCTGCTGGTCTCGGTCGCGCTCGGCGTGCTGCCGTGGGGGCGCTTCGCGGACCAGCGGGTGCTGGTCGCGCCGGTCTTCGCGGCGGCCGCGGCGTTCGTCCTCCTGTCGGATCCGGCGCCCGAGCGGCTTCCACTCGTCCTGGGCATGGCGTCCCTCGCGGCGGCGGTGGTGGCGGCGGTCGGCCGGGCGCTGGCCGACGTACCGGACCAGGGTCTTGTGGTGTGGATGGTGGCCGGCTGTGGCTGGTTCCTGGCCGCCGGAGCAGGGGCACTGCTGGGCCTCTCCGCGGCTGTGGTGTGGTCGGTGGTGGTGGTCATCTCGGTGCTGGCGGCCCGCTTCGTCCCCTTGTACGCCGTGGATGTCGCCGACCAGTACCTCATTGACCTGGATCGGCTCGCGGTGACCGCCTGGTCGGCGCGGGAGCGTCCTCCCGGGCGCCGCGGCCGGATCGTGGTCCCGCCCTCGCTCGTCAGCGACGTGGCCGCCAGTGCCCAACGCACCATGACCGCCGCCTCGGTCGCCGTCGCGGCCTCGGTCGTCCTCGCTTCGTCCCTGCTGCTGGCCACGGTGGAACCGGAGTTCGACCGGATCGGTGTCCGCTGCCTGGTCTTCTTCGCGGGTGCGGCCTTGCTGTTGACCGCTCGGAGTCACCGACACGCAGGCCCCCGGGTGTTGCTGAGGCTGGCCGGACTGGCGTCCTGGACGCTGTTGGCGGCAGAACTGTTGACGGTGATGACCGAACCACGCCGCGCGGCGCTGCTCGGCGTCGCCATCGCTCTGGGGTCCGTGCTCGTCCTGGTCGCCGTCATGACGGGCCGTGGTTGGCGCTCTGTCTGGTGGGCCCGGCGCGCCGAGGTGGCGGAGGGATTCAGTGCCGCGGCAGCGATCGCGAGCGTGGTCGTATCCACAGGTCTCTTCCGAACCCTGTGGGAAATCAGCCCCTGATGTTTAGGGTGGCCGCCATCGGGTAGATGGAGGGTGCCCCGGACGGGGGAGACACCGATTCGGCGGATCCGCAGAGCACCATCGACAACGAGCGGCCCGAGGGCCGCCGGACGGAACAGTTGACAAGGAGCAAGCACCATGGCGACAAGCGAAATGGGAATGGGTGAGGGCACCCTCAAGAAGGCTGCCCAGCTCGTGTCCGGGGCCAAGCAGGACTTCGACCGTCTCAGTGGCGAGCTGGACGGCCAGATCGGCGACCTGCGCGGCAAGTGGGCCGGGTCGGGCGGCCAGGCGTTCTTCGTCCTGCACCAGGCGTGGACGGAGAAGCAGAAGGTGATCGTCAGCGCCCTGAACGAGTTCGAGGCCTCGCTGCTCGGCACCGAGAAGGACGTGACCAGCACCGACGACACGCAGGCCACCAACTTCAACAACTTCCAGAACCGGCTCTGAGCCGCGCCGACGACAGGACAGGACACACGACATGAACATGGACGGACTTCGCGTCAACCACGCCGGCCTCGACAAGGCGGCCGAGGACCTCTACAGCGGCGTCAAGAAGATCGACGACCGCATGAACCGGCTCGAGAGCGAGCTCGCCCCGCTGAAGAGCGACTGGTCCGGCCAGGCCCAGGCGTCCTACGTCACGGCCAAGGCCAAGTGGGACGCGGCGCTGCGCGACATGCGTGACCTGCTCGACCAGACCAGCAAGACGGTCCACCAGTCGAACGCCGAGTACCGCGCCGCGGACATGCGCGGCGCCAACAGCTTCGACATCTGAGCGTCCACTCGGAGACGTCATGGTTCTCACTCCTGGTCGCTACATCCCTGATGCCCCGCCGCCCTCGTCCGGGGGGGACGGCACGATCGAGGTCGACCCCGCTGCTCTCGAGAAGTTGAAGAGCGCGCTCCGGCAGGCCGCCGGAGAGCTCGAGAGCAACCGGTTCGAGGACGTGCAGCTCGACGAGGCCGCCTTCGGTGCCTCCCCGTCGGGCGCCGAGCTCGGTGCCGAACACCGCACCGCCCACGCGATCATCGCCGACACCATCCGGGGCGTCGTGACCGACCTGTGGGGCTACCGTCAGGGCGTCGAGCAGTTCGAGACCGGCCTGAGCGCCGCCGACGACACGGCCGCCGAAGACCTGCGGGCACGTGAGGCAGGCATCGAGGCGTTGACCACCTCGGCCACGAGCAACAACGGTGAGGCGCACTACCGCACCTCCCAGGCGAACCACCTGGCTCCGGGGGCGCGCGACGCCGGGACCGATCAGCCCGGCGACGGCCCCGCCGGCGAATCGGGGCAGGGCTGATGGCTGCAGGACCCAACGAGCAGCGCCTTCGCACCTACCTGACCCCCGCCCGCAGGTGGCAGGTGGTACGGGCCAAGGATCAGTGGCAGGAGGGCGCGCGGCGGCTCGCCGCAGTGGCCGAGGCAGTCCAGCTGGCCCGGCCCTTGGCTCGCGAGAACCTCGGCAACCACACCGCGGACGCAGCTGACAGGGCGTTCGTGGCGATGCACGACAAGGTGCTGAAACGCGAGGAGCAGATGCGCGAGGGCGCTGAGGCCCTGGAATCGGCGATCGCGGCGCTGCGACGCGCCGAGACGGTGCGCAACGGGTTCGACGCCGCAGGTCCGGTGAACCAGCCGGCGCCGCCGGACTGGGACGAGGACGAGATCCGCCAGATCCAGCAGATGAAGTCCCACAACGCTCGGATGTCGGTCTACAACCAGCAGGTCGCTGCCCGCGAGGAGGCCGCAGCCGCCGCCATCCGGGACATGGACGCCACCAACCAGCGCTCCGCCGCGACCATGCGCAAGATCCAGGGTGAGCGGCCCGACGCCCCCACCCAGGGCGGCGGCGCTGGTGGTGGTTCAGGAGGTGGGGGCGGCGCAGGGGCGACACCGGGCGGCTCCGGCGGCCCCGGCGGGGGAGTGCGACTCACGCCTGCGGTGGATCCGCAGCACGACTCACCAACGACCCCGGGAGATGCAGGAGATCCGGGAGACGCCCCTGCGGACTCACCCGACGCGCCGTTGGATCCGCTGCGCGACGACGAGGCCGGCAGCCCGCAGGCTGCCGGTGGCGCAGCGCCGTCAGTGGGCGCGGGGGTGAGCGCGGGGACGTCCTCGTCACCGGCCGCGACCACGGGGTCGGCCGGCAACCTGGGCGGCATCGCCGGTGCGGTCGGCGGCGGCGTGGCAGGCGGCGCGATCGGCATGGGCGGCGCCCTCCGAGGCGGTGGCGCCGCAGCACCCGCCGGTGCGGGACGAGCGATCGGCAGCAGCAGCCGTAGCGGTGCTACCGGCGCCCTCGGGCGCTCCGGTGCTGCCGGCTCTACGCCGGGCCGACCCGGGTCCGGCGCGCGCGGTGCCGGAGCCGGTGCCACGGGCCGGGGTGCGACGGGCCGCGGATCCGGGGCGGCTGCGGGAGCCCGGGGCGGCAAGGGTGGAGCCGGTCGCGGTGGCGCCGGTGGTGCCGGTGGTCGTGGCGGACGCCGCAACCAGGACGAGAAGAAGTCGCAGGTCGACGCGATGCTCGATGACCAGGACTGGGTCGACGACGAGGACGCTGCTCCCGGACTGATCGATTAGGCGCGGAGCCGGTGCCACCGGCCGGTAGCATGCGCGGCGTCCGTATCGGGTCGATCACGTGGTCGGGGGAGTGGGTTCCATGAGTCAGACGGCACCCGCCGGTGCCTCCGGGCTGGTCAAGGTGACCGTCACCTCGGGGACCCGCCGCGTCGATCTGGTGCTGCCCTCGGCCGTCCCCGTGGCCGAGCTGCTTCCCGAGCTGGCGCGGAGCGTCGGGCTGCTCGACGGGTCCACGGTCCACGGCGGCTACCGGTTGGTGACCCACGAGGGCCGAGAGCTCGCTGCCGACTCGAGTCTCACCCTGCAAGGCGTCGAGGACGGCGTCGTGCTCACCGTCGCGGCCGGCGTCGACGATGAGCCGCCGCGGGTCTACGACGACGTCGTGGAGGCCATGACCGACGTCGTCGAACGCGACCTCAAGCCCTGGGAGCCGGCGACGGGTCGCCGTACCGCTCTCGCCGCCGCGGCGCTGCTGCTCGGGCTCGGCGCGGTCGCCCTGGTGGTCCAGGGTGGCCCGGTGGCGGCGGTCGCCGCGTCCCTGGTCGGCATCGGGCTCGTCACCGGCGCCATCGTCCTGTCCCGTGCCCAGGGTGAGCCCGAGGCCGCCGTCGCGGTGGCCTGGATGGGATCCGCCTACGCCGCCGTCGCCGGCCTCATGTTCGCGCCCGACGGGATGCTGTTCGGGCTGCCTGTCGCCGCTGCCGGAGCCGGGGCGCTGGTGGTCGGGCTGATCGCCCTGATCGGGCTCGGAGACGGCCGTACGCTCGTCATCCCCCCGGTCGTCGCGGGCGCCCTCTTCCTCGCGACCGGGCTGGTGATGCAGGCGGCGGCGTTCGATGCTGCGATCGTCCTGACCACGACCCTGGTGCTCATCGTGATTGTCGGCAGCGTGTTCCCGTGGCTGGCGCTGGGTGCCACGGGCACCAGCGTCGAGCAGATCTACACCCTCGGCGACCTGACCGCCGATCCCGACGACATCGACGCCGACGACGTCGGGGCCGACGCCCGGATCGCGCACCAGATCCTGGTGGCCGTCTCGGGCACCGTCGGCCTGCTGCTGGTCCTGATCGCGCCGCTCGCGGTCAGCCTCGGAGCCTGGGGAACCCTGGTCGGCGTCATGAGCTGCCTGGTGGTCATGCTGCGCACCCGGCAGTACCGGGTCGGATCGGAGGTCCTGGTCGGGCTGGTCTCGGGCATCGCTGGGCTCGCCTCGATCGCCGTCTCCGTGCTGGTCCTGCACCCCGACTGGCGGCCGGTCGCCGCCGTGGTGCTCGCTGCCGCCGGCGCCGCCCTGCTCGCCGTGACCCTGCTGCCCGCGACTCCGTCGTTGCGTCGTGGTCGACTCGGGGACATCGCCGAGACCGTGGCCCTGGTGACGTTGCCGCCGCTGCTGATCCTGGCGACCGGCGTCTTCGCCGCGATCCGGAACTGATCGATGGCCACCAAGAAGGACCTCGTCGAGGCCTACTCATTCAGTCGACGGCGGCTGGTCACCGCCTTCGTCTCTGGCGCGCCGGGTGGCCGCGAGGTCGAGCCGGCTCGCCCGGGCCGCTCGATCGTCGGTGGGCTGGCCCTCTCCGTCCTCCTCGTGGCGGGGGCGGCGATCGCGGGCGTGTTCACCTCCAACGTCGACCCGGCCTGGGCCGAGAGCGCCGGGCTGGTGATCTCCAAGGAGGAGGCCGAGGTCTTCGTCATCACCGGGGCCGGCAGCCAGCCGGTGTTGCACCCGATCCTCAACATCACCTCGGCCAAGCTGATCCTCGGCAGCGACGTCGAGCCCCAGGTGATTCCCGAGAAATACATCGCCGAGGAGGAGATCGGCAGCGATCTCGGCATCTTCGGGGCGCCGTACGACGTCCCCGACGTGGCGCGGCTGATCGAGTCCGGCTGGACCTCATGCACCGACGGAACCGGACTGCGACTCAGCCTCAGCGAGCGCTCGCTGGTGGCTCCGGCCCCGGAGGACGGCGGGATGCTGGTCACCGTCGACGACGAGGCCTGGCTGGTCGCGACCAGCCGCCCCGATGAGTCCGGGATCGTCGGCGGCTATCGCTACCGGGTGCCCGATGCCGACTCCTCGTCCCAGCGGTTGGTGCTGGCCGCGATCGGGCTGGGCCCTGAGAGCGAGCCCACGCCGGTGAGTCGCGAGTGGCTCAATCTCCTTCCGCAGGGTGGCGACATCGATCCGACGGCGTTCGGGGTCGATCCCGGGCCGAGCGCCGGAGGGGAGCCGAAGCCCGGTGACCTCCTCCAGGTCAACGGGACCCCCTACCTCACCCTGGAGACCGGGGAGCTGGCGCCGCTCGATCCGTTCGCCCTCGCCGTGGCCACCGGGAGCGGGGAGCGGACCGTCGGCGCCGAATACTCCGGGGACGTGGACTCCCTCGACTTCGTGCGAGGCGACTTCGTGGATGCGCGGTGGCCCGCGGACCTGCTCCAGCCGGTCTTCGGCGAGAGCTGCGTGCGGCTCCTGACCGCGTCGGGTGAGCCGCCGCGAGTGCAGCTGGCGCAGGATCCTGAGGGGGAAGCCGTCGCCACCGGCACCCGCGGTGAGTCGGTGAGCGTCGACGCCGGCGCCGGCGCGTACGTCGTCTCCGGTGGTTGGGGTGACACCAGCGGCGACAGCCCGTTCGTGATGGATTCCAAGGGGGTGGCCTACCCCCTGATCGGGCCCACCGCCGCCGATCTGCTCGGCTACGCCGGCTTCGAGGCGCCGTTGGTGCCGGACGCCTGGATCGAGCTCTTCGACGACGGCGTCCAGCTCTCGCAGAACGCGGCACTGTGTGAGCCGCGGGTGGGGGAGAAGCAGTGCGCCTGACCCGCGGCCCGGTCGCGGTCCTGGTGGTGGCCCTCGCCGTACCCGTGGCGCTGCCGTCCCCGGCCGGCGCCGCGGCCTACTCCTGCACGGGGATCGACCGCAGCACGGAACGGTCGGCCACGACCGACCCCAGCGTCCCCTACGAGCTGCTCGGCATCGACCGGGCCGCGGACCTGCTGAAGCAGCGGGGGATCACCCCTGGCGCGGGGGTCACGGTCGCGGTGGTCGACTCGGGGGTCGACGTCGGAGGTGAGCCGATGGCACCACTGACGGTGAGCGGCGAGCAGCGTTTCGGGACCACCGAACCGGTGAGCTACGGCCACGGAACCAACGTCGCAGGTCTGGTCGCCGGTGGCGCGCGGGAGGACGGCCGGCCCACCGGGATCGCTCCCGGCGCCGAGATCTACGACATCCGCGTCTACGACGAGCCCGGCGACGACGGGTCCGGTGGCATCGGCCAGTCGGAGGTCATCGACGCGGTGCGCTGGCTCGCCGAGAACGCCGAGTCCGAGGGGATCGGGGTCGTCGTCACCGCCTTCTCCATCGCCGACAAGCCCGCGCTCCGGCAGGCGATCCACGCGCTGTCGCAGCGTGATGTCGTCATCGTCGCGGCCAGCGGCAACCGTCCGACCGAGGGGCAGAACGGCTTCGACGACTACGGCGAGCAGGCACCCGGCGAAGATGCGGCCGGCTTCACCTACCCCGCCGGCTACGCCGACGACGTGTTCGCGCTCACCTCCACGGCGGCCGGAGTGCCGCCCGAGGACGGGCGCCTCCCGGACGCCTCCGGTGCGGTCCTGCTGAGCAGCGCGATCGACGCAGCAGTCCCCACCTTCGGCGCGGTCACCGTCGCCCTCAACGGTGCGACCTGCCAGATCGACGAGATCGCCACCTCGTGGGCCGCCGGGGTCGGCGCGGGCGTGGTCGCGCTGGTGCGCTCGGCGTACCCGAAGGAGAACGCCGACCAGATCGAGGCCCGGCTGCTGGCCAGCGCCAGCGGGAGGTACACCGCACCGACCACCTCCACGGGCGCAGGCGTGCTGCAGCCGGTCGAGGCGCTCACCCGGCAGTTCGCCCCGGCGCGCAACGGGGATCTCGACGACATGCCCCGCGAGGAGCCGGTCCGACCCCGGGTCACCGCCCCGGTCGTCGCGCCCGACCCGGTCACCTCGACGCTCGCGCAGGCCCGCTGGTGGGGACTGTTCGGCGGTGCCGCGCTCGTGATCGCGCTGCTCGGTCGCCCGTTGCTGCGACGCCGCGATTAGTCGGACGCGGACGGCGCCGTCCGGGAAGGACGACGCCGTCCGGTGGTGGCGGAGGATAGGGGATTCGAACCCCTGAGGGCGTTAACCCAACCCGCTTTCCAAGCGAGCGCCATAGGCCACTAGGCGAATCCTCCGCCGAGGAGAGTACCGGTCATCGAGGGAGGCGACGAAATCCAGGACGGCCCCGGGTTGGTGGGGGTGCGGGGCTCACCTAGACTGCGGGGCAACCCCCCGTGTGGCGGCATCTTGCCGAACTCCCCCAGGGCCGGAAGGCAGCAAGGGTAGGCGAGCTCTGTCGGGTGCACGGGGGGCCTTGTCATGTCCGGGCAGTCGCAGGGTGGCGGTGCGACAACGACCGTTTCGCAACCTCGGACGGTGCCTCAGTCACCGGCGGGCGTCACAGCTGGCAGCCCGCTGCCGGCTGTCAGGAATGACGGTTAGGGTGCAGTCGTGGAGTCCCCGCTCGCCCTCTATCGCCGCTACCGGCCCGAGACGTTCGCCGACGTGATCGGGCAGGACCACGTGACGACGCCGCTGCGAGCGGCGCTGGCCAACAATCGGGTCAACCACGCCTACCTCTTCTCCGGCCCGCGCGGCTGCGGCAAGACCACATCGGCCCGGATCCTGGCCCGCGCCCTCAACTGCGAGCAGGCGCCGGTGGCCGATCCGTGCGGGGAGTGCGACAGCTGCCGTGACCTCGCCCGAGGCGGGCCGGGCTCGATCGACGTGATCGAGATCGACGCCGCGTCCCACGGCGGTGTCGACGACGCCCGCGACCTGCGGGAGAAGGCCTTCTTCGCGCCGGTGCGCAGCCGCTACAAGGTCTACATCATCGATGAGGCCCACATGGTCACCACGCAGGGCTTCAACGCCCTGCTCAAGCTCGTCGAGGAGCCGCCGCCCCACCTGCGGTTCATCTTCGCGACCACCGAGCCGGAGAAGGTCATCGCGACCATCCGCTCCCGCACCCACCACTACCCGTTCCGGCTGATCCCGCCGCGGCTGCTCGCCTCCTACCTCTCGGAGATCTGCGAGAGCGAGGACGTGCAGATCGAGCCGGCCGCGCTGCCGTTGATCGTCCGCGCCGGAGCCGGCTCCGCGCGTGACTCGCTGTCGGTGCTCGACCAGCTGCTCGGCGGCGCCGGCCCGGAGGGCGTGACCCATGAGCTGGCCACGGGTCTGCTGGGTTACACCCCGACCTCGCTCCTCGACGACGTGGTCGACGCCTTCGCGGCCGGAGACGGCGCGGCCGTCTTCGGGGTTGTCGACCGGGTGATCGAGACCGGCCAGGACCCGCGCCGCTTCACCGAGGACCTGCTGCGCCGGCTGCGCGACCTCGTGATCGTCTCGGCCGTGCCCGATGCACCCGCCAGCGGGCTGATCGACGTCTCCGAGGACCAGGCCGACCGGTTGGTGGCCCAGGCCGCCCGGTTCGGCCCGGCCGAGCTGAGTCGTGCGGCCGACCTCGTCGCCAGCGGTCTCACCGAGATGCGCGGAGCAACGGCTCCCCGGTTGCTGCTCGAACTGGTCTGTGCGCGAGTGCTGCTCCCGGGCTCTGACCCCTCCGAGGCAGGCATGCTCGCCCGCCTCGATCGGCTCGAGAAGCGGGCCGCCATTGCCGGCGGCCCACCCAGTCCCGCACCGGTCCGGGAGGATCCGGTGCCACCGTTGGAGGCCCATCCGGTCGCTCCGGTCACGGAGCCCGCTCCGGAGCCGGCACCGGCCCCGGTCGTGGAGCAGGCCGAACCTGCCCCGGTGGATCCGGAGCCAGCTCCCCCCCTGGGCCTCGAGCCGCCACCCGACCCGGAGCCGGAACCTGAACCTGCTGTGGAGCCCGAGCCCGCCGGAGAACGGGAGCCCGTCGCTGAGCCCGAGCCCGTGGCTGAGTCCCAGCCCGCCACGACCGGCGGCCTGACCCTGGTCGAGGTCCGACGGCTCTGGCCCGACGTGGTCGAGGCGACCAAGCTGCGGCGCCGGGTGGCCTGGATGCACCTCACCCAGAACTCCCAGGTGGTGGCCGTGGAGGGCAACGTGTTGACCCTCGGGTTCGCCAACGTCGGTGCCCGCGACTCCTTCGTGAACGGCGGCTGCGACGAGATTCTCCGTCAGGCGGCGATCGATGTGGCCGGCCTCGACTGGGTGGTGGAGTCCATCGTCGATCCCGGAACCACCGGCTCCCCTCCCGCCACCACGGCCCCGCCAGCGGCCGCGGCTCCGTCGGCTCCGGTCGCGTCGCCCACCCAGCCGGCAGAACCGGCCGGTCCTCCGGACTGGGCCGGTCAGGATCCCCCCGCCGACTCGGCACCGGTCCACGACCGGCGTCCCGCCGACCCTGAGTCGGGTGCCCACCACGACGACCTGGATGCGGAGGGAGCCGACGTCGCCGGCGCCGCCCTGCTCGAGCGCGAACTGGGCGCCCAGGTCATCGAGGAGATCCGCCATTCCTAACCCACCCACCCCTACCACCGACGCCAGTGCCCCCACCCGGGCCAGAGAGGCCAGACCATGACCCAGAACCCATTCGATGCTCTCGGAGGCGGCGCCGAAGGCGGCGGCCTCGACCTCGGTGCCCTGATGCAGCAGGCCCAGCAGATGCAGGAGCAGCTCGAGCAGGCCCAGGCACAACTGGCCGAGGCCCGCGTCGACGGCACTGTTTCCGGCGGTGCGGTGACGGTGACCGTGAACGGCGTCGGGGAGCTGGTCGGCGTCGACATCCGGCCCGGCGGCTTCGACGCGAGCGACGCGGACGACCTCTCGGACCTCGGCGACATGATCGTCGCCGCCTACCGTGACGCGAAGGCTCAGGCCGACGGCCTGGCCGCCGACGCCCTCGGCCCGTTGGCCGGTGGCGGCGGCCTGCCCGGCCTGGGCTAGGCCGCCACATGTATGAGGGCGTCGTCCAGGACCTGATCGACGAGCTCGGCAGGCTGCCCGGTGTGGGGCCCAAGAGCGCGCAACGCATCGCGTTCCACCTGCTGCAGGCCGAACCTGCCGACGTGCGCCGGCTCGCCGACGTGCTGGTCGAGGTCAAGGCGAAGGTGAAGTTCTGCTCCGTCTGCTTCAACGTCTCCGAGGACGAGCAGTGCCGGATCTGTCGCGATCCGCGCCGTGACCCGGCGGTGCTGTGCGTGGTCGAGGAGTACAAGGACGTCGTCGCCATCGAACGCACCCGCGAGTTCCGCGGTCGCTACCACGTCCTCGGCGGCGCGATCTCGCCACTCGACGGCATCGGGCCCGACCAGTTGCGGATCCGCGAACTGTTGCAGCGACTGGCCGACGGCACGGTCACCGAGGTCATCCTCGCGACCGATCCCAATCTCGAGGGTGAGGCCACCGCGACCTACATCACGCGGATGTTGAAGGACTTCGGGTTGCGCGTGACGCGTTTGGCGAGTGGACTGCCTGTGGGTGGTGATCTCGAGTATGCCGACGAGGTCACCTTGGGACGAGCGTTTGTAGGGAGGCGTAGCGCAGATGACTGACCAGATCACCAGCGAGACCGGTGACTTCGCGGGAGCGCCGGACCCCGACTTCGCCCAGCAGATCGCAGACCAGGTGGAGTCGTTCCTGGTCGCGCTGCGCGCGATCGCACGTGAGAACGACGGTGGCCGCGGGATCTCGCTGCTGCTGCTGGAGATCTCGCAGATCCTGTTCGCCGGGGCCCGGCTCGGCGCCCAGCAGGACTTCACACCCCACTCGGAGTACCAACCCGACGTGGGCCCCGAGGCCGATCTCGACGACATGCGGATGCGGCTGGCCGAGATGCTCGGCGACGTCGACACCTACAGCTTCGTCTTCGACCCCTACGTCCCCGAGGTGGTCGAGAGCCAGCTCTCCGACGACCTCTCCAGCATCGCGACCGACCTCGAGAACGGGCTACGCCACTTCCGGCAGGGCGACGTCAGCGAGGCGCTCTGGTGGTGGCAGTTCTCCTACGTCGCCTCGTGGGGCAACCTGGCGGGGGCCGCGCTCAACGCGTTGCTCTCCATCGTCGCCCACGACCGCCTCGATGCCGGCGACGACATCGTGGAGCAGGAGCAGATCGCCGTGGCCGAGGCCGTCCTGGACGGGAACGAGTCCGACGCCTGAGGGTCGGTAGAATCGCCACCGGCCAAACCTCTCGAACCAGGAGTCATCCGGTGGGCATTGTCGTGCAGAAGTACGGCGGATCCTCGGTCGCCGACGCGGCCGGGATCAAGCGTGTGGCCCAGCGCATCGTCAACACCCGCAGGGCGGGCCACGACGTCGTCGTGGTGGTCTCCGCGATGGGCGACACCACTGACGAGCTCCGCGACCTTGCCGAGCAGGTCACGCCGTTGCCGCCGCCGCGCGAGCTCGACATGCTGCTGACGGCCGGTGAGCGGATCTCGATGGCCCTGGTCGCCATGGCCATCGCCCAGCTCGGTCACAAGGCGCAGTCGTTCACCGGTTCGCAGGCCGGTGTGATCACCGACTCGGCCCACGGGCGGGCCAAGATCATCGACATCACGCCCGGCCGGATCGAGGCCGCCATCAAGGCCGGTGCGATCGCGATCGTGGCCGGTTTCCAGGGCGTCTCACAGGACACCAAGGACATCACCACCTTGGGCCGCGGTGCCTCCGACACCACCGCGGTGGCGCTCGCGGCCGCGCTCGGCGCCGAGGTCTGCGAGATCTACTCCGACGTCGACGGCGTGTTCACCGCCGACCCCCGGATCGTCCCCACCGCCCGCAAGCTCGACCGGGTCTCCACCGAGGTGATGCTGGAGCTGGCCGCATCCGGCGCCAAGATCCTCCACCTGCGCTGTGTCGAGTACGCCCGCCGCTACCAGATGCCCGTCCACGTGCGCTCGTCCTTCAACCAGTTGGAAGGCACCTGGATCGTCCCCGAGGGAGAAGACATGGAACAGGCGATCATCGCCGGAGTCGCCCACGACCGCAGCGAGGCCAAGATCACGGTCGTCGGCGTCCCCGACAAGGTGGGGGAGGCCGCCCGGATCTTCGAGGCGCTCGCCGAGGCGGAGAGCAACATCGACATGGTCGTCCAGAATGTCTCCGCGGCGGCCACCGGTCTCACCGACATCTCGTTCACGTTGCCGCGGGCCGACGGCCAGACCGCGATGACTGCGCTGGCGCGGGTCCAGCAGGAGGTCGGCTACGAGAAGCTGCTCTACGACGACCAGATCGGCAAGGTCTCGCTGATCGGCGCCGGCATGCGGTCCCACCCCGGGATCACCGCGACGTTCTTCGCAGCTCTCGCCAGCGCCGGCACCAACATCCAGATGATCTCCACCTCCGAGATCCGGATCTCGGTCATCGTCGACCAGAGCCAGGTCGACGTCGCCGTGCAGGCGACCCACACCGCGTTCGACCTCGACTCCGACGAGATCGAGGCCGTCGTCTACGGCGGGACCGGAAGATGAGCATCCGGCTGGGCATCGTCGGCGCGACCGGCCAGGTCGGGGTCGCGATGCGTCAGATCCTCGAGCAGCGTGACTTCCCCGCCGACGAGGTGCGGTTCTTCGCGTCCTCGCGCTCCGCCGGGACGGTGCTGCCCTACGCCGGTCGCGAGATCACGGTCGAGGACGCCTCCACCGCCGACCCGACGGGTCTCGACGTGGCGTTGTTCTCCGCCGGAGCCACGACGTCCCGGGCCCTCGCCCAGCGTTACGTCGACGCCGGGGTCACGGTCGTCGACAACTCCTCGGCCTTCCGGATGCTCCCCGAGGTCCCACTGGTCGTCTCGGAGGTCAACCCCGAGGCGATGCAGGGGGTCCTCGACGCCGGTCGCGGCATCATCGCCAACCCGAACTGCACCACCATGGCCGCGATGCCGGTGCTCAAGCCGCTCCACGACGAGGCGGGGCTGATCCGGCTGATCGTGTCGTCGTACCAAGCGGTCTCGGGCTCCGGCGTGGCCGGTGTCGACGAGCTGGCCCACGGTGTCGAGGCGGCGGGCGACAAGGCGCGCGAGCTGGCCTACGACGGTCAGGCGGTGACCTTCCCGGACCCGGCGACCTACACCGAACCGATCGCCTACAACGTGCTGCCCCTCGCCGGCTCGATCGTCGATGACGGCCTCAACGAGACCGACGAGGAGCAGAAGCTGCGCAACGAGTCGCGCAAGATCCTCGGCCTGCCGGACCTTCCGGTGTCGGGGATCTGCGTCCGGGTCCCGGTCTTCACCGGTCACTCGCTGGCGATCAACGCAGAGTTCGCCCGGGCGATGACGCCGGAGCGGGCCCGGGAGCTGCTGGCCGGCGCGCCAGGTGTCGAGCTGGCGGAGGTGCCGACCCCGTTGAAGGCGGCCGGTCAGGACCCGTCGTACGTCGGCAGGCTCCGGCGGGACCCCGGCGTCGCGGATGACCGAGGGCTGGCGCTGTTCATCAGCAACGACAACCTGCGCAAGGGCGCGGCCCTCAACACCGTGCAGATCGCGGAGCTCATCGCCGCTTCGCGCTGATCGCTGCTCGCCCCGTCAGCGGTGCATGTTGTTCTCGACCGGCTCGACGAACGCGGTCGTGACCCAGTGGGCCAGCGCGTACGCCGCCATGGCGGCGGCGGGGATCACGAGGATCATCCACCACGCGAACAGCAGCTCGACCAGGAACAGCAGGACGATGACCGCCACCAGTCCCATGCCGAGGAAGCTGGTGCTCCCCGGGTCGGGGACGCCGAAGGCGCGCAGCAATGCACCGCCGGCAAGCACCATGGCGATCATGATCGCCAGCAGCAGGAAGAATCCTGGATTGCCGCAGGAGGAGGTGCCCTGCACGACTTCACACAGCCGCAGCGAGGCCCACGTCAGGCCCACGGTCAGCACGCCGACCACGGCTCCGGTGAGGATCGCGGCGGGCAGCCCGCCGATCGCAGGCAGTGCAAACTCACGGCGTCGCTTGCGGTCGACCGGCTCGTCATCGGCGCTGTCCTCGACCTCCGAGTCCTCGGTCGCGTGGTCGAACGGGCGGTCGCCGACGTCGCGGGGTGGGGGTGCCTCATCGGCGAACAGTGGCGGTGCGGTCGCGCCGACCGCTACCGGTTCCAGCACCTCGGTGCGCTCGGGCGCCGGCTCGGCCTCCGCAACCGGGCTCGACTCAGGCTCAGGCTCCGGGGTGGCTTCGAGGACAGGCTCAGGCTCGGGCTCGGGCTGGGGTTCGGGCTGGGTTCGGGTTCGTCGGCGGGGCCGGGCGCCGCGGCGTCCTCCTCGGGCGCCTCCCGCTTGCGCTTGCGCTTGCGACCGAAGCCGAGCGAGGGCATTTCCAGTGAGGGTGAGTCGTCCCCCGAGTCCTTCTCCGCCATGGGGGCGAGTGTGCCAGATGTGGCCGCCGCCTTGCTCAGGTCGTCGGGCCAGGTATCGACCACGTCGATGGCCCACTGCGCCCACTCGTCGACCATCCGCTGGAAGCCGTGCAGGAACCGACCGGTGAGAATGAGCCAAGGAGGGCTGACACTCCTGCGCGGGCCGCGACACCCGACCACTGCCCGAAATGGCGAACACCCGAACCTGCTTGCGCAGGTCCGGGTGTCGCCGATGTCCTGCGACATCACCATGTCGGGCTGACAGGATTTGAACCTGCGGCCTCCTCGTCCCGAACGAGGCGCGCTACCAAGCTGCGCCACAGCCCGATTGCGTCCCGGGAGGGCTCCCGGCTCGCAAGCAACGCCACCCTACCCGAGCGTGGAGGGGGTCTTGAAATCGGCCCCGACCAGCGTCAACAGGGTCGCCTCCGGGCGGCAGGCCACCCTGATCTGGGCATACGGCGAGGTGCCCAGCCCCGCGGAGACATGGAGCCACGACGAGCCCGGATCCCCCGGCCGGGAGTCGGCCGGATGGCGGTGCAGGCCCTTGGCGCGGGCCGGTTCGAGGTCGCAGTTCGTGGTGAGCGCCCGCCCACCCGGCAGGCACACCTGGCCGCCGTGGGTGTGCCCGGCGAGCACCGCGTCATAGCCGTCGGCGGCGAACTGGTCGAGCACCCGCAGGTACGGCGCGTGCGCGACACCGAGCCGCACGTCGGCGTCCGGCTCGGCCGGTCCGGCGACCTCGTCGAGCCGGTCGTACTCCAGGTGGGGATCGTCAACCCCGGCGAAGGCGAACCGCAGCCCGTCGACGATCAGGGAGTCGCGACGGTTGGTGAGGTCGAGCCAACCGGCGTCGGTCAGCCCGGACCGCAGGTCCTCGAAGGGCAGCTGGCCGCTGTCGGTGTGGCGCTTGCCGGTGTCGGGCAGCAGGTAGCGCAGCGGGTTGCGCAGCGTCGGCTCGAAGTAGTCGTTGGATCCGAACACGAACACTCCCGGCACGTCGAGGAGGTCGCCGAACGACTCAAGCACGTAGGGAACGGAGTCGCGGTGCGAGAGGTGGTCGCCGGTATCGATGACGAGGTCCGGCTGGAGGTCGGCCAGGTCGCGAACCCAGTCCTGCTTGCGGCGTTGCCCCGGCGTCAGGTGGAGATCGCTGAGGTGCAGCACCCGCAGCGGCGCCCGCCCCGGTGGCAGCAGCGGCACCGTCGCCTCGCGCAGCACGAAGCGTCGCGTCTCGGCCACCGCGTACGTCGTGACGGCGAGCCCCCCGGCCGCCACGGCACCGAGCAGCGGCAGGACGACAGGCATGGGTGCAGCCTGTCAGACCCTGACAAGATGGCCGACATGAGCGCTTTGAAGGACCGACTCCGCCAGGACCTCACCACGGCGATGAAGGCTCGCGACGACATCCGGTCCTCGACGATCAGGATGGTGCTGACAGCCATCACCAACGCCGAGGTTTCCGGCAAGGAGGCCCGCGAGCTCAGCGACGACGACATCGTCAGTGTGCTGTCGACCGAATCCAAGAAGCGGCGCGAGGCCGCGCAGGCATTCGCCGACGGTGGCCGCGAGGAGATGGCGGCCAAGGAGAAGGCCGAAGCCGCCGTGATTGCCGACTACCTGCCCGAGCAGCTCGGCCAGGACGAGATCGCGGCACTGGTGAGCGCGGCCATCGAGCAGGTCGGCGCTGCCGGCGAGGGCATGAAAGCGATGGGCAAGGTCATGGGGGTGGTGACACCGCAGACCAAGGGTCGCGCCGATGGTGGTGCGGTCGCCGCGGAGGTACGCCGCCAGCTGGGCTGACCGCGCTCAGTCCCGGCCGCCCCGGCCGTTGCCGTTGCCGTTGCCGTTGCCGTTGCCGTTCCCGTTCCCGCCGCCGCTGGTGCCGCCACCGCCACCACCGCCACCGCCGCCGCCACCGCCGCTGGAGGGCGGAGGCGGGACGTAGCCGTTGGACACGTAGATCGTCACCGGAGCACCGTCGAAGTACGCCTCGCCGGAGCCGGGGTCGGTGTAGGCGACGGTGCCCTGGGAGTAGCCGGAGTTGACCTCGGGGCCGACGATCGCGGTGAAGCCGGCGTCCTCGATCACGCGCCGTGCGCTCGCGATCGACAGGCCACCGACCGACGGGACGCTGCCGGCCTGGTTGAGCAGGGCCGAGACGTCGGGACTGGTGAACGACACGTCGTCGAGGAACTGCTCCACCCCGCTCATCGCCGCGCCCCACATC
Organism: uncultured Actinomycetota bacterium; assembly: GCA_963806945.1. Classification (GTDB taxonomy): domain Bacteria; phylum Actinomycetota; class Actinomycetes; order Propionibacteriales; family Nocardioidaceae; genus Nocardioides. The sequence goes on from CAWDZH010000001.1 coordinate 141,441, forward strand.
GGCCCGGCGACCCCGGACCCCGATGGCGAGAAGATCGTGGACCCTCCCACGGTGAGCCCCTGCAGCGGGATCGGCTCTCCCTCGGAGTTGGCGCCGGCGATCATCGCCGACGTCGCGAGGTTGGGTGTGTACCCCACGAACCAGACGGCCTTGCCGTCCTGGGTGGTGCCGGTCTTGCCGGCGTCCTCCTGGTTGATCGTGATGTTCTGGCCGAAACCGCCCGGCTCCAGCACGCCCTTGAGGATGTCGTTGACCGTGTCGGCCACCGCGTTGTCGAGGACCTGCGTACAGCGCTCGGGGTACTCCTTGAGCAGGTTGCCCTGCATGTCCTCGATCGCGCTGATCGGACGGGAGTCGCAGTGCTCACCTCGAGCGGCGAAGGTCGCGTAGGCCTCGGCCATCTCGAGCGGGCTCACGTCGGACACGCCCAGGGTGAAGGACGGGACCCGTTCGCCTGCGGGGTTGGTGAGGACGATGCCCATCTGCTTGGCGAGCTTGTAGGGCTTGCAGAGACCGGTGATCAGCTCCAGGTTGGCGAAGAACGTGTTCACCGAGTTCTGGGTGCCGCTGTAGAGGTCGTAGGTGCCACCGGCGTTGTCGAAGTTGGTCGGCTCCCAGATCGAGGTGCTCAGATAGGGGCACCCCTCCTGGCCGAACTCGCTCTCGCTGATCGACTCCTGTGCCGGGACCGTCAGGCTGTAGCGCGGTGGCACACCCTGGGCCAGGGCCTGGGCGAGGACGAAGGCCTTGAAGGTCGATCCCGGCTGGAAACCGTTGGAGTCGCCGTACTCCTGGGGGACCACGTAGTTGAGGAAGGTCTGTCCCGCCTTCTTGTCGCGTCCCATGGGCCGGGACTGGGCCAGCGCCTTCACGTCGCCGGTCCCCGGCTGGACCATCGCCACTCCACCGATCGCCTGGTCGGTCGGGTTGACGCTGTCCCGGACGGCCTGGTCGGCCGCGGCCTGGAAACGCAGGTCGATGGTGGTGCGGATCGTCAGGCCACCGGTCCGCAGCGTCTGCTTCCGCAGGTCGCGGGTCTTGCCGAGGGAGCGGTCCTTCAGCAGGTAGTTCATGACGTAGTCACAGAAGAACGGTGCCCGGGAGTTCACACACCCGTTGTCGGTGGGCTGCACGTCGAGCTTGATCTTGCGCTGCTTGACCTTCTCGGCCTTCTTGTCCGAGATCACGTTGAGCTGAGCCAACCGTCCCAGGACCAGGTTGCGGCGCTCCAGTGCGGCGTCGGGCGCGTTCGTGGGGTCGAGCCCGGTCGGGTTCTTGACGAGTCCGGCCAGCATCGCCGACTCGGCCAGATTCAGGGCGGAGGCGTTCTTGTTGAAGTAGTGGCGAGCCGCGGACTGGATGCCGAAGGCGCCGTCGCCGAAGTACGCGAGGTTGAGGTAGCGCTCCAGGATCCAGTCCTTGGAGTACTGCTCCTCGAAGGCGATCGCGTAGCGCAGCTCGCGGACCTTGCGTGCCACGCTCTCCTCGGTCGCCGCCGCGCGCTCGGCCTTGCCGTCGGCCTGGCTGACCAGGGTCAGCTTCACCATCTGCTGGGTGATGGAGGAGCCACCCTGGACCACGCCCCCCGATGCCTGGTTGGTGAGCAGCGCGCGCAAGGTCCCCTTCAGGTCGAGAGCACCGTGCTCGTAGAAACGGAAGTCCTCGATCGCGACGATCGACTTGACCATGTTCCGCGAGACCTGGCCGAGTGACACGTTGACGCGGTTCTCGTCGTACAGGGACGCCACGGTGTTGCCGGCGCCGTCCACGATGCGGGTCTTCTGGGCCAGCGGCTCCACCGTGAGCTCGGTCGGCAGGTCGTCCATGGTGCGCGAGACATCACGCGCGGCGATGCCCACCAGGCCCGCGAACGGGATGGCGAGACCGGCCACGACCACGCCCATCACCGCCGCGACCAGCACCATCACACCCAGGTGGGAGAACACGCGGGAGGCGGGAAGACGCTCGTCTGGACGCACGGACATATCACCCACGATAACGGGGGGATGACTACCCCACCGATTCGTGGCACGAGATGACTAGTTAGTTCGGACCAGACGGAAAGGGCTGATCGTGTCTGTCTCTACCGCGTGTCGGTTCTTTACCTTTCAAGTCGGAACCACCTCGGGATGTCATGGGGACATCCCGGTTCTGGACGGACTGTGGGGTCGTCATCATGTGGATCGAAGATTGGGCGCCATCGGCGGCCTGCCGACAGGCTCAGCCCGACGCACTTTTCGTGCGAGGCGCGGAGCAGAACAAGGCCAAGACACTGTGCAAGGGATGCCCGGTGCGCACCGAATGCCTGGCCGAGGCACTGGACAACCAGATCGAGTGGGGTGTCTGGGGTGGCATGACCGAGCGTGAGCGCCGTGCGCTGCTGCGCCGTCGGCCGCAGGCCTCGTGGCGCAACGTGCTCGAGACCGCTCGCAACGCCGAGACGGTCCCGGTCTCCCTCTGACCCGGGTCCGGCTCAACCACCGGCCAGCAGCGCGCCGACCTCCCGGAGCCCGGTGAGGTCGTGCACGTCGCCGGCCAGGGCCGGCACCACGGCCGTCGGCACCCGCGGGTGAGCGGCCGCGAAGCGGTCGCGCAACGCGGTCTCACGCTCCACCAGGCGGGACCGGTCCGCGTGCAACCGCAGCAGGCTCGCCGCGACCGACCCGGGGCTGGACTGCTCCAGGCGCGCGTACGCCACCATCGCCTCGTCGCCCGACAGGTCTCCTGTCGGTGAGGGGCTGGCCCGGTTGACGATCATTCCCGTGAGCGGCATCCGGTCCTCGCTGAGCCGCTCCACGAAGTACGCCGCCTCGCGCAGCGCGTCCGGCTCGGGCGCGGCCACGACCAGGAACGCCGTGCCGTCGGCCTGCAGCAGCTCGAAGGTCTTCTGCGCCCGCTGCCGGAAGCCTCCGAAGAGAGTGTCGAAGGCGGCCACGAAGGTCTGCATGTCGCGCAACACCTGAGCCCCCAGCACCTTGGTCATGGTGTTGGTCACCAACCCGACCCCGGCCGTCATCAGCTTGGCGGGCCCCTTCGCCGGCGCGAGGAGCAGCCGGATGAAGCGGCCGTCGAGGAACCGGGACAGCCGCTCGGGGGCGTCGAGGAAGTCGAGCGCCGAGCGCGACGGCGGAGTGTCGACCACGATCAGGTCATAGCTGCCCTCGGCCTGGGCCTGGGCGTGGATCTGGCCGAGCTTCTCCATCGCCATGTACTCCTGGGTGCCGGCGAACGAGCTCGACAGCGCGATGTAGAAGGGGTTGGAGAGAATCTGCTGCGCCTTCTCCGGGGTCGCCTGGCTCTCCACGACCTCGTCGAAGGTCCGCTTCATGTCGAGCATCATCGCGTCGAGCGAGCCGGTGCCTGACACGCCGGTCACCGGACGAGGTGTGTTGTCGAGCTCCTCGATTCCCATCGACTGTGCCAGTCGGCGGGCCGGATCGATGGTCAGCACCACCACGTGGCGTCCTCGCTCGGCGGCGCGCAAGGCCAGCGCCGCGGACGTGGTCGTCTTGCCGACGCCGCCGGAGCCGCAGCACACGATGATCCCGGTGGCGGGGTCGTCGATGAGGGCGTCCACGTCGAGGACCGTGGCGCTCGACGCAGGCACTGCCGCGAGGGGGCCCACCCGCACCCTGCTCGTGGCGGACTTCGCGCCGGGGGTCATGACAGCCCCTGCGTCTCGAGCAGTGCGGCGAACTCGTAGAGCGCACCGAGGTCGGCGCCGCCGGGCAGCCGGGGCAACTCGTAGGACGGGACGCCGAGATCGGCCACGATCGCGCGTTGGGAGTCCTCGAGCTTCCGGCGTACGGCGTGGTCGCGGGCCTCCGACAGCAGGCCGGACACCAGGGCGTCGTCGGCGTCGATCCCGGCGGCCTTGAGATCGGTGGCCAGCGTGGCGGGGTCGAGGTTCCCCGCCTGGGCGGCTGACAGGTGCTCGGGGCCGAGATCGCGCGGTCGCACCAGGTTGACGATCACCGCCCCCACCGGGAGCCCAGCGGCGCGGAGCTGCTCGATGCCGTCGCCGGTCTCCTGCACCGGCATCTCCTCCAGCACCGTGACCAGGTGGATGGCGGTACGTCGGGAGCGGAACAGCGTCATCACCATGTCGGCCTGCGCCTTGATCGGCCCCATCCGGGCCAGCCCGGCGAGCTCGCTGTTGACGCCGAGGAACTGGGCGATCCGGCCAGTGGGCGGCGCGTCGAGCACCACCGCGTCGTACTGCCGGGTGTCGCGACCTCGGCGGCCGTCCTTGGCCGCCTCGAACACCTTGCCGGTGAGCAGCACGTCCCGGACACCGGGCGCGAGCGTGGTCGCGAACTCGATGACGCCGAACCGGTCGAGCAGGCGTCCGGCACGGCCGAGCCGGTAGTACATGGAGAGATACTCCAGCAGCGCCGACTCGGGGTCGATGTGGAGGCCGTAGACGGTGCCGGGGTGGGTGCCGTCCTCCGTGAGGCCGACCGCGATCCGGCGTTCCTCATAGGGAAGCGGGTCGACGTCGAAGAGCCGGGAGATGCCCTGACGGCCCTCGACCTCGCACAGGAGAACGTCCTGCCCCCGGCTTGCCAGGGCCAGGGCGAGGGACGCGGCGACGGTGGTCTTCCCGGTGCCGCCCTTGCCGGTCACGATGTGCAGCTTGACGCGGGACCAGTCGGGCATGCACCCAGCCTAGGCACCTCGGTGTGTGGACCGGGGCCATACGTGAGGGCCGTCACCCGCCGCTAGGGTGACGGCGGGGCACGGATCGGCGCCCCGGACCAGCGGTGCGGAGCAGGGAGGACCTGGCGTGGACAAGGTCGTGGCGAGTGCGGCGGAGGCCGTCGCGGACATTGCGGACGGGTCGACCCTCGCGGTCGGGGGGTTCGGGCTGTGCGGGATCCCCTCGGTGTTGATCGAGGCGATCCTGGCGGCCGGGGTGTCCGACCTGGAGGCGGTCTCGAACAACTGCGGGGTCGACGACTGGGGCCTGGGTCGGCTGTTGCTGGAGAAGCGGCTGCGGCGGATGGTCTCCTCCTACGTCGGGGAGAACAAGGAGTTCGCCCGGCAGTACCTCTCCGGTGAGCTGGAGGTGGAGCTGACGCCGCAGGGAACCTTGGCGGAGCGGATGCGGGCCGGTGGCTCGGGGATCCCGGCGTTCTTCACCGCGACCGGTGGCGGGACGCAGGTCGCCGAGGGTGGCATCCCGTGGCGCTACGACACCGACGGCAACGTGACCGTGTCGTCGCCGGCGAAGGAGACGCGCGACTTCGGCGGTCGTGACTACGTGTTGGAGCAGGCGATCGTGGCGGACTTCGGTCTGGTGCGGGCCTGGAAGGGGGACCGGCACGGCAACCTCGTCTACCGCGACTCGGCCCGCAACTTCAACCCGCTGGCCGCGATGTGTGGGCGGCTCACGATTGCGGAGGTCGAGGAGCTGGTCGAACCCGGGGACCTGGACCCCAACCACGTCCACACCCCCGGGGTGTTCGTCCAGCGCGTGGTGGCGCTGAGCCCGGAGCAGGCCGCCGAGAAGCGGATCGAGAAGCGCACCGTGCGCCCGCGGGAAGGGAACTGAGATGGCTCAGTCATCAGGCTGGTCGCGTGAGGAGATGGCCGCGCGGGCGGCCTCGGAGCTGACCGACGGGTCGTACGTGAACCTGGGGATCGGGCTGCCGACGCTGGTGCCCAACTACGTCGCCGATGACGTCGAGCTGGTGCTCCAGTCCGAGAACGGGATCCTGGGCGTCGGCGCCTACCCCGTGGAGGGTGAGGAGGACGCCGATCTGATCAATGCGGGCAAGGAGACGGTGACGCTGCGCAAGGGCGCCTCGTTCTTCGACTCCGCGACGTCGTTCGGGATGATCCGCGGCGGCAAGATCGACGCCGCGATCCTGGGGGCGATGCAGGTGTCGAAGGACGGTGACATCGCGAACTGGATGATCCCCGGCAAGATGGTCAAGGGCATGGGCGGCGCGATGGACCTGGTCCACGGTGCCAAACGGGTGATCGTGCTGATGGAGCACGTCGCCAGGGACGGATCGCTGAAGATCCTCAACGAGTGTGCGCTGCCCTACACCGGCAAGCGGGTCGTGCAGCGGATCATCACCGACCTCGCCGTCATCGACGTCATCCCTTCGTCCGAGGGCGGCGGTCTGAAGCTGATCGAGCTCGCTCCCGGCGTCACCGAGGCAGAGGTCCGGGAGAAGACCGAACCCGAACTGACCTCGTGACGCCCTCCGTGCCGAGCGTCCTAGCGCACGAAACGTAAAAGGTCACGCCGGCGTGCCGGTGGTTTCGTCAATCCCGCCCGTCTCGCCGCTCGCATGGCCACAATGTGGGGATGCTGACGGGGCCGATCCAACCGAGCCGTGCGCCGGCTTCGTGGGTCGGCGGGCTGTTGCGTCCGTTGGCGGCCGACGAGGCTGGGGCGAAGTTCTGGGTCCGGCACCTGCGGGTGGGCATCGCGCTCAGTGAGCTGTCGGCGTTCGTGGTGCTGATCTACGTCATCCTTGCTGACCGGCCCCACCGCACCGCGTTCCTGGCGATCGCCCTGCTGATCGTGGCGGGGTCGCCGCTCCTGCTCCTGTTGCCGGTCCAGAAGTGGAGCGCCAATTCGCGCGGTCCCCTGCTCTTCTACCTCTGGAGCATCGCGGTCACCCTCGTCATCATGGTCGTGGCGATGCTCGACGGGGGTGTCGACAGCCCCCTGATGTGGCTCTTCGTGCTGACGATGACCTTCGCGGCCCTGGCCTACCCGCCCCTCGGCGTGACGATTGTGGGGGCGCTCATGGTGGGGGCGTACTTCGCTGTGGCCCTCTTCCACGGCCCCGTGGAGACGGGGACGTACGTGGTCGCGGCGGTGCTGGTCAGCTACACCGGGATGACCGCGTGGGTAGCGTTCAACCACTGGGACACCTACGAACAGCAGCAGCTGCTGACGATTCGGCACGCGGAGCTCGATCAGGCGCGGGAGGAGTTCATCGCGACCACCAGCCACGAGGTGCGAACCCCCGTGGCGTCGATCCTGGGGTACGTCGAGCTGCTCGAGGACCCGGATCTGCGGCCCGAGGAGGCGGCCAAGTTCCTGACCACGATCCGGCGCAACGCCTACCGACTCCGGGAACTCTCGGAGGACCTGCTGGTCCTGTCCCGGTGGGAGACAGAAGAGCGCCGACGAGCATCGGGGGAGAAGATCAGTGGAGACATGGACCTCGTCGAGATCGCCCGCCGCGTAGCAGAGACTCTGGCGCCGCTGGCCGACACCCAGGGGGTGACGTTGGACATCGACGGTCCGAACGAGCCGGTCACGGTGTCCGGCTCGGCCGAGCAGGTCGAACGGGCCGTCCTGAACCTCGCCAGCAACGCCGTGAAGTACACCCCCGCAGGCGGGCACGTGGTCTGCACCACCCGGCGCGACGCCGACGAAGCCGTGATCACGGTCCAGGACACCGGCATCGGCATCGCCGATGAAGAGCTGAAACGTCTCTTCACCCGGTTCTTCCGAGCGAGCAGCGCCCGAGCCCGGTCGATCGCTGGCGTCGGCCTCGGCCTGAGCATCGCCCACGAGATCGTCAGTGCCCACGGCGGCCGGATCGAGGTCACGTCCCAGCTCGGCGAGGGAACCGCCTTCGTCGTCCGGCTGCCCTGCTCGGGCGCCGCGAGCAACGGGGCGGTCGCCGCCCCCGACCACGACTCACCTCGGTCGGAGCGCGAACCCATGGTCCCGATCACGTGCCCCCATCCCCTGGCGTGACCCTCGAGGGTGACGCCCCAGCTCCGGCGTGAGGCAGCGCCGGCGGACCATGACCTAGCCTGCGCGGGTGCGGCTCAACGGGATGTTTGCGGACACGCGTCCCCTCCGCAACGACCACTTCCGACGGCTGTGGCTGGCCAACATCGTGACTGTCATCGGCGCGCAGCTGACGGTGGTCGCGGTCCCGGCCCAGATCTACTCGATGACCGGCTCCTCGGCGTACGTCGGACTGACGGGCGTGTTCGGGCTGGTGCCGCTGGTCGTCTTCGGGCTGTGGGGCGGCGCGCTGGCCGACGTGTTCGACCGGCGGACCCTGTTGCTGGTCACCACCACCGGGCTGATCCTGACCAGTGCCGGGTTCTGGGTGCAGGCATTCCTCGGGTTGGGCAACGTCTGGTTGCTGTTGGGGCTGTTCGCGGTGCAGCAGGCGTTCTTCGCGGTCAACCAGCCGACCCGTGCGGCGGTGCTGCCCAAGCTGCTGCCCCTCGAGCAGCTGCCGGCGGCCAACTCGTTGAGCATGACGGTGATGCAGGCCGGGGGCATCGCCGGCCCGTTGGTGGGCGGGGCGCTGATCCCCCTCGTCGGCTTCTCCTGGCTCTACGCGATCGACACCGTGACCCTGTTCGCGACGCTCGGCGCGGTCGTCGGGTTGCCGCGGTTGCCGGTCGAGGGAGCGCTCGGGACCCCGGGACTCAGGGCGGTGATCGACGGTTTCCGGTACCTGCGCGGCCATCCGGTCCTGATGATGTCGTTCGTCGTCGACCTCATCGCCATGGTCTTCGGCATGCCGCGGGCGCTCTTCCCGGAGATGGCCGACATCGACTTCGGCGGGCCGTCCGAGGGCGGGCTCGCGTTCGCGCTGCTCTTCGCGGCGATCCCGGCGGGCGCGGTCGTCGGCGGCGTGCTCTCCGGCTGGGTGTCGCGGGTCGCGCGGCAGGGCCTCGCCGTGGTCGTGGCCATCGTCGTCTGGGGGCTGGCGATGGTCGGCTTCGGGGTGGCGGCCATGCTCGCGCCGCATGCGCCCGCCGCGATGCTCGTGCTGGCCGTCGTGATGCTCGCGATCGGCGGCGCCGCCGACATGGCCTCGGCCGCCTTCCGGATGTCGATGCTCCAGTCGGCTGCGTCCGACGTGGTCCGGGGCCGGCTCCAGGGCATCTTCATCGTCGTGGTGGCGGGCGGGCCTCGGGTTGCGGACGTGGCCCACGGGGCCAGCGCGGCGGTCACCGGTGCCGCGGTGGCTGCGGCCGGTGGCGGAGTCCTGGTCGTGGTGGGCACGGTGATCGCGGCGCTCGCCGTCCCGGCGTTCGTCCGCTACCGCGTCACCCGGGAACCGGGGCCGGAGCAGTCGTCCGCCACGCGGTGACGACCGCGCCCACGGCGCAAGCGATCGCGATGCCGAACACGGCGAGGAACGGGTCGCCACCGGCCCGGGCGGTGGCGGCGTACCCGATGCCGCACAGCGACAGGGCCAGGGCCGCGCCGATCGAGTCCGCAATGGTGAGCGCCGAGGAGTTGAAGCCTCGATCGCGATCGGACGAGGCGGCCAGCATCGCCACCCCGGTCCGGGTGAAGCCGAGGCCCATCCCGGCGCCGGCGATCACGAACGAGCCGGCGGCGACGAGGGCGGGCAGGTCGAACCGCACCGCGAACCAGAGCAGGACGGCTGCCGCGAGCAGCAGCCCGGTCCCGATCTGCATCGCCCGCTCGCTGGTGAGACGCTCGCGCAGCCGGGCCTGGGCCTGGCTGGCCGAGGCCCACACCACGCCCACGACGGTGAGGGCGATGCCGGCCCGTCCCGCAGTGAGCTCCCAGCGCTCCTGCAGCACGAACACGATGTAGGCCTGGCAGCAGAAGAACGCTGCGCTCATGAGGCCGCGGGTGCCGATCACCGCCGGCAGGCCACGGCCGACCCGCAGGGTGCGCCGCGGCAGTAGCGGCCGGACGGCGATGACCGCGATCAGCGCCGCGCCGGCGGCGGCGCCGGCGGGCAACAGCGAGTCGCTGCGCGCGCCGAACAGCTCGACGGCGAGGACCGCTGCCGCCGCCAGCGTGGCCCACCCGAGCTTCGAGCGCGAGGACGGCCGAAGCTCCTCGGTGGGCGCGCGCAGTCCCGGGACGACCGGGGCAATCAGGACGGCGGCCAGCACCACCAGCCCGACGACCCCGAGGAAGACCCAGCGCCAGCCGACGGTCGCGGCGACCAGGGCCGCCAACGCTGGGCCGAACAACGACGGCAACACCCAGGCCGCCGCGAAGCTGGCGAAGATCGAGGGCTGAAGCCGGGTCGGGTAGACCAGGCCCACCACGACGTACAGGCTCACGATCATGGCGCCGGTGCCCAGCCCATGGATCACCCGGCCGGCGACGAAGACCTCCATCGACGGCGCCAGCCCGGCGGTCAGGATACCGAGGGTGAACAATCCCAGCGACACCACGAGGGACCCGGCCGGGCCACGGCGGTCGCTCCACGACCCGGCCGCGACCATGCCGACCACCCCGCTGGCCAGCGGTGCCGCGAAGGCCAACGCGTAGAGGGCGAACCCGTCGAGGTCGCGGCTGATGGTCGGCATCACCGTCGTCACTGCGAGGACCTCGAAGGCGTTGAACGCGATCAGTGCGAAGACCCCGATCGTGGTCGCGAGGTACGCCGGCGCAAGGATGCCGCCGCGCTCGCGTCGCGTCGGCGTTTCGGGACTGCTGGTCACGGTCACTCTTCACACGGTAGGAGTTGAAGCGCGCTTGAGATCAAGTCGCGGCCACCCCGGACGCTACGCCGAGCCCGGTGAGGTCTGGCGTCGAGCACTGGCGGGGGGCGGGGGTAGGGTCGCGGCCATGATGAAGTGGGAATACCAGGTGGCGCCGATTCCGCTCCACAACGAGGCATTGATGTTGAACAACTTCGGTCAGGACGGCTGGGAGCTGGTCGCCATCCAGACCAACGCGCAGGGTGGGCTGGTCGCCTTCCTCAAGCGTCCCGCGGAGGGCTGAGCCATGACGCATCCCGAGGAGCGGCTGGCCGAGCTCGGTCTCAGCGTCCCCGAGGTGGCCAAGCCGGTGGCGGTCTACGTCCCGGCCGTGCGGTCCGGTCACCATGTCTTCACGTCCGGCCAGCTGCCGATGCGGGCGGGCGAGCTGATGATGACCGGCAAGGTCGGCGGCGACGTGAGCCAGGAGGAGGCGGTCGAGTGCGCGCAACAGTGCGCGCTCAACGCGATCGCCGCGGTCAAGGCCGAGATCGGTGACCTGGCCTCGGTCAAGCGGATCGTGAAGGTGGTCTGCTTCGTGGCCTCGGCCCCCGACTTCACGGGGCAGCCGCAGGTGGCCAACGGTGTCTCCGAGCTGCTCGGCAGCGTCTTCGGCGACGCCGGCATCCACGCCCGCTCCGCCGTCGGCGTCTCGGTGCTCCCGTTGGACGCCCCGGTCGAGGTTGAGCTGGTCGTGGAGGTCTGAGTGCAGCGGCTGACGCTGCCGGACCAGCTCGTCGAGCAGGCGCGCGCGTACGCCGACGGGTCGGCCACGCCGGCCGAGCCGCGCAACGCCGCCACCGTGGTGCTGCTGCGGCCGTCCCCGGTGGGGGGTTCGGAGGTCTATCTGCTGCGGCGGCAGACCTCGATGGCGTTCGCCGGCGGCATGTGCGTCTTTCCCGGTGGCGGTGTCGACCCGCGCGACTTCGACCACGCCGTCGCGTGGGCAGGCCCGTCGCCCGAGGAGTGGGCGGCCCGGCTCGGCGTCGACGAGCCGATGGCCCGGGCGCTGGTCTGTGCCGCCGTCCGCGAGACGTTCGAGGAGTCCGGCGTACTCCTGGCCGGGACGGGCGAATCGGTGGTCGCCGACACCACCGGTGACGACTGGGAGGCCGACCGGGTCGCGCTCGAGGCACGCGAGCTGTCGCTGACCGACTTCCTGGACCGGCGCGGACTCGTGCTGCGCACCGACCTGCTCGGGGCGTGGGCGGGCTGGCTGACGCCGGTCTTCGAGCCGCGTCGCTACCGCACCTGGTTCTTCGTGGCGTCGCTCCCCGAGGGGCAGATCACCCGCGATGTCTCCACCGAGTCGTCCTCGGTCGACTGGGTGCCGGTGATGACCGCCGTCGGCCAGGCCGAGGCGCGCGACATCCTGATGATGCCGCCCACCTACCTCACCTGCCTCGACGTCGGGCAGTACGCCGGCCCCGCGGACGTGCTCGCTGCGGCCGCCGGCCGCTCGGTCGACATCTTCACGCCCGAGGTGGTCTCCGACGGCGAGGAGTTCGTGCTGTCGATGCCGGCGCACTACGAGCCGCTGGTCGCCGGTCGATGAGGCCGGCGCGGGGTTGGTCGGGGGGCGACTTCGGCGAACGCGGCGTGTGTGTGTTGGCCCCCAATGCGAACCACATGACGCTCGACGGCACCAACACCTGGGTGCTGCGCGAGCCCGGGGCGGGGCGGTCGGTCGTGGTCGACCCCGGCCCGCCGGATCCGGCCCATCTCGACGCGGTGCGCGCGGTCGCGGGGGACGTGGCCGTGGTGCTGCTGACCCACCACCACCTCGATCACTCCGAGGCCGCGCGCGAGTTCGCGGAGTCGGTCGGGTGCGGCGTACGAGCCCTGGATCCGGCGTACCGGCTGGGGACGGAGGGATTGGGTGAGGGCGACGTGGTCGAGGTCGACGGGCTCGAGGTGCATGTCGTCGCGACCCCGGGTCACACGGCCGACTCGCTGTCGTTCCTGCTGCCCGCCGAACGGGTGGTGCTGACCGGCGACACGGTGCTCGGCCGCGGCACCACCGTCGTCGCCCACCCCGACGGCCGGCTGGGTGCCTACCTCGACTCACTCGACCGGTTGCACGCTCTCGCCGAGGCGCGTGAGATCGCCTCGATCTGGCCCGGTCACGGCCCGGTCATCGACGACGCGCTTCCCGTCCTCGATCACTACATCTCCCACCGCCGCCAGCGGCTCGAGCAGGTCGGCGACGCCGTCCGGCTGCTGCAGGCCGGCGATCAGCAGGGTCCCGACGCCACGAACCTCGCGCGCCGGGTCGTCGAGATCGTCTACGCCGACGTCGACCCGATCCTCTGGGGCGCCGCCGAGCTCTCCGTCCGCGCCCAGCTCGCCCACCTCAACCACCACCCCCAGGGTTGAGTTGGGCTTCCGCAACAGTTGAGTTGGGCCTCCGCAACGGACCAGTTGGGCTCCCGCAACAACCCTGGCGCCCCGTCGTCCACAGCCGGTCCAGGGGCAGGAGTAGCCGGTGGGGTGCCGGGCAACACTCCGGCATGCACCGACTACCCCTACCGACCGATCCGTTCACGACCAGCGACGCCGCCCGCCTGGGCTGGAGTCGCACGGAGTTGTCCCGTGGCGTGGCCACCGGCGTACTACGCCGGGTCTTCACCGGCGTCTACATGCGCACCGATGTCGCCGACACCACGATCATGCGCGCCCGGGCCGCGCGCCTGGTGATGAGCCCACACTCGGTGCTGTGCGACCGCACGGCGGCGTGGATCCACGGCATCGACGTCTTCCGGTACGCCGAGCTGGAGACCGTGCCCGCCCTCGAGTCCTTCGTCCTGCGCGGCCACGATCCCACCGACCGCGCCGACTGCCACGGCGGAACGCGCGATCTCCTGCCCTCGGACTGGTGCGTGATCGACGGGGTCCGCGTCACGACTCCCGTGCGCACCGCCGTCGACCTCGCCTGCAAGCTCCCCCGCCGTGAGGCCCTGGCCGCGCTGGATGCCTTCGCCCGCGACCACGGGGTCACGGTCGCGGACATGAACCGGCTGCTCCGGCGCTACCGGCGTCGTCGCGGCGTCATCCAGGCACGCGAGCTGGTTCAGCTCGACGGACCCGAGGTCGGAGTCGAGCAGAGAGTCGTGGGCGCGGCTGGAGATCCACGACCACGAGTTGCCCGCGCCGGAGCCGCAGTACTGGGTCGTCATCGACGGCGTACCGACGTACCGGCTGGACCTGGCGTACCGGAAGGCGAAGGTTCTCGTGGAGTACGACGGCGAGGAGTTCCACACCGCCCCGCTAGACCGTGCCCGCGACGAGGAACGCCGCGAACTGCTCAGGCGGCGTGGGTGGCACGTCATCGTCCTGACCAAGCAGTCGTTCACCGCGGAGGCGCTGGCAGCCTGGATCTCCGAGCTCCGGCAGGTGCTTCGGCAGCGGGGCGTGAACCTCGCCTGAGGCTGAGGCCCAACTCAACCGTTGCGCACGCCCAACTCAACCGTTGCGCGCGCCCAACTCAACCTGTCAGCGGGCGCGGCGGGTCATGCGCTCGACGTCCATGATCACCACGGAGCGGGGCTCGAGGCGGAGCCAGCCGCGGGAGGCGAAGTCGGCGAGCGCCTTGTTGACGGTCTCGCGGGAGGCGCCGACCAACTGGGCGAGCTCCTCCTGGGTGAGGTCGTGGTGGACGTGGACGCCGTCGTCGGCGGTGCGGCCGAACCGGTCGGCGAGGTCGAGCAACGCCTTGGCGACGCGACCGGGTACGTCGGAGAACACCAGGTCGGCGTTGACGTCGTTGGCCTTGCGGAGCCGGCTGGCGATCTGGGAGAGCAGCCCGCGCGCGACCATCGGCCGGCCCTCGAGCCAGCGCAGCAGGTCGTCGTGGGAGAGCGACGCGAAGGCGGCGTCGGTGACGGCGGTGACGGTGGCCGAGCGCGGACCGGGGTCGAAGAGCGAGAGCTCACCGAACATCTGGCCGGGGCCGAGGACGGCGAGCAGGTTCTCACGACCGTCGCTGGAGGTGCGGCCGAGCTTCACCTTGCCGTCCAGGACGATGTAGAGCTTGTCGCCGGAGTCGCCCTCGTGGAACAACACCTCGCCGCGGCGCAGCCGAGTCTCGGCCATCGACGCGCGCAGGGCGGTGGCCGCCTCGTCGTCGAGTGCGCTGAACAGCGGAGCCTGACGGAGTACGTCGTTGTCCACGGGTCCCTCCCTGTCGTCCTCACCCGGCCGGTGCCCGGTGACCGCACTGATCCTATCCAGTGGCACAGGTCACACGTGCAATCCGCCCGGGAATCGGCTGGTGGGCCACTCCGCCTAGGCTGACGCCCATGGCGATCTCGCGCGCGGCGGCGGCCTCCCAGCCGGTCAGTCGGCCCGTCACCGGGACCGCGCTCGTACGCCGGGCCCGGAAGGTCGACCGGCTGCTGGCCGAGGCCTATCCCGACGCTCGCTGCGAGCTCGACTTCGACGACCCGTTCCAGCTGCTGGTGGTCACCGTGCTGAGTGCCCAGACCACCGACCGGCGGGTCAACGCGGTGAGGCCGACGCTGTTCGCGGCCTACCCCGACCCCGCCGCGATGGCCGCGGCCCCGCGCGAACACCTCGAGCAGATCCTCGGCCCGCTCGGCTTCTTCCGCGCCAAGACCGAGTCCCTGCTGAAGCTCTCCGCCGCGATCCTGGAGCGGTACGACGCCACGGTGCCGGCGCGGCTCGAGGATCTCGTCACGCTGCCGGGCGTGGGACGCAAGACGGCCAACGTCGTGCTCGGCAACGCCTTCGACGTTCCCGGGATCACGGTCGACACCCACTTCGGCCGGTTGGTCCGCCGGCTCGGCTGGACCGAGGAGACCGACCCGGTGAAGGTCGAGCACGCGATCGCGGCGCTGTTCCCGAAACGCGACTGGACGATGCTCAGCCATCACCTCATCTGGCACGGCCGCCGTCGCTGTCACGCCAAGAAGCCGGCCTGCGGTGCCTGCCCGGTCGCCCGGCTGTGCCCGTCCTACGGTGAGGGCCCGGTCGACCCCGAGATCGCCGCCGCCCTCGTGAAGACCCAGGGGCCGGCATGAAGGCCGCCGCCGGCCTGCTGGCGGGGTTGCTGCTGGCCGGTTGCTCGGGCGGTTCGACCCCCTCCCCGGGCGCCGCGCGGATCGACGTCGACACCCCCGAGCTGCGGCAGCAGAAGGCGGCCGCCGGCGTGGAGCCGTGTGTGCCCGGTGACGCAGCACCGGTCGAGGGCGGGCTGCCGTCGGTGACGCTGCCCTGCTTCGGTGGCGGCGAATCGGTCGACCTCGCCAGCCTGCGTGGCCCTATGGTCATCAGCCTGTGGGCGTCCTGGTGCGGTCCCTGCCGTGAGGAGATGCCGGTGCTCCAGCAGTTCCACGAGGCGTACGCCGAGCAGGTGCCGATCCTCGGCATCGACTACGAGGACGCGCAGCCCGGCAACGCGATGCAGCTCGTGACGGACACCGGAGTGACCTACCCGCTGCTCGCCGACCCGCAGAGCTCCCTCGACGGAGCGTCGCCGTTCCCTCGGTTGAGCGGGTTGCCGTTCCTCGCGTTCGTCGACGCCGACGGCGAGGTGGTCCACCGGGAGTTCGTGGTCATCGATGACGAGCAGCAGCTCGTCGACCTCGTCGACGAGCACCTGGGGATCGACCTGTGAGGCCGGAGTGGTTGCGCCCCATCGAGGAGGGCGCCCAGGCGATCTCGGTGCACGACCTCACCCGGTTCATGCCGCCCGAGGACAGCGACCCGCGGCGCGGGGCCGTCCTGATCCTCTTCGGTGAGGGTGACCGTGGCCCCGACCTCCTGCTCACCGAGCGGTCACACTCGATGCGGAGTCATCCCGCTCAGATCGCGTTTCCCGGAGGCTCGATCGATCCCGGGGAGACCGCGAGGCAGGCGGCGCTGCGCGAGGCCGAGGAGGAGACCGGGCTGGATCCCGAGGGGATCGACGTGTTCGCCGAGCTGCCTGAGCTCTGGCTGCCGCCCAGCAACTTCGCGGTGACGCCGCTGCTGGCGTGGTGGGAGACCCGGAGCCCGGTCGGGGTGGTGGACCCCGCCGAGGTCCACGCCGTCCACCAGGTGCCGCTCAGCGAGCTGGTCGGCCCCGATCACCGGATCCGGGTGGAACACCCCTCGGGTTGGGTGGGGCCCGGCTACCTCATCGGCGACGACAAGGACCGGGTGTTGTGGGGCTTCACCGCGGGCATCATCGCGCGGCTCTTCGACTTCGTCGGCTGGGGTGACCAGGTCGACGACGCTCCGTTGCGTGCTTTGCCCGCCCACATGCTGCAGGGTGAACCCTGGCGCGCGGAGACGAAGCCCAACACCCGATTCGGAGAAACCAGGTGAACCTGCTCGACTGGCTGCTCGTGGTGCTGGTCCTCGCCTATGCACTCTCGGGCTACTGGCAGGGCTTCATCACCGGGGCCTTCGCCACCAGCGGACTGCTGGTCGGCGGCTTGATCGGGGTCTGGCTCGCCCCGGTCGCCCTCGGCGACGCCGAACCCTCGGTCCTGGTCTCGCTCGGCGCACTGTTCATCGTGATCCTGTGCGCCTCCCTCGGCCAGGCGGTGCTCCAGCTGGCCGGGTCCCGGATCCGCGACCGGCTGACCTGGCAGCCGGCCCGGGCCCTCGACGCCGCCGGCGGTGCGGTGCTGAGCTCGGCGGCCGTGCTGCTCGTGGCCTGGGCGCTCGGCGTCGCGATCTCCGGGTCCGGCATCGTCGGGATCACCGGACTGGTGCGCAACTCCTCGGTGCTCGCCAAGGTCGACCAGGTGCTGCCCGCCCAGGCCGACTCGGCGCTGAGCGCCTTCAACGACGTGGTGGGTTCCGGTTTCTTCCCGCAGTACCTCGACCCGTTCGCGCCGGAGCGCATCGTTCCGGTCGGCCCCGGCCCCCAGCGGTTGCTGACGGACCCCGACGTGGAGGACGCCCGGGCGTCGGTGCTCAAGATCCGGGGCACCAACGAGTGCGGACGCGGGGTCGAGGGTTCCGGTTTCATCTACTCCAGCGGCCGGCTGATGACCAACGCCCACGTCGTCGCCGGCGTCGATGAACCCCAGGTCGAGCTCGGCGGCGACACGGTCAGCGCCGAGGTCGTCCACTACGACCCCGACGTCGACATCGCGGTGCTCGCCCTCGACACCAGTGGGCTGCCCGCGCTGACCTTCGACGACGAGGCCCGGGAGGGCGACGGAGTCGCGATCCTCGGCTACCCGCAGGACGGACCGTACGACGTCCGCCCCGGCCGGATCCGCGCCGAGCAGCGGTTGCGGTCCCCCGACATCTACGGCGAGGGCAGCGTGCTGCGCGAGGTGTTCTCGTTGCGTGGGCTGGTCCGCCCCGGCAACTCCGGCGGGCCGATCGTCTCCTCGGGGGGCGACGTGGTGGGCGTCGTCTTCGCGGCCTCGGTGACCGACAAGGACACCGGCTACGCCCTCACTGCGGCCCAGGTCGCCCGGAACGCCGCGTCGGGCGTGGCGAACTCCAACCGGGTCGACACCGGCGACTGCGCAGGGTGACCTGGTCAGGCTGACCGGGTCCGGTCAGGACCTCTGGTCGCGACGCAGGGTCAGGACTGGCCCTTGAGGGCGCGAGGGATCTCCCTGCCCTGGCTGATCGCCTTCTCGGGTCCGTGCACCTGCTTCAGCTTGCGGAGACCGACGAAGACCAGCAGCCCGGCGACCAGCAGGTAGGCGCCGAAGACGATCAGGAACGCCCAGTGCAGCCCGAGCCCGGCCCAGTGGATGAAGTAGGCGATCGAGACCGACAACATGATGATCGCGAGGACGGCGACGAAGCCGGCCACGGCGAAGAGGCCGAGGCCGAGGCCACCGGCCTTGACGCTGACCTTGAGCTCGGACTTGGCGAGGGCGATCTCCTTCGAGATCAGGCTCGAGATGTCCCGGCTGGCGTCAGTGACCAGACGACCGATCGTGGGGTCGGTGTCCTTGACCGGTTCCGGGGCCATGAAAGCGTTCCTCCTGCTGGGCTGTCTGGAACCTTGACCCTACCGGTCCCCCACTAGGATGGTCGTCGGTGTGCCGGGAAGTCTGGTCGGCGCGTGAGTGCCTGCTGGGTGCCACGGAATGCGTGTTTGGCGATGACCGAAAGGCCTGAGATGAGCCCGACCCCTCGTGACCGGGGCGCCCACGACGACGTGTGGCGGCTCGGCCCCACCTACAACGAGAGCGACCGCACCCTGGCGCGGCTCGTCGCCCGCCCGGTGCGGGAGTTCCTCCGGATCGAGACCGCCGGGTCGGTGCTGCTGCTGGCGGCCGCGTTGATCGCGTTGGTCTGGGCGAACTCGCCGTGGGCGGAAGGCTACGACTCGTTCTGGCACACCGACATCACCCTGGACCTGGGCATCCTGAAGCTCGAGGACACCCTCCAGCACTGGGTGAACGACGCCTTGATGGTGATCTTCTTCTTCGTCGTCGGGCTCGAGATCAAGTACGAGCTGGTGCGAGGCGACCTGCGTGACCCGCGGACTGCCGCGCTCCCGATCGTCGCCGCCGTCGGTGGCATGGTCGTGCCGGCCGGCCTCTACCTCCTCATCATCGGTGGTGGGGAGGGCTCCTCCGGCTGGGGGATCCCGATGGCCACCGACATCGCCTTCGCGGTCGGGGTGCTCGGCCTGCTGGGCCGCCGGATCCCGCCACCGGCACGGCTGTTCCTGCTGACCCTGGCGATCGTGGACGACATCGGCGCGATCCTGGTGATCGCGGTCTTCTACACCGAGGACCTCAACCTGACCGCGCTCGCGATCGCAGTGGCGCTGCTGGGCTTGATGGTCGTGATGCGGGTGCTGCGCGTCTGGACGATCTGGGCCTACGTCATCGTGGGCGTGCTGGCCTGGCTCGCCACCTTCGAGTCGGGAGTCCACGCCACCCTGGCGGGTGTCGCGATCGGACTGATCACGCCGACCACAGCGCTGCTCGAAGGTGACGTGGCGCGGGGTTACGCCCAGAAGGCGCTGGGTGACCGGAAGCTCGACGCCGACGAGGTGCACCGGCTCCGGTTCCTGCTCAGCGAGTCGGTCTCCATCGTGGAACGGCTGCAGACCAGACTCCACCCCGTCTCGTCGTACGTCGTGCTCCCGGTCTTCGCGCTCGCGAACGCCGGGGTCTACCTCGGCGGGGGAGTGCTGGGCGAGTCGTTCAGCTCCGCCATCGCGATCGGCATCACGGCGGGCCTGGTGATCGGCAAGCCGCTCGGCATCGTGGTCTTCGCCTTCGTCGCGGTCCGCGTGGGGTTGGGCAAGCTGCCAGAGCGCACCACCTGGCCGATGATGGTCGGGCTCGGCGCGGTGGGCGGCATCGGGTTCACGGTGAGCCTGTTCATCGCCGGGCTGTCCTTCCCCGGCGAAGAGCTGCTGACCGGTGAGGCCAAGGTGGGCATCCTCATCGGCTCGTTCCTGGCGGCCGGCGTCGGAGTTGCGTTCCTGCTGTTGGGCGGGAACAAGGACGACACCGACGACGAGGACCAGGGCGTGGACGACAACGAGGAGTCCGGGCAGGCCGCGGAGACGCCGTAACCGACGAGGCTCCGCGAGCCGCCCAGAAGGTCAGCCCTCGTCGGCGGAGTCGGACTCCTTGCCCTTGATCAGGTCCATCACGGTGGAGTCCGCGAGCGTGGTCACGTCACCGACCTCGCGGTGTTCCGCGACGTCCTTGAGCAACCGGCGCATGATCTTGCCCGACCGGGTCTTGGGCAGCTCGGGCACGATCATGATCTGACGCGGTTTGGCGATCGCGCCGATCTCCTTCTGCACGTGCTTGCGCAGCTCCTCCACCAGGTCGTCCGGTGCGGCTCCGTCGCCGTCGGTCGCCGACTCCCGCAGGATCACGAAGGCGCAGACCGCCTGGCCCGTGGTCTCGTCGGCGGCGCCCACGACGGCCGCCTCGGCCACCTTCGGGTGGGACACCAGGGCCGACTCGATCTCGGTCGTGGAGAGCCGGTGGCCCGAGATGTTCATGACGTCGTCGACCCGCCCCAGCAGCCAGACGTCGCCGTCGTCGTCCTTCTTCGCGCCGTCTCCGGCGAAGTAGAACCCCTGCTCGGCGTAGCGCGACCAGTAGGTGTCCTTGAAGCGCTCGTCGTCGCCCCACAGCGTGCGCAGCATCGCCGGCCACGGCTTCTGGAGCACGAGGTAGCCGCCGGAGCCGTCGGGCACCGCCGCGCCCGTGTCGTCCACGACCTCCGCGGCGATGCCGGGCAGCGCCTTCATCGCCGACCCTGGCTTGCCGTGGGTGACGCCCGGCAGCGGACTGATCAGGATCTGACCGGTCTCCGTCTGCCACCAGGTGTCGACGACGGGGACCTTCCCGGCGCCGATGTTCTCGCGGTACCAGATGTAGGCCTCGGGGTTGATCGGCTCACCGACCGAGCCCAGCACCCGGATCGAGGACAGGTCGAACTTCGCGGGGATGTCGTCGCCCCACTTCATGAAGGTCCTGATCGCGGTCGGCGCCGTGTAGAAGATGGTGACGCCGAACTTCTCGACGATCTCCCACCACCGGCCCTTGTGGGGCGAGTCGGGGGTGCCTTCGTAGATCACCTGGGTGCAACCGTTGGCGAGCGGGCCATAGACCATGTAGGAGTGTCCGGTCACCCAGCCGACGTCGGCGGTGCACCAGTAGACATCGGTCTCCGGCTTGAGGTCGAAGACCGCCCAGTGCGTGTACGACGTGCCGACGAGGTAACCGCCGGTCGTGTGCAGGATGCCCTTGGGTGTGCCGGTCGTGCCCGAGGTGTACATGACGTAGAGCGGGTGCTCGGAGTCGTGCATCTCAGCGTCGTGCTCGGCCGAGGCGCTGTCGACGACCTCGTGCCACCAGACGTCACGGGAGTCGTCCCAACCTGCGTCGCCGAGGTCCTGACCGGTGCGGCGTACGACGAGCACGTGGTCGACCTGCTGGCCCTGCTCGGCGGCCTTGCCGATCGCTTCGTCGACGGCCGGCTTGAGGGCCGACGGGGCACCGCGGCGGTAGCCGCCGTCGGCGGTGATGACCACCTTGGCGCCGCAGTCGACGACCCGGCTGGCGAGTGCGTCTGCGGAGAAGCCACCGAAGACGACGGTGTGGGGGGCGCCGAGGCGGGCGCAGGCGAGCATCGCGACCACGGTCTCGGGGATCATCGGCAGGTAGATCGCGACCCGGTCGCCCTTCTCGACGCCGAGCTCGATCAGCGCGTTGGCTGCTTTGCAGACCTCGTCCTTGAGTTCGGCATAGGTCAGGTCGCGGGTGTCGTCGGCGGGCTCGCCGACCCAGTGCAACGCGACCTTGCCGCCGTTGCCGGCGTCGACGTGGCGGTCGACGCAGTTCACCGCGGCGTTCAGGGTGCCGCCGACGAACCACTTCGCGAAGGGAGGGTTGTCCCAGTCGAGCACCCGGTCCCAGGTCTGGCCCCAGTCGAGCCGTTCGGCGGCTTCGGCCCAGAACGCCTCCGGGTCGGAGTCCCCGCGCGCGTAGGCCTCCTCCTTCACGTTGGCCTCGGCCGCCAGCTCCGCGGGCGGCTCGAAGCGCCGGTTCTCGTGCATCAGGTTCGAAAGGTTCTCGTCAGCCATGCGCGTCAACTTACTCCTGGATGGTGGTCGGGTGGTTGCCCCTGCGAGACCGCGGACAGGGCCATCCCGGGGGGTCGGTGACCCCGCGCGACGGCCCTGTCCGGGTGCTACTGGAGTCCCTCAGATCTCGCCCTGGGCGTGCTTGGCGACCAGGGGAGTGTGCCCGGGGAAGCGGATCTCCTCCACGAGCTCCTGCATCACCGCGGACGGTTTCTTCGTGAACTGCGAGACGGTGATGGTCACCGCGAAGTTGATCAGCATGCCGATGGTGCCGAAGCCGGTCTCGGCGATGCCGAAGATGCCGTCGGAGTTGCCGTAGATGTCGATCGTCCACAGCATGTACGCCATCGTCGTCAGCAGACCGACCGCCATCCCTGCGGTCGCTCCGGCCGCCGTGCAGTTCTTCCAGAAGATGCCGAGCACCAGGACTGGGAAGAAGCTGGCAGCGGCCAGACCGAACGCCAAGGCGACCACCTGGGCCACGAATCCCGGAGGGTTGATGCCGAGGTAGCCGGCGACCAGGATCGCTCCGGCCATCGCCATCCGGCCCACCATCAGCTGCTTGGCCTCGGTCGCCGCGGGGTTGATCTTCTTGAAGTAGACGTCGTTGGCCACCGAGGAGGAGATCACCAGCAACAGGCCGGACGCGGTGGACAGCGCCGCAGCGAGACCACCGGCCGCCACCAGGCCGACGATCGGCGCGGGCAGGCCGCCGATCTCGGGGGAGGCGAGCACGATGATGTCGTTGTTGATCAGGACGTCGGAGTAGTTGATCGCTCCGCTCCCCAGCGAGGAGACCGGACCGCCGTCGGGGGTGGTGATCAGCCCGACGCTCGCCCAGGTGTCGAACCACCGCGGCATGTCGGAGATCGCGGTGCCGTCGACGTCCTTGATGATCTGCAGCTTGCTGAACGCCGCCACCGACGGGGCGGTCGTGTAGAGCAGCGAGATGAAGAACAGTGCCCACAGCGCCGAGAACCGGGCCGCGCGCACGCTCTTGGCGGTGTAGAACCGGACGATCACGTGGGGCAGGCCGGCGGTGCCGAACATCAGGGCGGCGGTGATCAACACCATGTTCAGCATGTTGATGTCGTTGAACGCCGACGTGTACTCGCCGAGCCCGAGGTCGCTCTGCAGGCCGTTGAGCTCGTCGAGGATCTGGCCGAAGCCGATCTGGGGCACGGCGACCCCGGTGACCTTGGCCGAGACGGCGAACGCCGGGATCAGGTAGGCGATGATCAGCACGGTGTACTGGGCGACCTGGGTCCAGGTGATGCCCTTCATGCCGCCGAGGACGGCGTAGAAGAACACGATCGTCATGCCGATGATGACGCCGACGGTGGTGTTGACCTCGAGGAACCGGGTGAAGACCAGGCCGACACCGGCCATCTGGCCGGCGACGTAGACGAAGGACACCACGATCGCGGCCACGACCGCGATCATGCGGGCGGTCTCGGAGTACCGGTCACCCACGAAGTCGGGGATCGTGTACTTGCCGAACTTGCGCAGGTACGGCGCCAGCAGCAGCGCCAGCAGCACGTAGCCACCGGTCCAGCCCATGAGGAACACGCTGCCGCCGTAGCCGTTGTAGCTCAGCCCGACGATGCCGGCCAGCGAGATGAACGACGCCGCGCTCATCCAGTCGGCCGCGATCGCCGCGCCGTTGGCCGGGAGCCGGGATGCCGCCGCTGGCGACGTAGAAGCCCGCGGTGGTGTTCACCCGGCTGGCGTAGGCGATGTAGATGTAGACGGAGAAGGAGAGGACCACGAAGACGAGGGTCCAGGTCTGGATCTCACTCATGAGTGGTGCACCTCCTGCTCGTACTCGTCGATGCCGAACTCGGCGTCGAGCTTGTCCATCCGCCACACGTAGACGGCGATCAGGATCACGAACGTGATGATCGAGCCCTGCTGGGCGAACCAGAAGCCCAGCGGGAAGCCGATGAACGAGATGTTGTTGAGCGGCTCCACGAACAGGATCCCGGCGCCGAACGACACCAGCGCCCAGATCGTCAGCAGCACGGCCATGAGTCGAAGATTTCTGCGCCAGTAAGCCTGGCGCGCCTGCACGTCCATGGGTCCTCCTGGGGTCCCTCGGGATACGTCCCTGCGCCGAACAACAGCAATCCGGCAGTGGTCCGGGTCAAGGGCTGGGTATGACGCACGTCACTCTCTGCGCCGAGTGGTGGCGACGGGTCGGTCAGTGGCTCGTTCGCCGGCTCCGACAGGGGTGTCCGACGGTCCGCCGACCCGACCGACGACCGCTCGTCGGGCACCAGCGCACCGTTCGTCGTACGTCGAGCGGTCCTCGGCGCCCGGGCGCCGGCGTCGCGCCGCGGCGTAGGGTCACCGTCATGACGAGCTCTGCCCGACCGGCGGCGGGATCCACCGCGACCACGCGGCCCGAGCGTCGCCCACCCGTACCCGGCCGGCGCCAGCTGCTGGGCGCCGTGGCGATGGTCGCGTTCGGATCGTTCCTGCCCTGGATCGACACCCCACTGGGACAGATCTCCGGGGTGCGCGGTGCCGGGCTGTGGACCTTCTACGCCGCGATGCTGGGTCTGGCCGGCGCCCTCGTGCCGATCCGGAGGATGGCACTGGTGCAGGGCGCGTTCATCGCGCTGGTGGCGGTCGGGCTGCCGGTGTGGCAGGTCGTGCACATCTTGAACCTGGTCGGCACCAACGGCTGGATGCCCGGTCCCGGCCTGGTCCTCGTCTTCGGCGGTGGCGTGCTGGCCGCCGTGGCGGTGCGCCGGATGTCGACCGCGACCTGGGCCTGACCCTCACCGGGGGTGGCCCCTTGTCGCTGCCGGCATCAGTGCGCGGATCACGGCAGATCCGGACGTCCTGCAAATCGACCCTCTAGCGGTGATCGCCTCGCGCTCGCGAGCACCGTTGCCATCGAGGAGCCGGATCAGCAACCATGGCGGCCATGGCATCTCGGGCATCGAACTTCTGCATCGACGCGGTTGACCCGTACGCGCAAGTGAGGTGGTGGTCACTAGTGCTCGAAGACTTCCAACTCCTCGATGAAGCGGAGATGGGGCCCGACGAGGAGGAGTGCTGGCTGGTGGGACCCGATGACCGCGAGATCATCTTCGCCCGGGTGCCGGAGCCGAAGACGGTCAAGAACCGCATGCACCTCTGTGTTCGCCCCACCGACCGCACCCGCGAGGAGGAGGTCGACCGAATCCTCGCGCTGGGCGCCACTCTCGTTGACGATCGGCGCGTCGGACCTGAAAAGGGGTGGGCGGTGCTGGCAGACCCTGAGGGCAATGAGTTCTGCGTTCTCACCCGCTACACCCCGGTGGGCTGACGCGCGCCGGGAAGCTCGCTTCCGATGCCGTCGTCGGGACACGCGGGAGGATCCCACTTCGGGTAACCGCCTCCGGCGCTCGTCCCGCAACCCGGACCCCTGCCGAAAGTACACAGAGCGGCGGGTGACGGACCTCCGAGCGTCCCGCAAGACCCGTCCGGTGAAGCGTTCGGTGACGGGGCGTCAACGGGGCCGCGCGCAACGGGCGCACTCATCTCGGCTAACAAGCAGATCCGTGCACACGCCGAACGGGACACACTCAGTCAGACCCGGCCCGGGCCACGCTCGAGCGTGACCTGCTCGGGGGTGTGCAGACGCACCATCGTGCGGTGGACGTCGCCGGGATCTGTCGACGCGGTGGCGAGCGAGACCACCCACATCGTGAGGAAGGCCGCCGGGACACTCCACGCCGCCGGCTGCTCGAGCAGGACCGAGGCCCACCCCGGACCTGGTGGTGTGCCGAGGGTCCAGATCACGGCGGCGCCCGACCCCACGCCACCGACGACCAGGCCGGCGATGGCGCCGACGGGGGTCAGCCCGCGCCACCAGATGCCCAGGACCAGCAGCGGGCAGAAGGTCGAGGCGGCGACCGCGAAGGCGAGCCCCACCGCACGGGCCACGCCCACGCCGGGGAGCAGCAGGGCCAGCACGCACGGGACGATGATCGCGAGCGCGCAGCCGGCGCGGAAGGCGGCGATCCCGCTCAGTCGTCGGCCGCGGACCGACCTGCCCGTGACGTCCTGGCCCAGCACGCCGCCGACCGCGATCGCCAGCCCCGACGACGTGGAGAGGAAGGCCGCGAACGCGCCGGCCGTGACCAGCGCGGTCAACAGCTCGCCCAGCGGTCCGGGGACCATCAGCCGCGGCAGCTCCAGCACCAGGACGTCGGTGCGACCGCTGGCGACCAGCGCCTCGGCGTACACCCGGCCGAGGGCGCCGTACAGCGGCGGCAGCAGGTAGAAGAGTCCGAGCAGGCCCAGCACGACGAGGGTCGTCCGGCGGGCGGCGCGGCCGTCGGGGTTGGTGTAGTAGCGCACCACCACGTGGGGGAGGCCCATCGTGCCGAGGAAGGTGGCCACCATCAGCGAGTAGGTGAGGTAGAGCCCCTGGGGGTCACCTCCGGCGAGGGGGAGGGCCCACGCCCGGGGGCTCGCTCCGGAACCGGCCACGTCCACAGGGTGCGGGCTCCCGTCGCCGACCCAGACGATCAGCAGCACGATGATCGGCAGCAACAGCGCGGTCAGCTTGAGCCAGTACTGGAACGCCTGCACGAACGTGATGCTGCGCATGCCACCGGAGACCACGTTGATGAGCACGATGAGGGGAACCACCACCTCGCCCGCCCAGCGGGGGGCGCCGAGGGTGGACTGCAGGGTGATCCCGGCGCCCTGGAACTGCGGCAGCAGGTACAACCACCCGATCAGGACGACGATCACCGTGCACAGCACCCGGACCCGGCGCGATCCCAGTCGCGCCTCCGCGAAGTCCGACAAGGTGTAGGCGCCCGAACGGCGCAGCGGCGCGGCCACCAGCACCAGCAGCACCAGGTAGCCGGCGGTCCAGCCCACCGGGTACCACATCATCTCGGTGCCCCGCACGAGCACGAGCCCGGCGATGCCGAGGAAGGACGCCGCCGAGAGGTACTCGCCACCGATGGCCGAGGCGTTCAGTCCTGGCCGCACGGTGCGGGACGCGACGAGGAAGTCGCTGGTGGTGCGCGAGAAGCGGAGACCCCAGGTGCCGATCGCCAGGGTGGCGATCGTGACGAGCGCGACCGCGACGATGCCCGGGGCCTGGTTCACGGCCGGTCCACCGTCTCGACGAGGTCGGCGAAGTCGGCCTCGGTGCGTTCGGCCGAGCGGATGTAGCGCCAGCCCACCAGGACCAGGAACGGGTAGACCGCGAAGCCGAGCAGCAGCCAGGGGAGCGGCAGGCCGAGCAGGCGTACGTCGGAGAGGCCGGGCGCCAGGTAGAACACGATCGGCAGGCTGCCGATGCCGAGCACGAGGGCGGCCAGGCTCAGCGCCGAGTGCCGCAGCTGTTCGCGCAGCAGCGAGCGCAGGTAGAGCTCACCGAGTCGGGTCTCGTCGTCGATCTGTCGCCGTCGCGGCCGGGACGGTCGAACCGTCGGTCGCCGCGAGGGTCCGGTGACCCGGACCCGGGGCGGCGTCCGCTCGCTCACAGTCGGCCCCGGCGCGTCAGGACCTCGCGCAGGTGGGGCGTGTGACGACGGCTCACCTGGAGCACGGCGTCGCCGACCACGACCGAGCACCGGCTGCCGTCGATCCGCAGCTCGTCCACATGGCCCAGTGCGACCAGCAGCGATCGGTGGATCCGGACGAAGCCGGCCTCGGCCCACTGCTCCTCCAGCGCGGTGAGCGGTGACCGCACCAGGTGGGAGTCGGCCGCGGTGTGGAGCCGGGCGTAGTCACCCTGGGCCTCGACGTACCTGATGTCGGACCGGGCCAGGAACCGGGTGACGCCGCCGCGTTCGACGGGGATCTGCTCCTCGGGGGCCGCCCCGGCCCGTCCGGTCGACTCGATCACCCGTCGTACCGCCTCGGCGAGACGCTCCTCGCGCACCGGCTTCAACACGTAGTCGACGGCGTGGAGGTCGAAGGCGTCGACCGCGTGCCCCTCGTGGGCGGTCACGAAGACCACCGGGGGCGGGTGCCGGAACCGGGCCAGCACCTGCGCGAGGTCGAGCCCGCTCAGCCCGGGCATCTGGATGTCGAGGAAGACCACGTCGACGTCGCGTTCCTGGATCAGCAGCAGCGCGTCGGTGGCCGAGTCACAGGTGTGTACGTCGCCGATCCGGGCGTCCCTGCCCAGCAGGAAGGAGAGCTCGTCGAGGGCCGGACGCTCGTCATCGATGACGAGGGCGGTGAGCGGCGCCCCGGTCGGTGGGGTGCTCATGCGTGGACCCCGGGGGCGAACTTGGGGATGCGCACGGTGACCTTGGTGCCGGCTCCGGGTGCGGTCTCCACGACCAGACCGTAGTCGTCGCTGAACGCGTTGCGTAGCCGTGCGTCCACATTTCCCAGCCCGACCGAGTCCAGGTCGGCGTCCCCCGCCAGCGCCCGGCGGACCCGTTCCGGGTCCTCGCCGACCCCGTCGTCCTCGACCTCGATCACGCACTCCTGGTCGAGGTCGCGGGCCACGATCGTGAGGTGCCCGGTCTGCTGGCCCTCCAGCCCGTGGCGCACCGCGTTCTCCACGAGCGGCTGGATGCAGAGGAAGGGGACGGCGACGGGAAGCACCTCGGGGGCGATCCGCAGCGTCACCTCGAGCCGGTCGCCGAACCGGGCCTGCTCGAGCAGCAGATAGCGCTCGATCGAGCGCAGCTCCTCGGCCAGCGTCGTGAACTCGCCGTGGCGCCGGAACGAGTAGCGGGTGAAGTCGGCGAACTCCAGCAGCAGCATTCTCGCGCGGTCAGGGTCGGTGCGGACGAAGCTGGCGATGGCGCCCAGGGAGTTGTAGATGAAGTGGGGGCTGATCTGGGCTCGCAGCGCCCGCACCTCCGCCTCCATCAGCCGGGTGCGCGAGACATCGAGCTGGGCCAGCTCGAGCTGGCCGGAGACCCACTGTGCGACCTCGTCGGTGGCGCGCACGAGCGCGCCGCTCTGGTACGGCGTGCAGACCGCGAGCGTGCCGACCACCACGTCCTCGACCAGCAACGGACTGATCACGACGTGTCGGCCCGGACAGCTGGGGTCGTCGCAGGACTCGAGCGCGTTGACCGTCGTCTCCCCGTGCTCGACCCCCCGCCCGATCAGGCCCTGCACCTGGTCGCGGTGGTGCCACCCCACGCCGTCCCAGGCCAGCAGCGCCTCGGTGTCGGTGAGCGCGGCGGCGGGCGTACCGAGCAGCGCCCGGAGGTGGCGGATGCTCCGCTCGGCACTGGCGGTGGTGAGTCCCCCCCGCAGCGCCGGGGAGGCCAGGCTGGCGGTGTGGAGCGCGCGGTAGGTGGCGCGGTCCACCTCGGTGCCGAGGTGGGTACGCCGCCACGGTCGCCTCCGGTCGCGGGTCACGGCCGGAGGGTATCGCCGTTCCCCGCCGGTCGGACGGCCGTCCGCAGCCGGTCCTGTCTGCTGTAACGCGCAGTTACATCAACTGGTGCGCGGTTGCAGCGGCGCGGTAGTGCAGGTAACTGCGCGTTACAAGGCTCAGCAGGGAGCCGGTGGTGCGGCAGGTCAGCGGAAGTCGATGAGCAACATGTCGGTGTCGGTGCCGTCGTTGGGACCGGGCGGCTCATCGGGGCTGTCGTCCGGGGCGTCGTGGTCGGGGCCGGTGGGCTCGCCGCGATCGACGACCGCCGCCCGGTAGCACTCGGAGTGGTACGGCAGCTGCATCCCGTCCATGCCGCGGCCGTAGTCGTCGTACAGCGCCATGACCTGGGCGAGCTTCTCCTCGCGGGCCTGGTCGTCCAGCGTGGAGATGTAGCTGCGGGAGGCGACCAGGTCCACGAGGGACTCGCGATTGACCTGCTGCCAGAAGTCGAACTTCTTCTCCTCGACGAAGCCGAACAGGTCGCTGCAGACGAGGGCCTTCACCGCGGCGTCGGAGGCTTCCTGCAGCTCCGGCTGGTCGGTGAGGATCCGACCGAGCTTGCGCACCCACGGGATCTTCTTGTTGCGGTTGTTCCACACCAGAGCCAGGTGACCGCCGGGTCGCAGCACTCGAGCGATCTCGGGCAGCGCCCGCTCGTGGTCGAACCAGTGGAAGGCCTGCGCCACGACGACCACGTCCACAGAGCGGTCGGGCAGCGGGATCTCCTCCGCGCCGGACTCGCTGGTCGGGACGTCGGGCAGGTGGCGGCGCAGCACCGCGAGCATCTCGGCGTCCGGATCGGTCGCGTGCACGTCGTGGCCGAGCTCGACCAGGGTGCGGGTCAGCTTGCCGGTGCCGGCGCCGAGCTCCAGGACGGTCGCCGCCTCCGAGTTGACCAGCCAGGCGGCCGCCGCCGTCGGGAACGAGGGCCGCCCGCGGTCGTAGATCTCGGCCACCGAGCCGAAGGAGCGTGCGTGTCGGCGTACCTCATCGTCCATCGTGGGCAGGCTACCTGCTGGGCGAGTGTGGGCTGCTGGCTAGCCTGAGCGCCACCATGCCCAGCCTCTCCGTCCGTCTCCCAGCCTGACTCCCCGACCGACCTCCTTGCCCGACTGCACGCCCTCGAGGGCGTCCCCTCCGCGCTCGCCTCCGCTCGCGACGGCATCGACGCCGTGCTGCGCGACCGCGGCCTGCGCCGGACCTCGCCGGAGACGACCTCCGAGTCGCTGCTCCGGGGCGCCCACGCCAGCGCCGTCCTCGAGGGCTCGGTCTCCTCGCTGGAGGACGTCCGCGCCGGCACCGGGGACGAGACGTCGGCGGCGTCGGTCCGGCTGTCGACCGAGCTGCTGATGCTGGCGCCGGTGCTGCGGCGCTCGCCGCTGCAGGCTCTGGCCAGGCTCCACACGATCGTCGGTGCCGGTTCCCTGCCCCACGACCAGCTGGGCCGACCGCGCGACGCCGAGGCGGCCGCGCTGCTCCACACCGTGGCCTCGATGCTGGCGACCGACGCGCCCGCGCTCCTGGTCGCGGCGGTGGTCCACGGTGAGCTCGCCGCTGCCGCACCCTTCGCGTCCCACAACGGGCTGGTCGCCCGCGCGACCGAGCGCCTGGTGCTCGTCGCGCGCGGCCTCGACGAGAAGTCCCTGGTCGTTCCCGAAGCCGGGCACCTGGCGTTGCGTCCGGCGTACGAGGGGAACCTCGGTGCCCTGCGCGACGGCGTCCCGGGCGCGGTCCACCGGTGGCTGCTGTACGCGGCCGAGGCGTACGCCGCCGGCACCGAGGCGAGCCCGATCCGCACGCCGGACGCCTAGCGACCCCGCACATGCGAGCGGCACCCGACTCGAAAGACTCGGGTGCCGCCGCTGACACGTGAAACCGATGGCTACCAGGCGTGCATCAGATTGCTGCCCCGGGGAAATCCCGAATGACAGGCGCCCTCAAGAAGGGTAGATCGCCGCGTGGGTACCCGGTTCACGTGCGGGTCTGTGGAGTTGTGTTTCTCCATTGAGACACGTCGGGCGCGACACTTCAAGGGCCGAAGGTCACCGATGTGGACCAGTCGTCAGTGAGCAGCGCGCCGCTTGCGGGCATTGCTCCACGCCAGGCCCCCGAGGGCCAGGGCGCCACCGACAGCGAGAGCGGCCAGCGTGGGTTTCGCCGGTGGCAGCCGAACCCGCGAGCGCAGTGCGACCGGCTTGGTGAACACCAGCACCGGCCAGCCGCGGGACGCTGCGATTCGCCGCAGCTCCTTGTCGGGGTTGACGGCGTGGGGGTGACCGACCGTCTCGAGCATCGGGACATCGGTGACCGAGTCGCTGTAGGCGTAGCAGGCACCCAGGTCGTAGCCCAGGGAGTCGGCCAGGGCGCGGATCGAGTTCGCCTTCTCCTCGGCGTACACGTAGTGCTCGATCTCGCCGGTGTAGCGGCCGTCGGCGATCTCCAGCCGGGTCGCGACGACCCGGTCCGCGCCCAACATCTCGCCGATGGGTCCGACCACCTCGGTGCCGGACGTGGAGACGATGACGATGTCGCGCCCGGCGAGCCGGTGCTCCTCGATCAGGCTGACCGCCTCGTCGTAGACCAGCGGGTCGACGATGTTGTGGAGGGTGTCGGCCACGATCTCGCGGACGGTGGCGACGTCCCACCCGGCGCACAGCTGCGACATGAACGCGCGCAGCTTCTCCATCTGGTCGTGATCGGCGCCGCCGACCAGGTAGACGAACTGCGCGTAGGCCGAGCGCAGCACCGCGCGCCGTGAAATCAGACCGCCCGCCTGGAAGGGCTTGCTGAAGGCCAACGTGCTCGACTTGGCGATGATCGTCTTGTCGAGGTCGAAGAAGGCCGCGGTCGGGCGGGTCACCCCTTCATCGTAGGTGCGCGTGGTGGTGCTGCGTGGGACCACCAACCGTCCACAACCCCGCGTCGACCGTGGTTCCTCCACAGACCGGGCGCGAGCCCGCTCCCGCAGCCGGCGCTCGGGGGCACGCTGCCCGACATGAATGCGCCACTCATCATCACCCGCGACGAGACCCTCCTCGACGAGCTGCTGCGGCTCGGTGCCGCCGCCGGCGTCACCCCCGTCGTCGCCCCGGACGGGATCGGCGGCCTGGCCGGCTGGACCGGGGCGCCGCTGGTGCTCGTCGGCGAGGACCTGGCCGCCGAGCTGGCCGAGCTGCGACCGATGCGTCGCGACGGCGTCCACGTGGTCTCCTGGGGCAGCTTCCCCACCGAGGCATGGGGCTTCGCCCTGGCCCTGGGCGCGGAGAACGTCGCCGAGCTGCCGCAGTCCGGCGAGTGGGTCGTCGAGCAGCTCACCGATCTCGGCGAGGGGCGCCCGCGCCGCGCCTGGACGGTGGGGGTGATCGGGGGATCGGGAGGCGCCGGCGCGACGGTGCTGGCGGCGTCACTGGGACAGGTGGCCTCCGCAAGCGGTCCCACGGTCGTCATCGACGTCGACCCGCTGGGCCCCGGCCTCGACCGCATGGTCGGACTGGAGCACCGCCCCGGGGTCCGGTGGGACGAGCTGTGCCAGACCACGGGCCGTCTCGGCGCGGCCGCGCTCCGGGAGAGCCTGCCTCGGCGCGATGGCCTCGGTGCCCTCACCTGGTACGCCGGACGCCGGGGTGTGCTGCAGCCGTTCGCGGTTCGCGAGGTTCTCTCAGCGGCCCAGCGCGGCCACGAGACCGTCGTCGTCGACCTGCCGCGCACCGCGGACGGGGTGATCGAGGAGGTCGCGGCCCGCTGCGACCAGGTGCTCGTCGTGGTGCTGCCCACGGTCCCCGGTGTGGCGTCCGCGGCCCGGGTCGTCGCGGGTCTCCCGGCGGGTCGTGCCGGGCTGGTGCTGCGCGGGTCCGGACTCGATGACGCAGACGTCCACCGCGTGGTCCCGGTCCCGGTGGTCGCGCGGATGGGCGACCAGCGAGGTCTCACCGAGTCGATCGACCTCGGCCTCGGGCCGGTTCGCTCGCGGCGCTCGCCGCTGGCCCGGACGGCGCGCGAGATCCTGGCCCGCGCCGCCACGGCGGCGCCCGCGGCGTGAACGTCGTCCCGGGGGAGCTCGTCGAGCTGGTCCGCGACCGGCTCGCACGCGAACCGGGCCGGCTGACTCCCCACCGGGTTGCCGGTGCCCTGAGGGCCGCGGGGCGCCCCGTCGGTGACGCCACCGTGCTGGCCGTTCACGACGCCCTCCGTCGCGACGTGGTCGGCTCCGGGCCGTTGGAGCCGCTGTTGGTCCTGCCCGGGGTGACCGACGTCGTCGTGAACGGACCCGACGCGGTCTTCCTCGACCGCGGCCGGGGGCTGGAACCGACCGAGGTGACCTTCCCGGACGACGAGTCGGTGCGCCGGCTGGCCCAGCGACTGGCCGCCGGTGCTGGTCGCCGGCTCGATGACGCCACCCCCCACGTCGACGTCCGGCTGGCTGACGGCACCCGGTGCCACGCCGTGCTGTCGCCCATCGCGCGTCCCGGCACCGCGATCTCGCTGCGGGTGCCGAGCGGGAGGGTGCTCGACCTCGCCACTCTCGTCTCCGCTCGCACCCTGACCGCCGAGGGAGCTCGGCTGCTCGGTTCGGTCGTCCGCCGTCGGCTCGCCTTTCTCGTCACGGGTGGCACCGGGGTAGGCAAGACGACATTGCTGGCGAGTCTGCTCTCCCTGGCTGCTCCGGAGGAGCGGTTGGTGCTCGTCGAGGACGCTTCCGAGCTGCGTCCCGATCACCCCCACGTCGTGGCGCTGGAGGCCCGGCCACCCAACGTGGAGGGTGCCGGCGAGGTGACGGTCCGGACCCTGGTGCGGCAGGCGCTGCGCATGCGGCCGGACCGGTTGGTCGTCGGCGAGGTCAGGGACGGGTCCGTGGTGGACCTGCTGGCGGCCCTGAACACCGGCCACGAGGGCGGGTGCGGGACGCTCCACGCCAACTCGGCCGAGGACGTCCCGGCCCGCATCGAGGCGCTGGCGCTGGCGGCGGGGTGGAGCCGCGAGGCCACCCACAGCCAGATCGCCTCCGCGCTCGACGCGGTGCTCCACCTCGATCGAGCCGCCGATGGGCGTCGGGTGCTCCGAGAGGTCGCCGTCCCCGCCCGGGCTGCCGACGGCCTGGTCTCGCTGCGGACGGCGGTCACCTTCGACGACGATGGCACGTCCCACCTCGGGGGTGGCGCGGCACTCCTCGAGCGGCGGCTGAAGGGCCGAGGCGCGCCGTGATCGCGGTGTCGGCCGTGGCGGCGGCGTTGGCGGTGGTGTGGTCGCTGCGTCCTCCGGTCGCTGTCCCGAGGCGGGCTGGCCACGCCGCAGCCCCGGGGTGGCTGATCCCGCTGGCCGTCGTGGCCGGCCTGCTGCTCGCCGGCCTGTGGGGGGTGGTGGCGGGTTCCGTCGTGCTGGCCGTCGTATTGGCCGTTGTGCTGGCCGTCGTGCTGGCCGGACGGCAGCTGTGGGGGATGCGGCGTCGACGACAGGAGGCGGCCACAACCGCCGAACAGGTGCTCGAGGCGTGCGAGCTCGTGGCCGCCGAGATCTCGGCCGGTCAACCACCCGACCGTGCCCTCGGTCGCGCCGCCGACACCTGGCCGGTGTTGCGCCCCGTGGCGCAGGCGGCCGTCCTCGGCGGTGACCTCCCGTCGGTGCTTCGCCGACTCGGAGAGCGGCCCGGGGCAGGGGAGCTCCGGCTGGTCGGCGCGGCGTGGGAGGTCGCCCACCGCAGCGGCAGCGGCCTGGCCGACGCGCTCCACCGGGTCTGTGCCACGGTCCGGGCCGATCGGGCCACGCGCCGGGTCGTGGAGAGCGAGCTGGCGTCGGCCCGCGCGACGGCGAGGCTGATCGCCGCGCTCCCGGTGCTGGTGCTGGTGCTCGGGTCCGGTGGCAGCGGCAGCACCTGGGACTTCCTCACCGGCACGCCGATCGGCGTGCTGTGTCTCGTGGCCGGGGTCGGCCTGGGTCTGCTCGGGCTGTGGTGGATCGAGCGGATCGCGGGCGGGGTCGTCGGGTGACTTCCCTGCTGGTGGGCGGCCTCGTCGCCCTGGCCGTCCTGCTCTCGTTCCACCCCCGTGCGGCCCGACCCGAACGTCCCGAGGTCCGAGCCAGGGCCGGGCCGACCGGCCCTCCCCTTGCGCCGGACGGCGTCGACTGGGTGCGCCGCGGCCGCCGGCTCTGGCCACCGCTGGCCCTGCTGGGCGGCTGGGCGTTCGCGACCGGGTGGGGTGGCTTGGTGCTGGGTCTCGGAGCAGCGCTCGTGGTCCACCGGCTGGTCGAGGCGGCCGAGCCGGCCGCCGTGAGGCGTCAGCGGGAGGCGGTGCGGCGCGACCTGCCGGTCCTGGTGCTGCTGCTTGCGACCGCACTGCGCGGCGGAGCGTCCGCCGGCCAGGCCACGCGTCGCGTCTGCGCCGCGCTCCCGGGCGCGGCTGCCGACCGGCTCGGCGTGGTGAGCGACCGGCTCGCCCTGGGGGTCGACCCCGAACGCGTGTGGGCCGGGTTGTCCGCGGACCCCGAGCTGGCGCCCCTGGGACGCGCGCTCGCCCGGGCCGAGCGCACCGGTGCCCCGGTCGGCGCGGTCGTGGCACGGCTGGCCGACGATCTCGCGACGAACGCCCGCAGTGAGATCGAGGACCGCGCACGGACGGTCGGGGTGCGCGCGGCCCTTCCGCTCGGGTTGTGCCTCCTCCCGGCGTTCCTGCTGCTCGCCATCGTGCCCCTGGTCGCTTCCCTGATGGCCGGGATCCGACTGTGACCCGCGCCGTCACCCGTCCACAGCGCCCGTTCGGTGCGCGATCTCCACAGCCGTCGCGGCGTCGGTCGCGCCTCGAGTGGGGTCATGGCCAAGGTCGATGCCGAGGGATGGCACCAGGCGGTCCCGGAGTGAAGGAGAGCCACATGACGCAGTCGAGGTCGAGCCGGGTCGCCGACGAGGGCGGGATCACCGACCAGGCCGGGATCACCGACCAGGCCGGGATCACCACCGCGGAGTACGCCGTCGGCACTGCGGCCGGGGCGGGGCTGGCCGGCCTGCTCTACAAACTGCTCACCGGAGGGTTCGGCGATCAGCTGCTGCGATCGCTGTTCGACCACGTGCTGGGCCTGCTGGGCATCGGGTGAACCCACGGCGGGTGATCGGGCTGCGCCAACGCGGTGCGGTGACCGCCGAGCTCGCGCTCGGGCTCCCGTTGTTGCTCGCGGTGACGGTGGGCCTGGTCTGGCTGCTGGCGGTCGGCGTCGGGCAGGTGCGCGTGGTCGACGCGGCGCGTGAGGCCGCCCGGTCGTTGGCTCGAGGTGACTCGGAGGCAGTGGCGTTCGACCGAGCGAGAGTGGTGGCAGGAGAGGGCTCCCGGGTGACCGCCACGTCGGGAGGGGGTGGCGACGTGGTCGTCTCGGTGACGCGTGAGGTGTCGGGGCCCGGAGGCCTCTTCGGATTCCTGCCCGGCGTGGAGCTCGTCGCGCAGGCGGTGACGGCCGCCGAGTCGCCGCCGTGACGCCCCGGCGGTTCCGGGACGAGGGCGGTGCGGCGACGCTGCTGGTCGTGACGTGTCTGGCGTTGCTGCTGATGGTTGGTGCGTCCACCGCAGTGGTAGCCGCCGTCTTCCGGGCCCACCGC
Organism: uncultured Actinomycetota bacterium; assembly: GCA_963806945.1. Classification (GTDB taxonomy): domain Bacteria; phylum Actinomycetota; class Actinomycetes; order Propionibacteriales; family Nocardioidaceae; genus Nocardioides. The sequence goes on from CAWDZH010000001.1 coordinate 178,410, forward strand.
TCGGCTCAGTCCGCGGCCGACCTCGCGGCGCTGGCTGGGGCGACGGCTCGGCAGCGCGATGGTGATGCCTGTTCGGTCGCCTCCCGGATCGCGGTGGCCAACCTGGCCGAGCTCGTCGAGTGCCGGCTCGAGGGTGAGGACGTGGTGGTGCGAGTGGTGCTCAGCGGGCCGCGCTGGCTCGGTCAGGACACCGACCTCGTCGGCGAGGCGCGCGCCGGACCGGCTCCCTAGCCGTCGTCCTTGCGGTCGCGGTCGTCCTTGTGGTCGTCCTTGCGGTCGGCCTCGGCCCGGTCCAGCTTCTCGGAGAGCTCGTTGAGCTTCTTGGTCTCCCGACGGTGCTGGAGGGTGCGTTTGGTGCCGAACTTGAGGATGGCGAAGCCCCAGAGGATGGCGACCCCCGATGCGACGCCGAGGAGGAACACGGTCAGTGAGGTGACCTCGGCCCCGAGGAGGTCGACCGGCACCGACTCGAGGTCGAACACGACGGCGACGATCGTGAGCGCACCCAGCAGGATGAGCAGTAGTCCCAGGATGACCATGGCCGCAGGCTACTCGCCGTCGGTCGGAGCCTCACGCAGCACGAGGTCGAGCAGGGCGACGGCTCCCCGCTTGTCGAGCGGGTGGTTCTGGTTGCCGCACTTGGGGGACTGCACGCACGACGGGCAGCCGTCGGGGCAGCCGCAGTCGTCGATCGCGTCGCGGGTGGCGCGCAGCCACGACCCGGCGGCGGCGTACCCGCGGGCCGCGAAGCCGGCGCCCCCCGGGTGTCCGTCGTAGACGAACACGGTCAACCGCCCGGTGTCGGGGTGACGGGCCGTGGAGACGCCGCCGATGTCCCAGCGGTCACAGGTGGCCACCAGTGGCAGCAGCCCGATCGAGCAGTGCTCGGCCGCGTGGGCGGCTCCCGGGACGTCGTCCGGCGTCAGCCCGGCCGCGTCCAGGACGTCGTCCGGGACGGTCCACCAGACCGCGACCGTCCGTAGCGTCCGCTCCGGCAGGTCCAACGCCTCCTCGCCGATCACCTCACCCGAGGGGTGGCTCCGCTTCAGGTAGGACACCACCTGGTGGGTGACCTCCACGTCGCCCAGCGAGAGCCGACACTCGCCCCAGTCGGCGTGCTCGCGTTCCCCCACGACTGAGATCGAGGTGACCTCACGGGCCGACGTGGAGTAGCCCGGGTCGCTGCGCTCGAGGATCGCCACTCCGTCGTCGAGGTCCAGATCGTGCACCAGCCAGGTCTCGCCGCGGTGCAGGTAGACCGCGCCGCGGTGAGCCGTGCCGTGGGCCCTGCTCCCGTCCACGGTGCCGACGACCCGCCCGGTCTCCGCCTCGAGCAGTTGAACGGCTGGGCCGCCGGTCGACCGGATGTCGGCAAGGTCGGCGGCGGAACGCCGGTCGGTCCAGAACCAGCCGTGCGTACGCCGGCGCAGCAGCCCGCCCTCGACCAGCCGGTCGACGACCTCTCGGCTGGTCGGGCCGAACATCGGCAGGTCGAGCTCGGTCAGCGGAATCTCCTGGGCGGCCGCACACAGGTGGGGACCGAGGACATAGGGATTGCCGGGGTCGAACACGGTGGCCTCGACCGGTTGGCCGATCAGGCTCTCGGGGTGGTGGACGAGGTAGGTGTCGAGCGGGTCGTCGCGGGCCACGAGCACGCCCAGCGCGTCGCCGGCGCCCCGGCCGGCGCGGCCGAGCTGCTGCCAGAGGGCGGCGCGGGTCCCCGGGAAGCCGACCATCAGGACCGCGTCGAGCCCGGAGATGTCGATGCCGAGCTCGAGGGCGTTGGTCGCGGCCAGGCCGACCAGGTCGCCGCGCCGCAGCCGCTCCTCGAGCTCACGCCGCTCCTCGGGCAGGTAGCCACCGCGGTACGCCGCGACCCGCCCGCTCAGCGACGGGTCCACCTCCGCCAACAGCTCGCTCGTGGCGCGGGCGACCTGCTCGACCCCGCGCCGGGACCGGACGAAGGCCAGGGTGCGGACGTCCTCGACGACGAGGTCGGCCAGCAGGTCGGCGGCCTCGGAGGTGGCGGCCCGCCGGACGGGAGCGCCGTTCTCGCCGAGGAACGAGGTGAAGGGGGGCTCCCACAACGCCAGTGCGACCCGGCCCCGCGGTGATCCGTCCTCGGTCACGGCCGTCACCGGCAGCCCGGTGAGTCGGCGAGCGGTCGTCTCCGGGTCGGACATCGTCGCCGAGGCGAGCACGAAGGTCGGGTCGGCGCCGTAGCGGGCGCAGATCCGGCGCAGCCGGCGCAGCACCTGGCTGACATGGGCGCCGAAGACGCCGCGGTAGTGGTGGGCCTCGTCGACCACCACGAAGCGCAGGGTCGCGAGGAAGCGCGACCAGTACTCGTGGGAGGGCAGCAGCGAGCGGTGGAGCATGTCGGGATTGGTCAGCACGTACTCCGCGTGCTCACGGGTCCAGTCGCGCTCCTCGCGGGTGCTGTCACCGTCGTGGGTGGAGATCCGGACGTCGAGCCCCAGGTCGCGCAACCCTGCCCACTGGTCGTGAGCCAGCGCCTTGGTGGGGGCCAGGTAGAGGACGCCGGCTCCGCGCTCGCCCCGACGGCCACGAGCCGCGATCGCCGCGGACAGAGCGGGGACCTGGAAGGCGAGCGACTTCCCGGACGCGGTGCCGGTCGAGATCACGACGTGGCGGCCGGCCCAGGCTTCCTCGGCGGCCAGCACCTGGTGGCGCCACGGGTGCGACACGCCGCGACCGGCGTACGCCTCGCGGACGGCCGCGGGCACCCAGCCCGGCCACTCCGAGATCTCCGCGGGCCGGGGTGGCAGCAGCTCGAGGTGCGTGAGCCGGTCGTCGCGACCGCGGGCCGAGGTGAGGCGGTCGAGCAGCCCGGTGGCCCACGTGTCGGGGTGGGTGCCGGGCGGTGTCACGCAGGAAGTCTGGCAAACCGGACCGACAGCCGCCCGGCCGGGAACCACGGTGGTCCGCGCGCCGGAGACGGCACCGACGGCGATCCTGTGGCACTTCTGCCCACAAGTGCTCGTCGTCGTGCTTTGATAGTGCTGGCAGACGGAGACGGACCCCCCGGCCAGGACTGTTCGGAGTCGTGGTTGCGGGCCCTGGGGAGAACACACGTGGACCTGACACTCACGACCCGCGAGGCGGATGGCAAGACCATCGTCGCCGTCGGTGGGGAGATCGACGTCTACACCGCCCCCAAGCTGCGTGACAAGCTCACCGAGCTGGTGGCCGCCGGCGCCTATGACCTGGTCGTGGACATGGAGCAGGTCGAGTTCCTCGACTCCACCGGTCTCGGCGTCCTGGTCGGCGGACTGAAGAAGGTGCGAGCCCACAGCGGCTCCCTCCAGCTGGTCTGCAACCAGGAACGGCTCCTCAAGATCTTCCGCATCACCGGCCTCGCGAAGGTGTTCGTGATCCACGACTCCGCCGCCGAGGCGCTCGCCCAGGGCTGACCGCGGACGCCCGCACGCGTTCGTGTGCGTCGTCTCACACCGGGGTGCCGGGCGGGGTGTGGCTCTGCGTAGACTCCGCCACGTTCGTGAGATGTGAGTCACTCCCAGGAGGAACTAAATGACCGGGATCAGTCCCGCTGTCGTTGAGCTCTCCGGTGGCAACTTCGTACTGGTGCTCGTCGTCCTCCTGATCGCGCTCGGCGCTCTCGGGATGGCGTACATGTTCCGCCAGGAAGTTCTTGCTGCCGCTGAGGGCACCGACAACATGAAGAACATCGCCCAGGCCGTGCAGGAAGGCGCCAACGCCTACCTGACCCGGCAGTTCCGCACTCTCGGTATCTTTGCGGTCATCGCGTTCTTCGCGCTGCTCCTGCTGCCGGCCGACGACATGACGGTGAGGATCTTCCGCTCCATCTTCTTCGTCGTCGGCGCGGGCTTCTCCTCTGCCGTCGGCTACCTCGGGATGAACCTCGCGGTGCGCGCCAACCTCCGCGTCGCGGCTGCGGCCGAGACCACCGGTCGTGAGCCCGCCATGACCATCGGGCTCCGCACCGGTGCCATGGTCGGCATGCTGACGGTCGGCCTCGGCCTGCTCGGTGCCAGCATCGTCGTGCTGGCCTTCCAGGACACCGCCCCCGACGTGCTCGAGGGCTTCGGCTTCGGTGCCGCGCTGCTGGCCATGTTCATGCGGGTCGGCGGCGGCATCTTCACCAAGGCGGCCGATGTCGGCGCCGACCTGGTGGGCAAGGTCGAGAACAACATCCCCGAGGACGACCCGCGCAATGCCGCGACGATCGCCGACAACGTCGGGGACAACGTCGGGGACTGCGCCGGCATGGCTGCCGACCTCTTCGAGTCGTACGCCGTCACCCTCGTGGCCGCGCTGATCCTCGGCTCGCAGGCGTTCGGTGACCAGGGGCTCGTGTTCCCGCTCGTGATCCCCGCGATCGGTGCACTCACCGCAGTCGCTGGTGTCTACCTCACCAACCCCAAGGCCGGCGAGAACGGTCTGAAGACCATCAACCGGTCCTTCTACCTGTCCTCGGGCATCGCCGCCGTGGCCAGCGTGATCGCGGCCTACGTCTACCTGCCGAGCAGCTTCGCCGACTTCAGCAACATCGCTGAGAACCTGAGTGGCGCCGAGGGCGACCCGCGGTTCATCGCGGCCTCCGCCGTCGTCATCGGCATCGTGATGTCGGCCGGCATCCTGTCCCTCACCGGCTACTACACCGGCACCGAGTACCGCCCGGTCAAGGACGTCGGCAAGACGTCGCTCACCGGTGCGGCGACCGTGATCCTGTCCGGCCTCGCGGTCGGGTTCGAGTCGGCCGTCTACACGACCCTGGTCATCGGGGCGGCCGTGTTCGGCGCCTACCTGCTCGGCGGCGCCACCCTCACCGTGTCGCTGTTCGCGGTGGCGCTCGCAGGCACCGGCCTGCTGACCACGGTCGGCGTCATCGTCGCCATGGACACCTTCGGCCCGGTCTCCGACAACGCGCAGGGCATCGCCGAGATGTCGGGCGACGTCAGCCCCGAGGGTGCGCAGATCCTCACCGAGCTCGACGCGGTCGGCAACACCACCAAGGCGATCACCAAGGGCATCGCGATCGCCACGGCCGTACTCGCGGCGACCGCGCTGTTCGGCTCCTACGCGACCACGGTCTTCGAGTCGCTGCGGGACGCCAACATCCGCCCCGGTGAGGAGTACCTGCTCGACTTCAGCGTGTTCAACCCGGCCGTCATCGTCGGCGTGCTCCTCGGCGCGAGCGTGGTGTTCCTCTTCTCCGGGTTGGCGATCAACGCCGTCGCCCGGGCAGCGGGCGCTGTGGTCTACGAGGTTCGTCGGCAGTTCCGCGAGATCCCCGGAATCATGGAGGGCACCGGCCGTCCGGAGTACGGCAAGGTCGTCGACATCGTCACCAAGGACTCGCTGCGCGAGCTGGTCACGCCCGGCCTCCTGGCCGTCCTGGCCCCGGTCGCGGTGGGCTTCGGACTCGGTGCCACGGCACTGGCCGGCTTCCTGGCCGGTGCGATCGGCACCGGCACGCTGATGGCGGTCTTCCTGGCCAACGCGGGTGGCGCGTGGGACAACGCCAAGAAGCTGGTCGAGGACGGCCACCACGGTGGCAAGGGTTCGCTCGCCCACGAGGCCACCATCATCGGTGACACCGTCGGCGACCCGTTCAAGGACACCGCCGGCCCGTCCATCAACCCGCTGATCAAGGTGATGAACCTGGTCTCGCTGCTGATCGCCAGCGCCATCGTGTCGATGAGTGTCGGTGACGACCAGAACGACGTGCTGCGCATCGTGATCGCGTTGCTTGCGACGGGGATCATCATCGGCGCGATCGTCGTGTCGAAGCGGCGTTCGTCGCAGCTCATGGAGGGCGGCGACGACACCCCGGTCGCCCCCGCGTCCGAGCCGGGCGGTCCGGTTCACGCCTGATCGATCGAGTACGCCGCCCGCGGCCCCGGATGCTTCTGCGTCCGGGGCCGCGGTGCGTCCGGCGTCCCTGCCGGGTGCGAGGATCGGTCGAATGACCGAACGGATCGCCCTCGTCTCCGACGTCCACGGCCACCGCGCGTTCGCGGATCGGGTCGTCACGGCAGGAGCGGAGTGAGCACCTGGGCGCCTCGGCTGCGCGCCGCGCTGTTCGCCGCCGGCTACACCTACGACGGCGTGGCCGAGCTGCTCGGTCGACGCGCCCACGACGCGCTCGCGCGCAACGAGACCACGCCCGCCCTCCGGCGTACGACGGGCGGGTCCGCGGTGGAGACGCTGGTCCGGCTGTTCCTGCTGCAGACCGTCGTCGGTCGCCCCGCCGCCGAGGCGGCACTGCCCGGCCTGGTCGACCCGCTGGTGGCCGGCGGCCTGCTGACGGCGAGCGGCGACGACGTCCGCGCGCTCGTCGACTGCCGGCCGTACGCCGACGACGACCACGACCTGTGGGTCGTCAGCGACCTGACCCCCGGCCTCGACGGCAGTCCGACCCGGGTCGGCGCCGACCACGTCCTCGGCATCAGCCCGGCCTCGACGTCGCTGGCGCAGCTGACCCTGCGTCACCCGGTGGGATCGGCGCTGGACCTCGGCACCGGCTGCGGCGTGCAGGCCCTCCACCTCGCGCCCCACAGCGGCACGGTGGTCGCCACCGACGTGAACGCCCGCGCGCTCTGGATGACGCGGCTCAACGCGGCCCTCAACGAGGCCGAGAACATCGACGTCCGCGACGGGTCGCTGCTCGAGCCCGTGGCCGGCGAGCGGTTCGACCTGATCGCCACCAACCCGCCGTTCGTCATCAGCCCGCCCGGCGGCGACCGCCTGGTCTACCGCGACAGCGGTCTGCCCGGGGATGCGGTCGTCGAGCGGATCGTGCGCGACGCCCCCGGGCACCTGGCGCCCGGCGGGTGGCTCCAGGTGCTCGCCAACTGGGCGATCGTCCGTGACCAGCCGTGGGCCGAACGGCTCGACCCGTGGGTGGCGGCCGACCACGCCGCGCTGGTGGTGCAGCGCGAGGTGCTGGAGCCGTCGGCGTACGTCGAGCTGTGGCTCAAGGACGCTGGTCTCCACGGGGCGGGCGACTACCTCGAGCGGTACGACGCGTGGCTGTCGTGGTTCGACGAGCAGCGGATCGAGGGCATCGGGTTCGGCTGGATCAACGTGCGCGCTGCGCCCGGCGACCGCACGTTCCTCGAATGGCCCTACGAGATCGAGCAGCCGATCGCGCCGGCGATCGCGGCCTGGGGCGAGGCTGTCGAGCGGTTGCGCGGCCTGCGCGACGACGACCTGCTGGCGGCGCGGCCGGTGACGGCGGCCGACGTCCGCCAGGAGACCTACGGCGCCCCGGGGGAGCCCGACCCGGAGACGATCGTGATCCGCCAGCAGGTCGGATTCCGGCGGGCCCGCAGCGCGGACACCGTCGAAGCCGGCTTCGTCGGGGCCGCCGACGGTGACCTCAGCACCGGCCAGCTGTTCGACGCCCTGGCGACGTTGTTGGCGCGCGATCCGGCCGAGCTGCGGACGTCGTACCTCCCGGTGTTGCGCGAGCTCATCGCGGAGGGCTTCGTCACCCTGCGTTGACAGGTCGCGCTAACGTGAGCCGCCAAAGCCCGGGGAGCCCCCACCCCACTGATCCAGGAGACTTCCCACCCGTGTCCCACAAGCTGGTCATCGTCGAGTCGCCCGCCAAGGCGCGCAAGATCGCGGAGTATCTCGGCTCGGGATACGTCGTCGAGTCCTCGATCGGTCACATCCGTGACCTGCCCATGAGCGCCGCGGACACCCCGGCCAAGATCAAGGATCAGCCGTGGGGGCGGCTCGCCGTCGACGTCGACCACGGGTTCGAGCCCTACTACGTCGTGCCGCGGGACAAGAAGGCCCACATCACCAAGCTCAAGGGCCTGCTCAAGGACGCCGACGAGCTCTTCCTCGCCACCGATGAGGACCGCGAGGGCGAGGCCATCGCCTGGCACCTCCTCGACGAGCTGAAGCCGAAGAACATCCCGGTCAAGCGGATGGTCTTCCACGAGATCACCAAGCCCGCCATCCTCGCCGCCGCCGAGACCCCGCGCGAGCTCGACATGGACCTGGTCGAGGCCCAGGAGGCACGACGCATCCTCGACCGGCTCTACGGCTACGAGGTCAGCCCGGTGCTCTGGAAGAAGGTGATGTCGGGTCTCTCGGCGGGCCGCGTCCAGTCCGTGGCGACCCGGCTGGTGGTCGACCGCGAGAGCGAGCGGATCGCCTTCCGGATCGCCTCCTACTGGGACCTCGAGGGCACCTTCGACGCCGGCAGCGGCCACGAGCAGCGGATGTTCCCCGCCCGTGTCCACACCGTCGACGAGAAGCGCGTCGCCCGCGGCTCCGAGTTCGGCGCCGACGGTGAGCTGACGGAGAAGGCCCGCAAGGCCGGCGTCGCCCACCTCGACCGCGGCCAGGCCGAGGCGCTGGCCGCCGGGCTGCGCGAGACGGCGTTCGAGATCCGTTCGGTCGAGTCCAAGCCCTACCGGCGCTCGCCGTACGCCCCGTTCCGGACCACCACCCTCCAGCAGGAGGCGTCGCGCAAGCTCGGGATGAGCGCGTCGGTGACCATGTCCGTGGCGCAGCGGCTCTACGAGAACGGCCACATCACCTACATGCGGACCGACTCCACGACGCTGTCGGGTGGCGCCGTGGAGTCAGCCCGGTCGCAGGTGCGCGAGCTCTACGGTGCCGACTACCTGCCCGACTCGCCGCGGGTCTACGCCAGCAAGGTCAAGAACGCCCAGGAGGCCCACGAGGCGATCCGGCCCGCGGGTGAGTCTTTCAAGACTCCGGCCCAGTCCGGTCTCACCGGCGAGCAGTTCCGTCTCTACGAGCTGATCTGGATGCGCACGGTCGCCTCCCAGATGAAGGACGCCGTCGGCCAGTCGGTGACGATCCGGCTCGGTGGCGCGGCCAGCACGGGCGAGGACGTCGTCTTCTCCGCCAGCGGCCGGGTCATCACCTTCCACGGTTTCCTCAAGGCCTACGTCGAGGGCACCGACGACTCGGCGACGACGCGTGACGACGCCGAGACCCGGCTGCCGAACGTCGAGGAGGGTGACCGCGTCAGCGCGGCCTCCGTCGCCGCCAACGGGCACGAGACCAAGCCCCCGTCGCGCTACACCGAGGCGACCCTGATCAAGGAGCTCGAGGAGCGGGAGATCGGCCGGCCGTCGACGTACGCCTCGATCATCGGCACCATCCTCAACCGCGGCTACGTCTACAAGAAGGGCAACGCGCTGGTGCCGGCCTGGTTGGCCTTCTCGGTGACCAGGCTGCTGGTCGAGCACTTCCCACGCCAGATCTCCTACGAGTTCACCGCCCGGATGGAGGACGTCCTCGACGACATCGCCGGCGGGCGGCGCGACCGCAACAGCGAGCTGGCCGAGTTCTACTTCGGCACCGCCGACGTGTCAGGCCTCAAGACCCTGGTCAACGAGCTGGGCGACATCGACGCCCGTGAGCTCGCGACCTTCCCGGTCGGCGAGCCCGACGACGGGGTCAACCTGCGGGTGGGTCGCTACGGGCCCTATCTCGAGGGCACCGACGACGGTCCGTACGCCGGCAAGCGGGCCAACGTGCCCGACGACCTGCCGCCCGACGAGCTGACCTCGGCCAAGGCCCGCGAGCTGTTCGCCAATCCGGCCGGCGAGGAGATCGAGCTCGGCGAGCACCCCGAGACCGGGCTGCGCGTCGTGGCGAAGAACGGTCGCTACGGCCCCTTCGTCACCGAGCTGCTGCCCGAGGACGCACCCAAGTCCGCCAAGCCGCGGACCGGTTCGCTCTTCAAGTCGATGAGCCTCGACACCATCGACCTCGACGAGGCGCTGAAGCTGTTGTCGCTGCCCCGGGTCGTGGGCGAGGACGCCGAGGGCGTCGAGATCACCGCGCAGAACGGTCGCTACGGGCCGTACCTCAAGAAGGGCACCGACTCCCGTTCGCTGGAGACCGAGGACCAGCTGTTCACCGTCACTCTCGAGGACGCACTCAAGATCTACGCCCTGCCCAAGCAGCGTGGCCGGGGCGCCGCGACACCGCCACTCAAGGAGCTCGGCAACGACCCGGTCTCCGGGCAGCCGGTCGTGGTGAAGTCGGGCCGGTTCGGCGAGTACGTCACCGACGGCGAGTACAACGCCACCCTGCGCAAGGACGACACCGTCGAGGAGGTCACCCTCGAGCGCGCCGCCGAGCTCCTCGCCGAGCGTCGCGAGCGCGGTCCCGCCAAGAAGACCGCCAAGAAGACCGCCAAGAAGACGGCCAAGAAGCCCGCGAAGAAGACCACCGCCAAGAAGACGCGAAGAAGCGGCCAAGAAACCCGCCAAGAAGGGTTGAGTCGCCACAAATGCGGGTCGAGTCGCCACAAAATCGGCGCGAATCCTGAACTGAACTCGATTTCCTGGCGACTCAAGCCGATTTCCTGGCGACTCAACACCGGGGGCCGGGGCGTCAGGGGTCGGCCGTAGGGTGATCCGCGTGACCGACGGGACGTGGACCGAGACCGGGGTCTTCGTCTGCTTCGAGGGTGGCGAGGGTGCGGGCAAGTCCACCCAGTCACAGGCGCTCGCCGACTGGCTGACCGAGGCCGGGTACGCCGTGTGCCTCACCTTCGAGCCCGGCGACACCCCGGTCGGTCGGCTGCTGCGCGGCATCGTGCTCGACCCCGCCACCGGCGCCCTGTCCCCGCGCACCGAGGCGCTGCTCTACGCCGCCGACAAGGCCGAGCACGTCGACACCCTGGTGCGCCCGGCGCTCGACCGGGGCGAGGTCGTGATCACCGACCGCTACGTCGACTCCTCGCTGGCCTACCAGGGGGCGGGCCGGGTGCTCGACCTCGACGAGGTGACGACCTTGCAGCGCTGGGCGACCGCCGACCTGCGGCCCCACCTGACCGTCGTGCTCGACGTGACCCCCGAGCAGGGACTCGGCCGGTTCGCCGGGCGCGACCGGATCGAGGCCGAGGCCGTGGACTTCCACGAGCGCGCACGACAAGCGTTCCTCGACCTCGCCGGCGCCGATCCCGCCCACTACCTCGTCCTCGACGCGCGGCTGCCGGCCGAGGAGATCGCCGCAGCCGTGCGCAGTCAGGTCGAGCCGCTGCTGGGTGGCGCCCGCCGATGACCCTCACCGACACACCCACGGTCTGGGACGACCTGGTCGGCCAGCATCGGGCGGCCGACGCGCTACGCACCGCCGCCGGCGGCCACGGCATGTCCCACGCGTGGCTCTTCACCGGCCCGCCCGGCTCGGGTCGGTCCAACGCGGCGGTCGCCTTCGCCGCCGCCCTGCAGTGCGACCAGCACGGCTGCGGCACCTGTCACGAGTGCCACACCGTCCTCAAGGGCTCCCATGCCGACGTGACCATGGTGCGCACCGAGAAGCTCTCGATCGGCGTCGACGAGGTCCGCGACCTGGTGCGGCGCGCCGCCCTCGCGCCCGTGGGTCGCCGTTGGCAGATCCTCATCGTCGAGGACGCGGACCGGCTGACCGACCAGGCCTGCAACGCGCTGCTCAAGGCGATCGAGGAGCCGACCGACCGGACCGTGTGGATGCTCTGCGCGCCGACCATCGAGGACGTGCTGCCCACCATCCGCTCCCGGTCGCGGCTGGTCACCCTCACCACGCCCCCGGCGCGCGACGTCGCCGACTTCCTGGTGCGCTCCGGCGACGTGACACCGGCCCTCGCGTCGTACGCCGCCCGCGCCAGCCAGGGCCACATCGGCCGCGCCCGGGCGCTGGCCCGCGACGACGAGGTGCGCGAGCGGCGCGACCTGGTCGTGGCGATCCCGGCCACCCTCACCACGCTCGGCGCCTGCCTGCGGGCCGCGACCGAACTGGCGGAGACGACCAAGGCCGAGGCCGACGCGATCACGACCGCGCTCGACGCCCGGGAGCGGCAGGACCTCGCGGAGTCCTACGGCGTGGTCGAGCGGGGCCGCCGCCCCCGCGAGTACGCCCCGGCCCTCGCCGCGTTGGAGCGGGGCCAGAAGACGCGGGCCAAGCGGCGCCACCTCGATGTCGTCGATCGAAGCCTGATGGACCTGGTGTCGGTCTACCGCGACGCGATCGCGTTCGCCGCGGGCGCGCCGGGCGAACTGATCAACGAAGAGCGACGCCAGGAGATCGAGCGGCTCGCGGCGGGCTCCAGTGCAGAGCTGAACCTGCGCCGGATCGGCTGGATCTTCGAGGCCCGCGAGCAGATGCTGGAGTTCAACGTGCCGATCGCCCTGGCGCTGGAGTCGATGATGCTCGCGCTCAAGCTGCCCGACGGCGCCCGACGGTGAGGCGGCTCACGGCGGTCGTGCTCGTGCTGCTGCTGGTGGGAGGCGGGCTCGGGTTCGCCGTCGCCCAGCTCCTGCGTCTCGGCACGGACGATCCTGACTCCTCCAGCGAGCCCGGACCCCCGCCGCCGTCCGAGCCCGGGGCGGACCAGCCGCCCGCTCGCTCGTTGAAGGCGTTCTACGACCAGGAGCTCACCTGGGGTCCGTGCGACGAGAACGAGTGCGCGCGTCTCGAGGTGCCGCTCGACTACACGCGACCCCGCGGCCGCACCATCGAGCTCGCGGTGCTGCGGGTGCCGGCGCGCGGCGAGCGCCGGGCGCCGCTGGTCGTCAACCCGGGCGGACCGGGCGCTCCCGGCACGTCGTACGCCGCAGCGGCGGGGCAGGTCTTCCGCGCGCCGATCCTGGAGAGCTTCGACATCGTCGGCTTCGACCCCCGCGGCACCGGCTCGAGCTCGCCGGTCGACTGCCTCAGCGACGCCCAGCTCGACACCTACCTCGCGGTCGACCCGTCGCCCGACGACGCCGGGGAGCGGCGCGCTCTCGTCGACACCTTCCGGCAGCGGGGTCAGGGTTGCGTCGAGGATGACGCCGCGCTGGCCGCCCACGTCTCGACCGTCGAGGCGGCGCGCGACATGGACGTGCTGCGGGCCGCGCTCGGTCGGCGCACGCTGGACTACTTCGGTGCCTCCTACGGCACCAAGCTCGGTGCGACCTATGCCGAGCTGTTCCCGGACCGGGTCGGCGCGTTCGTCCTCGACGGAGCCGTCGACGTCTCGCTCAGCTCCCGCGACCTCGGCCTGGAGCAGGCCCGGGGTTTCGAGACGGCGCTGCGCGCGTACGTCGAGAACTGTGTGGAGACCGTCGACTCCTGTTTCCTCGGTGGCTCGGTCGAGGAGGGACTGTCTCGGATCACGGAGTTCCTGGACGAGGTGGACGCCTCGCCGTTGCCGACGTCGTCGAGTCGCCGGCTCACCGTCGGCAACGCCTTCTACGGGATCGTGGCACCGCTCTACGTCCGTGACTACTGGTTCGCGCTGAGCGCCGCGCTCCGCGCCGGCTTCGACGGCAACGGCTCGGCGCTGCTGGGCCTCGCCGATCTGTACTCCTCCCGTGGCCCCGACGGCTACACCGACAACGGCTCCGAGGCGTTCCCGGCGATCAGCTGCCTCGACGATCCGTTCGCGATCCCTGCGTCGCAGGTCCCCGCCCAGATCCCGGCGTTCCAGGCGGCCTCGCCCACGTTCGGGGACGTCTTCGCGTGGGGGCTGGCCGGCTGCCTGGGGCAGGTGGCCGTGGCTGCTGAGCCGCCGCCGGTGATCGACGGCTCCGGAGCGCCGCCGATCGTGGTGATCGGGACGACCCGCGACCCCGCGACGCCGTACGAGTGGGCCGAGGCGCTCGCCGCGCAGCTCGACTCCGGCGTCCTGGTGAGCCGGGACGGTGACGGTCACACCGGCTACAACTCGGACAACTCCTGCGTCGACCGTGCGGTCGAGGAGTTCCTGCTCGAGGGCGCCGTCCCTCGGGACGGCCTGACCTGCTGAGAGCTCAGCGCGGGCTGACCGGCTCGGCGATCGACTGGATCCGCCGGGTGGCGAGCTCGATCATCAGCTGTGCTGCCGGCGAGAGTGCCGCGTCGGCCCGGTGCACGATCGCCAGGGTGTCGTACTGGCGTGGCCGCAGCGACACCATGCCCGCCTCAGGTGCGAGCCGGGGGAGGAGCTGTGCGGCGGCGCCGCGCGGGATGACCGAGTCGGCCAGGCCCATGCCGACCAGCTCGACCGCGGTCTCGACGTCCTCCACCTCGATCCGGGTCTGCGGGTTGCGGCCGGTCTCGTGGAGCATCTGCCGCAGCAGGGTCCGGGTCGAGTCGTCGGCCCGCCACGTCGTCTCGGGCATGACCAGCGAGGCCTGCGCGAGCCGGTGGGCGGTGATCGGCGAGGTCAGCCGCTCCGGCTCGGCGCTGATGTAGACGAGCTCGTCGCGGGCCACCGGCGTCACCGACATCCCTTCGCTGTGGACGGTGGTCACGGCGATCATCGCGGCCTCCAGCCGACCCCGGCGCAGGTCCTCCTGGACGTCGGTGGAGTTCTGACCGATCAGCTCGACCCGTACGCCGGGGTGCTGGCGCAGCACGTCGGCGACCAAGCCCGGCGCCGGCGTAGAGGCGTGCGGTTCCGAACATGCCGAACCGGATGGTGCCGGTCTCGAACGTGGTCACGCTCCGCACCGCCCGCCGGGCTTCCTCGACCGCGGCCAGGGCCTGCTCCGCGTGCGGGCGCAGCGCCTCGGCGACGGTGGTGGGCACCACGCCACGTCCGACCCGCCGGAAGAGCTGGGCGCCACAGGACTTCTCCAGGGCCTTGATCTGCTCGGAGACCGACGGCTGGGCGTAGCCGAGCTCGGCGGCTGCCGCCGTCAGCGATCCGTGCTCGTAGGCCGCGAGGAAGCAGCGCATCTGGTGCAACGAGAACATAGGTTTCTCCTAGGGCTCCTTCAGGAAAGACAGGCTACCGCTATGTCGCGCGATGCCGGATCATGGACGAAGACAACCAACCTGATCCGAGGAGGACCCGTGTTCACCCACCACTGCACCGCCTGCGACCGTCGCCAGCTCATCTTCGCGAGCCAGGTCCTCGGCCTCGCCAACACCGACCACGGGATCGACGTCAGCTTCCGCTGCTGGTGCGGCGAGGAGCAGTCGCTGACGACCGGCGCCGACGCCGTTCCGGCGCACGCCACCGTCGCCGCCTGAGCCTGCTTCGGCACCTCAGCCGCGGTTTCGCGGCGCGCGTCCGGGATCCGTATACTCGCCCGGGTTGCCCGGGCTGGTCCCGGGCAGCGCGCCGCCTTAGCTCAGTCGGTAGAGCGTCTCACTCGTAATGAGAAGGTCGTCGGTTCGATTCCGACAGGCGGCTCCCGTGCCACCGTGGTCTACTGCGAGGAGCAGGACCCCGGGTGGAAGGAGTCGGCGGCGCCATGATCGAGCTGCTGCTGATCGCCCTCGGGATCTTCGGCTTCGCGCTGGTCTCGCAACGGTTGGCCACGTCACCGGTGACCGCGCCGATGGTGTTCACCGGGTTCGGGCTCGCCGTCGGACCGTACGGTCTGGACTGGTTCCACCTCGACCTGGCCGGGGAGGAGGTCGCCCTCCTGGTCGAGGCCACCCTGGTGCTGGTGCTCTTCACCGACGCGATCCGCATCGACCTGCGGGTCCTGCGCCGCGAGGCCTGGCTGCCGACCCGACTGCTCGGCGTCGGGTTGCCGCTCACCTTCGTCCTCGGCACCGTCGCGGCCGTGCTCGTCTTCCCCGACCTCACCTGGCCTGAGGCGGCCCTGCTCGCCGCGGTGCTGGCGCCCACGGACGCCGCGCTCGGTCAGGCCGTGGTCAGCGACCGTCGTCTTCCTGTCCGCCTCCGACAGGGGCTCAACGTCGAGAGCGGGCTCAACGACGGGATCGTGGTCCCGGTGGTCACCGTCTGCCTGGCCCTGGCCGCGGCCGACGCCGGCGGACTCGACGTCTGGGGCCCCTTCGTGTCCCGTCAGATCGGGTTCGGCCTCCTCGTCGGGATCGGGTGCGGTCTGCTCGGCGGCCTGCTGCTGCACCGGCGCGCGCTGGGCGGACACATCGAAGGGGTGTTCCGACAGCTGGCCACGCTCGCGATCGCCGCCGGGGCGTTCGCCGGGGCCGAGGTCCTCGACGGGAACGGCTTCATCGCCGCCTTCACCGCCGGGCTGGCCTTCGGGCTCGCCGCCCGCGAGCAGTGCCACGGCATCCAGGACTTCACCGAGGACGAGGGCCAGCTCTTCACCGCCGTCACCTTCACGCTCTTCGGGGCGGTCTTCGCCGGCCCGGCCCTCGCCGGGCTCGACTGGAAGACCGTCACGTACGCCGTCCTCAGCCTGACTGCGATCAGGATCATCCCGGTCGTGATCGCCCTGTGGCGGACCGGGACCCTGGTCGAGACCCGGCTCTTCGCCGGCTGGTTCGGCCCTCGAGGGCTGGCCTCGATCCTGTTCGCCCTGCTCGTCCTCGACGAGCTCGACAGTCCGCGTGCCGAGGCCATCTTCCTCACGGCGACCACCACGATCCTGATCAGCATCTACGCCCATGGCGCCACCGCGAACCCGTGGTCCGCGCGCCTGGCGCGACGCCTGGAGCAGGCCCCGTCGAGCCAGCCTGAGATGGCACCCGCCTCGGAGATGCCGGCCCGGTGGAAGGGACCGGCCCGGCCGCACCCACCGGTCGAGGAGACGAAGTAGGCGGTCAGCTCGCGCCGCGGGTCGGCAGGAGTGAGCCGGTCTGCTCCAGGTGGGCAGCCAGCTCCGCCGGCGAGGCGCAGCACCACGCGGCCCCCGCGCCGGTCAGCTCGGCCTCGCTGAAGCCGCCGGTGAGCACTCCGATGCTGGGAGCGCCGGCATCCCGGGCGGCGTGCACGTCCCACACGGCGTCGCCGACGACAATCGCCGACCCGGCGTCGACCGAGCGCAGCGCCACCTCCACCAGCTCACCACTCGGCTTGCTGCGCTCCGCGTCCGAGCCGGTCACGATCGAGCCGAGGAGATCCTCGGCGCCCGGCACCAGCTCCAGGAGCCGGTGCGTCAGGTCGGCGTTGCCGGAGCTTGCCAGCACCACCTCGAGACTGTGCGAGCGCAACGTCTCCAGCAGCTCGGTCGCTCCCTCGGTGGGCAGGATCCGGTCGAACAACGGCTCGAGGTGTCGGGGGTGGAGGGAGCGCAGCTCGTCGCCGAGCGACCTCTCGACCGCAGGTCCGGCCGCGGCCTCGACGAGTCGGTCACCGCCCATCCCGATCAGCCCGTGCAATCGGTACGCCGGAATCCTGAGCCCCACGTCTCGGAAGGCGGCCTGCCACGCCAGCACGTGCACGTAGACCGAATCGACCAGTGTGCCGTCTAGGTCGAGCACGACCGTGGCCGGCTGGTGGTCCGGGCGGGGGGCCGTCGATGACATGGGTGGTTCAGCACCTTTCATGGGTGGACGTTCGTCGCCCTCCACCTTCCCTCACTCGAGCGCGTCGCACACCACCCGATGAGGCGGGCCCACGCAACGCCCCGGATCACGCACGACGGGTGGCATCATGCGCGGGTGACATACCGAGAGGCCGCCAGCGGCCCGCCTGTGGAGCATCTCCCGCTTGCAGCATGGCTGCTCGCCTGGTCCTTCCTGGGTGGTCAGTTGGTGACGGCCGCCGTCAACGGCTTCCAGGACGAGTCGGCGTGGCCGCTCTCGATCCTGCTCGGCGCCGTCCTCGTGGCCTTCTTCTCGTACGGCGTGCTGCGGGCGCGGATGGTGCGGACCGTGCTCGTCGGCGTCCTGCTGGGGGTCGGGGCGTTGGCCGAGCTGGCGGGCGTGCTCGCCGGCAATGAGAGGGAGCTGTTGGCGCTGGCGGTGACCGGTGTGCAGCTGGCCTGCTTCGTGTGGTTCGTGCGGTCGCCGTGGTTCGCGTGGCAACGCGGACGGCCCGAGGGTGGGCCGTCCCTCGCGCCGTTGATGGGGATGGCCGTGGCCGTGGGGGTGCTCGGCGGACTGGTCGGCGCCACTGACACCGGCGCCAACTTCGAGCTCCGAGTCGACTCGGTCTCTCCTGCCGCCACCCCGTGACACCGGCCGGGTTCTCGGGACACGATGGGGCGATGACCACCACTCCCGCAGAACCGACCGAGCCCGACGAGCACCCGGACGTGGTGCCGAGCCTCGACCCTGACCAGCCCTGGGCGGACCCGCAGACCCAGCCGGCGCCCGAGCCGGAGGGGTGACCGAGCCGGTCCCGCATGTCGTCGTCCTCGTCGAGGGAGAGAGCGACGCGGTGGTGGTCCGGGGCCTGACCCAACGGCACGGGCTCGACGTCAGGGTCGTGGCCATGGGCGGGATCACCAACGTCCGCCAGCACGTGGCCCGGTGGCGGGAGGATCGGCCGGACGCGATCCTGGTCGGAGTGTGTGACGAGCGGGAGCGCCGGTTCATGGAGAAGGTGGAGCCACCGTTGGCGGCGATCTTCGTCTGCGAGCGCGATCTGGAGGACGAGCTGATCAGGGCGGTGGGTCCCGAGTCGGTGATCGGGCTGCTGGACGGGCTCGGCGACCTGGGCCGGTTCCTCACCTTCCAGGACCAGCCCGAGTGGCGCGGGCAGCCGCTGCACGAACAGCTTCGCCGGTTCGCCGGAACGCGCAGCGGCCGCAAGGCCGCCTTCGCCGGACGGCTCGCCGACGAGCTCGGGGACGACGCGATGCCGGCACCGCTGTCGGGCCTGCTGGAGTGGCTCCAGAGCGAGGCCAGCCGGCGCTGAGGGGTCCGCTCCGGGGGGTCACGGTCCAACGCCCAGTACGATCGGTCGGCACCCCGGCCGACCTGTCGGGCCGGAGGTGACCACCCCCTCCCGGTAGGAGAACCCGCATGACCGCCGCGTACGTGTACGACGCTGTCCGCACTCCTTTCGGCCGCTTCGGTGGCGCGCTGGCCGGCGTCCGTCCCGACGACCTCGCCGCGGGCGTTCTCCAGGCTCTGCTCGAGCGGAATCCCGGCTTCGATCCGGCCCGACTCGACGACGTGGTGTGGGGATGCGCGAATCAGGCCGGCGAGGACAACCGCAACGTCGGCCGGATGGCCGTGCTGCTCGCCGGGCTCCCGACGTCGGTGCCGGCCAGCACGGTCAACCGGCTGTGCGGGTCGTCCCTCGACGCCGCGATGCAGGCCTCGCGGACCGTCGAGACCGGTGATGCCGAGGTCGTGGTGGCGGGGGGCGTGGAGTCGATGACCCGGGCGCCGTGGGTGCTCCCCAAGCCGTCGCGGGCCTTCCCCGCCGGGAACGCGACTGCCGTGTCGACCACGCTGGGCTGGCGGCTGGTCAACGACCGGATGCCGGCGGAGTGGACGGCATCATTGGGGGAGTGCAACGAGCAGCTGGCTGAGCGGTTCGGCATCTCCCGTGGACGGCAGGACGAGTTCGCGGCGCTGTCCCACCAGCGTGCGGACGCCGCCTGGGCATCGGGGTTCTACGACGACCTCGTGGTGCCGGTCGACGGGGTCGAGCTGACCCGCGACGAGGGCATCCGTCCCGGTTCGACGGCGGAGAAGCTGGCCGGACTCACGCCCTCGTTCCGCCCCGAGGGGACCATCACCGCAGGCAACGCCAGCCCCCTCAACGACGGCGCATCGGCCGTGCTGATCGGGTCGGACGCGGCGGCGGGGACGATCGGACGCGACCCGCTCGCGCGGGTGGCGGGCCGCGGTGCGTTCGCCCTGGACCCTCGTGAGTTCGGCTACGCCCCGGTCGAGGCCGCCAACATCGCGCTCGCCAGAACCGGCATCGGCTGGTCCGACGTCGGTGCGGTGGAGCTGAACGAGGCCTTCGCGGTGCAGTCACTGGCGTGCATCGATGCCTGGCAGGTCGACCCCGCGATCGTGAACGCGGCGGGCGGTGCGATCGCCCTCGGCCACCCGCTGGGTGCCTCCGGCGGCCGGATCCTCGGCACCCTGGCCCGACGGCTCACCGACTCGGGTGAGCGCTGGGGGGTTGCGGCGATCTGCATCGGTGTCGGCCAGGGGCTGGCCGTCGTGCTCGAGAACGTCAGGCGGTGACCAGCTCGGTGCGCTCGGCGGCCAGCAGCACCGCCCCCACCAGGCTGGCGCGCTGACCCAGTCCGCTCTGCAGGATCGGCGTCTGGGCCACCGAGTCCAGGGCGTGCCTGCGCAACCCGGTGCGGGCCGGTTCGAGCAGCAGGTCGCCGGCGCTCGCCATCCGGCCACCGACGATGATCACCGAGGGGTTCAGCAGGTTGACCACGCTGGCCAGGGCCCAGCCGAGGTGGAGTCCGGCGTCCTCCAACGCCCGCTGCGCCGTGACGTTGCCCCGGGTCGCCTCATCGACGACGTCCTGCAACGTCGACCCCGGCAGCATGGGGGAGACCAGGCGGGCGAGGTGCTCGGCCGACGTGTAGGTCTCCAGGCACCCCCGACTGCCACAACGACACATCGGGCCCTGCTCGTTGATCGTGAGGTGGCCGATCTCGCCGGCGGTGCCGTCGGCCCCGTGGAAGAGCTGGTCGTTGATGATGATGCCCGCGCCGACGCCGCTGGCGATCTTGACGTAGACCAGGCTGCGATGACCGCGGCCGTCCCCTTGCCGGTGCTCGGCGAGGGCACCGAGGTTGGCATCGTTCTCGACCACGACCGGGCAGCCGAGCACGGCGGCCGCCGACGCGGAGCTGTCGACGTCCTCCCAGCCCGGGAAGATCGCCGGAGCCCGCACCACGTTGTTGACCACCGGGGCGGGCAGCCCGAGGCCGGCATGACGCAACGGCCCGCGGCCCGCCAGCAACCGGTCGAGGACCGCGGCTGCGCGACCCAACGCCTCGTCGTGGCTGAGCGGTTCGGCCACGGGGAGCCGCTCCTCGACCAGGACCCGGCCGCTGAGGTCGCCGATCGCGACCGCGACGTGGGCGTGTCCGAAGTCGATGCCCGCAACGACGCCGGCGGTCTCGGAGAGTCGAACCGCCGAGCCGCGCCGGCCACTGCCGGGCACGGTGTCGAGCAACCCGGACGCGGCGAGCTCACGCACGATGTTGGACACCGTCGCCGGGGCCAGGCCGGTCAGCCGGGCCAGCTCGGCCTGGGTGTGCACGGGTGCCACGTCGTCAGTACCGCCGCCACCCCCGTCCGTCCCGCTGCGCAGCACCGACAGCACCCGGTGCTGGTTGGCGGTGCGCAGCGACGCCGTGGAGCCGGGGGCTGCGGGGCGCCGGCTCGGGGACATGGCTGAACCCTGCATGGGTCGGCGTCTTGCCGTCAAGACTTGTTGGCAAAGTGTCGAGATTGGTCCTGATATCCACAATTTGTCTTCAACTCTTGACGGCAAACGACGTGACGGTCGACACTCGTCGGAACCAGGGCTGCTGCCCCGATCCCGAGGAGAACCATCGTGTCCACACCCTTCACCCGCGTCGGAACCGTCGCGTTGACGCGCGCTGTTCGCTCTCGTCGCCACGGCCTGCGGCGCCAACGACGGCACCGGCAGCGCCAGCGACGGCGACGGTGCCGACGGCGGTCAGACCATCGCGCTGCTGTTGCCGGAGTCCAAGACCACCCGCTACGAGACCTTCGACAAGCCGCTCTTCGAGGCCAAGGTCGCCGACCTGTGCCCGGACTGCGAGGTGTCCTACTTCAACGCCGACCAGGACGAGGGCAAGCAGGCCCAGCAGGTCGACACCGCGATCAGTGAGGGTGCGGCCGTGATCGTGCTCGACCCGGTCAATGGTGCCGGCGCGGGCGGCATGGTGACCTCGGCACAGAATGCCGACATCCCGGTCATCGCCTACGACCGTTTCATCGCCGAGGCCGACTACTACATGTCCTTCGACAACGAGACCGTCGGCAAGATGCAGGGTGAGGCCCTCGTCGAGGCGATGGGTGACCAGGGCGGCATCCTGATGCTGAACGGCGCGCCCAGCGACCCCAACGCCGCCCAGTTCAAGGCCGGCGCCCACAGCGTCATCGACGCCAGCAACGTCGAGATCCTCCAGGAGTTCGACAACCCCGACTGGAGCCCGGAGAACGCCCAGCAGTTCGTCACCGACCAGCTGAGCAACTTCGACCCCTCCGAGGTCGCGGGCGTCTACGCCGCCAACGACGGCCAGGCAGGCGGCGTGGTCGCCGCACTGACCGGCGCCGGCGTCGCGAAGGACTCGCTGCCTCCCATCACCGGGCAGGACGCCGAGCTCGCCGCGATCCAGCGGATCATCGCCGGTGAGCAGGCGATGACGATCTACAAGCCGATCCCGATCGAGGCCGAGACCGCCGCCGAGTTGGCGGTGAAGCTCGCCAACGGCGAGGAGGCCGGCGACACCAGTGACACCGGCGTCGAGCTGACCGACTTCGAAGGCGTCCCGTCGTACATCTTCGACCCGATCGCGGTCACGGCCGACAACGTCAACGACACCGTCATCGCCGATGGCTTCTACGAGGCCGCAGACATCTGCACCAAGGAGTACGCCGACGCCTGCGCTGCCGCCGGCATCAGCTGATGACCGACACTCTCACTGAGTCACGCGTGGCGCCGGTCGGGGACAGCGTGCTGTCCCTGACCGGCGTCGGCAAGCGGTTCGGCGCCGTCCAGGCGCTGACCGACGTCTCCCTCCACGTCAAGGCCGGCGAGGTCGTTGCCCTCGTGGGCGACAACGGGGCGGGGAAGTCCACGCTGGTCAAGATCATCTCCGGGGTCTACCAGCCCGATGGCGGGCAGATCGTCTTCGACGGCAAGCCGGTCGAGGTGGCCGGTCCGGCCGCGGCACAGGAGCTCGGCATCGCCACGGTCTTCCAGGACCTGGCGCTCTGCGACAACCTCGACGTGGTCGCCAACCTGTTCCTCGGGCAGGAGCGGAGCTCGGTCGCCGTGCTCGACGAGGTCACGATGGAGCAGGAGGCGTGGCGGCTGCTGCGCACCCTCTCCGCCAAGATCCCCTCGGTGCGGATCCCGATCGCGTCGCTGTCCGGCGGCCAGCGCCAGACCGTGGCCATCGCGCGCAGCCTGGTCGGCAAGCCCAAGGTGGTCATGCTCGACGAGCCGACCGCCGCCCTGGGTGTCGCCCAGACCGCGGAGGTGCTCAACCTCGTCGAGCGGCTCCGCGAGACCGGGCTCGGGGTGATCCTGGTGAGCCACAACATGGCCGACGTCCAGGCCGTCGCCGACCGGATCGTGGTGCTGCGGCTGGGACGCAACGCCGCGGACTTCGCGGTCGAGGACGCCACCACGGCGCAGCTCGTGGCCGCGATCACGGGCGCGTCCGACAACGTCGTGTCCGCCCGGGCCTCGCGCCAGGAGCCCCAGGCCACCGAGGAGTCCACCGAGCAGTCGACCGAGGAGCCCACTGATGGCTGACAGCGACACCGCCCCCACCCGGGCCACCGCCGTCGCGGCCGACCTCGCCGACGAGCGACTCATCAAGAGCCATGGTCTGTCCGGCTACCTCCGGCTCCAGTTCAGCCGGCTCCGTTCCGGCGACCTCGGCAACCTGCCCGTGATCATCGGCCTGGTCGTGATCAGTGTCGGCTTCTACGCCGAGAACGCGCGGTTCCTCTCCTCGCGCAACCTGGTCGCCATCACCCAGTTCGCGGCGCCCATCGGCATCATCGCGCTCGGGATCGTGCTGGTGCTGCTGCTGGGCGAGATCGACCTGTCGGTCGGCTCTGTCAGCGGCATGTCGGCGGCGGTGATGGCGGTGGTGATGGTCAACCAGGGCCAGTCCACGCTGGTCGGCCTGCTCGCCGGCGCGCTCACCGGCATCGCCGTGGGTGTGCTCTACGGACTGCTCTACATCTACATCGGCGTCCCCTCGTTCGTCTTCTCGCTCGCGGGACTGCTGGGATTCCAGGGTGTGTTGCTGTTCGTGCTCGGCAACAACGGCACGATCAACCTCCCCTCGGACTCCTACCTGATCGAGTTCACCAGGTTCAGCTTCGTGACCGGGACCGCGTCGTACCTCCTCGTCGTCGCGATCGTGGCCATCTACCTGCTGGCCGAGTGGCGCACCGCGGTCAGCCGTAAGGCCGCCGACCTCGCGCCGCCGTGGTTGCCACTGATCGCCTTCAAGGCGGTGGCGCTCGCCGTCGGGCTCGGCTTCGTGACCTACTACGTCAACATCGACCGTGGCTTCACCTATCTGTGGTGGCTGTTCGTGGTCCTGGTCGTGATCATGGACTTCGCGCTGCGCCGGACGGTCTGGGGACGGCACGTCTTCGCCGTCGGCGGCAACGTGGAGGCGGCCCGTCGCTCCGGCATCAAGGTGAAGCGGATCTACATGTCCGTGTTCGTCCTCACCTCGCTGCTCGCGGCCCTCGGCGGTGTCATGGGGGCGGGCCTGCTGACGAGCGTCTCGCAGGCCACCGGCACGACGGACACCAACCTGACCGCGATCGCGGCCGCCGTCATCGGCGGCACCAGCCTCTTCGGAGGCCGTGGCTCGGCGTACTCCGCACTGTTCGGCATCCTGGTCCTCCAGGCGATCACCAGCGGGTTGAACCTCGCCGGGGTCGAGTCGGAGGTGCGGTTCATGGTGACCGGCGCGGTGCTGCTGCTCGCGGTGGCGATCGACTCGGTGTCTCGCCGGGCGCGCTCGTCGAGCGGACGCGGCTAGCACCCTCCATCGCCCGGCGTCACCGGGATCCGCGACGACCCAAGTCGCGGATCCCGGTGCCGGTCCGGTGGCGACTGTGGTCGACTGACGCCATGGGGGAGGTCGTCGGAGTCGTCGGTGGCGGCATCGTCGGACTCGCCACCGCGCGCGAGGTCACCCGTCGCCTCCCGGGCGCCGAGGTCGTGGTCCTCGAGAAGGAGGAGCGGCTCGCCGCCCACCAGACCGGACACAACTCCGGAGTCGTGCACGCCGGCATCTACTACGCACCGGGCAGCCTCAAGGCCGACCTGTGCAGTCGCGGCCGGGCGATGCTGCGCGAGTACGTGGCCGAGCACCATCTCCCGTACGCCGAGTGCGGCAAGCTGGTCGTGGCCCTCGACGAGCCCGACGTGGCCAGGCTCGACAGGCTGGAGGAGCACGCCAGGAGCAACGGCGTCCCCGGGCTGCGTCGCGTCGAGGGCGACGACCTCACCGACGTCGAGCCGCACGCGGCCGGTCGGGTGGCGCTGCACTCCCCGGCCACGGCCATCACCGACTACGTCGCCATCGCCAAGGCCCTCGCGGCCGACGTGATCGGGGCCGGCGGGCGAGTGGTGCTGGAGACGACCGTGACCGGGATTCGGCGCGAACGAGGGAGGATCGTGGTCGCCACCGACCGCGGCCCGCGCCTCGTCGACCGCCTGGTCGTCTGCGGCGGTCTGCAGGCCGACCGGCTCTCGCGGATGGTGGACGGGGTGGACGGCCCCCGGATCGTGCCGTTCCGTGGCGAGTACCTCCGCGTCGTACCGGAGAAGCAGGACCTGGTGCGGGGCATGGTCTACCCGGTGCCGGACCCGCGCTTCCCCTTCCTGGGCATCCACTTCACCCGGCGGGTGAGCGGTGAGCTGGAGGTCGGACCCAACGCGGTGCTGGCCCGTGGCCGTGAGGGCTACCTCGGTCGCGGCGGCGGCCTGGCCGACCTGAGCAGCACGCTGACCTGGCCCGGGTTCTGGCTGCTCGCTCGCGGGCACTGGCGCACCGGCGTCCGCGAGCTGCGGGGGTCCCTGTCGATGACGGCGTTCATGCGCGACGCCTCCCGCTACGTCCCGCAGATCGGATCCGACGACGTCACCCGCGGCGGAGTGGGGGTCCGGGCGCAGGCGGTCGATCGTGACGGCTCGCTCGTGGACGACTTCCGGATCGGCCACGAGGACGGCATCACCACCGTCCGCAACGCGCCGTCGCCGGCTGCCACGTCGAGCCTCGCGATCGCGGAGCACGTCGTCGACCGGATGCTCGACGCGAGGGGATCCGCGTGACGGACTCGACCGCCCTTGCCTCCGTGTGGACTACCGCGGGTGGGCGGACCCTGGCCGCCGCATCGGCACGTGGGGGATGCCGTCCTCGAGGAATTCCTCACCGTCGGGCGTGAAGCCGTGCGAGGCGTACCAGGCAACGAGAGGGGCCTGCGCGTCGAGCACCACGTCGCGGCCCGCGCAGACCTGCAACGCGACGCGCAACACGTCGTCGGCGAGACCGCGGCCACGAGCAGGGCGGGCCAGCACCATCCGGCCGATACGCCACTCGCTGTCGTCGTCGAGCACCCGGGCATATCCGATCAGGGCACCCTCCTCGCGCAGCAGCACGTGGCGCGTGCCGGGCTCGGGATCGCGGCCGTCGAGGTCGGGGTACGGACACTCCTGCTCCACGACGAAGACCTCCTGCCGCAGCCGCCACACCTCGTACGCCGCGGTGGCGTCGAGGTCCGCGAAGCCGTGGACCGCGATCTCGGTCACGCGAGGAACTCGCGGGCCATCACCCAGGCGCGGCGCGCCTCGGGGATCAGCGGCAGCAGCGGGTAGACGTGGAGCAGGTCGGGCTCCTCGACGTAGGTCAGGTCCCAGTCGGTCTCCTCCGCACGGTCGGCCAGCAACCGGCAGCCCGGCACGACCAGGTCGCGGGTCCCGCACAGCATCAACGCGCGGGGCAGGCCGGCAAGGTCGCCCAGCGCCGGGCTGACCTCGGGGCGTGACAGGTCCTCGGCGGAGCCGGCCCACCAACCGGCGTAGACGTGAGCCTTGCTCAGGAACAGCCACGGGTCGACCGCGTCGTACGCCGGGGTCTCCGGTGACGACATCGTCAGGTCGACCCACGGTGAGAGCAGCAGCAGTTCGGACGGTTGCGGCC
Organism: uncultured Actinomycetota bacterium; assembly: GCA_963806945.1. Taxonomy (GTDB): domain Bacteria; phylum Actinomycetota; class Actinomycetes; order Propionibacteriales; family Nocardioidaceae; genus Nocardioides. The sequence continues at coordinate 204,962 of CAWDZH010000001.1, forward strand.
CGCCGCGGTCCCGCAACGCCAGCGCCAGTGCCAGTGCGTAGCCGCCACCGGCGGAGTCGCCGGCGAGGGTGAGTCGGCCGTCGCGGGCCCACCGCGCGGCGAGGTCGACCAGTGGCTCGAAGGAGTCACGCCAGGTGTGCTCGGGCGCGAGCGGATAGTCGGGGAGCACGATCCGCGCCCGCAGCTCGGTCGCGAGCCGCGCGGCGTAGCGGACGTGGAACGGATCGATCGGCGCCATGAAGCCGCCGCCGTGCACCAGCAGGACCGTTCGTTCCGGATCGAGGTGGCGTGGCGTGATCACGTGGACCGGGAAACCGGCGACCTCCTCGGTCACCACCGCGAACCGGCGGGCGAAGCGGGGGACCAGCCGGGTCGGCAGGCTGCGGTCGAGGCCGCGGTGGCAGCGCTCCACGCGGGCGCGCTCCTGGGGCTCGGAGTCCAGCTCGCGGGCCCGGCGCAGTCGCGGCACCGTCCACGCGAGGAAGTCGTGACGGCGGCTCGGCATGATCGCAATCTAGTGGTGTCACACACACGCCTCGGCCGGTGTCTTGATGTCGAGAACCCACCGAGGAGGAGACATGCCCAGCACCAGCACGTTCCGGATCCCGCAGGCGACCATCAGGGGCGGCTACGGCGCCGCCCTCCAGTGGTATGCGCGCCGCACGTTCGGTGAGGTGCCGGACAACGCCTACGTCCTGTGGCACAACCGCAAGGTCCTCAGAGCGGTCTTCGGCTTCGAGCAGAAGGTCGCGAGGTTCGACGCCCTCGACCCGGGTCTCAAGGCCCTCGCAGAGATGGCGAGCGCCGCAGCGATCGGCTGTTCATGGTGCTTGGACTTCGGCTACTTCCTGGCCCACCGGGACGGTCTCGAGGAGCACAAGGTGCGCGAGGTGCCGCGGTGGCGCGAGTCGGAGGTCTTCACCGACCTCGAGCGTGACGTGATGACCTATGCCGAGGCGATGACCGTGACGCCGCCCACCGTGACCGACGCGATGGTCGAGGACCTGCGGGCTCGACTCGGAGAGGCAGCCGTCGTGGAGCTGACGATGATGGTGGCCGTCGAGAACCAGCGGTCCCGGTTCAACGCAGCGATGGGGCTGGCGAGCCAGGGCTACTCCGAGGTGTGCGAACTCCCACTCGCCGTACCCTCGGCGAGGTGAGCGAGCCGGCCTGCGACCCCTTCGTCCAGCACCGAGCGCTGCTGTTCACGGTCGCCTACGAGATGCTCGGGTCGGCTGCCGACGCCGAGGACGTGGTGCAGGACGCCTGGTTGCGCTGGTCGGACGCGAACCGCGCCGAGGTGCGGGATCCTCGCGCCTATCTCGTCCGCACCGTCACTCGGCTCGCCCTCAACCGCATGCGTACCCTCGCTCGGCGGCGCGAGTCCTACGTCGGACCGTGGTTGCCGGAGCCGCTGCTGACCGCCCCCGACGTGGCAGAGGACGTGGAGCTCGCCGACAGTGTCTCCACGGCGATGCTCCTGGTGCTGGAAACACTCGGCCCGGCCGAACGGGTGGTGTTCGTGCTGCGCGAGGTCTTCGACGTGCCGTACGACGAGATCGCGGCCACCGTGGAAAAGAGCCCGGACGCCGTCCGGCAGATCGCCCACCGCGCCCGCTCCCACGTCCGCGCCAGGCAACCCCGGCGGCAGGTGACGCGGGCCGAGCGGGACCGCGTCATCGAGCGGTTCCTGGCCGCCGCGGCCACCGGCGACGTCCAGTCGCTGCTCGACGTACTCTCACCGGACGTCGTCCTCGTCACCGACGGCGGTGGCCACAAGCAGGCGGCGCTGCGTCCGATCCTGGGCCGCGACAAGACGCTGCGGTTCCTTGCCGGCGTCAGCAGGGGCCCGGTCGCAGGTGACCTGATCGCAGTCAACGGCGCGCCGGCGCTGGCGCTCAGCGTCGACGGTGAGCTCGACTCTGTCATCACCTTTCACCTCGAGGAGGGCCTGGTCGCCGGGCTCTACGTGCTGCGCAACCCCGAGAAGCTCCGGCGACTGGGGGAGATCACGCCGCTGGCCCACTGACGTCGATCGGGCCCGTTGGCGGTGTCGCACCGCAGATGTCGGGTCGTCGGGTCGGGTCGCTAGGGTGGCGTCGTACAGACAGGGGAGCCCGTGCACACGGGCTGAGAGTGCGGGACCGACCGCAGACCCTCCGAACCTGATCCGGTTCAGACCGGCGTAGGGAGTCACCACATGCGTCATGTCGTCAGCACGCTCGCTCTGGCCACCGTCCTCTCGGCCTGCAGCCTCACGGCGAGCGAGGACCCGCCCACCGCCACGGAGTCGAGCGCAGAGACCGGAGGCGGCACCGTCGTCCTGGTCACCCATGACTCCTTCTCCCTGCCGAAGCGGTTGCAGCGGCAGTTCGAGCAGGAGAGCGGGTACGACCTGGAGATCCGGGCCGCCGGTGACGCAGGCACCCTCACCACGAAGCTCGCGGTCACCGCCGACAACCCGACCGGCGACGTCGCCTTCGGGGTCGACAACACCTTCGCGTCCCGCGCGCTCGACGAGGGCGTGTTCGAGGCCGCCGACCTCGAGCTGCCCGAGGGCGTCGCCGACTACGTCGTTCCAGGCGACGACGGCGACCTGCTGGTGCCGGTCGACACCGGCAGCGTGTGCGTCAACGTCGACACCGCCTGGTTCGCCGAACGCGACCTCGCGCCGCCCGCGTCGCTGGACGACCTGACTGACCCGGCGTACGACGGCCTCTTCGTGACGCCGTCGGCGCTGTCGAGCTCGCCGGGTCTGGCCTTCCTGCTGACCACCGTCGCGGCGTACGGCGAGGAGTGGCCGGACTACTGGGAGGACCTGCTCGCGAACGACACCAGGATCGTCGACGGCTGGACCGATGCCTACTTCACCGACTTCACCGGAGGCAGTGAGGACGGCAAGCGTCCGATCGTGCTGTCCTACGACTCCTCGCCGGCGTTCACCGTGCCGAAGGGCGGCGGCGACTCGACCACCGCGGCGCTGCTCGACACCTGCTTCCGCCAGGTGGAGTACGCCGGGGTGCTGGCCGGGGCCGACAACCCCGACGGCGCCCGCGCGTTCCTCGAGTTCCTGCTCGGTGAGGACGCGCAGGCGGCGCTCCCGGAGTCGATGTACGTCTTCCCGGTGCGCGACGGCGTCGCGTTGCCGCCGGACTGGGAGGCCTACGCCGACCGGCCCACCGACCCCTTCGTGGTAGATCCCGCCGAGATCGCCGACAACCGTGACGACTGGCTGGAGCAGTGGCGCGACCTCGTCACCCGGTGACATGACCCGTCGGCTGCTCGGCCTCGGAGTGCTGGCCCTGGTGCCGGTGCTGGTGCTGAGCGCGTTCTTCGTGCTCCCGGTCGCGGGGATGGTGGCGCGCGGTTTCTGGCCCGACGGCAGCTTCGCGCCGGGCGAGGTGGTCGACGTGCTGACCCGGGGCCGCACCGGCCGGGTGGTGTTCTTCACCCTCTGGACGGCGGCCTCCGGGACGGTGATCTCGGTGGTGCTCGGTCTGCCGGCGGCGTACGTCCTGCACCGCACGGCCTTCCCGCTGCGCCGGTTCCTGCGCGCGGCGCTGCTGGTGCCGTTCGTGCTGCCCACGGTCGTGGTGGGGGTGGCCTTCCGGCAGCTGCTCGGCGAGGGCGGCCCGCTCGGCTTCCTGGGGCTGGACGGCTCGCCCGCCGCGATCGTGCTCGGGCTGGTGTTCTTCAACGTCGCTGTCGTGATCCGCGTCGTCGGCGGCGCCTGGGAGTCGCTCGACCACCGGCCGGCCCAGGCCGCCGCAACCCTCGGCGCGACCCCCGCGCAGGTCTTCCGCACCGTCACCCTGCCCGCGCTGCGCCCCGCCGTGGTTTCGGCGGCCAGCGTGGTCTTCCTCTTCTGCGCCACCGCCTTCGGGATCGTGCTCACCCTCGGCGGCAGCCGCTACGCCACGATCGAGACCGAGATCTACCTGCTGACGGTCCAGGTCTTCGACCTGCCGGCGGCCGCCGCACTCTCGGTGCTGCAGCTCGCGGTCATCAGCGTGCTGCTCTTCCTCGCCGGTCGCACCCGCGCCACCGCACCGGTCTCGCGGCGACCGGCGCGACCCAGCAGGCTGGCGCGGACCGACGCCGTCCCCGTCGTCGCCACGCTGCTCCTGCTCGGGTACGTCGCCGCGCCGATCCTCGCCCTGGTGTCGGGCTCGCTGCGCGTGGACGGGGGCTGGAGCGTGGCCAACTACGTCGCGCTCTCGACCACGGGTGACCGGCAGGCGCTCGAGGTAAGCGTGATCGACGCCCTCGCCAACTCGCTGCGCACCGCGGTCGACGCGACCTGGATGGCGTTGGGCACGGGACTGCTGGTCGCTCTTGTGGTCACCCGTCGTTCCCGGTCGGTCGTCGAGCGCCGGGTCCGCGGCGTCCTGGATGGCTTCTTCATGCTGCCGCTCGGGGTCTCGGCCGTCACGCTCGGCTTCGGCTTCCTGATCACTCTCGACCGCCCGCCGCTCGACCTGCGCGACAGTGCGCTACTCGTGCCGATCGCCCAGGCGCTGGTGGCGCTGCCGCTGGTGGTCCGCACGCTGGTGCCGGTGCTGGGTGGGATCGACGACCGGCAGCGCCAGGCCGCGGCCTCGCTCGGCGCCGGCCCGCTGCGGGCGATGGCGACCGTGGACCTGCCGGTGCTCTGGAAGCCGCTGCTGGCGGCGGCGGGCTTCGCGTTCGCGGTGTCGCTCGGGGAGTTCGGGGCCACCTCGTTCCTGGCCCGCCCGGACTTCCCGACCATGCCGCTGGTGATCTTCCGGCTGCTCGGCCACCCCGGTGCCATGAACTACGGGATGGCGTTGGCCGCCTCGGTCGTGCTCGCCGCCGCCACCGGCGGCGTGATGCTGCTGGTCGAGCGGCTCCGGGTGTCCTCCGTGGGAGCCTTCTGACGTGCTGAGCCTGGAGGAGGTGTCGGTCGCGTTCGACGGCGACCTGGCTGTTCGCGACGCCTCGCTGGAGGTGTCCGACGGGTCGGTGGTCGCGGTGCTCGGCCCGTCCGGCTGCGGCAAGTCGACGCTGCTGCGCGCGATCGCGGGGTTGGAGCCGCTCCGGGACGGCCGGATCGCCTGGGACGGCACCGACCTCGCCCGCACCCCCACCCACCGCCGCGGATTCGCGCTGATGTTCCAGGACGGTCAGCTCTTCGACCACCTCACGGTGGCCCGCAACGTCGGCTACCCGCTCCGCCTGCAGCGGGGCTCGCGTCGTGACCCGAGCCCGGACCGCCGGGTCGAGGAGCTGCTCGAGCTGGTGGGGCTCCCGTCGTACGGCGACCGGCTGCCGGGCACGCTGAGCGGGGGTGAGCGGCAGCGAGTCGCGCTGGCGCGGTCACTCGCGGTGTCGCCACGGCTGTTGCTGCTCGACGAGCCGCTCTCGGCCCTCGACGCCGGGCTCCGCGCCCGGCTCGCCGACGACCTGCGCTCGATCCTGCGCGAGGCCGGCACGACGGCGCTGCTGGTGACCCACGACCACGAGGAGGCGTTCGTGGTCGCCGATCGGCTGGCCGTGATGCAGGGCGGGCGGATCGTCCAACAGGGCGAGATCTCCGAGGTCTGGCGGGCGCCGATCGATGCCGCGACCGCGTTGTTCCTCGGCTATGCCAGGGTCCTCACCGGTGGCGCCGCGACCCGGGTCCTGGCGGCGGCCGGTCTTCCGCCGGCCCCGGCCGTCGCGCTCCGTCGCTCCGCCCTCGCGGTGGCCGTCGACGGCAGCCTGACCGGGCGAGTGCTGTCGTCGCGTCTCACGCCGGAGCAGGTGCGGCTGCGCGTCGACGTACCCGGTCTCGGGGAGCTCGACGCCGTCGCCTCCCTCGAGGCGCACCCGGGACCCGGTGAGCGAGTCTCGCTGCGCGTGGACCGATCGCGGGTCGCCGCGATGGTCGATCCCTAGACTGGCGCACGTGTATCGCCGTGCGTATGTGCTCCTCGTCGGGATCGCCGTCGCCATGGGTGTCCTCGCAGTGGTCACGGCGATCGTCCTCGACAAGCGGCTGGCCGATCCCGAAGGCTTCCTCGGCCCCTCCTGGCTGAGGCTGCCGTTGCTCCTGTCGGGCGCGTTCCTCGCCGACATGCTGCCGCGGGTGCTGTGGTTCTCGCGCGGCAACCCGACGGTGTGGCGGGAGATCGTCACCGAGCGGGTCCGCACCCACTGGACCCGCGAGCGCCTGACGCTGGTGGTGATGGGCCTGGTCTGCTTCTACATCACCTACGTCAGCTATCGGAACCTCAAGTCCTTCCTGCCGTTCGTGATGGGCGACAAGAAGTACGACTTCGAGCTCCACCTGATCGACCAGGCGCTGTTCTTCGGCAGCGACCCCGGGGTGGTGATGCAGGGCCTGCTCGGCACCGGCGTCGCGGCTCACTTCCTGTCCTACATCTACCTCTGGTTCCTCCCCCTGGTCCCGATAGCGCTGACCGCGTGGCTGATCTGGTCGCGCAACATCTCCTACGGCTACTGGTTCGTGACCTCGCAGTGCATCGCCTGGAGCCTGGGCACACTCTCGTACTACATGCTGCCGACGCTCGGCCCCGGCTTCTTCACGCCGTGGCTGTACGAGGACGTGATCAACGCCGGCACCCCCACCTCCGCGCTGATGGACTCCCTGTCGAACGCGCGCGCCCGGGTGACGATCGAGGGCGTCGAGGGAGCGGTCCAGTCGACCGCCGGCTTCGCGAGCCTCCACTGCGCGATCACGCTGCTGGTCGCGCTGATGATCCAGTACACGCTGAGCTCCCGGCTCCTGCACTGGATCTTCTGGGCCAACTTCGCGATCACCGTCGTGGCCACCCTCTACTTCGGCTGGCACTACATCGCCGACGACGTGGCCGGCATCCTGATCGCGCTGCTGGCCTTCTACCTCGGCGGCCGCGCCAGCGGACAGGTCTTCGAACGACATGGCCTCGCCTCCCACCCCACGACGACCACCTCCGCCGTGCCCGTGGACGCCGATCGGCACTGATCCCTAGAACTACACGCCTGTAGTTTGCAAGGCGACACGCCGGCAACTCCTGTGATTATTGGGGTTTGTGTTCCTTTTGGGGCAGATGAGCACTAGCGTCACGCGAGTGTCCCGGGCAAGAGGCGGCCGCAACTGGCCGACATCCGGGGCCTGTCCACGGCTCGGCGGCGCCCCCCGGCCGCCCGGCCGCGGCCATGAGTCGGATCGAGAGGAACGCGTGGTGCGTGCAGTCGGAGTGGCCCTCGGCCTCGTCCTGACCCTGGTGGTCCCCCCGTTGTCGGGGTCGGTGGCGTGGGCGGACGAGGGGCGTACGCCGACCCAGCAGGAGGTCCGCGACGCGCGGGCCGCCGCACGTGACCAGGCTCGAGACGTGGCGACGGTCCAGGCCGAGCTCGCCTCCGCCAATGCGCGCCTCCAGGAGTCCGCCGTCGCCGCAGCCAGGGCCACCGAGACGTGGAACGGCGCGCGGTATCGGCTCGACCTGGCGCGGCAGGAAGCGGTGGCCGCGGGGGAACGGGCCGGTATCGCGCGCACGGACGTGCAGAGCCAGCAGCAGGCCTACGCCGACGCGCTGGTCAGCTCCTACGAGATGTCACCGGCGGTGACGGCCTTCTCCTCGATCGTCCAGGCCGAGGGAATCGGCACCGTGATGGAGCAGACGGTCACCATGCAGGCGGCCGAGTCGGCGCTCGACACCCGCTACGTCGGCTTCGTGGCCGCCTCGACCCTCGCCGGGGTCGCCGTCGACCAGGCTCAGGTCGCCGAGGACGACGCGGAGGCGCGCCAGGTCGAAGCCCGGAAGGCGCGCGACTCCGCCCGTGCCGCGGCCGAGGCTGCGGCCGCCGAGGCGCAGACGATCGCCGCCCGCAAGGGTGCGCTGATCGCGGAGCTCGCGGACCTCCAGGACATCAGCGTCGCGGTGGCGCAGGAGCGACAGGTCGCCCTCGAGCACCGGGCCGCCGAAGCAGCAGCCGCTGCTGCCCAGACCGCCGAGGACACCGTCCCGTCCGGGTCTTCCCCCAACCAGGAGCAGCAGCCGGCGCCCGCGCCATCCGGCCCACCTGCCCCCGCGCAGCCCGCCCCGGCTCAACCGGTCCCCGCCCCCGAGCAGCCGGCGCCCGCGCCCCCTGCGCCCCCGGCGCCCAGCGGCGGTGCCGCAGCTGCGGTCGCCTTCGCCCGCGCCCAGATCGGCGACCCCTACCGCTGGGGTGCCGCCGGGCCCGACGCCTGGGACTGCTCAGGACTGACGATGGGCGCCTGGAACGCCGGCGGCACGTCGTTGCCCCACTACTCCGTCGCGCAGTACGAGCAGTCGACCCGGATCTCCTCTGGCAGCCTGCAGCCCGGCGACCTGGTCTTCTGGGGTTCCTCGAGCAGCCCGTCGTCGATCTACCACGTGGCTCTCTACGCCGGTGACGGCCAGATCATCCACGCTCCGCGGACGGGACGCCCCGTCGTGCAGGAGTCGATGTACTACTGGACCACTCCGAACTTCTTCGCCCGACCCTGACACGGGCGAAGGCCGGGTCAGTAACGTCGGGTCATGGCCACCGACACCACCAGCCCCGACACCACGGAATCCGCCGGCTACCGCCAACCGGTGGTCGACGTCTCCGCCCTGCTCGACCTCCTGGACGGCCGCTACACCGAGGTCCGCTCGCTGGTGCGCGGCAACCTGGCTGAGCACGCCGCGGTGCTGGAGGAGGCCGAACAGCTCAGCACCGACGACTACCGCGACCGGGTCCGTGACCTCGTCGTCGAGCTCGCCGCCACCGGCCAGACCGGCATGGGATTCCCCACCGAGTACGGCGGCGGCGGCGACATCGGCGCCTCGGTGGCGGCCTTCGAGACCCTCGCCTTCGGCGACCTCTCGGTCCTGGTGAAGGTCGGCGTCCAGTTCGGGCTCTTCGGCGGCGCGATCCTGCAGCTCGGCACCCAGCGCCACCACGACGCCTATCTGCGCGACCTCATCACGGGTGCGACGATGGGCTGCTTCGCGATGACCGAGGTGGGTCACGGCTCCAACGTCCAGGCACTCGGCACCGTGGCGACCTACGACCAGCAGACGCAGGAGTTCGTCATCACCACGACGGGCCCACAGGCCCGCAAGGACTGGATCGGCAACGCTGCCCGGCACGCCGAGCTCGGCTGCGTCTTCGCCCAGCTCGAGGTCGACGGCACCGGCCACGGTGTCCACGCGTTCGTCGTACCGCTGCGGCGGGACGGCCGGGTCCTCGACGGCATCACGATCGAGGACGACGGCCTCAAGATGGGTCTCAACGGCGTCGACAACGGCCGGATCACCTTCGACGGGGTGCGGGTGCCGCGCGAGAACCTCCTCAACCGCTTCGCCGACGTGACCCCCGAGGGCGTCTACGAGAGCAGCATCGAGAACCAGAACCGGCGCTTCTTCACCATGCTGGGCACCCTCGTCCAGGGCCGGGTCTGCGTGGGAGGGGCCGGGATCAACGCCGCCAAGGTCGCGCTCGCCATCGCCGTCAAGTACGGCGACCGGCGTCGGCAGTTCGAGGCGAGCAACCCACCCGAGGAGGACCTGCTCCTCGACTACGGCCTGCACCAGCGGCGGCTGTTCCCCCTGCTGGCGCGCACCTATGCGCTGCACTTCGCGCAGGAGGTCGCGGCCGACCAGCTGCACGACGTCTTCTCGGGCGTCGAGGCGGGTGAGGAGTCGCGGCGCCGGCTCGAGTCACGTGCCGCCGGCACCAAGGCACTCGGCACCTGGCACGCCACCCGCACCATCCAGGAGTGCCGCGAGGCCTGCGGGGGCCAGGGTTACCGCGCCGCCAACCGCTTCGCCGCACTCAAGGCCGACACCGACGTCTTCACGACCTTCGAGGGCGACAACCACGTGCTGCTCCAGCTGGTCGCCAAAGGCCTGCTCACCGACTACGCCGGCGAGTTCGAGGACATGGACCAGTTCGGCATGGTCCGCTTCGTCGCCGGGCTCGCGGTCGAGACCATCATCGAGAAGACCTCGGTGCACAAGCTGATCGAGCGGGTCCGCGACGTCCTCCCGGGCGGCGACGAGTGGGACCAGGAGGCCGGTCTGCTCGACCCGAACTACCACCGGATGATGCTGCGGTTCCGCGAGGAACACATGCTGGGCGGCGTCGCGCGCCGCCTCAAGCGGGGGGTCGACCAGGGGATGAACACCGGCGTGGTGTTCTCACGCGTGCAGGACCACGTCATCGCCGCCGCCAATGCCCACGTCGAGCGGCTGGTCCTCGAGGCGTTCCTCGACAAGATCGCGACCCTGCCCGAGGGTGACATGAAGGTCACGCTCAACCTGATGTGCGACCTCTTCGCGTTGACCACGATCGAGACCGACCGTGCCTGGTTCATGGAGCACGGTCGGCTCTCCACCACCCGGTCCAAGGCGATCAGTCGTGAGATCAGCGACCTGTGCCGCAAGGTCCGGCCGATCGCGGTCGACCTGGTCGACGCGTTCGGCGTCCCTCGCGAGATGCTGCGCAGCCCGGAGCTGCTGGCCGACTGAACCGGCGGCGGGGTCAGTGCCCGCCTTGGCCCTTGGCCCGCTCGAACGAGGCCTCGACCTCGGCCTCGGCCTCGGTACGGCCGACCCAGTCGGCGCCCTCGACGGACTTGCCGGGCTCGAGGTCCTTGTAGACCTCGAAGAAGTGCTGGATCTCCAGCCGGTCGAACTTGGAGACGTGGTTGATGTCGCGCAGGTGCTCCAGCCGCGGGTCGAGGGTGGGGACGCACAGCACCTTGTCGTCGCCGCCGGCCTCGTCGGTCATCCGGAACATGCCGATCGCGCGGCAGGAGATCACGCAACCAGGGAAAGTCGGCTGCTGCAGGATCACCAGCGCGTCGAGCGGATCCCCGTCCTGGCCGAGCGTGTGCTCGATGAATCCGTAGTCGGCCGGATAGGCCGTGGAGGTGAAGAGCATCCGGTCGAGCCTGATCCGCCCGCTCTCGTGGTCGACCTCGTACTTGTTGCGCTCCCCCTTGGGGATCTCCACCACTACGTCGAACTCGCGCACGTCGCTGTCCTTCCACCAAAGCGACCGGTTGGTCCGGTCCGGTACCAGTGTCCCGCACAATGGCCCGAACATGCACCCGGGGAAGGGGTCAGTGGTGGGAAAGCGCGACGGACACCGCGGTGTCTGGCTGTCGATGCTGCTGGTTCTCGTCCTCGTGGGCGGCGGCGCGGCGGCCTGGCACTACGACCTGGTCGACCGGTGGCTGGTGGCCGAGAGCCCCGACCCGGTCACCGAACCGGCCGCAGTCGCGCCTCCAGAGGGCATCGACGTGCCCGAGCTCCCGGAGCCGGCGGCGGTGGCCCGACCGGCGAGCGGGGGTCGGCTGCTCCTGCCCGCCGTGCGCCGCACGGTCGCGCCCGCGCTCACCGACCCTGACCTGCGCCGCTCCTTCCACGTCGCGGTCGCGCCGTTGACCGGCCCCGCCGCTCCGGCGTACGGCGAGGGGAAGGGCTCGTTCACGCCCGCATCGACGCTCAAGCTGTTGACCACGACCGCGGCGCTGGCGGCGCTCGGACCCGAACACACGTTCGCGACGACGGTCGTCGCGCGCGGACGCACGGTGACGCTGGTCGGCGGCGGGGACCCGCTGCTACGACGGACCCCGGGTGACGCCGGCGACCGTCCGGCGCGGGCGGATGTCACCACGCTGGCGAAGCGGACCGCCGCCGCGCTGCGGCGGCGTGGCGATGCGAAGCGGCCGGTGCGGCTCGGCTACGACGCCTCGCTGTTCACCGGCCCGGCCGACAACCCGTTCTGGCGTGCCGACTACGTGCCCGACGACATCGTCTCGCCGATCGGCGCGCTCTGGGTCGACGAGGGCATCTCCGCCGACGCGTCCAACCGGGTCGCCGATCCCGCCGCCGATGCCGCCGTGGCGTTCGCGGCTGCGCTGCAGAACGCGGGGATCCGGGTCCAGGGTGAGCCGCGTGCCGCCCGCGCCCCCGGTCGAGCCCGGGAGCTGGCCCGGGTCACCAGTCCGCCGGTCTCGGAGATCGCCGAGCTGGTCCTCGCCGTCAGCGACAACGAGGGGGCGGAGGTGCTGGCCCGCCACGTCGGTCTCGCGGTGCTCGACGACGGCTCCTTCGCCGGGGGCGCGCAGGGCATCCGGCGGACCCTGTCGGGTCTCGGAGTGCCGCTTGCCGGGGCGGTGATCCGGGACGGCAGTGGGCTGTCGCGCGACAACCGGCTCCGCCCGGCCACGCTGATCGAGGTGCTCCGGGTCGCGGCGCGATCCGATCGGCCCGACCTGCGTGCTTCCCTCACCGGCCTGCCCGTTGCCGGGTTCACCGGGTCGCTGGCCTTCCGCTTCGACCAGGCGCCTCGCGACGGTGTGGGCCGGGTCCGTGCCAAGACCGGCACGCTCGGTGGCGTCACCGCCCTCGCCGGCTTCGCCACCGACCAGACCGGCACGCCGCTCGCCTTCGTGCTCGCCGCCGACCGGGTGAAGCCGCTGGACGGACTCGACGCCGAACAGGACCTCGACAACCTCGCCGGCGCGCTCGGCGCCTGCCGCTGCTCGCGCTGACGGCGTACGCCGCAGGCCGGGTCGCGCTCGATCGAGGTTCGTCGTGCCCGGCTAGGGTCGACCCATGAGCGCCATGGTCGATTGGGAGGTCGCGGTCTCCCTCGGGGGCCGTGTCGCAGGACCGGGACCGGTCGTGTCCCCCGACGAGGCTGCGGCGGCCGTGGCCGAGCTGCGGGCCGGCGCCGAGCGCTCCACCGGCCTGGTGCGCGAGTTCACCGGGCTCGCCGCCGCCGAGCGGACCGCGCCGGTGCTGGTCGTGGATCGCCAGGGCTGGGTGCGGGCCAACACCGAGGCGTTCGAGGTGATGCTCGGGCCCATCATGGAGAAGCTGTCCGAGAAGAAGGGGCCGCCGAGCGGGCTCGCGCACGCCGTCGGTTCCAAGGTCACCGGGGGCGAGGTCGGGCTGCTCCTCGGCTTCCTCGCCTCGAAGGTGCTCGGTCAGTTCGATCCTTTCCACGACCCTTCCGGACGGCTGCTGCTGGTCGCCCCGAACATCGTCCATGTCGAGCGTGAGCTCGGCGCCGACCCGACCGATTTCCGGCTCTGGGTCTGCCTGCACGAGGAGACCCACCGGGTGCAGTTCACCGCGGTCCCGTGGATGCGCGACCACCTCTACGCCCAGGTTGAGGAGCTCGCCGACACCCTCGACCCGGGTGGCCTGCTCGAGGACGGACTCAAGCGGATCTCGCAGGCCGTCCGAGGCGGCGACGGCAGCGTGATGGACCTCCTCGGGACACCCGCCCAGAAGGAGATCCTCGACCGCGTCACCGGCTTCATGTCCCTGCTCGAGGGACACGCGGACGTCGTCATGGACGGCGTCGGACCCCAGGTGATCCCGAGCGTCGCCGCCATCCGCCGCTCGTTCAACAAGCGTCGCCAGGGCATCGGCATCCTGGACCGTTTCCTGCGCAAGGCGCTGGGGCTCGACGCGAAGATGGCCCAGTACCGAGACGGTGCCGTCTTCGTCCGCGGCGTCGTCGACAAGGTCGGCATGGCCGACTTCAACGCGGTCTGGGAACGCCCCGAGAACCTTCCGTCCAAGGCCGAGATCGCCGACCCGGCTGCGTGGGTCACCCGAGTCCTGTGACCAACCCGGGCCGATGAGTCTGGACAGGGGTCTTGCCGCCGTCCGGCTCGCCGTACGCCGGGCCCTGGTCGACGTCACCGACCACCCGGTGCTCGTCGCGTGCAGCGGGGGCGCCGACTCGCTGGCCCTGCTGGCGGCCACCGTGTTCGAGGCCCGTGACCGCCCCGGGCGGGTCATCGGGGTCACCGTCGACCACGGCCTCCAACCGGGGTCCGGCCAGCGGGCGGAGGCGGTGGTCGCGCAGATGGTGAGCATCGGCGCCGACGAGACCGTGTCGGTCCGGGTCCAGGTCGAGGCCAGCGGGCAGGGGCCGGAGGCGGCCGCACGCGAGGCCCGCTACGCGGTGCTCGAGCAGGTCGCGGAGCGGTTCGCCTCCGACGTCGTACTGCTCGGGCACACCCGCGACGACCAGGCCGAGACCGTGCTGCTCGGGCTCGCCCGGGGCAGTGGTGGCCGCTCGATCGCGGGGATGAGGCACTCCTTCGACCGGTTCCGGCGGCCGCTGCTGGACGTCACGCGCGCCCAGACCGAGGCCGCCTGCGCGGCTGACGGCCTCCACGTGTGGACCGATCCCCACAATGCCGACCCCGCGTTCACCCGCTCCCGGATCCGGACTCTCGTGATGCCGATGCTCGAGCGCGAGCTGGGGCCGGGGGTGGCGGCCGCGCTGGCGCGCACCGCCACCCAGCTGCAGGCCGACGTAGCCGCCCTCGACGACCTCGCCGCAGTGACCTATGCCGAGGTGGCGGGTGAGCGTGGCCTGCCGGTCGTCGCGCTGGAGCCGCTGTCGGACGCGATCCGGCTCCGGGTGCTCCGGCGAGCGGCGCTGGCTGCCGGCGCCATCCCCAGCGACCTCACCCACGGCCACGTCCTCGCCGTCGACGAGCTGATGGGGAACTGGCACGGCCAGCGGTGGGTCGATCTGCCGGGACACCTCCGGGCGACCCGGGTGGACGGCTGGGTGAGCTTCATCCGAGTGGCTGGTCCGGCCTGACCCGTTCGGGCCATTTTCAATCAAATCGGGGACAGTCCGGTTCCGGCTGGACACGATAGGTGTGCGGTCACGGCCCCCCGGACCGTGCTCCGGCCCCCCGACGGAGAAGTTGTTGCGCAGCACCGTTCCGCTCGTCCTGGCACCACCCGGCCCCGCCGGACCCGTGGCTCCTCCCGGCCACACCGGTCCACCCCCTGATCAGGGTCCGGTGGTCGACCAGGGCGGGCGGTACGCGCGCGACGTCCCTCGTGGAGCGAGCCGCCCGTGGGGTCCGCCCGGAGGCTGCTGGCGCTGAAGCCCTGACCGACCCCTAGGCTCTGGGGCATGGATGCGTCCCACCTGGAGAACGACCTGATCAACGTCCTCTACACGGAGGCGCAGATCCAGGAGCGACTGGCCGAGCTGGCCCGTGACATCGAGCGGGACTACGAGGGTGAAGACCTGCTCATCGTCGGCATCCTGCGTGGCGCGGTGATGGTGATGGCCGATCTGGCACGCAGCTTCAACCGCCACATCGAGATGGACTGGATGGCGATCTCCTCCTACGGTTCCGGCACCAAGTCCAGCGGCGTGGTCCGGATCCTCAAGGACCTCGACACCGACATCAGCGGTCGCCATGTCGTCATCGTCGACGAGATCATCGACACCGGGCTGACCCTGTCCTGGCTGACCTCGAACCTGGCCTCCCGTGAACCGGCCAGCGTCGAGATCTGCACCCTGCTGCGCAAGCCCGAGGCCCTCCAGATGCCGGTCGACGTCCGGTACGTCGGCTGGGACATCCCTAACGAGTTCGTGGTCGGCTACGGTCTGGACTACCGCGAGAAGTACCGCAACCTGCGCGACATCGGCACTCTCGCCCCCCACGTCTACTCCTGAGCCACGTCGTCCCCGTTGGGCGGGCCTGCGAGAATGGACGCCTGTCCCGTCCCCTTGCCGAAACTGAGCCGAAGAGAAATACGTGAAGCGGATCCTGCTCAATCGTTGGGTCATCGGCATCCTCGCCGTGACCGGCGTCCTGCTCGCCCTCCAGTACCTCGTACCCACCGGTGAGTCCGAGGAGATCAGCACCTCCCGGATGATCGAGTACATCGAGGCCGGCGAGGTCTCGGAGATCAAGTTCATCGACGGCGACCAGATCATCGAGGCGACCCTCGACGACGGCGTCGAGCGGGACGGCGGCAACCAGGTGATGACCTACTGGCTGACCGACACCCAGGCCGACATCGAGACGCAGGTCGAGGACCAGATCGAGGCCGGCGAGATCGACAAGTACACGACCGAGGTGGCCCGGCCCAGCGTGCTCGGCCAGATCCTCGGCTTCGCGCTGCCGTTCGTGCTGATCGTCCTGGTCTTCCTGTGGTTGATGAACAGCATGCAGGGCGGCGGCGGCCGCGGGGTCATGCAGTTCGGCAAGTCCAAGGCCAAGCTGATCACCAAGGACATGCCGAAGACCACCTTCTCCGACGTGGCCGGCTGCAACGAGGCCATCGAGGAGCTCGGCGAGATCAAGGAGTTCCTCCAGGAACCCGCGAAGTTCCAGGCGGTGGGCGCGAAGATTCCCAAGGGCGTGCTTCTCTACGGCCCGCCGGGCACCGGCAAGACGCTGCTGGCCCGGGCGGTCGCCGGCGAGGCGGGCGTGCCGTTCTACTCGATCTCCGGCTCCGACTTCGTCGAGATGTTCGTCGGCGTCGGCGCCTCCCGCGTCCGGGACCTGTTCGAGCAGGCCAAGGAGAATGCCCCGGCCATCGTCTTCATCGATGAGATCGACGCCGTCGGCCGCCACCGCGGCGCCGGCATGGGCGGCGGACACGACGAGCGCGAGCAGACCCTCAACCAGCTCCTCGTCGAGATGGACGGCTTCGACGTCCGTGGCGGCGTCATCCTGATCGCCGCCACCAACCGGCCCGACGTGCTCGACCCGGCGCTGCTGCGCCCGGGCCGCTTCGACCGCCAGATCGGCGTCGACGCCCCCGACCTGGAGGGCCGGCACAAGATCCTGCAGGTGCACTCCCGCGGCAAGCCGATGGCCGACAACATCGACCTCAAGGGCGTGGCCCGGCGTACCCCGGGCTTCACCGGCGCCGACCTGGCCAACGTGCTCAACGAGGCCGCGCTGCTCACCGCCCGCAACAACCAGAAGCTGATCGACAACGAGAGCCTCGACGAGGCCATCGACCGGGTGATCGCCGGGCCGCAGCGCAGCTCGCGGCTGATGAGCGAGAAGGAGAAGCTGGTCACCGCCTACCACGAGGGCGGCCACGCCCTGGTGGCTGCGGCGCTGCCCGGCGGCGACCCGGTCCACAAGATCACGATCCTGCCGCGGGGCCGCGCGCTCGGCTACACGATGGTGCTGCCCGACGAGGACAAGTACTCCCAGACCCGCAGCGAGCTGCTCAACAAGCTCGCGTACATGATGGGTGGCCGGGCCGCCGAGGAGATGGTCTTCCACGACCCGACCACCGGTGCCGGCAACGATATCGAGCAGGCCACCGGCCTGGCCCGCGCCATGGTCACCCAGTACGGCATGACCGAGACGCTCGGCGCCGTCAAGCTGGGCGACTCCACGTCGCAGCCGTTCCTCGGGCGCGACATGGGTCATCAGCGCGACTACTCCGAGGACGTCGCCGCGCAGGTCGACGAAGCAGTCAAGATGTTCATCGCCACCGCCCACCAGGAGGCGTTCGACATCCTCGAGGAGAACCGCGACGTCCTGGACGCGCTCGTCCTCGCGCTGCTCGACAAGGAGACCCTCGACAAGGCCGAGGTGGCCGAGGTCTTCACCGCGCTGCGGTTGCGGCCGCAGCGTCCCGCCTGGACCGGTTCGCCCGATCGCAACCCCTCCATGATCCCGCCGATCGAGGTGCCTGAGGAGATTCGCGAACGGGCCCGCGCCAACGGTCGGCCGGCCGAGGAGGACGCCGGAGTGGTCATCACCCCGCCCGGCGCCGGCGGTGACCTCCACGGTGGCTCCGGCCTCGGCGGGCCCACCTCCGAGCCACCCGAGCCGCCGACCACCGCATGACCGGCCCGATCGCCTGTCCGGAGCCCGATCCGGACCAGATCCCGGCCTTCGACCACGCCCGGGCCGAGGCGGCGGTCCGGGAGCTGCTTGCCGCGATCGGGGAGAACCCGGACCGAGAGGGGCTGCGCGAGACCCCGGCCCGGGTCGCTCGGGCGTACGCCGAGATGACCGCCGGCATCCGGCAGCGGCCCGACGACGTGCTCACCACGACCTTCGACCTGGGCCACGACGAGCTGGTGCTGGTCCGCGACATCGAGCTGTGGTCGATGTGCGAGCACCACCTCGTACCGTTCACGGGGGTGGCCCACGTCGGCTACATCCCCGCGGTCAGCGGCAAGATCACCGGTCTCTCCAAGCTGGCCAGGCTGGTCGACGTCTACGCCAAGCGGCCCCAGGTGCAGGAGCGGCTCACCACCCAGATCGCCGAGGCGCTGATGGGGATCCTCGAGGCGCGCGGCGTGATCGTGGTGATCGAGGCGGAGCACCTCTGCATGACGATGCGCGGTGTCCGCAAGACCGGCGCCCGCACCATCACCTCCGCCATGCGCGGCATGCTGCGCGAGCCGGCGACCCGCGCGGAGGCGCTGGCGCTGATCCACGGGAGACGCTGACCTCGATGGCCCCGCTGCTGATGGGGATCGTCAACGTCACCCCCGACTCCTTCTCCGACGGCGGACGCTGGGCCGACCCGGAGTCGGCGATCGCGCACGGCCGCCGGTTGCTCGCCGATGGGGCGGACCTGCTCGACATCGGAGGCGAGTCGACGCGCCCGGGCGCGACCCGGCCGCTGCTGGAGGAGGAGCTGGCCCGGGTGGTGCCGGTGATCGCGGCGCTGGCAGGCGAGACGGTCGTCTCGGTCGACACGATGCGGGCCGAGGTGGCCCGCGCCGCCCTCGCCGCCGGTGCCCGGATCGTCAACGACGTGTCGGGCGGGCTGGCCGACCCGGAGATCCTCGACGTCGTCGCGGCGTCGGAGGCCACCTACGTCGCGATGCACTGGCGAGGCCACGCCGACCGGATGGCCTCGCTCTCGTCGTACGACGAGGAGGGGGGTGTGGTCGCCGCGGTCCGACGTGAGCTGGGTGACCGCCTGGTGGCGGCCCGCGCGGCCGGCATCGAGCCGGACCGGTTGGTGCTCGACCCCGGGCTGGGCTTCGCGAAGACCGCCGAGCACAACTGGGCGCTGGTCGCCGGGCTCGACGAGATCGCCTCGCTCGGGTGCCCGCTGCTGGTCGGCGGCAGCCGCAAGTCGTTCCTCGGCCGCCTGCTGGCCACCCCCGACGGAACGCCCCGCCCGGTCGACGACCGCGAGGCTGCGAGCACCGCCCTCACCCTGCTGCTGGCGCAGCGCGGCGTGTGGGGTGTCCGGGTGCACGACGTCCGTGCCAGCCGTGACGCCCTCGACGTCCTTCACCGCCTCGACCAGGAGCAGTCATGACCGACGAGCTGACCATCACCGGCCTCGAGTGTGTCGGCCACCACGGCGTCTTCGACCACGAGCGGCGCGACGGACAGCCGTTCGTGATCGATCTCACCCTCGGCCTCGACACCACCGCCGCCGCGGCCTCGGACGACTTGCGAGACACCGTCGACTACGGGAGCCTCGTGGCTCAGGTGAAGACCGCGGTGGAGTCCGATCCGGTGGACCTCATCGAGACCCTGACCCACAGGGTCGCCGGGATCTGCCTGGCGGACGGTCGTGTTGAATGGGTGCGGGTCACGGTGCACAAGCCGGACGCCCCCATCGACGCAGTGTTCGCCGACGTGGCATTGACGATCCGGAGAGACGCGAGGGACATCACGTGACCGAAACGCCCAACCCGAACATCATCGATGCCGACACCCTGACCGGGGAGATGCGGCCGATCCGGCGCGCGGTCCTGTCTCTGGGATCCAACCTCGGGGAGCGGATGGCGACCCTCCAGGGAGCAGTGGGGGCGATCGCGGACACCCCCGACGTGTGGGTGACCGCCGTGTCACCGGTCTACGAGACCGAAGCGGTCGACGCCCCCGAGGGCTCCGAGTCGTTCCTCAACGCGGTGCTGCTGCTCGACACGACCCTGGCTGCCCACCGGCTGCTGGACCGGGCGTTGGCCGTCGAGGACGCCTTCGACCGCGAGCGCGGCGACGTTCCCAACGCGCCCCGCACCCTCGACATCGACCTCGTCGTCGTCGGCGATCGCCGCAGCGACGACGAACTGGTGCTGCCCCACCCCCGTGCCCGGCAGCGTGCCTTCGTGCTCCAGCCCTGGCACGACGTCGAGCCGGACGCCGAGCTCCCCGACGCCGGCCCGATCGCGGACCTCCTCGGCGCCCTGGATCGCTCAGGCGTCAACCGCCGCGACGACCTGGTGCTCGAGATCCAGTGAGCGGACCTCCGTCCGGGGAGCAGCCATCACCGGACGGGCACCTGCACCCCACCGGTGTCGCGACGGTCGGCGGCTCGGTCATGGCCGGACTGGTCGGTGGGTGGTTGTTCCACCCGGTCTCCGACCGGTTCGGGAACCCGCCGGTCGTCCCCTGGCTGCAGCCGCTGACGCTGCTCTTCGTCGCAGCCGTCCTCGGCACGACGGCGTACCTGACCCATCGCGCCCTCCACGTACGCCGGGAGCGGATCGAGCCGCACCGGGCAGTCAACCGGCTGGTGCTGGCCCGCGCGTGCGTCCTGGTGGGTGGCCTCGTGGCCGGCGGCTACTTCGGATACGCCCTCAGCTGGCTCGGCGTTCCGGCCGAGCTGGCCGACCAACGGATCCTGCGTTCGGTGGTCGCCGGCCTCGCCGGTGTGGGGATCGTCGCAGGAGCGCTCTTCCTCGAGCGAGCGTGTCGCGTCAGTTCTGACGACCCGGAGTCCTAACCTCGGGACATGTCTTCCCCGACTGCTCGTCGGCGACAGCGCTCCACGCGCCTCACGGTCGCCATGTCTCTGCTGACGCTCGCCGCGGTCCTCGTGACCGTGGCGTTCCTCGACAACGTCGCCTGGTTCCAGGCGTTCGCTGCCATCTCCGCCGTGGTGCTCGGCATTGCCGCCACCCGGATCACCCACAGCGAGCTGCTGGAGAGCCGGCGCGACGCCGGCCGCGACCGTGCCGCGCAGGCCCAGGCCTACCGCGAGCTCACTGCCCAGCGCACCGACGAGCACACGGCCTTCGCCACCGCGATGCAGTCCCGTGTGGACCGCCAGGAGCACGCCCTCGGCGAGCTCGAGGTCGCCCTGTCGGCGGCCCAGAAGCGGGCCGCTGACGCGACCCTGAAGTTCAACGCCGAGGCCCGCCGGGCCGAGGCGGCCGAGCAGCAGGACCGCGCCACGACCGCCCGGCTCGCCGAGGCCGAGGAGCGGGCCGCCCAGGCACTGCTGCGGGTGACCGAGCTCGAGCAGGAGACGGATGTCCTCCGCGCCGAGATGACCGCGTGGCAGGCCCAGCCGCGCCGGATGCACGCCTGACCCATCAGTGCCGCGTGTGCCTGAGACCGGTCTATAGGGCGTTCTCAGGCACACGCCGCACCGCGGCCGGCGCCGTGCGGCAGAATTGGCCGATGTGATCCCTGAGGACAACCGCTTCCACTCCGACCCCGACGGCATCCTCGCCGACTCCGAGCACCTGCTGGACGGCTGGAAGGTCGAGGCGCCGGATCCCGGCGACCGGGTCGTGGTCGCGCGGCTGACCGACCTGCTGCGCGCTCACGAGCGCGCCGGCCGGGGCTGGGCCGGGGCGTCCGTCGATGACGTGCTGGTCGAGGTGTCCGAGCCGGGGCTGCGGATGCGCGAGAACGTCGTGGTGCGCGACCCCGCGGGTGAGATCCGCGCCTGGGGCAGCGTCCACGACCGCGCCAAGGGCCGGATGATGTTCGTCCACGTGGTCGAGCGCGATCTCGACCAGCCGGTCGCCGACGCCTGCTCGAAGCTGCTCTTCGACTGGGCCGACGAGCAGGCTCGCGCCGTGGGGGCCGCGCGGGGGCTGGAGGTCCAGCAGATCGACACCGGCGCCTTCGCCGGCGACCAGCGGCACGCGGACTGGCTCAGCGGCGCGGGTTTCCGGAAGGTCCGGTCGTGGTGGCAGATGAACCGTCCGGTCGAGGACGGCGAGGAGTCGCTGGTCCCCGACCCCGACGAGTGGGAGGAGCGCGGAGCACGCTTCCGGCTCGTCGCCCGGGAGGGTCAGGGGTTGCCCGACGAGGAGGACCTGCGGGCCGTCCACGACGTGCTGGAGCAGGCGTTCGCCGACCACTTCAACTCGTTCGAGGAGACCTACGCCGAGTTCCTCTACCGGCTCCGTGAGGACCCGGGCCATCGCTGGAACCACTGGTGGCTGGTCGAGCTCGTCGACGACGTCCCGGAGGGACTCGAGGCCCCTGAGGGCAGGGCGCCCGCCGTCGGTGCCCTGATCGGGACGGTCTCGCAGAACGCCACCGGTCCGGACTCGTCGTACGTCTCCTACATCGGCGTGATCGACGCGGCCCGTGGTCGCGGCGCAGCCAAGGGCATGCTGCGCACGATCATCGCCGACGCCGCCCGTCGTGGCCGCGCCGGAGTGGGCCTGGAAGTCGACGCCGACTCCTCCACCCACGCGCACCGGCTCTACGAGGGGATGGGCTGGAGGACGAAGTACGTCACCGAGTCCTGGCACCGGGATGTGCCGGTCCCCAGCGAGAGCTGATCAGTCGGCCAGCGAAGCGCGCAGGGCGCGATGGATCCCGTTGGGGGTCAGCACGCCGAGGAACTGCGCACCGTCCTTGACGCCGACCATCGGCCGGTCGTCGCGCAGCATCGCCGCCAGCGCCTCCTCGAGCGAGGAGTCGACGTCGATGGCCGCCGCGAGCTCGCTGGCGTTGACGCCGTCCAGCGACTCGAGGTGGTCGCGGTGGATCGGGGTCACGGTCAGTCGCCGCAGCCCGGCCGTGGAGCCGACGAAGTCGGCGACGTAGTCGTCGGCAGGCCGCGCCAGCAGTTCGGTGGGAGTCGCGACCTGGGCCAGCCGGCCACCCCCGGCGAAGACCGCGACCCGGTCGCCGAGCTTCACCGCCTCGTCGATGTCGTGGGTGACCAGGACGACGGTCTTGTCGAGCTCGCGCTGGAGCGCGCGGAACTCGTCCTGCAGCCGGACCCGCACCACCGGGTCGACCGCACCGAACGGTTCGTCCATCAGCAGCACCGGCGGGTTGGCGGCCAGGGCTCGCGCCACGCCGACCCGCTGCCGCTGGCCACCGGAGAGCTGGTGGGGATAGCGGTCGGCGTACGTCGCGGCGTCGAGCCCGACCAGCTCCATCAGGTCGTGGGCCCGCGCGCGGGCGGTCGACTTCGACTCGCCGTAGAGCATCGGCACGGTCATCACGTTGGTCTCGATGGACTGGTGGGGGAACAGGCCGACCTGCTGGATGACATAGCCGATCCCGCGCCGCAGCTCGACGGGATCGCCGTGGGTGACGTCGCGACCGTCCAGCTCGATGGTGCCGGATGTCGGCTCGATCAGCCGGTTGATCATCTTCAACGTCGTCGACTTCCCGCAGCCCGAGGGGCCGACCAGGCAGACCATCTCGCCGGCGGCGACCGACAGATCGAGCTCGTGGACGGCCACGGTGCCGTCGGGAAACGTCTTCCCGACACCCGTCAGTCGGATCATCGGCGTCGCGTCCGGACCGCTGGCGGTAACGTCCATGCGCGTGACCCTACCCGCGCCCGGTGTCCTGCCCAGCGTCCTGCCCGGGGCCGTCGAGCCGTCCTGCTACAGCCGGGTCACCAACGAGTGGTTCTGCGCCCAGTACCTCACCGACCGCCGGTCCGACCTCGTCGAGGCGACCGTCGAGCACGTCTGGATCACGGTCGCCGCAGTGGCGTTCGCCATCGCGATCGCGTTTCCGCTGGCACTGCTCGCGCGGCGCTACCCGCGGCTCGAGTCCACCATCCTCGGCGTGAGCACCGGCCTCTACACGATCCCCTCGCTGGCGCTGTTCCCGCTGCTGGTCCCGTTCACGGGCCTCAGCCCGACCACGGTCGTGATCGGCCTCGGGCTCTACGCGCTGACGATCCTGGTCCGCAGCATGCTGGAGGGCTTGCGAGCGGTGCCCGAGGACGTGCGTGAGTCAGCGACCGGCCTCGGGTACGGCGCCGGCAAGCTGTTGCTGCGCATCGAGCTGCCGCTGGCGCTGCCGGTGATCATGGCCGGTCTGCGCGTCGCCACCGTCTCCACCGTCGCTCTCACCACCGTCGGCTCCCTCGTCGCGTTCGGCGGTCTCGGCAACCTGATCAAGGACGGCGTGAACACCAACTTCCGGGCCGAGCTGCTCGCCGCCGCCGTGCTGTGCGTCCTGCTGGCGGTCCTGCTCGACGTGGTGCTGGTGCTGGCACAACGAATGCTGACCCCCTGGACGCGAGGGGTGACGACATGACGGTCCTCGGCGACGCCTGGAACTACCTCACCACCGCCGCGAACTGGACCGGCAACGGCGGCATGCTCGAGCTGATGCTGCAGCAGCTGCTGCTCAGCGTCACCGCGCTCGCCCTCGCGGCCGCGATCGGCCTGCCGCTCGCGTTGTGGCTCGGCCACCTCGGCCGCGGCGGCTTCCTCGCGATCAACATCAGCAACGTCGGGCGCGCGGTGCCGACCTTCGCGCTGCTCGCGCTCCTGGTCACCTTCGACTTCCCCGGCCGCGGTGACTTCGGCCCCTACGGCCGGGCCGGGCTGGCGACCCTGATCGCCCTCGCCCTGTTCGCGTTGCCGCCGATCATCACCAACTCCTATGTCGCGGTCCGCGAGGTGGCCCCCGACGTGAAGGAGTCCGCGGTCGGCATGGGCATGACCGGCCCCCAGCAGTTCTTCCGGGTCGAGCTGCCGTTGGCGCTGCCGCTCGTGGTCTCCGGCGTACGCCTCGCGCTGGTGCAGGTGTGGGCGACCGCGACCATTGCGGCGCTGGTCGCCGGCCCCGGCCTCGGCCGGGTGATCACCGACGGCTTCTTCCGGACCAACTACGGCAAGGGCATCGCTGGTGCGGTGGTGGTGGCCGCGGTGGCGCTGGTCCTGGAGCTGGTGGCGGCGTTGGTACAGCGGTCGGTGACGCCACCCGACGGTTCGTCACCCGAACGTGTGGAGGAAATAGCCGAGGAGCGCCGTACGCTGGATCCCGCAGCCGGCTCCGCCGGCGGCTAGCGGGGATCTCCCGCCAACCGGACACGCGCGGCCCAGGGTCGCGGGACACAGAAGGTAGACCCATGACTCTCCGACGTTCTCTCGCCGCGGCTCTGGCCGTCGGCTCCCTCGTCCTTGCCGGGTGTGCCGGTGACGACCTCGCCGCCGACGACAACGGCGAGGGCGACCCGGCCCAGTCGTCGGGCGGTCCGGTGTCGATCTCAGGGCAGAGCTTCCCCGAGGCGGCGCTGATGGCCGAGATGTACACCCTGCTGCTGGAGGACGCCGGCTACGAGCCTGACGTGAAGCTCGTCGACTCGCGCGACGGCTACATGCCGACCTTCCCCGACAGCGTCGACATCGTCCCCGAGTACGTCGGTGGCATCGTCAACTTCCTCAACGCCCGGGAGAACGGCGCCAAGGCCGAGCCGTTCGAGGCCGGCGACGGCGAGCAGCTCGCCGCCGACGGCGCCGACCTCCTCGAGTCGGCCGGGATCTCGTTGCTGGACGTCTCCCCGGCGACCGATACCAACGCCTTCTTCGTGACCCAGGAGTTCTCCGACTCCGAGGGCGTCACCCAGCTCTCCGACCTCGAGGGCATGACGGTCACGCTGGCCGCGGCCCCCGACTGCGAGGGCCGGCTCGACTGTGAAGGTGGTCTGTCCGACGAGTACGGCATCGACATCACCGAGGTGCTGCCGCTCGGCTACGCCAGCGACCAGACCTACCAGGCCGTCCTCGACGGCGAGGCGGAGCTGGGTGAGACCAGCACCACCGATGGCACCCTCGAGTCGCAGGGCCTGGTCGTCCTCGAGGACGACCAGCAGATCCAGCCGGCCCAGAACCTGGTCCCGGCGGTCAGCACCGAGTTCCTCGACGCCCACGGGGATCTGGCCGACGTCCTCAACCCGCTGATGGCGGCGCTGACCACCGAGAAGCTCACCGAGCTCAACGGCCGGGTGGCCGTGGACCGTGAGAAGGCCGAGGACGTCGCGCGTGACTTCCTGGAGTCCGAGGGACTCCTCGGGTAGCAAGCCTGCTCAGGGCGTGAGCAGCTCCGGGGGCAGCTCCGGATGGTCGGCGAACGGGTGGTCGACGACGACCCGTCCGCCGACCTCACGCGTGGGCAGCGGCGTGGGCTGGGCATCCAGCCACACCAGGAACTCCTCGAGATCGCGGCGCGCGTCGCGGCCGACCAGCCAGCCCATGATCCGCTGCCGCAGCGGCAGCGCGGTGAGCTCGAACGGGACGTCGTCGGTGTGCCACAGGGTGCGCACGCCGTCGCACAACAGCGCCCAGTAGTCGTCCGTGGCGCCGGGGACGGCCCGGAAGTACTCCCACATGTCGATCGGCAGCACCCGTCGCACGAACACCTGCCGGGTGGCTTCGGTGGTGTGGTCGCGCACCGTGTCCAGTGACCAGTGCTTGGTCGCCAGCCGATCGGCGAGGTCGCGGAGCTCGCCGCGCTGCTGGCTGATCGAGGACCCGTCGTCGCGCACCCGCCACTGATAGACCGGCTCGACCAGCGAGTCGATCCGGGCGTGGACCAGCGCCCGGGTCAACGCCGGCTGGTCCTCGTAGAGCACCCGCTCGGGAAACCCCAGCCCGTGGGCGTCCCAGAACGATCGGCGCACGACCTTGTTCCACGCGAAGACGTCCGCCAGCAGCAGCGGAGCGTCGTCGATCCGGACACCGACGAGCGGCTGCTCGTGGTTGGTGCGCATCAGCGGCGTCATGAACGTCTCGGTGCCGCGCAGTCGTTGCACCGCACCGATGGCGAGGTCCGAACCGGACGCGTCCAGCGACCCGACGAGTCGCGTGTAGGCCCCGGGCGTGACCAGGTCGTCGCTGTCGGCGAACGCCAGCAACTCGCCGGACGCGTGGCCGACCCCGACGTTGCGGGCCGCGCCGAGCCCCGAGTTGGCCTGGTGGATCACCTCCACCCGCGAGTCGCGGTCGGCGATCCGGTCGGCGAGCTCGCCGGTGCCGTCGGTCGACCCGTCGTCGACGATGATCACCTCGAGGTCCCGGTAGGACTGGTCGAGGATGCTGTCGACGGCCTCATCGAGCCAGTCCGCCACCTCGTACGCCGGCACCACCACGCTGAGCCGAGGCATCTCAGCTCCCCCTCACGGGGCGACGCAGCCGCTGTCGGAGCTTCGCGGGCACCGTGGCGCGCACTGTCTCGGCGACTCCGCGCTGCCACGAGCGGCCGGACGTGGCGGCGGTGGCCCGCGGGCCTCGGCTGGTCGCAGGACCGGAGCGACCGGTCTGGCGAGCGGCGATGACGGAGGAGTGGGCCACCGACTCTGCCTCTCCGTAGTAGGCGGCGTACGACGCGCGAGCCCGGTCGAGCCGCGTGTGGAGCTCGCGGTCCTCGACGCCGGTGGTGGCGGCCAGCGCGTCGAGGGCGGTGGCGGCCTCCAGGGTCAGGGCCTCCAGGCGGGCGGGGAGCTCGAGGTCCTCCCAGGTCAGCCGCATCCGGCGCAGGCCCGGGTCGATGAACGCGCCCGGATCCTCGCTGGGAACCGGCGGGGTGTCGCCGAGCCCGTTGCAGCTCCAGAGTCGCTCGACCACGGGACGCCAGTCGTCGAGCAGGTCGTGGTACCGCACGAAGCTGCGGTGGAGCCCGCGGGTGGCGTGCTCGGTGCCGGTCATCAGATTGAGCCAGGAGGCGATGCCGTGCGGGTCCTCGAGCTGGCGGTTGTAGTAGCTGCGCCGGCTGCCGACGGTCTCCGGCGGCGGCCGCAGCATCGTCACGAAGGACGGCTCGATGCCCATCTCGCGGGCGACCTCCGTCCACAGGGGCAGGAACCAGAGGCTGCGGGGGTCCTTGACGACCAGCTGGTCGGCGACACCGAACTGCTCCTCCAGCCAGCCGCGCACCCGGGCGCGCACCGCATCGTCCGCCGCGACGGCGGCGGCCATCTCCCACGCCGCGGGTCGCGAGTCGGCGACCTGCACCTTCGCCCTGCGCAGCAGCCGGCCGTGGAGGTCGACGACCCAGCGCGGCTCACCGAAACCCCGGGGGTTGCTGTCGTCGGTCTCCACCTCGGGCAACGGGACGTGGAACCCGTGCCGCTGCAGCACACCGACCAGGGTGCTGGTGCCGGAACGACCCGTGCCCGCAACGAGGACGAGGCGCCGGGTGGGCTGGGGGTCGGGCATGGCCTGATCCTAGATGGCCCCGTCGGCGAGCAGCGCGGCCACGACCTGCAGGTCGACCGGCGTGGTGACCTTCAGATTCCGCTCGTCCCCGGCCACGACCACCACCGGCTCCGCGGGCAGGTAGCGCATCACCACGCCGCAGTCGTCGGTGGCGGTGAAGTCGGGGTCGGCGGCCGCGAGCCGGTAGGCCTCGCGCAGCACCTCTGACCGGAATCCCTGCGGGGTCTGCACCCGACGCAGCGATGCCCGGTCGAGGGTGTCGAGCACGCGGCCGGCCGCATCGACGGCGACGATCGTGTCGGCGGTGTCGATCGCCACGTTCACCACCGGGTACGCCGCCAGCGCCTCGAAGCAGTCACTGATGATCCGCGCGGTGACCAGGGGGCGGGCGGCGTCGTGGACCAGCACCAGGCACGGCTCCTCGCCCAGCGTGGCCAGCGCCGCGACGGTGCTGTCGCTGCGGGTGCGACCACCCGCCACGACCTCGGTCACCTTCTCGGCGTACCCGCCCTGCTCGACGATCGCGCGGGCCGCGTCGAGATGGTCGGGCGCCATCACGATGGTGATCGCGTCGACCGCGGGGTGGGAGTGGAAGGCGCCCAACGCGTGCTCGAGCAGCGTCACCCCGCCCACCTCGAGCAGCTGCTTGGGCACCGCGGAACCGATCCGGGCCCCCGTGCCGCCCGCCAGCAGTGCCACGACACGACGGCGGCGGGTCTCCATGCCGGGCATCCTTCCAGAGCCCGGATGTGACCTACCCGACTCCGGGGGACGGTTCCCAGTGGGAAGCGCGACCACTAGCCTCGATGTTCACTGAGCACGAAGCAATCGTCTGGTACCCGTACCGGTCCACCCAGCACGCCGGGGTGGATGGCGGAGGGACCGAAACGAGAGGTTCGACCATGAGCAGCACGTCCGTTCCCGTGCCCCCGCAGCAGTCACTGCGGGTCGGAGTCGTCGGCGCCGGCCGCGTCGGCGCCGTCCTCGCTGCCGCCTTGCGCGCCGCTGGCCACGAGATCGTCTCCGCAGCCGGCGAGGCTGATGCCTCCCGTGCCCGGATCGCGGCCCTGCTGCCCGGCGTCGCCACCGAGAAGCCGTCGCTGGTCGCCCGCGACTGCGACCTCCTGCTGCTCACCGTCCCCGACGACATGCTCAACAACGTGGTGTCCATGCTGGCCGCCAGCGGCGCCATCCACCACGGCCAGTTCGTCGTCCACACCTCTGGCCGTCACGGCCTCGCCGTGCTCGAGCCCGCCGCCGCGGTGGGCGCCCGCCCGGTCGCGCTGCACCCCGCCATGACCTTCACCGGCACCGACGTCGACCTGCCGCGGCTCGTCGGCTGCGTGTACGGCGTGACCGTGGGTGAGGACGAGCGCGAGCTCGCGGAGCGTCTGGTCGCCGACCTCGGCGGCCGAGCGGTCTGGGTCCCCGAGGAGCGCCGCGCGCTCTACCACGCGGGCCTGGCCCACGGCGCGAACCACCTGGTCACCCTGGTCACCGAGGCGATGGAGCTGCTCTCGGCGTCCGGCGTCGACCAGCCCGCCGACACCCTGCGGCCGTTGCTGCAGGCGGCCCTCGACAACGCGCTCGACCTGGGCGACGCCGCCCTCACCGGCCCGATCGTGCGCGGTGACGTCGAGACCGTGCGCGGCCACCTCGCCGAGGTCGCGGACCAGGCGCCGGACACGCTCCCGTCCTACGTCGCGATGGCCCGGGCCACCCTGGACCGCGTGGTCACCGACGGCCGGTTGCTGCCGATCCGGGCCGTCAAGATCCGGCGGCTGCTGGACCAGGCCGCGGCGCCGGGCCGGGCCCGCCTTCGCCGATGACCGGACCGGTCGTCGCGTCCACCCGGGGTGAGCTCGCCGACCTGCTCGGCGGCAGCGGTCGGATCGCGTTGGTGCCGACCATGGGCGCGCTCCACGAGGGCCACGCCAGCCTGCTGGCACGCGCCCGTGCCGAGGTGGGGCCATCGGGTCGCGTCGTTGCCTCGATCTTCGTCAACCCGATGCAGTTCGGGGAGGGCGAGGACCTCGACCACTACCCGCGCACGCTCGACGCCGATCTGCAGCTCTGCGCGCGGGAGGGCGTCGATGTCGTGTTCGCCCCGGCCGTGGACGAGGTCTACCCCGGCTCTGTCGGCACGGGCTCGACCGAGGGGAGTGTGACGGTGGCGCCGGGGCCTTTGGGCGAGATCCTCGACGGCGCGGTCCGCCCGGGCCACTTCCGCGGCGTCCTGACGGTGGTGGCCAAGCTGTTCGGCCTGGTGCGGCCCGATGTCGCCGTCTTCGGGGAGAAGGACTACCAGCAGCTGGTGCTGATCCGCCGGATGGTGGCCGACCTCTGCCTCCGGGTCGACGTCGTGGGCGCAGAGACCCGGCGCGAGGACGACGGGCTCGCTCTCTCCTCGCGCAACCGCTACCTCGATCCCGACCAGCGCCGACAGGCGGTGGCGCTGAGCCGCAGCCTCCTGGCGGCCCGCGCCGCCGCGAACCAGGGGTACGACGCAGCGCTGGAGGCGGCACGAGGTGAGCTGCGGCAGGCGCCGGGCGTCGACCTCGACTACCTCGTGATCACCGACCCCGACCTGGCCGAGCTGCCGGCCGTCGTCCCCCCGGGGACACCGGCCCGGATCCTGGTCGCCGCACGGGTCGGCACCACCCGCCTGATCGACAACCTCGACCTCACCCTCGGGAGACGCTGATGCTGCGCACCATGATGAAGAGCAAGATCCACCGCGCGACGGTGACCCAGGCCGACCTCCACTACGTCGGCTCGGTCACCGTCGACGAGGACCTGCTCGACGCCGCCGACCTGTTGCCCGGCGAGCTGGTGCACATCGTCGACGTCACGAACGGGGCCCGGCTGGAGACCTACACGATCGCCGGCGAGCGCGGCTCCGGCGTGCTGGGCATCAACGGAGCGGCGGCCAGGCTGGTGCATCCCGGTGACGTGGTGATCCTGATCGGCTACGGCCAGATGGACACCGAGGAGGCGAAGGGCTTCGCGCCGCACGTGGTCTTCGTCGACGCCGACAACCGGATCCTGGCCACCGGCCTCGACCCGGCCGAGACCTACGGCGACTCCCGTCTCACCCGCGGTGACATCATCAGCGGATGATCCCTTCGCGCCTCGAGGCGCCGGAACCCGGCTGGACGACCCGCGCCGACGTGGTCGTCATCGGGTCCGGCATCGCGGGCCTGACCGCTGCGCTGCGGCTCTACGGCCAGGTCGACCGCATCCTGGTGATCACCAAGGACGTGCTGAGCGCCGGCTCGACCCAGTGGGCCCAGGGCGGGATCGCGGCCGCGCTCGGGCCGGGCGACACCCCGGACCAGCACGAGCACGACACCCTGGTCGCCGGCGCCGGCGCCTGTGACCGCGAGGCGGTCCGGATCCTGGTCAACGAGGGTCCCGACGCCGTCCACGAGCTGATCAGCTGGGGCGCGGTCTTCGACCAGCACGACGGCGTACTGTCGCTGACCCGTGAGGGCGGCCACCACCGCGACCGGATCGCCCATGCCGGCGGCGACGCCACCGGTGCGGAGATCCAGCGGGCCCTGATCGCCGCCGTGGAGAAGGCCCCGGAGATCGAGGTCATCCAGCACGCGCTCGCGGTCGACCTCCTCACCTCGGACGAGGGTCGGGTCGCCGGAGTGACCGTGCACGTCCTCGGCGAGGGCCAGGTCGACGGGGTGGGTCGAGTGCTCTGCCGTGCGGTGGTGCTCGCCAGCGGCGGGCTCGGCCAGGTGTTCTCCCAGTCCACCAACCCCTCGGTCGCCACCGGCGACGGCATGGCGCTCGCGCTGCGCGCCGGTGCCACGCTGCGCGACCTCGAGTTCGTGCAGTTCCACCCCACCGTGATGTGGCTCGGCCCCCACTCGCAGGGGCAGCAACCCCTGATCTCGGAGGCGGTGCGCGGCGAGGGCGCCTTCCTCGTCGACTGGGACGGCGACCGGGTGATGGCGGGCGTCCACGCGCTCGAGGACCTCGCACCCCGCGACGTGGTCGCCAAGGCGATCACCCGGCGGATGAACGAGTCGGGCAAGCCCCACCTGTGGCTCGACGCACGGCACCTCGGGCAGGAGTTCTGGGAGCGCCGGTTCCCCACCATCTTGGCCACGGCTCGCTCCCACGGTGTCGATCCGGTGACCGAGCTGATCCCGGTCGCGCCGGCCCAGCACTACGTCTCGGGCGGGGTCGCGACCGACCTGTGGGGCCGCGCCGACCTGCCCGGCCTCTACGCCACCGGCGAGGTGGCGTGCTCCGGCGTCCACGGCGCCAACCGGCTGGCCTCCAACTCGCTGCTCGAGGGGCTCGTGTTCTCGCGGCGCATCGCCGAGGTCCTGCCCGGTGAGCTGCGCGCCTGGTCAGAGCCGGCCCACGACCGGCGGACACCGGGGCTGGTGCCCGGAACGGTCCGGCCCCACGTGCAGGAGGTGATGACGGCCGAGGTCGGAGTGCTGCGCACAGCGGAGGGTCTCGGCGAGGCCGTCGGCGACCTCGACGCGCTGGCCTCGGAGCGGCACCAGGAGCCGGGGCCGGACAGCTGGGAGACCACCAACCTGCTGACGGTCAGCCGGGCGCTGGCTGCCGCGGCCCTGCTGCGTGAGGAGACCCGCGGCTCCCACTGGCGCGAGGACTTCCCCCAGCGTGACGACGACGCGTGGTCCGGCCACGTCGACATCAGGCTCGAGGACAGCCGGCCGGTCACGTCGTTCCATCCACGGCCGGCCACTGACGGAGGCGATGCTCGATGAGGTTCCACCCGGCTCCGACGGCACTGCGCGAGGAGGTCCGGGCCGCCGGCCTCGACCCCGACGAGGTGCTCGACCATGTCGTCCGGGCGCTGCGGGAGGACCTTCCCGGAGACGCCGACCTCGACGCCACCAGCGTCGCGACGATCCCTGCCGAGGCGACCACGTGGGGGGCGTTCAACGCTCGCGAGCCGGGGGTGGTCGCGGGTCTCGGGGTGGCTGCGATGGCGTTCCACGTCGTGCTCGGTGACGAGGTCGCGATCACCGACCGGGTGCCCGACGGCACCCGCGTGGCTGCCGGCGACCGGGTCATGGTGGTCGAGGGCACCACGCGCGGCCTGCTCACCGCCGAGCGCACGGCCCTCAACTTCGCCAGCCATCTCTCCGGCGTCGCGACCGCCACGTCCCACTGGGTCGCCGCCCTCGACGGCACTCGCGCCCGGGTGCTCGACACCCGCAAGACGTTGCCCGGCTGGCGCGCCCTCCAGAAGTACGCCGTGCGCTGTGGCGGCGGCGTCAACCACCGCTTCGGCCTTGCCGACCTGGCCATGGTCAAGGACAACCACGTGATCGCCGCCGGGGGCGTCGTCCCGGCGTTCCGCGCCGTGCAGCGCCAGTTCCCCGACCTCGCCGTCGAGGTGGAGGTGACCGATCTCGACCAGCTCGGCGAGCTGCTCGAGGCCGGCTGCGACCGCATCCTGCTCGACAACATGGCGCCGGAGACGATGGCGGAAGCGGTCCGCCTCACCGACGGGAGAGCCAGCCTCGAGGCCTCCGGCGGCCTCACCCTCGATCGGGCCCGGACCGTCGCCGAGACCGGCGTCGACTTCATCTCGGTCGGCGCGCTGACGCACTCGGTGGCCGTGTTCGACCTCGGCTTCGACCTGGACGAGTCGTGAGCATCCTGGCTGCCGACATCGGCAACAGCCACACCGTCCTCGGCCTGGTCGCCGAGGGCACCGTCACCGACGAGTGGCGGGTCGCGACCGACGATCGCCGCTCAGCCGACGAGTGGGCGGTGCTGCTGCGCGGTCTGCTGGCCCACCGGGTCGCCGACGTCGACGGCATCGCCGTGTGCAGCACCGTCCCGGCGGTGCTGCACGAGTGGCGCGACATGGTGGTGCGCCACTTCGGTGACCTGCCGCGGGTGATCGTGGAGCCCGGTGTCCGCACCGGCATCCCGGTCCGTACCGACCATCCGCGGGAGGTCGGCACCGACCGGATCCTCAACGCCCTGGCCGCCGCCACGGATATCGGTGGTCCAGCGATCGTGGTCGACTTCGGCGGCACCGCCATCACCTTCGACGTCGTCGACGCCCAGGGGCAGTACGTCGGCGGCGCGATCGCTCCGGGACTCGAGCTGTCGCTGGAGGCGTTGGGCCGCCGGGGCGCCCAGCTGCGCAGCGTCGAACTGGCGCGACCCCGGTCGGTGATCGCGAAGAACACGGTCGAGGCCCTCCAATCGGGGATGGTCTTCGGAGCCGCCAGCCAGGTCGAGGGCCTGGTCGCGCGGATGATTGCCGAGCTCGGCCTACCGATCGCCGACGTGCACGTGATCTCGACCGGTCATCTGGCCTCTCTCGTGGTGGATGAGTGCGAATGCTTCACGCACCACCGGCCGCACCTGACCCTGCGTGGGCTCGAGCTCGCCTTCGCCCGTAACGCCTGAGGGCGACGCCGTGGTCTGGTGTGGTGGGCAATTCCATTCCCCTTGCCGGGCGAATGCCGTCCGTAATCGGTGGAATGCCAGACCTTCCGCGCCGTAATGCGCACCCGAATTGCTATGTCTGATCGCTCACTGCCACAATTGCTCCGTTCGGGGGAATAGGTAAATGATCTGATTGATATCGAGGGAGCACCCGTCATGGCTCAGAAGGTCAATATTATTCTCGTCGACGACATTGATGGCACCGATGCCGCGGAGACGGTCTTGTTCGGTCTCGACGGAGCCACCTACGAGATCGATCTGAACGACAAGAACGCCGCAGCCCTGCGCGACGCGCTGGCCGGCTACGTCGGTCATGCCCGCAAGGTGACCACCTCCAAGGGTCGCAAGACCCGCGCCACCACCAGTGGCCCCAGTGCCCGGGAGCTGCGCGACTGGGCCCGCTCCAACGGCCACCAGGTCTCCGACCGGGGTCGCGTCCCCGCCGACGTGCGTGAAGCCTTCGAGGCCGCTCACTGATCTCAGGGCAGCCGCCGTGTTCGCTGTGGGCGGACGGCTCAGCGCGCTACCTGGGAACGCGTAAGGTGTCTGTGGGGTTGAACTCCACATGTGGTCCGTGATCGACGCGGGCCGACCCCCGACGCAGTAGGAGCGATGCGCATGTTCGAGCGGTTCACCGACCGAGCCCGCCGGGTGGTGGTGCTGGCCCAGGAAGAGGCCCGCATGCTCTCCCACAACTACATCGGGACCGAGCACATCCTGCTCGGCCTGATCCACGAGGGCGAGGGTGTTGCGGCGAAGGCTCTGGAGAGCCTCGACATCTCGCTGGAGGCCGTGCGCGCACAGGTCGAGGAGATCATCGGTCAGGGCCAGCAGGCCCCGAGCGGTCACATCCCCTTCACGCCGCGCGCCAAGAAGGTGCTCGAGCTGTCCCTGCGCGAGGCGCTCCAGCTCGGCCACTCCTACATCGGGACCGAGCACATCCTGCTCGGCCTGATCCGGGAGGGCGAAGGAGTCGCGGCCCAGGTGCTGCAGAAGCTCGGCGCCGACCTCAACCGGGTGCGGCAGCAGGTGATCCAGCTGCTCTCCGGCTTCCAGGGCAAGGAGTCCACGGCCACCGGTGCTACGCCGGGTGCTTCGGGTGGGGACACCCCGTCCTCGTCGCTGGTGCTCGACCAGTTCGGTCGCAACCTGACCCAGGACGCCCGGGAGAGCAAGCTCGATCCGGTCATCGGCCGCGAGCAGGAGATCGAGCGGGTCATGCAGATCCTCTCCCGGCGTACGAAGAACAACCCGGTCCTGATCGGTGAGCCGGGCGTGGGCAAGACCACGATCGTCGAGGGCCTGGCCCAGGACATCGTCAAGGGCAATGTGCCCGAGACGCTCAAGGACAAGCAGATCTACACGCTCGACCTCGGCGCCCTCGTCGCCGGCTCGCGCTACCGCGGTGACTTCGAGGAGCGCCTGAAGAAGGTGCTCAAGGAGATCCGCACCCGCGGCGACATCGTGCTGTTCATCGACGAGATCCACACCCTCGTCGGTGCCGGTGCTGCCGAAGGCGCGATCGATGCCGCCAGCATCCTCAAGCCGATGCTGGCCCGCGGGGAGCTGCAGACCATCGGCGCCACCACGCTCGACGAGTACCGCAAGTACCTCGAGAAGGACGCCGCGCTCGAGCGCCGGTTCCAGCCGATCCAGGTCGCCGAGCCCTCGATCGCCCACACCATCGAGATGCTCAAGGGCCTGCGCGACCGCTACGAGGCCCACCACCGGGTCACCATCACCGACGAGGCCCTGGTCTCGGCGGCGACGCTCGCCGATCGCTACATCTCCGACCGGTTCCTGCCCGACAAGGCCATCGACCTGATCGACGAGGCCGGCTCCCGGCTGCGGATCCGGCGGATGACCGCGCCGGCCGACCTGCGTGAGTACGACGACAAGATCGCCGACGTCCGCCAGCGCAAGGAGGGTGCGATCGACGGTCAGGACTTCGAGGCCGCAGCGAGGCTGCGCGACGAGGAGAAGCAGCTGATCGCCCGCAAGGCCGAGCGTGAGAAGCAGTGGCGCTCCGGCGACATGGACGAGGTCGCCGAGGTCGACGAGGAGCTGATCGCCGAGGTGCTCGCGGTGGCGACCGGCATCCCGATCGTGAAGCTGTCCGAGGAGGAGTCCTCCAGGTTGCTCAACATGGAGGAGGAGCTCCACAAGCGCGTCATCGGCCAGGAGGAGGCCGTCAAGGCGATCTCCCGGGCGATCCGGCGTACTCGTGCCGGCATGAAGGACCCGAAGCGCCCCGGCGGCTCGTTCATCTTCGCCGGCCCCTCGGGCGTCGGGAAGACGTGGCTGTCGAAGACCCTCGCGGAGTTCCTCTTCGGTGACGAGGAGGCGCTGATCCAGCTCGACATGAGCGAGTTCGGCGAGAAGCACACCGTCTCCCGGCTCTTCGGCTCGCCTCCGGGCTACGTCGGCTACGAAGAGGGTGGCCAGCTCACCGAGAAGGTGCGGCGCAAGCCGTTCTCGGTCGTGCTCTTCGACGAGGTCGAGAAGGCGCACCCCGACATCTTCAACAGCCTGCTCCAGATCCTCGAGGAAGGTCGCCTGACCGACTCGCAGGGCCGGGTGGTCGACTTCAAGAACACCGTGATCATCATGACCACCAACCTCGGTAGCCGCGACATCGCGAAGAGCCAGAACCTCGGCTTCCAGCAGGGCGACGTGGCGGGGTCCTACGACCGGATGAAGGCGAAGGTCTCCGACGAGCTCAAGCAGCACTTCCGGCCCGAGTTCCTCAACCGTGTCGACGAGATCATCGTGTTCCCGCCGCTGACGCAGGAGCAGATCGTCCACATGGTCGACAACATGATCGCCGGGGTCGAGCTGCGGCTCAAGGACCGCGACATGTCGCTCGAGCTCACCCAGGCCGCCAAGAACCTGCTGGCCGAGCGAGGCTTCGACCCGGTCCTGGGTGCCCGACCGCTGCGTCGGACCATCCAGCGCGAGATCGAGGACGTGCTCTCGGAGAAGATGCTCTTCGGCGAGGTGGGGGCCGGCCAGATCGTCCTCGTCGACGTCGAGGGCGAGGGGCCGGCCGCGGCGTTCACCTTCACCGGGCAGAAGGTCGGCGTGATGCCGGACCTGCCGCCGCTGGAGACCGCCGAGGTCGTCGCGGGTGAGGGGTCCGACGTTCCCGAGGGCCCCGACGACTCCGAGGGTCCGACCGACGTCCCACGGGCGGAGTGACTCCCACCCGCTCAGCAGTCAGGGCAGCGCGTACTCGTCGCCGGTCCTGACCGCGAGACCGTCCTCGACGAGGCCGGCCAGGCACTTGGTGCGCTGGTCGGCCTCGTCCCACGTCCGGGCGAGCTGCTGCTGGGAGACCGGCCCGTCGGCGTCGCGGAGCACGGCCATGAGGCGACCACGGCACTGTCGGTCGGTCCCGGCCCACGCCTGCCCACGCCGCGGGGGACCGTCGTACGCCGGGGAGCCGGCCGCCCGCCACGCGCACTGGTCGGCCAGCGGGCAGTCGAGGCACCGGGGCCGGTTCGCGGAACAGACCAGGGCCCCGAGCTCCATCAGGGCGATCGACCAGGTCGCGGCGTCGGCGTCGTCGCCGGGCAGCAGGGCGGCGGCTCGGTCCCGCTCGTCGCGGGTGGGGGACAGGGAGGGGAACTCCCGGCCGGAGACGGCCCGGGCCAGCACTCGGCGCACGTTCGTGTCCAGCACCGCGTGACGACGGCCGAAGGCGAAGACCGCGACCGCCGCGGCGGTGTAGTCGCCGACGCCGGGGAGTGCCCGGAGCTGATCGATCTCGGCCGGCACGTCGCCGTCGTGGCGCTCCACGGTCGCGACGGCCGCCGCGTGGAGGCGCAGTGCCCGGCGCGGGTAGCCCAACCGCCCCCACATCCGGATCGCCTCACCGGTCGGCTCGGCAGCGAGGTCGGCCGGTGTCGGCCAGCGCTCCAGCCACTGTGCGTGGACCGGCAGCACCCGGGCGACCGGTGTCTGCTGGAGCATGTACTCCGAGACCATCACCGACCACGGCGACGCCTGGTTGCCGCGCCACGGCAGCTCGCGGGCGTGTTCGTCGTACCACCTCAGGAGCGGCGCGTGCAGGTCACTCATCCTGCCCGATCGTAGGTGGCCGGGCGTGGCATCACGGTGTCGGCGCCGCCGCTGCTTACGGTGGGGCCATGACCGCGATGACCCGGGGACCGTTGTCGCCCCGTGTCTACTGGACGCGACGGGTGCTCGCCCTCGTGGTCCTGCTCGGACTCGTGGTGGCCGCGCTCCAGCTCGTCTCGCTGGCCGGTGGCGGCAGCAACGACGAGCCCGATCGGGCGGCGCCGGTGGCAGCCGAGGCCGACCCGAGCGCCACGCCCGAAGCGGCGGAGACCGAGCCCCCGCAGAAGAAGCAGCGGAAGAAGCGCGGGAAGAAGAACGGCAAGCAGCGGGACCGGGGCCCGGTGCTCGCCGAACCCGAGGGCGAGTGCAATGACCGTGACATCGCGGTCACGCCGACCCTCGATGAGGCCGTCGGCGGCCGTCCGGTCGCGTTCGTGCTCGAGCTGCGGACCATCGCGTCTGCGGCCTGCACGTGGGAGGTGTCCCCCCGATCGCTGACCGTGAAGGTGACGTCCGGCAAGGACGGGATCTGGTTCAGCACCCAGTGCCGGCGGGCGATCCCGACCCGGGACGTGGTCGTCCGCAACAACGTCAGCACCGCGGTCGAGGTGACCTGGTCGGCCAAGCGCTCGAACGCCGACTGCAGCACCCGCTACACCGACTGGGCGCTGCCCGGCTGGTACCACGTGGAGGCCGCCGCACTGGCGGGTGAGCCCTCCGACCTCCAGTTCCAGCTGCTGGCGCCGAAGCCGGACGTGATCACCGAGACCGTCGCCCCGGAGCCGAAGCAGGACGGGAAGAAGAACGGCAAGAAGCAACGGGTCGGGACCAGAAGAACAAGCAGGAGAAGAAGAACCCCTAGCCTTCGCGAGGACATGTCGCCAGCGTCAGCCGAACGACTGGGGGACGGTCAGCCTCGACGCTCTCACGTAGTAGGCGGTCATCAAACGTTCTCTTGGACAACCGTTCCTTGGTGGTAGAGCGCCTGCCAACCGCGCTCGGGGCTCCTGCGCCAAATGGTGCTACGCCGAGTCACACGGCCCTGCCCATGGAGGAGGTATGTGAACAGGTATATGTCCTCCCCCAGGGCCAGCACGAGTTGGTCCTCGGTCTGCCATCCCTCCGCCACCATGGCGTCCTCATCCTCGGCGGCAAGTCGTTCGAGGATGCCATCGCGAACCTGGTCCCGCTGGTACACGCGGCCAGACGCGCCCACTTCCCAGAAGTCGTCGCTCGTCTCGCGGTCGAACGACTCCGCCGAGTAGACAAGGTCGCGGTGGTGAAACAGCGGCTCACGTGCGCTGATCTGCTGCAAGACTTGGGCTAGGTCGAGCATGGCGGAATCCTTCACCATTCTTGGCTGACATTCGGCGAAACACACGCACATCGCAGGCATGAGCGACCGCTCGCGGCGGATCCGGCCGGGTGGCGGTGGCCTAGCCACGTTCTGTCGGCGTGGGACGGTGGTTGGCTCACCGCTGGCCCTGGGTGTCGCCTCACGGCGGTGGCATGAGAGTGCGCCTGCGCATCGAGGCTTCAACCCGCGAGATCGGGTCACACCTAGTTAGACGTAGCGTTCGAGGATCGTCGACTCGGCGAGGCGGGACAGGCCCTCGCGGACGCTGCGGGCGCGCAGCTCCCCGACGCCTTCCACGGCCTGGAGATCGTCGACCCCGGCCGAGAGCAGCTTCTGCAGGTTGCCGAAGTGGTCGACGAGGCGGTCCACCACGGAGTTCGGCAGCCGCGGGACCTTGGCCAGCAACCGGTAACCCCGCGGGGCCACCGCGCCGTCGAGCTGCTCACTGGCCCCCAGGCCGAGGGCACGGGCGGCGGCAGCCGGGTCCACCAGCTCGGTGGGGGAGAGGGCCTCGAGCCGGCTGAGGTACGCCCCGGGGCTGCGGGAACGCCGACCCGCGGGGAGGTAGTCGCGGATGACCAGCTCGCGCTCGGCGTCGACGCCGGTGATCAACTCCTCCAGCTGCAGCGAGAGCAGCCGGCCGTCGGTGCCGAGCTCGAGCACATAGTCCTCGATCTCGCGCGCGATCCGGGTCACCATCTCGAGCCGCTGGGCCACCACGGCCACGTCGCGGACCGTGACCAGGTCCTCGATCTCCAGGGCGGACAGCGTGCTGGACACCTCGTCGAGGCGCAGCTTGTAGCGCTCCAGGGTCGCCAGCGCCTGGTTGGCCCGGGACAGGATCTTGCCGGAGTCCTCGAGCACGTGGCGGGTCGAGCCGACGTAGACCGCGATGATCTGCATCGACTGCGACACCGACACCACCGGGAACACGGTCTGCTGTGCGGCACGGTCGGCGGTGCGGTGTCGGGTGCCGGTCTCGTCCGACGAGATGGACTGGTCGGGCATCAGGTGGGTCGCGGCCCGGATGATCCGGGTGACCTCCTTGTCGATGACCACGGCGCCGTCCATCTTGGCCAGCTCGCGGAGACCGGTGGAGGTGAACGGCACGTCGAGGGTGAAGCCGCCGGTGCAGATGCTCTCGACGGTCTTGTCGTGGCCGAGCACGATCAGCGCGCCGGTGCGGCCGCGCAGGATGCGCTCGAGGCCGTCGCGCAGTGCGGTGCCCGGGGCGATCTGGGCCAGCGCGGCGCGGAGTCGCAACTGTTCTTCGGAACGAACCGTGGCCGGCACTTTCAGCCCTCCCCTTGCTGACAACGCCGGACGCCCGGTCGTCAGCGGCCAGTGTAGGAGATCGTGGACCCGTTGCCGCTCAGCCTGCTCGGTCTCCGACCAGCGAGAGCACCCGCAGCGCCGAGACGACGTCGGGAACCTCGATCACCCGCATGCCCTCGACGTGCCGGTCGCTGCCGGTCGGACCCTCGCGACGGCCCGGGACGACCGCGACCTGGAAGCCGAGGCGGGCCGCCTCGGCGATCCGCTGCGGCAGGTCGCGCACCTTGCGCAGCTCGCCGGCCAGGCCGAGCTCACCCATCGCCGCCACGCCGCGCGGCGCCGGCCGCCCGGTGGAGGCCGAGGCCAGGGCCACGGCGATGGCGAGATCGGTCGCCGGCTCGACCAACCGCGCGCCGCCGACGGTGGAGGTGAAGACGTCCTGCTGGTGGAGCCGGATCCCG
Source organism: uncultured Actinomycetota bacterium (assembly GCA_963806945.1). GTDB lineage: Bacteria > Actinomycetota > Actinomycetes > Propionibacteriales > Nocardioidaceae > Nocardioides. The sequence goes on from CAWDZH010000001.1 coordinate 246,509, forward strand.
CAGTGCTGGTGGAGGACGGCGAGCACCATGGCGACGCGGGAGGAGTCGAGCCCGCTCGTCGTCCGTCGCGGTCGCTCGGCGGCGGTGTGGGTCACCAGGGCCTGCACCTCGGCGAGCAGCGGCCGGCGTCCCTCCATGGTGACCGCGACGCAGGTGCCGGGGACCTGCTGCTCGTGGTTCTCCACGAACAGGCCGGTGGGGTCGGTGACCGCGGTGATCCCCTCGGCGGAGAGGTCGAAGCAGCCGACCTCGTCGACGGGTCCGAACCGGTTCTTCATGGCGCGCACCATCCGGAACCGCGAGTTGCGGTCGCCCTCGAAATGAAGCACCACGTCGACCACGTGCTCGAGGACCCGAGGACCGGCGATCGAGCCGTCCTTGGTGACGTGGCCGACCAGCACCACGGTGATGTTGCGGGTCTTGGCCATCCGGATCAGTGCCGCCGCCACCTCCTTGACCTGGGTCACGCCGCCCGGGACCCCGTCGAGGTCGCCCGCCGAGATGGTCTGGATCGAGTCGACGACCAACACCTCGGGGCGCACCTCCTCGAGGTGGCTCAGCACGGCACCGAGATCAGTCTCGGCCGCGATGTAGAGCAGCTCGTGGACCCCGCCGGTGCGGTCGGCTCGCAGCCGCACCTGGGAGGCGGACTCCTCGCCGGTGACGTAGAGGGTGCGGCGCTGGTAGCGCGCGGTCTGGGCTGCCACCTCCAGCAGCAGGGTGCTCTTGCCGACCCCGGGCTCTCCGGCGAGCAGGATCGCGGCACCGGGGACCAGGCCACCCCCCAGCACCCGGTCGAGCTCCGGGACACCGCTGCTGCGGAAGGCCGAGTCCTCGACGGACACCTCGCCGATGGGCACCGCAGGGCGGGTCACCGGACCGGCGGCGGCGCGGGTCGACGCGACGACGGCGGCCTCGGCCACGGCACCCCAGGCCTGGCACTCGCCGCAGCGGCCGACCCACTTCGCGGTCTCCCAGCCGCACTCACTGCAGCGGTAGGCGGGCTTGGACCTCGCGGTGCTTCTCGGCATGGGGGAGACGCTAGGTCACGGCGCCGACAGGGCAGGTTATGCTCCGGTTGGAACGATCAAGGGGGATGGATGACTCGGGTGCAGGGATGGGTGCCGACCACGCCGCCGACCTTGGCCGACGTGGCCGAGATGGCGGGCGTCTCGCGTCAGACCGTGTCCAACGCGGTCAACAACCCGGCGCTGCTGCGACCCGACACGCTGGCGCGCGTCTTGGAGGCCATCGACGAGCTGGGCTACTCGCCGAACCGTGCGGCCCGCAACCTGCGCACCCGTGCCAGCCACCTGATCGGCCTGCGGTTCGCACCCGCCCAGGAGGGCACCGCCAACGCGTTGATGGACCGGTTCGTCCACTCCCTGGTCGAGACCTCCAGCGCCGCCGGCTACCACATCCTGCTCTTCCCGGCCGACCCCGAGGACCCGACCGCCGGCTACGACGAATTGCTGCGCGCGACCGCCGTGGACGCGTTCGTCGCCACCGACACCTACCTCGGGAACCCGCAGGCTGCCTGGCTCGAGGAGCGCCGGGCGCCGTTCGTCGCCTTCGGCCGACCGTGGGACAACGATCAGGCGGGTCACCCGTGGGTCGACGTCGACGGCGCCGCCGGCACCGCGATCGCCACCGATCACCTGCTCGATCGGGGACACACCCGGATCGCCTGGATCGGGTGGCGCAAGGAGCAGGTGATCGGCGAGGACCGCCGCGCCGGCTGGACCCGGGCGATGCGCTCGCGCGGGCTCTCCACCACCGGGCTCGCGTCCCGTTCCGACGACACCGTCCACAGCGGCCGCGAGGCCAGCGCCGTACTCCTCGACGAGGCGCAGCCGACCGCATTCGTCTGTGCCTCCGACACCCTCGCCATGGGCGTCATGCACACGCTCGCCGACCGCGGCCTGGTGGCCGGACGCGACCTCGCGGTGGTCGGCTTCGACGACTCCCAGGTGGCGCAGGTCGTGCACCCGGGGCTGACATCGGTCCGGCAGCCGCTCGAGGAGGCCGCGGTCGCGATCGTCCGTGCCCTCGAAGGCCTGCTCGCCCAGCCGCCGGTCCGAGCCGGCGGCGTGCTGCTCACCCCCGAGCTCGTCGTCCGCGGCACCAGCTAGTGGCGTCGCGCCGCTCAGAACTCGCGTGACCAGAGGTTGACCGCGTAGTCGACCGAGGTGCCCGGGTGCGTCGACAGGATGTCCTCGGCGACGTCGGGCGGGAACTCGATGCGGACCACCGCCTCGAAATCGGCGCGGGAGGTGAACTCCCACCGCAGGTCGAGTGGGAGCCGGTTCCAGCCGTGGGTCGACCAGAACCGCTCGACCGCCGCCGGGTCGACGCTCGGGTAGCCACGCCGGAACCACGCGCCGAACGTCGAGCGGGTCGGGTCGTTGTCGATGACGAACGCCGTGCCGCCGCGGCGTACGACGCGGTCGAGCTCGGTCAGCCCAGGCTCACAGCCGGGTCCGAAGAAGTAGGCCCACCGGGCGTGGACGACGTCGACCGACGCATCGGGCAGGGGAAGCGACTCGGCGAGCCCCTCGTGCACGGTGACGTTCGTCAGCTTCCGGGTCCGCCGCCGGGCCAGGGCGACCAGGGACGGGTGCGGTTCGACGCCGACCACCGATGCGGCGGTGGTCGCGAAGCGCGGGAGGTGGAAGCCGGAGCCGCAGCCGACGTCGAGGACCGAGCGACCGTCCCACGGGGCGATCCTGGACATGGCCTGTTCGAGAAGCCCGTCCGGGTCGACGGCGCGGTTCTCGGCCTCGTAGGTGAGCGGGTGGTGCCAGATGTTCGGACTCGGCCGTGGGGTCGCCATCAGCCGAGGAGGATCAGATCCGGACCAGACCGTTCGGGGTCTGCATCTGGGCGGCGATGATGCCGGGCGTGCCGTTGGGGGCGACCCACTCGACCTTGACGTCCTCCAGCGGCGCCTCGACGCTCTCGCCGAGCCACTCCGAGACGCGCTGCGGGTCACCGGCGATCTCCAGGCAACCCAGCGAGAAGGCCGCGTCGGCTCCGTGGCTCGGGTGCAGCTCGGAGGGAACACCCCACTCGATGAAGAACGGCAGCTGCGGGTCGGCGATGAGGCCGTTGATCCCGATCTGCTTCCAGGTCAGCTCGACGCCGTCGGGGCGGTGGCGGTTGCCGTTGGCTGCCTCGCGACCCAGTCGCTTCTCGACCGCGGCGATGTCGTCGACCGCGACGACCCAGCCGAGCCAGCCGCCGCCGAGCAGCGATCGCGCCCGCACGGCCTGGCCGAAGGGCGCCTTGTCGGAAGCCGGGTGGTCGAGGACCTCGACGATCTCGAGGTACATGTCACCGGCCAGGGGCAGCGTCATGTTGCGAGTTCCGAAGCGTGGATGCACACCGCCGTCCCTGAACTCCGCACCGAGCAGTCCCCCGATGCGCTGGGCGGTACTGGCAAGGCCGTCGGGTCCGGCGGCGAAGGAGAGATGGTCCAAGCGCATGCCCATCATTGTGAGCATTGGTCCGAGTGGTCCAGACAGCGGGGGTCGGTTTCTCCAGAAGTCGGGCGGTGGGTCCGGAGGAATCAGCGCGGGTCGGCGGGATGGAGCGCGAGCGCCGACCTCGAGCGCAGGTGGGCCTCGCAGTGATCCACCAGTTCGTCGTACGCCGCCCGGCCCATCAGCTCGACCAGCTCGGGCTCGTTGGTGACGTAGAGAGCCTGCTCCGCGACGTGCGCCTCGGTGTTGCCCGAGCAGTACCAGTCGAGGTCGTGTCCACCGGCTCCCCAGCCGCGCCGGTCGTACTCCGTGATCGTGATCTCGGTGTACGACGTGTCATCGGGACGCTCGACGGTGCGGAACGTACGGCGGATCGGGAGCTGCCAGCAGACGTCGGGCTTGGTCTCCAGCGGCTCGCGCCCCTGATCGAGCGCCAGCCCGTGCAACGCACATCCCGCACCCCCGGGCCCGTTGGCCGGCGCGAAGTCGGTGCGGTTGTGGAACACGCACGCCGACTGCCCGTCCACGTCGAGGGTGAGGGTCTTGGCCTCGCCGTCGTCGTCGTGGGTGAGCCAGTCACGCTTCTTCACCTTCCGCCCCGGGTGGAACTGCCACTGCTCCGGGGTCAGCTGGGCGACGTAGGACGCCACGCGCGCCTGGTCGTCCTGGTCGGCGAAGTGCGCGCCGAGGGTGCAGCAGCCCGTGTCGGGCGACTCCGCGTAGATGCCGGCGCAGCCCTGCCCGAAGATGCACAGATAGGCGGACGTGAGCCAGGTCAGGTCACACCGGAACACCTGGTCGGGATCGGCGGGATCCACGAACTCGACGAAGGCGCGAGGGAACACGAGGTCGACTTCCGGCACGGGCGCCACACTACGTGGCGGGTACATTCGGACCCATGCGCCTGGGCGTCCTCGACATCGGATCCAACACCGGCCACCTGCTGGTGGTCGATGCCCACGACGGCGCGGCCCCGCTCCCGGCGTACTCCCACAAGGAGCGGCTGCGGTTGGCCGAGCACCTGGACAAGTCCGGCGCGGTCTCCCGCAGCGGCATCGACGCGCTCGTCGACTTCGTCGACTCGGCCCTGGTCGTCGCCGAGGACAAGGGCTGCGAGGAGCTGCTGCCCTTCGCGACCTCGGCGGTGCGGGACGCGACCAATTCCGACGAGGTGCTGGACGAGGTGCGTGAGCGCACCGGCGTCGACATCGAGGTGCTGCCGGGCGAGGACGAGGCGCGGCTGACCTTCCTTGCGGTACGCCGGTGGTTCGGCTGGTCCTCGGGGCGGCTCGCCGTGTTCGACATCGGGGGTGGGTCGCTGGAGATCGCCGGCGGGAGCAGCGAGTTCCCCGACGTCGCCTGGTCCCTGCCGCTGGGGGCGGCCCGGCTGGCCCGCGAACACCTCGGGGACGACCGCGACGAGGACGCGATCCGGGCGCTGCGCAAGAAGATCCGTTCCGCCATCGCCCACGACGCAGGTCGTCTGTTGCGCAACGGTTCGCCCGATCACGCCGTCGCCACGTCCAAGACGTTTCGCTCGCTGGCCCGCATCTGTGGCGCAGCGCCCTCGGAGGAAGGCCCGCTGGTGCCGCGCCTGCTGGAGGCCAGGGAGCTCCAGGAATGGATCCCGAGACTGGCGGCCATGTCGGACAAGGAGCTCGCCGACCTGCCCGGGGTCTCATCGAGCCGGGCCCACCAGATCCTCCCCGGTGCCCTGGTCGCCGGCGCCGCGATGGACATCTTCGACCTCGACGAGCTCGAGATCTGCCCGTGGGCGTTGCGCGAGGGCGTGATCCTCGAGCGCATCGACGCGATCAACGGGGCCGGGACGCCGTGACCCGGATCGGGTTGTCGACGGCGTCGGTCTATCCGGAGTCCTCGGCCCACGCATTCACCTACGCGGCCAACCTCGGCTACGACGCGGTCGAGGTCATGGTGGGCATCGACGCGCTCAGCCAGCAGACCTCGGCGATGCTCCAGCTCGCCGAGCACCACGAGATCTCGATCTCGGCGATCCATGCACCGTGCCTGCTCTTCACGCAACGGGTCTGGGGGACCGAGCCCTGGGGCAAGCTCGAGCGGTCGGCGGAGATGGCGGCCGCGGTCGGCGCGGAGGTGGTCGTCGTGCATCCGCCGTTCCGGTGGCAGAAGGAGTACGCCGCCGGCTTCGTCGACGGGATCGCGGCGCTGGAGGAGTCCACCGGCATCGACTTCGCGGTCGAGAACATGTATCCGTGGCGGGCCAGCTCGCGGCGCGGCATGGAGATGTACCTCCCCGGCTGGGACCCCTCGACGGAGTCCTACGCCCACACCACCATCGACCTCTCCCACGCCGCGATCGCACAGGCCGACGTCGTCGAGATGGCGGTCCGGATGGGGTCGCGGCTCCGCCACGTCCACCTCACCGACGGCAGCGGCTCGGCCAAGGACGAGCACCTCGTCCCGGGTCGCGGGATCATGAACGCCCAGGGGTTCCTCGCACACGTCGCCGCCGCCGGGTTCTCCGGCGACGTCGTGGTCGAGATCAACACCCGCAAGGCCGCCAACCGACAGCAGCGTGAGGCGGACCTGCGCGACTCGCTGGCGTTCGCGCGGGAGTACTTCCGCGTCCCGGCCCCATGACCGGGCCGACGGCCGGACGGCGTGGCCGCCGTCCCGGAGCGCCGGACACCCGCGCCGCGATCCTCGCGTCCGCGCGGGCCAGGTTCGCCGGCCATGGTTTTGCCGGCACCACGATCCGTGCCGTGGCCGGAGATGCCGGCGTCGACGCGGCCCTGGTGCACCACTACTTCGGCACCAAGGACGACCTGTTCATGGCGGCGCTCGAGATTCCGGTCGACCCCCGCCGGGTCATCGCCCCGATCGTCGGCGAGGGGCCTGACGGCGCGGCGGAGCGTTTCCTCGGCGTGTTCCTGGGGACGTGGGAGGACCCCCAGCTGCAGCCGACCCTGATCGCCTTCGTCCGCGGCGTGATGGATCCCGGTGGCGCCCGGCTGCTCTCCGAGGGATTCGTCCCGGTGGTGCTGCTGCCGGTCGGCCGGGCGTTGGGGATCGACCGTCCCGACCACCGGATGACGCTCGTGGCCAGTCAGATGCTGGGGCTGATCATGCTGCGCTACGTGCTCCGGGTGGAGCCGCTGGCCTCGATGCCGCGGGAGCAGGTGCTGGCGACGTACGCGCCGACGATCCAGCGATATTTCACCGACCCCTTGCCCTGACCGCTCCACCGGGAGCATAATTCATCACATGGTGAATAACGCGATCGAGATCATGGGTCTCCGCGTCGTCCGTGGCGGGCGCCCGGTCCTGGACGGGCTGGACCTCACCATCGGCGGCGGAGTGACCGGTCTGCTCGGCCCCAGCGGCTGCGGCAAGACCACGCTGATGCGGTCCCTGGTCGGGGTGCAGCGGATCGACGCCGGCCGGGTCACCGTGCTCGGCGAGGAGTCCGGCAGTGCCGGGCTGCGTGACCGGATCGGCTACCACACGCAGGCCGCCAGCGTGTACGACGACCTGACCGTCGTCGAGAACCTCACGTTCTTCGCGCGAGTGAGGGGACTGGGCCGCGAGGCCGTGGACCGTGCGATCACCGCGGTCGATCTCGACGTCGGCGCCGACCAGGTGGTCGGCCAGATGAGCGGCGGCCAGCGGTCCCGCGCGAGTCTCGCGGTCGCCCTGCTCGGTGACCCCGAGGTGTTGGTCCTCGACGAACCGACCGTCGGCCTCGACCCGGTGCTGCGGCAGTCGCTCTGGCAGCTGTTCCACCGGCTGGCCGACGCGGGGTCGTCGGTGCTCGTCTCCAGCCACGTGATGGACGAGGCCGACCGCTGCGACCGGCTGCTGCTGATGCGCGAGGGGACAGTGATCGCCGACGGCTCGCCGACCGAGATCCGCGACCGGACCGGCTCGCTCGACATCGAGGCCGCGTTCCTCGCCATCGTGGGAGGTGAGGCAGCATGAGCACTCTCGTGAACCCGCGGGTCACCGGGGCGGTCGCCGCCCGGGTGCTGTCCCAACTCCGGCGCGACCACCGCACGCTCGCGATGCTGCTGGTTCTCCCCACGCTGCTGATGACGTTGCTGTGGTGGATGTTCCAGGACTCGCCGGGCGGGGTCTTCGACCGGATCGGCCCCGGCCTGCTGGCGCTCTTCCCCTTCTTCATCATGTTCCTGGTCACCAGCGTCACCACGCTGCGGGAGCGCACCAGCGGCACCCTCGAGCGGCTGCTCGCGATGCCGATGGGCAAGCTCGACTTCCTGTTCGGCTACGCGCTCGCCTTCGGGCTGATGGCGGCAGCCCAGTCGGCGATCGCCGTCGGCGTCAGCGTCGGGTTGCTCGGTCTCGACGTCGCCGGCCCGGTCTGGGTGCTCACCGTCATCGCCGTCGCCGACGCGGTGCTGGGTTCCGCGCTCGGGTTGTTCGTGAGCGCGTTCGCCCAGACCGAGTTCCAGGCGGTGCAGTTCATGCCCGCCGTGGTCGTCCCGCAGATGTTGCTGTGCGGCCTGCTCGTGCCCCGCGACCAGCTGCCCGGGGTGCTGGAGGCCATCAGTGACGTGCTCCCCCTGTCCTACGCGGTCGACGCGATGCAAGCGCTGACCGTCTCCGGCGACACCGGTGAGGCCTGGGCCGACCTCGGCGTGATCGCCGGGTTCGCGGTCGCGGCCCTCGCCCTCGGAGCGATCACGCTGCGGCGTCGTACTCCCTGAGGCGGCGGCTGGGGTCCGGGTGGCGCGCCCGCGTAGCCTGTGCGCATGCCACTGCTCCGCCAACCGCTGCTGATGCTGGCCCGCAGCCAGCACATCAAGAACCTGGTCAGTGCGATGCCCGTCTCGTCGGGGATCGTGCACAGCTACGTGCCCGGTGAGTCGACCGAGTCGGCCGTCGACGCGACCGCGAGCCTGGTCGAGGACGGCCTGACGGCCACCCTCGACTTCCTGGGGGAGGACACCCTCGACGCGCAGCAGGCCGAGGCCACGGTGGCGGCGTACGTCGACCTGCTCGAGCAGCTCTCCGCGCGTGGTCTCACCCGCAAGGCCGAGGTCTCGGTGAAGCTCTCGGCCATCGGCCAGGCGCTGCCCGACGTCGGCCGCAAGATCGCGCTCGAGAACGCCCGGACCATCTGCCGGGCCGCCCGCAACGCCGGCACCACGGTCACCCTCGACATGGAGGACCACACCACCACCGACTCGACGCTGTCGGTGCTGCGCGAGCTCCGGCAGGACTTTCCCGAGACCGGCGCCGTGCTGCAGGCCGCGCTCCACCGCACCGAGAGCGACTGCCGCTCGCTGGCCCACGAGGGCTCGCGGGTCCGGCTGTGCAAGGGCGCCTACCTCGAGCCGGAGGCGGTGGCGTTCCAGGACCGGATCGACATCGACAAGTCCTACGTCCGCTGCCTCAAGGTGCTCCTGGCCGGTCAGGGATACCCGATGATCGCCACCCACGATCCGCGGATGATCGAGATCGCCTCGGCGCTGGTCAGCCGGTACGGCCGCACCCAGGGCAGCTACGAGTTCCAGATGCTCTACGGCATCCGGCCGACCGAGCAGCTCCGGCTGGCCGAGAGCGGGGAGTCGGTGCGCGTCTACATCCCCTACGGCAGCGAGTGGTACGGCTACCTCATGAGACGCCTCGCGGAGAAGCCGTCCAACCTGTCATTCTTCGTGAAGTCGCTGATCTCCAAGTCCTAGGAGCCTCCGTGCCGCAGACCGCCATCCTCGGCGCCGGCGTGATGGGCGAGACCCTGCTGTCGGGCCTGGTCCGCGCCGGACGCCGCGTCGACCACCTGCTCGTCGGCGAGAAGCGTCCCGAGCGTGCCCGCGAGCTCGAGGAGCGGTACGGCGTCGCCGTACTCTCCAACGCCGAGGCGGCCCGCAAGGCCGACACCGTCGCGGTGGTCGTCAAGCCCCAGGACATGGGCGACCTGCTCGCCGAGATCGCCGGCGAGCTCCGCCCCGGCCAGCTGCTCGCCTCGCTCGCCGCCGGCATCACCACCTCCTACATCGAGGCGCGCGTCCCCGAGGGCGTCGCGGTGGTCCGGGTCATGCCGAACACCCCGGCCCTGGTCGACCAGGGCATGGCCGCGATCTCGCCCGGATCCCACTGCGACGAGGCCCACCTCGCCGAGGTCGAGTCGTTGATGGCCTCGACCGGCAGGGTGCTGCGGGTGCCGGAGCGGCAGATGGATGCGGTGACCGCGATCTCCGGTTCGGGTCCGGCCTACATCTTCTTCGTGGTGGAGTCGATGATCGAGGCCGGCGTCCACCTCGGGCTGCCGCGCGCCACCGCGACCGAGCTGGTGGTGCAGACCCTCCTCGGCTCGGCCACCATGCTCAGCGAGACCGGCACCCACCCGGTCGTGCTGCGCGAACAGGTCACCTCACCCGGCGGCACCACCGCGGCGGCGCTGCGCGAACTGGAGAGCCATCGGGTGCGCGCCGCGTTCCTCGCCGCCATGGAGGCCGCCCGCGACCGCTCCCGCGCGCTCGCCGAAGGCTCCTGACCTTCCTGCTCGACTCGAGGGCCTTGCGGAGACAACCAGCCCCGGACCGGTAGGTTGCGGACATGGTGGAGTGCTCGGGGCCAGCGAGTGTGGTCTTCGACCAGAGCCTCACCGAGTACGACTTCGGGCCCGCCCACCCGATGTCGCCGATCCGGGTCGACCTGACGATGCGGCTGGCCGAGGCGCTGGGTGTCCTCGACGGGTTGAGGGTGGTGCCGGCGCCGGTGGCCACCGACGAACAGCTGCTCACCATCCACTCGCCCGAGCTGGTGGCCGCCATCACCCGGGCGGGCACCACCGGTGAGTACGACGATGAGTGCGGTCTGGGCAGCGACGACAACCCGGTGTTCCGCGACATGCACCACGCCGGCGCCCACGTCGTGGGCGCCACGATCGAGGCCTGTGACCAGGTCTGGTCCGGTCGCAGCATCCACTCGGTGAACATCACCGGCGGCCTGCACCACGCGATGCCCGGCCGGGTCAGCGGCTTCTGTCTCTACAACGACGTGGCGGTCGGGATCCAGCGGCTGCTCGACTCCGGCGCGGAACGCGTCGCCTACGTCGACGTCGACGTCCACCACGGCGACGGCGTGGAGAAGATCTTCTGGAACGACCCGCGGGTGCTGACGATGTCCCTGCACGAGACCGGCCAGATGCTCTTCCCCGGGACCGGATTCCCGAACGACATCGGTGGCCCCGACGCCCAGGGCTCGGCGGTCAACGTGGCGTTGCCGCCGGGCACCTCCGACGCAGGCTGGCTGCGCGCCTTTCACGCCGTCGTGCCGCCCGTGCTCCGCGAGTTCGCGCCCGACGTCCTGGTCACCCAGCACGGCTGTGACTCCCACATCAACGACCCGCTGGCCCACATGATGCTCACCGTCGACGGGCAGCGCGCGACGTACGAGGCGCTCCACGAGCTGGCCCACGAGGTGGCCGGAGGCCGCTGGGTGGTGACCGGAGGAGGTGGGTACGCCGTCGTGGACGTCGTCCCGCGCGCCTGGACCCACCTGCTCGCCATCGTGGCCGGGGCTCCGCTGCCCCCGGACACGGCCACCCCCGAAGGGTGGCGCGACCACGTCCGCACCCGGCTCGGCATGATGGCCCCGATGCGGCTCACCGACGGGCGGTCGCCGATCTACCGGGACTGGTCGAAGGGATACGACCCCGACAGCTGGCTGGACCGGGCGATCCACGCCACGCGAACCGCCACCTTCCCGTTCCACGGTCTCGACCCGCTCCCGTGAGGCTCGTTAGGTAAAGTTTCACGCTCAGCGCAAGCGGACACGCCGGGTCACTCGAGTTACATTGGTGATTTACTTCCCCACCCTTCACAGCAGGCCCTATTCTTCACATGCACGTGGGCCCACCGGTGGGGAAACTGGTGGCGGTGCCGCAGAGAAAGTCGGTGCACGATGGACAACACACCTGGGCAGCACGTCGATCCCAAGTTCCTGACGGTGGCTGAGGTCGCCTCGATGATGCGCGTCTCCAAGATGACCGTGTACCGGCTCGTCCACAACGGTGACCTGCCCGCGGTCCGGGTGGGCCGGTCCTTCCGGGTCACCGAACAGGACGTCGACGAGTACCTGCGCAAGAGCTTCTACAGCGCCGGCTGAACCACCCCTGACACCGAACTCACATGCTGGACCTCGGTCCACGCGGTTTCGGCTGCCCCGTCCTCGGCGGATAGGCTGGGCCGTGTGGTCGGGTGCACCCGACAACACCGTGAGTTCGGAAAGGTATCCCTGTGGGTTCTGTCATCAAGAAGCGGCGCAAGCGCATGGCGAAGAAGAAGCACCGCAAGCTGCTCAAGAAGACGCGCGTCCAGCGCCGCAAGCTCGGCAAGTAGGCGCCCCGCCCCTCCCTCGATCTCGATGAGCATCGCTGGCAAGGTCGTCCTGGTCACCGGGGTCTCACGCGACCTCGGTCGACGTTCGGCGCGCGCTCTCGCAGCCGCGCCCGGCGTCGAGCGTGTGATCGGCGTGGACGTCGTCCCGCCCCACGGTGACATCGGCGACGTCTCCTTCGTGCGGGCCGACATCCGCAACCCCGTGATCGCCAAGGTGATCGCGAAGGAGGACGTCGACACGATCGTGCACATGAGCGTGATCGCCACGCCCGGCAGCGCCGGGGGCCGGCACACCATGAAGGAGCTCAACGTCATCGGGACGATGCAGCTCCTCGCGGCGGCCCAGCAGGCGCCCGGGTTGCGTCACCTGGTGGTCAAGTCGACCTCCACCGTCTACGGCGCCTCCAGCCGCGACCCCGCGATGTTCACCGAGGACATGGAGCCTCGCCGCCAGCCGCGGTCGGGCTACGCGAAGGACGCTGCCGAGGTCGAGGGTTACGTCCGGGGCTTCTCACGTCGACGGCCGGACGTCCGGGTCACCGTGCTGCGGTGCGCGAACGTGATCGGGCCCCACGTGCAGAGCCCGATCACCTCCTACTTCCGGATGCCGGTCGTGCCGAAGGTCTTCGGCTTCGACCCGCGGCTGCAGTTCCTCCACCAGGAGGACCTCCTCGGCGTGCTCCAGCACGCCACGCTCGCCGGTCCGTCGGGGGTCTTCAACGTGGCCGGCGATGACGTGATGCTGCTCTCGCAGGCCATCCGCCGGCTCCAGCGCCCCAGCGTTCCGCTGCCGGGCTTCGCGGTGGGCAACCTCGGCTCGGTGTTGCGCCAGGCGCGGGTGGCGGACTTCTCGCCCGAGCAGCTCGGCCTGCTGACCTACGGGCGCGGTGTCGACACCACCCTGATGCGCGACGTGCTCGGATTCGAGCCCCGCTACACGACCGCGGAAGCCTTCGAGGACTTCGCCGGCTCACTGACCCCCACCGGCGGCCACACCGTGCGGATGATCGACCGGGCCGCCCGCCTCGTCGACCCCGCGACGCTCGAGCTGACGGAGGGTCGCCATGGGTGACGCCGAGATCATCCCGATCGGCACCCGCGGTCGTCCCGGCCGCGGCAGCGGCACCGCGCGCCCGTCCTCGGCCGCGCGAGGCCTGGCCGGAGGTACGGCGAGCACCACACCCGCGACCAAGGCCAAGGCCGCTTCCCAGCGACCCTCGAAGCCGACCGCGCAGCCAGCCGTGGCCCAGCAGGCTCCGGCTCCGGAGCCCACGGCCCCCACGACGACCCGTGAGCGCGCGCCGACGGGCGGCATCACCCCGGGGGAGTGGCTCGGGGCGTTCCAGTTCGCTGCCAAGGAGGTCTTCGGCGAGCAGTGGGAGCCACAGCTCGCCCGGTTCCTGGCGTTCCTGCGTCGGCGCGTCACCGGCGACTACGTCGTCGACGAGTACGGCTTCGACGCCGAGGTCACCCAGCGTTTCTTGATGACCGCACTGCGGCCGATCGCGGAGAAGTGGTTCCGGATCGAGGTGCGTGGCGCCGACAACATCCCGTCCGAGGGCGGGGCGCTGGTCGTCTCCAACCACTCGGGAACTCTCCCGGTCGACGCTCTGATGACGCTGGTGACCGTGCACGACCACGCGGGGCGCCACCTCCGCCCGCTCGGCGCCGACCTGGTGTTCCAGATGCCGGTGGTCAGCTCGCTGGCCCGCAAGGGCGGCGCGACCTTGGCATGCGGCGAGGACGCCGAGCGGATGCTGGCCGGTGGCGAGCTGGTCGGGGTCTGGCCTGAGGGGTTCAAGGGGATCGGCAAGCCGTACGCCGACCGCTACAAGCTCCAGCGCTTCGGCCGGGGCGGCTTCGTCTCGGCCGCGCTGCGCACCGGCGTCCCGATCATCCCGTTGTCGGTGGTCGGTGCCGAGGAGATCTTCCCGCTCGTCGGGAACATGCCGTCGCTGGCCCGGTTGCTGGGCGTCCCCTACATCCCGATCACGCCGTTCTTCCCCTGGCTGGGGCCGCTGGGCCTGGTTCCGCTGCCCTCGAAATGGTTGCTCGAGTTCGGCGAGCCGATCCGGACCGACGAGTTCGACGACGGTGCCGCGGACGACCCGATGCTGGTCTTCAACGTCACCGACCAGGTGCGCGAGACGATCCAGCAGACGCTCTACTCGCTGTTGATGCAGCGAGAGTCGGTGTTCCGCAGCAGCGCGGGCGAGGCACACCCACCCGGGTGACGACGCGCCCGGGACCGGACCGGCGGACGCCGGTCAGGGAAGCTCGGGCAGGCCCTTGCTGAGGTCGTCGATCACGTCGTCGACCTCGGGGACCCCCGCGATCCCGCCACCGCCACCGCCACCGCCGGACGTGCTGCCGCCCTTTCCGCCGGGCAGCGGGTCGGTGAGTGCATCGAGCGGGTTGGGGGTGCCACCGCCGCCAGCGGTGCTGCCACCGCCGGGGTTGGGCGTGCCCGGGGTCACGGGCGGGTCCCCGAGCGGACCGGACCCCTGCTGGCCGCCCTGCTGGCCGGTACCGCTCTCGGGCTGGCCACCGGATGACGTGCCGGGTGGCTTGGCGGTGACGACCGGGGCGGGCACCACGACCAGCGCGGGCTCGGCGACCTGGCCGGCCGACGACAGCAGGAATGACGGGAGCTCCTCGATACCGCCGAGGCAGCCGGGGCAGGCCCGGCCTGCGGCCGCGTCGATCTGGCCGAGCACCTGTGCGGCGTAGAGCAGTTCGTCGCGCACTGCCTCGGGGAGCACGGCGTCGAGCTGGCTCAGCGCCTCCATGCTGTCGGCGGTGAAGAGCCGCAGCTCCTCGATGGCGTCCTGATCACCGTTCTGGGCGTAGTCGGCCAGCACCAGCTCGGAGGCGACCAACGCCTGGTCGCTGAACGTGGTGAGCGTGGTGGCCGCGGTGTCCTCGGTCAGGTCCCCGGCCCGGCTCAGCGCGGCGATCTCGGCGAGCCGGTCGGTCGCGCTGGCCAGCATCGAGGCGCCCTTGGCCTCATCGCTGACCCGGATGCCGGTCTCGGCGTTCTCCATCGCCCGCTTGAGCGGGTAGAGCATCTCGCCGGGGAGAGCGGACTGGGCGGCCACGGCCAGGGAGGCGGTGGCCCCCACGACGGCGAAACCACCGACGACGGCCGCGACCCGGCGGTCACGCGCCGTGCGACGCGGCGGCAGGGTGAGGCGCTGGGTGTCCGCAGAGGGGAGCAGCAGGGTGTCGGCGGCATCCAGCAGTCGCTCACGCAGCGACGCCGTGAACTCGGGGCGTGGCTCGACGGTGGGCAGGGCGCGCACGGCAGCGACCAGCTCGAGGCTCTCGGCGAGCCTGGAGTCGGGAACCCGCCCGGCCGAGGTGTCCTCGACCAGGGAGTTGAACTCCTCGGCGCGTCGTCGCACCGAAAACACCGGCGTCATTGCTGTGGTCCCGTCTGCTCACGTGTCGTGACATCCCGATGATGTCTCGACACTGCACACAACGACCCGCTCACAGGCGAAGTTACGGGATGTGACGCGGCATACGTCGACAATTTTTCGAAGGTGTGCATCACTCGCGGACTCCGTCCGGGATGAGCTTCGCGAGATTGCGTACGCCGCGGAGCTGCAGCTGCTTGACCGCGCCGTCGCTGCGGCCCAGGATCTCGGCGGTCTCGGAGATGCTCAGCCCCTGCAGGAAGCGCATGATCAGGCAGTCGCGCTGCTCTTCGGGCAGCTTCTGCAGCGCCGCCATCAACAGCTCGTTGGTGAGTGATGCCAGGACCGCCACTTCGGGCCCCTCGGTGGAGTCGTCGTGGGCCGACATGTCCTCGGTGGTCATCTCGAGACGGGTCCGGCCGGCCTTGAAGTGGTCGGTGCACAGGTTGCGCGCGATCGTCATCAGCCAGGCGCCGAAGTCCTTGCCCTGCCACCGGAAGTTGTTCATCGACCGGAGTGCCCGGAAGAAGGTCTCCGAGGTCAGGTCCTCGGCGAGCTGGGAGGAGCGGGTCCGGTAGAAGAGGAACCGGTAGACCGAGGTCTGGTAGTGGTCGTAGAGCAGGCCGAAGGCGTCCTTGTCGCCGCCGCGAGCGAGCTCGACGAGGGCGATCAGCCGGGAGCGATCGGCTTCATCCTCCTCCGAGGAGGTCGCGAGCTCGGAGTCGTTGAAGTTGCCCGGCCCGGGGTCGCTGTTGACTGCTGCCTCGCTCAGCAGCCAACCGGCAGCGCGGCCCGGCGCACGCTGGTAGCCCCCGGCGCCGGCGAACGCGGGCGCGGGGGGTTCGAGCATGATCGCGACGACGGCGGCGCGCAGGGCATCGAGCCCGCGTACGACGTCGGCTGGACCCCACTGGGTGTTGATGATGACCCTCCCGGACATGGCTTCCCCCGAAGCCACTGGCCATGGTAGGCGGCCTCACCGAGGCTGTGAAGGGTCTGCGGCCGCTCCGGGGCCCGTTGCGCGCCGCTCAGTGACGCTTGCGCAGCGCCACGCCTGCGGCGACGGCGCCGGTCAGCGCCCCCGCGGCGGCGCCGACGACGAGCCCGGTGCGGGCAGCCTTGCGCCCGGTGCGGTAGTCACGGATCCGCCACCCCTGGGCGCGGGCGTGGGACCGGAGCCGGGCGTCGGGATTGATCGCACACGGGTCGCCGACCAGGGCCAGCATCGGAAGGTCGTTGAAGGAGTCCGAGTACGCCGAGCAGCGCTCGAGGTCCAACCCCTCGCGGATCGCGAGAGCCTTGATCGCCTCTCCCTTGGCGGGGCCGTGCAGCAGGTCACCGACCAGGCGGCCGGTGTAGACGCCGTCGACGTGCTCCGCCACCGTGCCCATGGCGCCGGTGAGACCGAGGCGCCGAGCGATGATCTGGGCGATCTCGATCGGCGCGGCCGTCACCAGCCACACCCGTTGCCCCTCGTCCAGGTGGAGCTGGGCCAGGGCACGGGTGCCGGGCCAGATGCGGTGGGCCATGGCCTCGTCGAAGATGTCCTCCCCGAGCTCTTCCAGCTCGGCCACGGTGTGGCCGGCGATGAAGCTCAGCGCCGAGTTGCGCGCGTCGGAGACGTGGTCGGGATCCTCGACGCCGACCACCCGGAAGTAGGCCTGCTTCCACGCGGCGCCGAGGATCTCGCGCGTGGTGAAGAACTCCCGACGGTGGAGGCCCCGGGCGAGGTGGAAGATGCTGGCGCCCTGCATGACGGTGTTGTCGACGTCGAAGAAGGCCCCGGACGTGGGGTCGGCGGGAGTGCTGAGCGCGGTCTCGACCTCGGCCGCGGAGGCGGCCGCCTCGCCGGCGAGGGTCGATCGCTGCTGAAGATTCAGCGGGCGCCGCGGCCGCTCGGGGGTCATGCGGGGATCGTAGACCTACCTCCGGGACCGGTCTGGTGTGGAAGGATCCTCGGCATGCCTCCGCCGCCCGACCAGGTGCCGGACGTGGCCGATCTGGTCTCGTCCGCCGCTGCCGAACGGCCCGACGCCGTCGCGGTCGTGGACGGCGACGGGCGTCGCCTGACGTGGGCCGCGCTCGAGGGCGAGGTCGCCCGGATCGCGGCCGGCCTGGGTGAAGCAGGCGTCGTCGGGGGGCAGCGCGTGCTGATCGCACTGGGCAACCGGATCGAGTTCGTCACGGCGTACCTCGGGGCACTGCGTGCGCAGACGGTCGCCGTCCCCGTGAACCCGACCTCCACCCCGGGCGAGCTGGCCCGGATGATCGCCGACTCCGGCTCACGCCTGGCCGTCGCCGACTCCGCCACGCTCGCAGCCGTCCGCGAGGCCGTCGCCCTGGTGACCCGGGCGCGAGCTGGCGAGGACGTCGACCTCGACCCCGATCTGGTGGCCCGCGCGGTGCCGACCCGGGTGGTGGTGATCGGGGAGTCGCCGGCCGACGGAGAGCTCGACTTCGAGACGCTGCGGGCCGCCGAGCCGCGACCGGGCCCGGCGCTGCCGGACCCCGAGAAGCTCGCCTGCCTGCTCTACACCAGTGGCACGTCCGGCCGGCCGCGCGCGGCGATGCTCACCCACCGGGCACTGCTCGCCAATCTCGAGCAGGTCGCGGGCGTCGAGCCGGCGATGATGCACGGTGACGACGTGGTGCTCGGCGTACTGCCCCTCTTCCACGTCTACGGCCTCAACGCCGTCCTCGGCGCCGTGCTGCGCCATCGGGCGCGCCTCGTGCTGGCCGAGCGGTTCGACCCGGGCGGCACCCTCGACCTGATCGAGGACGAGGCGTGCAGCGTCATCCCGATCGCTCCGCCGGTGTTCGGCCACTGGCTGGCCGATCCCCAGCTGCGAGAACGGCTGGGCCCGGCCCGGCTGGTGCTGTGCGGCTCGGCGCCCCTCAGCACCGAGGTCATCGAGCGGTTCACCGACCTCACCGGCCTGCCGGTCCACCAGGGCTACGGGCTCACCGAGGCTGCCCCGGTCGTCACCAGCACCTTGTGCTCGACCGATCTCCAGAACGGATCGGTCGGCGCGGCCCTCCCCGGGATCGAGCTGCGGCTCGTCGACGACCTCGGGCAGGCGCCCATGGGCGAGGACCCCGGCGAGATCCAGGTCCGCGGCGACAACCTCTTCAGCGGCTACTGGCCCGACGGTGGAGGCGGCCCCGACGACGCGGGCTGGTGGTCCACCGGCGACGTCGGCTTCCTCGACGTGACCGGCGACCTGTTCCTGGTCGACCGGCTCAAGGAACTGGTCATCGTGTCGGGTTTCAACGTCTACCCCGTCGAGGTCGAGGCCGTGGTCCGCGAGGTCGAGGGCGTGGCCGAGGTGGCGGTCGTGGGTGCTGCGGACGAGGAGACCGGAGAGACGGTGGTCGCCTACGTCCGCGCTCCCGACGCCGATCCGGCCGCGATCGAGGCCGCCGTGCACGCACGGTGCGAGGAGCGCCTGGCCCGCTTCAAGCGGCCGACCCGCGTCGAGGTCGTCGACGAACTGCCGCTCACCGGCACCGGCAAGGTCCAGAAGGGTCGGTTGCGCGGGATCGAGCGGCGACGGGTGCACGGCCTGCTGGAGTGAGCATGAACCAGCCGCGCGTCACCCTCTACGGCCGAGCCGGCTGTCACCTCTGCGACGAGGCCAGGACCGTCATCGAGCGGGTCTGCGCCGACCTCGGCGAGACCTGCGTCGAGATCGACATCGACGGCGACGAGGAACTGCAGGCGCGCTACGGCGATGAGGTCCCGGTGACCTTCGTCGACGGTCGGCAGCATGATTTCTGGCGCGTCGACGAGCAGCGGCTCCGCACCGCCCTGACCACGTGATCGACGACGCGTCCGTCGCGTGGGCGGGCCGGGTTCTCGGGCGTCCGGTGACGGGGGTGACGACCCTGACCGGCGGCATGACCTCTCGGATGCTCCGCCTCTCCCACGCCCGCGGCGAGGACTCCGTGCTGCGGCTGGTGACCGAGGAACCGTGGCGCCGCCACGGTGCCGAACTGACGCGGCGCGAGGCCGCGACCCAGCTCGTGCTCGCTACGCGGCCGGTCCCCGCACCGCGAACCCTGGCGCTGGATGCCGACGGCGATCATGCGGATCACGCCGCCCACCTGATGTCCTGGCTGCCCGGCGAGGCTGACGCGATGCGGTGCGACGCAGAGGCTGTCCTGGCCATGGCTCGCCTGTTGGCAGAGATCCACGAGGTTCGCGTCGAGCCGATGCCGCGAGAGTTCCAGTCCTGGGCGTGGCCCGCCAAGCGGGTCGTGCCCGCCTTCGCCCGGGACCCCGACACGTGGCGTCGTGCCTTCGAACTGCTCGAGGCGAGCGAACCCCCGTGGGAGCCATGCTTCCTCCAGCGTGACTTCGGCCCCCACAACCTGCTCTGGTCGGAGGACCGGATCACCGGTGTCGTCGACTGGGTCGAGACCTCCACCGGCCCGGCCTGGCTCGATGTCGCCCACGGGGCCTCGAACCTCGCGCTCCGGCACGGCACCGAGGTGGCCGGGCAGTTCGCGGCGGCGTACGTCGCCACGACCGGTCGGCACCCACAGCCGTACTTCGACGTGCTCGACGTGGTCGGATTCCTCCCCGCGCCCGGCGGTCGGGCGATGGCGATCGGGGAAGCCGGGTGGCGGCGACTGGAGGAACACCTCGCGCGCGTGCTCGTCGAGGCCGGGTGAGGCGGGACCACCCCGCTGAGTGTGCGAAACCTCACCTGTGCTAGCCGAAGCATCGACTCGATTTGTTCCCTCGTTCACAAACTCTTACATTGAGCGGGCCGCACCGATCCCGAACGGGTCCGCCAGGGCCCAGGACATGCCACGGATGCGGCTGGAAAGCGGAGCAGTGACCTCATCACGGACTTCCACCGAGGCCACCCGGGACATCCCCGAGGCCACGGTCGCCCGGTTGCCCGTGTACCTGCGAGCCCTGATCACCCTGGCCGAGGCCGGCACCACGACCTGCTCGAGCGAGGAGCTCGCCCAGGCGGCCGGCGTCAACAGCGCGAAGCTGCGCAAGGACCTCTCCTACCTCGGCAGCTACGGCACCCGCGGCGTCGGCTACGACGTCGACTACCTGCGCCACCAGATCGCCCGGGAGATGGGCGTGACCCAGGACTGGCCGGTCGTCATCGTCGGCATCGGAAACCTCGGTCACGCGCTCGCCAACTACTCCGGGTTCCGCAGCCGCGGCTTCCGGGTCGTCGCCCTCTTCGATGCGGACCCGGACCGTCAGGACGAGGTCGTCGCCGGTGTCGACGTCCGTCCCTTCGACGACCTCGAGGCGATCGTGACCGACCACGGCGTCGCGATCGGCGTCATCGCCACCCCGGCCGCCGCCGCGCAGGGGGTCGCCGACCGGATGGTCGCCGCCGGCATCACCAGCGTCCTCAACTTCGCTCCGACTGTGCTCGCCGTGCCGGAGGGCGTCGACGTCCGCAAGGTCGATCTCTCCATCGAGCTGCAGATCCTCGCCTACCACGAGCAGCGCAAGGCGGCGAGCCAGGCGGGAAACCACGAGCGGGAGGAGATCGTCTCGTGAGCGTCCTGGTCGTCGGCATCTCCCACAACTCCGCCCCGGTGGCGCTCCTCGAGCGTGTCGCCCTCGACGGCGACGGCGTGGTCAAGCTGCTCAGCGACGTCATCGCGTGCTCCCACGTCGCCGAGGCAGCGGTCATCTCGACCTGCAACCGCCTCGAGATCTACGCCGAGGTCGACCGCTTCCACGGCAGCGTCGAGGACGTCTCGCGGCTGCTCGTCGAGCGGGCCGGTGAGGCGACCGAGGCGATGCTGCCCCACCTCTATGTCCACTACGAGGACGGCGCGGTCTCCCATCTCTTCCACGTCGCCTCAGGGCTCGACTCGATGGCCGTCGGCGAGGGGCAGATCCTGGGACAGACGCGCAACGCGCTGCGGCTCGGCCAGGAGCAGGGCACCGTCGGCCCCGGCCTCAACGTGCTGTTCCAGCAGGCGCTGCGCGTCGGCAAACGCTCGCGCGCCGAGACCGGCATCGACCAGGCGGCTCCGACGCTCGTCACCGCGGCGCTGCGGCACATCCTTCCCGACGGGGTCGCCGGCCGCCGCGTGGTCGTGCTCGGCGCCGGCGGGATGGCCGCGCTCGCCACCGCGACCGTCTCGAGGCAGGGCGCCGCGGACGTCGTCGTCGTCAACCGGACCGCCGGCAACGCCGAGCGGCTCGCCGCCGAGTACGCCGTCCGCGCGGCTCCGCTCGCCCAGCTCGACACCGAGCTCGCGGTCGCCGACCTGCTGGTGACCTGCACCGGGGCCGCGGGAGTGCTGCTGAGCGCCGCGCAGCTGCAGGCCGCGCGACCTGACCACCACCCGCTCGCGGTCGCCGACCTGGCACTGCCGCACGACGTCGAGCCGACTGCTCGCGACCTGCCCGGGGTGTCTCTCGTCGGGCTCGCCGACCTCGCCGAGAAGCTGCGTGACTCCGACGCCGGCCGCGAGATCCACGGCGTGCGCCGCATCGTCGGGGAGGAGGTCACCGCCTTCCTGGCGGCCCGCCGCCAGGCCAGCGTGACGCCGACCGTGGTCGCGCTGCGCTCGATGGCGACCGAGGTGGTCGAGGCGGAGATGGCGCGGTTGATCGCCCGGCTCCCCGACCTCGACGACGCCGCCCGCGAGGAGATCCTCCAGACGCTGCGACGGCTCGCCGACAAGCTCCTCCACCAGCCGACCGTCCGGGTCAAGGAGCTCGCCAACGAGACCGGGGCCGTGTCCTACGCGGCCGCGCTCGCCGAGCTGTTCTCCCTCGACCCCGAGGCCGTCGTCGCGGTCACCCGGCCCTCCGGGGAGGCGGTCACGTGACCCCGACCCCGCTCCGGCTCGGCACCCGCGCCTCGAGGCTCGCGACCACCCAGTCGACGCTGGTCGCCGAGCTCGTCCGGGACCGGCTCGGGCGTGCCGTGGAGCTGGTCGAGATCTCCACGCAGGGCGACACCTCCTCGGCCCCGCTCACCCAGCTCGGCGGCACCGGCGTGTTCGTGAGTGCGCTGCGCGACGCCCTCCTCGAGGGCCGGATCGACGTCGCCGTGCACTCGCTCAAGGACCTGCCGACCGCGCCGTGCGAGGGGATCGTGCTGGCCGCCGTACCGCTGCGCGAGGACCCCCGCGACGTGGTCGTCGCTCGCGACAACCTCACCCTCGGTGAGCTGGACCACGGCGCCCGGGTCGGGACCGGCTCTCCGCGGCGGGCCTCCCAGCTCCACGCGCTCGGCCTCGGTTTGGATGTGGTGGAAATTCGGGGCAACGTGGACACCAGGATCGGGAAGGTGCGCACCGGGGAGTACGACGCCGTGGTGCTGGCCCGCGCCGGACTGGCCCGACTCCAACGACTCGATGAGGTGACCGAGGTGCTCGACCCGCTGCAGATGCTCCCCGCCCCCGGGCAGGGTGCGCTGGCGGTCGAGTGCCGGTCGGTCGACACCGACCTGGCGGCCGAGCTGGCCGTGCTCGACGACCCGGCGTCCCGGGCGGCCGTCGAGGCCGAACGCGCAGTCCTCGCCACTCTCGAGGGTGGCTGCTCGGCTCCGGTGGGAGCCCTGGCCGATGTGGTCGAGGGTGACGACGGGGACGAGCTGTGGGTGCGGGCCATCGCCCTCTCCCACGACGGTGGCCTCTCGGTGCGGATGTCCGCATCGGGACCGCCGGCCGACGCCGCCGGCGTCGGCAACCGGCTGGCGAGCGAGATGCTCGCCGACGGTGCAACAGAACTGATCGCAGCAGAACTGACCGCAGCACCACCCTCAGCACCAGCGAAGAGGCAGAAGGCATGACGCGAGCCAAGACCACGTCCAAGGGCACCGCCCCGACCGCCACCACCGCAGCCCGCGGCTGGGTGTCGTTCGTCGGAAGCGGCCCCGGAGACCCCGACCTGCTGACGGTGCGAGCCGTCGAGCTCCTCCGTGACGCGGAGGTGGTCGTCACCGAGACACCCGCCCACGAGGCGATGGTGCGACAGCTGCTCGGGCTGCCCGCCCCGGTGGCCGGCGACACCGACGCCGAGCCGGCCGGTCCCGTCTTCGTCGACGGTGGCTTCGGGGAGGACGGCCAGCCGTTGACCCACGCCGCCCGCGCCAAGGTCGTGGTCCGGCACGGGAAGAAGAGCCGCGTGGTCCGGTTGATGACCGGCGACCCGTTCCTCTACGCGTCCGGGCCCGAGGAGGCCCAGGCCTGCGTCAAGGCCGGGGTCGGTTTCGAGATCGTCCCGGGTGTCTCCAGCGTCAGCGCGGTCCCGGCCTACGCCGGCATCCCGCTGTCGACGAAGGAGAACCGTGAGGTCACCGTCGTGACCTGTGGCGGCCACGTCGACTGGAAGCGCTACGCCGACGACCGCACCCTGGTCCTGCTCGGCGCCGTCGGGACGATCGGTGAGATCGCGCAGGCACTGGTCGCGGCCGGCCGCCCGGCACACACGCCGGTCGCGATGACCAGCGTCGGCACCACCACCGAGCAGACCACCGTCACCTCGACGCTCCAGGACATCGCCGCCGACGCGCGCGCCGCCCGGATCGAACCGCCCGCCGTGACCGTGATCGGGCACGTCGTCGACCTGCGCGCGACCCTGTCGTGGTTCGAGACCAAGCCGCTGTTCGGCTGGCGGGTGCTGGTGCCCCGCACCAAGGAGCAGGCCGCGTCACTGACGACCCGGCTCCGCGGCTACGGCGCGGTGCCCGACGAGGTGCCCACCATCTCGGTGGAGCCGCCCCGCAACCCGCAGCAGATGGACAAGGCCGTGCGCGGCCTGGTCGAGGGCCGCTACGAGTGGATCGCCTTCACCTCGGTCAACGCCGTGAAGGCGGTGCGCGAGAAGTTCGAGGAGTACGGCCTGGACGCCCGGGCCTTCTCGGGCCTCAAGATCGCGGCGGTGGGCGACAAGACCGCCGACGCGATCGCGGCCTGGGGCCTGCGCGCCGACCTCGTGCCCTCTGGTGAGCAGTCCGCCGCCGGCCTGTTGGCCGACTGGCCGCCGTACGACGACGTGCTGGACCCCATCAACCGGGTGTTCCTGCCGCGGGCCGACATCGCCACGGAGAACCTCGTCGCCGGCCTGATCGACCTGGGCTGGGAGTGCGACGACGTCACCGCCTACCGCACGGTCCGCGCGACGCCGCCGCCGGCGGCGACCCGCGACGCGATCAAGACCGGCCGGTTCGACGCCGTGGTGTTCACGTCCTCCTCGACGGTCCGCAACCTGGTCGGCATCGCCGGCAAGCCGCACCCCTCGACGATCATCGCCGTGATCGGCCCCGCGACCGCGAAGACGGCCGAGGAGCACGGGCTCCGGGTCGACGTGCTGGCCGCACAGCCCGACGTCGAGGTGCTCGTCGACGCGCTGGCCGACTTCGGCTCGACCCGTCGGGCCGCGATGCTCGATGCGGGACAGCTGGTGACCAAGCCGTCGGAGCGCAAGCCGTCGGGACGCCGGGCCCGGGCGAAGTGATCGGGTCGTGACCGAGGATCCGCTCACGCCGGTCCCGGGACCGCTGGCGCGGCCCCTGATCCGGCCGCGGCGGTTGCGGACCACGCCGGCGCTGCGCCGGATGGTGGCCGAGACCTCCGTCGAGCCGCGGCAGCTGGTGCTGCCGCTGTTCGTCCGGGAAGGCCTCGACGAGCCGCGACCGATCAGCTCGATGCCCGGGGTCGTCCAGCACACCCGATCGTCGCTGCTCGCGGCGGTCGCGGAGGCCGCCGAGCTCGGTCTCGGCGGCGTGATGCTCTTCGGTGTCCCCGAGGAGAAGGACGCGATCGGCTCCGGTGCCACCGACCCGTCGGGGGTGCTGAACCACGCCATCACCGACGTCGTCGCCGAGGTCGGGGACGCGCTGACGGTGATGAGCGATCTCTGCCTCGACGAGTTCACCGACCACGGCCACTGCGGTGTGCTCGACGGCAAGGGACACGTCGACAACGACCGGACCCTCGAGCGGTACGCCGAGATGGCGCTCGCCCAGGCCCACGCCGGCGTCGACATGGTCGGCCCCAGCGGGATGATGGACGGGCAGGTACGCGTCGTCCGTGAGGCGCTCGACGGCGGCGAGCACGTCGACGTCTCGATCCTCGCCTACTCCGCGAAGTACGCCTCCGCGTTCTACGGCCCCTTCCGCGAGGCCGTCGGCAGCACCCTCGAGGGCGACCGGCGGACCTACCAGCAGAACCCCGCCAACGCCCGCGAGGGCGTGCGCGAGGCGCAGCTCGACGTCGCCGAGGGCGCCGACCTGGTGATGGTCAAGCCGGCCCTGGCCTACCTCGACGTGGTCCGCGCGGTCCGCGAGGCCGTCGACGTCCCGGTCGCGGCCTACAACATCTCGGGGGAGTACGCGATGGTCGAAGCGGCCGCCGCGCACGGCTGGATCGACCGCGAGGCGGCGATCCTGGAGACGCTGACCTCCATCCGGCGCGCAGGCGCCGACGTGATCCTCACCTACTGGGCGAGCGAGGCGGCCCGGCTGCTCGGTCGCTGAGCGGCGCTCAGCCCTCGAGCTTCTTCTTCACGCACTGGTTGAGCTCGTTGGCCCCGGTGAGCGGGTTGTCGACCACGCCCTCGGCCACGCACTTCGCCAGCGCCTCGGCCTCGGTCATCGGGTCCGGGACGGGCGGCAGGTTCGGGGTCTGGGGCGGCTTGGGCGCGTCCACGGGGACGCCGCCGTTGTCGCCACCGCCGCCGCCGCCGACCGGGGGTTCGGTGGGCGTGGTGGGCGACCCGGAGGGTCCCTGCGGCTGCTCGGAGCCGCCGTTGTTGTTGGAGCCGCCCCCGCCCCCGCCCTGGGGCTGGTTCCTGGTGCCGGCGTTCTTGGGCTGCCTGGGCTCCGGAACGGGCGTGAAGTACCCGGTGCTGCTGACGCTGTTGGGGGTCGAGGTGAAGTCACCGGACATGTAGGCGTTCATGAACGACAGGACCAGGTCGACGTAGGCGTTGCTGTGGTTGTAGCGGTAGACCGAGGACCGCTGGCCGACGACCCCGGAGAGGTCGTCCTTGCCGGAGCAGAGGTAGACGGCGGTCGCGAGCGCGGCGTCGTCGATGTCCTGGGGGTTGCGCTTGCCGTCGTTGTCACCGTCCACGCCCACGACCGACCAGGTCGAGGGGATGAACTGCATCGGGCCCACGGCGCGGTCCCAGCGGGCGTCCGCGTCGTACTGGCCGGCATCGGTGTCGCTGATGGCCTGGGTGTTGTTCTTGCCGTTGAGGGCGATGCCGAAGATGCCCGGCGTCGCGAGGCCCTCGTCGTTGAGCGTGTTGCCCCCGAAGCGGCCGTGGTCGGACTCGACCCGGCCGATGGCGGCGACGAGCTGCCAGGGCAGGTTGCAGGACTTGTCGGCGGCGTTGATGACGGTCTCGGCGCGCTGGTAGGCGGCGAGCGCCGCGGCCGGGATGCCCGAGGCCGACGCGGTCTGCGCGGCACGGCCGAGCCTGCTGTCCACCTTGCGGGCCGCGGCGCCGGTGGTGGAGACGCTGGCCGGGGCCTCGATGGCCTCGGTCGGCACCGTGGTGCCGTCGGGGAGTGTGGCCGGGGTCTGCTGGCCGGCGACGGCGGTGGTCACCGGCGAGACGCCGACGAGCGACGCCGTGACAGCGGCGGACAGCAGCGCCAGCGGCACGAGTGCCGTGGCCCTCTGGAATCGACCCAATCGTGGTGCGGACATCAAACCCTCTCCCGGTTTCTGAACGCGTCCCGTGTCGTGCACCCTCCTGCACGGGGACACGGGATCAACGAGCCCCCCGCCGCGAGGTTACGTCCCGGTAACGTGTGATCCACGTCGCACCACGCGGCGCTGGCACCACCGTACTCCGCCGCCGGGTGCGTGGGATCACCCCGAGGCGTGATCTTGCCCGTCCCCCGCCGTCGTCGGCTCAGGTCACTCGGTGACAATGGTGGGGTGGCCCGCACCGAGAGCTCCGAGGACCTGTTCCGACGCGCCCGCGCCGTCACTCCGGGCGGCGTCAACTCGCCGGTCCGCGCGTTCCGTGCCGTCGGGGGCACGCCCCGGTTCATCTCCTCGGCCCGCGGCGCCTGGCTCACCGACGCCGACGGCAACGAGTACGTCGACCTGATCTGCTCGTGGGGGCCGATGCTGCTCGGCCATGCACACCCCGAGGTGCAGGCCGCGGTGGCCGAGGCGGTGTCCCGCGGGACGTCGTACGGCGCACCGACCGCGCCGGAGGTCGAGCTCGCCGAGGAGATCGTGGCGCGCACCCCGGTCGACAGCGTCCGCTTCGTCTCCTCCGGGACCGAGGCCACCATGAGCGCGATCCGGCTCGCCCGCGGCTTCACCGGTCGCGAGCTGGTCGTGAAGTTCGCCGGGTGCTACCACGGCCACGTGGACGCGTTGCTGGCCGAGGCCGGCTCCGGGGTCGCCACCCTCGGCATCCCCGGCACCCCCGGGGTGCCCGCGTCGGCCACCGGACTCACCCTCGTGCTGCCCTACCACGACCGTGCCGCCGTGACAGCGGCCTTCGCCGAGCACGGCGACCGCATCGCCTGCCTGATCACCGAGGCGGCCCCGGGCAACATGGGGGTCATCGCGCCCGAGCCGGGTTTCAACGAGTTCCTGGCGCGTACCTGCGCCGAGCACGGCGCCCTGTTCGTCTCCGACGAGGTGATGACCGGGTTCCGGGCCGGCAAGCACGGCCAGTGGGGTCTCGACGGTGCGGTCGAGGGCTGGCGGCCGGACCTGACGACCTTCGGCAAGGTGATGGGCGGCGGGTTCCCGGCGGCGGCGTTCGGCGGCCGCGCCGACGTGATGGCTCACCTCGCACCGGAGGGGCCGGTCTACCAGGCGGGGACGCTGTCGGGGAACCCGATCGCGACCACCGCCGGCCTGGCCACGCTGCGGCTGGCCGACGATGCCGTCTACGACCACCTCACCAAGGCCGGAGACGTGATCAAGCAGGCCGCGACCGCGGCGCTGGGCGCGGCCGGGGTGCCCCATGTCGTGCAGTCGACGGGCACCATGTTCTCCGTGTTCTTCACCGATCAGCCGGTGCGCGACTTCGCCGGCGCCTCCGCCCAGGACGTCGGCGCCTTCGCGGCGTTCTTCCACGCGATGCTCGAGGCCGGCGTCTACCTGCCGCCCTCGGCGTACGAGGGATGGTTCCTGTCCTCGGCCCACGACGACCGCGCGGTGCAGACCGTGCTCGATGCGCTGCCGGGTGCCGCCCGCGCCGCCGCCCAGGAGGTCGGAGCATGAGCGAGACGATCGTCCACCTGCTGCGTCACGGCGAGGTCCACAACCCCGCCGGCGTGCTCTACGGCCGGATGCCGGGGTACGTCCTGTCCGAGCTCGGCCGGACCATGGCCCAGCGGGTCGCCGACGTGGTCGGGGACCGCGACATCACCCACCTGGTGGCCTCGCCGCTGGAACGGGCCCGCGAGACCGCACAGCCGCTGGCCACCCGGCGCGGCGTCGAGGTCGTCACCGACGAACGCGTCATCGAGTCGGAGAACGTGTTCCAGGGCGAGAAGTTCGGGCCCGGTGTGAAGACGCTGCGCAAGCCGTCGGCCTGGCGGCACCTCTGGAACCCGCTGCGGCCCTCGTGGGGGGAGCCGTACACGGAGATCGTCGAGCGGATGATGGCGGCGGTGCACGACGCGCGTGACGCCGCCCGCGGCCACGAGGCCGTGGTGGTCTCCCACCAGCTGCCGATCTGGACCACCCGGCTCCACGTCGAGGGGCGCTCGTTCCTGCACGACCCCCGCAAGCGCCAGTGCACGCTCTGCTCGCTCACCAGCCTCCACTTCGAGGACGACCACCTGGCCAAGGTCAGCTACTCCGAGCCGGCCGGCGACCTGATCCCGACGGGCGACAAGGGGGCGCCGTTCTCCGCGGGTGGAGCCCCGGACGAGGACCGTCCATGAGGGTTCGCCCTCTGCTCGCCCTGTTCGTCGTGGGCGTGACGACCCTCGCCGGGTGCAGCTCGTTGAGTGGTACCGGCGAGAAGGGCTTCGTGTCCGGTGACGGGCAGCTGACCGTGCGGACCGCGGCGGAACGGGAGGCCGTGGTCGAGCTCCGGGGCGAGGACCTGGCCGGGGATCCGCTCGATCTCGCCGACTTCCGCGGCGATCCGGTGGTCGTCGTGGTGTGGGGCTCCTGGTGCGCCCCCTGTCGCGACGAGGCCCCCGAGGTGGTGGCCGCTGCGGAGGAGCTCGACGGTGAGGCGCAGTTCCTCGGGATCAACATCCGGGACGCCTCGGTCGCCCAGGCGCAGGCCTTCGAACGCTCCTTCCAGGTCCCCTACCCCTCCTTCTACTCGCCCGACGGCAAGGCGCTGCTGTCCTTCCGGGGGGAGCTGACCCTCAACTCGATCCCGAGCTTCGTGGTGCTGGACGGCGAGGGCCGGGTCGCGGCGCGCATCATCGGCGAGCTCCCCTCGCAGCAGACCCTGGTGGACGTCACCCGCGACGTGGTCGAGGAGTCCGCCGATGGGTGAGTGGTTCTCCACCACTGCCGGCTCCGGGTCACTCGCCCTCGCGCTCCCGGTCGCGCTGGTGGCCGGGCTGGTCTCGTTCTTCTCGCCCTGCGTGATCCCGCTGCTGCCGGGCTACCTCTCGTATGCGACGGGGCTCTCCGGAGCCGACCTCGAGGAGGCGCACCGGGGCCGGATGCTGGCCGGGTCGGTGCTGTTCGTGCTCGGCTTCGCCTCGGTGTTCGTGGCGCTCGGCACGCTGTCGGGAGCCCTCGGCAGCTGGCTGATCACCTGGCAGCGCGAGATCACGCTCGTGCTGGGCGCCATCACGATCCTGCTCGGGCTCGCCTTCGCCGGGCTGGTGCCGTGGCTGCAGCGCGACTGGCGGGTGCACCGGGTCCCCGCGGTCGGGCTCGCGGCGGCGCCCCTGCTCGGGCTGCTCTTCGGTCTCGGCTGGACCCCGTGCATCGGCCCCACCCTCGGGGTGATCACCACGCTGTCCATCAACGAGGCGACCGCGGGCCGGGGCGCCCTGCTCTCGGGCGTCTATGCCCTCGGCCTGGGGCTGCCGTTCATCGCAGCCGGGCTCGCCTACCGGCGGATGCTCGGCGCCTTCGCCTTCATCCGCCGCCACCAGCAGTGGGTCACCCGCATCGGCGGACTGATGCTGGTCCTGGTCGGACTCCTCCTGGTCACCGGCACGTGGGCCGAGATGGTCACCTGGCTGCAGGTGCGGCTGATCAGCGACTTCGAGACGAGCCTGTGATGGCGACCCGGCGGTCCGGCGAGCTGACCCTGCGCGAGCTGCTCCGCTGGACCTGGCGCCAGCTGACCTCGATGCGCACCGCGCTGGTGCTGCTGCTGCTGCTCGCGCTGGCCGCGATCCCCGGGTCGGTCATCCCGCAGGAGGGGGTCGACGCCCTCAAGACCTCCCAGTGGCAGGACGACCACTCGACGCTGACCCCGATCTACGAACGGCTCGGGCTCTTCAACGTCTTCCAGTCGCCCTGGTTCGCCGCCATCTACCTGCTGCTGATGGTCTCCCTGGTCGGCTGCTTCGTGCCCCGGATCCGGGTCTACCTCACGGCGATGCGCGCCCAGCCGCCCGCCACCCCGCTCCACCTCGACCGGCTGCCCGACCGGGCGTCGTACCGCACGGACCTGGCGCCGGAGCAGGTCCACGCGCGGGCCCGTGAGGTGCTGGGGCGCTACCGGATCCGCGCCGACGACGCCCCCTCCGTCGCCGCAGAGCGCGGCTACCTGCGCGAGGCCGGCAACCTGCTGTTCCACGTCTCGGTGCTGGTGGTGCTCATCGGCTTCGGGATCGGCAGCATGCTCGGCTTCAGGGGCGGGGTCATCGTCGTGGTCGGCAACGGCATGTCGAGCAACCTCACCCAGTACGACGAGTTCCAGCCCGGCAGCCTCTTCGACGAGGGCGACCTCAACGAGTTCTACCTCGACGTCGACGACTTCGACGTCGAATGGCTCAGCGAGGGTCCGGCGCAGGGCCAGGCCCGGAAGTTCGTCTCCCACGTCACCTACGCGGAGGGGGATGGAGAGCCGCAGGAGTACGACCTCCGCGTCAACCATCCGCTGTCGATCGGTGACACCGACGTCTTCCTGATCGGCCACGGCTATGCGCCGGTCATCACGATCCGCGACGGCAACGACGACGTCGCCTACAGCGGCCCGACGGTGTTCCTGCCCCAGGACCAGACGTTCCAGTCGATCGGGGTGGTCAAGGCACCCGACGCCCGGCCGCAGCAGATCGGCCTGGAGGGGTTCTTCTTCCCGACCTACGCCTTCACCTCCGAGACCGGACCGTTCTCGGTCTACGGCAAGGCCGACAACCCGGCGATCTCGATGCTCGCCTATGTCGGCGACCTCGGCATGGACTCAGGGGCCGGGCAGTCGGTCTACTCCCTCGACAAGAGCGCGACCCGCCAGCTGGCCAAGCCGGACGGATCGATGTTCCGGGTCGACCTGGCGATGGGCAGCACCGTGGAGCTGCCCGACGACGCCGGGTCGGTGACGTTCGAGGGAGTGGAGCGCTGGAACAAGATCCAGATCAGCCAGACCCCGGGCAAGTTCGTGGCGCTGACCGGCGTGATCCTGGCGCTGCTGGGGCTGCTCGGCTCGCTCTTCATCCGCCCGCGCCGGGTCTGGGTGAGGGCTCGCCGTGTGGCTGACGTGGACGGGGACGGCACACTGGTCGAGATCGCGGTGCTGGACCGGGCCGGCGGCGACGACGTGAGCGCGGTGCTGGCCGACCTGGTCACCGCCCTGCAGCAACGAGAGCGGGAGGAGACGACGTGACCGACACGGCATGGGAGGCGCTGAGCAACCAGGCGGTGGCCGCCGCAGGAGTCGTGTACTTCCTGGCGATGCTGGCCCACCTGGTCGAGCTGTCGGCCGCCCGTCGGGTCGCCGCGCCCGCCGCCGTCGCCGACGGCGGCGACGGCTCGGTGATGGTCGACAGCAGCGACACCGGTGACGTCGTACGCCGTGAGGCGATGTTCGGCCGGCTCGGCGTGCTGCTGACGATCCTCGCGGCGGCGATCCATCTCGGGTCACTGGTCGCCCGGGGGATGGCGGCCGACCCGAACCGGGTGCCCTGGGGAAACATGTACGAGTTCACCCTGTCGGGGACCTTCGTCGTGGCCGCCCTGTACCTCCTGCTGCTGCGCCGCTACGCACTGGCCTGGATGGCGCCGATCGTGGTCGGCGTCGTGCTGACGCTGATGATGGTCGGCGTGATCTGGCTCTATGCCCCGATCTCACCGCTGACCGAAGCGCTCTACTCGCCGTGGCTGGTGATCCACGTCGTCTCCGCCATCATCGCGACCGGCGCCTTCACCCTCGGCGGCATCACGTCGGTGCTGTTCCTGGTCAAGTCACGCGCCGGCAGCTCGCAGCGGGGCTATCTCGCCCGGGTGCCGGAACCCCTCGCCCTCGACCGACTCTCCTACAAGCTGCACGCGTTCGGCTTCCCGGTGTGGACCTTCGCGGTCCTCATCACCGGCCCGATCTGGGCCCACCAGGCGTGGAGCACGTACTGGAACTGGGATCCCAAGGAGGTGTGGGCGTTCATCACGTGGGTGGTCTACGCCGCCTACCTGCACGCGCGCGCCACGGCCGGCTGGCGGGGGCGCAACGCGGCACTGCTGGCGCTGCTGGGGCTGGCGACGCTGTGGTTCAACTTCATCGGGATCAACTTCTACTCCTCGACCAGCCAGCACTCCTATGCGGGCAGCGAGATCGCAGAATCAGCTGTCGTCATGCGTGTGGGGGTCGTCGTCCCGCCGCTTGTCGAGGTCCCGTAGGAAGTCCGGGTCGTCGTCGGGTCCGGTGACTCGTGGCTCCGGACGCGGCGCGGGTCGGCGTGGCTTCACGCCACGACGGCGCTCGATCAACCTGATCGTCAGGTAGATCGCGAGGGCCAGGAGGGCCACGACCAGCAGAACCTTCACCCCGTCAGGATAGGTGCGAGGTGGTGACGCCTACGCTGTCGGGGTGAAGGAGTTCTGGATCTACACCGGCCTGCGCCTCGCCGTCCTGGTGGCATCCCTCGGGATCGTCGCCGGCATCTGGATGCTGGTCGCCGACGAGGTGCCGGTGCTGTGGGTGGTCGTGGTCGCCTTCGTGCTGTCGGGCGTGGCGTCGTACGTGCTGCTGGCCGGACCGCGGGAGGCGTTCGCCCGCCGGGTCGAGCTGCGCGCCACGCGCGCGACCGAGGCCTTCGAGGCGCGTCGCTCGAAGGAAGACGCGGACTGAGCAGTGCCGCTGCCGTCCGAGGTTGTCCGGCTCACCCAAGCCTTCCTGGGCCAAGCGGACGCCCTCGTGCCGGACCTCGTCACCGACCTGTACCTGCACGGCTCCCTGTGCTGGAACGAGTTCTTCGACGACAGCGACATCGACTTCGTCGGCGTGCTCGCCCGCACGCCGACCGACGGGGAGCTGGCGGGGCTCGCGCAGGCGCATGCCCGGGTGCGTGACCAGTACCCTTCGCGCCGCTTCGAGGGTTTCCACTGTCGCCGCAGCGACCTCGAGGCTCCGTCCGCTGCCGTGGCGGGTGTGCCGGTGCACTACGCGGGGGCGTTCGACCCCGCGGGCCGGCTCGACGTCAACCCGGTGACGTGGCACGAGCTGGCCGAGAGGGCTCTGGTGGTCCGCGGCGCGCTCCCTGCCGTCCACACCGACCTCGACGTGCTGCTGGCCTTCACCCAGGACAACCTGGAGACCTACTGGCGCACCACCCTCGTCCGGATCGACACGGTGCTGGACGAGCAGGGACCCGAGGCCGTGGGCGCCCACGACGCGACGGTCGCCTGGGTGACGTTGGGTGTGGCGCGCCTCCACCATCTGCTGCTGCGGGGTGCGCTGACGTCCAAGAGCGGCGCGGGTCGGTACATCCTCGACACGCTCGACTCCCGGTGGCACCCGCTGGCTGCCGACGCGCTGACGATCCGCGAGCGTCCGGGGGCTCCGTCGGACTACGGCGACCCCGGACAACGGGGTCGGGACCTCCGTGACTTCCTGGCGTGGACCGTCGAGGACGGCCTGCTCGTCACGATCTAGCTGTGGACGCGGTCAGTCTCGGCGCTTGTCGATGCGTCGCTGGACGCGCGACTGGTCCTGACCGAGGACCTTGGAGAGCAGGGCGACGCGGTTCTTCCACGCGAAGTAGCCACCGACGACCAGTACCAGCAGAATCAACCATCCCATGCCTCCAGCGTACGTCGGACCTCCTCAGAACCCGATGAAGTTGAACGGCTCGTCCGGGAGGTCGGCCATCGCCCCGAAGCGCCGGGCCGCGTCTTCGGTGCCGGTGATCCGTCCCGCTCGGTGCAGCATCTCGATGTCGACCCCGGCGAGGTAGAGCGAGCCGAGGGTCTCCGCGTCGAGGGTCAGGTCGGCCTGGCGGTCGGTCGACTCGACCTCGACCACCCCGTCGCGCGTACGCACCAGCCAGTGGCCGGCCACGTGCCCCTGTGCGTCAGCGATCTCGAGCACGATCTCGCCGTCGGCACCCCAGGGTCGGGCGGCGAAGGCGCGGGGCAGGTCGATCACCCGCACCCACAGGAACTCGTGGACGCCCTTGACCTTGAGGGCGTTGATGTCGCGCAGCGCCCAGCGGATCGGGTCCTCGGGAGCGAGGCCGTCGAAGGTGATCCAGCGGACCAGGTCGATCCCGCCGAGGAACTGCCACAGCGCGAGGTAGCCCTCCGGTGACTCCGACACCAGCACCGAGACCTTGACCTTGCGGTCGCCCTGGTCGTCACGGCCGTCCTGCTTGTAGAGCACGATCCCGTCGACGGTCTCGTCCGCGGTCAGGTGGACCGCGGCCCGCAGTTGCTTGTCCTCGCCGCCTTCCCGTGGGTTGTAGCTGCCGGTGAGGAACGACTCGTAGAACGTCGGGAGGCCCACCGAGCCGCGGCTGCGCTGGTGGAAGCGGTCGATCAAGTCGGTGATCAAGTCCCAGGAGGTGCGCGGGTCGACCAGCTCGACCCGGCCGGGGTCGGTGAACTCGCGCAGCCCGAACCGGGGCCCGGCGTCCATCTCCACGTCCGGGGCGAAGGTCGCGGCACCGTAGCCCCACCGGCCGTAGATGGTGGCCTCGGAGACGGTGAGCGCCGCCATCGGTACGCCGTCGGCGGCAGCCTCGGCCAGGCACTCCTCCATCAGCCGCCGGACCAGGCCCTTGCGGCGGTGGGTCGGGCTGGTGGTGACATCGGTGACCATCCGCAGCGGCAGGTGCTCGCGCCCGCAGTTGAGGGTCTTGTCGAACCACGCGGTGGTCGCGACCGGGACCGCCGAGGCGCCGTACGCATCCTGAGGGAGCCACACGCCGCGGCACTCGACGCCGTCGGTCGCCAGGTGGTCGAGCCAGAGCTTCTCGTACTCGTCGCTGACCCGACCCTCGTGGAATCCGTACTGGACGGCCTGCAACCAGCCGGTGCGGCGGGCGCGGGCTTCCTCGGAGTCGTCGGCCAGGTCGAGGCGTGCGAAGTCGTAGTCCAAGGTGCTCACAGCGGGTCAGGCTAGCCCGATGACCACCCCGAGTGCCCACACCATTTCCGCGATCCCGGTCTGCTGGAGCACCGGGATCAGCGCCGGACCGCGGGCGCCGCCGAGCACCGTGCGGAGCGCTGGGACCAGCGGGACCAGGAAGCCGAGGCCCAGCAGAGCGGGCCACGAGGTGCTCACCGCGACCGCGACCACGGCGGCGGCGGCCGCGATCACCAGCAGCAGGTAGAGCGCGCGGGTACGTTCCTCGCCGAGCCGCACCGCCAGGGTGCGTTTGCCGGCGAGGGTGTCGGTGGGGATGTCGCGCAGGTTGTTGACGACCAGGATCGCGCAGGCGAGCGCACCGATGCCGACGCCGGCGTACAGCGCCGGCAGCTCGAAGGTCTCGGTCTGGACGTATGTCGTGCCGAGCACGGCCACCAGCCCGAAGAACACGAACACCATGACCTCGCCGAGGCCGAGATAGCCGTAGGGCTTGCCGCCGCCCGTGTAGAACCACGCCGCGGCGACCGACACCAGCCCGACCACGACCAGCCACCAGGCCGTGGTGAGCGCCAGCGCGAGACCCGCCACCCCGGCGACGCCGAACGCGAGGAAGGCGGCCCGCTTGACTGCCCCGGGGGTCGCCCGGCCGCTCCCCACCAGCCGCATCGGGCCGACCCGGTCGTCGTCGGTGCCGCGGATCCCGTCGGAGTAGTCGTTGGCGTAGTTGACCGCCACCTGGAGCGCCAGGCTCACCACCAGCGCGAGCAGTGCCTTCCACCACACGGACCCGCCGGCGTACGCCGCGAGGCCGGTGCCGGCCAGCACCGGCGCGACCGCCGCCGGCAGGGTGCGGGGTCGGGCGCCGGCGATCCAGTCAGCGGTGGTGGGCACGGAGCGATTCAATCGCTTGAGTGGAAGTGTGGTGCCAGCGGGTGGCACCAAGGTTCCAGTCAGGCATCGAACAGGGGATCGACCGCTCATCTCGGCGCGGTCCGGACTACAGTCGAACGTATGTCCAACTTTGACGCGGTGACGCGTGACCACGAGTCGCCTGCGACGGACACCTGGCAGGAGGCGGCGGAGATCGGCGCCGACGGGGCTCGGGACGCGTGGGCTGAAGCGGCTCGCCCCGTGCTCATCGAGGCTGCGCAGCGGTATCACTCGGTGGTCACCTACAAGGAGCTGGCAGCCCAGGTGCAGGAGCGCACCCGCATCCGCACCTCGCAGCGGATGCAGCACTGGATCGGTGATGTGCTCAAGCGTGTGGCTCACGAGTGCACGTCCCGCGACGAGCCGAACTTCGCCTCGCTGTGCGTGAACGCACAGGGCAGCGTGGGCGCCGGCTACGGCGCAGCCGGCGACGCCAAGGCCGCCACGGAGCCGACCGACGTCGATGACGACGCGGCGCGGGAACGACTGGCCTGCTACCGCTTCTTCGAGGCGACCGGTCTGCCGACGGACGGCGGCGTCGCGTCGCTCACGCCCCAGATGTCGGCCACCCGGTCACGGAACCGAAAGGCAGCGCTGGCGGCTCGAGTCATCGCCACCTGTCCGACCTGCCACATGGCACTCCCTGGGACCGGGGTCTGCGACGGCTGCAGCTAGCCACGATCAGAGGTGGTCGGGCACGATCAATGCGTCCGGGTCCTGCCGGGGAGGCAGACCGGCCAGGGCTGACTTCACCAGCGCCACCCGGGCGGCCAACGCCACGGCGCGGCGGACCCGCCCGAGGTCGTCGCCGACGACCGACTCGACGGTCTCGCGAACCTGGCTGTCGGTGAACGTGGGTCGGGTCCCCGGCTCCACGTCGACATCGGGCAGGGCCACCAGCACCGCCAGGACCTGACCGCCGACACCGTCGAGGAGCTGATAGCGCTGGTACTGCGTCAGGGACTCCCACACCGTGTCGACGTCCTGCCGACCGCGCCGGACGTCCTTGCGCGCGGCCAGGACGGTCTTCGACGCGGCAGTGACCGCCACAGTGAGCTCGTTCTCGGTGAACCGCATGACCACAAGGATGCCGCAGCCGGGGCCCGCTAGCGTTCGGTCCATGGAGCCGGTGCGGATCAACGGCGAGCCGGCCGAGGTCGTGACCGCCCTCCGCGGGTGGCTCGAGGCTGCGGACCCGCCGCCACTGGTCGTCGAGACGTCGGGGTCGACCGGCGCGCCGAAGCGGGTGCTGTTGTCGCGGCGGGCGGTGCTGGCCGGCGTGGCCGCGACCGCGCAGCGGCTCGGGAGCGAGGGGCGCTGGGCGCTGCGGCTGCCGGCGTCGTACGTCGCGGGCGTGCTGGTGGTGGTCCGCTCGCTGGCCGCCGGGCACGAGCCGGTCCTCGACGGCTGGGCCGGCGCGACGCACACCTCGCTGGTCCCGACCCAGCTCCACCGGATGCTGGACTCGCCCGTCGATGTCCGGGCACTGGTGGCGATGGAGGCGGTGCTGCTCGGCGGCGGACCGATCGACCCGGTCCTGCGGCAGCGGGCCGAAGCAGCGGGGATCCGGGTGGTGGCGACCTACGGCATGGCGGAGACGTGTGGCGGCTGTGTCTACAACGGCTACGCCCTCGACGGCGTGGCGGTCGCGCTCGGGAGCGACGGCCGGATCCGGCTGGGCGGGCCGATGCTCTTCGACGGGTACGCCGGCGACCCGGCCGCGACCGCCGAGGCGCTGGTCGACGGCTGGTTCCTGACCTCCGACGCCGGCCGGCTCGACGGAGACGGCCGGTTGCACGTGCTCGGCCGGCTGGACGACATGGTCATCAGCGGCGGTGTGAACGTGCCGACCCCCGCCGTGGCGGCCCGGCTGCGCCGTCACGCCTTCGTCACGGACGCGGCGGTGGTCGGCGTGCCGGACGAGGAGTGGGGTCAGCGAGTCGTCGCCTTCGTGGTCGGCTCGCTGAACCTGGAGGAGGCTCGTGACTGGGTGGCGGCCGTCCACCCGCGCTCGTGGGCACCACGAGACCTGGTGGTGGTCGACGCGCTGCCGCTGCTCGGCAACGGCAAGGTCGACCGGATCACCCTGCGGACCTGGGCGGAGCGGCGATGAAGGTCTGGTCGATCCCGATGCGGACCCGGTTCCGCGGCATCACAGTGCGTGAGGGGGTGTTGCTGGAGGGTGCCGCCGGGTGGGGGGAGTGGAGCCCGTTCCTGGAGTACGACGCGGAGGTGGCCGAGCCGTGGCTGCGCTGCGCCGAGGAGGCCGCGGCCGGCGACTGGCCGGAGCCGCTGCGTGACTGGGTGCCCGTGAACGTGACCGTCCCCGCGGTCGACCCCGAGACCGCCCACCGGATCACCCGCGACGGTGGCTGCCGCACCGCCAAGGTCAAGGTCGCCGAGCCCGGGCAGACCCTCGCCGACGACGAGGCGCGGCTCGAGGCGGTCCGCGACGCGCTGGGGCCCGACGGCCGGATCCGGGTCGACGCCAACGGCGGCTGGGACGTCGACGCCGCGGTCCGCGCGATCGCCACCCTGGACCGCGCGGCCGGTGGGCTGGAGTACGTCGAGCAGCCGTGCGGAGGCGTCGAGGACCTCGCCGTCGTACGCCGGAGGGTGGCCGTGCCGATCGCGGCCGACGAGTCGATCAGGCGCGCCACCGACCCCTACCGGGTCCGCGACCTCGCCGCCGCCGACATCGCGGTCCTCAAGGTGCAGCCGCTCGGCGGGGTGCGGGCCTGCCTGCGGATCGCCGAGGACATCGGGCTTCCGGTCGTCGTCTCGTCGGCGCTGGAGACCAGCGTCGGCATCGCGGCCGGCGTTGCCCTGGCTGCCGCACTGCCCGAGCTGCCGTACGCGTGCGGCTTGGCCACGGTGCAGTTGCTGACCGACGACCTCGCGGTCGCGCCGCTGCTGCCGGTCGACGGAGCGCTGCCGGTGACCCGGCCCGAGCTCGACCCGACGGCGCTCGACCGGCTCGCGGCCGACCCCGATCGCGTGGCCCACTGGGAGCGGCGGCTGCGGGAGGTCCGTGCCGTGCGGCAGGATCGACGGTCGTGACCACCTCGACCGACCTCGCGCGCTCGATCGTCGGCGCGCTGATCGAGGCGGGTGTGACCGACGTCGTGCTCGCGCCGGGCTCGCGCAACGCACCCCTCGCCTTCGCGGCGTACGACGCCGGCGAGGCCGGGCTGCTGCGCCTCCACACCCGCATCGACGAGCGGACCGCGGGCTTCCTCGCGCTCGGGCTGGCTCGCACGGGTCCGCCGGCCGCGGTGATGTGCACCTCTGGCACGGCGGTGGCGAACCTGCATCCCGCGGTCCTCGAGGCCGCCCATGCCGGTGTCCCGCTGATCGCGGTCACCGCCGACCGGCCGGCACGGTTGCGGGGGACCGGCGCCAACCAGACCACCGACCAGGTCGGCGTCTTCGGCCCGCTGGTGGACACCGTGGACTGCGACGCGGCCCCGTCCTGGCCGATGTGGGGAGGTGGCCCGCTCCACCTCAACGTCCAGTTCGACGAGCCGCTGGCGCCCGACGACCGCTGGGTGCCCGACGTGATGCCGGGCGAGGGACCGCAGCCGGTGCGCCCGGCGATCCACGAGACGATCGCGACCGGACCGCTCACGGTCGTCGTCGCCGGCGACGACGCCGGCCCACCGGCCAGGACGCTCGCCGAGCAGGCGAACTGGCCGCTGCTCGCCGAGCCCACCAGCGGCTCGCGGACCGGCGCCAACCCGCTGCGTTGCTACCGGCTGCTGCTCGACGGCGAACTCGGACGACGCATCGAGCGCGTGGTCGTCTTCGGTCACCCGACCCTCTCGCGCCCGGTCAGCCGGCTGCTCGCCCGTGAGGACGTGACCGTGCTCGACGGCGGCAGTCGCGGCGTGTGGTCGATGCGGCCGTTCAAGGTCGCAGACCGCTTCATCTCCGGGCGGCCGGCGGTCGAGGAACCGGACGACCCGGCCTGGCTGGAGGAGTGGCGCGAGGCCGACCGGTCGGTGTCGCGCCGGCTCGACGCGCTGCTCGCCGACGAGGCCGACCTCACGCCGTACGAGGTGGCCGGCGCGGTCAGCCGGGCGTTGCCGCCCGAGGGGCTGCTCGTGGTCGGCGCCTCCAGCCCGATCCGCGACCTCGACCTGATGGTCGCGCCGTACGCCGTGGGTGGTCGCCGCAAGGTCATCGCCAACCGTGGCCTGTCCGGCATCGACGGCACCATCTCGACCGCGATCGGTGCCGCGCTCGGCCGGCCGTCG
Source organism: uncultured Actinomycetota bacterium (assembly GCA_963806945.1). GTDB lineage: Bacteria > Actinomycetota > Actinomycetes > Propionibacteriales > Nocardioidaceae > Nocardioides. Next base: position 287,378 of record CAWDZH010000001.1, read on the forward strand.
ACCAGCCGGGCGTTCTCGCTGATGGGGGACGTGACGTTCCTCCACGACGCGAACGGTCTGGTCCTCGGCCCCCGCGAGCCGCGGCCCGACCTCACGATCGTGGTGGTCAACGACGACGGCGGCTCGATCTTCTCGATGCTGGAGCAGGGTGCCGACGTGTACGCCGACCGGTTCGACACCCTCTTCGGCACCCCGCACGGCGTCGACCTCGCCGCGCTCTGCGCCGCCACCCGGACCCCGCACTGGCGCGTGGAGTCACTGCCCGAGCTCGAGCAGGCCCTTGCCTCGCCCAACGGCGGGATCGAGGTGATCGAGGTGCCGGTGCGCCGCGACAACCGTCGCGCGCTCGACGAGCGGATCAGGTCTCTGGCGCCATGACCGCGCAAGACCGATCAAGCCAGACCCCCCGGACCACCGGACGATCGGTCGCATGAGCACCGCCACCGACGTCTTCGCGGACTTCGTCGACCACCTCACCGAGGCTCTCGACGACCACGTGACGGCGTCGGGGGAGGACCTCGCTCGCAGATTTCACTTCTCGCGGTTCCACTTCGACCGGATGATCGCCTCGGTGGCCGGCGAGCCACCGCAGACGTTCCGCCGACGCATCCTGCTGGAGCGGGCCGCGTACCGGATGGTGACGACGAGCGCGCCGCTGATCGACGTCGCGGTGGAGGCGGGCTACGCCTCTCACGAGGCTTTCACCCGGGCGTTCACCAAGGCGTACGGCATCGCCCCGGCCGCGTGGCGCCGCAAGCCCGGACACCTGCAGATCGAGGCTCCCAGCGGGGTTCACTTCCACCCACCCGGCGGCCTGCGGCTGCCCGGACGAGACGAGGTCACCAGCATGGAACTCCTGACGAAGATGGTCGAGCACCACGTGTGGCTCACCGGCGAGATGGTCCGGGTCGCCTCCCGGCTCACCGACGAACAGCTCGACCAGCCGATCGTGCTGGACGTCGACGACGACACCCAGACGATCCGCTCCCTGCTCAGCCGGCTGGTCGGCCAGATGGGGATGTGGAACGCCGCGATGGCGACCCGCGACTACGACTGGTCGGTCGAGGAGCACGAGTCGCTGAGCTCGATGCGGCAGCGGCTGGCGACCGAGGGGTCGGCGTACCTCGGGCACGTCCGCGACGTCGTGGCCGGGAACCGCCTCGACGACACCTTCGTCGACGCGCTCTGCGAGCCCGCAGAGGTCTTCACCTACGGCGGGATGATCGCCCACGTGCTCACCTTCGCCGCCCACCGCCGCACCCTGGTCGCGCTGGCCCTCGCCACGCACGGCATCGACGAGCTCGGCTGGGGCGACCCGATGCTCTGGGTCGCCCAGCCCGCCTGAGGAGCACACCGGCACAATGACCACGTGGAGATAGCGTTCCTGCTGGTCGTGCTGGCGGTCGTCGTGCTGGCGGCGGCCGCTGTCGCCGGACGGATCGGGGTCCCGGCCCCGTTGCTGCTGGTGGTGGTCGGGGTCGGGGCGTCGTGGATCCCCGGCGTCCCGGAGCTGCAGCTCAGTCCCGAGGTGGTGCTGCTCGGGCTGCTCCCGCCGCTGTTGTACGCCGCCGCGCTGCAGACCTCACTGGTGGACTTCCACGCCAACCGCCGACCGATCCTGTTGCTCTCGGTCGGGTTGGTCGTCTTCACCACCCTCGGGGTGGGCGTGGTCGTCCACCAGCTGCTCCCGGACGTGGGCTGGCCGATCGCGTTCGCGATCGGGGCGGTGGTCGCGCCGCCGGATGCCGTCGCCGCCACCGCGATCGGCCGCCGGATCGGGCTTCCGCGCCGCATCGTCACCATCCTCGAGGGTGAGTCGCTGCTCAACGACGCGACCGCACTGGTGTCCCTGCGCACCGCGATCGCGGTCACCGCCGGCAGCGTCGGTGTCCTCGAGGTCGGCGCCGACTTCCTGGTCGCCGCGGTCGGCGGCACCGCGGTCGGCTTCCTGGCCTTCGTCGTCGTCGCCCGGGTTCGCCGCCGGATCACCGACCCGCTCTTCGACACCGGCATCTCGCTGGTCGTGCCCTTCGCCTGCTACGTCGCGGCCGAGGAGATCCACGCCTCCGGGGTGATCGCGGTCGTGGTCGCCGGGTTGCTGCTGGGTCACAAGGCGCCGATCCTCCAGACCGCCCAGTCCCGCATCGCCGAGCGGATGAACTGGCGCACGATCGCCTTCCTGCTCGAGAACGCGGTCTTCCTGCTGATCGGGCTGCAGGCCGAGTGGATCCTGCGCGACGTCGCGGGCAGCGAGGTGGCCCCGGGCCGGGTGGTGCTGGTCTGCGCCGCGACCCTGGTCGCCGTCGTGGGACTGCGGCTGGTGTGGGTGTTCACGACCAGCCACCTGCTCGCGCGCCCCGCCACCGAGCGACCGCCTGCGGCGTACACGCTGCTGCTGGGGTGGGCCGGCATGCGCGGCGTGGTCACGCTCGCCGCCGCCTTCGTGATCCCGGCGGACACCCAGCACCGCGAGATCCTGCTGCTGGCGGCGTTCACCGTGGTGGCCGGGACCCTGTTCCTGCAGGGGTTGACGCTGCCGTGGCTGGCGCGGCGGTTGCGCGTCCCCTCGCCGGACCCGGCCGAGGATGCGCTGGCGCGGGCGGCGCTGCTCGAGCAGGCGTCGAAGGCCGGTTTCGCCGCGCTGGAGGCCGTGGAGCTGGACGACAGCCAGGGGGTGAACGAGATGATCCGGAACCGGGTGGAGCAGCGCAACTTCGCCGCCTGGGAGCAGCTCGGGCCCAACGTCGAGCAGGAGACACCCAGCGAGGTCTACACGCGCGTCCGGCGCACGATGATCGAGGCGGAGCGGGCGCGAGTCCTGGAGGTCCGCAGTGGGGGCGGCGTGGCGTCCGACGTGGTCGCCCAGGTGCTGGTGATGCTCGACGTCGAGGAGTCGATGCTGGACGCCGCGATCCGGGCGCGAGAGGAGCTGAAGGTGTCGGTGACCGGGGAGACCAGCAGACGAGCCGAGCAGTGCGACGACCTCGACCAGCATCCGGCGGTCGAGACCGCGGCCGACCCGGAGTGCGGGGAGTGCGTGGCCGAGGGCACCCGCTGGGTGCACCTGCGGCAGTGCCTGGTGTGCGGTCGGGTGGCGTGCTGCGACTCGTCGCCGCGGCGCCACGCCTCGGCCCACTTCCACGACTCAGGTCACGCCGTGATGCAGTCGGCCGAGCCGGGCGAGGCCTGGCGCTGGTGCTTCGTGCACCACGTCACCGGCTGACCGGCTGAGGCGGACGTACGCCGTCACAAGCCGGAGAAGCCCTCGATCTGGAACGGGATCTCGGTGGCCGCGGGCCGCTCCTCGGTCGCCGAGGCGTCCACGTGGTGTGGCTGGATCGAGCCCGACGCGATCTCCTCCACCCAGTGGCAGGCCACCCGGTGGCCGGGCGAGACGCCGTCGACCTGGACCACCCGCAGCTCGGGCCGCTCCTCGTCGCACCGGGTCTCCTGCCGCCACGGGCAGCGGGTGTGGAACCGGCAGCCGCTGGGCGGGTTGGACGGCGACGGCAGGTCGCCGGAGAGCAGGATCTGCTCGCGCCCGTCCTCGATCACCGGGTCGGGCACGGGCACCGCCGACATCAGGGCACGCGTGTAGGGGTGCAGCGGGTGCTGGTAGAGCTCGCTGGCGTCCGACTCCTCGACCAGGCCACCGAGGTACATCACCCCGATCCGGTCGCTGATGTGGCGGACCACGGCGAGGTCGTGGGCGATCACGAGGTAGGTGAGGCCGTACTCCTCCTGGAGGTCCTCGAGCAGGTTCAACACCTGCGCCTGCACCGACACGTCGAGCGCGCTGACCGGCTCGTCGGCGACGATCAGCTTGGGGTTGACCGACAGCGCCCGGGCGATGCCGATGCGCTGCCGCTGGCCGCCGGAGAACTCGTGGGGATACTTCATCAGCGCCGCCGTGGGCAGGCCGACGGCGGCGAGCAGCTCGCGCAGCCTGGCCGCGAGCACGGCCTTGTCGGAGGCCAGGCCGTGCGCCTTCATGCCCTCGACCAGCAGCGCCTCGACCGACTGCCGTGGGTCCAGGCTCGACATCGGGTCCTGGAAGACCATCTGGAGGTCCTGCCGCTTGCGGCGCAGGGTCTCCCCGGAGAGGGAGGCGATGTCGATGCCGTCGAACTCGACGCTGCCCGCGGTCGGCTTCTCCAGGTTGAGGATCGCCTTGCCGAGCGTGGACTTCCCACACCCGGACTCGCCGACCAGGCCGTAGGTCTCGCCGCGGAGGATCTGGAGGTCGACCCCGTCCACGGCGTAGACGTGGCCCACGGTGCGGTCGAAGATCACGCCGCTCTTGATCGGGAAGTGAACCTTGAGCCCGCGGATGTCGACGAGGACGTCGCCGTCGCGTCCGGTCCCGGGCGTGGCCGTCATGGTCTGCTCAGTCATGGTTCACCTCTGCCGGGTTGTGGCACCGCACGCCCGTGGCGGGGTGCTCCTCCCACACGGGCGTCTCCTGACGGCAGACGTCGAGCACCCGGGGACATCGGGGCGCGAAGGCGCAGGCGGAGTCCCAGGGCAGGTTGTCGGCCACCGACCCGGGGATCGCGGTGAGCTTCTCGCCGCGCGGGGCGTCGAGCCGCGGGATCGAGCCCAGCAGCCCGTTGGTGTAGGGGTGGGCCGAGTGGGCGAAGAGCTGGTGGCGGGCGCCCCGCTCGACGATGCGGCCCGCGTAGAGCACGTTCACCTCGTCGCACAGGCCGGCCACGACGCCGAGGTCGTGGGTGATCATGATCAGTGCGGTCCCGGTGTCCTCGACCAGCTCCTTCAGCAGCGCGAGGATCTGGGCCTGGATCGTGACGTCGAGCGCGGTGGTCGGCTCGTCGGCGATCAGCAGCCGCGGAGAACAGGCCAGCGACATCGCGATCAGCGCGCGCTGCCGCATCCCGCCGCTGAGCTGGTGGGGGTAGTTCTTCAGCCGGGCCTTGGGATCGGGGATGCCCACGCGCTCGAGCAGCTCCTGCGCCTTGGGCATCGCCTCCTTGCGGGACATGTCACGGTGCCGCTCCATCACCTCGGTCACCTGGAGCCCGATCGGGACGACCGGGTTCAGCGAGGACAGCGGATCCTGGAAGATCATCGCGATGTCGCTGCCGCGGCGGTCGCGCATCTGCGCCGGCGAGAGCGAGAGCAGGTCGGTGCCGTCGTACGTCGCCGTCCCCTCGACCCGGTTGCCGCGATAGGGCAGCAGCCCCATGATCGCCAGCGAGGTGACCGACTTGCCGCAGCCCGACTCGCCGACCAGGCCCAGGGTCTGGCCGGGGCTGACGTCGAAGGAGACCCCGTCGACGGCGACGAAGGGCTCCTCGCCGTGACGGGTGAACGTGACCGTGAGGTCCTTCACCGAGAGCAAGGGTTCGTTCGACATCTCAGGTCACCTCCTGGACTTCGGGTCGAGGGCTTCACGCAGGGCCTCGCCCATGAGCGTGAACCCGAGGGCGACGGTGATGATGCACAGCGCCGGGTAGATCGCGAGGTGCGGGTAGGCGTTGATGTACTGCTGGGCGTCGCCCAGCATCTGGCCCCACTCCGGCTTTCGGTCGTCGGGATTGCCCAGGCCGAGGAATGACAACGCGGCCGCGTCGATGATGGCGGTGGCCAGCACCAGGGTGGACTGCACGATCACCGGGCTGAGCGCGTTGGGGAGCATGTGGCGGAACACGATCGCGCTCGGTTTCACGCCGAGCGCCCGGGCCGCGAGGACGTGGTCGCTGACGCGTTGCGCGAGCATCGAACCTCGAAGCAGCCGCGCGAAGATCGGCACCTGGATCACCGCGATCGCGATGATCACCGTCCACTGGCTCGGCCTCGACGCGAGGGCGGCGATGGTGAACGCCAGCAGCAGCGAGGGGATCGACAGCATCACGTCGACGATCCGCATCACCAGGGAGTCGGCCCAGCCGCCGAGCGCACCGGCGATCGTGCCGAGGGTCATGCCACCGGCGAGACCGAAGAGCGTGGCGAAGACGCCGACGAAGAGGGTCTGCCGGCTGCCGACCAGGAGTCGGGACAGCATGTCGCGGCCCCGGTCGTCGGCCGCGCCGAGCGGGAAGCCGGGCTCCGGCCCGGGGATCGGGTTCGACTGCGGCCGCACCTTGTCGAGCAGCGGCGTGGAAGCCGGGTCGTGGGGCGCGAGCCACGGCGAGATCAGGGCCAGCACGATGAAGGCCACCGTGATGCCCAGGCCGATGAGGAAGATCGGGTTGCGGCGCAGCCGGCTCCACGCGCTCGCGATCAGCGAGACGCCGGGCGTCTCGTCGATGGAGCCGCTCTCGGAGACGGACGTGGCGGCGAGGGCGTCGATCCGGTCGCGGCGCCGGTCGCCGTAGCGCTTCAGGGGGTTGTCCATCGGGTCCTCACCTGGTCCTGACGCGTGGATCGATGATGGCGTACGAGATGTCGACCAGCAGGTTCACCAGGACGTAGATCGCCGCCGCCGCCATGATCAACACCTGGAGCACCGCATAGTCCTTGTCCCGGAACGCGATGTAGAGGGCGTAGCCGACGCCCTGGAAGGAGAACACGGTCTCGGTGAGCACGGCGCCCGAGAGCAGCGCTCCGACCTGGAGCCCGATGATGGTGGTGACCGGCAGCATCGCGTTGCGCAGCACGTGGCGGCCACGGATGACGCGGGAGGTCAGGCCCTTGGCCTCGGCGGTGCGGACGTAGTCCTCGTCGAGCACGTCGAGCACCGAGGCGCGGGTGATCCGGAAGATCACGGCGAACGGGATGGTCGACAGCGCCAGCGCCGGCAGGAGCAGGTGCTGGAAGGCGTCCCAGGCGGCGTCCCACTCCTGGGTGAGCAGGCCGTCGAAGACGAAGAAGCCGGTGACCCGGGTGGCGTCGAGACCGACCGACTGACGGCCGGAGACCGGCAGCAGGTGCCACTGGACGGCGAAGAAGTACTTGAGCAGGAACGCCGTGAAGAAGACCGGCACCGCGACGCCGACCAGTGAGAAGATCACCGAGCCGTTGTCGAGGATGGTCCCGCGGCGGCGAGCGGCGAGGTAGCCGAGCGGGATGCCGAGCGCCACGGCCATGAAGATCGCGAGGACCGAGAGCTCGAGGGTGGCCGGGATCCGGTCGAGGAAGATCTGGAAGGCGTCCTCGCCGGGAAGCACCTTGGTCGACGCGCCGAAGTCACCGTGGACCGCACGTTCGAGGAACTTCAGGTACTGCACGTAGATCGGTTGGTCCAGGCCGAGCGCCGCCTCCAGGGCGGCACGGTTCTCGGTGGTCTGCCGCTCGCCCAGCATCGCCGAGACGGTGCCGCCCGGCAGCGCCTTGAGCCAGACGAAGATCAGCAGCGACAGAACCATCAGCACCCCGACCATCTGGATCAGCCGGCGGACGATGAACCGGATCATGGAACGGGGCCTCCTACGGATGGGTGCCTGCGCACCTTAGTGCGAGGCATGGCGAGGGGGGTCACCCGGATGGTGGGTGACCCCCCTCGACCTGTGCTTCTAGACCTGACTGATCGTCAGCCCGGTCGTCACTGACCGCCGACGCTGACGGTGTCGAACTCCTCCGCCGTCAGCGGGCTCGGGATCAGACCGTCGACACCCGGACCGGTGACGAGCGCCGGCGGCGAGTGGCTGATCGGCAGGCCCGGGAGGTACTCCTCCATGATCTGCTGGTTGATCGTCTCGAACGCGGCGGCGCGCTCGCCCTCGTCGACGATGGCGTCGGCGTCCTTCAGGTCCTGCGCGAGCTGCTCGCCCCACGGCATGACCTTGGTGCCGAAGTCGTTCTCCTTCAGGTTGCCGAAGAACGTGCCGACGAAGTTGAACGCGGCGTCGTAGTCACCGGTCCAGCCGAGCAGGTAGGCGTCGTACTTGCCGGCGGTGACGTTGTCGAGGTAGCCACCGTTCCAGGAGGCGCTGACGACCTCGACCTTGACGCCGGCGTCCTCGAGGTTGGTGCGCAGCGCCTCGTAGATCTTCTGCGGGTCCGGCATGTAGGGCCGGCTGACCTCGGTCGGGAAGGCGAACTTGAGGGTCAGACCCTCGGCGCCCGCCTCCTTGAGCAGCTGACTTGGCCTTCTCGGTGTCGTAGGCGTACGGCTCCAGCGAGGAGTTGTAGCCACTGACGGTCGACGGCATGAACTGCGTCGCGACCTCGGCGCCCTCGGGCAGCTGGGTCTGGACCAGCTGGTCGCGGTTGAGCGCGTAGTAGAGCGCCTGACGGACCTTCGGGTCCTTCAGCTGCGGGGTTCGACTCGGGGTTCAGACCCATGTAGAGGATGTTGAACGCCGGGCGCACCTGGACGGTGTTGCCCTCGTCCTCCAGACCCTGCCAGTCGGCGGGGTTGGGGAGGTCGTAGCCGTTGATGCTGCCGGCCTCGAGCTCCTGGCGACGGGTGCTCTCGTCGGGGATGACCCGGAAGACCAGCTCGCTGCTGGCCGCGGCGTCTCCGTAGTAGTCGTCGTACGCCTCGAGGGTGATGGTGCTGTTGGCCTCGTCGTACTCGCCGAACTGGAACGGTCCGGTGCCGACGGGGTTCTGGGCGTAGTCGGGGAAGGTGAAGCCCTCGCCCTGGGTGGCGATGCCGTTGGCGTCGCCGTCCTCCATCGCCTTCGGCGACTGCATCGCCAGCGAGCTGAGGGTCAGCATGGTCGGGAAGCCCGACGTGGTGCGGGTGATCTCGACGGTGGCCTCGAACTCGTCGCTGGCCTCGCAGCTCTTGTAGAGCGAGGCGTCCGGGTCGCTCGCGAAGCCGCCCATGACGTAGCCCCAGTACTCGCCGGCGACCTCGCCGGCCTTGTTCTGGTCGAACATGCGGTCGAAGTTGTAGCAGACCGCCTCGGCGTTGAAGGGCTCGCCGTCGTGGAAGGTCACGTCGTCGCGGAGCGAGAACGTCCAGACCGTGCCGTCCTCGTTGGCGCTCCACTCGGTGGCCAGCTCGGGGACGACCTCGGCGCTGCCGGGCTCGATGCCGAGCAGCCCCTCGAACATCTGGCGGGTGACCCGGAAGGTCTCGCCGTCGGTGGCGTAGAAGGGGTCGAACATCTCCGGGGCACCGGCGGCACCGAAGGTGAAGGTCGACTCATCGCCGCCGCTCCCGCCTTCGCTGCTGCGCTCGGATTCGGCACAGGCCGTCACGACCAGTGCGAGCGCGGCGGCCACGGCCACCGGCGCTACTTTGCGGATGGTTCTCATCAGTGCAACCTCACAGTCGATCGTGCGGCCCGCCCTGTCGGCGGGCCCCCGTTCGCCCGGTGACGTGGGTCACGTCACCGACGGCGCTTGGCGCACTCTAGCCACACGCGGCCATCGAAAGACCAGCCCTGGAGGGGTCGGGGGGCCACCTGTTATCAGGCCGTGATGTGGCAGCCGTCGCGATGTCGACGCGTAGGTTGGTGGGCATGCGGATCACCAAGCTCGGGCACGCCTGTGTCCGGATCGAGCACGACGCCGCATCGCTGGTCATCGACCCCGGAGGCTGGACGGACCCGGAGGCCGTGGACGGTGCGACTGCTGTGCTGGTCACCCATGAGCACCCGGACCATCTTTCCGTCGATCATCTGCGCCGTAGCGAGGCCCCGATCTTCACCATCGCCGCCGTGGCCGACCGGATCCGGGCCGACGCCCCGGACGTGGCGGAGCGGGTCACGGTCGTGTCGCCCGGTCAGGGGTTCGACGCCGGGCTGCCGGTGCGTGCCGTCGGCGAGCTCCACGCCGTGATCCATCCCGACCTGCCCCGTTTCGACAACTCCGGGTACGTCGTGACCGCGGGCGACCTCGTCCTGTTCCACCCCGGCGACGCGCTCACCGGGCCGGGTCAGCCGGTCGACGTGCTCTGTGTCCCGGTCTCCGCCCCCTGGCTCAAGGCATCCGAGGCGGTCGACTTCGCTCGCGCGGTCGGCGCCCCACGCAACCTCGCGATCCACGACCGGGTCTACTCCGAGGCCGGCCTCGGGATCGTCGACGGTCACTTCGACCTGCTGCTCCCCCCGGGCCAGTCCTACGTGCGGCTGCGCGACGGCGCAGACCTCTGAGGGGTGCTGGCTCAGTCGTCGCCGAGGGCGTCGCGCACCGGCACGAACTTCGCCTGTGACTCGGCCAGCTCGGCCTCGGGGTCGGAGTCGGCGACGATGCCGCAGCCGGCGAACAGTCGGACCGTGTCGCCGTGCAGCTCGGCCGATCGCAACGCGATGCCCCACTCGCCGTCGCCGCTGGCGTCCATCCAGCCGACCGGTCCGGCGTAGCGCCCGCGGTCCATGCCCTCGATCTGTCCGATCAGCGCGGTCGCGTCGACGGTGGGGGTGCCACCGACCGCGGCCGAGGGGTGCAGCGCCTCGCAGAGCTGCAGTGACGACACCGTCTCGGCGTCGTGGACGACTCCCGCCACGTCGGTGGCGAGGTGCATCACGTTGGGGAGGTGCAGCACGAACGGCGCCTCGGGCACGTTCATCGACGAGCAGTGGGGTTCGAGGGCATCGGCCACCGAGCGCACGGCGTACTCGTGCTCCTCGAGGTCCTTCGACGACCGGGCCAGCATGGCCGCGAGCGCCAGGTCGCGCTCGTCGTGGCCGGTACGACGGATGGTGCCGGCCAGCACCCGCGAGGTGACCAACCCGCGCTCGCGTCGGACCAGCAGCTCGGGGGTGGCGCCGAAGAGTCCGTCGACGTGGAACGTCCAGCACATCGGGTAGCCCGACGCGAGGCGCTGGAGCGGCCACCGCAGGTCGATCGGCTCGTCGGTCGTCGCGATCAGGTCACGAGCCAGCACCACCTTCTCCAGGGCTCCGGCGCCGATCCGGGCGACGGCGTCCGCCACGACGCTCATCCACTGCTCGCTGTTGAGTGCTCCGTCCGCGAAGCTCAGGTTGGTCGGTGGCCGCGGTGGGGCGGTGATCGAGACTGCGGGGATCGCATCCAGGGTGCCGCGGGTGACCGTCGTGATCCACGTGCGGTCGCCGCGTCGGCCGACCACCACCTCCGGGATGGTCAGCACGGAGTCGCCGGTCTCGTCGGCGAAGCCGAAGCTGCCGAAGCACACCATCCCGGTCCCGGGCTCGCCCACCTCGTCGCGCACCACCGACCGGGTCGTCGTCTCGGCCCACCACTTGTCGGCGTCGGCGAAGCGGGTCGGCCCCTGCGTGCGGATCTCGGCTGCGACGCCCCAGCCCACGAGACCGTCCTCGCGGCGCAACCAGGTCACAGGTCCGTCAGGCGGCAACAGCTCGAGCAGCGACGTCGCGGTGTCGAGGTCGAGGGGGACGGTGCGGGCGACGAGAGGTTCGGTCTGCCCCTCAGGGGTCGCGCTGGTCGTCACGAAGGGGAAGCCTACGCGGCGTCCCTCGAGACGGTGCGACACAGGCTCCGGACCCGCAGTTGCGGGTCCGGAGCCTGTGTCAGGTGCCAGTGATCAGCCGTTGAAGCTCGGCTGGCTCTGCGGGTTGAGCTCGTCGTAGCGGTGACGGGCCGCCTTCTTCACGGCCTTGTCGGTGATCTTCAGGACGTCGAAGCCCTTCTGGATGTCGTTGGAGTAGACGTAGCCGTTGTAGTAGTACGCCGACCACGAACCCCCCAGCATCAGCTGGTCCGCCGAGAGCGGGCCGCGGTCGAACCAGGCCAGCTCCTTGGGCTTCTTGGAGTTCGTGAAGTCCACGACCGAGATGCCGCCCTGGTACCAGGCCTGGACCATGATGTCCTTGCCCTTCACCGGGATCAGCGACCCGTTGTGGGCCACACAGTTCTCCGTGTCGGCCTGCGGGCGGGGCATCTTGTAGTAGCTCCGGAACTCGAGCTGGCCACGGCGGATGTCGTAGATCCCGTTCGCGCCACGGGTGTCGCCGGTGGCCTCGTTGCAGGTCGGGGCGCCGCCACCGCCGAGCTCGTCGGTGTAGACGACCTTGGTGCCACGGTTGTTGAAGGTGGCCGAGTGCCAGAAGGCGAAGTTCTCGGTGTCGCGGACCTGCTCGGTGACGACCGGGTTGACCCGGTCGGAGATGTCGATCAGGACGCCGTCACCCATGCAGGCGCCGGCCGCGATGTCCTTCTCGGGGTAGGCGGTGATGTCGTGGCAGCCACTCGTGGCCCGGGACCCGTTGTCGCCCGGGTTGCCACCCTCGGGGAACAGCACCGGCTCCGAGGCGAGCGAGGCGTCGGCCGGCGAGTCCACCGGGATCTGCACGACACTGATCAGGTCGTGGGGAGGCTGGCAGTCGGGGTACTCCGAGTTGGGCGAGTAGGACGAGACGTAGACGAAGAGGTCCTCGCCGTCGTGGCTCGGGGCCAGCGTGTTGGTGTGCGATCCGCACTTGGTCTCGACCGCCGAGACGTAGGCCGGGTTGGCCGGGTCGCTGATGTCGAACACCTTGATGCCCTCCCACGAGTCCTTGTTCGTGGCCGGCTGTGACGTGTTGTCGCAGGTGTCGTTGCTGCGGCTGGAGTCGGTGCTGAGAACCAGCAGGTCCCGGTAGATCGAGACGTCGTTCTGCGAGCCGGGGCACACCACCTGGACGACCTGCTCGGGTGACGTCGGGCTGCTGATGTCGTAGACGGTGAACCCGTTGTAGTTGCCGGCGTAGGCGTAGTCGCCCTGGAACGCCAGGTCGCTGCTGAACGAGCCGTAGTCGGCGAACGCGCCGTTCTTGGGGATGTTGGCCAGCAGCTCCATGTCCTCGCTGGCCTGCTCGCCCGGTGCGAGATCGGTCTCGCCGTCGAGCTGGGCGCGTTCCTTCTTGGACAGGCACCCCTGGGCGAACCGGTCACCGGCTCGCTGGAGGCCGCGCTGCGCCTTTCCGCAGGAGGGATCTGCCTGTTCCTTGACGACCCGGTCGTCGTGACTTTCGTGCGCATTCGCAGGGAGGAGGGGGACTGAGAGCCCGGCAACCGCCAAGCTTGCGGCGAGCACAGCGCCGCTGATCCGAGATGCCCGAGACATGTTCGTCGACCTTCCGGTTGGAGTTGCGGCGAGCCTACGTAAAGTGATCCGCAGCACACCACCCCCAGCGGGCGTTTTCTCGGGAGGAACTGACATGCGGATCTCGCGCCTGGCGCTCAGCGGCGCCCTGGTGTTCGTCCTCGGTGCGTGCAGCGCCGACGAGCCATCCCCCTCGGGTCAGGGCGATACCGAGCCACGCAGCACCATCATCCAGCCCGGGCGTCCGGGCGAGAGCAACCGCACCCTCGACCCGGACACGACGATCGAGGAGGTGCCCGCCAACGACGCCGACGTGATGTTCATGCAGATGATGGTTCCCCATCACGCCCAGGCGCTCGAGATGAGCGAGCTGGCGCAGACCCGCGCTCGTCACGAGCAGGTCGAGGCCATCGCCCGGCGCATCAAGGGCGCCCAGGGCCCGGAGATCCTGTCGATGACCGAGTGGCTCCAGATGCGAGGACACGAGGCAGGGCATGAGGCAGGGCATGAGGCGGGGCACGAAGGCCACGACGAGGCCGGGATGCTGATGCCCGGCATGCTCACCGAGCGGCAGATGGACCGGTTGGCCGACGCGCGCGGCGCCAGGTTCGACCGGCTCTTCCTCGCCGGGATGATCGAGCACCACCGGGGCGCGGTCGAGATGGCCAGCGAGGAGATGCAGTCGGGTGCGGAGACCCTGGCCCTCGAGCTGGCCGGCGACATCGCCACCGGCCAGCTCGCAGAGATCCGGCGGATGCAGGACGTGCGGCGCTCGCTGTAGTGCGGCGCCACCAGCATCACGACCGGTAGACGATCACCGCGTCGCCGATCGACACTGCGTCGAACAGCCGCGCGATGCCCTCGTAGTCGCGCACGTTCACGCACCCGTGGGACGCGCCGTTGTAGCCGTTGGCTGCGAAGTCGGGTGAGTAGTGCACGGCCTGGCCGCCCGAGAAGAACATCGCCATCGGCATCGAGGTGTCGTAGAGGCTGGAGACGTGGTCGCGCGACTTGAAGAAGACCGAGAACGCGCCCTCGCGGGTCGGCAGCTCGTCGGATCCGAAGCGGACGTCCAGGGTCTCCCGCACCTTGCCGTCGACGACCCACCGCAAGGTGTTGGTCGACTTGTCCACGCACAGCGCGCGGCCGGTCAGGCAGCGTGGGTCCAGCGCCCCGGGCTCGGGGACGATGTTGTGCATCTCCTCGTACGTCGGCTGCCGGGTCATGTCGAGCAGCCGGTCCATCGTGCGCTGGTCGATCTCGCCGGTGATCGGGATCTCCCGCTTCTCCTGGAAGCCCCGGACCCCCGCGACGGTCGCGGCGTCGTAGGACCCGGTGATCTTGCCGAACACCCAGGCGATCTGGGCGAGCCGGGCCTGCGCGTCGCGCACGGCGGCTCCCCGGTCGCCGACCGCGAGCAGCGCCGGGCCCGGGTGGAGCACGTTGCGGAGCTGGTCGTCGGTGGGGCGGTCGGTCATCGACAACAGCCGTTCCCAGGTGCGGAGGTCGACCACGCCGGTGGTCCGGAACCCGCGCTTGTCCTGGAACCCGCGCACCGCGGCGACGGTGTCTTCGTCGTAGCGGCCGGTCGTGAGCTCCGGGAACCAGTCGAGCTGGAAGAGCCGCGACTGCAGCTCACGCACCTGCATGCCCCGGTCGCCGGACTCCAGCACCGGTCCGGGACGCACGGAGGGCGCCTTCACGATGCGCTGCCCCTGGGGGGCGGCGGCCTCGGTCGTGCGCTTCGGCGCATCGGCGGCAGTCGTCGCGGCGGAGTCGTTGCGGACGCCGAACCCGACGCCGTAGGCCGTGGTGGCGGCCAGCGCTACGGCGAGCACGGTGACGAGCAGCGCGCGCAGGAACTTCATGGTCTTCCCTCTCTGTGGTGGCTTCACGATGATGACGCGCCGACCGCCGAAATGGTTGCGTTGACGTGGCCGTACCCTTCTGGCGTGGCGCGCGCAGACCTCGACAAGCAGCCCTCGGACGTCCAGCAGATGTTCGACGCCGTGGCCCAGCGCTACGACCTCACCAACGACGTGCTGTCCCTGGGGCAGGACCGGCGGTGGCGGCGCGACGTGATCGACGCGGTCGGCCCGCGTCGGGGTGACCTGGTCCTCGACCTGGCGGCCGGCACCGGCACCTCCAGCCAGCCCTTCGCCGACCGCGGCGCGACCGTCGTTCCTTGCGACTTCTCCCTGGGGATGCTCCAGGTCGGCAAGCGGCATCGTCCGCACCTGCCGTTCACCGCCGGCGACGGCACCCGGCTCCCGTTCGCCGACGGTCGCTTCGACGCGGTGACCATCTCCTTCGGGTTGCGCAACATCGTCGACCCGGCCGCAGGGCTGCGGGAGATGGCACGCGTGACCCGGCCGGGTGGTCGACTGGTCGTGTGCGAGTTCAGTCATCCGACCAACGGCGCCCTGCGCACCGTCTATCTCGAGTACCTGATGAAGACGCTGCCGGCGGTCGCGCGCGCTGTGTCGTCGAGCCCTGACGCCTACGTCTACCTCGCCGAGTCGATCCGGGCCTGGCCGGACCAGGCCGGTCTCGCCGCGCTGCTCGCCGAGAACGGCTGGGGCGAGGTCGAGTGGCGCAACCTCTCCGGGGGGATCGTGGCCCTGCATCGGGCCAGCAGACCGGCCGGGGGGTAGTCCGCCGGGGCGGTCCACCCCGGGATGCGCGGCCGCTCCCGCCGTCCTAGACTGTGCGACGCGCCACGCATTGTGAACGCGTTCACAAGGTCACAAGCGGCCCGCGGGCCGGCGTACGACGAGGAAGGATCAGCCAGATGGAGCTCTACACGCCGGTGCTGGCGCTGGGCATCCTCGCGGCGGGGTTCGCGGTCTTCTCCGTGGTCGTCAGCTCCCTGACCGGCCCCAAGCGCTACAACCGCGCCAAGCTCGACTCCTACGAGTGCGGCATCGAGCCCACTCCTCAGGCCATCGGCGGCGGCCGGTTCCCGGTGAAGTACTACATCACCGCGATGATGTTCATCGTCTTCGACATCGAGATCATCTTCCTCTACCCCTGGGCCGTTCACTTCGACGCGATGGGCCTGTTCGGCCTGGTCGAGATGGTCCTGTTCATCGCCACGGTCTTCGTGGCCTACGCCTACGTCTGGCGCCGTGGCGGCCTTGACTGGGACTGACCACCACCGCGTGCACGAGGGAAGCGAGTACTGACGTGGGTCTTGAAGAGAAACTGCCCAGCGGGGTCCTGCTGACGACCGTCGAGGACGTCGCCGGCTACTTCCGCAAGGCGAGCTTCTGGCCCGCCACCTTCGGCCTGGCCTGCTGCGCCATCGAGATGATGACGAGCGGCGGACCCAAGTACGACCTCGCCCGCTTCGGGATGGAGGTCTTCCGGGCCAGCCCCCGCCAGGCCGACCTGATGATCGTGGCCGGCCGGGTCAGCCAGAAGATGGCCCCCGTGCTGCGCCAGATCTACGACCAGATGGCCGAGCCCAAGTGGGTGCTCGCCATGGGCGTGTGCGCCAGCAGCGGCGGCATGTTCAACAACTACGCGATCGTGCAGGGCGTCGACCACGTCGTCCCCGTCGACATGTACCTGCCGGGCTGTCCGCCTCGGCCCGAGATGCTGATCGACGCCATCCTCAAGCTCCACGACCAGGTCCAGGCCGGCAAGCTCGGCGCCAACCGGGCCGCCCAGATCGAGGAGCGCGAGAACGCCGCCCTCCAGGCACTGCCGACCTCCGACCTGAAGGGCCTGCTCCGGTGACCGACGACCCGAAGCAGGACCCCGAGAAGACCGACGTCCCCTCACCCGCGCACGAGATCCGGGCCGTCGGTGAGCGTCGCGGCATGTTCGGTGCCGCCGGCAGCGGTGACACGAGCGGCTACGGCGGGCTGATCCAGCCGGTCGTCTACCCGGGGGCCTCGCAGCGCCCCTACGGCGGCTGGTTCGACGACTTCGCCGACGCCCTCGAGCTGCGGCTCGGGAAGGGTGAGCTGGACCGGGCGATCGAGCAGGTCGTCGTGCACCGCGGTGAGATCACGCTGCACGTGCGGCGTGAGGACCTGGTCGCCGTGGCGCAGCTGCTGCGTGACGACGAGGCGCTCCGCTTCGAGTTCCTGTCCGGGGTGAGCGGGGTCAACTACCCCGAGGACACCGGCCGCGAGCTCCACGCCGTCTACCACTTCCTGTCGATGACCCACAACCGCCGGATCCGCCTCGAGGTGTCGGTCTCCGACGCCGATCCGCACCTCCCCACGTTGGTGCCGATCTACCCGACGGCCGACTGGCACGAGCGCGAGACCTACGACATGTTCGGCCTGATCTTCGACGGCCACCCGGCGCTGACCCGGATCCTGATGCCCGACGACTGGCCCGGTCACCCGCAGCGCAAGGACTACCCGCTGGGCGGCATCCCCGTGGAGTACAAGGGCGGCTCCATCCCGCCCCCGGACGAGCGGAGGTCCTACAACTAATGACGACCGAGAACGACTTCTACGCCGACCCCAGCGACACCAGCGGCGGCCGCGTCTTCACCGTCACCGGTCAGGACTGGGACTCGATCGCCGAGGGCCTCGGGGAGGGTGTCGCCGACGAGCGCGTCGTCGTCAACATGGGCCCCCAGCACCCCTCGACCCACGGCGTGCTGCGACTGATCCTCGAGATCGAGGGCGAGACGGTCACCGAGGCCCGCTGCGGCATCGGCTACCTCCACACCGGCATCGAGAAGAACATGGAGTACCGCACCTGGGTGCAGGGCACGACCTTCTGCACCCGGATGGACTACCTCTCGCCGTTCTACAACGAGGCGACCTACGCACTGGGTGTCGAGCGGCTGCTCGACGTCGAGGACCAGATCCCCGAGAAGGCGCAGGTGATGCGGGTCCTGCTCATGGAGCTGAACCGGCTCTCCTCCCACCTGGTCGCGATCGCCACCGGCGGCATGGAGATCGGCGCCCTCACCGTGATGACGGTCGGTTTCCGTGAGCGGGAGCTGGTGCTCGACCTGTTCGAGCTGATCACCGGTCTGCGCATGAACCACGCCTTCATCCGCCCCGGCGGCGTCGCCCAGGACCTGCCGTCCGGCGCGCTCGACGAGATCCGCGACTTCATCGCCCTGATGAAGAAGCGGCTGACCGAGTACGCCGCCCTCTGCAACGCCAACCCGATCTTCCGGGCGCGCCTGGAGGGCATCGGCCACCTCGACCTCGCCGGCTGCCTGGCGCTGGGCATCACCGGCCCGGTCCTGCGCAGCACCGGCTACCCGTGGGACCTGCGCAAGAGCGAGCCCTACAGCGGCTACGAGGACTACGACTTCGAGGTCCAGACCTGGGACACCTGCGACTCCTACGGACGCTTCCGGATCCGGTTGGCCGAGATGCACGAGTCGCTCAAGATCATCGAGCAGGCCGCCGCGCGGCTCGCCGGTCTCGAGGGAGCCCCGGTGATGATCGCCGACAAGAAGATCGGCTGGCCCAGCCAGCTGTCCATCGGCAGCGACGGTATGGGCAACAGCCTCGACCACATCCGCCACATCATGGGTGAGTCGATGGAGGCCCTGATCCACCACTTCAAGCTGGTGACCGAGGGCTTCCGGGTCCCGGCCGGCCAGGCCTACGTACCGGTCGAGTCACCGCGCGGCGAGCTCGGGGCCCACCTCGTCTCCGACGGCGGCACCCGCCCCTTCCGGGCCCACTTCCGGGACCCGTCCTTCGTCAACCTGCAGGGGACGAGCGTGATGAGCGAGGGTGGCCAGATCGCCGACGTGATCGTCGCGATCGCCTCCATCGATCCAGTCATGGGAGGGGTCGACCGATGAGCACCAAGATCGACGAGAAGACCTGGGGCGAGCTCGAGGGGATCGCCGCCCGCTACCCGCAGAAGCGGTCCGGGCTGCTCCCGATGCTCCACCTCGTGCAGGCCGTCGAGGGCCAGGTGACCCCGGCCGGCATCGAGGCCTGCGCCGACATCCTCGGCATCTCCGCCGCGGAGGTCAGCGGGGTCGCGACCTTCTACACGATGTACAAGCGTCGCCCGGTCGGCGACTACCACGTCGGGGTCTGCACCAACACGCTGTGCGCGGTGATGGGTGGCGACGCGATCCTCGAGCGGCTCCAGGGTCACCTCGAGGTCGGCAACGACGAGACCGCACCCGAGCGCGACGGCGACCGCCACACCGTCAGCCTCGAGCATGTCGAGTGCAACGCCGCCTGCGACTATGCGCCGGTGATGATGGTGAACTGGGAGTTCATGGACAACATGACCCCCGACTCCGCCGTCGCGCTGGTCGACGACCTGCGGGCCGGCACAGAGGTGCGCTCCACGCGGGGGCCGGCGCTCTGCACCTGGCGCGAGGCCGAGCGGGTGCTCGCCGGCTTCGACGACGGGCTCGCCGATGAGGGCCCCGCAGCCGGCCCGGCCAGCCTGGTCGGTCTCGGCATCGCTCAGGACAACGGATGGACTGCGCCGAGCGGCGACGCAGGCAGCCAGAAGGCCGGGTCGAAGGCCGCCGCCGGCGCCCAGGGCTCGCACGAGGCCGCCCACACCGAGGACGAAGCCGTCGCCGACGAGAAGTCCCACGTCGACGACCCGGGTACGGAGGATGCCAAGTGACCGACACCCTGACCCCGGTCCTCACCGCCAACTGGGGCGACGAACGCAGCTGGACGCTCCAGGCCTACGAAGGTCGCGGCGGCTACGGCGCATGGCACAAGGCGCTGTCGCAGGAGCCGGCCGCGATCGTCGAGCAGGTCAAGGAGTCCGGGCTGCGCGGCCGCGGCGGCGCCGGCTTCCCGACCGGCATGAAGTGGGGCTTCATCCCCCAGGACAACCCGAAGCCGAAGTACCTCGTGGTCAACGCCGACGAGTCGGAGCCGGGCACCTGCAAGGACATCCCGCTGATGATGGCCAACCCCCACGTCCTCGTGGAGGGAGTGGCGATCTCGTCGTACGCCATCCGCGCCAACATCGCCTTCATCTACGTCCGCGGCGAGGTGCTCCACGTCATCCGCCGGGTCCAGCGCGCGGTGCAGGAGGCCTACCGCGCCGGCCACCTCGGCAAGAATATCCACGGTTCGGGGTTCGACCTCGACGTCGTCGTCCACGCCGGCGCCGGCGCCTACATCTGTGGCGAGGAGACGGCGCTGCTCGAGGGCCTCGAGGGACGTCGCGGCCAACCCCGCCTCCGTCCGCCGTTCCCCGCCGTCGCCGGCCTCTACTCCAGCCCCACGGTCATCAACAACGTCGAGTCGATCGCCTCGGTCCCCTCGATCATCGAGCACGGCGCAGAGTGGTTCGCCTCGATGGGCACCGAGAAGTCCAAGGGCTTCGGGATCTTCTCCGTCTCCGGCCACGTGCGGAACCCAGGCCAGTTCGAGGCGCCGCTCGGCATCACCCTGCGCACGCTGATCGAGCTCGCCGGCGGGATGCGCGAGGGCCACCAGCTCAAGTTCTGGACCCCCGGCGGCTCGAGCACACCGCTGCTCACCGAGGAACACCTCGACGTACCCCTCGACTTCGAGGGCGTCGGGGAGGCCGGCTCGATGCTCGGCACCCGCGCCCTGCAGATCTTCGACGAGACCACGTGCGTGGTTCGCGCCGTGCTCCGGTGGACGGAGTTCTACAAGCACGAGTCCTGCGGCAAGTGCACGCCGTGCCGCGAGGGCACCTGGTGGCTGGTGCAGGTCCTCGCCCGGCTCGAGAACGGTGAGGGCAGCGAGTCCGACCTCGACCTGCTCCTCGACCAGTGCGACAACATCATGGGGCGCTCGTTCTGCGCGCTCGCCGACGGCGCTGTGTCGCCGATCTCGAGCTCGATCCAGTACTTCCGCGAGGAGTACCTCGCCCACCTCACCCACGGCGGCTGCCCGTTCGACCCGGCCGCCTCGACCACCTTCGCGACTGCTGGAGCGAGCGCATGACTGAGGTCTCGACAAGCTCGACCGACGTGGACCTGGTCACCGTCACCATCGACGGGGTCCAGGTCAGCGTGCCGCACGACACCCTGGTGATCCGGGCCGCCGAGCAGGTCGGCGTCCAGATCCCGCGCTTCTGCGACCACCCGCTGCTGGCCCCGGTCGGTGCCTGTCGCCAGTGCCTGGTCGACATCCCGGACGCAGGCAACGGTCGCGGCTTCCCCAAGCCGCAGGCCTCGTGCACGATTCCGGTCGCGGAGGGCATGGTCGTCAACACCCAGGCCACCAGCGAGGTCGCCGACAAGGCGCAGCAGGGCATCATGGAGTTCCTGCTCATCAACCACCCGCTCGACTGCCCGGTCTGTGACAAGGGCGGCGAGTGCCCGCTGCAGAACCAGGCGATGAGCAACGGCCGCGGCGAGTCCCGCTTCGAGGGCGTCAAGCGGACCTTCCCCAAGCCGATCAACATCTCCGCGCAGGTGCTGCTTGACCGGGAACGCTGCGTGCTGTGCGCCCGCTGCACCCGCTTCTCCGAGCAGATCGCGGGTGACCCGTTCATCGCGCTCATCGAACGCGGCGCGCTGCAGCAGGTCGGGATCTACGAGAAGGAGCCTTTCGAGTCCTACTTCTCGGGGAACACGATCCAGATCTGCCCCGTCGGCGCGCTCACCTCCGCCGAGTACCGCTTCCGTTCCCGTCCCTTCGACCTCGTGTCGTCCCCGTCGATCGCCGAGCACGACGCCTGCGGCTCGGCCATCCGCGTCGACCACCGCCGCGGCAAGGTCATGCGCCGGCTCTCCGGCAACGACCCCGAGGTCAACGAGGAGTGGATCACCGACAAGGACCGCTTCGCGTTCCGCTACATGCAGTCCGGCGACCGGATCACCCACCCGCTGGTCCGCGAGGACGGCAAGCTCCGACCGGCCTCGTGGCCCGAGGCGTTCGCCGTCGCGGCCCGCGGGCTGCAGGCCGCCGGCGCCGTCGGTGTGCTGCCGGGCGGGCGGGTCACCGCCGAGGACGCCTACGCCTACAGCAAGTTCGCCCGCGTCGCGCTGAACACCAACGACGTCGACTTCCGCTCCCGCCCGCTGTCGGCCGAGGAGGCCGACTTCCTGGCCGCCGAGGTGGTGCTGCGCAACGAGGTCTCCTACGCCGACCTCGAGTCGGCCACCACGGTCGTGCTCGCCGGGCTCGAGCCGGAGGACGAGGCCGGCACGATCTTCCTGCGGCTGCGCAAGGCCTCCCTCGGCCCGCGCCGCACCCGGGTCGTCTCGGTGGCGCCGTACGCCTCACGCGGGCTCCAGAAGATGTCAGGCCAGCTGGTCCGGACCCGGCCAGGTGACGAGCCGGACGCGCTCGCGAGCCTGGTCGAGCACTCCGACTACGGCATCGACACCGGCGCCGTGATCCTCGTGGGCGAACGCCTCGCGACCGTGCCCGGCGCGCTCACGGCCGCCGCCGACCTGGCCCGCCGGACCGGCGCCCGGCTCGCCTGGGTGCCCCGCCGGGCCGGTGACCGCGGTGCGGTCGAGACCGGCTGCCTGCCCAACCTGCTGCCCGGCGGTCGCCCGGTCGCCGATGCCGCCGCCCGCGTCGACGCCGCGACCACGTGGGGTGTCGACGCGTTGCCGGAGACCCTCGGCCGCGATGCCGACGCGATCGTGGCCGCGCTCGTCGTCGGCGAGCTGGCCGGACTCGTCATCGGGGGCGTCGAGCCCGACGACACCGCCGACCCGACTGCGACCCGCGCCGCGATCGAGGCGGCCAGGTTCGTGGTGGCGCTCGACCTCCGTGAGACCGAGGTGACCCGAGCCGCCGACGTGGTGTTCCCGGTCGCCCCGGTGACCGACAAGGCCGGCATGTTCGTGACCTGGGAGGGGCGTCCGCGGCCCTTCGACGCGGTGCTCAACAACGTCGCGTCGCTGCCCGACCTCCGTGTCCTCTCCGGCATCGCCGACGAGCTCAGCGCGCTGGGCCAGGGCGGACCCCTCGGCTTCCGCACCGTCGCCGAGGCGCGCGCGGAGCTCGACGAGATGGGCCCGTGGGACGGCGACCGCGCCGCCATGGGCGACGTCGCGACCGGTTCGACCGCCGGGGACACCGGTGGTGCGGTACGCCTCGCCACCTGGAAGCAGCTGCTCGACAACGGCCGGTTGCAGGACGGCGACCCCGCCCTGCGAGCCACCGCCCGCCGGGCCCTGGCGAGGATCCCCGCCACGCTCGCGACCGGCCTGGGTGACGGACTGGGTGAGTCGGTGACCCTCACCGGCGACCGCGGCTCGGTCACGCTGCCCGTCGAGGTCGTCCCCGACGACGACCTGGCCCCCGACACCGTCTGGGTGCCGGCCAACTCCTTCGGCCGTGGAGTGCTCGCCGACCTCGCGTCGCCGGGCAGCCCGGTGACGATCACCGGCACCGCGACAGGAGGCCCCCGCTGATGTCCCTCACGACGCCCCAGCTGCTGATCCCGATGGTCGACGACCTGTCCGCCTTCGGGCAGGACCCGTGGTGGCTGGTCATCATCAAGGCCGTCCTGGTCTTCGTGGTCCTGGTGTTGCTGACGCTGTTCAACATCTGGTGGGAACGCCGGGTGGTGGCCCGGATGCAGCACCGCATCGGCCCCAACGTGCACGGTCCCTTCGGTCTGCTCCAGTCACTCGCCGACGGCGTGAAGCTGGCGCTGAAGGAAGACCTGATCCCCAAGGCAGCCGACAAGGTGGTCTTCCTGCTGGCCCCGGTGCTCGCGGTGATCCCCGCGTTCATCACCTTCTCGGTGATCCCGTTCGGCCCCGTGGTCGACGTCCCGTTCTCCGACATCCGCACCCCGCTCCAGCTGACCGACATGCCGGTCGCCGTGCTCTTCGTGATGGCGATCGCCTCGATCGGCATCTACGGCATCGTGCTCGGCGGTTGGTCCAGCGGCTCGACGTACTCCCTGCTCGGCGGGTTGCGCTCGAGCGCGCAGATGATCTCCTACGAGGTCGCGATGGGCCTCGCGCTCGTCGCGGTCTTCCTCTACGCCGGCTCGCTCTCCACCTCGGAGATCGTCGCCGCCCAGGAGGAGTTCTGGTTCGCGGTGATCCTGCTGCCGTCGTTCGTCATCTACCTGATCGCGATGGTGGGTGAGGTCAACCGGGCGCCGTTCGACCTCCCGGAGGCCGAGGGTGAGCTGGTCGGCGGGTTCCACACCGAGTACTCCTCGTTGAAGTTCGCGCTGTTCTTCCTCGCCGAATACATCAACATGGCGACCGTCTCGGCGCTGGCCACGACGCTCTTCCTCGGCGGCTGGCGGGCCCCGCTGTTCGTGGACAGCATCTGGGCGGGTGCCAACTCCGGCTACTGGCCGCTGCTGTGGTTCTTCGGGAAGATGCTGCTCTTCATCTTCGGTTTCATCTGGCTGCGCGGCTCACTGCCGCGGCTGCGCTACGACCAGTTCATGGCGCTCGGCTGGAAGGTGCTGATCCCGACCTCGCTGGGCTGGATCATCCTGGTCGCCACCGTCCGGGCGGTCTCCCAGGAGGGCGGCATCGACCGCCAGTACCTCCTGATCGGGGCCGGCGTCCTGGCCGCGCTCTTCGTGATCGCGAGCTTCTTCGGCGGCGAGGAGGAACCCACGAAGCAGGCGACCGGTCCGGCCCCCGACGCCTTCGCCGGCGGCTTCCCGGTCCCGCCGATGCCGGCGGGCGGCGCCGTCCGCGGCCCGGCCGCGCCGCTGACCTTCGACACCGGCACCACGGTTCGGCACGACACCACCGACAAGGGGCACACCGATGACTGAGTCTCGCTCCCTCAAGGAGCAGTTCTGGGACCCCGTAGCGGGGTTCGGCGTCACCTTCCGGACCATGTTCAAGAAGGTCGTCACCGAGCAGTACCCGTTCGAGAAGATGCCGACCGCCCCGCGGTTCCACGGGCGGCACCAGCTCAACCGCTGGCCCGACGGCCTCGAGAAGTGCATCGGCTGCGAGCTGTGCGCCTGGGCCTGCCCCGCGGACGCGATCTACGTCGAGGGCGGGTCGAACAGCGACGGCCCCGACGGGGAGCGGTTCGCCCCGGTGAGCGCTACGGCCGCGTCTACCAGATCAACTACCTGCGCTGCATCCTGTGCGGGCTCTGCATCGAGGCCTGCCCGACCCGCGCGTTGACGATGACCAACGAGTACGAGCTGGCCGACGACAACCGGGCCGACCTGATCTACGAGAAGTCCGACCTGCTCGCCCCGCTGCTGCCGGGCATGGAGCAGCCGCCCCACGCGATGCGGCTGGGCGACGACGAGGGCGACTACTACCGCGGCACGTTCGCCGCTCCCGCCCCCGGGGAGGCACCCGCATGACCTTCTGGCTCCTGGCGCCGCTGATGGTGGCGGCCGCCCTCGGCATCCTCTTCGTCCGCAAGGCCGTGCATGCGGCGCTGTTGCTGGCGGTGGTGATGATCTCGCTCGCCGTCCTGTACCTCGTGCTCGAGGCGCCCTTCCTGTTCGTGGTGCAGATCATCGTCTACACCGGCGCGATCCTGATGCTGTTCCTGTTCGTGATGATGCTGATCGGGGTCGACGCCTCCGACTCGGTCGTCGAGACGATCAAGGGGCAGCGGCTGATGGCCACCGTGGCCGGGCTGCTGCTCGGACTGGTCCTGGTCGTCGGGCTCGCCCAGACCACGATCGGCGGTGCCGTCGGTCTCGCCGACGCCAACGCCGAGGGCAACATCCAGGGACTGGCGAACATCATCTTCTCGAAGTGGGTGTTCGCCTTCGAGGTCACCAGTGCGCTGCTCATCACCGCCGCGCTCGGCGCCATGGTGCTCGCGCACCGGGAGCGGATCACGCCGCGGGAGGGCCAGGCCGCGCTCGCCGCGCGCCGGATGCGCGACTACGCCGCGACCGGTGCCCACCTCGGGCCGTTGCCGCCACCGGGCGTGTTCGCGCGCAGCAACTCCATCGACACCGCGGCGCTGCTGCCCGACGGCACGGTCGCCGAGGCCTCCGTGTCGCGGGTCCTCGCCGCCCGCGGCACCGTCAGGTCCGAGCGGGTCGACGAGGTCGAGCGGATCGAGCAGCAGATCGGTGACCCCAGCGACCGCCCCGAGGGCGGCGGGAAGACCGGCGCCACCGGCAGCGACGAGGAGGGAACGCCGTGACCCAGTACGTCGTCCTCTCCGCGATCCTGTTCTCCATCGGCTGTGTCGGCGTGCTCACGCGCCGCAACGCGATCGTGGTGTTCATGTGCGTCGAGCTGATGCTCAACGCCAGCAACCTGGCGCTGGTGGCCTTCGCCAAGCAGCACGGCAACCTCGACGGCCAGATCGCCGCCTTCTTCGTGATGGTGGTGGCCGCGGCCGAGGTCGTGGTCGGGCTGGCGATCATCATGACCATCTTCCGTACCCGTCGATCGGCCTCGGTCGACGACGCGAGCCTGTTGAAGTACTGAGAGGCAGTCGGTGACCAACATCTTCCTGGAAGGCGCGGAGCATGCGCTCCCCGTCGTCGACCCCGGCGCCGCCGACGGCGTCTTCGCACTGCTGTGGCTGGTGATCGGCCTGCCGTTGCTCGGCGCGGCCGTGCTGCTGCTCGGTGGGCCACTGGCACGGGGCGCCGTCGACCGGGTGGGCCACCTCGTCGGTACCGCGATGTCGGCCGGCTCGTTCCTGATCAGCCTGGTGCTGTTCGTCTCCCTGCTCGGCCGTGACGAGGGGGAGCGCCAGGTCGGGCAACAGCTCTACACCTGGTTCCAGACCGGTCAGCTCGACGTCGGCATGGACCTGCTCTACGACCCGCTGTCGGCGCTGTTCCTGCTGCTGATCACCGGCGTCGGCACCCTGATCCACATCTACTCCATCGGCTACATGGAGCACGACCCACGCCGCCGCCGGTTCTTCGGGTACCTCAACCTGTTCGTCGCGGCGATGCTGATGCTGGTGCTGTCGGCCAACTACCTCGGGCTCTTCCTCGGCTGGGAGGGCGTCGGCCTCGCGTCGTACCTCCTGATCGGCTTCTGGCAGCACAAGCCCTCCGCCGCGGCGGCCGCCAAGAAGGCCTTCGTCATCAACCGGGTCGGTGACATCGGCCTCTCGCTGGCGATCGCGCTGATGTTCGTCACCTTCGGCACCACCGACTTCGCGCTCATCAGCACCATGTCCAGCAACGCCTCGGACGGCGCGCTGACCGCACTCGGACTGCTGCTCCTGCTCGCCGCCTGCGGCAAGTCCGCCCAGGTGCCGCTCCAGTCGTGGCTGCTCGACGCGATGGAGGGCCCCACCCCCGTCTCCGCGCTGATCCACGCCGCGACCATGGTCACCGCCGGTGTCTACCTCGTGGTCCGCTCGAACTTCATCTTCGAGCTCGCGCCGGTCGCGCAGACCGCCGTGGTCGTGGTCGCCGTCGTCACGCTGCTGTGGGGTGCGATCCTCGGCTGCGCCAAGGACGACATCAAGAAGGTGCTGGCCGGCTCCACGATGAGCCAGATCGGCTACATGATGCTCGGCGCCGGGCTGGGCGTGGCCGGCTATGCGTTCGCCATCTTCCACCTGCTCACGCACGGCTTCTTCAAGGCCAACATGTTCCTCGGCGCGGGCTCGGTCATGCACGGCATGAACGACGACGTGAACATGCGCCACTACGGCGGCCTCTCCAAGTCGATGTCGGTCACCTACCTCACCTTCGCCATGGGCTACCTGGCCATCATCGGCTTCCCGGGCTTCTCCGGCTTCTGGTCCAAGGACAAGATCATCGAGACCGCGATGGCCGAGAACTGGGTCGTCGGCGTGCTCGCCCTGGTGGGCGCCGGCATCACCGGCTTCTACATGACCCGGCTGATGCTGATGACCTTCCTGGGGCGCAAGCGCTGGGAGGACGGCGTGGAGCCGCACGAGTCCCCGTCGGTGATGACGGTGCCGCTCATGGTGCTCGCCGCGCTGTCGGTCCTCGGCGGTGTGCTGATCGCGGGCGACTGGATCGTCGACTTCCTGGCACCGGTCGTCGGGGTGGCGGAGGAGCACGAGCCGCCGCTGCCGGCCCTCGTGATCACCCTGCTGATCACCCTCACCGTCGCCCTCGGCGTGGCCGCGGCCTGGTTCCTCGTCGGGAAGCGTGACATCCCGCGCGAGGCACCCCAGGACGTCTCCTTCGCGACCCGGGCGGCGCGCGCCGACCTCTACGGCGACGCCATCAACGAAGGACTCGTGGTCACCCCCGGCCGGCACGTGGTGTCCGGTCTGACGACCCTGGACCGGGTCGGCATCGACGGTGCCGTCGAAGGCGGATCGTCGACCGTCGGCGGGCTGGCCCACGCCTTCCGCGTGGTCCAGAACGGCTTTGTCCGCTCCTACGCCCTGTCGCTGCTGGTCGGCGTCCTGCTGGTCGTGCTGACCCTCCTGGTGGTGAACTTCGCATGAACGACTTCCCCTGGCTCACCACCCTGATCGTGCTGCCGCTCGTCGGCGCCGTGGTGACCGGTTACCTGCCCAGCCGAGGCGTGATCGCGCGCCAGGTCGGCCTGGGCATCGCCCTGCTCACCCTCGTCATCGCGGTCGCGATGACCGTGCAGTACGACGCGGGTGGCGGCTTCCAGTTCAGCGAGCAGCACGAGTGGATCAACGTCTTCGGCGCCCACTACGCCGTCGGCGTCAACGGACTCGGGCTGCTGATGGTGCTGCTCACCGTGGTGCTGGTCCCGATCGTGATGATCGCGTCCTGGCACGAGACGAACCCGAAGGCGGACGTCTTCTTCGCCTGGACGCTGGCGCTCGAGGCGTTCTCGATCGCGGTGTTCGCGGCGACCGACATGTTCCTCTTCTACATCGTGTTCGAGGCGACGCTGATCCCGGCGTACTTCCTCATCGGTGGCTTCGGCCGCGAGGGCCGCGGCCGGGCCGCGGTGAAGTTCCTGCTCTACCAGCTCGCCGGCGGTCTGGTGATGCTCGGTTCGGTGATCGGCTTCTACGTCGTCTCCGCACGCGCCGGCAACCCGACCTACCTGATCTCCGACCTGGCTGCGCTCGACATCGACCCGGACACCCAGAAGTGGCTGTTCGTCGGATTCTTCATCGCCTTCGCGATCAAGGCGCCGATGTTCCCGGTCCACACCTGGCTGGCGGACACGACCGAGAAGGCGACCACCGGCACGTCGGTGCTGCTGGTCTGCATCCTCGACAAGATCGGCACCTTCGGCATGATCCGGTTCTGCCTGGAGCTGCTGCCGGACGCGTCGCGGTGGGCGACACCGGTGGTGATCGTGCTCGCACTGATCTCGATCGTCTACGGCGCGCTGGTGGCCATCGGCCAGGACGACATGCTCCGCCTGATCGGTCTCACGTCGCTGAGCCACTTCGGGCTGATCGTGCTCGGCATCTTCGCGTTCACCGAGCAGGGCGGCGCCGGTGCGGTCCTCTACATGGTCAACCACGGCATCGCCACCGCCGCGCTCTTCCTGCTCGCCGGCTTCATCGTGAAGCGTCGCGGCTCGGCCAGCATCCGCGGGCTCGGCGGCATCGAGAAGCTCGCGCCGGTGCTGGCCGGCACCTTCCTGGTCGCCGGTCTGGCGTCCCTCGGACTGCCCGGTCTCGCGCCGTTCGTGTCCGAGATGCTGGTGATCATCGCGGCCTTCGACTACGCGTGGTGGGCCGGCGCGGTCGCGGTGACCGCCATCGTGCTCGCTGCGATCTACGTGCTGTGGATGTACCAGCGGACCATGACCGGGCTGCCCCGGCCGGACATCGCCCACTTCCCCGACCTGGACCGGCGCGAGGTCGGTGTCGTGGCACCGCTGCTGGTGGCCCTGGTGGTCTTCGGCTTCTACCCCCAGCCGCTGCTCGACGTGATCAACCCGACCGTGGAAACGACCCTGACGGAGCTCGGAGTGACCCAGACCGACCACGGCGTACCCACGAGCACGGGGGAGGGTGAGTGATGGAGTTCGTCAAGCCCACCATCGAGTACGGCCAGCTCTGGCCGCTCTTCCTGGTCTTCGGTGTCGCCTGCGCCGGCGTGCTCGTCGAGGCGTTCGTGCCCCGCGTGCGCCGTTACCTGATCCAGACGGTGCTCGCCTTCACCGGCCTCACCGCCGCGCTGGTCGGCACCGGCTTCGTGGCCGCCGACCTGACCAGCCTCGGCGACGGGGTCGCCCGCGGCAACCTCGCCATGGAGGGGACGCTCGCGCTCGACGGCCCGACGTTCTTCCTGTGGGGCGTGATCCTGCTCTTCGCGCTCGGCGGTGTGCTGCTCTTCGCGGAGCGCCAGCTCGAGGGCGGCGTGTCCGCGTTCGCCGGCCAGGCCGCGGCACTGCCCGGCACCGAGGCCGAGCGCCAGGCGTCGACGTCCGGGCTGGACCACACCGAGGTCTATCCGCTGATGCTCTTCGCGGTCGTCGGCATGATGATGTTCCCCGCGGCCAACGACCTGCTCACCATGTTCGTGGCCCTCGAGGTGCTGTCGCTGCCGCTCTACCTGCTGTGCGGGCTGGCACGCCGCCGCCGGCTGCTGAGCCAGGAGGCCGCGCTCAAGTACTTCCTGCTCGGCGCGTTCTCGTCCGGCTTCTTCATCTACGGCGTGGCTCTGATCTTCGGCTACGCCGGCTCGATGGAGTTCGCCGCGATCAACGAGGCGGTCCGCAACGACATCGGCAACCGGACGCTGCTGCTGATCGGCATGGGCATGATCGCGGTCGGCCTGTTCTTCAAGGTCGGCGCGGCGCCGTTCCAGGCCTGGACGCCCGACGTCTACCAGGGCGCGCCCACCGCGGTGACCGCCTTCATGGCTGCCGCCACCAAGGTCGCCGCCTTCGGCGCGATCCTGCGGTTGTTCTACGTCGCCTTCGGTTCCGACCGGTGGACCTGGCAGCCGATGATGTGGGTCATCGCGATCCTCACCATGGTCGTCGGCTCGGTCCTGGCGCATCGCCCAGACCGACGTGAAGCGGATGCTCGCCTACTCCTCGATCGCGCCACACCGGGTTCCTGCTCACCGGCGTCCTCGGCGTCCAGGCCTCGACCGATCTCGCGATCGGCCAGCTCACGTCGCTGCAGGCGGTGATGTTCTACCTCGTCACCTACGGCTTCGCCACGATGGGCGCCTTCGCGGTGGTCACGCTGGTGCGCGACTCCGGTGGCGAGCAGACCCACCTCGGCCGGTGGGCCGGACTCGGCAAGGAATCGCCACTCGTGGCCGGCGTCTTCGCCTTCTTCCTGCTCGCCATGGCTGGCATCCCGCTGACCTCCGGCTTCGTGGGCAAGTGGGCGGTCTTCGCCTCGGCGCTCTCGGCCGGCGCCTACCCGGTCGTCGCGGTCGCGATCCTCACCAGCGTGGTGGCGGCGTTCTTCTACGTCCGGGTCATCCGGTTGATGTACTTCACCGAGCCGGCCGGCGAGGCGCCCAGCGTCACCCACCCGTCGGTACTGACGGCGGCGACCATCGCGGTCGCGGCCGCGGTCACGCTGGTCCTGGGGGTCGTGCCCGGCCCGGTGCTCGACCTGGCTGGGCGTGCGGGAGAATTCATCCGGTGAACTCCACTCCGGCCCCGGGCGGCCTGGCGCTGCCCGTGACCGATCCGGCACTGGCGGACCGGCTGACGCGTCGGATGCTGGTCGTCGAGGACGCGCTGGCCGGCCACGTCGTGAGCCGCACCCGCTACGTCACCGACGCCGCGACCCACCTGCTGGCAGCCGGCGGGAAGCGGCTCCGGCCGCTGCTCGTGCTGCTGGCCTCCGAGACCGGCCCCCATCCCGAGGCTCCCGAGGTGGTGGACGCCGCCTGCGTCGTGGAGCTGACGCACGTCGGGTCGCTCTACCACGACGATGTCATGGACGAGGCCGACCTGCGCCGGGGTGCCGACTCGGCCAACGCCCGCTGGGACAACCACGTCGCGATCCTCACCGGCGACTTCCTGTTCGCGAAGTCGTCCGAGCTCACCGCATCCCTGGGGCCCGAGGCGGTGCGGATCCAGGCAGAGACCTTCGCCCGACTGGTCGAGGGACAGATCCTCGAGACCGTGCCTCCCGAGGAGGGTGAGGACCCGCTGACCCACTACCTCGACGTCGTCGCCGGCAAGACCGGCTCGCTGATCGCCACCTCCGCGCGCTACGGCGCCCGGTTCGGCGGAGCCAGCCCCGAGGTGGAGGAGGCGCTGACGGCGTACGGCGAGATCGTGGGCAGTGCCTTCCAGCTCAGCGACGACATCCTCGACATCGCCTCCGACGCGGGTGAGTCCGGCAAGACCCCGGGCACCGACCTGCGCGAGGGGGTGCCGACGCTCCCGGTGCTGATGGCCCGCGCCTCCACCGACCCGGCCGACGCGCGCCTGCTCGAACTGCTCGCCGGGGATCTCACCGACGACGCGCTCCACGCCGAGGCGCTCGGCCTGCTCCGACAGCATCCCGCCCTCGAGGAGGCCCGCTCCTACGTCGTGGCGCGGGCCCGTGAGGCCCAGCAGCTGCTGACGGCGCTGCCCGAGGGCCCGGTCCGCGAGGCCCTGGAGGCCTTCGCCGACCTCGTCGCCGTCCGCACCGCCTGATCAGAGCGCGGAGGCCTCCGCCGCCATCCGCAGGTGCCGGCGACGGTGGCGGATCGCCTCCCAGGTGAAGATGACCAGCGCGATCCACACCAGCACGAAGCCGATCCAGCGGCTGGCCGGCATCGGCTCGTGGAAGACGAAGACGCCGAGCACGAACTGCGCGATCGGCGCGATGTACTGGAGCAGCCCGATCGTCACCAGTGAGATCCGGATCGCCGCCGCCCCGAAGCAGAGCAGCGGGATGACGGTGACGATGCCCGTGGTGAGGAACAGCCAGGCGTGGCCGGCCCCGTGGTTGCCGAAGTTGGCACCGCCGGTGACGGTCAGCCACGTCAGGTAGGCCGCCGCGATCGGGGCGATGTAGATCGTCTCGACCGCCATGCTCTCGACCGCGTCGACGCCGGCCTTCTTCTTCGCCAGGCCGTAGCTGCCGAACGAGAAGGCCAGCAGCAACGCGATCCAGGGCGGCCGACCGTAGTCGACGGTGAGCACGACCACGGCGAGCGCTGCCAGGCCCATCGCCCACCACTGGATGCGTCGCAGCCTCTCGCCGATCACCAGCACGCCCATCATCACGGTCACGAGGGGGTTGATGAAGTAGCCGAGGGAGGTCTCCACCACGCGGTCGTTGTTGACGCCCCAGATGTAGCCGCCCCAGTTGACGCTGATGACGAGCGCGGCCACCAGCAGCAGCAGCCGGGTCCGCTTGTTGGCGAACACCGCCCGCACGCCCTGGGTGCGCCGCAGCACGACCACCACGATGAGCACGCGTCGCGAGGGACCACAGCACCCGGTGGGCCAGGATCTCGAGCGCGCCGGCCGGCTGGAGCAGGGGCCAGTAGAGCGGGAAGATCCCCCAGAGCGAGTACGCCGCGACGCCGTACCCGAAGCCGCGGCGCGACGCCTGCTCGTTCAGGCGATCGTCCAGGTGTCGCCGCCGTGCAGCAGCCCGGTGAGTCGAGCGGAGGGGTCGCCGTCGACGCCGCCGCGGGCGGTCTCGACCTGCGCGCGCGCCTGGTCGTCGTAGGTCGCGCGCTCCACCTGCCGGAAGATCCCGATCGGCGCCTGGTGGAGGTAGCCGGCGTCGGTGAGCCGCGAGATCGCGAACGCCGTCGTCGGGTCGTCGCGGTGGGCGTCGTGGACCAGCAGCGCCTTCTCGCCGACATCCGCGGTCTCCACGACCTTCACGCCGCCGGTCACCGAGTCACGGATCAGGCCCTTGCCCCCACCGACGCCGAACGTGATCGGCTCGCCGTGAACGAGCGGGATGATCGCGTTCTCCTTGGTGTCGCGGTCCTTGATCGCGTCGAAGGCGCCGTCGTTGAAGATCGGGCAGTTCTGATAGATCTCGACGAACGACGTGCCGCGGTGGGCGGCTGCGGCCGAGAGCACCGAGGTGAGGTGCTTGCGGTCCGAGTCGATGGTGCGGGCGACGAAGGTCGCCTCGGCGCCCAGGGCGAGGGAGACCGGGTTGAAGGGGTAGTCGACCGATCCCATCGGCGTCGACTTGGTGACCTTGCCCGGCTCCGAGGTGGGGGAGTACTGGCCCTTGGTCAGCCCGTAGATCCGGTTGTTGAACAGCAGGATCGTCATGTTCACGTTGCGGCGCAGCGCGTGGATCAGGTGGTTGCCACCGATCGACAGCGCGTCGCCGTCGCCGGTGACGACCCAGACCGACAGGTCCGCGCGGGCGGCGGCGATGCCGGTCGCGATCGACGGCGCCCGGCCGTGGATCGAGTGCATCCCGAAGGTGTCGAGGTAGTAGGGGAAGCGGCTGGAGCAGCCGATGCCGGAGACGAACACGATGTTCTCGCGGCGCAGTCCGAGGTCGGGCAGGAACCCCTGCACGGCCTTGAGCACGGCGTAGTCGCCGCACCCTGGGCACCAGCGGACCTCCTGGTCGCTGGTGAACTCCTTGCCGGTCTGCGGCTGGTCGGTGGTGGGCACGCCCTCCACCCCGCTGCGGAGCCCGGGCAGCCCCAGGTCGGCCGTACTCATGAGGCACCTCCGTGGGTCTCGACCGGCTCGACGGTCGGCGTGAGATCGATGTCGATGCCCTCGGCGGTGCCGACCAGTTCGCCGATCACCTCGGCGAGCTCGGCCGCCTTGAGGGGCAGGCCGCGCACCTGGTTGTAGCCGATCGCGTCGACGAGGTAGCGCGCCCGCAGCAGCATCGAGAGCTGGCCGAGGTTCATCTCGGGGACCAGCACCTTGTCGTAGCGGGCGAGGATCTCGCCCAGGTCGTGGGGGAACGGGTTGAGGTGGCGCAGGTGGGCCTGGGCCACGGCGTAGCCGGCCTTGCGGACCCGGCGGCAGCCGGCACCGATCGGCCCGTACGTCGAGCCCCACCCCAGCACCAGCACCTTCGCACCTGCCCATCGATGGCGGACGGGTCGTCGACCTCGGTCGGCGGCAGCGAGTCGGCGATCCGGTCGATCTTGGCCTGCCGGGTGCGGACCATGAAGTCGTGGTTGGCCGGGTCGTAGGAGATGTTGCCGTGCCCGTCGCCCTTCTCGAGACCGCCGATGCGGTGCTCGAGGCCGGCCGTGCCGGGGATCGCCCACGGGCGGGCGAGGGTGGCCTCGTCGCGCAGGTAGGGCCAGAACTCGGCGTCGTCTCCGTCGCCGTGGTTGGTGGACCGCGCGAACGCGGGGTCGATCGTCGGCAGCTCGGAGAGCTCGGGGATCCGCCACGGCTCCGAGCCGTTGGCGAGCATGCCGTCGGAGAGCAGCATCACCGGCGTGCGGTAGGTGATCGCGATCCGGACCGCCTCGAGCGCGGCGTTGAAGCAGTCGCCGGGCGACTGTGGCGCCACGATCGGCACGGGTGACTCGCCGTTGCGGCCGAACATCGCCTGCAGCAGGTCGGCCTGCTCGGTCTTGGTGGGCAGCCCGGTCGACGGGCCGCCGCGCTGGACGTCGACCACGAGCAGCGGCAGCTCGGTCATCACGGCGAGGCCGATCGCCTCGGACTTCAGGGCCAGGCCCGGCCCGGACGTCGTGGTCACGCCGAGGCTGCCGGCGAAGGAGGCGCCGATCGCGGCACCGACGCCGGCGATCTCGTCCTCGGCCTGGAAGGTGGTGATGCCGAACGCCTTGTGCTTGCTCAGCTCGTGGAGGATGTCGGACGCGGGGGTGATCGGGTAGGACCCCAGGAAGATCGGCAGCCCGGACTGCACGCTGGCGGCGACGAGGCCGTAGGAGAGGGCGAGGTTGCCGGTGATGTTGCGGTAGGTGCCGACCGACATCGGAGCCGGCTTGATCTCGTAGGTGACCGCGAACGTCTCGGTGGTCTCGCCGAAGTTCCAGCCGGACCGGAACGCGGTGACGTTGGCGTCGCGGATGTCGGGCACCTTGGCGAACCGCTTCTCGAGGAAGCTGACGGTCGACTCGGTCGGCCGGCCGTAGAGCCAGGACAGCAGACCGAGCGCGAACATGTTCTTGGCGCGCGACGCGTCCTTGCGGGAGAGACCGAACTCCTTGACCGCCTCGATGGTCATGCCGGTCAGGTCGACCGGATGGACGGCGTACTCGTCGAGCGAGTGGTCGTCGAGGGGGCTCTCGGCGTAGCCGGCCTTGGCCAGGTTGCGCTTGGTGAAGTCGGCGGTGTCGACGATGATCGTCGCGGTCTTCGGCAGGTCGCCGAGGTTGGCGCGCAGCGCTGCCGGGTTCATCGCGACCAGGACGTCGGGGGCATCGCCCGGCGTGAGGATGTCGTGGTCGGCGAAGTGGACCTGGAACGACGAGACGCCCGGCAGGGTGCCCTGAGGAGCGCGGATCTCGGCCGGGAAGTTCGGCCAGGTCGACAGGTCGTTGCCGAAGGCCGCCGACTCCTGGGTGAAGCGGTCGCCGGTCAGCTGCATGCCGTCGCCGGAGTCTCCGGCGAACCGAATGATGACCCGGTCGAGCTGCTTGACCTCCTTGGCCACCTCAGTCCACTCCTCTGTGAATCGCGTTCTTGTCGCGGCGCCGCCCTCACGGCGCACCGACCCTCCACGATAGCCCGGCGCCCTCGTGAGGCCTACCGATCTCCGTGGTTGGTCGCGTGATGACCGCCACGCCCGTGATCGTTCGGATGAGAGCGGATGCGAGAGGGACCAGCCGGTGGGCACGCACGTCTTGTGCCGAAACCTCGGCCGCCGCGGCTCCGTGCCCCTAGCCTGTCCGCGTGCCAGCGGTCTCGGCGTACCTGTGGGAGTTCGGCGATGGGGCGGTCAGTCGTGCCGGCCCCGAGGTCTCACACACCTACCTCGAGTCCGGGAGATATCGCGTATCGGTCGCGGTGCAGATGGACGGCCGTTGGCGGGTGGCCACCGCCCACGAGCCGGTGGAGGTGCCGTGAGCAACGCCGCGGTGCGGGTCCTGTGGGCGGTGGTCGTCGCCGGGGCCGGTGTCGCACTGACGCGCGGCCTGGTGCTCACCACGTACTTCGAGCTCACCCCGCAGGCTCAGGCCGAGGCCGAGCGCGGTCGGCTGTGGCTGTGGGGCGCGACGGCGGTGCTCCTGGCGGCGGCGATGGCCGCCGCCCGATGGTGGCAGGTCTCGCTCTGGACCCTCGCGGCCCTGGTGGTGGCTGGCCCCGCGGGTCTGGTCGCCGACAGTCAGGGCTGGATCCCCTTGGTCGCGCTGGTCGTCTCCGGCCCGCTACTGCTGATCGGTCTCGCCGGGGTGCTCCTCGCGCCGCCCCGGACCTCCCCGGAAGCCACTGCTCGCAGCGCCTGACGCAGGAGGGCGACTCAGCGGTAGTTGGTGAACTGCACCGCGAAGTCGTAGTCCTGACCCTTGACCAGGGCGATGATCTCCTGGAGGTCGTCGCGCTTCTTGCTCGAGACCCGCAGCTCGTCACCCTGGATCTGGGCCTTGACGCCCTTGGGGCCCTCGTCGCGGATCAGCTTGCTGATCTTCTTGGCGTCCTCGGAGCTGATCCCCTCCTTGAGGGCGATGCTGATCTTCGACTCCTGGCCCGACTGCCGGGGCTCGGAGGCGTCGAGGATCTTCAGGCTCTGGTTGCGCTTGATCAGCTTCTGCTTGAAGACGTCGAGCACGGCGGTGGCGCGGTCGTCGGCGGAGGCGGAGATCTCGATGGCCTCCTCTCCCTTCCACTCGATGGTGGCGCCGGTGCCCTTGAAGTCGAACCGGGTGGCGACCTCGCGGGCGGTCTGTCCCAGTGCGTTGTCGACCTCCTGGCGGTCGATCTTGCTGACGATGTCGAACGAGGAGTCGGCCATGGTGCCTCCGGTTTCAGGTCTGCGTGGTTCTGACGCTATCCTTTCGTCCCGTCGCGCCCTGGTGCCAGCCGGGGTCGACGACTCGGCAGGTTGCCCGAGCGGCCAATGGGAACGGACTGTAAATCCGTCGGCTTATGCCTTCGAAGGTTCGAATCCTTCACCTGCCACACAGAACCCCCACCTCGGTGGGGGTTCTTTGTTTTGGGCCGACCGTTGATGCGTCGTACCCGACATCTGGGTCGTGAAATCGCCCCCGACACAGCACGAATGTCGGGTGCGACCTCATCGGCCGACGGCGTACCCCTGCATCCCGCGGGCGTCGGCGCCGGCACGCAGCGTCCCGTCCCGGTCGCGGCTCACCGCGCTCACCCGGCCCAGGCTCCACGGGCCCTGGACGCTGACGTCGTGCCCCCGTCTGCGCAGGTCGGCGATCGCACGGTCGCCGATGCGCGACTCGACGTACAGCCGGGCCGGCTCCGACCCACGCGGCCAGAAGGACGACGGGAAGTGGGTGGTGTGGAAGCTCGGGGCGTCGATCGCTGCCTGGAGGTCGAGGCCGTGGTGGAGGTGGCGCAGGAAGAACAGCAGCGACCACTGGTCCTGCATGTCGCCGCCGGGCGTGCCGAACGCCAGCCACGGCTCGCCGTCGCGCAACGCCAGCGAGGGGGAGAGGGTGGTGCGCGGCCGCTTGCCGGGAGCGAGCGAGTTGGGGAGGCCGGGTTCGAGCCAGAACATCTGAGCGCGGGTGGAGAGCGGGAAGCCGAGACCGGGCACCACCGGGGAGCTCTGCAGCCAGCCACCGCTCGGCGTCGCGGAGACCAGGTTCCCCCAGCGGTCGGCGACGTCGAGATGGCAGGTGTCGCCGCGGGTCTCCCCGGCGGTCGAGACCGTGGGCTCCCCGACGCCGGCCGCGCCGGGTGCCACCGAGCCGCCGG
Organism: uncultured Actinomycetota bacterium; assembly: GCA_963806945.1. GTDB lineage: Bacteria > Actinomycetota > Actinomycetes > Propionibacteriales > Nocardioidaceae > Nocardioides. Next base: position 325,807 of record CAWDZH010000001.1, read on the forward strand.
TGTGGCGCGGCAACCGCGGCTCCCGGCCCGCCGGGGAGCCGGGGTGCAGGCCTTCGGTGACCGCCCGGTCGCCGAGGAGCGAGCGGCGCTCGTCGGCGTACGACGCGGAGAGCAGTACGTCGAGGGGTACGTCGACGTGGTCCGGATCGCCGTACCAGGCCTCGCGGTCGGCGAAGGCGAGCTTGGCGACCTCGGTCAGCAGGTGGACGAAATCCGGCGAGGTGGTGCCGAGCGACGCGAGGTCGGCGCCGTCGAGCAGGGCGAGCTGTTGCAGGAACACCGGCGCCTGGCTCCAGGGACCTGGCTTGAGGACGGTGGTCCCGGCGTGGTCGATCCGGACCGGTTCCTCGACGGTGGCGCGCCAGCCGGCGAGGTCCTCGAAGGTCAGGAGGCCGCGGTGGGGACGGCCGCTGACGTCCATCGCCTCGCCTGCGTAGAACTCCGCGACCGCCTCGGCCACGAAACCCTCGTAGAAGCAGCGGCGGGCGGCCTCGATCTGCTCGTCGCGGTCGGATGACGCCGCTTCCGCCTCGGCCAGGATCCGCTCGACGGTGTCGGCGAGGTCGGGGTTGGTCAGCCGGCTGCCCGCGGCCGGCGCGCGCCCGCCGGGCAGCCAGACGTCGCGGCTGGTGTGCCAGTGCTCGGTGAACAGCGTCGCGACCCGCTCGATCGTGGCCGCCATGCTGGGGACGACCGGGTAGCCGTGCCGGGCGTAGCCGACGGCGTACTTCATCACCTCGCGCAGCCGCATCGTGCCGTGGTCGCGGAGCATCAGCAGCCAGGCCCCGAAGGAGCCCGGGACGCAGGCCGGCAGCAGGCCGGTGCCCGGGACCAGGTCGAGGCCCAGCGCCTCGAACGCCTCGATGCTCGCGGCGGCGGGGGCCGGTCCCTGCCCGCAGAACACGAGCGGTCGGCCGGCGGCCGCGCTCCAGGCGACGACCGGGAGATCGCCACCGGGCCCGTTCAGGTGCGGTTCGACGACGTGGAGGACGAAGCCGCCCGCGACCGCGGCGTCGAACGCGTTGCCGCCCGCCTCGAGGACCGCCATCGCACTCTGTGAGGCGAGCCAGTGGGTGGAGGCCACCATGCCGACCTGGCCGGACAGCTCGGGACGCGTCGTGAAGCTGCTCATCCCTGGTTGAACTCGGAGTTCTTGCGGGAGATGATCTCGCGCCGTTCCTCGAAGCTGAGGGCCTCCAGCTGGGCCAGTCCGTCGGCGGGGTAGCCGCTCACCTCCGGCGCCTGGGGCAGCGGCACGACGGTGTGGACGATGCGGTCGTCGTAGAGGTGCAGCATGGTCAGCGACTGGTGGCCGCTGACGCCCGAGATCAGCCGGTCCAGCGGGGCCGGGTCGCTGGTGTAGCAGCTCGCCGAGGCCACGGAGACCGGGACGCCGGCGAAGCTCGACCACGAGGTGTAGTGGAAGTGGCCGCCGATGATGCCCCGGACGTCGGTGCCGGTGATCACCTCGGCCAGTCGCTGCTGGTCGAGCAGCTCGATGATCTCGGCCGCCCGCAGCATCGGCACCGGGATCGGCGGGTGGTGCAGCGCGAGCAGCGTGCCGTGCGCGGCCGGGGTGGCCAGCTGGTCGGCGAGCCAGGCGAGCTGGGCGTCGCCGAGGTCGCCGTGGTGATAGCCCGGGACCGTGGTGTCGAGCGCGAGCACCCGCAGCCCGGCCACGTCGTAGGCCCGGTCCTGGCAGCCGTCGTCGTCGCTGCCGAACAACCCGGCGGCGTACGGCGCGCGCTCGTCGTGGTTGCCCATCACCCACACCACCTGGGCGCCGAGGTCGGCCGCGACCGGCTCGACCAGCTCCCTCAGCCGGGCGTACGCCGCCGGCTCGGCCTTGTCGGCCAGGTCGCCGGTGAACACCAGCACGTCGGGCCTCGGGTCGAGCCGGCCGAGCCGGTCGAGGGCGAGCCGGAGACCCGCCTCGGGGTCGATCACGTCGTACTGGAGGGCGCCCGCGGCGAGCAGGTGCGGGTCGCTGAGGTGCGCGACGACGTGACGGGGCGGTGGGTACTGACCGAACTGGACCACAGGTGCACGCTACGGCCTCGGTGGCTGGGAGGATCGGCGCGTGACCCGCCAGATCCACGACATCGGCCGGCGCCGGGCGTGGCTCATCTGGGGGGTGAGCCTGTCGGTCTACCTGCTGGCGGTCTTCCACCGCAGCTCGCTCGGCGTGGCCGGGCTGCTGGCGGCCGAGCGGTTCGACATCGACGCGACCCAGCTCGCGTTCTTCACCGTCCTCCAGCTGATCGTGTACGCCGGCATGCAGATCCCGGTCGGTGTGCTGCTCGATCGCTACGGCTCCCGGGCGCTGCTGCTGTGGGGTCTGGTGCTGATGACCACGGGCCAGCTCGCCTTCGCCCTCGTCGAGTCGTTCCCGGCCGCGGTGGTGGCGCGCGGCGTGCTCGGCGCCGGCGACGCGATGGTGTTCGTGAGCGTGATCCGGCTGGTGTCGGCGTGGTTCCTGGTCCGGCAGGCGCCGCTGGTGACGCAGCTGACCGGCCAGGTCGGCCAGCTCGGCGCCATCGTGGCTGCCGCCCCGCTGTCGATCGCGCTGCGTGAGCTCGGTTGGACCTGGTCGTTCGCGCTGGCGTCCTCGGTCGGGGTGGTGCTGATGGTCGCGGTCCTCGCGCTGGTCAAGGACTCGCCGTACGCCAGCAGTGGCCCGACCCGGGTGAAGCTGCGGGCACTGGCCCGGTCGGTGCACACCGTGTGGGGCAACCCCGGGACCCGGCTGGGGATGTGGTCGCACTTCACCACGCAGTTCTCGATGACCGTCTTCGCGATGCTGTGGGGGTTCCCGTTCCTGGTCCGCGGCCAGGGGCTGACGGAGCAGACGGCGAGCGTCCTGCTGATGGTGATGACCGGCTGGGTGGTGGTGAGCGGGCTCGCCCTCAGTTGGCTGGTCAGCCACTTCCCGCTCTACCGCTCGTTGATGATGATCGGCGTCGTCTCCACGATGGCGGCGGTGTGGGGTGTGGTGCTGCTGCGCGACACCCCGTCCCCGCTCTGGCTCCTCGTGGTCCTGGTCTGCGCCACCGCCACCGGCGGGCCGGCATCGATGATCGGCTTCGACCTCGCCCGCTCCTTCTCACCGCTGGAGTCGATGGGTCGCGCCAACGGCCTGGTCAACGTCGGCGGCTTCTCCGCCTCACTGGTGACGATGGCGCTCGTCGGCGTGATCCTCGACCTGCGCCAGCCGGGCGGCATGGGCACCTACGGCCTCGACGACTTCCGGGCGGCGATGTCGGTGCAGTACGTCTTCTGGACGATCGGCATCGTGCAGATCCTGCGCTACCGCGCCCGCGGGCTGGACCACCTGCGCCGGATCCACCCCGGCGCCATCGAGTCGATGCGCCGCGGTGAGCCCTTCGTGCACCCGGGGTTCAGCGATCGCGAGGGGGTGTGACCGTCCCGGTCACCTCGCCGAGCCCGATCCGGCCGCCGCCGGTGCCGGGCGCGGTGTAGCGCAGGGTCACGGTGTCGCCGTCCTCGAGGAACGTCCGACCGTCGGCGAGCGGTTCCTTTCCGCCCCAGCTGAGCTCGAGCAGCGAGCCGCGTTGGTCGCGCTCGGGGCCGGAGACGGTGCCGGAGGCGTAGAGGTCGCCGGTGCGGAGCGAGGCTCCGTTGACGGTCAGGTGGGCCAGCATCTGCGAGGGCGACCAGTACATGGTGCGGTACGGCGGGCGGCTGATCACCTCGCCGTTGAGCTCGATCTCCACCTCGATGTCGAGGCCCTTCGTCTGACCCGGTGACAGGTAGGGGAGCGGCTCAGGCTGCTGTTCGGGCAGGTCGCACCAGGCCGCGTCCAGCGCCTCGACGGGCGTCACCCAGTGGGAGATCGAGGTCGCGAACGACTTCCCGAGGAACGGGCCGAGCGGCACGTACTCCCAGGCCTGGATGTCGCGGGCGCTCCAGTCGTTGAGGCCGACGATCCCGAAGACGTGGTCGGCGAAGCGGTCGGTCGTGACCGGCTCACCCAGCGTCGTACCGGTGCCCACGACGAAGCCGAGCTCGGCCTCGATGTCGAGCCGGACTGAGGGGCCGAACGTCGGCGCGTCGTCGTCGGGCGCCTTCCGCTGTCCCTGCGGCCGCACGATCGGGGTGCCGCTGGCCACGACGGTGCCGGCCCGGCCGTGGTAGCCCACGGGCAGGTGGCGCCAGTTGGGCAACAGCGCCTCGGCGTCGGGCCGGAACATCCGGCCGACGTTGGTGGCGTGGTCGAGCGAGGCGTAGAAGTCGACGTAGTCGGCAACCGCTACGGGCAGGTGCAGGGTGACCTCCTCGACCGGAACCAGGTGGGGCTCGACGAGGTCGCGCTCGGTCTCGTCGGAGAGCAGCCCGGTCAACCAGGTGCGCAGCGACTCCCGGACCGCGCGGCCCTCCGCCATCAGCGGGTTGAGCGTGGGCTCCTGGAAGACGTGGTGGGAGTCGAGCATCTCGGCAGCGGCGACGGGCGCGACGTCGAGCACGAAGTCGCCGATCCTCACCCCGACGCGGGGCTCGTCGTCGCCGTGCGAGAACACGCCGTAGGGGAGGTGGTCGATGTCGAAGAGCGAGCCGGCGGCTCCTTCGACCCAGGTCTTGGTCATGGCATCTCCAGGAGTCCGAGGGCGGTCAGGTCGTCGAGCGGCTCCCGGACCGAGCAGGAGCCGAACGAGGTGAACCAGCGACGGCCTCGGGTGAGGTCCTCGTCGCGGGCGGCGGTCAGCAGGACGTCGGGGTCGCGCTCGTCGAGCAGGGTGACGACCTCGTCGGTGGAGGTGCCGTCGAAGGCGCGGATCGTCGCGAGCAGCACGTTGAGGAAGCCGTGGTGGGTGAAGCCGTCGTCGGCGTCATGGCGTACGGCGTTGTGCAGCCCGGCCGTGCACTTGAACGGGGTCTCGCGGTCGAGGGCGGCGTCGATCCAGCGGGCCAGCGCGTGGCTCGCCGGAAAGGCGTGCTCCTCGAGGCCACCGGTGCGGAACTTGAGACGCATCCCGGCCGCGGCCACCTCGTCGGCCGCGCGCAGCCAGCTGCCGGTGTCGGGGACGGGGGGCAGCTCGACGTGGACCTGTTCGGGGTCGAGGCCGCCGGCGTCTGCGGCGGTGGCGACCCGGCGGGCGTTGCCGGCGAGGTCGTCGAGGTCGCGCAGTGCGATCTCGACGCCGGCGACCTCGTGGCCGCCCCGGGTCGCGAGCTTCAGGGCTCCTTCGATGGCTCCGGCACCGCCGGTGATGACGACCGCCAGCCGGAGTGGCCGCTCGATCTCGGGGATCCGGGTGTCACTGACGACGAAGCTGCCCACCAGGTCGGCGTACCACTCAGCGCGGTGGGCGAGATGGGCCGCGACCGCCTCGGGCAGGGGGCTGTCGCCGGGCGGGAAGATGGCCGCGTCGTCCACCAGCCCCGCCCAGGCAGGAGTGAGAGAAGTGGTCATCCCCGCCACTCTAGGGCGTCAGTCGGAGGTGCTCCACGCCTGTCGGAGGCTCACCCGGCCCTGTGTCTGGAGCAGTGCCCGGCGATAGATCCGCTCGGCCAGGACGACGGTCGCCGCCATCGCCGCCAGCAGCACCAGGATCGCCAGCACCGGCTCCCACCAGAGGGCATCGCCACTCAGCACCCGGATCGGCATCAGCACCGTGGAGAACGGTGGCAGGTAGGAGGCCACGGTCAGGGCGGTGCCGTCGAGCAGGAACGCCGCGAAGAAGACCGCCATCATCAGGAACGACAGTGGCGTCGCGGTCGCCTGCAGGTCCTCGGCGCGGCTCGCGAGGGCGCCGGCGACGGCCCACCAGCAGGCGATGAAGCAGAAGCCGACGACGAAGAAGGCGACGAACCAGCCCACGCCCTGCGAGATGGCGGGCAGGAACTGGGCATACTCGGTGAACGAGATGCCCACGAGTCCGATGGCGACGATCAGCGCTGTCTGTCCGATCGCCAGCAGCGTGTTGCCGGCGATCTTGCCGATGAGCAGCTGCCGGACCGGGATCTTGGTGGCGATGATCTCCACGATCCGGTTGGACTTCTCCTCCACGACGCTGCCCGAGAGCGTGTACCCGAAGGTGACGGCGGCCAGGTAGAAGAGGAACGCCAGCGCGAACCCCATCCCTTCGGCGAATCCCTGCCGCTCCGCGTCGCCGTCGAGCAGGGTGGCCCCGAGCTCGCTGCCCCGCTGGAGGTCGGTGACGCTGGTGCCGGCCGCGGCCGCGTTCTGCTCCAGCACCAACTGCCGCACGACGGTCCCGGCGGCGGCGGCCAGGTCGGAGGGGACCTCCTCGGTGGCGACCAGCGTGTAGCCGTTGTCGGCGGGCCGAAGCAGGACGTCGGCCTCCTCGTCCTCGAGAGCGGCGACGCCGGCCTCGTCGTCGGCGACCTCGACCAGCTCGACCTTCATCAGGTCGTCCAGCTCGGGGACGCCGTCGACCAGCGCCAGTCCCGCGGCCTTCACCTCGGTGGTGGCGGCCACCGTGTAGGTCTGGGTCTGTTCCTCCGACCAGGCCTGGAAACCGATGAACCCGACGACGACGAGCAGCGTGATCCCCGTCCCGAGGAGGAAGGCGCGGTCGGTCAGCTTGGTGATGACCTCGCGGCGGGCGACCAGCAGCCAGGGACGTTCGGTCGGGGCGGACGTGCTCATGCGGTGACCTCCCGGTAGATCTCGGCCAGGGGCGTGACCACCCGGCTCAGCTCGATGACCTCGCCCCGCTCGAGCGCGGTGGTCAGCACTTCGCGGCGTACGCCGGCAGCGTCGTCGTCCAGCTCGAGGACCGCGGCCGGGCCGTCGACGTCGACGACGTGGAGGCCGCGGATGTCGCGGACCCAGCCCGCGTCGCCGTCGGTGACCAGCCGGAGCCGCTCGGGCCCGCGGGCTTGCAGCTCGGCGACCGTGCCCTGCGCGACGACCCGGCCGGCGGCGAGGATCACCAGCCGGTCGCACAGCTGCTCGACCAGGTCGAGCTGGTGGCTCGAGAACAGCACCGGCGCCCGGCGTACCGCCCCTTCGCGGAGCAGGTCGACCATGGAGTCGACGGCATGCGGGTCGAGCCCGGAGAAGGGTTCGTCGAGGATCAGCGCGGCCGGCTGGTTCATCAGCGCTGCCGTGATCTGGACCCGCTGCTGGTTGCCCAGACTGAGCTTCTCGACCCGGTCGCCGGCGCGGTCGGCGAGGCCGAACCGCTCGAGGTGGTCCATCGCCGAGGCGCGGGCGTCAGCGGCGCTCATGCCGGAGAGCTCACCGAGGTAGACGAGCTGGACGAGGACCTTCTGCTTCGGGTAGAGCCCGCGCTCCTCGGGCATGTAGCCGGTCCGGCGGCGGTCGGCCGCGGTGATCGCGCGCCCGTCCCACAGCACCTCGCCGCCGTGCGCGCTCAGCAGGCCCATGATCATCCGCATGGTCGTGGTCTTGCCCGCGCCGTTGCCCCCGACGAAGCCGGTGAGCTGCCCCGCGGGGACGTCGAAGGAGACGTCGTCCACCGCCGTGACCTCGCCGAAGCGGCGGGTCAGCCCTCGTGTCTGGATCATGGCTCCACGCTAGGCAACGTACGGCGTGCTGTGATCCGCCGCGGGTGGGAGATCGGGCCTCCCCCTCGGGGCGGAGGTCAGCCGACGAGGCCGGCTCGGTGGGCGAAGACCACGGCCTGGACCCGGTCGCGCAGGTGGAGCTTGGCCAGGCAGTTGGAGACGTGGGTCTTGACGGTCGCCTCGCCCAGCACCAGCCGGCCGGCGATCTCGGCGTTGCTGAGGCCCTCGCCGAGCAGCACCAGGACCTCGCGCTCGCGCTCGGTCAGCCGCGCGACCTGCTGGGCGTGCTCGGCGTCCGGTCCGGCGCCGTCGGTGGCGGTCATCTGGGCGATGACGCGCCGGGTGACCTCGGGGGAGAGCAACGCGTGACCTCGGCCGACGGCCCGCACCGCCCCGACGAGCTGGTCGGCCTCGCAGTTCTTGAGCAGGAACCCGCTCGCTCCGGCCCGCAGCGCGGCGAACAGGTAGTCGTCGCGGTCGAAGGTGGTGAGGATGACGACGCGGCCGAGATCTTCCGCGACCACCTCGGCGGTGGCCTGGACGCCGTCGACGCGGGGCATCTGGACGTCCATCAGCACGACGTCGGGTCGCAGCTCGCGTGCGAGCGCCACCGCCTCGACGCCGTCGCTGGCCTCGCCGACCACCTCGATGTCGGGCTCGACCGAGAGGATCATCCGGAAGCCGGAACGCACCAGCACCTGGTCGTCGACCAGCAGGACCCGCAGCGTCGCCTCAGCCACGGGTGGTCTCCCGCACGGACTCGGCCAGCGGTAGTCGCACCCGGACCCGGAAGCCGCGGGTCGCCCGCGGCCCGATCTCGACCTCGCCGCGGTGGGAGGCGGCGCGTTCGCGGATGCCGAGCAGGCCGAGCCCGGTGCCGGAGGTGCCCGCCCGCCGCCGGCCGTCGTCGAGCACCTCGATCTCGGCGTACGGCGTCGGAGCGTGCTCGGCGACCCGGAGCGTCACCGAGGCCTGGCCGGCGGTGGAGTGGCGGACGACGTTGGCGAGCGCCTCCTGGGCGGTCCGGTAGAGCGAGAGCCCGACGGTGGCGGGCAGTCGGGCGGCCGCGCCGTCGCCGTCCTCGACCAGGTCATAGGAGGTGCGGAGGGCGGCGTTCGCGCGGGTGTGGACGAGGTCGGCGAGATCGCCGGCACCGGGACCGGGAGCGCGGTCGCCGGTCTCGTCGCCGTCTGCCACGGCCTCGATGTCACGCAGCGTGCCGAGCAGGGAGCGCATCTGGGTGACCGCTTCCCGTGAGCTGTCCTCGATGGCCGAGAGGGCATCGGCGGCGGCTTCGGGGTCGCGGTCGAGGACCCGGCGGGCACCGGCCGCCTGGACACCGATGACCGAGACGTGGTGGCCGACGACGTCGTGCAGCTCGCGGGCGATGCGGAGTCGCTCGTCGACCACCGCGCGGCGTCGCAGCGACTCGGCCTGCGCCTCGATGGTGGTTGCCTGGCGGGCCAGCGCGTCGCGTTGCCGGGCGCCGCGCCAGGCGACCTGGCCGCCGACGATCGCACCGAGGAAGTAGACGATGTTCACCACGAACGTCAGCAGCACGAGGGACTGGATCGACGGGCAGGAAGCCGCCCTGGTCGGGGTTCGCCTCGTCGCCGAGGAATTCCTGGAAGGCCGACCCGAGAGCGAACTGCCAGGCGATCCAGAGGAGCATGAACAGCAGGATCGAGACCGACGCGAGCAGCGACGTACGGCGGCTCCGGCCCCAGGACATGGCCGAGAACAACCCGACGAAGTAGCAGATCTGGAGGGCCAGCTGGCCCATCACGGGCGGCATCACCACCCCGGTGACGAACATGTGGCCGGCGAGGTAGACGGCGACAGCCACCGGGTAGCGGCGACGCCCCACCAGTGCCACGGCGGCGGCCGACATCACGAGGTAGATCACCCACCACGGCTCGCTCACTTCCTCGAACGCGCCCGCGCTGCGCGCCAGCTCCAGGGTCAGCACGCCGATCGCCTCGACGGCTGCCCCGGTCATCAGGTCGCGTCGGCCGATCGACGGCACCGGACGCGACCAGTCGTCCTCGAGGGCGAAGAAGGCACCGAGCCTCTGGCCGAGCGCGGATCGGGTCGAGCTCATGGGCACACCCTAGGGAGGAGGGGCGGCCCCGACCTCCCTCGCAAGGCGGAATTCGTCTGCCAGCCCGCCGGGGATCTCGGCGCGTCCGGTGGTGGCGAGGTCGAGCGTCAGCTGGGCGACGGCGCGGTCGATGGGGTCCTCGGACATGAATCCGGAGCCGATGGGTTCGGTGAGGGTGGTGGTGCCGAGGTGGTTGACGCGTCGGTAGCGGTGGTGGGGGGTTCGCCAGACGTAGTCGCCTGGCCCGAGTTGTCGGACCTGGTAGCCGAGGTGGGTCTTGGCGCGGTGGCTGGTGCGGCGCGAGGGGTTGGGTGTTGTGGTCGCCGGTCTGGGCGGGGTGGCCGGGGAGGTAGGGGTCGACGTGGTCGTGGTCGAGGCGGCGGGTGACGCCGTTGGCGTGGGGGAAGGTGTCGGCGGGGCTGCGGAGCCGGATCCGTTCCTTGAGTGATTCGGGGTGTTCGTAGGCGTCGAAGGCGATCTGGTCGGCCAGATCGATGACGGGCTTGACGGTGACGTGGGTGTGGCCGAGCCATTCGGGGATCTCGGAGGACAGGACGGGGCCGATGTCCTCGATCCGGGCGACGCCGTGGTCCTTGCGGACGGCCTCCTCGTGGAGGTGGACGTAGAGCACCACCCGGGGCCGGGCCCGGCCGGACCGGCTCCCTGGCCGCCGCTGAGGAGGTCGAGGAGCTCGGCGGGCCGGGCGAGCCAGGTGAAGGCCTCGGAGCGGAGCACGTCGCGCGTCGTGCCGGCGTCGTAGCGGGGTGCGAGCAGGTCGGCGACGTGGTCGACCATGGCGTCGATCCAGGCGGCGTCGCCGGCGCGGACCCGGGCCAGGATGTGACGCAGACCGAACTCGTCGGTGCGGCCGAGGGAGACGTAGCGGCGCTGCTTCTCGGCGTCGAGGGCGGCGGCGTGGGCGGCGGGGTCGGCCTCGATGACCTTGGCGCGCACGACGTCGAGGATGCGGGCGGGGGAGACCTCGCCGAGGTCCTCGGGGAGAGCGGCGTCGACGACCCGGACGGCGATCTCGCCGAGGCTGCGGGTCAGGATCGCGGTCTTGCGGGCGATCCACGGCTCCAGCCGAGGCTCTGGACAGCGGCCCACCAGCGTGGGGAGCCGGTGACGCAGGTCCAGCGCGTCGGCCACGGTCGCGCGGGCGGAGTGGTGGTGGACGCGGCGGGCAATCGCGAGCTCGGAGAGGCAGAGCTCCTGGACCAAGGGCGTGCCCTCGCCGCCGACCTGGACCAGCCGGTCCTCACCGGCCCAGACCCGTCGTCCGCCCGGGCCGAGCTGGGGGTCGGCGGCGTGGAGGTCGGCCCAGTGGGCACCCAACGCCAGATCGCGTGCCTCGGCCGTACGTCGCTGGACCAGCACGTCCTCGACGGCCGTCAGCGTGGCGGCTGCGTCCAGGTCGTCGAGGTCGGCGGGTGCGAGCATGTGCCGAGTCTATTCGAACAGGTGTTCGACGTCAAGGGATCAGGAGTCGGTCTGGGGACGGGCCTCCGGTGGCCAGCGATCCACCCTGCGAAGGCGAACCGTCGGACGCCGGAGGTGAGCGGGCACGATGGACGGCCATGAGCTGCACGTCCCAGACGGCGCTTCCCCGCCATGGAGATCGCCCCGCTGACGCGAGAGCATGCGGTGGACATCTGCAGCTGGCGATACCCGGCGCCGTACGACTGCTACGACATGACCGACGCCGACGCGGACGAGTTGCTTCAGCCGGAGCTGGGTTTCCATGCCCTCCTCGCGGGCGACCGGCTCGTCGGCTTTCGCTCGTTCGGCCCGGACGGACGCGTGCCGGGCTGGGAGTACGACGACCGGGCGCTCGACACCGGCGGGGCGCTGCGGCCGGAGCTGGTCGGCCTGGGCCTGGGCCGCGCAGCCATCTCGGCAGGCCTGGCCTTCGGACGCGCACAGTTCGCGCCGCCGGCGTTTCGGGTGACGGTGGCGTCCTTCAACGCCCGCGCCTTGCGCACCGTGGAATCACTGGGCTTCGAGCGGGTCGGTCGGTTCGACGCCAGCGGTGACCGCAGCTTCGAGGTCCTGGTCCGCCCCGAGCGATGAGCGCTCAGCCGGCGAGCGAGCCGCCGAAGATCTGCCAGGCCAGGGCGGTCTTCGCGACCAGGCTGAGCACCAGGTAGACCTTCTCGCCGTACCCGTAGTCGGCCCAGCGGCCGATCTGCTTGTACTGGAGCCACTGGTTGAGGGCGAAGCTCATGAAGAAGACGAACAGCGACACGACGATCCCGTAGACGAAGCCGGGCACGTCGCTGCCGGCGCCGACCACGTTGACGAGGATGGCGACCCACGGGGCCGCTCCCGCGATGCAGCCGAACCAGAACGGCAGCATCGTGGTCCGGGCCCGGCCCGGCGGGTTCATCACTTCCTGCAGCCAGCCGAAGAGGATCATCGCGACGTTCGCGCCGATGATGAGGACGACCTCGGTGATCCCGGTGAGGCCGTTGTAGAAGCCGATCAGCAGGATCATGATCGTCGCGCTGACGGAGTACTCGATCCAGCGGAAGCGGTTCACGCCGGAGCGCAGGTCGGCCTCGTACCGCTGGCGCATCACGGTGGCCGTGAGCAGGTGGTCCAGCGCCGCCAGCGCGAGGAACGCCGCGATCGCGACGCCGATGCGTACGTCGAAGAGGGCCTCGGGCGCGGCCGGCGTCGAGCCCGGAGGCCCCGACGGGAACTGCGAGGTGACGGTGATCGCGAAGTCGGTGGCCAGCACCAGCACGATCACGGCCTGGACGGCGTGCAGCAGGGTGAGCCCGAGGTTCCACTTCCGGAGGCGGGCGAGGCTGGAGTCGTTGATGCCGGTGGCGTCCATGACGCTCCTTAAGGGGGAGGCGGGCTGGTTGCCACCGTATCCGGGACCGAAATGGCCATGGAGCACTCGAACAGGAGCAGAGTGCGGCCTTTGCTCCTCGACGGGAGCGTGCACACGGTCCACACTGATCTGTGCGGCTGAATCACGTTGGTCCGACCTGCCGTACGCCTTGCCTTGTGCTGGATGGTCGCGGCGCGCATCTACGACGCTGGAGGAACCGATGGTGACCGTGGCCGCCGTACAGGCAACGCCGGTGTTCCTCGACCGAGAGGCGACCACGACCAAGGTGTGTGCCCTCGTCCGCGAGGCCGCAAGTCACGGCGCGGAGTTGATCGTCTTTCCCGAGTCCTTCATCCCCGCCTATCCGGACTGGGTCTGGCGCACACCAGCCTGGCACGACTCCGAGTTCGCGCGGCGTCTCTACGCGAATGCGGTCAGCGTCCCCGGCCCTGCCCTGCAGCGCATCCAGGACGTGGCGGCGGAGGTGTCGGCGTACGTCGTGATCGGTGTGACCGAGATCGAGGGCGGCACGCTGTACAACACCCTGCTGTATCTGGGTCCGGACGGACGGCTCCTGCAGCGGCATCGCAAGCTCATGCCCACGGGTGGTGAGCGGACGGTGTGGGGCATGGGCGATGGTTCGGAGCTCGGAGTGGTGAACACGCCGTTCGGCGTGGTCGGGGGGTTGCTCTGCTGGGAGAACTACATGCCCCTTGCCCGGGCTGCGATCTACGCCCAGCACTGCGACATCTACCTGGCTCCGACCTGGGACAACAGCGACTCCTGGGTGGCCACCTTGCGTCACATCGCCAAGGAGGGCGGGCAGTTCGTCATCGGCGTCGCCCCGCTGCTGCGCGGATCGGACGTGCCCGAGGACCTGCGCGGGACGCTCTACGGCCTCGAGGACGACTGGATGTCCCGCGGCCACACCACCATCGTCGCGCCGGGTGGTGAGGTGATCGCGGGACCTGTCCTGGAACGTGAGGAGATCGTCTACGCAGACCTCGACCTCGCCGCCGTACAGGCACAGAGGAGGATGTTCGACCCCGTCGGGCACTACGCACGACCCGACGTCTTCACGCTTCACGTCGACACGCGCGCGAAGAGCCCGGTCGTCTTCAACGGGGAGGCGCCGGAATGATTCAGCCGAAGAGGCTGAGTCATGCGGAGTGCTAGCGGCTCTGGGCGTCGGCCGGTCCAGACCGGAGGTCGGCTGCCGCGTGACCACTCGTCTGTGTCGTCGTTGCCCTCTCCATGAACACGACGAACACGATGACGGCAGGCAGGACCAAGATCGATTCGGTTGCCTTCCGCCGTGCGCGGGAGGAGCGCCTCCGGCAGCTGAGGGTGCGGCCCACGATCGGCGGGTGCACCCCCGAACAGTATGAGCCGCGGCACCGCGCCGACGTGCGGGTCGACTCGGTCGCCTGAGCCTTCGCCGCTCAGGTGCGGACGCACCTGCAACCCGAGGCGCGCGGTCACCCCTCCAGCAGATCGAGGTCGCGTGCGCAGAACCCGTGATGCGCCCACTCCTCGTTCAGGACGACGTGCAGACACTCGAGCACCGTCTTCCCCGCAGCGTACGGCGGCCAGCCCGGCCCGGCAGGCACCGGCGCGACCGCCGACAGCTCATCGGCCGTCACGCTCGCCAACCAGCGCGCCAGCTCGGCGGCCTGCTCGTCGCGCACTGTCAACACCTCGTCGAGGCCAGGTGTCGCCGCTGGATCCAGGCCTTGCTCCTCCTGGTCAGGCACGAAGTCCGATGCCAGCCCCATTGCGGTGAACGGCTGACGTGAACCCAGGCAGCAGCGACGGAACCACGAGTCGTGCACGAAGACCAGATGGCGCAGGGTCTCCACGGCCGACCATTCGCCGCCGACGCGCTGGTGCTCCAACCCCTGGGCCGTGCCGCGGAGGCGCGCGACCGTTGCCGCCCAACTGGCCCGCAGGTGTCGCTCGGCGTTCCGTAGGTCGGCCGGGTCGGTCGATCGCATCAGCGGCCGCACTGGATGCAGCCGGTCCAGCTCGGCCTCGACGTACGGCATCACGTCGATCCCGTTGACCACCAGATTGCTGACCAGCCCGTCGATGACGACGTCCTGCATCACCACCCCGATCAGACGGGCCCGACTCAGGTCGCACTCACGGAACTCGGCGCCCGTCATGTCTTGATCCTCGAATCTGGCCATGCCGAACAGTGTGCAGCGGCGTGCCGACATGTGGTGTGAGGCGTGAGAACCTGCCGTGGCCGTCAGCAGGGCTGCCCGTCCCCCGCCGGTGGGGACCATGTGAACTCCAGACGGGTCGAGCCGCCCTCGGGGACGACCGCGGCCGGCGCCGTACCGGGCGTCCACTGCCGGGGCAGCAGCAGGTACTGGCCTCCGGACTGCAGGACGAGCACCAGACCGTCGTACCGGAACCCGTAGGCCGCGTCCGCGCCTGTGCAAAGCACCTCGGTCACCCCGGGACCGGTCAGGTCGAGGCTGCGCTCGCTGTAGAGCGTCGCGTGCGGCTCCTCGTGGAGCAGGGCCACCGTCTGCTTGGCCCGCAGGGTGCCCACGGCCGCGGCGTAGTCGCTGACCGCCCAGAACAGGCCGATGCCGACCAGGGCGAACACCGCCGCCCATTCGGTGAGCGCCGGTACGTCGACGCCCTCGGTGCGTCGCAGTGGCCCCCGGGCGACCCGGATGCTGTGGACGGCGTAGGAGAGGAGCAGGACACCGATGACGAGGCTCAGCGGCGCGATCAGAAAGAGGTTCTCGCGGGCGACGTTGCTGACCACGGCCGACGCCGCGACTCCGACCAGGACCAGCCCCAGGCCGGTGCTCACCGGGACGCGCTGCCGCTCCACCCGCGCCCCGGCAGCAGATGACAGCCTCTGCGGTAGGGCGGCCCTGGCCCACAGCACCACCAGCCCGACGACCGCGGCGACCGTGATCGGGACGAACAGGGCGTCCACGCTGCGCATCAGGTAGTCCTGGCTGGTGGATCCGAGCAGCGTGGAGTTCACGCCCAGGTAGTGGAAGTACCAGTACGTGAAGGACCAGCCGAAGTAGAACAGCAGACCGGTCAGCAGCGTCGTCGGCGCGACCACCTTGCCGAAGATCCGGCCCAGCCGGGAGATGTCTGCCAGCCGGGCACCTGGGCGGGTCGGGCCTGCGTCTCCGTCGGGCTCGCCGGCAGAGTCCTCGCGGGTCACGAGCCCGGGTTCTCGGCCGGCGTGGACTGCGTGGCGCCCTCGTCGGGTGTGACCTCGCCCTCTGTGCCGCTGGTTCCCTCGAAGTCCGGACACGGCGGCGTCGTCAGGAACACCACCGTCGATCCGCGCTCCACGAGCTCGTCCTCGCCCGGTCGGGTCCCGGCGAACCCGCACGTGGACTCCGGACCCTGACCGTCCTCGGACTCCACCACGATCTCGACACACAGTCCGCCGGGGCCGCACGCAGAGGCGATCTCGGCGACCAGTCCGTCGTAGACCGTGACGATCTCTGCGCCGATCTGCTGGAAGCCCGGCATCCGGATGGGGGAGCCGATCACGTCGCTCCCGCCGGACCCTCCGCCGCCTCCTGAGCCATCGCCATTGCCGCCGGTCTGGTCACCGGAGGTGGCAGCGGAGGTCTCGGCGTCTCCGCCGGCGCCGACGTGGGAGGTGTCCGCCGGGTTCGAGCAGCCGACCGACAGCGCAACGAGGACCGCGCCCAGTGCCAGGTGACGTCTCGAGACACCCACGACCCACCTCCACTCACGGGGTGGTCTCTGTGACTCATGGTCCCCCTGCGTACAGGGCTGGTCAATGAGCAATGGCTGGTCAGGCGGTGGACCAGTCGGCGAGTCCACATTCAGGCTGTCCTGAGCCCGGCGCCGCCGCTATCGTGACAAGCGGCCCCTGGTCCTCGGGCGGAAGGCGACGTAGATGCAGAACTACCCCTACGCCTTCCACGTCGCCCTGGACGGTTCCGGCCTCAACGGTCTCGACGGCCGGGCCGGCGTGTGCATCTTCCGCTACGACCCGGCCACCGGTGCCCACGCCTACAAGGTCACCTACTACGACGGGGTGGCCGGTGGGCACGCGCCCAACGTGAACCCGGCCCGGCGAGTGGGCTTCCTCGGCAACATGGGTCAGCACCTGCTGATCTACGACGCCGTGAACGCCGAGGAGGTCGACCGGGTCTCGACGCTCCGTTTCGAGATCCCGGACGCCACGATCAAGTCGAGCACCCATGTGGTGTGGCTGGACGGCTCGGAGTTCCTGGCCGCCATCGGGGAGAACTTCTGGAAGTTCGACCTGAACCGGCTCACCAAGGCCGAGGTCGTGGCCCCGCACCTCCTCAAGATCCCGCACGCCATGAAACGGACGGCCTCGGGCCGCTACGTCGCGTACGGCGGCATGGACCATCCCACCAGCGGAGAGGCCCGCGAGGTCGGCGTCCTGGACCTGGTGACCGGGACGGCGAGGCGGATCCCTCTGCCCACGACCTGCTGGCACCTGGTCTGTCACCCGATCCTCGACGTGTTCTACGCGATCTCGTTCCGGGTGCTGCCCGGCGACGGCCGCGATTGGCAGGAGTGGGGCATGGCCTACTCCCGTGAGTACGCCTACGAGATCGACGCCGAGACCGGCCAGGTCCTCCGGCACTGGTCGGCCGGCCGCGAGGTCCCGGCGCACATCAACTCCGACGTCTGCATCTCCGACAGCGAGCTCATCTTCTGCACCGGGGGCAGCCAGACCGTGGTGCTCGTCGACCTGGCCACCATGGCCACCCACCGGCTGATCGAGGAGAACCCCGGACTCTCCGGGATGAACCGCTACTCGCGCCAGGCGGCCCAGACGGTGGTCGACAGCCTGGCCCGCGGCTCGGTCTTCACCAACGCCGATCTCCATGTCAAGGCGCTGCAGGTCACCGGCGGCTCGCTGATCGACGGCATCTACGCCTGCCAGCTCTCGGAGGACCAGAGCCTGCTCTTCACCGCCAACCGTGGGCAGAACCACCTCACGGTCTACGACTACCCGTCGCTCGAGCTGCGCACCCGCGTGTCGATGCCGGAGCTCCAGGAGTTCGACGGCCGTCTGGCCTCGTGGTCCGACCCGCGACTGGGGTTCCACCACTCCTACCTGGTCAGCCCGGCGCCCGCGCTCGCGACAGAGGCCGCTCCAGAGCAGTAGTCTGGGAACAACGAAGGGACACCGAATGAACGCAGTCAGCGACACCTTGGGCGATGCAGTTGACGACGCGGTCGACACTGCCGGCGAGTCGGTGCGATCTGTGGTCGACCTGACCCGCAAGGCGGTGGACACCCAGATCCGGCTCTCACAGCAATACCTCGACGTGCTCCAGAAAGTCTGGTCGAGGGATGCCGATGCCACCGCCGCCGGCCAGACCTTCCTCGAGTCGACCCAGCGAGAGGCCAGCACCTACCTCTCCGGGCTGACCGAGCTCGGCGTGGCCTACGGCAGCGGGGTGCTCGAGCTCGGCGACGCGATGACGAGCTCGGTCCTCGGTGACGTGAGCACGGCCGCGAGCAAGGCCACCCCGCGCAAGACGGCGCCGAGCAAGAAAGCAACGAAGTCGACCGGCTCGAGCCGGGCCCGGAAGTCGACCACCTGACCTCAGCCTGTATCCACCGTCCGCCTCGGAACCAGCCGCCGGGCGGCCCGGACCTCAGGAGCCGGACGGAGGGACTCACGCACCCACCGTGGCAGGTCGTCACCGGCGAGCAGCCAGGCCAGTGACCCGGCGATCGCCTGGCGGGCCGAGCCGGACGTGTGACCGAGGGCGCGGGCGCGGCTGTCGTCGTACCAGTAGTACCGGCCGATGGTGAGCGCCTCGTCGCGGGTGGTCATCGGTTCGGTGCTGGTCACCGAGGCCGTCAGCTCCGATGCAGCGGCGGCCAGCACCGCCATCGTGGTCGACAGCTCGGCGAACGGCCCGGGGACCCCGGCGAGCTCGGCGAGCAGCGTGTGCAGCAGGCGCCACGAGAGGTTCTCGCCGCCGAGCAGGTAGCGCTCGCCCGGGGTGCCGCGTTCGGCGACCACGACGTGACCACGCGCGGCGTCCTCGAGCGCAACGACGTTGCATCCGCCCGGGTAGGTGCTGCGGGTCGGGTCGAGCAGGTAGCGCAGCAGGATGGCGTTGCTCGGCACCAGACGGGTGGCCGGACCGCCGAGGACGACCGTGGGACAGGCGACGACCACCTCCACCCCGAGCTCGGCGCCGGTCTCGAACGCGATCTGCTCCTGCCGCACCTTGCTGCCGAAGTACGCCGGCGTGAACTCCTCGCTCACCGCATGAGATTCGTCCCGCGCCACCCGTCCTTGGCTGGACCCGCAGGTCACCGAGGACGACGTCACCACCACCCGCCGTACCCCGGCGGAGGCCGCGGCCCTCAGCACGTCACGGGTGCCGGTGACATTGACCGCCTCGAGCTCCTCGTCGTGTGCGCGTCCGTAGGCGTAGACCGCCGCGCAGTGAAAGACCGTGTCGTGCCCGACCATCGCCCGCTCGAGGTCCGCAGGGACGTCGAGGTGCGCCACCACGGGGCGTGTGCCGCGGGGCGGGGTACGCCGCCGCACCATGGCGGCCACGTCTTGACCGTCGGCGAGCAGCTCGCGGCAGACCTGGGCGCCCACGAGCCCGGTGGCTCCGGTCACCAGGACGCTCACTGGAGCCCACGCCTCAGGTCGGAACCCAGAGCGGTGGTGTAGTCCTCGGCCAGCTGCCTGGCCGCGTCCTGCCAGCGGCTGCGCCCTTCACCCTGGGTCGCGTCGGGGGGCTCGAGCGCCGACTCCGCCGGTGCCGGGAAGTGCCGGAACCCGTCGGCGTCGATCACGGGAACCGGACCCGTGCGAGCCGGGGCGAGGTCGCGCAGTCGCTCGGCCACCGGCTTCTCCGCCAGCCATTCGTCGGCCAGGTCGACCACCATCGACAGCTGCTCGGTGGCCACCGGTCTCACGACAGGGTCCCGACCGATCCGGTGGTCGCGGCCCTCGTAGCACGCCTCGAGGTTGGCGAACGTGGCGGCGAAGAACCGCCGATAGGCGTCTTCGACCAGCGGCTCCTTGATGTCCGGGAAACGGTCGAGGTCCACGGCCTGCCAGAACGGCGGAAGGGTGAAGAGCTGACGGCCGAGGACCGTCACCCGGGTGTTGTCGCCCTCGGCGGCGAACGTCAGGGACCCGTCGTCGTACGTCGCCGACCCGTTCGGGCTCCCGACGGTCCGCCAGGAGAGGCGATGCAGCCCCTCGTCGTATTCGACGAGCTCGATCTTGCAGACATCGATCGGTAGGCCTCCCCACAGGGCCAGGTAGTTGGGCTCGGGGAGGTAGATGTTGCGCTCGGCCTGGTGGGTCGGGCGGCCGAGCTCGTCCTGGGCGACCGTCACGACCCGACCGCCGATGTAGTCCGCCATCAGACTGATGCCGCGCGCGACGTCCACGCGCTCGACGAACAGGTCGAAAGGCGCCTGCAGCACCTGCGAGACGGTGAAGACCACCGCCTTGTCCACCGTGGTCCAGCACAGCTCACCGGACTGCGTCCCGGCCGCAAGGTGCGACTCGAACGGCGTGAGGACGTCGGGAATCCCGAGATAGTCGGCGTCGACGTAGTCCGCCGGGTCGAAGCCCAGCGGCACGTCGACGCGGTCCAGCCTGCTCTTGTCGACCATGGTCGCCCACGCCTGGCCCGTCGCGCGCACGTAGGCCGTGGCCAGTGCCCCGGCCGCCAGGCCCGCGGCCAGCGACTGCTCGCCGGTCCGCTCCGCGAGAGCGGCCGCCCCGGTCCGCAGCGCGCTCATCACCCGGTCGCTCTCGCCGGTGCCCAGGATGCCGGCCGCCACCCGCTCGCCCGCCGGCCCCGAGGCGCGCACGGCCTCGCGCACGGCGGCCGGGGCCGCGCGCCGCCCCGGGAACGGTGTCAGGTCGCCGCTGACCTCGCTGACAGCCGGCGGGCCCGCGGACCGCATCGCGGCGCTCACGGGTCGCGAGACGGCCGGGTCCAGGCCGAGCAGCCGCGCGAGGACGACGTCGACAAGGAGGGCGTCGTCGCCGACCACGAGGGCAGCGGTGTCCATCGGATCGAGCCGTCCCCGGCCCGAGAGCCCGTGGCTGGTGACCAGTGCGTCGACCACCGCCACCTCCGCCGGGAAGTGCTCCAGCACATCGGCGGCGAGGTCGGCCCTGGTGGCCTCAGCGGTCGGCTCGACGACGTCGGCGAGAAGGTCGACGCAGCCGGCGTACCCGTCGGCGAGGTCGGTGACGCTGCGGGCCAGCGCGATCCGGAGGCCGGCCCGGGTCCAGGCGGTGCTGACCCGTCGTCCGTGCAACACACTGCTGTTCGGGACCGGCGCGCCGGTCAGGTCCGTGTGCACGTCGGCGAGCCGGTACGGCGTGCCTCGCGGCGTCTGCCGGTCCGCCCCGGCGTCGAGGCCGGTCGCGACGACCGTGACGGGTCCCCAGCCGCGCCCGTCGAGGATGTCGACGATCGCCTCCACGACCCTGGGGTCGACGGGGGCGGCATCGGCGAGGGCCGCCAGCACGGTGGCAGCACGGACCGCGTCCTCGGTGTCCACGACCACGTCGAGTGGCAGGCCTGCGGGCAGCCCTTCGCGAAGGGCGCCGTCAAGAGCGTCGGCATCGACGCCGCGGAGGACCGAAGCAGATGCCACGCGAGCCGAGGTGGCCATGGGACATCTCAGCAGGCCACGGGCGGGGGCGGAACCCATCGGCTCATTGGGTGGTCGATCGGGCCGCACAGTCCCTCGCGCGGAACCCCGACCTAGGCTCGACGGCATGACTGAACAGACGATGGCGGGCCGTACGGTCCTGGTGACCGGAGCAAGCGACGGGATCGGGGCCGAGACCGCCAAGGTGCTGGCTGCCAAGGGGGCGACGGTCCACGTGACCGGACGCTCAGCGGACAAGCTCCGGCCGGTCGCCGAGGCGGTCGGCACCGAGCCGCTGATCGCCGACTTCTCCCGGCTCGACGACGTCCGCCGCCTCGCCGAGCAGGTCGGTGAGCGGGTCGACACGCTCGACCTGCTGATGAACAACGCCGGCGGCACGTTCGCCCCGTCGAAGAAGACCCACGACGGCCACGAGCCCAACTTCCAGATCAACCACCTGGCGCCGTTCCTGCTCACCAACCTGCTCCGCCCCCAGCTCGCGGCGGCCGGCACCTCACTGGTCGTCAACACCTCCAGCGTCGCCAACCTGATGGGCAAGGTCGTGCTCGACGACCTCGACTACGAGCACCGCCGGGCGATCGAGTTCGCGGCCTACGGCACCGGCAAGCTGATGAACATCGTCTTCACCCGCGGCATCGCCCAGCGGTGGTCCGACGACGGCATCGTCTCGGTCGCCGTCCACCCCGGCCCGGTCGGCAGCTCGTTCGGCCGCGACTCGTGGTTCGTCGGGCTCGCCTACCGCACGCCGCTCAAGCGGTGGGCCACCATCAGCGTCCCCGACGGCGCGGCACCGCTGATCGCCCTCGCCGAGCGCGGCCCCGACCCCGAGATCGACGGGCGCTACTTCAGCCGGTTCAAGATCGACGGTCGCGAGAAGGGCCAGGCCAGCGACCAGGCAGTCATCGACGGCCTGTGGGAGCGGTCGGAAGCGCTGGTCGGGCTGGCCTGAGCCGGGCGCTGATCCGCTGCGCCGCGGCCCGGTATCGTGACTGAGCGTGACCGCACCCCGCCCCACGTACGAACAGCTCTCCCGACTCCCGGCGTACGTCGAGCAGCCGGTCCCGATGGCGTTCGAGGACGCCAACGGCCACCTCAACGTCCGCCACTACACGGGGATCGCCAGCGAGGGGCTGGACGAGTCGCTGGTGCCGCACGGGATCGAGCAGAACTGGCCGGCGCTGGGGCACGCGTGCTTCTCGGCGGAGCACCACCTGACCTACCTCGCCGAGATGCGCACCGGTGACCGGATGTCGGCGCGGGTGCGGCTGCTCGGGCGCTCGGAGCGGGCCGCGCACGCCCTGGTCTACCTGCTCGACGAGACCCACCAGCAGCTGAGCTTCGTGATGGAGGAGATCTTCCTCCACATCGACATGGAGTCCCGCCGCACCGCTCCGTGGCCCGACGACGTCGCGGCCGCCCTCGACGCGCGGATCGCCGAGGACGCCGACCTGCCGTGGGAGCCGGACGTGTCCGGCTCGATGGGCCTACGCTGACGCGATGACTCGGGAGTTCGTCGACGCCGACCTGCGCGGCGCGCGCTTCGTGAGGGCCGACCTGTCGGACGCGGTGATGCGCGGCGTCCTCGTCCAGGGCGCCGACATCGACGCACCCTGGTTGCTCGACGGGGAGAGCTCCCTCCATGTCAACGGGGTCGACGTGGCGCCACTGGTCGATGCCGAGCTCGACCGGCGCTTCCCGGGTCGTGGACAGCGGCGTGCCGCGGACCCGGACGGGCTCCGCGCAGCGTGGGCCGCGGTGGAAGGCGCCTGGGAAGCCACTCTCGCGCGGGTGGCGACGATGCCTCCCGGCGCCGAGGCGGCGTCGGTGGACGGTGAGTGGTCCTTCGCCCAGACCGTGCGCCACCTCGTCATGGCCACGGACACCTGGCTGCGCGGCGCGATCCTGCGCGTCGACGAGCCCTACCACCCGATCGGCCAGCCCAACGTCGAGTACGCCACCGACGGCCACGACCCTCAGTCTTCTCCCAGCAGGCGTCCGTCGTACGACGCGGTGCTCGAGGTGCGTGCCGAGCCGAGTCGCGATGGTGCGCGACTTCCTCGCCGAGGTGACCCCGGAGCAACTGGCCGAGCGCCGCAACAATCCGTGGGCGCCCGACTACGAGGAGACCGTCCTCGCCTGCCTCCACACCATCCTCGAGGAGGAGTGGGAGCACCACCGGTACGCCGTGCGCGACCTCAGGGTCGTCAAGGACGCCTGCCGACGACCTGGATGTCGGGTGCGAGGGCGTTGGGTGGTTCCGCGCCCCACCCCCGCGGGGATCCGACTAGCTCGTCCAGGCCCGCCAGAGCGCGGCGTACTCGCCGTCCTCGCGGTCGACCAGCTCGTCGTGACTGCCGAGCTCGGCGATCCGACCGTCGATCACGACCGCGATCCGGTCGGCGTCGTGGGCGGTGTGGAGCCGGTGGGCGATCGCGACCACGGTCCGCCCCGCCAGCAGCGCGTTCATCGACCCCTCGAGAGAGCGAGCGGTGCGCGGGTCGATCAGCGACGTCGCCTCGTCCAGCACCAGCGTGTGGGGGTCGGCGATGATCAGCCGCGCCAGCGCGACCTGCTGCGCCTGGGCGGGCGTCAGCGTGTGCTGACCCGACCCGATCCGGGTGCCGAGGTCCTGCGGCAGCCGCCGCACCCAGTCGTCGGAACCGACCGCCCGCAGCGCCGCCCAGACCGCCTCGTCGGGGGAGTCCTCGCGGGCCAGCACGATGTTGTCGCGCACGGTGCCGATGAAGACGTGGTGCTCCTGGGTGACCAGCGCGACCTCGGTGCGCAGCACCTCCAGCGGCAGCTCGACCAGGTCGACGCCGCCGACCTGCGCCGAGCCGGTGCGGGGGCGGTTGATGCCGGACAGCAGCCGGCCCAGCGTCGACTTGCCCGAGCCCGAGGGGCCGACGATCGCGAGCCGCTCGCCGATGCCGAGCGACACGTCGATGCCGTGCAGCACGTCGTGGCCCTCGCGGTAGGCGAACCGGAGGTCCTCGCCGACCAGGTTCTTGCCGTCGGGCAGTGCGTCGCCGGGTGACCGGTCCGGCGGGACCTCGGCGATGCCGAGCAGTCGCGCCGTCGACGTGGCGCCGACCTGGAGCCGGTCCAGCTCGCCGACCAGCCGGTCGAGCGGACCGCTCAGCGCCTCGACGTACAGGACGGCAGCGGTGATCTGCCCCAGCGACAGCCAGCCGTTCGTGTAGCCCCAGGCGCCGACGACGAGGGTGACGACCCGCGGGGTGTTGAACGCGATGTCGATGACGGCGAACAGCAGGTTGCGCAGCGACATCGTGTAGCGCTCGGCCTGCGCGGAGACCGCGATGTCGCCGTCGCCCTGCCGCACCCGTCGGTCGGAGAGACCGAGCGCCTCGACGGTGCGGGCGCCCTCGACGGTCTCGGTGAGCGTGGTGTTGATGCGGGAGTACGTCGCACCCTCGGTGATGTAGCCCTTCGGCGCCGACCGCAGGTAGTTGCGGACCGCGAGCACGCTGGTGCTGATCACCAGCAGCGACGGGATCGCGAGCAGGATCGAGTTGAGCAGCATCGCGACGACCGACAGCACCACCGTCAGCAACGAGATGATCGCCATCGGCAGGCCGTACTGCACCGAGCGGCTCATCGTGCCGACGTCGCGGGTCACCCGCGTCACGAGGTCGCCGGTGCTGGCGCTCTCCACCTTGCCCAGCGGCAGCCGGAGGATCGTGGCGACGATGAACTCGCGCGCCGAGGCCAGCAGGTCCTGACCGAACACGGTCGAGACGATCTGTCCCACGAACGTGAACAGCGCCTGGGCGCAGACCACGGCCACGACCAGCCAGGCCAGCGTCGCGATCGAGGCGCCGGCCCCACCGACGGTGCGGTCGACGAGCTGGCCGAGCAGGCGGGGCACGATCAGCCCGGTGGCGGCGGCCAGCGCGTTGAAGAGGACCAGCGTGACGAAGATGCCGCGCCGTTCCGAGATCAGCGACCGGAAGAAGCGGAACACGGCGCGGTCGTCGGCGACCGGCCACCCACGCTCGGGCCGACGCGACCCCTGGTAGACCCGCTCGGCCTCCTCGCGGCGCAGGTGGTGGCGCATCCGCCACGCGGCGATGCGCTCGCTGTAGGTGGCGTCGGTCGGGGGCGTCAGCCGCGGGTCGACGTTCGGCTCGTCGGAGGTGTGGTCGGACCAGGTCCCCGTCGAGCTCTCGAGCAGTCCGGAGCTCACTGGAGCACCTCCTCGTCCATCGCCCGGGCCACGACGGCGCGGTAGGCGTGGTCGTGGAGCAGGTCCTCGTGGCTGCCGTCGGCGACGACGTGGTCGCCGTCGAGCAGCACCACCCGGTCGGCGTGGTGGAGCCACAGCGGCGAGACGGTGCACACGACCGTCGTCTGCCCGGTCCGCACCCGGGTGACACGCTCGGCGATCCGGGCCTCGGTGTGGGCGTCCACGGCGGACGTCGGCTCGACGAGCACCAGGATCGGCGCGTCCATGCCCAGCGCGCGGGCCAGCACGACCCGCTGCCGCTGGCCGCCGGACAGGCCGCGGCCGCGCTCGTCGATGACGCCCTGCCAGCCACCGGGCAGTGCGTCGTAGACGTCCTCGGCGTTGGCGGCGAGCAGCGCGTCCTCGGCCTGCTCGCGGGTCAGTCGCCGGTGGGGGTCGATCGCGTCCTGGAGGGTGCCCGCGAACAGCTGGCTGGTGGTGTCGCTGACCAGCACGGTCCGGCGTACGTCGACGAGCGAGGCGTCGCCCAGGTCGATGCCGTCGAGCTGCACTCCCCACGGGCCGCGGGTCCGTTCGGCGTCCCGGGCCGCGATCTCGGCGCGTCGACGGGCCCGCTCCGCGCGGGCCCTGCGGGCCGCGCGACCGGGAACGCGCTCCTCGTCGGCCTCGCTGACCGGCTCGGTGTCGGCCGGCAGGTAGCGCCCGAGCCGGTCCGCGAGCCGGGCCGAGACCTCGGGCAGGGCGCTGACCACCACGGTGAGCTGCGCCGGGACGGACGGTGAGCCCGGTGGTGTCGTCGACGAGCGTGCCCTCGCCGTCCAGCGGCGACGGCTCGTCGACGTCGCGCCACGGCGGCGCCGGCTCGAAGATCGCGATCGCCTTCCGGGCGCTCACCAGCGCCCGGGTGACCTTCTGGGCGAACTCGAAGAAGGTGCGGATCGGGCCGATCAGGTAGAGGCCGTAGCCGAGGAAGCTGACCAGCTGACCGACGGTGAGCCGGCCGGCGACCACCTCGCGAGCACCGAGCGCGAGCAGCAGGACCAGGAAGACCCCGGAGAAGAGGACGCCGAGCGCCTCGATCACGGCCTGCCAGATGCCGGCGGAGACGCCGGCGGACCGGGCGCTCTGCGACTGCCGCTCGTAGTTGCGTCGGAAGGTGCGCTCGCCGCCGATCCCGCGCAGGATCCGCAGCCCGGCGACGATGTCGGTCGCCATCGACGTCAGCTCGGAGTTGCGCGAGCGCTCGACCTCCTGGCGCCGGTGGAGCGGCCGCAGGAAGGGCAGGGCGACGCCGAACAGGACCGGTGCGGCGATCAGCACGACCACACCGAGCCGCGGCGAGGTCGTGAGCACGATGGCGGCGACGGCGAGGAACGAGATGAACTGTGACCCGGCGCGGGCGATGATCTCGCTCATCGCGCCGAACTCGTCGGAGTCGCTGGACGCGACGCTGAGGATCTCGCCGGTGGGGGAGCGGCGCGGCAGGATGTGGCCCATCTGGGCGGCCTTGCGGGTCACCATCATGGTGGTGCCGTAGAGGCTGATCAGCCAGCTGCGCACCACGAGCGTGTGGAGCGCGATGCCGAAGACCGCGCCGACCAGGGTGACGAACATCAGCGCGGCGGCACCCCACGCCACGGCGCCGGCGTCGCCGACCAGGATCCCGTGGTCGATCGACCAGCCGAAGAGCCACGGTCCCGCGATCAGCGGGAGCTGCCAGAGAACGCCGAGTCACGGTGGCGACCAGGACGACCGGGCCCTGCTGCCGCATCACCCAGCGCAGGAAGCGCAGCGGGCTGCGGGTGTCCGGGGCCGCAGAGGTCTCCGCCACTGATCCCCCCTCGGGGGACCAGAAGGTGGTCACGGTCGGGGGAAAGTCACGCATGGCACCGCCGAGCGTAGGTCCCTGATGCCCCTCCGAGCGAGGCATTTTGCGTGGTCACAAGGCGAAACCGTAGGAGTTGAAGTCCGGTTCAGGTCAATCCCCGGTGACCGGTCGCGGCGTAGGCTCGATCACATGCTCTCCACGCTGGATCCGGTTGACGCGGACGAGGTCTACGTCGCGGCTCTCGAACCCCGCCCGCGCAGCACGACGCGCCGGGTCCTGCTGGGCGCGCTCGACCTGTGGTGCGCCACCACCGGTGGCCGGATGGAGCTGAGCCGCGCGGCCGACGTCGTCGTACGCCGCCGCAGCGACGGCGTCGAGGAGCTGCGCGTGCCGGTCCCCTCGGCCGACGACGCCCCGAACTGGCTGGCGATGGTGCGCGACGACCTCGCGGCCGGTGACCCGGAGGAGTTCCGGGCGGTCTGGGGCATCGACTGACGGTGCCCGGCCGTGCGACACTCGTGTCGCATTATCGGACGAACATGATCGGATAACGGACATGGCGTACTACCGGCAGGTCGGCGAAGTACCCCGGCAGCGGCACACCCAGCACCGCGACGCCGATGGGCACCTCTACCGCGAGGAGCTGATGGGCGAGGAGGGCTTCTCCTCCGACTCCTCGCTGCTCTACCACCGCGGCGTGCCGTCGGCGATCGTCGACAGCCAGGTGTGGGAGGTCGGCGACCAGCGGCTCACGCCCAACCATCCGCTCAAGCCGCGTCACCTGAAGCTGCACGACCTGTTCCAGGACGGCGGCTGTCCGGTCGAAGGCCGGCGGCTGGTGCTCGGCAACGCCGACGTCCGGATCGGCTACGTCGTCACCGGGGTCGATCCCTCGCCGCTCTACCGCAACGCGATCGGCGACGAGTGCGTGTTCGTGCAGGCGGGCAGCGGCACCGTCGAGACGGTCTTCGGTGTCGTCCCCTACCGGGCCGGCGACTACGTGATCATCCCGCGCGCCACCGACCACCGCTGGTGCCCCGCGGAGCCCAGCCGGCTCTACGCGATCGAGGCCAACAGCCACGTCGCCCCGCCCAAGCGCTACCTCTCGCGCTACGGCCAGCTGCTCGAGCACGCGCCGTACTGCGAACGCGACCTGCACGCCCCGAGCGAGCCGCTGGTCACGACCGGCCCGACCGACGTCGAGGTGCTGGTCAAGCACCGCACCTCGGCCGGCGTCGTCGGCTCCCGGCTGACCTATGCCACCCACCCGTTCGACGTGGTCGGCTGGGACGGCTGTCTCTACCCGTACACGTTCAACATCGAGGACTACATGCCGATCACCGGCAAGGTGCACCAGCCACCGCCGGTGCACCAGGTGTTCGAGGGGCAGAACTTCGTGGTCTGCAACTTCCTGCCCCGCAAGGTCGACTACCACGAGCTCTCGATCCCGGTGCCGTACTACCACTCCAACGTGGACTCCGACGAGGTCATGTTCTACGTCGGCGGCGACTACGAGGCGCGCAAGGGATCCGGGATCGGCATCGGCTCGATCTCGCTGCACCCGGGCGGGCACGCCCACGGCCCGCAGCCCTCCGCGATCGAGGCCTCGCTCGGTGTCGACTACTTCGAGGAGTCGGCCGTCATGGTCGACACCTTCAAGCCGCTCGAGCTCGGCGAGGGAGGCCTCGCCGTCGAGGACCCGGCCTACGCCTGGTCCTGGGCCGGCCGGGGCCCGGACGCCGTGGGCGACGACGGCGGCCCGGCGGTCTACTCCAACTCCTGAGAGTCAGGCCACCTCGTACGCCGGGTAGTCGACGTAGCCGGTCTCGTCGCCGCCGTAGAACGTGGTCTTGTCGGGGTCGTTGAGGGGCAGCCCCTCGCGGAGCCGGCGCGGCAGGTCGGGGTTGGCGAGGAAGGCGCGGCCGAAGGCGACCGCGTCGACCCAGCCGGCCTCCATCACGCGCTCGGCCTTGGCGAGGTCGTAGCTGCCCGCGCCGATGATGGTGCCGGGGAACGCCTCGCGCAGGCGCTCGCGGAAGCCGTCGGAGAGACCCGTGCCGCCGATCCAGTCCGGTTCGGACAGGTGGAGGAACGCCACGCCGCGCTCGGCGAGCAGCTCGGCGACCAGCAGCCCGGTCGCCTCGCCCGCGGGGTCGTCGACCCCGTTGAACGAGCCCACCGGGGAGATCCGGACCCCGATCCGGTCGGCGCTCCACTCCTCGGCCGCGGCATCGACGACCTCGGCGAGCAGCCGCGCCCGGTCGGAGGGCGAGCCGCCGTACCGGTCGTCGCGCTGGTTGCTGTTGGGGGAGAGGAACTGGTGCAGGAGGTAGCCGTGGGCGGCGTGGATCTCGGCGAGGTCGAAGCCGGCGTCGCGGGCGTTGCCGGTGGCCCGGCGGTAGTCGTCGACGACGCGCGGCAGCTCGTCGGTCCCCAGCGCCCGCGGGGCCGGTGAGTCGGCGCGGACCATCGCGCCGTCCGGGCCGCGCAGCGACGTGCGGCCGCCCGAGCCGAGGGCGCTGGCCGAGACCGACGGCTCACCGTCGTGCAGCGAGGGGTGGTTGACGCGGCCGGTGTGCCACAGCTGCGCCGCGATCCGGCCGCCCGCGTCGTGCACGGCGTCGGTGACGTCGCGCCAGGCAGCGGTCTGCTCCGCGCTGTGGATGCCCGGGGTGTCGGCGTACCCCTTGCCCTCGGGGGAGATCTGGGTGCCCTCGCTGATCAGCAGGCCCGCGGAGGCGCGCTGCGCGTAGTACTCGGTCATCAGGTCGTTGGGGAGGTCGCCGGGGATGGTCGCGCGCATCCGGGTCAACGGCGCCATGAGGACGCGGTGGGGAGCGTGCACCGCACCGATGGTCAGGTCGTCAAAGAGGTCAGCCACGCAGGCACAACCTGCGAGGGCCCGTCACTCATTCCCCGGGGTGGTTGCGGGCTTGCTTGACGCCGTGGTGAGGATGGAACCATGAGCCGCCGCGCGCCGTCCCGGGACATCGACGAGACCGAGCTGGAGGTCGACGGAGCCGAGGATTCCGCCGCCGGCGTGACCGCGGTGGCGGTCACCATGAAGCGCGCGATCGAGCAGATGGGCGTGGTCCGCACCGCCCGCACCCTGCTCCGGCTGAACCAGGTCGACGGGTTCGACTGCCAGGGCTGCGCCTGGCCCGACCCGGAGGCCGGTCACCGCCACACGGCCGAGTTCTGCGAGAACGGCGCCAAGGCGGTCACCGAGGAGGCGACCAGACGACGGGTGGGGGCCGAGTTCTTCGCCGAACACCCGATCGCCGAGCTGCAGGAGAAGACCGACTACTGGCTCGGGCAGCAGGGTCGGATCACCCAGCCGATGGTGCTGCGAGAAGGCGCCAGCCACTACCAGCCGATCGAGTGGCACGACGCGTTCGCCCTCATGGCCGAGCGGCTGCGCGGGCTCGCCTCCCCGGACGAGGCGGTCTTCTACACCTCGGGCAAGACCTCCAACGAGGCGGCGTTCGCCTACCAGCTCTTCGTCCGGGCGTTCGGGACGAACAACCTCCCCGACTGCTCGAACATGTGTCACGAGTCGACCAGTCTCGCCCTCGCCGAGACGATCGGCATCGGGAAGGGGTCGGTCAGCCTCGCCGACATCGAGCGGGCCGAGCTGATCGTGGTCATGGGCCAGAACCCCGGCACCAACCACCCCCGGATGCTCTCCGCCCTCGAGAACGCCAAGAAGAACGGCGCCAGGATCCTCGCGATCAACCCGCTCCGCGAGGCGGGGCTGGTGCGGTTCAAGAACCCGCAGAACGTCCGCGGTCTCAGCGGCGTGGGAACCGGCCTCGCGGACCTCCACCTCCCGGTGCGGGTCAACGGGGACCTCGCCCTGATGCAGGCGATCGGCCACCACCTCGTCGAGTGGGATGCCCTCGACCACGAGTTCATCGAGCGGCACACGCACGGCTTCGAGGCCTGGGTCGAGCACGTCCGCGACCTCGACTGGGACGCCGTCGAGAAGGCCACCGGCCTCGACCGCGCCTGATCCGGCAGGCGGCCGAGATGTTCCGCGACTCCTCGGCCACGGTGACCTGCTGGGCGATGGGCATCACCCAGCACCGCAACGCCGTCGCGACGATCAAGGAGATCACCAACGTCGCGCTGGCCCAGGGCAACATCGGCAAGCCGGGCGCGGGACTGTGCCCGGTCCGCGGCCACTCCAACGTCCAGGGCGACCGGACGATGGGGATCTGGGAGAAGGTCCCCGACCACTTCCTGGACGCGCTCCGCGACGAGTTCGGCTTCGAGCCGCCGCGCGAGCACGGCTTCGACAGCGTCAACGCGGTCAAGGCGCTGCGCGACGGCGACGCCCGGGTCTTCGTGGGGATGGGCGGCAACTTCGTGTCGGCCATCTCCGACACCGAGGTGGCCGAGGACGCGATGCGCAAGGCCGACCTCACCGTCCACGTGTCCACCAAGCTCAACCGCTCCCACGTCGTCACCGGACGCGAGGCGCTGATCCTCCCCGTCCTCGGCCGCAGCGAGCAGGACCGCACCGGAGGTCGCGACCAGCGGGTCACCGTCGAGGACTCGGTCTCCGCCGTGCACGCGTCGAAGGGGCCGCTCGAGCCCGCGTCGTCGTACCTGCGCTCCGAGGTCGACATCGTCTGCAGCCTCGCCCTCGCGACGCTGGGTGCCGACCACGTCGTGCCGTGGGACGCGATGCGCAACGACTACACCGAGATCAGGAACCGCATCGGCCGGGTCGTCCCCGGGTGCGAGTCGTACGAGGAGAAGGTCAACCAGCCCGGCGGCTTCGTCCTCCCGCACCCTCCGCGCGACTCCCGGACCTTCCCGACCGACGTGGACCTGGCCAAGTTCAGCGTCAGCCCCACCGACGTGCTGCACGTCCCCGAGGGGCGGCTGCTGCTCCAGACGCTGCGCTCCCACGACCAGTTCAACACCACGATCTACGGTCTCGACGACCGCTACCGCGGGATCTCGGGCGGACGTCGGGTGGTGTTCGTGCACCCCGACGACATCGCCGCCCTGGGCCTCGCCGACGGCGCCCTGGTCGACCTGGTCAGTGAGTGGAGCGACGGGTCCGAGCGGCGGGCGCCGCGGTTCCGGGTCGTGCCCTACGAGCAGCCGCGGGGTTGCGCGGCGGCCTACTACCCCGAGACCAACCCGCTGGTGCCGTTGGACCACGTCGCGGAGGGAAGCAACTGTCCCTCCTCCAAGTCGGTGGTGATCCGGCTCGAGCCGGGGCACGACGGCGGGCAGGGAGTGGACGGATCCGGCGCGGCGTCCCGCGACAGCGGGTCGATCGAGGGCGGGAGCGGCAAGCGGGCCGCGAAGCCGTACCACCTCTCATGAGCGCCGTGGCATGACCAACCCCGAGCGCGATCCCGACGAGATGGTGCTCGAC
Source organism: uncultured Actinomycetota bacterium (assembly GCA_963806945.1). GTDB lineage: Bacteria > Actinomycetota > Actinomycetes > Propionibacteriales > Nocardioidaceae > Nocardioides. The sequence continues at coordinate 358,371 of CAWDZH010000001.1, forward strand.
CCCTGCGCGGCCGTCGCCGACGTCGAGATCCTCGGCGCCCGCGAGGTCCCGCTGGGCGGACCGCGGGCGATGCGGGTGCGCCGTACCCTGCCGCAGCGCCACCGCTCCCTGATCGGCGCCTGGTGCTTCGTGGACCACTACGGACCCGACCGGGTCGCCGACAGCGGTGGCATGGTGGTCGCGTCACACCCGCACACCGGGCTGCAGACCGTGAGCTGGCTCTTCACCGGCGAGGTGGAGCACACCGACAGCGCCGGCCACCACGCGATGGTCCGACCCGGCGAGGTGAACCTGATGACGGCCGGACACGGGATCAGCCACTCCGAGGTCTCGACCGCCGACACCGAGGTCCTCCACGGGGCCCAGCTCTGGGTGGCCCTGCCCGACGCGAGCCGTGACGTCGCACCCGGCTTCGCCCACCACGCTCCGGACGCCGTCACCGGCGACGGCTGGGAGGCGCGGGTGTTCCTCGGCTCCCTGCTCGGCGTGACCTCGCCGGTGGAGACGCACACCCCGCTGCTCGGGGCCGAGGTCCTGCTCGACGCCGGCGCCGTGCTCGACCTCGACGTCGACCCGGCCTTCGAGCACGGCGTCCTGGTGGACACCGGCGTGGTCGAGGTCTGCGACCAGGAGGCCAAGACCGGCGACCTCGCCTACGTCGCGCCCGGCCGCGCCGGACTGCGACTCGAGGCCGGCAGCGAGCCGGCCCGGGTGCTGGTCCTGGGTGGGACGCCGTTCGGCGAGTCGATCGTGATGTGGTGGAACTTCGTCGGCCGCACCCACGACGAGATCGTCGGCTACCGCGCCGAATGGCAGGAGCGGATCGCGTCCGGGACCGACGGCAGGTTCGGCATCGTCGACCACCCGCTGCCACCGATCCCCGCTCCGCCGCTGCCCAACGCCCGCCTCAAGGAGCGCCGGTGACCGGTCCGGTCGTCGGGGACGACGGCGTCCCGCGCTGCCCGTGGGCGGCCGGCGACCCGGTCAACCGCGACTACCACGACACCGAGTGGGGGACGCGGGTCCACGGGGAGTCGGCGTACCTCGAGCGGCTCACCCTCGAGGCCTTCCAGTCCGGGCTGTCGTGGCTCACCATCCTCAAGAAGCGCGACCACTTCCGCACCGCCTTCGCCGGCTTCGACGCCGACACCGTCGCGGCCTACGACGACGGTGACCGGGCCCGGCTGATGGCCGACACCGGCATCGTCCGCAATCGGCTCAAGGTCGACGCCGCGATCACCAATGCGCGGGCCACGGTGGCGCTGCGCGCCGACGGCGGGCTGGAGGACTTCGTGCTCGGCTTCCGGCCCGAGGCGAGGCCGGCGCCGGCCACCGTCGAGGAGATCCCCACCACCTCGCCCGAGTCGGTCGCGCTCTCGAAGGGACTCAAGAAGGTCGGCTTCGTCTTCGTCGGGCCCACCACGATGTACGCGTTGATGGAGGCGATCGGCGTGGTCGACGACCACCTCCAGGGGTGCCACCGGCGTGGGGTGACCGGCCAGTAATGTCGCGGGCATGACCCGCGTCCACGCCTTCACCGACGACGCCCTCGGCCACCTCGACGCAGTGGGGGTGACCGATGCGCTGGCGGCCGGTGAGGTGAGCATCACCGACGTGGTCGAGGCGGCCATCGCCCGGACCGAGGCGGTCAACGACCAGCTCAACGCGGTCGCCCACGCCGACTTCGACACCGCCCGCGAGCGTGCCGCCGAGCCCCGTGGCGGCTTCTTCGCCGGCGTCCCCACCTTCATCAAGGACAACGTGGACGTCGCCGGCATGCCGACCATGCAGGGCGCCGACGCGTGGCAGCCGAGACCGCGACCGGCCGACGGTGACTTCGCGCGGATGTTCCTGGCGACCGGCCTGCTCCCGCTGGGCAAGACCCAGCTGTCGGAGTTCGGCTTCTCCGCCAGCGCCGAGCACGAACGGCTCGGTCCGGTGCGCAGCCCCTGGTCGATCGACCACACCGCCGGGGCGTCCTCGAGCGGATCGGCTGCCCTGGTCGCGGCCGGTGCGGTGCCGATCGCCCACGCCAACGACGGCGGCGGCTCGATCCGGATCCCCGCGTCGGTCAACGGGCTGGTGGGCCTCAAGCCGACCCGTGGCCGGTTGGCCCAGGACGCGCTGACCCGGCAGATGCCGGTCCAGATCGTGTCCGACGGCGTCCTCACGCGCAGCGTGCGCGACACGGCCGCCTTCTACCGGGAGGCGGAGCAGGTCTACCGCAGCCTCGGTCTGCGTCCCATCGGGGACGTCACCGGGCCGGGCCGCGCCCGGCTCCGGATCGCGGTGGTCACCGACGGCATCGGTCGCAGTGCGAGCCCGGAGGTCGTCGACCTGACGCTGCGGACGGCGGCGCTCCTGGAGGACCTCGGACACGAGGTGGCGCTCATCGAGAACCCGGTGCCCGATTCGATGCGCGACGACTTCCTCATCTACTGGTCGGTGCTGGCGCTCTTCATGGTCCGCACCGGGAAGCGCACCTTCGGACGCAGCTGGGACGCCGGCCAGCTCGACAACCTGACCCAGGGCCTGGCCCGCCACTCCGCACGCCGGCTCCATCGGCTGCCGGGCGCGATCCGCCGGCTCCGGGGGATGACCCGGTTCTCGCGTGACTTCTTCGCCGACCGCGACGTACTCCTCACGCCGACGCTCGCGACCGGGACGCCGAAGATCGGTCACCTCGCGCCGACCCAGGACTACGACACGATCATGGGGCGGTTGCTCGACTGGGTGGCGTTCACGCCGTTCCAGAACGTGACCGGCGACCCGGCGATCAGCCTGCCCCTGGCGACCGGCGCGGACGGCCTGCCGCAGGGGATGATGCTGGCCGCCGGATGGGGTCGCGAGGACACCCTGCTGGAGCTGGCCCACGAGCTCGAGGAGGCCGCTCCGTGGGCCCGGATCGACGCCTGATCGGAGGGCGTTGGACCGGGCGTGGAGCCGATTTCTCGAACCCCCGAGTCAGTGTGTAGTGTTCTCCGACGTTGCCCCTTTAGCTCAGTCGGTAGAGCGTCTCCATGGTAAGGAGAAGGTCTACGGTTCGATTCCGTAAAGGGGCTCTGGGTAGGGGTTCTGCCGCCGACAGGGCGGTGGAGCACCGTCCCGGTGGCGGGGTAGCTCAGGTGGTTAGAGCACACGGCTCATAATCGTGGTGTCGCGGGTTCGAGTCCCGCCCCCGCTACTCCAGACCGACGCACCGGACAGCCAAGACAACCCGAAGGACTCCCCGTGGCCAGCAAGAGCTCCGACGTTCGCCCCAAGATCACCCTGGCCTGCCAGGAGTGCAAGGAGCGCAACTACATCACCAAGAAGAACCGCCGCAACGACCCCGACCGCATCGAGATGTCGAAGTTCTGCCCGCGTTGCCGCACCCACACGACCCACAAGGAAACCCGCTGAGGTTTTCCCGCTCATCTCGATCGACCCGTCCGGTTCCCCGGACGGGTCGTCGTCATTTCTGGCCCTAGGGTGGTTCCCATGCCGATCGACCAGTCCCTCGTCGGGCGCTCGTTCCCCCCGACCCCGCCCCATCCGGTCACCGAGGAGCACGTCCGGGCCTTCGCCGAGGCCACCGGAGGTGCCTACGACGGCGGCCCCGCCCCGGCGACGTACCCGATCGTGCTGGCCTTCGACGCCATGAACGCCTTCCTCGACGCCGAGCAGGTCGACCTGTTCCGGATCGTGCACGGTGAGCAGCGGTTCTCCTACACCCGGCCGGTCGTCCCCGGCGACGTGCTGACGGCGACCCTGACCGTCGCCAGCCTGCGCCAGATCGGTGGCGCCGACATCCTCGGCACCACCAGCGAGATCACCGGCGAGGACGGCGACCTGGTCTGCACGACCACCGCCACCCTGGTCCACAAGGGGGCCGACTCGTGACCCCCGGAGACACCCTGGAGCCCAGGACGTATGCCGTGACCCGTGCCGACCTGGTGCGCTACGCGGCCGCCAGCGGTGACCAGAACCCGATCCACCAGGACGAAGCGGTGGCGACGTCGGTCGGGCTGCCGGGCGTGATCGCCCACGGCATGTTCACCATGGCCCTCGCGGCCCGCGCCGTGGCCGACTGGACCGACGGGGCCGAGGTCGTCGAGCTGGGCTGCAAGTTCACCAGCCCGGTCGTCGTACCGGCCGAGGGCGAGGTGGTGATCACCATCGGTGGCACCGTCAAGTCCGCCGCGGAGGGACTGGTCGTGCTGGCGCTCGAGGTCACCTGCGACGGTCAGAAGGTGCTCGGCATGCCGAAGGCAGTCGTGCGTGCCTGAGCCCACCCGTCTCCTGGGCGACCACACCACGCTGCGGCTGGGCGGGCCGGCCGCCCGCTGGGTCACCGCCACCACCGAGGCGGAGCTCATCGAGGCCGTCTCGGCCGCCGACGCCGCCGACGAACCGGTGCTCGTGCTCGGCGGGGGCTCCAACGTCGTCGTCGCCGACGACGGCTTCCCCGGGGTGGTCGTCGAGGTCGCCACCACCGGCATCGCACCCGACGTGGAGGACGACGTCTCGTGCGGCGGGGTGATGGTCACCGTCGCGGCCGGCGAGAACTGGGACGCGCTGGTCGCCGTCGCGGTCGACCGCGGCTGGGTCGGCATCGAGGCCCTGTCCGGGATCCCGGGCGCCGTCGGCGCCACCCCCATCCAGAACGTCGGCGCCTACGGCCAGGAGGTCTCCCAGACCATCGCCTCGGTCCGGGTGTGGGACCGGTCGGACGGTCGGGTCCACACCGTCGCCAACGCCGACTGCGGCTTCGGCTACCGCCACTCCCGTTTCAAGGCCGAGCCCGGCCGCTACGTCGTGCTCGACGTGACCTTCCAGCTCGCGCAGGGCACCCTCGGAGCCCCGGCCGAGTACGCCGAGCTCGCCGGCCGCCTCGGGGTGGAGGTGGGGGAGCGGGCGCCGCTCACCGACGTCCGACGGACCGTGCTGGGCCTGCGCGCCGGCAAGGGGATGGTCCTCGACGCCGCCGACCCCGACACGTGGAGTGCCGGCTCGTTCTTCACCAACCCCGTCGTCGACCCCGAGGCGGTCCCCGCCGACGCCCCCGGCTGGCCGCAGCCCGACGGCCGGGTCAAGACCAGCGCCGCGTGGCTGATCGAGCACGCCGGCTTCTCGAAGGGGTACGGCCTCGATCGGGGAGCCCCGGTGTCGCTGTCCACCAAGCACACCCTCGCCCTCACCAACCGCGGCGACGCCACCACCGCCGATCTGCTGGCGCTGGCCCGCGAGCTCCGGGACGGCGTCGAGGCGGCGTACGGCATCCGCCTGGTGGCCGAGCCGGTCCTCGTCGGTTGCGAGCTCTGACTATCCGGCGCTGACCCAGGCGTCGATGTCGGTCAGCGCCCGGTCGACGACGTCGGACGGCGCCAGGGAGGCACGGAAGGACATCCGCGCCAGCTCGGCCAGCTGCTCGTCGGTCAGGTCGTGGGCGGCGCGCATGGTCGCGTACTGGGCGGCGAGCTGCGACCCGAACAGCAGCGGGTCGTCGGCCCCCAGCGCGACGGTCGCTCCGGCGTCGAGCAGCTGGGGGAGCGGCACCGAGGTGAGGTCGGAGTAGACGCCGAGCGCGACGTTCGAGACCGGGCACACCTCCAGGGCGATGCCGCGGGCCACGATCTCGTCCAGCAGCCGCGGGTCCTCGGCTGAACGGACGCCGTGGCCGAGCCGACCCGGTGACAGCGCCTCGAGGCACAGCCGCACGTGGTCGGGGCCCCGCAGCTCCCCGCCGTGGGGGACCAGCATCAGTCCCGCCCGGTCCGCGATCGCGAACGCCCCGGCGAACTCCGTGGTCGAGCCGCGTCGTTCATCGTTGGAGAGACCGAAACCGACCACCCCGCGGCCGGCGTACTGGGCGGCCAGCCGGGCGAGGGTGCGGGCGTCCAGCGGGTGGCGGGTCCGGTTGGCCGCGATCACCACGGCCATCCCGAGCCCGGTCCGCCGGGACGCGTCCGCCACCGCGTCGAGGACCAGGTCGGTGAAGGCGGTGATCCCACCGAAGCGGGCGGCATAGCCGGACGGGTCGACCTGGATCTCGAGCCAGCGGCCGCCGTCGCGGACGTCGTCCTCGGCCGCCTCCAGCACCAGCCGGCGTACGTCGGCCTCGGTGCGCAGCACGCTCCGCGCCACGTCGTACAGCCGCTGGAACCGGAACCAGCCCTTCTCGTCCGCCGCCGAGAGCTGCGGCGGCCACTCACTCACCAGCGAGTCGGGCAGCCGGATCCCGTCCCGCTCGGCGAGCTCGAGCAGCGTGCCGTGCCGCATCGACCCTGTGAAATGCATGTGGAGATGCGCTTTGGGCAGGGCAGCGAGCTGCCCTCGCCCTGAGGCGCCGGTCGTAGGGCTCAGGATCGGCCTGCCAGGTGCTCGGCGGCGGCCAACAGGACGCAGGTGGCGACGGCGTCCATCGCCTCGCGCACCTCGGGCAGGACCGGGAAGGAGGGCGCGAGCCGGATGTTGGTGTCGTCGGGGTCGTGGCTGCCGGGGAAGGCCGACCCGGCCGGGGTGAGCGCCACTCCGGCCTCCCCGGCCAGCTCGATGACACGGGAGGCGGTGCCGGGGAGCACGTCGAGGCTCACGAAGTAGCCGCCACCGGGTTCGGTCCAGGTCGCGACGCCGGTGCCGGCCAACCGCTGCTGCAGCACCTCGAGGACGGCCTCGAACTTCGGGGCGAGGATCTCGCGGTGGCGACGCATGTGGTCTCGCACGCCCTGCGGGGTGCCGAAGAACTGGAGGTGGCGCAGCTGGTTCACCTTGTCCGGGCCGATGGCGCCCTTGCCCAGGTGCCCGATGTACCACCGGACGTTCTCGACGGAGGCGGCGAGGAACGCCACCCCGGCGCCGGCATGGGTGATCTTGGAGGTGGAGGCGAACATGATCGGCCGGTGCGGGTGGCCCGAGGCGGCCGCGAGGGAGAGGAGGTCCGCGCTCTTCGCCTCGTCCTCGGTGAGGTGGTGGAACGCGTAGGCGTTGTCCCAGAAGATCTTGAAGTCGGGGGCGGCGGTGGGCATGGCGGCCAACCGGGCCGCGACCTCCTGTGAGACGACCGATCCGGTCGGGTTCGCGTAGGTGGGCACGATCCACATGCCCTTGATGGTCGGGTCGTCGGCGACCAGCGCCTCCACGGCGGCGACGTCCGGGCCGTCCTCGTTCATCGGCACCGTGACGGTGTCGATGCCGAACCACGACAGCAGCGTGAAGTGGCGGTCATAGCCGGGCACCGGACAGATGAAGGTGACCTTCTCCTCGGCGCCCCACGGCCGCTCGCTGTCGACGCCACCCTGGAGCCACAGGTCGGTGAGCACCTCGCGCATCAGCACCAGGCTGGAGTTGCCGCCGGCCACGACCTGCTCCTTGTCCACCCCGAGCAGGTCCGCGAACAGCGCGCGGAGCGCACCGATCCCCTCCAGCCCGCCGTAGTTGCGGACGTCGACGCCGGCGGGATCCTTCACGCCCTCGGGCAGGTTCAGCAGTGCATCGGCCAGGTCGAGCTGCGCGGTCGACGGCTTGCCGCGGGTGAGGTCCAGGGCCAGACCGCGCTCGAGGAGGGCGTCGTACGCCGCCTGCAGCTCGTCGCGCAGCGCCGTGAGACGCTCGGGGTCGAGGTCGGTGAGAGGTCCGGAGTGAGGTGTCTGCTCGGGCACACCGTCATCGTCGCATCCCTGGTCGGAGCGCAGCCGTCCGGTCCGTCGGGGAGCGGCGCCTCAGTTCGACTCTGCTTCCGTGCGCCGGGTAGAGTTCCGCACTGGTGATCTCCCCGCTTCGGCATGCCCACAGGTCTGTCATGGGGAGAGCCGGAGGGCACTAGCTCAACTGGCAGAGCATCGGTCTCCAAAACCGAAGGTTGGGGGTTCAAGTCCCTCGTGCCCTGCAAGGACCGAAGTTTCCCAGATTTCGACGGAGAAGAGGAAGGCGATGACGGACAGCCGAGCAGATCGCCGTGAGTCAGCCGAGCCGCGGACCAGTCCGGTCACGTTCTACCGGCAGGTTCTCGCCGAGCTGCGCAAGGTGGTCTGGCCGACCCAGGAGCAGCTGGTGACCTACTTCATCGTGGTGCTGGTGTTCGTGGCCTTCTTCATGACGATGGTGTCCCTCCTCGATCTCGGCTTCAACCGGCTCGCGTTCGAGCTGTTCACCAGCGGCAGCGCCGGGTGAGTGGCCAGGACGCCGTGACCGAGACCCAGCAGACCCACCAGACCGACGACGTGACGGAGCAACAGGTGCCCGACCAGTACGACGAGAGCCAGGCCGAGTCGGCCCCGCTGGACGACCAGCAGGCGACCGAGCCGGATCCTGTCGCCGAGATGGTCGCCGAGGGCGACCCCGTGGACGAGCCCACCGAGGCTCCGGCCGAGGAGCCGACCGACGAGGCCACCGAAGACGCCACCGACGAGCCCGCCGACGAGCCCGCCGCGGACGACCCGCTCGAGGCCTTCCGCAACGAGCTCTGGGCCAAGCCCGGTGACTGGTTCGTCATCCACACCTACTCCGGCATGGAGAAGCGGGTGAAGTCCAACCTGGAGAACCGGATCAACTCGCTCAACATGGAGGACTACATCCACGAGGTCGTGGTCCCCACCGAGGACGTCGCGGAGATCAAGAACGGCCAGCGCAAGATGGTCAACCGCACCCGCTTCGCCGGCTACGTGCTGGTGCGGATGGACCTGACCGACGAGTCGTGGGCCGCCGTACGCCACACCCCCTCGGTCACCGGGTTCGTGGGGCACGCCCACCAGCCGGTGCCGCTCAGCATGGCCGAGGTCGAGAACTGGCTGGCGCCGACGTTCGCCGAGGCCGAGGCCGAGGCCGGCGAGAAGGGCTCCGGTGGCTCGGCGACCACGCCCAAGCGTCCGGTCGAGGTCGCCGACTTCGACGTGTCCGACTCGGTCATGGTCGTCGACGGTCCGTTCGCGACCCTCCACGCCACGATCACCGAGATCAATGCCGAGTCCCAGCGGGTCAAGGCCCTCGTCGAGATCTTCGGCCGGGAGACCCCGGTCGAGCTCAGCTTCAGCCAGATCCAGAGGGTTTGACGCAACACCTGTGGCAGGGGAAGTCCCCGTCATGACCACGAGATAGAAGGAAGAGAAGAAGCATGCCTCCCAAGAAGAAGATCGCTGCGCTCGTCAAGGTGCAGCTGCAGGCTGGCGCAGCAACTCCGGCTCCGCCGGTGGGTACCGCCCTCGGTCCCCACGGCGTGAACATCATGGACTTCTGCAAGGCCTACAACGCGCAGACCGAGTCGCTGCGCGGCAACGTGATCCCGGTCGAGATCACCATCTACGAAGACCGCACGTTCACGTTCATCACCAAGACGCCGCCGGCCGCCGAGCTCATCAAGAAGGCTGCCGGACTCCAGAAGGGATCGGGCGTCCCGCACAAGGAGAAGGTCGGCAAGCTGACCAAGGACCAGGTGCGCGAGATCGCTCAGACCAAGTTGCCGGACCTCAACGCGAACAGCGTCGAGGCCGCCATGAAGATCGTCGAGGGCACCGCCCGCTCCATGGGCGTCACCACCGACTGAATCCCCTCTGGATGTCGAGGCGCGAGCCTCGAGTCACCACCCGTGGCAGGGCCGCGCTGGCCCGCTGACCACACGTCGTAGAAACGAGAAATCACATGCAGCGCAGCAAGACCTACCGGGCCGCGAGCGACCTGTTCGTCCAGGACGAGATCTACGCACCCCTGGCCGCGATCACGATCGCCAAGAACGGCTCCAAGAAGAAGTTCGACGAGACCGTGGACGTCGTCATGCGTCTCGGCGTCGACCCCCGCAAGGCGGACCAGATGGTGCGCGGCACCGTCAACCTGCCCCACGGCACCGGCAAGACCGCCCGGGTGCTGGTGTTCGCGAACGCCGAGAAGGCGGATGCGGCCCGCGAGGCCGGCGCCGACTTCGTCGGTGGCGACGAGCTCGTCGAGAAGGTCTCCGGCGGTTGGCTGGACTTCGACGCCGTCGTCGCGACGCCGGACATGATGGGCAAGGTCGGTCGGCTCGGTCGGGTGCTCGGCCCGCGTGGCCTGATGCCGAACCCGAAGACCGGCACCGTCACCCCTGACCCGGCCAAGGCCGTGACCGACATCAAGGGCGGCAAGATCGAGTTCCGGGTCGACCGGCACGCGAACCTGCACTTCATCATCGGCAAGGCATCCTTCGCCGAGGCCCAGCTCGCGGAGAACTACGCCGCGGCGCTCGAGGAGGTGCTGCGGCTCAAGCCGTCCAGCTCCAAGGGTCGCTACATCAAGAAGGTGACGGTCTCCACGACCATGGGCCCCGGTGTCCAGGTCGACCCCAACCGGGTCAAGAACGTCGCCGGTGAGGACACCGCCGTCTCGGAGTGACCACCCCGCACGTCGTACGACGGCCCGGTACCCCGCGTGGGTGCCGGGCCGTCGTCGCGCTGGGTCGATGATTTGTGGTCCGGCCCGCGCCGCCCGTACAGTGACACCCGTAACCAGAGACCGCCGGTGATCTCCCCAGGGAGATCGAAGGCTCCGCTCACGCGGACGGCCAGCGCAGGGGACAGAGCACGATCCGGTTTCCGGATCTTCACGCCCTGAGCCTGCGCTCGGGGCGTTCGTCATGTGTGGCGCCGGGGTTGGTCTCACCAGTCCGGAAGGAGACCCATGGCGCGGGCAGACAAGCAGGCAGCCGTCGCGGAGATCGTTGAGTCGTTCAACGAGTCCGCTGGTGCCGTCCTGACCGAGTACCGCGGTCTCACCGTGAAGCAGCTGCAGGAACTGCGGCGCACTCTCGGCGAGAACGCCAACTACGCCGTGGTCAAGAACACGCTGGCCAAGCTTGCCGCCTCCGAGGCGGGAATCGACGGCTTCGACGACCTCCTGGTCGGCCCCACCGCGATCGCCTTCATTCAGGGCGACGCGGTCGAGGCTGCCAAGGGTCTGCGTGACTTTGCCAAGGCAAACCCCACCCTTGTGATCAAGGGCGGCATCCTGGACGGCAAGCAGCTCGACGCGTCCGAGGTGGCCAAGCTGGCCGACCTCGAGTCCCGCGAGGTGCTCATGGGCAAGCTGGCCGGTGCGATGCTCGCATCGCTCAGCCAGGCCGTCTACCTGCTCAACGCCCCCATCGCTCAGGTTGCCCGGCTCGCCGGCGCGCTGCAGGCGAAGGCTGAGCAGGACCCCTCGATCCTCGCAGGTGGTGCGGGCAGCATGCCTGACGCTGCCGCGGACGAGGCTCCGGCCGCCGAGGAGGCCGCCCCTGAGGCGACCGACGAGGCTCCCGCCGAGGCCCCGTCCGACGTTGACGAGTCCACCGAGGCCTGACCCAGGCCGAGGAACCACCACCACCTGAAACCCCAGGTCCGCTGCTCCAGCCGAGTCCGGACCGCACAACGGAAGGAAACGCCACCATGGCGAAGCTCACCACCGACGCGCTGCTCGACGCGTTCAAGGAAATGACCCTCATTGAGCTGAGCGAGTTCGTGAAGCAGTTCGAGGACACCTTCGGCGTCACCGCCGCTGCCCCGGTCGCGGTTGCGGCCGCTGCGGGTGCCGGCGCGGGCGGCGGCGACGCTGCCGAGGCCGAGGAGAAGGTCGAGTTCGAGGTCGTCCTCGAGTCGGCCGGCGACAAGAAGATCAACGTCATCAAGGAGGTGCGCGCGCTCACGTCCCTCGGTCTCAAGGAGGCCAAGGACCTGGTCGAGGCCGCCCCCAAGACGGTGCTCGAGAACGCCACCAAGGAGGCCGCGGAGAAGGCCAAGGAGGCCCTCGAGGGCGCCGGCGCCTCCGTCACCGTCAAGTGACGGATCGCTGACCCCAGCACTTCGCAGCAAGGTCGGGGCGGACACCTTCGGGTGTCCGCCCCGAGCCTATTTCGGGTCGGTTGTGTTCCGCTGGACGGCTTAGTGGTGACGGGGGTGCGATTTATGCGTAACCTCGCGTCACAACTTCCGTTGTTACTGGTGAGTGACCGCGCGCCGGGAGGCCCGCGAGCCGCTCGATTGTGTTCACGGGGCCACAACCAGTCGGGCGTATCAGGATGGAGGGTTCCGGAGTATGGGCGTTGAGATCCAGGTGAACGACCTGACCAAGTCGTTCGGCAGCCAGCTCATCTGGGGCGATGTCACCCTGACCGTCCCCGCTGGCGAGATCTGCGTGATGCTCGGTCCCTCGGGTACCGGCAAGTCGGTCTTCCTCAAGACGCTGATCGGTCTCCTCAAGCCCGACAAGGGCGAGATCTTCATCGAGGGCACCGACATCGCCTCCTGCTCCGAGCGGGAGCTCTACGAGATCCGCAAGCTCTTCGGCGTGCTGTTCCAGGACGGCGCGATGTTCGGCTCCATGAACCTCTACGACAACGTCGCCTTCCCGTTGCGCGAGCACACCAAGAAGTCCGAGTCCGAGGTCCGCGCCATCGTCATGGAGAAGATGGACCTGGTGGGACTGATCGGTGCCGAGGACAAGCTCCCGGGCGAGATCTCCGGCGGCATGCGCAAGCGTGCCGGCCTGGCCCGCGCCCTGGTCCTCGATCCCGAGATCGTGCTCTTCGACGAGCCCGACTCCGGCCTCGACCCGGTCCGCACCGCGTTCCTGAACCAGTTGATCATCGACCTGAACGCCCAGATCGACGCGACCTTCCTGATCGTCACCCACGACGTCAACACCGCCCGGACCGTCCCCGACAACATCGGCCTGCTGTACCACCGCCACCTGGCGATGTTCGGCCCTCGCGAGATGCTGCTGTCGTCCGAGGAGCCCGTGGTGCGCCAGTTCCTCAACGCCCAGCGCGTGGGCCCGATCGGCATGTCCGAGGAGAAGGACGCCGACGAGCTCGAGGCGGAGAAGGACGAGGAGCTGCCGCCGCTGCCGCCCATCCCGCTCCAGCAGGAGCCCTCCAACGGTATCCCGCGGCGCGGTCAGCGTCCTCCCGGCGAGTGGTGCAAGGCCAACGGCGTGACTCCTCCTCCCGGCTCGTTCGAGGAGAACATGACGATGGTCACCGGCGCCTGACGTGGCAACTCTGACCGCTTCCCGGGCACTGGCACCCATCGGGGCAGCCGGCGGCCTTTTCGCGTTCGGCCTCGACGTGGGCCGCAACCTGTTCCGGCGACCGTTCCAGACGCGCGAGTTCCTGCAGCAGGCCTGGTTCATCGCCTCGGTGACGATCATCCCCACCGCCCTGGTCGCGATCCCCTTCGGCGCGGTCATCGCGCTTCAGGTGGGCAGCCTGATCAAGCAGTTCGGCGCCCAGTCGTTCACCGGGTCCGCCTCCGTGCTCGCGGTGGTCCAACAGGCCGCACCCATCGGTACGGCGCTGCTGATCGCCGGAGCCGGTGGTTCGGCGATCGCTGCCGACCTCGGCGCCCGCAAGATCCGCGAAGAGCTCGACGCCATGATGGTGCTCGGCATCGACCCGATCCAGCGCCTCGTCGTACCCCGTGTGCTCGCCACCATGCTCGTCGCGTTCTTCCTCAACGGCATGGTCAGCTTCGTCGGCGTGGCCGGCGGCTACGTCTTCAACGTGATCCTGCAGGACGGCACCCCAGGCGCCTACCTCGCCAGTTTCACCGCCCTCGCCCAGATCCCAGATCTCATCATCGGACTGGTGAAGGCGCTCGTGTTCGGTCTGATCGCGGCGATCGTGGCCTCCTACAAGGGCATGAACGCCGGCGGTGGTCCCAAGGGTGTCGGTGACGCCGTGAACGAGTCCGTCGTGATCACCTTCCTGCTCCTGTTCATCGTCAACTTCGTCCTGAGTGCGATCTACATCCAGGTCGTCCCACCGAAGACGGGATAGAGACGACATGGCGAACCTCCCCGGAGTGGTGCAGCGACCGCTCAACTCACTCGAACTGCTCGGTTCACAGCTGTCCTTCTACATCGGCGTGGTGGCAGCGATCCCGCGCTCGATCAAGCGTTACCCCAAGGAGATCCTGCGGATCCTCGCCGAGGTGACCCTCGGTCGCGGCGCCCTGGCGGTCATCGGCGGCACCGTCGGCGTCATTCTCGGCATGACCTTCTTCACCGGCGCTCAGGTGGGGTTGTCCGGCTATGCCGCCCTCAACCAGCTGGGCACGGCAGCCTTCGCCGGCTTCGTCTCGGCCTACTTCAACACGCGCGAGATCGCGCCCCTCGTCGCCGGCATCGCGTTGGCCGCGACCGTGGGCTGTGGCTTCACCGCCCAGCTCGGTGCGATGCGGATCTCGGAGGAGGTCGACGCCCTCGAGGTGATGGCGATCCCCTCGATGCCGTTCCTGGTCGCCACCCGCGTGGTCGGCGGGCTGATCGCGATCATCCCGCTCTACGTCGTCGGGCTCTTGTCCTCGTACTTCGCGAGCCGGCTGGTGGTGACGCAGTTCTACAACCAGTCGGCCGGCACCTATGACCATTACTTCAACCAGTTCCTGCCACCAGGAGATGTTCTATGGTCCTTCGGCAAGGTGCTCGTCTTCGCCGTGACCGTCATCCTCATCCACTGCTACCACGGCTACAACGCCTCGGGCGGGCCCGCGGGCGTGGGCATCGCCGTGGGTCGTGCCGTGCGCACCAGCATCGTGGCGGTGAACGTGATCGACCTCTTCTTGTCGATGGCAATCTGGGGCGCGACCACGACCGTCAGGTTGGCAGGGTGATCTGGCGATGAGACTGGCATTCCCCCACAAGGCGCTCGGCGTCGTCTTCCTGGTGCTGCTGATGCTCGGCGTCTACCTGACGTACGCGATCTTCAGCAAGAAGTTCACCGCCTACGACGAGGTCACCCTCCAGGCCAGCAAGATCGGCCTCCAGCTGCCCGAGCGTGCCGACATCAAGGTCCGCGGGGTCATCGTGGGTGAGGTGCTCGACGTCGACGCCGACCCCGAGGGTGCGGTGCTGACGCTGGGCCTCTTCAAGGGAGAGATCGAGAAGGTCCCTTCCGACGTGACCGGCTCGATCATCCCCAAGACCCTCTTCGGCGAGAAGTACGTGTCGCTGGAGATCCCGGAGGGGAGTGTCGCCGACGACGCGGCGCTCGAGCCCGGGACCACGATCACGCGTACCGAGGTCTCGATCGAGGTCGAGAAGGTGCTCTCCGACCTCTACCCGCTGTTGCGTGCAGTGCAGCCGGCCGAGCTCAACATGACCCTCAACGCCCTCGCGACCGCGCTCGAGGGCCGCGGCGAGCAGCTCGGCGCCAACCTCGAGACGCTCGACAGCTACCTGAAGCGCCTCAACCCGCAGATCCCGGAGATCGTCGAGGACCTCCGGTTGACCGCGAAGGTGTCCGACACCTACGCCGACGTGATGCCCGAGATCGCCGAGATCCTGCGCAACTCGATCACCACCACCGGCACGCTCGAGGACCGCGACGCCAAGGTCCGCGCGCTCTACCAGGACGTGGCGGCGTTCTCGGACACCTCGCGCGAGTTCCTCGACGCCAACGGCGACAACCTGATCCGGCTCAGCAAGCTCGGCGAGCAGCAGCTCCGGCTGTTCGCCAAGTACGCCCCGATCTACCCGTGCCTGCTCCAGGGCATCGTGAACGGAGCGCCGCTCCAGGCCGAGACCTTCCGCGGCTTCACGCTGCACATCGTCCTCGAGACGATCCCGAACCAGCCGCGCGGCTACAACCCGAGGGACAAGCCGCGCTACGGCGAGACCAGTGCCCCGAACTGCGCCAACCTGCCGAACCCGCCGGGATCGCAGAAGAGGCCGACCCAGAACCAGCCGGACTTCAACGACGGTGTCGACGAGCCCACCGGCAAGGGCACCAGTCGGGCTGCCCCGTCCTACTACAAGGCGGGGACCGGCTACGCCGGCACTCCCGCTGAGGCCGACCTGCTCAAGGCGCTGCTCGGCCCGGCGCTGGGTGTGAGCGCCGAGGACGTTCCCGACCTGGGCGTGATGCTCGTCGGCCCGATGGCCCGCGGTGCGGAGGTGAGTCTGCGATGAAGCTCTTCGACAAGAAGACCACCGGCGACTTCGTCAGGTTGATGATCTTCATGGTGGTGACCACCCTGGCCACCGGCCTGCTGGTGATCACGATCGGCAACCTCTCGTTCGCGGCGTCGAAGGAGTACCAGGCCGAGTTCGTGGACGCCACCGGGGTCGTCAAGGGCGACGACGTCAGGATCGCCGGCGTCAAGGTCGGGTCGGTCAGCGACATCGAGATCGTCGACCGGACCCGGGCGCTGGTGACCTTCTCGGTCGAGGAGGCCACGCCGCTGAGCGAGGCCACGAACATCGCGATCCGCTACCGCAACCTGGTCGGCCAGCGCTACCTCTCACTCAGCGAGACCATCGGCGACACCGACCGGCTCGAGGAGGGTGCCACCATCCCGGTGGCGCAGACCTCCCCGTCCCTGGACCTCACCGTCCTCTTCAACGGCTTCAAGCCGCTCTTCCAGGCGCTCTCGCCCGAGGACCTCAACCAGCTCTCCTACGAGGTCATCCAGGTGTTCCAGGGTGAGAGCGGCACGCTCGAGGGCCTGCTCTCGAGCACCGCCTCGGTGACGCAGACCCTGGCCAACCGCGATCAGGTCATCAACGAGCTGATCGACAACCTCAACGAGGTGCTGGTCAACATCGGTGACCGCGACCAGGAGCTGACCCGGTTGATCCAGTCGTTCCGGACCTTCATCGGTGGCCTCAAGGACGACCGCAAGGCGATCCTCACCTCCCTCGACCAGATCTCGGAGCTCTCGGCGCAGACCGCCGGCCTGGTCGGCGGGATCCGCAAGCCGTTCGTGCAGGACATCAAGGAGCTGCGGCGCTTCGCGGGCAACGTCGATCGCAACAAGGCCGAGCTCGACCGGGCGCTGCAGGTGCTGCCGATCAAGCTGACCAAGGTGGGCCGCACCGCGATCTACGGTTCCTTCTTCAACTTCTACCTGTGCAAGTTCACCGGACGGGTGAACCTGCCGGGCGGACAGAGCTTGCCGGTGGACTACAAGACCGGCTCCGACAGGTGTGATCTGGGATGAGCACTCCCTTCCGCGAACGCAACCCCGTGATCATCGGGGCGATCAGCCTCGCCGTCCTCTTCGCCCTGCTGCTCACGGCGTTCAAGGCGGCAGCGTTGCCGATCATCGGCGGCGGTGACGTCTACTACGCCGCCTTCACCGAGGCCGGTGGCCTCAAGGTGAGCGACGAGGTGCGCATCGCCGGAGTGCGCGTGGGCAAGGTCGAGGCCGTCGAGCTCGACGGCGACCACGTGCAGGTGAAGTTCCGGGTCGACAACGCCGCCGACTTCGGCCAGGAGACCCAGGCCGCGATCAAGGTGAAGACGCTGCTCGGGTCCATGTACCTCGCTCTCGAACCAGCCGGTGACGGCCAGCTCAACGAGGACAGCGAGATCCCGGTGGAGCGGACGAGCTCCCCCTTCGACGTCGTCGAGGCGTTCTCAGGCCTGGCCGAGACCTCCGAGGAGATCGACACCGATCAGCTGGCGGAGTCGCTCACCACCCTGGCCGACCTGAGCCGCAACACTCCCGAGGAGTTCCGCGCGGCGCTGAAGGGCGTGTCCGAGCTCTCGGCCAACGTCGCCGCCAAGAGCGACCAGATCGGGGAGCTGCTGCGCAACCTCGAGAAGGTCTCGACCGTGCTCGACGAGCGGGACGAGGACATCATCGCGCTGATGAGG
Source organism: uncultured Actinomycetota bacterium (assembly GCA_963806945.1). Classification (GTDB taxonomy): domain Bacteria; phylum Actinomycetota; class Actinomycetes; order Propionibacteriales; family Nocardioidaceae; genus Nocardioides. The sequence goes on from CAWDZH010000001.1 coordinate 375,949, forward strand.
GACGCCGATGTGCTGTTCCGAGCGCTCGTGCAGCGTCGCGACTCGATCCACCGCCTGCTGGTGTCCACCTCCAAGATGTCCAAGGAGCTGACCGCCCTCGTGCGTCAGAGTCGAGCCGACCTCAAGCCCGCGCTGACGCATCTCGAGAGCGTCGTGAAGGTGCTCAACAAGAACGAGGACAACATCGACAACAGCCTGCGACTGATGGCGCCGTTCTACCGGGTCTTCGCCAACACGCTCGGCAACGGGCCGTGGTTCGACACCTACATCCAGAACATGCCGCCGGCACCACAGGTGGGGGGCTGATCGACATGAACAGGTTCATCGTCCCCGGCGTGATCATCGCGCTCCTCGTTGCCGCCGGTTTCACGATCTTCAGCGGCGACGACCAGAAGACGCTCACGGCCAAGTTCCCTCGCACGATCGCGATCTACGAGGGCAGCGACGTGCGGGTGCTCGGCGTCCCCGTCGGCACCGTCAACTCCGTCACCCCCTCGGGCACCGAGGTGGTCGTGACCATGTCGTACGACCCCTCGGTCAAGCTCCCCTCCGACGCCGAGGCCGTGATCATCTCGCCGTCGGTGGTGGGTGACCGCTACGTCCAGCTCACGCCGGTCTACGACGGGGGCGAGGTCCTCGGCGACGACGCCACCCTCGAGATCGACGCGACCTCCGTCCCGCTCGAGCTCGACGAGATCTACGAGAACCTCGACGAGCTCAACGTGGCCCTCGGCCCGACCGGGGCCAACCGCAACGGCGCCCTGTCGGACCTGCTCGAGGTCACCGCCGACAACTTCGGCGGCCAGGGCGAGGAGTTCAACGAGACGATCACGAACTTCGGACGGTTCAGCGAGACGTTGAGCGACAACCGCGAGGAGTTCTTCGGCTCGATGGAGGCACTCCAGGGGTTCGTCAGCACGCTGGCCAAGAACGACCAGACGGTCCGCGACTTCAACCAGTCGCTCTCGCAGGTCTCGACCGTCCTCGCCGGCGAACGGCAGGAGCTCTCGTCCGCGCTGGAGAACCTGGGTGTGGCGCTCGGGGAGATCTCGACCTTCGTCCGCGACAACCGCGAGATCCTGGGCCGCAACATCAAGGGCCTCAACCGGTTCACGAAGGTGCTGGCCAAGCAGCGGGGTTCCCTGGACGAGATCCTGAAGGTCGCGCCCACGGCGTTGAACAACCTGGCGCTCACCTACAACCCCCAGGCCGGCACCCTGGACACCCGGGCCAACCTCGGTGAGATCGGTTTCCAGATCAGCTCCGACCCGGCGACCTTCCTGTGTGGCTTCGCCAACCAGGCCGACACGTCCGGCGGCACCTGCGAAATCATCAAGGACTCCTTCCCCCGCGCCGGTGCCTTCGCCGGGATCCAGGGCAAGAACGCCCGCTGGAAGGACAAGTTCGACCCGACCCTCGGCGGCCTCGTGGAGGTGACCCGATGAATCTTCTCTCGCGCAGCCTCAAGGGCCTGCTGCTGACCACCGCCACCGCGGTCGCGCTCAGTGGCTGTGACTTCAGCGTCGCCAACATGCCGCTCCCCGGCGGCACCGACGTCGGCGACGACCCGATCGAGATCACCGCTGAGTTCGCCGACGTGCTCGACCTGGTGCCGCAGACCACGGTCAAGGTCAACGACGTCAGCGTCGGCAAGATCACCGACATCGACCTCGAGGGCGAGACCGCCATCGTGACGATGGCTCTGCCCAACGACACCGAGCTGCCGGACAACGCGGTCGCCGAGATCCGTCAGACCAGCCTGCTCGGCGAGAAGTTCGTGCAGCTGGCCACCCCCGAGGCGGGAGCCAGCGCCAACACGTTGGAGGACGGCGACGTCATCGAGCTCGCCGCCACCGGACGCAACCCCGAGGTCGAGGAAGTACTGGGTGCGCTGAGCCTGCTGCTCAACGGTGGCGGTGTCGCACAGATGAAGACCATCGCCAGCGAGCTGAACCTGGCCCTGGACGGACGCGAGGGTGCCGCGAAGTCGGTGTTCCGGCAGATCCGGGACCTGATGAGCCAGCTCGACGAGGGCAAGGTCGACATCGTGAACGCGATCGAAGGCCTCAACCGGCTGTCGATCGCGCTGAACAAGCAGATCGGCACCATCGACGCGGCCCTCGACGAGCTGCCCAGCGCGCTGGTGACGCTCGACAACCAGCGCGAGGACCTGGTCCAGATGCTGCGCTCGCTCAACGAGCTGGGCGACACGGGAGTCCGGGTGATCAAGGCCTCCAAGCAGGCGACCATCGAGTCCTTCCGACAGCTGGTCCCGGTCCTCAACCAGTTCGCCGACTCCGGTGACGCCTTCGTGGACGCTTTCCACGTCTTCCTCACCTACCCGTTCGTCGACGAGGTCGTCGGCCGCGACCCCCAGGTCGCCCGCAACCTGCACATGGGCGACTACACCAACCTGTCCGTCGAGCTCCAGGTCGAGGTCGGCGGCGGTGGCGGCGGCGGCGGTGGTCCCAGCTTGCCGACCGGTCTGCCGACCGACCTGCCGGTCGATCCGACCGCCATCGTCGGTGACGTCCTCAAGTGCCTCCAGTCCGGCTCTCTGACCAGCAAGGCCTGCCAGAAGGTGCTGGCCGACGCCGAGAAGCTGGCGAAGCTGAAGGAGCAGTGCAAGAAGAAGAAGCACAAGAACAAGGAGGTCTGCAAGGAGCTGAACCAGCTTCCTGACCTGCCGACGCCCACGAACAGCGGTGGCGGTCCCCTCGACCCGATCACCACCGGGCTGCCGCGGCCGGCAGCGCGTGCCGGTGTCAGCCTGACCAAGGACTGGGGCGCTCGAGGGCCGACGATGGGTGAACTGATGGGCCTCTACGACCCGGCGCTGGTCTCGCTGCTCGTCCCGGGGATGGTGACCCGATGATCGAGAGCCGCACCAAGATCCAGCTGTTGGTCTTCGTCATCATCACGCTGGTCGGAGTCAGCTTCGTCGGCGCCCGCTACGCGCGCCTCGACCGGCTGTTCGTCGACGACACCTACACCGTGGTGGCGCACTTCAGCGAGTCCGGCGGCATCTTCTCCGCCGCCGAGGTCACCTACCGCGGCGTGAAGATCGGCCAGGTCGACCGACTCGAGCTCACCGATGACGGCGTCGACGTGCTGCTGTCCATCGACAAGGACTACGACGCGATCTCGGCCGACGCCGTCGCGCTGGTCGGAAACCGCTCCGCGGTCGGCGAGCAGTACGTCGAGCTCCAGCCGCAGAGCGACGCCGAGCCCTTCCTCGGCGAGGACTCCGAGATCCCCACGGAGAACACGCGTACGCCGATCCAGACCAAGACGTTCCTCACCAACCTGTCCAACACCGTCAACTCGGTCGACCGTGAGGCGATGCGCACCACCGTGACCGAGCTCGGAGCCGCCTTCGGTGGCACCGGCGAGGACCTGCAGCGCATCATCGACACCGGCAACGCGTTCATCGAGGACGCGAATGCCAACTTCGACACCACCACGGCGCTGATCAAGGACGGCAACACCGTGCTCCGCGGTCAGGTCGCCTCAGCCAGCGCGATCCGCAACTTCGCCTCGCAGATGGCGCTGTTCAGCGGATCCCTCGCGGGCTCCGACCAGGACCTGCGCAAGGTCATCGACAGCGGCTCGGTGGCCGCCAACGACCTGCGTCGGTTCATCGAGGACAACGAGGTCGACCTGGCCGGACTGGTCAACAACCTGGTCACCACCGGTGAGGTCACCGTCAAGCACCTCGACGGCATCCAGCAGGTGCTGGTCGTCTACCCCTACGTCGTCGAGGGAGGCTTCACCGTGGTCGCCAAGTCACCCCAGACCGGCCTCTACGACGCCCACTTCGGCATGATCGAGACCTCGCAGCCGCACGTCTGCACCCGTGGCTACGAGAGCACCGACCGCCGCCCCCCGCAGGACGGCAGCAACCGGCCGATGAACGTCAAGGCGCGGTGCACGGAGCCGGCCGCCGAGAGCAACGCCCGTGGGGCGCAGCACGCACCCCGGGCCGGCGCCGACTACGACGCCCCGGTGCTGGCCTCCGTCGACCCGGCGACCGGTAAGGTCACCTGGGGCAGCGAGGTCCCCGATGGGTTGAGCAATCCCGGCACCGCGGCACCGAGCACTCTGGGAGAGGAGTCGTGGAAGTGGCTGTTCCTTCAGCCCCTGGCGACCACGCCGGAGTGACGGACGACAGCAGCACCCACGACACCCTGGACCGTCAGGGGCGCGCCAGCACCTTCCGGCTGGCGTTGGCCGGGGTGCTCACGGTCGTGCTCGCGGCCGCCGTCGCCACCAGCATCTGGCTCGCTGCCTCCCGTGGCTTCGAGGCGATCGGGATCGAGAGCGGTGCCGGCGACCTCCAGGCCGAACGTGACACCGTGATGCGCCAGACCCGACAGTTCATGCTGCGCACCGGCACCTACGGCCCCGACCAGCTCGTCGACGGCCAGCTGCCGGAGTACCGCGAACTGGTCGAAGAGGTCATCACGCCCAAGTTCGCCACCTCGTTCGAGCAGTCGGTCACCACGGCGGAGCAGATCGTCGCCCAGGCCGGCGTCCAACGTCAGGCCGAGGTGTTCTCCACCGGGGTCTCCACCATCGACGCCGACTCCGCCACCGCGCTGGTCGCCGGCTCCTTCCAGGACTCCTACCCCGACCGGGCCGGTGACTTCCAGCCCCAGGAGCCGGTGCCGTTCCGGATCCAGGTCACCTTGGTCAAGACCGACGGCGACTGGCTCGTCGACGACTTCACGCCGATCACGGGGGCCCAGGAATGAGGGACCCGCAGTGATCGCGCACTGGTACGACGTGCTCGACCTCGACCCCGGGGCGAGCGACGACGAGATCCGGGCCGCCTGGCGCGCCGCGATCGCCGACCTGACGCCCGCGGACCGACGGTTCCGGCTCTACAACCAGGCCGCCGAGGTGCTGCTCGACCCTGAGCGCCGCGCCGAGCACGACGCGGAGCTGGCGGAGCAGGAAGCCCTTGAGGAGCCGCACCAGGAGCCGGTGGAGTCGGACGAGGAGCCGGTGGAGCGGGACGAGGAGCCGGTCGTGGTCATCGACCCGACCGAGCCCGGGTCGTCGGACGCCGTCCGCCGCGAGGTGCCGACCTGGCCGCTGGCCGCACTCGCCGTGGTGACGGCGCTGATGCTCGGGGTGACGGCCTATCTCTTCTCGCAGCCGACCGAGGCGGCGGTGGAGGGGGCGACCGGCTCGGCCCGGGCCGCCGCCGAGCGTGCCGTGGTGCCGGTGCTCTCCTACGACTACCGCACCCTCGACGAGGACCAGCAAGAGGCCGAGGAGCGGCTCACCGCCGACTACCGCGGCGACTACGCCGATCTCTTCGAGGTGATCCGTGACAACGCCGAGCCCACCAAGACCGTGGTCGAGGTCGAGGTCATCGCCTCCGCCGTGGTCCGCGCGGGCGAGGACCGGGTCGAGGTGCTGCTGTTCGTGAACCGTCCGACCACGAACGCCGAGACCAAGGAACCGGTGGTCTACAAGGACCAGGTGACGCTCACGATGGCGCGCGTCGACGACGACTGGCTGGTCGACGACCTCAAGACCAGCCCGGTCCAGCAGTAGTCCGCCGCAGCGGGAACTGCACCGGACTCAGCGCGGGCGCTTGACCTCTGGCCCGTGGACGTTCATGATCTACCGCAACGTCGCGGACTCGTCTTGACGCCGATGTTGTGTCATGCCCTCCTCTGGGATACTCTTCACGTTCACACCCCTTCTCAAATGCATTCCTCCCTGCCCGGATGGTTGGACTGTGGGGACTGGGTGTCTCTCCCAGAGCGACCCGTGAAAAGGACCCCTCTTGGCCTCGCGCACCGCCACTGGCAACCACCGTCGCATCTCCTTCGCGAAGATCACCGAACCACTCGAGCTCCCCAAGCTCCTCTCCCTCCAGACCGACAGCTTCGACTGGCTGATCGGCAACGACGCATGGACCGCCGAGGTCAAGCGTCGCCAGGAGGCCGGTGACGACGTGTCGGAGAAGTCCGGTTTGCAGGAGATCTTCGAGGAGATCTCCCCCATCGAGGACTTCAGCGAGACCATGTCGCTGTCCTTCGAGAACCCCGTCTTCTACGACCCGAAGTACACGGTCGAGGAGTGCAAGGAGAAGGACTTCACCTACTCCGCCCCGCTCTACGTCTCCGCCGAGTTCACCAACAACGAGACCGGCGAGATCAAGGGCCAGACCGTCTTCATGGGCGACTTCCCGCTGATGTCGCCCAAGGGCACCTTCATCATCAACGGCACCGAGCGCGTGGTCGTCTCGCAGCTCGTGCGGTCCCCGGGCGTCTACTTCGAGCGCAACGCCGACAAGACGTCCGACAAGGACATCTACACCTCGAAGCTGATCCCGTCGCGTGGCGCCTGGCTCGAGTTCGAGATCGACAAGCGCGACCTGGTCGGCGTCCGCCTCGACCGCAAGCGCAAGCAGAACGTCACCGTCCTGCTCAAGGCGCTGGTCGCCGTCGCCGAGGAAACCGGTGAGGCCTACGACTACGACGCCGTGATGACCAACCTCCGTCAGTACGAGTCGATCCAGCTGACCGAGGAGAAGGACAACACGCAGGGCCCCGACGACGCGCTGCTCGACATCTACCGCAAGCTGCGCCCCGGCGAACCGCCCACGCGTGAGGCCGCACTCACCCTGCTCCGGAACTACTTCTTCAACCCGAAGCGGTACGACCTGGCCAAGGTGGGTCGCTACAAGATCAGCAAGAAGCTCGGTCTGACCGAGGCCTTCAACAAGCAGACGCTGACCATCGCCGACATCGTCTCGGTGATCACCTACATCGTGGCGCTGCACGACGGCCAGGAGTCCCTCGCGGCGCCTGCCGGCGAGACGGTCGTGGACGCCGACGACATCGACCACTTCGGCAACCGCCGGATGCGGACGGTCGGCGAGCTGATCCAGAACCAGCTGCGCACCGGCCTGGCCCGCATGGAGCGGGTG
>CAWDZH010000002.1:0-240004 GCA_963806945.1 uncultured Actinomycetota bacterium
ACGTTCCACGCCATGCCTTCACCACCGCGGATCATCGCCGGCCGCGACCGGGTCCTCGAGGAGGCCGGGCGGGGCGGCATGGGGAGCGTCTGGCGCTGTGTCGATGAGCGCCTCGGCCGTGAGGTCGCGGTCAAGCAGGTCGGCCTCATGCCCGGCGAATCGGTCACCGACCGGGCCAGGGCACTGCGTGAGGCTCGCTCATCTGCCGCGCTCAACCATCCCAACGTGGTCTCGGTCTATGACGCCGTCGCGGAAGATGACCACGTCTGGCTGGTCATGGAGTACGTGCCGGGCCGCACGCTCGCGCAGATCTTGCGCGACGAGGGTGCCCTCCCGCCGGTCCGGGCGGCCTGGATCGGCGCCCAGGTCGCCGACGGGCTCGCCGCCGCCCACGAGCGCGGCACCGTCCACCGCGACGTCAAGCCCGGCAACGTGCTGATCACCGACGACGACCGCGCCAGGATCTCCGACTTCGGCATCGCGCGAACGGCGGGGGACGACACGTTGACCCAGTCCGGCATGGTCACGGGGACACCGACCTACTTCGCGCCGGAGGTCGCCAGCGGCGGCGAACCTCGACTCGCCTCCGACGTGTGGGCGCTCGGGGCCACTCTCTTTGCGGCCGTCGAGGGGCGGGCGCCGTACGACAGCAACGTCAACGCGTTGGCGGTCCTGGCGACCATCGCCGCGGAGGACCCGCCGAAGCCGGAGCGCGCCGGGCCGCTGGCCGAGCCGATCCGCCGGATGCTCGACCGCGACCCGGACTCGCGGTGGTCGATGAGCGACGTGGCGCACGCCCTGCACCAGGTGCACGACCGGCACACCGCGCCGGAAGGCACCCGTGAGGCGATCTCGGCCCCGGTCGCAGCGGTGCACGAGGAATCAGCGGCGCCCGCACCCCCGCCTCCGGCTCCCACCGCGGGGCCGCCGCGGGGGCGAGCTCGTGGCCCGCTCCTCGTGGCCGGCCTGGTCCTGGTCCTGGTCGTCGCGATAGCCGCTCTGGCGCTGCTCCGCGACGGCGGCGAGTCCCCCACCGTCGACGAGGAACCGTCCGCGGGGACCTCGGCGACGGCGCAGAGCCCGGCGGCAACCCCGGACCCTGCGGAGTCCTCGGCGGCAGACGAGTCAGAGCCCACCGAACCCAGCGAGCCGGCTCCCGCGGCCGGAGGCAGCCGGTCCGCCTTCGTCGAGGACTACTACGCCGATCTCCCCGAGGACCCGGAGAGCGGGTACGCGCGGCTGGCCCCCTCCTACCAGGACGAGACCAGCTACGAGAGCTATGAAGGCTTCTGGTCCACCATCGACGAGGTGGCCGTCCAGGCCACGACTCCCGCCGGCGCCGGTGCGGTCGACGTCACCCTCCTCTACGACGGTGAGGACGAGGAGGGGCGCCGGATCTACCTGGAGCGCGGCGACAGTGGGTGGCTGATCACCCGCGACGAGATCGTGGGGAGACTGCGGCACCGCTCAGCGTCATGATCGGGCTGTGAAGCTGCACGAGTTCCCACGGCACCCGCTGACCTTCGGTCCCAGTCCCGTCCACCGGCTGGCCCGGCTGACCCAGCACCTCGGCGGCGCCGACGTGTGGGCCAAGCGGGAGGACGTGAGCAGCGGCCTGGCGTACGGCGGCAACAAGATCCGCAAGCTCGAGTACATCGTCCCCGACGCCCTGGCCAGCGGCGCAGACACCCTCGTCTCGATCGGCGGGGTCCAGTCCAACCACACCAGGCAGGTCGCGGCCGTGGCCGCGCACCTCGGGCTGAAGGCGCGGCTGGTGCAGGAGAAGTGGGTGCCGTGGGACGACCCGGTCAACGACAAGGTGGGCAACATCCTGCTCTCGCGGATGATGGGGGCCGACGTCCGGCTCGACCCCTCCGGCTTCGACATCGGTATCCGCCAGTCCTGGGAGGACGCGCTCCGCGAGGTGGAGGAGGCCGGCGGCACGCCGTACCCGATCCCGGCGGGCGCCAGCGAGCACCCCCTGGGCGGGCTCGGTTTCGCCAACTGGGCCTTCGAGCTGGCCGAGCAGGAGAAGCAGCTCGGCGTCTTCTTCGACACGATCGTCGTCTGCACGGTGACCGGCTCCACCCACGCCGGAATGGTCGCGGGTTTCGCGGCGCTCGAGGAGCTGACTGGAAGCCGTCGCCGCGTGCTCGGCATCGACGCCTCGGCCACCCTCGCGAAGACCACCGACCAGGTCACCCGGATCGCGCGGCACACCGCTGAGCTGATCGAGGTGGGTCGCGACCTGCGCGACGACGAGATCACGGTCCTCGAGGGCTGGGCCGGCGACCTGTACGGCATCTCGGTCGACTCGACGATGGCCGCGATGCGGGCCGGGGCCGAGCTCGAGGCCATGATCACCGACCCGGTCTATGAGGGGAAGTCACTCGCGGGTCTGATCGACCTGGTCTCCGACGGCGAGATTCCTGGCGACTCCACCGTGCTCTACGCCCATCTGGGCGGGCAGCAGGCGGTCAACGCCTACCACTCGCTCTGGCGCTGAGACCCGGCCTCACCCGAAGGTGAGCCCGTACTTCTCCACGAGGGGCAGGGTCGCGTCCATGTCGGCCTCGCACCCGTACGGCGTGATGACGGGACCGAGGTCCACGTCCTCGGCCGCGGTGTCGATGATCCGGAACGCCTCCTCGAGGCCGCCGGGACTGATCATCTCCAGCAACCGGGCCGGCTCGCCGGAGGCGTTCCAGAAGGTGTGCCACTCGCCGCGCGGCTTGAAGACCAGGTCGCCGACGGCGGCGACGTGCTCCTCGCCGGCGGCGTGGAACCAGACGTCGCCCTCGAGGATCAGGCTGAACTCGTCCTCCAGGGTGTGCCGGTGCATCGGCGCGGCGATCGAGTGGGGCGCCAGCAGGTGCTCGACCACGGCGAACCGGCCGCCCCAGTCCTTGGAGTCGACCAGGAACCGGTCGCGGCATCCGTCCTCCGGTCCGAAGACCTCGCCCTCGCCCGCCCGGATGATGTGCGCCATCTCGCCAGTGTCCGCCCGGGAGGTCCGCCCCGGCAAGAGTCGCCCGGCGTTGCTGCCGGCGGCGGCCCGGACAGGGCACAATCTCCGGCATGAGACTCGGACATCTCGTGGCGATCACGCTCGGCCTGGTGCTGGCAGGCGCCGGGCTGCCGGCGTACGCCGAGGAGCCGCTGCCGACCCGGATCACCGTCGACAGCATCAAGCGGTACGCCGACCACGACATCCCGATCGGGGTGACGCTGGTGGCGGGTGACGAGGGGACACCGGTCGACGGTGCGCAGGTGCTGCTCGAGCGTCGGGTGGACGGGACGTGGTCCGAGGCCGGACTGCTGGTCACCGACGAGACCGGCCGGGCCGAGGTGGCGCAGACGCTGGCCCGTGATCCGAAGGACAACGACTTCCGCGCGACGTACGCCGGCGACGAGACGTACGGACCCAGCGCGTCCGGCCCGTACCGCGCCCCCATCGAGCGTCGTGCCGGAGTGGTGACCGTCCGGGGCCCGAAGCGAGTCGTGGACGAGGAGACCGTGGCGATCCGGGTCCGGTGGCGCACCGGCAGCGGGCTGCCCGTCGAGGGCCGGGTCGAGCTGCGCCGCCGCAACGCAGGAGGCAACTGGAAGCGCTTTCGTCGGGTCCGCACCGACGAGGACGGACGCGCCACTGTCACGGTCCGGCCGCGACAGGACACCCGGTGGCGCGCCCGGACGCCGGCCCTGGACTGGGTCCGTTCGGACCGCAGCCCGGTGCACCGGGTCGACAACCTCCCGCCGGGCGTGCCGGTCGAGCTGCCCCGCGCCGCTCCGAGACCACGAGTGAACCTCCCCGACCAGCGACGAGCCGTCGGCGACGGTGCGAACCCCAGGGTGACCCGGATCCCGAACGGTGTCTGGAACCAGATGACCGGCCGCTCGTGGCATCGGGGCTGCCCGGTCGGTCGCGGCGGACTGCGACTGCTGCGCATCAACTACTGGGCCTTCGACGGCTACCGCCGCCGCGGCGAGCTGGTGGCGAACGTCTCGGCCGTTGACAACATGCGCGCCGCGCTCGTCGAGATGTACCAGCGCAAGCTCCCGATCCGCTCGATGTACCGGGTCGACCGGTTCGGCTGGTCCCGCCGGCTGCAGGGTGCCGACGACTACCGCTCGATGGCCGCCGACAACACCTCGGCGTTCAACTGCCGCCACGTCGTCGGCCGACCCGGTGTGCGGTCGCCGCACTCGTACGGCCGCTCGCTCGACGTCAATCCCTGGGAGAACCCCTACCGCGCGTCGGGCGGCTGGGTGCCGAACTCATGGTGGGTCTCGCGGTCCCATCCGCGGGTGGCCTGGCGCTCTCGCGACCACGATGTCGTCCAGCTGATGGCACGCCACGGCCTGCGCTGGACCTACGGCACCCAGGACGCCCACCACTTCGACGTCCCCGCCGGCAACGGTCGCGTGATCATGGCGCGCGCCCGCTGCGACGGGGTCTGCCACTAGGTCGCGCGATGTCCGAGGATGGCTGCCTCTTCTGCGCGATCGCGGCGGGGGAGAGGCCGGCGCACGTGGTGCACAGGGACGACGACTTCGTCGCCTTCCTCGATGTCCGGCCGGTCTTCAAGGGTCACACCCTGCTGGTTCCCCGGGCGCACGTCGACACGCTCCCCGACCTGCCGGCCGCGCTGCGTGACCCGTTCCTCGCGTGGGCGCAGCGGCTCGCGACCGCGATGCAGGACGCGCTCGACGCGCAGGGGAGCTTCGTGGCGATCAACAACACCGTGAGCCAGTCGGTGCCCCACCTTCACCTGCACGTGGTGCCGCGTACCCGAAGGGGACGGGCTCCGTGGCTTCTTCTGGCCGCGCACCAGGTACGCCGACGAGGAGGACGCCGCCCGGTTCGCCGCCCGGCTCTCGGCCGTCCTACAGTGACGGGCGCACCACTGCCCCCGATCAACTGAGTCACAGGAGCTGAAGATGGGTCGATTCGACGGACGCGTCGCCGTGATCACCGGATCCGCGCGCGGCATCGGCTACGGCACCGCCCAGCGGTTCGCCCAGGAAGGTGCCCGGGTCGCGGTCATCGACCTCGACCAGGAAGCTGCCAAGAAGGCCGCCGCGGCGCTCCCCGGCGCAGACCATCCCAAGACCAGCCACGTCGGCATCGGCTGCGACGTCACCGACGCTGCGCAGCGTCGAGGCTGCCGTCGACAAGGTCGTGGCCGAGCTCGGTGGCATCCACATCCTGGTGAACAACGCCGGCATCACCCGCGACAACCTGCTCTTCAAGATGACCGAGGACGACTGGGACATGGTCATCGGCGTCCACCTGCGCGGCGCGTTCCTGATGACCAAGGCCGCCCAGAAGCACTTCGTGGCCCAGAAGTACGGCAAGATCCTGAACCTCTCCAGTGTCTCGGCGCTGGGCAACCGCGGCCAGGCCAACTACTCGGCCGCCAAGATGGGGATCCAGGGCCTCACCCGGACCCTGGGTCTCGAGCTCGGCCCGTTCGGGGTGAACGCCAATGCGATCGCCCCCGGCTTCATCGCCACCGACATGACCGACGCCACGGCAGTACGGCTGGGGATCCCGGTCGAGGAGTTCCGCGCCATGAGCGCCGAGTCCAACCCGGTCCGTCGGGTCGGGTACCCCGAGGACATCGCGGCCGCGGCGGCGTTCCTCTGCAGCGACGAGGCGTCGTACATCACCGGCCAGACGCTGTACGTCGACGGCGGCGCCAAGCTCGGCTGACCAGCAGGGCGCGCCTGCTCCGACGGGGCGCCGCAAGACCCCACACTTGACCCCGCACCACCCCCGAACCATCGGAGACCGATCCCGTGCGTCGCCTACGCCTGACCACCACCGCCGCCCTCCTCACCGCCAGCCTCGTGCTGGCGGCGTGCAGCGGGGACGAAGAGACCCCCGAGGAAGAGGCCGTCGCCGGTCAGGAGATCGCGGAGGGCGTCGACAGTTCCTCTCGACCTGGCCCCTCACCGGTCTCGACGTCCCCGCCGACGAGTCGTCCGCCCAGACCCATCCGGTCATGGTGACCAAGATCGACAACACCGAGTCCAGCGCGCCGCAGGTCGGTCTCGGCTCGGCGGACCTCGTCGTCGAGGAGCTCGTCGAGGGTGGGATGACGCGGCTCGCGGTGTTCTTCTACTCCGACATCCCCGGCACCGTCGGCCCGGTGCGCTCGATGCGCGCCAGCGACATCGGCATCGTCTCCCCGGTCGACGCCCAGGTGGTCACGAGTGGTGCCGCTCCCGTCACGATCCAGCGCCTCACCCAGGCCGGCATCAAGTTCTTCGGCGAAGGCGCCGCCGGGTTCTCCCGGGCGGGCGACCGCAGTTCGCCGTACAACCTGATGGCGAACCTGCGGACGCTGCTCGATGCCCAGAAGGACGCCAAGGAGGCCAGGCCCGACGACTACCTGCCCTGGGGCACGAGCGCCGACCTTCCCAAGGGGAAGAAGGCCACCCGGATCGCCGCCGGGTTCGGGAGCCGGACCTCCAACTGGGTCTTCCAGAAGGGCGGCTACGTCAACGAGAACTCGTACGCCGCGGAGGGTGACGAGTTCCCGGCCGACACGGTTCTGGTGCTGCGGGTGCAGGTCGGCGACGCCGGCTACAAGGACCCCGCCGGCAACCCGGTGCCGGAGACCAAGCTCGAGGGCAAGGGTGCCGCGTTCCTGTTCCACGGCGGCAAGGTCGTCCAGGGCACGTGGGAGAAGGACGGCCTCGGCGACACGATCAGCCTGGCCACCAAGAAGGGGAAGCTGAGCGTCCCCGCCGGTCACACCTGGATCGAGCTCGTCCCGCAGGTCGGCGGCACCCTCAGCTTCAACTGACTGAGTGGGTCCCTGGTCCGCCGAATCGCGGCAGATGAGTGACGCCGACGGCGGTCACTACGAACGGTGGACTATAGCGCCGAATCGTACGGCGGTCCGCAGCAGTCGGCCTCCGATGACTCACCTTGGCCTAGCAGGCGCGCGAATCGCGGCATGTGAGTGCGCCCGAGCGTTGTGTGCGCAGTCGCCCACCAGTCGCTGATCGGGTGTCGTACCCGGTCCATGCCGCTCCTCTAGTGCAACCGATGGATCTGCCGGCGCTCGAGCGACAGCACACCCTTCGAAGCGCACCCGGCAGCTGACGAGGAGGAGGTGGACCCAATGTCCCGTCAGGTCACCCACGCGGCCGAAAGCGCGGTCCAGCAGATCAGCCGACGCATCGATCTGGCTGCTCTTCCGCCTCAACGGCGTGCGTTCCGGACCGTGGCAAGTGCCTGTCTCTGCGCGACCGCACAAGGCAGCAGATGAGTGCGCCAAGACGTCATCCGAACCGTGGCCTATAGCGCCCGAATCGGATGACGTGCTGGCGGTCCGGCCTCCGTGACTCACCTTGGCCTAGCAGGCGCGCGAATCGCGGCATGATCGGATGCCTTCGTTGCATACGCATGCCGGGCCTGTACGTGGCCGCTGTCCAGCGCCATGCCTGACGCTCCACGCGTTCCCGTGTCCGCACGGAGGGCGAACCCGCCTTGAACACGGCATGCGCAGTTCGACTCTAGGTCGGAGCCGCAGTGCTTGCGACCGAGTTCGGCATCAGCCAGTGAGTCAGTCGGTGGCGATGGCCGGCAGCTCGACGCCGCTCTCGGCGAGCAGCTGCATGCCGGCCAGGATGAACGTGATCGCGGCCTCGACCCGCCGTGCGGCGGCGATCGGGTCCTCGCTGGTCGAGACCGACTCGCCGGCCGAGGACATCGCGCCGAAGAAGATCCGCGTGAAGGTCTCGGTCATCTCCTCCTGCAGGTGCCACTCACCCGCCTCGAGGACCGAGCCGACGATCTCGAGCACGTTGGCGAAGGTGGAGCGGCCCTCCTGCTCGCGGAAGCGGGCGTATCCCAGCACGGCGGGACCCTCGAGGATCACGATCCGCCGGTAGACCGGTTGCTGGACGATGTCCAGGAACGCCCGCAGCCCTGCCAAGGCCTTCGCCCACGGGTCGTCGTGGCCCTTCAGGGAGTCGGTGATGGCGCGGGAGGCCTCGACCTCGACCCGCTCGAAGACCGCTTCGAACAGCGCCTGCTTGCCGCTGAAGTGGTGGTAGAGGGCGCCCTTCGTGACCTCGGCGCCGGCCACGATCGCGTCCAGGGACGCGGCGGCGTAGCCGTGCTCGGTGAAGAGCTGCTCGCCCATGTCGATCAGCGCGCGACGAGTCGCCGCGGAGTACTGCTGTCGCCGGGACGGCACGCGTGGCACCAGCTTGGACACCGTGGCCTTGCTCATTCGGGGGAGTGTAGGCGAGGGCGGGTCCTGGCCGTGAGTCAGATCACGGTGGCGCAATTTTGGATACCGAAAGTATGTGACCGTACTCTGAGTACGTACCAACGGTATGTGAGTCCACCGATTCGCCGAAGGAGTCGACCATGACCTGGAACAGCTACCGGACCCGCGGAGAGATCCTGCGCGACGTGTCCGCGGAGGCCGACGCCCACCAGGACGGCGCGCTGCCGATGGACGTCGACGGCGTCCGCACCGCGTTCACCGGCGAGCTCGACCTGCTCGGCGCCCTCCAGCTGCGCTGGCACACCCGCCTCGCCGGCCACATCGACCGCGAGCTGCTGGGTCAGCCGCTCGACCTCGAGCAGGCCGTGATCGCGGCGTGGCGGGACACCGCCGCCGAGCTCCCCGGCATCCGCGCGATCGTGGACCGCCACCGCGAGGCCCCGCTCGACGACGCGATGGCCGAGGCGATGGCCGTCGCGACGGACAAGGAGCACGCGTGGCTGGCCGTGAATGCCGGCCTGGCCGGCATCGCCGCCCCCGGTGCTGCCCGCGTGGGAGCCCAGATCGAGCAGCAGGCTCGGGCCCGCCGCCGCGTCGTCCGGGCCCCGGGTGCGCACGCGGCGCCCACCCTGATCGGCCGGCTCAAGGCGGCTCTCGCCGCCTGACCTTCCGTTGCAGGTCCGACCCGGATCCGACACGGACCCGACAGCCGGGCCTGTCGTCTGCGTCGACCTGGTCGGTCATGATGGGCTCATGACCTCGACCGTGCAGGAGCCCCGAGCGGGCATGCTGCTGGTCGCGACCCCCCAGCTCGTCGACCCCAACTTCGCCGCCGCGGTCGTGCTGCTGCTCGACGTCGACGCCGACGGCGCGCTCGGCGTGGTGCTCAACCGGCCGACGCCGGTCGCGGTCAGCGAGGTCCTCGCCGACTGGCGCGACGTGGTGGCCGAGCCCGAGGTCCTCTTCCAGGGCGGCCCGGTCAGCACCGAGGGTGCGTTGGCGGTCGGCTGGCTGCTCGACGCCGGCGACGTACCGGTGGGTTTCCGGGAGGTCGACGGGGCCCTCGGCATGGTCGACCTGGACACGCCGGTCGAGCTGGTCGACGGCTCGCTCGCCGGGATGCGGATCTTCGCCGGCTACGCCGGCTGGGGGGCCGCGCAGCTCGACGACGAGATCGAGGAGGGCAGCTGGTACGTCGTCCCGGCCCAGCCGCCGGACGTGTTCCGCGAGGACTGTGCCGATCTCTGGCGTGACGTGCTGCGCCGCCAGCCGGGGCAACTCGCCTGGCACTCCACCCGGCCCGCCGACACTGGATTGAACTAGACTGGCCGCATCATGACTTCCCTCGGATTTGGCACCAACACCGACACGATCGAGGACCGTCGTACCGTCCCGACGGACGAGGGAGACCACGAGCGTTTCTCCCACTACGTCCCGAAGGAGAAGCTCACCGAGGCGATGGTGATGGGGACGCCGGTGATCGCGCTCTGCGGCAAGGTCTGGGTCCCGAGTCGCGCTCCCGAGAAGTTCCCGGTCTGCCCCGCCTGCAAAGAGGTCTGGGAGCAGATGAAGGGCGACGGCGGTTCCGGCCAGGGACCTGGCCCGGGATCTGGGGAGTGACGGGACGGCTCGAGCCGGTCCCCCTCTCACCCGCGTGGCCCGACCGCGCGGCTTGGGGCACGGCCACCTCGCTACGGGCGTGGCAGACCGCCGCGATGCACGACTACTTCGACCGCCTTCCCCGCGACTACCTCGCGGTGGCGACGCCGGGAGCCGGCAAGACCACGTTCGCGCTCTCGGTCGCCGCCGAGCTGATCGGTCGCCGGCTCGTCGACCGGATCATCGTGGTCGCGCCGACCGAGCACCTGAAGAACCAGTGGGCCGAGGCCGCCGCCCGCGCCGGCATCCCGCTCGACCCGACCTACAGCGCCGGCAAGGGCAAGACGTCGACCGACTTCGTCGGGGTCGCCGTGACGTACGCCGGGGTGGCGGTCAACCCGCTGGCGATGCGGATCCGCACCGAGCGCTTCAAGACGCTCGTCATCCTCGACGAGGTGCACCACGCGGGTGATGCCCTGTCCTGGGGTGAGGGAGTCCGCGAAGCGTTCCAGCCGGCGGCCCGCCGGCTGGCCCTGACCGGCACCCCGTTCCGTTCCGACGTCAACCCGATCCCGTTCGTCACCTACCAGCCCGTCCCCGAGGAGGGAGCCGGCGTCCGTGTCAGCGTCGCCGACTTCACCTACGGCTACGCCCACGCGCTCGCCGACCACGTGGTGCGCCCGGTGCTGTTCCTGGCCTACTCCGGCGACATGCAGTGGCGCACCCGCGCCGGCGACGAGGTGGCCGCCAGGCTGGGCGAGCCCCTCACCAAGGACCTCACCGCGCAGGCGCTCCGCACCGCCCTCGACCCCGAGGGGTCGTGGATGCCGTCGGTGCTCGCGGCGGCCGACAAGCGGCTCTCGGAGGTGCGTCGGCACGTGCCCGACGCGGGGGGCTGGTGATCGCCACCGACCAGGACTCGGCACGCGCCTACGCCACGCTCCTGGCCAAGATCGCGGGTGAGAAGCCGACCGTGGTGCTCTCCGACGAGAAGGCGGCGTCGAAGAAGATCTCCGAGTTCAGCGGCAACGAGAAGCGCTGGATGGTCGCGGTCCGGATGGTCTCCGAAGGCGTCGACGTCCCGCGTCTGGCGGTCGGCGTCTGGGCCACCACGACCGGAACGCCGCTGTTCTTCGCACAGGCCGTCGGCCGCTTCGTCCGGGCCCGCAACCGCGGCGAGAGCGCGTCGGTGTTCCTGCCGTCGGTGCCGACCCTGCTCGGCTACGCCGCCGAGCTCGAGGCGCAACGCGACCACGTCTTGGGTCGCACGATCAAGAACGAGGACGACATCTTCGCCGCCGAGCGGGCCCTGCTCGCCGCCGCCGAGGCCGGGGAGGGTGCGTCGGAGGAGCTGGCGCTGCCGGGCTACCAGGCGCTCGGCTCCGAGGCCCGCTTCGACCACGTCCTCTACGACGGCGACTCGTTCGGCCACTCCGAGGAGGTGCACGTCGGCTCCGAGGAGGAGATGGACTTCCTCGGCATCCCCGGTCTTCTCGAGCCCGACCAGATGCGCGAGCTGTTGCACCACCGGCAGCAGGAGCGGGCTTCCCGGCGTCGGCCCGAGGCCGAGTCGGACAGCGTGGACGAGGTCGCGACCCACGAGCAGCTCGCCGTGATGCGGCGCGAGCTGAACGGGCTGGTCGCTGCCTGGCACCACCGCACCGGGCAGGCCCACGGCATCACCCATGCCGCGCTCCGCAAGGATTGTGGCGGGCCGGCGGCCGCGATCGCGAACGCCGGGCAGCTGCAGGCCAGGATCGACCGGGTCCGCGACTGGGCGAGCCGGCGCACGTCCTGACCGGAGGGCCCGGCCCGGGACCTCGCTACAGTCACGACCATGGCGGCCGAGACCTCGCAGACCCTGGACCGGGGGATCCGGGTGCTGATCGCCCTCGCCGCCGCACCCCAGGGGCTGACGGTCACGGCGCTGGCCGAGACCCTCGCGATCAACCGCACCGTCGTCTACCGACTCGTCAGCACGCTGGAGCAGCACGCGTTGATCCGCCGCGACGGACAGGGCCGACTCCACGTGGGGCTGGGCGTGCTCCAGCTGGCGACCGCGGTGCAGCCGGTGCTGCGCGACGTGGCCATCCCGGTGCTCCGCCGACTGGCCGAACGCGTCGGCTGCACGGCCCACCTGACCGTGGCCGACGGCGACGAGGCGCTGGCGCTGGCGGTGATCGAGCCCTCGTGGACCGACTTCCACGTCAGCTATCGCGTGGGCGCCCGCCATCCGCTGACCCGCGGCGCCGCCGGCAAGGCGATCCTCGCGTTGCGGACCGAGCACGGGCCGCCGTACGTCGCGACGGCCGGTGAGCTCGAAGCCGGGGCGCGCGGGCTGGCCGCGCCGGTGCGCGGTGTCTCGGGACTGGAGGCCAGTGTCGGGGTCGTCACCCTGGTCGACCTCGATGTGAACAAGCTCGGCCCGATCGTCGCCGAGGCGGCCGACCACCTGGCGCGACTGCTGCGCTAGCCGGCGTCACGCAGGGCCGGTCAGCTGAGCGCCAACGGCACCACCCGGTAGGGCACCTGGGTCGCGAGCGCGATCACGGTCGAGGAACGCACGATCGCGGGATCGTTCAGCACCCGGTCGATGACCCGTTGCAGGTCGACGTTGGAGCGCGCCACCACCCGCGCCCACATGTCACCGGCGCCGGTGATGGTGAACGCCTCGAGCACCTCCGGAATCGTCTCGAGATGGCGCGCGACGGTGTCGTGACCGGCACCCTGCCGGATCTCGAGAGTCAAGAACGCGGTCACCGGATAGCCCAGCGCCTCGGGCGAGAGGTCGGGACCCCACCCCGTGATCACCCCCGACGCCATGAGCTTGTCGAGCCGCGCCTGCACCGTGCCCCGCGCGACGTCGAGCCGGCGCGAGGCCTCGAGCACGCCGAGCCTCGGCTCGCGCGCAAAGATCGCGATCAATCTGCCATCCAGATCATCCACCAGAGGCCCCTTTGCTGTGCAATCTGTCCAGGTGCTCGCCGTACTGTTGCACAGGTTGTCAGATTTCGACAGGCTGGTGCCATGACCGACACCTCCACGAACTCGACGCTCACCGTCCTCACCACCGAGGAGGAGCAGGCCGGGCTGACGCTCGAGCAGCTCCAGCAGCTGGTCGGGCTGGTCGAGTACGACGCCAGCAGCGACCCGTTCCCCGTCATCGCGATGGACGCGATCTGCTTCGTGGTGGGCAACGCCACCCAGGCCGCGAACTTCTACCAGCTCGCCTTCGGCATGGAGCTCGAGGCCTACCGGGGTCCGGAGAACGGGCTGCGCGACGCCAAGGTGTTCGTGTTGCGCTCGGGCTCGGCGCGGTTCGTGCTCGCCGGCGGGGTCAGCCCCGACTCGCCGCTGCTCGAGCACCACCGCAAGCACGGCGACGGCGTGGTCGACCTGGCGCTGGAGGTGCCCGACGTCGACCGGTGCATCGAGCACGCGCGGTCGGTGGGGGCCACCATCCTCGACGAGCCCTACGACATCTCCGACGAGCACGGCACGGTGCGGATGGCCGCGATCGCGACGTACGGCGAGACCCGGCACAGCCTGGTCGACCGCTCGCGCTACGACGGCCCCTACCTGCCCGGCTTCGTGGCCGCCACGACGACCGTGACCCGGCGCGAGGGCCACCCCAAGCGGCTGTTCCAGGCCGTGGACCACTGCGTCGGCAACGTCGAGCTGGGCCGGATGGACGAGTGGGTCGAGTTCTACAACAAGGTGCTCGGCTTCACGAACATGGCCGAGTTCATCGGCGACGACATCGCCACCGACTACTCGGCGCTGATGTCGAAGGTCGTCGCGAGCGGCAACCACCGGGTGAAGTTCCCCCTCAACGAGCCCGCGATCGCCAAGAAGAAGTCGCAGATCGACGAGTACCTCGAGTTCTACGACGGTGCCGGCTGCCAGCACATCGCGCTCGCCACCGGCGACATCCTGCGCACCGTCGACGTCCTGCGTGACCACGGCATCCAGTTCCTCGAGACCCCTGACAGCTACTACGACGACCCGGCACTCCGCGAGCGCATCGGCGACGTCCGGGTGCCGATCGAGGAGCTGAAGAAGCGCAAGATCCTGGTCGACCGCGACGAGGACGGCTACCTGCTGCAGATCTTCACCAAGCCGATGGGCGACCGGCCGACGGTCTTCTACGAGTTCATCGAGCGGCACGGCTCGCTCGGCTTCGGGAAGGGCAACTTCAAGGCACTCTTCCAGGCGATCGAGCGCGAGCAGGACCTCCGCGGCAACCTCTGAGCGACTCTCGGGACGTCATACGGTTCGAGCGCTATAGGCCACGGTTCGTATGACGTCCTGGCGCGGTGCGCAACCGTGGCGAGGTGAGAGTCAGGGGCCGGGTGGGCGGCGTCCCATGGTGTGCGTGATCGCGTCGTCGTCGTCGGTGCCTCTGGGAGGAAGCGGCGCGCCGCTGCAGCAGTTGGCCTTCATGTGGCAGTGGGGGCAGAGCCATCGGGTCGAGATGGGGTCGAACAGCTCCCCGCAGTAGTCGCACGGCACGACGCGAGCCTACGACGGCTGAAGCAGCCGAGGCAGGGCCGAGCGTGCGGGCGTGTCGTGGGTCACGCCGTTCCTGAGGGTCTCCTGAAATCCTGCGGATTTCCCATCCGATGCGGGCACCGGACCGAACCCCTGGTGTCGACGGAGCAGATTGCACCGTCCCACCGATCCGAAAGGGGTGCACACCGTGCGCACCAACCTCCTGAACCGCAAGTCCGTGGCCACCCTGGCCGTCACCGCGCTGCTCGCCTTCCCGTTGGCTGCCTGCAGCGATGACGCCGGCGCCAGCTCCGACTCGGAGCAGACCCAGTCGCAGGCCGAGCCCAAGGCCGTCGCGGCCATCCCCGCGCTGTCGGGCCAGGACACCGCCGTCGCGCTGGACCAGGGCTTCGTTGACGCCCTCACGCAGCTCAAGCTGACCCCGGGCGTCGTCGGTGACGCCAAGCTCGAGGACGGCTCGCTCATCTTCCCGATCACCGGCGGCAACGTCACCGTCTTCGCCAAGGGCGAGGTCGACCCCTACGTGATCGGCCAGGTCCAGCACGAGAACTCCGGGCTGTCCCTGACCGCCGGCAAGACCACCGTCGAGATCACGAACCTCAACGTGGACCCGGGCGTCTCGAAGGTCTACGGCGACGTCTCCGTCAACGGTGAGGTGGCCGCCTCCAGCGTCGCCGTCTTCAACCTGGACGGTCGCACCCTGAACCCGCTGAAGGCCGAGGGCGACACCGCCATCCTCCAGGGCACCAAGGTGACCATCTCCGAGGTCGCGGCCCCGGTGCTGAACGACGTCTTCAAGACCGACGCCGTCAAGCCGGGCCTGCTGGTCGGCATCGCGACGATCACCGTCAACACCAAGTAAGCACCACCCCGTCGACGACCCGTCGACACCGACAGGCGCCCGGAACACCACCGGGCGCCTGTCGTCATGTCCGGCCGGGCTCGGGCAGGATGGAACGCATGCCGACGTACGTCGCGTTCCTGCGGGCCATCAACCTCGGAGCCACCCGGAAGTTCGCCAAGGCCGACATCGTCGCCGCGACCGAGGCCGCCGGCGCGACGGGCGTGGCGACCCACATCAACACCGGCAACGTGCTGCTCACGACCTCGCTGCGCTCGCGCGCCAAGGTCGAAGCCACGCTGGAGCGGGCCTACGAGACCGACCGTGGGTTCGCGGTCCCCACCATCGTGTTCACCCCCGCCGAGCTGCGGCAGGTCGCGGTCGACGCCGACGAGATCGACGCCGACCGCGCGGGAGGCGGCCGTCACTACGTGTCACTGCTCAAGGAGCCGCCCACCCCCGCCGCGATCAGCGTGCTCGAGGCCGCCGGCGGGCGAGGGCGAGCAGGCCGTGGTCCGGGGCCGGGCGGTCCACCTGCTCCTGGGCGAGGAGTACCACACCGCGCGCCTGACCAACGCCGAGGTCGAGAAGGCGATGGGCGTCGCCACGAACCGGAATGTCACTGTCCTGCGGGCGCTGGTGGCGAAGTGGTGCTCCTGACCGGCTCCGCCACCGCCCGCTCCAGGTTGCGGACCGATCGGGAGGTCAACGTGAGCAGGCAGATCGCGGCGTACGCGAGCCCGCTGGCCACCAGCACCGGTCGGGTGCCGAACGACTCGCCCAGGGGGCCGAAGGTCAGTTGGCCGATCGGGACCGCGACCATCGAGCCGAGCGCGTCGTAGGAGGAGGCACGCGACAGCATCTCGAGGGGGATGTGCTCCTGCATGGCCAGGCTCCAGCCCAGCCCGAAGACCTCCAGGCCCGCGCCGGCGATGAACATGCCGACCACGAGGGGCACCAGCTGTGGCCCGAGGCCGAGCATCAGCAGCGGTGCGGCGAGGAACAGGCAGCCGATCATGCCGGCCCGCAACGGATAGCGGATCGACACCCGCAGCATGACGATGCCGGTGACGATCAGACCGATCGCCTCCGCAGAGAGCACGTACCCCCAGCCGGTGATGCCGATCGTGTCCCTGGCCAACCCCGGCCCGAGGGTGAGCAGGGCACCGGAGCTGATCGCGTTGAGGGCGCCGAAGGCGAGGACGACCACCCACAACCAGGTCGTGGTCCGGAACAGGGTCCAGCCCTCGCGCAGGTCGTGCACGACGCTGGACCCGGCCGCGGGGGCGTGGTGGGGGACCCGGACGGGCAGCAGCAGCACCAGGGCGATCAGCCACAGGGTCGCGTCGGCGGCCAGCGCCCAACCCGGGCCCACGGTCACCACCAGCACCGCGGCGGTCGTCGGGCCGATCGCGAAGAGGGCACCCCGCGCCATCGAGAGCAGCGCGTTCGCCGACTGCAGCTGGGGCCGGGGCACCAGCTGCGGGATCATGCCCTGCATCGCGGGGAACGACGTCGCCGCAGCGGTGCCGTTGACCGCTTCGATCACGATGAGCTGCCACAGCTCGGCGTGACCGGAGATCACGAGCGCCGCGGCCGTGGCCTGCGTCAGCACCGCGACGGCGTTGGACACCTGGATCACCAGGCGGCGGCCGAGCCGGTCGGCGATCACCCCGCCGAGCAGCAGGAAGAGCACCATCGGGATGCTGCGGGCCGCCAGCACCTGCCCCAGGGCGGCGGCGCTGTCCTCGACCGACAGCACCGCGAAGGCGAGGGCGACCGGTGCCATCGTGGTCCCCCAGATGTTGACTGCCCGGGAGGCGAAGAAGAACCGGAAGCGGCGGTCGCGCAGCGGGGTGAGCGACTCCTGCCAGGTCATGTCGGATCGTCTGTCGGTCGCATCTCGAAGAGAGCAGCGGTCATCGCGACCTTGAGGGTGCCCTCCGTGCGCGGAGGCCGGGCGGACGCGTGAAGTCGGTTGGCGGCGTCCAGCAACGACGCGCGGACCGCCGCGTAGTCCTCCTCGCTGACCCAGAGCTCGGCATCGGTGAACGTGCCGGGACGCCCGCCCCACTCGCCGACCCGGCGGACCAGCTCGGCGGCCATCGCCCGCGCCCACGCGGCGCGCCCGGCGGGCGTGGACCTCCCGCTGGTGCCCTGGTCCTGCCAGGGGTGCCGGTAGCGCTTCGCGACCCCGCCCCGGATCCGTTCCTCGGAGGCGACGACGAGCTGGCCGGCGTCGAGCAGGAGACGCAGGTGGTACGACGCATTCGCATGCGTCAGGTCGAGCTCGCGGGCCACGTCGGCGGCGCTGAGCTCCGCGCCGGTCAGCAGGGACAGGATCCGCAGTCGCACCGGGTGGGCGGTCGCGCGGAGCGCCTGGGTGGCGTCGTCGGTCATCTGACCCTCCAATGGTTATTGGGGAGTATCGGCCGCGACAGGGTGGACTGTCAAGGGGTTCTTGGGGGGTCGGTCTACTCGCCGCGGAAGTGGGGTCGCCGCTTCTCGGTGAACGCCCGCATGCCCTCGGCCACGTCGGTGGTCCGCAGCAGCACCATCTGACCGCTCCGCTCGCGCTCGAGGGCCTCGTCGAGCCCGGCGAGGGCAGCCGCGTTGATCGCCTTCTTGGTGGCGGCGAAGGCGAGCGGCGGGCCGCCGGCGAGCCGGCGGACGATGCGGGCGACCTCGGCCTCGAACTCGTCGTCGGGGACGACCGCGGCGATCAGGCCGGCAGCGTGAGCCTCCCGAGCCGACATCGGCTCGGCCAGCAGGGCCATCCGCATCGCGCGAGCCCGACCGATGGAGGCCGCGACGGTCGCGCTCGTCCCGCCGTCCGGCATCAGCCCGATCCGGGAAAAGGCCAGCAGGAAGGTCGCGGACTCACGGGCCACCACGACGTCGGCCGCGAGGGCCACGGAGCAGCCGACGCCGGCGGCGACGCCGTTGACGGCCGCGACCACGGGCTTGTCGAGGGTGGTGATCGCCCGGATGATGCGGTTCGCGCGATCCAGGGTGGTGGAGTCGAACTGGGCGTGGGCGTCGTCGCCGGCGATGTCCAGGCCGGCACTGAAGGCGTCACCGGCACCGGTCACGACGACCACGCGGACGGTGTCGTCCGAGGTCGCCCGCTCGAGGACCGCGGCCAGGTCATCGGCCATGCCCTCGGACAGGGCGTTGGAGACGTCCGGCCGGTTCACCGTGACCCACAGCGCGCCCTCGGCCACGCGGGTCTCGAGATCAGCCAACCGAGACACCCGCCGCCTCCAGCTCGGCCAGTGCCGCCGAGGTGGACTCCTCGGCCACGCCCGCGCACAGGTCGAGCAGCAGCCGCGTCGTGAAGCCCTCGCGCACGGCATCGAGTGCGGTGGCGCGCACGCAGTAGTCGGTCGCCAGGCCGCACACGTCGACCTGGGTGATGCCTCTCTCGCGCAACCAGGCGGCCAACGCGACGCCGTCGGCGTTGCGACCTTCGAACCCGGAGTACGCCGCCTGGTACTCACCCTTGAGGAAGATCGAGTCGAACGGCTGCGGGTCCAGGTTGGGGTGGAAGGCCTCACCGTCGGTGCCGACCTTGCAGTGGACCGGCCAGCTGTCGCGAAAGTCGGGTTCCCTGGACCAGTGGTCGCCGGGCGCGATGTGATGATCCCTGGTCGCCACGAGCTGGGCGTAGACGGGAGCCTCGGGTGCGCCGGCGCTCCGCAGGTGCAGCATCTCGGAGATGTCGCTGGCGACCCGCGCCCCGCCGGTCACCGCCAGCGAACCTCCTTCGCAGAAATCGTTCTGGACGTCGACAACGATGAGCGCACGCGTCATGGAGCGAGCGTAATCGTTTCGATCACCGGCTCGCCCCGGCTCATCTGCTGCGCGGCCAGGGGCAGCTCGGACCGCGACGCCGCGTGCCGGTCGCGGGCCGCCGACAGCGGCTCGCGGCCCACGACCTCACCGCTCTTCACCAGCGGCACGAGCAGTGGGCGATCGTCCCCGTCGTTCTCGGGCGGCGTGCCGATGCCGACCACTTCCGCCTCCGCGACGCCACGGGCGTCGAGTCGGCGCAGCGCGAACTTGCGGCCGCCCACGGATCCCTTGTCCTGGCTCTTCTTGGCGACCGCTGCCAGGGTGCCGTCGGCACCGGCTCGGGCGACCAGCTTGTAGACGAAACCGCACGTGGGATGACCACTCCCGGTGACCAGCTGGGTGCCCACGCCGTACGCGTCGACCGGGGCGGAAGCGAGCGAGGCGATGGCGTGCTCGTCCAGGTCGCTGGTCACCACGATGCGGGTACTCGTCGCGCCGAGTGCGTCGAGCTGGTCGCGGACCTGTCGCGCCAGGACCCCGAGGTCTCCGCTGTCGATGCGGACCGCGCCGAGCCCGGTGCCCGCCACCTCCACCCCCAGCCGGACCGCCTCGGCGATGTCGTAGGTGTCGACCAGCAAGGTGGTGCCCACGCCGAGCGAGTCGACCTGGGCCCGGAACGCGTCCGCCTCGGTGTCGTGCAGCAGCGTGAAGGAGTGGGCGGAGGTCCCCGCCGTCGGCACCCCGTACCGCTGCCGGGCCGCCAGGTTGGACGAGGAGGCGAAGCCCGCGAGGTACGCCGCCCGCGCCGCCGCGACCGCGGCCTCCTCGTGCGTGCGGCGTGAGCCCATCTCGATGCAGGGACGCTCACCCGCCACCAGGGTCATCCGGGAGGCGGCGGAGGCGATGGCCGAGTCATGGTTGTAGATCGAGAGCAGCACCGTCTCCAGGAGCACCGCCTCGGCGAACGTCGACTCGACCACCAGCAGCGGCGAGTAGGGGAAGTAGGCCTCGCCCTCGGCGTACCCGGAGACGTCACCGGAGAACCGGTAGCCGGCCAGCCAGGCCAGCGTCGGCTCATCGACGACCTCGCCCGCGCGCAGTGTCTCCAGCGCCTCGTCGTCGAAGCGGAACCCCTCGATCGCATCGAGTGCCCGGCCGACTCCGGCGACCACGCCGTAACGCCGCCCCTCGGGGAGGCGGCGGGGGAAGAGCTCGAACACCGAGCGGCGGTCGGCGGTGCCCGCCGCCAGCGCCGCCTGGAGCATCGTGAGCTCGTAGTGGTCGGTCAGGAGTGCCCCGGTCATGGCTGTGCCTCAGTCACGGCAGTCACTGTGCCACCATGTGCGTGTGTCCGCTGCCAGCCCGGTCGAGGTCGAGCCGACCCTGACACCCGACGAGGTCACCGTGGTCGCCAAACCCTGGGTGACCGTCGTGTGGAACGACCCGGTCAACCTGATGTCCTACGTCGCCTACGTCTTCCAGAAGTACTTCGGCTACGACAAGTCGAAGGCCGAGAAGCTGATGATGGAGGTCCACGAGGACGGCAGGTCCGCGGTCAGCACCGGCTCGCGCGAGGAGATGGAGCGCGACGTCCAGGCGATGCACGGGTACGGCCTGTGGGCGACCATGGAGAAGCAATGAACACCCCACGCAATCACTCGCTGCGCTCCCGATTCCGCGGGGACCCCGAACAATGAGCGAGTTCGCCCGCCACCGTCGCAGCGGCCACATCATCGCCACGTTCAGCGGCTTCGAGGCCGACCTGCTGCGCTCACTGGCCTCGCAGCTGGTGGAGCTGCTGCGCAACGAGGCGGCGGTGCCGAGGGTGTCCGACGACGCCTTCGAGGCGATGCTCGACTTCAGCGGCCCGACGTCCGAGCCGGAGGACCCGGTGCTGGCCCGGTTGTTCCCCACCGCCTACCTCGAGGACGAGGAGTCGGCGGCCGAGTTCCGTCGCTTCACCGAGGGTGCGCTCAGGGACGGCAAGGCGGCCGGTGCCGGCGTGATCATCGACACCCTGGAGGAGGCCGGGCTGCCGGCCGAGCTCAGTGAGGACGGGCTGGTCATCGACGTCGAGATGGAGGAGCCGACCGCCGAGGCGTGGCTGTGCTCCTTCACCGACCTGCGACTGGCGCTCGCCACCAGGCTCGGGGTCGAGGAGGACGACGACGACGTCTGGCTGGCCATGGACGACGACGACCCCCGCTCCCAGGCGCACGACATCTACCAATGGGTCGGCTACCTCCAGGAGACGCTCGTCGAGGCGTTGAGCAGCTGACCCACCGGCCGCACGTGAGCCCACATGGTGGGCCCGGCGCGAGCGTGACGACCGGCTCCCTACCCTTGGTGGGGTGCTGACCCTCGATCGAGCGACGTACGACGCGATCGTCGCCCATGCCAAGCGGGACCACGCCGACGAGGCCTGCGGTGTCGTCGCGGGCCCGGCCGGCAGTGACCGGCCCGAACGCCTCGTGGAGATGGTGAACGCTGCGGGCAGCCCCACGTTCTACGAGTTCGACTCCACCGACCTGCTCAACCTCTACAAGGAGATGGACGACCGGGACGAGGAACCGGTCGTGATCTACCATTCCCACACCGCCACCGAGGCCTACCCGAGCCGCACCGACATCGGTCTGGCGATGGAGCCGAACGCCCACTACGTGCTGGTCAGCACCCGCGAGCACGGGAATAACGACGGCCCTGTGGAGTTCAGGTCATACAGGATCGTCGACGGCGTGGTGACGGAGGAAGAGGTCACCGTCGCCGACTCATCCGCCTAGTCCCACCCCTCTCAGAACAGGAGCATCCCGATGGCCATCGAGGTCCGGATCCCGACCATCCTGCGCACCTACACCGGCGGCGAGAAGGCCGTGACGGGAAGCGGCGCGAGCCTGGCCGAGCTCATCGACGACCTCGAGGGGAGCCACCCCGGGATCAAGGAGCGGCTGCTCGAGGCCAAGGACGGCGACGAGGACCTGCGACGGTTCGTCAACGTCTACGTCAACGACGAGGACGTGCGCTTCCTCGGCGGCCTGCAGGCCGAGCTCAGTGACGGTGACCAGATCGTGGTGCTGCCCGCCGTGGCCGGCGGAGCCGGCCCTCAGGCAGAGCCCGCGGCTGTGTAGTTCCTTGACCCGGTACGACGACCTCCTCGCCTCGGTCGGCAACACCCCCCTCGTGGGGCTGCCGGGGCTCTCGCCCAGCCCCGACGTGCGGCTGTGGGCCAAGCTCGAGGACCGCAACCCCACCGGCTCGATCAAGGACCGCCCGGCCCTGAAGATGATCGAGATCGCCGAGAAGGACGGCCGGCTGCGCCCCGGGTGCACGCTGTTGGAGCCCACCAGCGGCAACACCGGCATCTCACTCGCGATGGCCGCACAGCTCAAGGGCTACCGGCTGGTCTGCGTGATGCCGGAGAACACCTCGGAGGAGCGCCGTCAGCTGCTGCGGATGTGGGGCGCGGAGATCGTCTCCAGCCCCGCCGCGGGCGGCTCCAACGAGGCGGTCCGGGTCGCCAAGGAGATCGCGGCCGACCACCCGGACTGGGTGATGATGTACCAGTACGGCAACGACGCGAACGCCCTCTCGCACGAGGAGGGCACCGGTCCTGAGTTGCTGGCCGACCTGCCCGAGATCACCCACTTCGTCGCCGGCCTCGGGACGACCGGCACGCTGATGGGCGTGTCGAGGTTCTTCCGTCGCGAGAAGCCCGACGTGCGGATCGTCGCCGCCGAGCCCCGCTACGGCGAGCTGGTCTATGGGCTCCGCAACCTCGACGAGGGCTTCGTGCCGGAGCTGTACGACGCCTCACTGATCGACACCCGCTTCTCGGTCGGACCCCGCGACGCCGTACGCCGGGTGCGCGAGCTGCTCGAGACCGAGGGGATCTTCGCCGGCGTCTCGACCGGCGCCATCCTGCACGCCGCGCTGGGCCAGGCCGCCAAGGCGGTCAAGGCGGGAGAGCGCGCCGACATCGCCTTCGTGGTGTGCGACGGCGGCTGGAAGTACCTCTCCACCGGTGCCTACGAGGGCACGGTCGACGAGGCCGAGGGCCGTCTCGAGGGACAGCTCTGGGCGTAGGCAGCCCCACGCCCTAGGGTTCTTCAGCATGAGGAATCGCGTGGTCGCCGTCGCCGCCCTGCTGGTGGCTCTGCTCGCTCCTGGGGTCGTCCTGCCCGCCAGTGCCGGCACCGCCGAACCGCCCCTCGCGAGCTCTCCGCCGACCATCGCAGGGGATCCGGTCTTCCGGGATCCGCTGGTGGCTGAGCCCGGCACCTGGGTGCCCGCCGAGGGCCTGTCCTTCGACTACCAGTGGCTCCGCGGGGGCGAGGTGATCGCGGGTGCCACGGCACGGCGGTACCGCCCCGGGCTCGACGACCTGCGCAAGCACCTGCGGGTCCGGGTGACCGCCACCGACGAGGCCGGCCAGACCGGCACCTCGACCAGCGAGCCGACGCCGCGTGTCAAGCGTGCAGACATGACGGTCACCCAACGTCCCCGGGTCCTGGGGACGACGCGGTACACCAAGCTCGTCACCGCGGACCCGGGGACGTGGTCGCCGTCGCGTCGGAGCTTCAACTACCGGTGGCTGCGGGACGGGAAGCGGATCCGTGGCGCGGACGGGCGCCGCTACCGGCTCGCCGCCGAGGACGTCGGGCACCGGATCCGGGTCCGGGTCACCACGACCAAGGAGGGTTACCGCACCGGTCGCGTCTCGTCCCCGCCGCGGAAGATCAGACACCGGGTGGCGCTGAAGCGGACCGCGACCTACCGCATCGAGACGCGCGGCACGATCACCGCGGGGATGGACGTCTTCCGGCAGCAGGTCGCCGAGACGTTCGCCGACCCACGCGGCTGGCGATCCGCCGGAGTCGCGTTCAAGCGCGTCGCCCGGGGCGGCGACTTCTCCGTGGTCCTGGCCGAGGCCAGCACCGTCCCCTCGTTCTCCTCGGTGTGCAGCGCCCAGTGGAGCTGTCGGGTGGGGCGTTACGTCGTCATCAACCAGATGCGCTGGCGCAGGGCGACCCCGTCGTGGAACGACGCCGACAAGCCGCGGCGGGGCTATCGCCACATGGTCGTCAACCACGAGACCGGCCACTGGCTGGGCCACGGCCATCTCGGCTGCGGCGGTGACGGAAAGCTCGCCCCGGTGATGATGCAGCAGTCCAAGGGGCTCGACGGGTGCCGCCACAACCCGTGGCCGCTGCGCTCCGAGCTCTGGGCCTCCTGAGGTTGCTCCGCCCGACGACCTCGCGTGTCTCCCCGCCCGGGGTGAGGCGGGCTCAGCGGGCCCCGCGTCCTCCCCCTGGCCCACCACCGAGCAGTCCGGCGTCGAAGGCCTTCAGCACGGAGGCCCGGTCCTCGGCGGTCAGCTCGCCCTCGGAGACCGCTTCGTCCAGCCGGTCACCCAGCGCGGTACGCCGCTCGTCCGCGAGACCCTGCTGCAGCTCCTCGAAGGCCGAGGTGACCTCGGCTGCGGAAAGGCCGAGCTCGTCGGCGAGCGCGTCGATCATCTGACCACGACGCTCTTCGAGCTCACCGTCGGCCGGCGGGGTGGACCGGTCGGTCTGCGACGGCTCGAGCTGCTCGCGGACCGATTCGAGTGCGGACTGGAGCTCGGTCTCACTGACGCCGAGGGCCTCGGCGAGCTCGGGGCCGCCGGGCCCATGACCGCGCCCCGGGCCGTGGCCGCGATCGCGTTCGCTGCGCTCGGCTGAACCGGTGTCGGTTGCGGAACTCGCGGCGGGCGTCGAGCTGTCGGACTGGGCTCCGTCCTCGGCCGCCGAGGCGATACCGAGTCCGCCCAGGGCCAGACCAGCTCCGGCGATGCCGGTGGCCACGCCGCGTCGGATGGTGGTGGATCTGTTCATCGGGACTCCTTGTCGAGATCGAGTGAATCGTTCGGTCTCGACCATCCCCAGCAACCCTGTGCCGAGGCTGTGCTCGACCTCCGAGTCCGATGTGTCTCTCGCGGTGGTCACGATTCGCGGGACCTGACCCGCCCACCAGACGCTCTCGAGCGAGCCTGCTGCGCTCAGCGTCGCCGACGAGAACAGCACCAATGGGCCATGCGGGCCGGACTGCCCGAGGCCAGACTGGATGGTTTCAGGATGAGGGAGGAGATCACATGTACACGCATCAGAAGGGGCATCGCCCTGCGTGGCGGCACGCCGTGATCGCGGCGGTGATCGGTGTCGCATCGACGCTGGTGGTGGCCGGACCGGCCAACGCGACGATCTACGAGAGATTCCAGTACGAGGGTGAGGATTACGCCGCCTTCCCCTATTGCGGCCTCGAAGAGGTCCAGGTCGACGTGCAGTTCAGCGGCAGAGGGCATATCCGAGCTGGGAAGGGCAAGACTGCCGGGGCGTTCTACATCCACGACAACAGCTCAGCCGTCCAGACGTTGACGAACCCCGAGAACGGGAAGTTCGTCACGATCTCATCCGACGCCGTGTTCCAAGACATCAAGGCGACCCGGGTCGACGGATCCATCTTCGAGTTCGTGTCACATGAGGTCGGGCAACCGTTCGTCCTGCGGGACATGGACGGCAATGTCGTCCTCCGCGACCGCGGAGCCATCACCTGGACCTACCTGTTCGACACGGGCGGCGACGACGTGCCCGGTGGCGAGCGGCTGGAAGAGCTCGACGTTCGAGTGTCCGGTCCCCACCCGGGGTTCTTCATCGAGGAAGACGACGAGTGTGCTCTCGCGATGGAGCTGATCGGCTGAAACCGCTGATCAGGTCTTGACCCGCTGGTTCGGAGAAATCAGGGACCCTACGCTCGCGTGTGCGGGAGCGGGGCGAAGGGGTGTCGTCATGGAACGCGCGCGGCGTAAGCGCCCGAAGGCGGCCCTACGCTCCGCGTGTGCCCGTCGGCACGCGGATGGCGAAGGGTGCGTCCCGCAACGCGCGACGCGTCGCGACGGGGCTACGAGACGTCGAGGCGTCGGTCGAAGCCGAACTCACTGTGCGGGATCCGTCCCAGGCCGAGCAGCCGGGTGGCGAGGTTGGCGGCGTCACCGTTGCGGACCGGCTGGCGCTTCGCGCCGTACTTCGTGCGCCGGCTGCCGGGGTCCCGGTAGTCGTCGTTGAGCTCGTACAGGTCGGCGCCGGCCGCTGCCCCCACTCCCCACACCACGAACGGGATCCGGAAGACGGCTGCCTTCGTCGGGTCGCCGTGGCCGCCGGCCGCGCCCCCGTGGTCGGCAGTGACGATCATGGTGAGGCGGTCGCGGAGCCTCGGCCGGGACTCGATCGTGGTGACGACCTTGCCGAGCAGCCGGTCGGCCTTCTCCGCGGCAGCGAGATACCCCGAGGACAGGAAGCCGTGCTCGTGACCGGCGACGTCGGGGAGCGACAGGTGCAAGAAGGTGAGCGGCCGCCGATGGTCGACCAGGTCGGCCCGTACGGCGCGCACCAGTCGCGGGTTCCGCTCCTTCAGTACGAGCTTGGCCACGCCTTGGGGCCAGGACCGCCCGAACAGCGACAGCTTCTTCTTGGAGATGAAGACCCCCGGGGCACGCCGGTCCGAGTCGATCATGCTGAACACCGAGGCGACGCCGTGCCCGGCGGCCTTGCGGACCGTCCGGGGGGTCAGCCGTTCGTCGTTCCACACGACGCCGTGACCGCCGCGGTCCGCGTTGACGCGTCGGCCGGTCACGATGCCGGTGTGGTTGGGCAGCGTCGTCGTCAGCTCGCGGGCGGTCCGCGCGTTGCGGGTGCTCGCTCCCTCGCTCATCAGTCGGTGCAAGGTCGGCGCCCGCTCGGGCCCCAGGCGGCGCAGGGCGTTCGAGCCCAGGCCGTCGAGGGTGACGATCATGACCTTGCTCGGCCGGACGTCCGGCTGGCCGCCCGGGACGGGTTGCGCGCCGACCTGGCCGCTGGACGCAACCAGGGTCAGCACCAGTGCGGCAGGGAGGACGATCAAGGCAGACCAAGGTCGGGGGCTGCGGCGGGGGAGGCGCACCGGGTCAGGCTACGTGAGTTGCGTCGCGTCGACGTGCCCTCCGGGGTCGGCCGTCGTAGCCTTCGGATGTGTCAGCAGCTGCCGCCGAGGCTCCCATCGGCATCTTCGACTCGGGCTTCGGTGGTCTCACCGTGGCCCGTTCGGTCATCGACCAGCTTCCCCACGAGTCGGTCGTCTACCTCGGCGACACCGCGCGTCAGCCCTACGGACCCAAACGCATCGCCGAGGTCCGCGAGTACGCCCTGGAGTGCCTGGACCACCTGGTCGAGCGTGACGTGAAGGCCCTGGTGATCGCCTGCAACTCCGCGTCGGCAGCCGTGCTCCGCGATGCCCGCGAGCGCTACGACGTTCCCGTGATCGAGGTGATCCTGCCGGCGACCCGACGGGCGGTGGCCGCCACCCGCCACGGCCGGATCGGCGTCATCTGCACCCGCGCCACCGCCGAGTCCCGGGCCTACGAGGACGCCTTCGCGGCCGCACCACACGTGGAGCTCCTCACCCGGGCCTGCCCCGACTTCGTCGACTTCGTCGAGGCGGGTGTCACGGGTGGTGAGGAGCTGCTGCGGGTCGCCCGGGACTACCTCGACCCGCTGACCGAAGCCGGTGTCGACACCCTCGTGCTGGGTTGCACGCACTACCCCCTGCTCACCGGTGTCATCTCGCTGGTGATGGGCGACGGGGTCACGCTGGTGTCGAGCGCCGAGGAGTGCGCGAAGGACGTCTACCGGATGCTGGCAGACACCGACCTGATGAGAGACGGGGGCGAGCCGTCGTACGAGTTCCTGACCACGGGGGTCGCTGCCGATTTCGAGTCGATCGGTCGCCGCTTCCTGGGCCCGGAGATGGTGACCGCCTCCCAGTTCGCGGGCGGTCTCCGTTGAGGCTGACGATCGTCGGCTGCGCCGGCTCCTACCCCGGCCCCGACTCTCCCGCCAGCTGTTACCTGCTCGAGGCCGACCACGAGGGCCGGACCTGGCGGGTGCTGCTCGACCTCGGCTCCGGTGCTCTCGGCGTGCTCCAGCGCCACGCCGACCCGCTCGCCGTGGACGCCGTGTTCCTCAGCCACCTGCACGCCGACCACTGCCTCGACCTGTGCGGCTACTACGTGCTCCGCCGCTACCACCCGGACGGCCCCCGACCGAGGATCCCGGTGTGGGGCCCGGTCGGCACGGCTGACCGGATGGCCCGCGCCTACGACCTGCCGACCGATCCCGGCATGCACGAGGAGTTCGACTTCCGCGGCTACGACGCACCGGTCGAGCTCGGGCCGTTCCGGGTCGAGGCCATCGAGGTCGACCATCCGGTGCCCGCCTACGGTCTGCGGGTGACCGCCGACGGAGTCACGCTCGGCTACTCCGGCGACACCGGTCCCTGCGCCGGACTCGACGAGGTCGCTCGCGACGCTGATCTGTTGCTGGCTGAGGCGTCGTTCCACACCCGCGCCGAGAACCCCCCGCACCTGCACCTGACCGGCGTCGACTGCGGCGAGGCCGCCGCCCGCGCCGGGGCGCGCCGGCTGATGCTCACCCACGTGCCGCCCTGGCACGACCGGGACGAGGCCGCCGCCGAGGCGCGGTCGGTCTACGACGGTCCGGTCGAGCTCGCCCGGTCCGGCGACGCGCACGACCTCTGACGCTCGCTACGAGCCCTTCGGCGGGAGCGTCCGGACGAAGGCGACGCCGTGGGCGACCCAACGCGCGAGCTCCTCGTCGGTGCGCGATCGCGTCGTCGGTCACCCGGAGCCAGCCGGCCATGGGCCGACCGTGCATCTCCATCCGCTCGACGCCGTCGGACTCGACGAGCGCGTTCACCGTCGGCTCCACCCGCAGCATCAGTCCCGCCCTGACCGCTCACGCCGACGGCCAGGTGGCCGCCCAGCAGGAACGCCAGTCCCCGAACATCCGCGACTGCGTCAGTCCCGGCTCGCGTCGCCAGGGCGGCACGTACCCGGTCCGCCAGCTCCTCGTCGTAGGGCATCACAGCAGTATGGCGGTCACGCTGTGGCGGGGGACAGGACCGGCCCGCGGCCAACCCGCTGGCTTCCCCCTAGGCTCGCGCCCATGACCGCATCGACACGCCGCGTCGACGGCCGCGCCGACGACCAGCTCCGCCCGATCACCATCACCCGCAACTGGCTCGACCACGCTGCCGGGTCGGTGCTGGTGGAGTTCGGCAGGACCCGCGTGCTCTGCGCTGCCTCGGCCTCGCGAGGCGTCCCGCGGTGGCGCAAGGGGTCCGGACTGGGGTGGGTCACCGCCGAGTACGCGATGCTGCCGCCGTCGACCAACACCCGCTCCGACCGCGAGTCGGTGCGCGGCAAGATCGGCGGCCGCACCCACGAGATCTCGCGGCTGATCGGTCGCTCGCTGCGCGCGGTCATCGACTACAAGGCGCTCGGCGAGAACACGATCGTGCTCGACTGCGACGTGCTCCAGGCCGACGGCGGCACCCGCACCGCGGCGATCACCGGCGCCTACGTCGCGCTCGCCGACGCGGTCGCCCACCTCGCGCTCGACCGGCGCGCTGACCGGCGAGCCGCTGACCGGCTCGATCGCCGCCGTCAGCGTCGGCATCATCGACGGCGTCCCCCGCCTCGACCTGCCCTACGAGGAGGACGTGCGCGCCGAGACCGACATGAACGTCGTGATGACCGGCGACGGCACGTTCGTCGAGGTGCAGGGCACCGCCGAGGGCGCGACCTTCGACCGCGCCGAGCTCGACGCGCTGCTCGACCTCGCCGCGAAGGGCTGCGTCGACCTCACCCGCCTCCAGAAGGAAGCGCTCGCGCCGTGACTCGCGTCTTCCTCGCCTCACGCAACACCAAGAAGCTGGCGGAGATGGAACGGATCCTGCGCGAGCACGCGCCCGACATCGACGTGGTCGGCATCGACGACGTGCCCGGGTACGTCGAGCCGGTCGAGGACCAGCCCACGTTCGAGGGCAATGCGCTGCTCAAGGCCCGGGCCGGGGTCCTGGCCAGCGGCCTGCCGTCCCTGGCCGACGACAGCGGCCTGTGCGTCGACGCTCTCAACGGCATGCCGGGGGTGCTGTCGGCGCGCTGGTCGGGCCCGGCCAAGTCGGACTCGAGCAACAACGATCTGCTGCTCGCCCAGCTGGAGGATGTGCCCGACGAGCGACGGGGGGCCCACTTCGCGTGTGCCGTCGCGTTCGTCGAGCCGGGCGGCCAGGAGATCGTCGTCCACGGCCGGATGTCCGGTCGGGTGATCCGGGAGCAGCGGGGGAGCGGTGGCTTCGGCTACGACGTGCTGTTCGTCGCTGACGAGCACGTCGCTGCGGGGCTGACCTCGGCCGAGCTCAGCCCTGAGGAGAAGGACGCGATCTCCCACCGCGGCCGGGCGCTGCGTGAGATCGCTCCTCTCGTGGCGACCAGGACGCGGTCTCCCGCGCGGACCTCGAGTGACTCGGTGAGCGCCTGCCAGGCGGTAAGACCGACCAGCGGGAGCGAGCCGGCCTCCTCGAAGGAGAGGGATGCCGGCTTGCGGGTCACGGTCCGCTCCGGTGCGGGCACCAGCTCAGCCGAGGTGCCGAAGGTGACGTCGTCGCGCCGCACGTAGCCGAAGACCTCGTCACCGACCTTCAGGCCGGTGCGCACGGCCGGACCAACCGCCTCCACGATCCCCGCCGCGTCCCAGCCCGGGATGATCGGGAGGTGGTGGGGATAGGCGCCCTGCAGGTAGCCCTCGCGAACCTTCCAGTCCACGGGGTTGACGCTGGTGGCACGGACCCGCACCAGCACGGTGTCCGGGCCCACGGGCGGACCATCGACCTCGCGGACCTCGATCTGGTCGGCTCCGCCGAACTCCTCGTACACGGCAGCTCGCATGCTGCGCTCCTCTGTCGTCTCGTCGGACTGTGCGGGCAGGGGGAACCTCGCAGGTGGTCAGAACCTTCCGCTGATCAGCTTGAGGAGAGTCACACGGCCACCGACCGCGCACCCACACGGCGGCTGATGAACATCCCCCACAGGGCCGCCAGCACGAACATGAAGACGGAGTAGACCGCGGCCGGCACCGAGATCTCGGTGCTGTCCAGGATCTCGACCGCGACGAAGATCGCCAGGGTGCCGTTGTGGACGCCGATCTCGAACGACGACGCGATGGCCTGGTCGCCGGACACGCCGGCGGCCCGGGGCACGGCGTACCCGATGATCAGGCTGATCGCGCAGAAGAGCGCGGCCAGCAGCCCGACGTCGGCGATGTAGCTTCCGATGTTCTCGCGCTGGTCGAGCATGATGCCGAGCACGAGGATCGCGAGGATCGCGGCGGAACCGATCCGCACCGGACGGTCCATCCGCTCGGCGAAGGCGTGCCGCTTCGCGTTGACGACCATGCCGATGCCGACCGGGACGAGGATCAGCACGAACACCTTGACGACCTCGCTCAGCGGCAACGACACCGTGTCGGACTGCTCGAACCAGTCGATCGCGAGGTTGGTGATCAGCGGCAACGTCGCGATCGCGATCACGGTGTTGATCGCGGTCAGGGTGATGTTGAGGGCGACGTCGCCGCGGAAGAGATGGCTGAACAGGTTGGCCGTGGTCCCGCCCGGTGATGCCGCGAGCAGCATCATGCCGATGCCGAGCAGCGGCGGCAGGTCGAAGGCGATCACCAGCCCGAAGCAGATGAGCGGCAACAGCAACAGCTGACAACCGAGCGCGATCAGCACCGCCTTCGGCTGCGCGCCGATCCGCTTGAAGTCGGCGATGGTCAGGTCGAGCCCGAGGCCGAACATGATGATCGCCAGCGCGATCGGCAGTCCGATGGTCGTCAAGGCGGAGTCCATGGCGGGACTGTAGCGACCGGTGGTGCGCCCGGCGAGAGTCGAACTCGCACTGGCCAGGACCTAAACCTGGTGCCTCTGCCGTTGGGCTACGGGCGCGTGCTGCTCATCCTGACGCCTCGTGTGCCTGAGAACGACCTCTGGGTCGTTCTCAGGCACACGCCGCTCAGGAGTCGAGGGCGAGGTCGCGGCGGAGCTTGGCGACGTGGCCGGTGGCCTTCACGTTGTACTGCGCGAGCTCGATCACGCCCTCCTCGTCGACCACGAACGTCGAGCGGAGGACGCCTTCGACCGTCTTGCCGTACAGCTTCTTCTCGCCGTACGCCGCGTAGGCCCGGTGGGTCTCGAGGTCGGTGTCGGAGAGCAGGGTCAGCGTGAGTGCGTCGCGCTCGCGGAACTTCGCCAGCTTCGCCGGCGCGTCCTTGGAGATCCCGAGCACCTCGTAGCCCGCGCCTCGCAGCGAGTCGAGGCTCTCGCTGAAGTCGCAGGCCTGTTTCGTGCAGCCGGACGTCATCGCCGCGGGATAGAAGTAGACAACGACCTTGCGACCGCGCAGACCGGCGAGACTGACCTGCTCGCCGGTGTCGGACTCGAGGGTGAAGTCGGGGGCCGGGTCACCGGGGGAGAGTCGTTGCGTCACCGAATACTCCTTGTTGCAAGTGATTTGCAATAACGTACAGTGGTCAACATGCACGTCCCCGACGGCTTCCTCGATGCCCCCACCTCGCTGGCCACAGGTGTGGTCGCCGCGGCCGGCATCGCGGTGGCCCTTCGGGGCGCCCGTCGTGAACTCGACGACCGTACCGCCCCCATGGCCGGCCTCGTCGCGGCGTTCGTGTTCGCCGCCCAGATGCTGAACTTCCCGGTCGGCGCCGGCACCAGCGGACACCTGCTCGGGGGAGCACTCGCCGCCGTGCTGGTCGGGCCATGGACCGCGGCGCTGTGCCTCGCGGTGGTCCTCCTCGTCCAGGCGCTGCTCTTCGCCGACGGTGGCATCACCGCGCTCGGCACCAACATCACCCTGTTCTCCGTGGTTGCGGTCGGCGTCGGCTGGCTGGTCTTCCGCGGCCTGCAGCTGGTGCTGCCCAAGAGGCTGGGCCTGGTGCCCGTGCAGGCCGGGGTGGCGGCCCTGGTGTCGGTCCCGGTCACCGCGGTGGCGTTCGTGGGCCTGTTCGCGGTCGGCGGCCAGGCGCCGGTGGCGCTCGACACGCTGCTGACCGCGATGGTCGGGTGGCACGTGCTGATCGGCATCGGCGAGGCGTTCATCACCGCACTGGTCATCAGCAGCGTCATCGCGACCAGGCCCGACCTCGTCCACGGCGCGCGACCCCTCCTGGCCCGGCGCACCCTCGAGATCCGCACCCCGACTGCCGACGGAGCGGGCTCGTGAAGACCCGCACCTTCGTCCTCGCCGGTCTTCTCGTCGCGCTGCTGCTCGGCGGGGTGGCCAGCTACTACGCCTCCCACCACCCCGACGGCCTCGTCTACGTCGCCGACAAGGTCGGCTTCCTCGACACCGCCGACGACCAACCGGCCGCGGCCGACGGTCCGTTGGCCGGCTACCAGGTCAAGGGTGTCGACGACCCGCGCCTGAGCGGTGGCCTGGCCGGGGTGGTCGGCATCGTGATCACCTTGGCGCTGGCCGGTGGCCTTGCTCTCGTCGTACGCCGCCGCGAGCCGCAGGATGCGGACGTCGACGCGTGAGTGCCGACTGATGGGCGCCGGACACGGCCACCGGCTCCACTTCCACGGCCACTCGCGCATCCACCGCGCCCAGCCCCACCACAAGATCCTCGCCCTGCTGGCGTTCGTGCTGGTGGTCGTCTCGACGCCACGCGAGTGGTACGCCGGGTTCGCGGTTCACCTGGCCGTGCTGGGCGCCGTCATCGCCCTCAGCCGGGTGCCCGTCACCTACCTGCTGAAGCGGCTGGTGGTGGAGGTGCCCTTCGTCGTCTTCGCGCTGCTGATCCCCTTCATCGCCACCGGGCCCCGCATCGACGTACTCGGCCTGACGGTCAGCGAACCCGGGCTCCTCGCCGCCTGGGCGCTGCTGGTCAAGGGCACCCTCGGTGTCCTGGCGTCGCTGACCCTGGCCGCCACCACCGAGCCCGCAGACGTCCTGCGCGGGCTCGAACGGCTCCGGCTGCCGGACCTGATCGTGCAGATCATGGGGTTCATGATCCGCTACCTCGACGTGGTGTCCGGCGAGCTGGGCCGGATGCTCACGGCCATGAAGTCGCGCGGCTGCGATCCGCGCCGACCCCGCCACTGGCCGGCACTGGGCCGGGCCCTCGGGGCGTTGTTCATCCGCTCCTACGAACGTGGCGAACGCGTGCACCTCGCCATGCTGTCGCGGGGCTACACGGGAAGGTTGCCATCGTGACCACTCCCACCCTCGACATCCGGGGCGTGGCGTACGCCTACCCGGACGGTCACCAGGCCCTTCACGGCGTCGATCTCCACGTGCACCCGGGGGAGCGGGTCGCGCTGCTCGGGCCCAACGGCGCGGGCAAGACCACCCTGGTGCTTCACCTCAACGGCATCCTCACCGCCGGCATGGGGTCGGTGTCGGTGAGCGGGATGCCGGTCACGAAGGAGAACCTGCAGGAGATCAGGCGCCGCGTGGGGATCGTCTTCCAGGACCCCGACGACCAGCTGTTCCTGGGCACGGTCCGCCAGGACGTCGCCTTCGGTCCGGCCAACCTCGGCATCAAGGGCGAGGCGCTCGAGCGTCGCGTGATGGACGCTCTGGACCTCGTCGGCATGGCCGACTTCGTGGACCGGCCGCCCCACCACCTCTCCTTCGGCCAGCGTCGTCGCGTCGCCGTGGCCACCGTGCTCGCGATGCGGCCGGAGGTCCTGGTCCTGGACGAGCCGTCGTCCAACCTCGACCCGGCCTCCCGGCGCGAGCTGGCCGACATCCTGCGCTCGCTGGACGTCACCGTGCTGATGGTGACCCACGACCTGCCGTACGCGCTCGAGCTGTGCCCCCGGTCGGTGGTGCTCTCCGGCGGCATCGTGGTGGCCGACGGGAAGACCTACGACATCCTCACCAACGACGTGCTGATGCGGGAGAACCGGTTGGAGCTGCCCTTCGGATTCGACCCGAGGACCATTGGTAGCCTTCCCGGGTGAGCAACGAGCTGTCGTCCCTCGAGCGTGAGATCGAAGAGACCCGCGATCGACTGGCCCACACCATCGACGAGCTGTTGCACCGGGCGAACCCGCGCACGATCGTGTCCCGCGAGGTGACGACCATCAAGGCCCACTTCGTCGACGCGCAGACGGTCAGCCGCGCACCGACAACATCCTCAAGGTCGCCGGCGGCGTGATCGGAGCGGTCGCGCTGTTCGTCGCGATCCGGAAGGTCACCCGCTGACACCGGCCGGCTCGGCGTCGGACTCCTTCGACGACCGGGCGCCGATCAAGATGCTCCACGACCGGATCCTGGTCGAGGTCGACCGCGAGTCCGGTGAGCGTCGCTCCAGCGGGGGCATCGTGATCCCGGCGACCGCCGCGATGGGCGCCCGTCGGCTGACCTGGGCACGCGTGATCGCGGTCGGCCCCCATGCCCGCGCCGTCGAGGCAGGCGACCGGGTGCTCTTCGACCCCGAGGACAAGGCCGAGGTCGAGGTCCATGCCGAGCTCTACCTGGTGATGCGGGAGCGTGACGTC
The DNA here is from genome assembly GCA_963806945.1 of uncultured Actinomycetota bacterium. Lineage (GTDB taxonomy): Bacteria > Actinomycetota > Actinomycetes > Propionibacteriales > Nocardioidaceae > Nocardioides. Next base: position 35,446 of record CAWDZH010000002.1, read on the forward strand.
CACGCCGTCGCAGCGGATCGGCTGGCCGACGAGTCGACCGGCCTCTACCTCTGACCCTGCCGGTCAGTCGGTGGCGTCGACCACCTTCTCGCAGCCACGCAGCTCGTCGGCCTCGTCCGGAGCACCGTGGTACCTGACGACGTCGCGACCCGCACCGCAGACGATGATGTCGTGCTCGCCGTCGATGGTCCGCACGATGACCCGGTCGTTGCCGGTCGAGAGCTTGATGACGTCCTCGCCGGGGCCGTCGTAGGCAACGTCGTGGCCTGACCCGCCCGCCATCCGGTCGTTGCCGCCGTTGCCACGCAGCACGTCCGGACCATCAGCGCCGTGCAGCTGGTCCCGTCCGCGCCCACCGAGGAGCGTGTCGGCTCCGCCGGAACCCGACAGCGAGTCATCGCCCCGGCCACCCTCCAGCCGGTCGTGGTCGCGGTAGCCGAACAGCCTGTCGTCACCTCCCTTGCCGAGCAGGACGTCGGCTGCCTTCGAGCCGAGCAGGTCGTTGTCGTGTGAGTTGCCGACCAAGCGTTCGGCCGCGGCCGGAGCCGAGGTCGCGAGCGGAAGGGTGACGAGTGCGGCGAGAGCCGCAGCGGCGAACGCGCTGGAGCGCATGAGTTTCCCCCAAGAGATGGTGAGTTCCTGTCAGGGAGGAGACGAGCGCGAGACGGGTTCGGTTGCCCCGGACCAGGAAACTTCCGGATCCGCCGCGGCCGGTTACCGGAGCGTAACCACGCGGTTCCTGCGGCGTTGGGCAGAACATGCTCCGCAGCCGTCTTGCCCGCCCGTGGGCCGCCCTGACCACGCTCGCCCTCGTCGTGCCGCTCGGCGCGATGCTCGGCAGCACTGCTGCGGGCGAGGCCGCGCCGACGGCGGCGGATCGGAAGCCGGCGCCGTACTCCGCGCGGATCGAGCGGACGACCCACGGCATCCCGCACATCACCGGCGACACCTTCGGGGACCTCGGGTTCGGCTCCGGTTACGCCACGTCCGAGACCTCGCCGTGTGTCCTCATCGACACCCTGATCACCGGGCGGGGTGAGCGGTCGCGCTGGTTCGGGCCCAGGAAGCGCTACAACGACCAGGTCACGCTCGAGGCGAGCAACCTGCAGGTGGACGCGTTCGTGACCGACCTGCGCAACCGCAAGGTGGTCGAGAAGCTGCTCGCCGACCGGAAGAACGGGCCCAGCAAGCAGGCCCGCGCCATGGTCCGCGGGTACGTCGCCGGCTCCAACGCCTACCTCGACGACGCCGGGCGTCACGGCATCACCGACCCGGCGTGCGCCGGCGCCCCCTACCTGCGCGAGCGGGCCACGCCTCTCGACATCTGGTACGGCGTCTATCTCGCCAACCTGCTGGCCTCGAGCGGCGTGTTCGTCCCGGAGATCGTCGACGCCGACCCGCCCTCGCCGGACGACCCCGGCATCCCGAACCCCACGGCCTCCTCGGTCGAGCGCGACGAGCTGCTCGCGGGTCTCGGGCGGGACCCCGAGTCACCCTTCGGCTCCAATGCGACCGCGATCGGCGGCAGGAACACGACCACCGGCAAGGGCATGCTGCTCGGCAATCCGCACTTCCCGTGGCGCGGCCGCTACCGGTTCAGCCAGCAGCACCTCACCATCCCCGGGAAGTACGACGTCGCCGGCGCCTCACTGATCGGCTCGCCGGTGGTCAACATCGGCTTCAACCAGGACGTGGCGTGGAGCCACACGGTGTCGACGGCGTACCGCTTCACGCCCTACGAGTACCGGCTGGCCAGCCCGGCCACGCCCACCACCTACCTCTCCGAGGACGGCCCGGCCGAGCTCGACCGGCGGACGGTGAAGGTCACGGTGAAGACCAGGAACGGGCTGAAGCAGGTCACTGAGGACCTCTATCGCACCGACGAGGGCTACGTCCTCGACGCTCCCGACGTGTTGATGCCATGGTCGTCGGCCAGCGTCTGGGCGATCCGGGACGCGAACGCCGAGCAGCTGCGCACCATCGACACCTTCCTCGACATGGGCCGCGCGACGAACGTGCACGACCTGATCCGCCGCCAGGACCGGCAGGGTGGCATGCCGTGGGTGAACACCACGGCAGCCGACCGAACCGGTGAGGTCGTGTACGCCGACCACTCGGTCGTGCCGAACGTGCCGGACGATCTGGCGGAGGAGTGCATGACGGCCAGCGGCCGGGTGCTCTTCGAGCTCGCCGGGCTTCCCGGCCTCGACGGCACTCGCGCCGGCTCGAGCTGCGAGTGGCGCACCGACGACGACTCGGTGCGTCCCGGCGTCTTCGGGCCGAGAAACCTCCCCGAGCTGTTCACCCGCAACTGGGCGGGCAACGCGAACGACTCCTACTGGACGCCCAACGACACGGCCCGACTCGAGGGATTCGCGCGGATCATCGGCTGCGAGGACTGCCAGCGGACGATGCGGACCCGGATGGTCTTCCGCTACGTCACCGACCGGCTGGACCGCAAGCAGCGCCACCGGGTCTCGCCGCGGGTACTGCGCGGCTGGGAGCACCAGAATCGCCTGATGGCCGCGGAGGTCATGCGGGCCAACGGCGACCTCGACACCGTGTGCGACGCGACGGGGGAGGCCGAGGCCTGCGCAGTGCTCGAGGCCTGGGACGGTCGCTCCGAGACGTCCTCGGTCGGCACCCACATCTTCGAGGCCTTCGTCGCCCGGCTGCCGGCGGAGGGAGTGTGGCGGACGCCGTTCTCACCCGCCGAGCCGCTCACCACTCCGCGTGACCTGAACGTCGCCAATCCACAGGTCGTGCAAGCCATGCGTGACGCCATCGAGTCGATCCGTGCCGCGGACGTCGCCTTCGACGCCCGCTGGGGCAGGCTCCAGGTCGCCGGCGACCGCGGGGCTCCCGCGGTCGGGCTCGGTGGCGGCACCGGCGACGCCGTGGGCAACGCCAACGCGCTCGCGTCGCGCGGTCCGATCACCAACCGGGACCGCTACCGCCCGATCACCTACGGCTCCTCGCACATCCAGGCGATCTCGTTCCGGAGCAACGGCCGGCTCGACGCCCGCACGATCCTGACCTACGGGCAGTCCGAGAACCCGCGCTCACCGTGGTCGAAGGACCAGACCCGGCTGTTCTCGAAGGAGAAGTGGGTACGGTTCCCGTGGACCAACGCCCAGATCCGCACGGACCTGCTGCGCCGCTACGTGGTCGGGGGAGGCTAGGGGCCCCGGGGGTCTTTCGCTACGGTGCGGGTGCCTCCCGCGGCCGACAGTGGTCAAGCGGCTCGCGACGCGGGACACTGGGGCGAACCCGACAGCAGAGGACCCCATGGACACCCTGTTCATCGCCGGAACCTGGCGGCCGGCCGGGGACTCGGGCACCCGGACCATCCACTGCCCCGCTGACGGCCGCGAGGTCGTCACCGTGGCCGAGGCCACCGCATCGGATGCGCGCGACGCGGTCGCTGCGGCGCGCGTGGCCTTCGACTCCGGCAGCTGGCCCTCCACGCCGGCCTCGGAGCGGGCCGCGTTGTTGCGACGCCTGGCCGACCGGCTCGTGGCCGACCGTGACGAGGTCGCCCGGCTCGAGTCGCTGGACACGGGCAAGCGGTTCGTCGAGTCGCAGATCGATGTCGACGACATCGTCAGCGTGTTCCGACACTTCGCCGACGCGGCCGCCGCCGACGCCGGCCGGGTGGTCGACACCGGGATGCCGGACGTGTCGAGCCGGGTGGTCCATGAGCCGGTCGGTGTGTGCTCGCTGATCACCCCGTGGAACTACCCCCTGTTGCAGACCTCCTGGAAGGTGGCGCCGTGCCTCGCGGCCGGCAACACCTTCGTGCTCAAGCCGAGCGAGCTGACCCCGAGCACCGCGATCTGGCTGATGCGGGCGCTCACCGACGTCGGGCTGCCCGACGGGGTCGCCAACCTGGTGCTCGGCGCGGGTGCCGACCGCCGGTGCGCCGCTCGTCGACGACCCCGCCGTGGACCTGGTGTCGTTCACCGGAGGCCTCGAGACCGGTCGGGCGATCATGGCCAGTGCCGCGGCCACCGTGAAGCGGGTGGCGCTCGAGCTGGGCGGCAAGAACCCCAACGTGATCTTCGCCGACGCCGATCTGCCGGCCGCGATCGACAACGCCCTGACGGCGATCTTCCTCGACTCCGGCCAGGTGTGCTCGGCCGGCGCCCGGCTGATCGTCGAGGCGAGCGTCCACGACGAGGTCGTGGACACCCTGGTCCGGCGGGCCGAGGACATCCGGCTCGGCGGGCCCTTCGATGACGAGGCCGAGACCGGTCCCCTCATCAGTGAGGCCCATCGCGCCAAGGTCGAGCAGTACGTCGCCGACGCCCTCGAGGACGGCGCCACGCTGCGCTGTGGCGGGACCCGGCCCGACGGCGCGGCGTACGCGCGACGGCTGGTACTACCGGCCCACGATCCTCGACCACTGCGCCACCGACATGCGCTGCGTGCGTGAGGAGTCCTTCGGACCGGTGCTGACCGTCGAGACGTTCGAGGGTCACGGACCGCGACTCGGCCGAGGAGGCTGCGGTGAGCCTGGCCAACGACACGATCTACGGGTTGGCCGGGGCGGTCTGGTCGGAGAACGCGGGCCGCGCGGAACGGGTCGCCTCCCGGCTCCGTCACGGCACCATCTGGATCAACGACTACCACCCCTACGTCGCGTCGGCGGAATGGGGCGGCTTCAAGCAGTCGGGGATCGGTCGCGAGCTCGGCAACGCGGGACTCGAGGAGTACCGCGAGACCAAGCACATCTGGCACAACACCCGCCCGGCCCCGGCTGCGTGGTTCGCCGACCGGACCGGAGGGACGCCGTGAAGCGCTACGACTACGTCATCGTCGGTGGCGGATCGGCCGGCTCGGCGCTGGGCAACCGACTGTCCGCCGACCCGGGCACGAGCGTGCTGGTGCTCGAGGCCGGCCGCAACGACACCATCCTCGACCCGTTCATCCACATGCCGGCAGCGTTGCCCTACCCGATCGGGAACCGGCTCTACGACTGGAAGTACGAGAGCGAACCGGAGCCCCACATGGGTGACCGGCGGGTCTACCACGCCCGCGGCAAGGTGCTCGGCGGGTCCAGCTCGATCAACGGCATGATCTTCCAGCGCGGCAACCCCATGGACTACGAGCGGTGGGCGGCCGCGCCGGGCATGGAGGAGTGGGACTACGCCCACTGCCTGCCGTACTTCAAGCGGATGGAGACCTGCCTCGCCAGCGTCGATGCATGGCGCGGCGGCTCGGGCCCGCTGGTCCTCGAGCGCGGCCCCGCGACGTCGCCGCTCTTCGGTGCCTTCTTCGAGTCCGTCCAGCAGGCGGGGTACTCGTTGACCGACGACGTCAACGGCTACCGGCAGGAGGGGTTCGCCAAGTTCGACCGCAACGTCCATCGCGGTCGTCGGCTCTCGGCCGCGCGGGCCTACCTCCACCCGGTGATGCACCGCAAGAACCTGAAGGTCGAGACGCTGTCGATGGTGACCGGGCTGCGCATGGACGGCACCCGCTGCACGGGCGTCGACTACGTGCGCGGCGGACGCCTCTCGCGGTCCGTCAGCGCCGGTGAGGTCATCCTCTGCGGTGGCGCCTTCAACAGTCCCCAGCTGTTGCAGCTGGCCGGCATCGGCGACGCCGAGCACCTGCGATCGGCCGGGGTCGCGCCCACGGTCGAGCTGCCCGGCGTCGGCGCCAACCTGCAGGACCACCTCGAGGTCTACATCCAGCACGCTGCCTCCCAGCCGGTCTCGATCGCGCCGTGGCTGGCACACCACCACAAGCCCAGGATCGGTGCGGAGTGGCTCTTCGGCCGCCGGGGAGTGGGCGCCAGCAACCACTTCGAGGCCGGCGGGTTCATCCGCAGCAACGACGAGGTCGAGTGGCCGAACCTGATGTTCCACTTCCTCCCGATCGCGATCCGCTACGACGGGAGCAAGCCGGCCGAGAGCGACTACGGCGTCCACGGCTACCAGGTCCACATCGGCCCGATGTTCGCCGACACCCGCGGCTCGGTGCGGATCCGCTCCACCGACCCCTACGAGCACCCGGCGATCCGGTTCAACTACCTCTCCACCGAGAGCGACCGCCGGGAGTGGATCGAGATGGTGCGGGCCGCCCGGAACATTCTCGAGCAGCCCGGCTTCGCGGCGTTCAGCGGCGGGGAGATCTCGCCGGGGACCTCGGTGCAGACCGACCAGGAGATCCTCGACTGGGTCGCCCGCGACGCCGAGACCGCACTCCACCCCTCGTGCACGGCCAGCATGGGCACCGGCGACGCGGCCGTCGTGGACCCCGCCTCGATGCGGGTCCACGGTGTCGAGGGGCTCCGCGTCGTCGACGCCTCGGTCTTCCCCTTCGTCACCAACGGCAACATCTACGCGCCGGTGATGATGGTGGCCGAGAAGGCCGCCGACCTGATCGCGGGCAACACTCCGCTCCCGGCGGCGCCCGAGGTGCCGTGGTACCGCCACGGCCGCGGCGACCCGCCCTACCCGCCCGGTGACCCGCGCAACGACGCGTGGGACACCCTCCACGACCTTCCCAGCGCCGCCGGCGCTCGCGCCGCCCAGGGGACAGGAGATCGCGCATGAGCACCGACGATCCGACCACCGGTCGCCGAGCCGGCAGAACCAGCAGACCCGCACGCCTCCCGGTGGGGCGGGCCGCCGGCCCGGTGGCCGGTCTTCCTGCCCTCGATCATGGCCTGATCACCGCCGTGGCCATGTGGGCCATCGTCGCGCCCGACCGGCCGGGACGGTGCATCGCGTGACGTCGTCGGCCAGGTCATCACCGGCTTCGGCTGGTTCTACGTCCTGCTCGCGACGGCGATCCTCGGTCTTCGTCCTCTACCTCGGGCATCTCCCGCTACGGCAACGTCCGGCTCGGCCCGGACCACTCCCGACCGGAGTTCTCGACCTTCGCCTGGGCCTCGATGCTGTTCGCGGCCGGGATCGGCACCGACGTCATGTTCTTCTCGGTGGTCGAGCCGGTCACGCAGTACGTCGCCCCGCCCACCGGCGTCCCGGAGTCGGTGACGCGCGGCCCGGGAGGCCACGGTCTGGACGCTGTTCCACTACGGCATCACCGGGTGGGCGATGTACGCGCTGATGGGCCTCGCGCTGGCCTACTTCGCCTACCGACAGAACCTGCCGCTGGCGGTCAGGTCTGCGCTCTTCCCGATCTTCGGCAAGCGGATCGACGGCCCGCTGGGCCACGTCGTCGACACGGCCGCGGTGCTCGGCACGGTCTTCGGCGTCGCCACCAGCCTGGGCATCGGCGTGGTGTTCCTCAACATCGGTCTCAACGAGCTGTTCGGGGTGGGGATCGGCCTCGGCGCCCAGATCTCGCTCGCGGTGCTCGCGGTCACGATGGCGGCGATCTCCGCCACGACCGGCGTCGACAAGGGGATCCGGATCCTGTCGCAGCTCAACGTGATCCTGGCCCTGGCCCTGGCCGGCTGGGTGCTGGTGACCGGCAAGACGACGTTCATCCTCAACGCGGTGGTGATGAACGTCGGGGACTTCTTCGGGACCTTCCCGGCCAAGACCATGGAGACCTTCGCCTTCGTCGACAACGAGGAGTGGATGTCGCTGTGGACCCTGTTCTTCTGGGCCTGGTGGATCGCCTGGGCGTCGTTCGTCGGCATGTTCCTCGCGCGCATCTCTCGCGGCCGCACCATCCGGCAGTTCGTGGCGGGGACGATGATCATCCCGTTCACCTACATCGTGATGTGGATCTCGATCTTCGGCAACGCCGCGATCGACCGGGTCCGGGGCGGTGACACGGAGTTCGCCGAGCTCGCCCAGAACTACGACGGGCCCGGCTTCTACGCCCTGCTGCAGGACTACCCCGCCTCCGGCGTCGTGATCACTGTCGCGTTCGTGGTCGGCCTGCTGTTCTACGTCACCTCGGCCGACTCAGGCGCGCTGGTCATGGGCAACCTGAGCTCACGGCTGCGCTCCGTCCAGGACGACGCGGCGCCGTGGATGCGGATCGTGTGGGCGGCCGTGACCGGCCTGCTCACGATCGCGGTGCTGGCGGTCGGCGGGATCTACACGCTCCAGTACGCCACGATCATCTTCGCGGTCCCGTTCGCGATCGTGCTGATCCTGGTGATGTGGGGCCTGCTCAAGGCGCTGCGCGTCGAGGGGCGCCGGGTCGATTCCGGGGATCACCGACTGCCCACGATGCTCTCCGCGCGGTCGCCCCGGGAGGGGCACGAGGCGTGGCGGTCGCGACTGGCCCGGGCGGTCAACTTCGTCGACGTCGAGGACGCGACGCGGCACCTCGAGGCGGTGGTCGCGCCGTCGCTGACCGAGGTCGCCGCCGAGCTCACCGGGCGCGGTGTCGCCGCGGCGGTGATCGACGGCAACGACGAGCTGGGTCGACGGTTCGTGGAGCTGCGGACCGCCGCGGAGGTGCTGCCGTTCGTCTACCGGGTCGCCGTCACCGAGTCCCCGGTTCCCACGTACGGCGGCCGGATGATCGGAGACCGGGACCGCTACGCGCGACTCGAGATCCACCTCGAGGAGGGCGGGCAGGACTACGACATCATGGGCTACGACGAGACCCAGGTGATCCACGACTGTCTCGACCAGTACGAGCGGCACCTGGAGTTCCTGCGCCTCGAGTGAGGCTGTGGCGACGACTCAGGCGGCGTGCCCGGCCCGGAGCTTGTTGACCAGTCGGCGCAGCGGGGTGTCGGGGGCCTCGGCGCGGCGGAGCGGCAGCAGGTGCGTCTTGTTCTCGCGCTCGGCGATCAGCTGGATGGCGTCGTCGTCGTAGGCCTGCGCCAGCTGGTCGGCAGTGGCGAAGTCGTTCCTGGCCACCGCGGCGTTGACGGCCGCGACGTAGGAGGAGTGCAGCAGGGTGAGCTCGTGCACCAGGCTCAGCGGGTTCTTTTCGAGGGTCATGGGTCCATCCTCCTCCCGCGAGTTGGATCGATCCAATCCTTGGCCGTGTGATCTCCGTCGCCGTCCCCGTGCTCAGTGCGACGTCTCGGCCACTGGTCTACATTGGGGGAGGATGTCAGTGATCGAGAGGACGCGGATGCCCGTATTCATGGTGGAGCGACAGTTCGCCGACCAGCTGGAGGTCGCCCCGGAGACGGCCGCGTCGATCAACCGGATCAACGACGAGGCGGGCGTGCGCTGGCTCAGTTCCTTCTTGTCCTCGGACAAGCGCAAGACGTTCTGTCTCTACGAGGCCGACGACGTCGACGCGATCCGTGCGGCTGCCATCCGCGCCGGCATCCCTGCCGATGCGATCATGGAGCTGTCCGGAACGCTGGCTCCGGACGGCAGTTTCGCGCCGATGTAGTTTCGCGCCGTTGGAGACCAGGCACGGCCCGCGGCTAGAGCAGACCGTGCTCCGTGGCGAAGATCGCAGCCTTGGTGCGGTTGGGCGCGGCGGTCTTGATCAGGATGCTGCGCACGTGGTTGGCCGAGGTGTTGGCGCTGATGAACAGTCGTTCGCCGATCTCCCGGTTGGACAGTCCCTCCGCGACCAGCCGGAGCACGTCGACCTCGCGCTCGGTCAGGCCGTTGGGCAGCGGCGCACCCTCGGCCTGCGGTGCCGGGTCGGCGTCGAGGTCTCTGAGCACGCGGCGATGACCGATGCGTCGGGCCAGCGCGCGCGCCTCCTCGGCGAGGCGGGTGGCTGAGGGTGACGTCTGTCCCTCAGCGGCGTCGCCGCGGTGGGCTCGATGCCTGCTCCATGCGGCGAGCGTCTCCACCTGGTGGGTGACCGCGCCCATCCGTCGGTCCATTGCGAGGGCACGCTCGAAGTGATGGTCGGCACTGTCCGCCCCGAGCACGGAGTCGAGCTGCGCCAGGTAGCGGTCGGCAGAGCCGAAGACGGCAGCGTTCGCGCCGGCCAACAGATTGGCCCCCGCGTACTCGGCCAGGAGCGGCCGGAGCATCGCCGCAGCCACCACGTCGTCCAGCTTCACGGTCGCCTCGGTGGAGAACGCCAGGACACCGGCCCACTGGGCGCCGGCGCGATAGTCGTCGAGTCGTTCGCACACGTGCTTCAGGAGGCGGGCGGCCGGCGCCACCAGGTCGAGCTCCGTGTAGAGGGCCAGCAGACCCGGCAACCAGTGGTCGTCGAGGCTCTCGTCGCCGGTGATCAGGGCGCGGACCTGTTCGAGGCCACCGGTGACGCGTCTCAGCATGAATTGCTGCACGCCCCACGATCCCTCGGTGGCGCCACCGAACTCGTGACTGAACTGGTCGTCGAGCCACGCCACGATGTGCTCGGCGGCTGCGAAGTCCCCGACCGCGTACCGGTGGGTGTAGCGGGAGCATCCGGCGACGTACCGGAAGAAGGGTTGACCGCGCGACAGGGCGATCTCGGTCAGATCACGTTGAGCGCTGCTCCAGGCGGGCTCGTCGCCCACGATGTAGGCGAATCCACCGCGGTGAAAGGCAGCCGGGCCCGAGCAGGTCGTCGTCGCCGAGGCGCGAGCCGATCTCGTGCAGCTCGAGTGCGCGGGCCAGCAGCCGGGGAGCCAGCTCCGGGGTCAGGCCCTGCCACAGGGTCGCGGTGAGGGCGTGCGCCGTGAGTTCTCTCGTCACCGCTGGCGCGGGCCTGCTGGAGCGCCTCCTCCCCGAGCTTGCGGGCCTGCTGGCTGTCACCGGTGAACGAGGCCGCCCGCCCCATGCTGGCGAGGGCCCGGACGCGCAAGGGATCGTGAGGATCGAGCGCGGCGGCGCGCAGTGCCTCGCTGAGCATCGCCAGCGATCGCTGACCGTTCTCGGACGGCCGCCACGACGCGTCCTCGTGACCGATCGCGGCCAGCAGCCGGACCCGGGGGTTCTCGTCCGTGGCCAGGTCCTCGTAGATCTGCCGCGCGGTCGGGAAGTGGCCGGCGTGCACGTGGCAGCGGGCCGCGGCGGAGAGCAGCTCGACCTGCGATGGACCTGGGCGACGTGAAGCTGTGCTGCCCGCTCGTACAGCGCGGCGGCCTCGCTGTGCGCGATGCCGCGGACCGCCTGCTGGGCTGCCAGCACCAGGTAGTGGACGGCCCTGTCGCCGTGTCCGAGAGCCCGGGCCTGGACGTAGTGGTGCGCAAGCTGGGCCACCAGCCCGGGGTCGTCCTCGCCCATGTGTCGCTCGAGAACGCCCGCGACGCGCGCGTGCGCGGCCGCGAGATCGGTGGCCGTCATCTGGTCGAGCACCGCCTGACGAGCCAGCGAGTGTGCGAACCGGTAACCACCGTCGCCCACGTCCGCAACCAGCAGCCCGGCGCGGACCGCGAGGTCGATCCCTTCGAGGACCGCGTCCGGGCCGAGATCGCAGGCCTCGACCAGGAGGCCGGGATCGACGACGTTGCCTGCGACAGCGGCCAGCTCGAGGACTTGTGCGTGGGCGATGTCGAAGGCGGCCAGTCGACGGGCCAGAGCGTCCTGGACCGACCCAGGCGCGTGGGCGCTTCCGGAGCGAACGGCGGCGAGACCACCTCGGGACGCGAGTTCGTGCCAGTACTCCTGGAGGAAGAAGGGGTTCCCGCCGGTGTGGTCGCGCAGCACCGGTGCGGCTGCCCGGGCAGCACTGAGCGAGACGCCGGCCTCTCGGACGAGGTATTCCGCCACGTCCTCGGTGGCCAGCCCGACGAGGTCGATCCGGGCGACACCCTCGAGACGGTGGAGGTCGGCGAGGGCGAAACTGACCGTGTCCGTGCGGTCCGGGGCGGTGGTGCGGCGAGTGGCCAGGACAAGGATCTGCTCGCCCGCCGTGGACTCGACCAGGTGCGACAGCATCGCCAGTGTCGGTTCCGGGGCCCAGTGCAGGTCTTCGAGGACCAGCACCGTCGGTTTCTGCTCGGCCGCTGCCAGCAGCACGCGCAGCACGGCGTCGAAGAGGATCGGACGGGAGTCACCGTCGTCGGAGGCGAGGCTCGCCGCCGCCGGCCAGGGCCGCAGCGCGGCGGTGGTGAGGCGGAGGAGCGGTGCCGCAGCCTGAGGCGTGATGTCGCGCAGGACTTCCGGCGGCACCTGCTCCAGCGCCTGCTCGAGGATGGCGACGAACGGCCGGTAGGGGGTGTTGAACTCCTCGCGGCACGCGCCCCACAGCACGGTGGCACCGTGCTCCCGCAGGGCTGCGGCCACCTCGACCACCAGCCGGGTCTTGCCGACGCCTGGCTCGCCGCCCACGAAGACGACCTGCCGCCGGTCGTCCTCGACGGCCGCCCAGACCGTTTCGAGGCGCTCGATCTCCGCCCGGCGCCCGACGAAGGCGGTCCGGCTCCTCGCGGGCCCCGTTGTCGAGCCGATCGGAGCAGGTTCCATCATCGTCGACTCTAGCCCGATCCGGAGCCGGCCGAGATAGTCAGATCTGACCCCCTGAAGGTGCCGGACCGTTGAGGTCAGATCAGGTCAGGCGCCTCGGCGCCGTCGTCCGTAGCGTCGCTGGTGCTGACCGACCCATCGCGAAGGAGCATTCCCGTGGCAACACCGATCAAGGACCTGCCCGTCGAAGTCGCCCAGGGCGACCTGGAGACCAGGTACGTCGAGATGGGCGACATGGCCATCCGGCACGCACGGATTCCGGCCGGGACGGACTTCGGCCCGGTCCTGAAGGGACTACCGGACGACCGTTGTCCCAGCCCCCACTGGGGGATCGTGCTGGAAGGTTCGATCCGCCTCGAGCACGCGTGACGGAACCGTCGAGACCGCGAGTGCGGGCGAGGTCTACTTCTGGCCCTCCGGGCACACCGCCACGTCCTCGGACGGCGCCGTCTTCATCGAGGTCGGTCCGGTCGCCCCGATGCGTGAGTTCCACGAGCACGCGCTGCGGGTCTTCGGCTGACCGGCCGCTGCTTCGCCTTCCCCACCGAGCTCGGCAACGTCATCGAGAACAACAGGGAGCAACCAATGAACGGCACGCCAGCACTCACCATCCTCGACGCCGCACGCGGCGACGTGATCACCTCGGAGTCCCCCGAGTACGACGACGCCCGGTCCGTCTACAACGCGATGATCGACCGGCGGCCTCTCGCGATCGTGCGGGCGGCCGACGTCACCGACGTACGCATCGCCGTCGACGCGGCCCGCGAGAGCGGGCTCCCGCTCGCCATCCGGGACGGCGCGCACAGCGTCCCCGGTTTCGGGACGGTCGACGACGGCATCGTGCTGGATCTCAGCCGGATGAAGGGGATCCGCATCGACCCGGCGAAGCGGATCGCCCGCGTGCAAGGAGGCTGCGACTGGGGCGACTTCGACCATGCCGCGCACAGCTTCGGCCTGGCCACCACCGGCGGGATCATCTCCACCACCGGCGTCGCCGGGCTGACCCTCGGTGGCGGCATCGGCTACCTGGCCCGGGCCCACGGGCTCTCCATCGACAACCTGCGTTCGGCCGACGTCGTCCTCGCCGACGGCAGCTTCGTGACCGCCAACGCGACGGAGAACCCGGACCTGTACTGGGCGCTCCGCGGCGGCGGCGGCAACTTCGGCGTGGTCACCGAGCTCGAGTTCGACCTGCACCCGGTGGACACCATCTACGGCGGGCCGATGTTCTTCGAGCTCGACGTCGCCGAGCAGCTGTTCAAGACCTACGGCGAGTGGATCGCCGCGGCACCACGCGCGATGGGCGCCTTCCCGGCGTTCCAGATCGCGCCGCCGCTGCCGTTCATCCCCGAGGACCGGGTCGGTGAGCCGTTCGCGCTGCTGGTGTCGTGCTTCAACGGCACCGACGAGGACGCCGAGGCACTGCTGGCGGAGCTGCGGGCGGTCGGAACACCGGTCGCCGAGCACGTCGGGCGGATGCCCTACCCGGCCCTGAACAGCGCCTTCGACGGCCTGCTCCCGAAGGGTCTCCAGCACTACTGGAAGGCCGCCTTCCTGCCCGAGCTCACCGACGGGGTCATCGCCGCCCACGTCGAGCACGGCCCCCAGGTGCCGGCGGTGGAGTCCACCATGCACCTCTACCCGATCGACGGCGCCGTCCACGACGTCGCGGCGGACGCGACCGCGTTCGCCTACCGCGGGGCGAACTTCGCCCCGGTGATCGCCGGCATGTGGCCAGACCCGGCCGACAACGAGGCCAACATCAGGTGGGTGCGCGACTACCACGAAGCCCTCGAGCCGCACACGAGTGACGGTGGCTACATCAACTTCATGGCCGAGGACGACCAGGTCCGGATCCGCGCCAACTACGGTCCCAACTACGACCGCCTGGCGTCGATCAAGAAGACCTACGACCCCGGCAACCTGTTCCGGGTCAACCAGAACATCCTTCCGGCCGAGTGATTTCCTGCGTGGTACGCCATGAGGGACTTGAACCCCCAACCCGCTGATTAAGAGTCAGCTGCTCTACCAATTGAGCTAATGGCGCGTGCCGTGAAGCGACCGCAACGTTACACGTGGCCCTCGGTCTCCGAGAAATCGACCACCGGCGCCGTGACGCGGGTCACCGGGAGTCGAGGACCGCCTGTGCGGCGTTGTGGCCGCCGAGGCCCGAGACCGCCCCGCCGCGACGTGAGCCGGAGCCGCAGACCATCACCGATGCGACGTCGGTCTGGACTCCCCACTGTTGCGCCGGCGTCTCGAGCCGGGCCCGGTGGGAAGCCCACGGCCAGTCGAGGTCGCCGTGGAAGATGTGGCCGCCGGGCATCGCGAGATCGGCCTCGATCTCCTGCGGCACCTTGGCCTCGATGCACGGGCGCCCCGACTCATCGGTGGCGATGCAGGAGGCGATCGGCTCCGCCAGGTGCTCGTCGAGTGCGGCGAGCGCTCGGGAGACCGCCTCCGCCTTGCGCGCGTCACGGTCGTGCTCGAACAAGGCGGCCGGGGTGTGGACGCCGAAGTAGGTGAACGTGTGGGTGCCCTCCGGGGCGTCACCGAGGATCGAGGGATCGGTCAACGAGTGGCAGTAGATCTCGCCCGGCATCACCGACGGCACCGAGCCGGCCACTGCCTCGTCGTAGGCCGTCTGGAGCTGGCTGTAGTCCTCGGCGAGGTGCATGGTCCCGGCGAAGGCGACGTGAGGGTCGAGGCCGGACTTGAGCTTCGGCAACCGGTTGAGCAGCAGGTTGATCTTGAGCTGGGAACCCTGCGGCTTGGTGTCGGGCTGCTCGTCCTCGCCCATCAGGATCCGCAGAACCCACGGCGCAACGTTGGCCAGCACGTGGCGTGAGGTCACGGTGTGGGTGTGGTCGCCGTCGTGCCAGGTGATCTCGGCGCCGTCGTCGTCGGCCTTGATCTGGGAGACACCTGCTGAGGTGATGATCTCGGCGCCGGCCTCGGTGGCCGCGTTTGCGAGCGCGCCGGTGACCGCGCCCATCCCGCCGACTGGCACCCGCCACTCGCCGGTGCTGTTGCCGATCAGGTGGTAGAGGAAGCACCGGTTCTGGATCAGCGACGGATCGTCGAGGGAGGCGAAGGTGCCGATGACGGCATCGGTGGCCACGACCCCGCGCACCGTGTCGTCGCTGAACCGGCGTTCGATCGCCTCGCCGAGCGGTCGCGCAACCACATCTCGCCACACGGTGGGGTCGATCGCGTCGCGGATGGCGCGCTCGGCCGGCAGCGGGTCGAGCAGCGTGGGAGCCACCACCTCCGCGAGCTGGGCCACCTCGGCGTAGAACGTCTGCCAGGCGGCGTACTCCGCATCGCCGCCGGTGAGGTCCCGGAACGACGCGGCGGTGGCAGGCCCTTCGGGGCGCTCCACCAGGAGGCCGCCTGGCTTCCCGTGTCGCAAGGTCGGGGTGAAGGACGCCGTGGTGCGCGAGGACAGGGCGATGTCGAGGTCCAGGTCGGAGATGAGCCGCTCGGGCATCAGCGACACCAGGTAGGAGTATCGCGACAGCCGCGCCGGGTGTCCGGGGAAGGCGACGGAGGAGACCGCGGCCCCGCCGGTGTGGGCCAACCGCTCCAGGATCAGGACCGACAGCCCGGCTCTCGCCAGATACGCGGCAGCAACCAGTCCATTGTGCCCACCTCCTACCACTGTCACGTCATACGCTGTCCGCTGAGAACTCACCCCCCCAACCTAGCCGTGACGAAGACCGGAGGAGATCAATGGCCGTGTCCGGGCAGGCTCGCGCGAGCATCTTGCTCTTCGCGGCCTTCGGCGTGGGTTGGTTGGCTGTCATCAGCCGCCCCGACGGCGTGCTCGGCTCGGAGATGTGGCCGGCCGGCCTGACGGCAGGAGCGCTGCTCGCCGCCCAGGGGCGGTCCGCCGTGGTGGCCGGCGCGGGAGTGGCGGTGGCGGGCTTCGCGTCCTTCGCCCTCGGCGGCCGGCCGCTCGACTTCGCGGTCTGTGCTGGGCTGGCGATCCTGGCCGAGTCGATCGTCATCACCGTGATCCTCACCGACCGGGGACGTCGACCGGCCGCTCTCATCACCCTCGGCGACCTGGGGCGGATGGTCCGTGCGGTGACGGTGGGCGGCTTCGTGGCCGGCACCTCACTCGGCGTCGCGGCGTGGCTGCTCACCGACGGTGAGCCGCTGCTGATCGGGCTGGGGACCATGGTGGGTCACGTGTCCTCGGCGGTGGTGCTGGTGCCGTTCCTGATCCGCACCGAGGCCCACGAGCCGCCTGCCGCGCCCCGCGAGCGGGCCATGCAGTGGGTGAGCCTGGCCGCAGTCACGGTGGCGATCTTCGCGCCCCACGACTTCCCCAGCCTGGGCTTCCTGGTGATCCCCGTGCTCGCCTGGACGGCGCTGCGCAGCACGCTGTGGGAGACGCAGCTCCAGGTGCTGACGGTCGCCACGGTCGCCACCGTCATGACGTCCTTCGGCTTCGGCACGCTCGCCGAGCAGCAGGGCAGCTACGCGCTCCCTGAGTACGCGGTGGGCATCGTGTTGCAGACCTTCCTTCTTGCCTGCGCCATGGTGGCGATCCCGCTGTCGCTGGTCGGCGGCCTCCAACGGCTGTCCGTCGTCCGTTCGGAGCGTGAGAGCGACCTGCTGCGTCGCGTCATCGACAGCGCTCACGTCGCGATCATCGGGGCCGATGCTCAGGGGTGCATCAATCTCTTCAACCCGGGGGCCGAGCGGCTCCTGGGATATCGCCCCGACGACGTGATGGGTCGCCCCACCCGGATGCTCCACTCCGACGGCGCGGTCTCCGAGAAAGCCCTGGAGCTCGGCCTGGCGGACGACTTCGTGCAGGTCGCACGCCTGCTGGCCGAGCCCGGCCACGCCGGTGAGCACCTGCGGTTCCTGCGTCAGGACGGCACCGAGCGGACGCACGCGATCACCCTGTCTCCCTTGCGTGACTCGCGGGGCCAGGTCACGGGCTACGTCTCGTCGTCCGTGGACGTCACCGACGAGGTCGCCGCCCAACAGGCCCTTCTCGAGGCCCTCGAGACCGAGCGTCGCGCGGTGCAGCAGCTGCAGGAGGTCGACCGGGTCAAGGACACCTTCGTCTCGTCGGTGAGTCACGAGCTGCGCACGCCGATCACGAGCATCGTCGGCTACCTGGAGATGCTGGTGGAGGGGGAGTTCGGCGAGCTCGAGACCCAGCAGCAGGTCGCGCTCCGCCGCATCGACACCAACAGCAAGCGGTTGCTGTCCCTCGTCGACGAACTCCTCATGCTGTCGCAGGTGCAGCAGGCGGGGGCCGGCGAGATGGTGTCGCTCGACCTGCGCGACGTGGGACGCACCGCGTACGACGTGGTGGCGCCCTCCTGGGCGCAACGGGACCTCGACGCGAGGATCTGCCTGCCCGACGCGGAGGTCCCGGTCGAGGGCAGCCGTGAACTGCTCGAGCGGGTCGCCGTGAACCTGCTCGGCAACGCCGCCAAGTTCACCCCCGACGGTGGGACGGTGACGCTCGACGTCGAGGTGGTGGCGGGCGAGGCCGTGCTCACCGTCAGCGACACGGGCATCGGGATCCCGCACGAGGAGCAGCAGCACCTGTTCACGCGCTTCTTCCGCTCCAGCCTCGCGCAGCGGCACGCGATCCAGGGCAGCGGTCTGGGTCTCTCCATCGCCGAGGCGATCGTCCGGGAGCACGGCGGCTCATTGGAGGTGAAGAGCTCGCCGGGGGTGGGCACCGCCTTCCAGGCACGACTCCCGCTCGGCCGCCCCCGGAATGTTCACGCTTCAACCAAGGTTGTAGTGGGCGACGCCTGAGGAGGAAGACCGATGCCCGCAGTGACCGTGGACGACCTCACCGTGCTTGAGCGACTCGGTACACCCGGACTGGGTGATCAGCCGCGCCCCGTCCGACAGGTGACCAGCGCACCGCAGGGCTACGAGGGGGAGGGCTTCCCGGTCCGCCGTGCCTTCGCCGGGATCGACCTGACGCACCTCGACCCGTTCATCATGATGGACCAGATGGGCGAGGTGGACTATGCGCCAGGAGAGCCCAAGGGCACCCCGTGGCACCCCCACCGTGGCTTCGAGACCGTCACCTACATCATCGACGGCGTCTTCGACCACCAGGACTCGCACGGCGGTGGCGGATCGATCACCAACGGGGACACCCAGTGGATGACCGCCGGCTCCGGCCTTCTCCACATCGAGACGCCGCCGGAGTGGTTGGTCCAGAGCGGCGGCCTGTTCCACGGGATCCAGCTGTGGGTCAACCTCCCACGCGAGGCCAAGCTGACCAGGCCGCAGTACCAGGACATCCGGTCCGGCGAGGTGCGGCTGCTGACGTCCGCTGACGCAGGCGCACTGGTGCGGCTGATCGCCGGCACCGTGGCAGGTCACTCCGGGCCCGGATCCACGCACACCGACATGACCCTGCTGCACGCCACCGTCGCCCCCGGGGCCCGGCTCGACCTGCCGTGGGACCCCGAGTTCAACGCACTCGTCTACGTCCTGAGCGGGGAGGGGACCGTCGGCACCGACGCACACCCGGTGCGCACCGGTCAGACGGCCAGCCTCGGCGCTGGTGACTACGTCACGCTCGCCGCGGCCGCGCGCCAGGAGAGCCGCTCACCGTCGCTCGACGTGGTCGTGCTCGGTGGTCGCCCGATCCGGGAGCCGCTGGCCTGGGCTGGGCCGTTCGTGATGAACACCAAGTCCGAGGTGCTCCAGGCCTACGAGGACTTCCAGCGCGGCGTCTTCGGGCACATCCCCGCCTGACCCCGTCCAGGGGGTTGACAGCGAGGGGTGGTTGAGGTCACGGTGTAACCGGTTTCTGAAACCGGTTACACGAAGGGAGTGACTCATGGCCCGGAGCACGATCCGCGACGTGGCCCGCCACGCGGGCGTCTCGATCGCGACCGTCTCCCGGGTGATGCGCGACTCCGAGACGGTCCGCCCGGACACCCGGGAGCGGGTCAGGGCGTCGGCCCTCGAGCTCGAGTACACGCCGAGCCAGCTCGGGCGCCAGCTCGCCGAGCGCCGGTACGCCGCCAACGGCATCGTCTTCCCCGACCTGTCCGGCCCCTACTACGCCGAGGTCGTGCTCGGCTACGAGAACGTGGCCAGCGAGCTGCGCCGCTCGGTGCTGATCCTCTCGACCCACGGCCGCGAGGACGCCGACCATGCGGTCCGCGACATGGCTGGGCGCTGCGACGGTCTGGTGGTGCTCGGCCGCACCGTCAGCGACGAGGTCGTCCAGCAGCTCGCCGGCCGCGGCACCCCGATCGTGCTGGTCGCCCGACCGACGATCGGCGAGATCGATTCGGTCAACGCCGACAACCATGACAGTGCCCTCGCCCTGGCCGACCACCTGCTTGCCAGCGGCGCCCGCCGCATCAGCTTCGTCGGCGACCCGGAGACCTCACCCGACGTCGCCCAGCGCTGGGACGCGCTGCGGCGGGCGGCCACGGCCGGCGGCGCGACCGTCGAGCTGGTCCGCTGTCGCGACCTCGGAGAAGCGGCCGGCGCCGCCGTCGCCGAGCAGCTCCTGACCGGCGCCGCTGCCCTCCCCGAGGCGATCGCCTGTGCCAACGACGAGCTCGCCCTCGGCCTGCTCCACCGGCTCCGTGGCGCCGGCACCGACGTCCCGGGACGGGTCCAGGTCACCGGCTGGGACGACGTGATGGCAGCCCGCTACGCCGGACTGACCACCGTCCGGCAGCCGATGCGCGAGCTGGGCGCCACTGCGGCCCGAGTTCTCGACGACCTGATCACCGGTCGCCGCACCGAACCCCGCCACGTGCGCCTCGCCACCGAGCTGGTGCCGCGCGACTCCACCCGGCGGCCCCCCGGCTGAACCAGACCCCCACCACCTCCGCACCATCCCCCACGGAAGGAACGCCACATGAGATCCCGATCCACTCACGCACGAAGGTCCACCACCCTCCTGGCCGGTCTGGCCATCACGAGTCTGGTCCTCACCGCCTGCGGCCGCGACGACTCCGGCGGGGAGGCCGAGGAGCAGACCGAGGAGATCTCGAGCGGCGAGGCGACCGGGACCATCGAGGTCTGGGCGATGGGCACGGAGGGCGAGGTGCTGCAGGACTTCTCCGCCGCCTTCGAGGAGGCGAACCCCGACGCCACCGTCAAGGTGACCGCCGTGCCCTGGGACTCTGCCCACGACAAGCTGGCCGGCGCGGTTGCGAGCGGCGAGACCCCCGACGTCAGCCTGATCGGCACGACCTGGATGGGCGAGTTCGCCGAGGCCGGCGGGCTGATGCCGACGCCGGAGAACCTGGTGGACGAGGCCGACTTCTTCCCGGGCGCCTGGGCCTCCACGGAGGTGGGCGGCACGTCGTACGGCGTCCCCTGGTACGTCGAGACCCGGGTCCTCTACTACCGCTCGGACCTGGCGCAGAAGGCCGGCTGGGACGAGGCGCCGCAGACCTGGGACGAGCTCAAGCAGTTCGCCGAGGACCTGGAGAGCGAGGGCGGCGCGAAGTTCGGGCTGAACCTCCAGCCCGGTACCACCGGCTCCTGGCAGACGATGCTGCCGTTCGCCTGGTCCAACGGCGCCTCGCTCACCAACGAGGACGGCAGCGAGTACACGATCGACTCGCCCGAGATGGCCGAGGCGCTCGACTACTACGCGTCGTACTTCGACGAGGGCCTGAGCGAGACCCGGCTGCTTGACGTCGGGGAGCTCGAGAGCGGCTTCGCCGATGGCACCTACGGCTCGTTCATCTCCGGCCCGTGGCACACCGGTCTGGTCGAGGAGGCCGGCCTGACCCAGGAGCAGTATGCCGTCGCGCCGCTGCCCGGCCCGGACTCCGCCCCGGGCTCGTCGTTCGTCGGCGGTGGGGACCTCGCGGTCTTCAATGACAGCGACAACGCCGACAGCGCCTGGAAGTACGTCCAGTGGCTGTCCGAGGCCGAGACGCAGCAGGCCTTCTACGACGAGGTCGGCGACCTGCCGGCCGTCCAGTCCGCCTGGGAGGACGGCGAGCTCGCTGAGGACCCGCAGCTGCAGGTGTTCGGCCAGCAGCTCGAGGAAGCCGTCTCCCCGCCGGCCGTCCCCACCTGGGAGGAAGTGGCCGGCGCCATCGACAGCCTCGTCGAGCAGGCGTCGAAGGGCGGGCTCGCCTCGAAGGAGGCGGTGCAGGAGATGCAGTCCAAGGCCGCGTCGATCGGCACCGGGCTCTGATCGTGCCTCGGACCGCCATGCCCGCGCAGCAGGCGGGCACCCCTTCGAGGCACGTGGACCCCACGCGGCGGCAGCAAGCTGTCGCCGCGTGGGTCCTCGCCCTGCCGTTCATGGCGCTGTTCCTGGTGTTCACCGCCGGGCCGGTGCTGGCCAGCCTCGGGATGTCGTTCACCGACATCCGCAGCACCGACGTCCGCAACCCGTTCGGTGTCGAGTTCGTCGGCCTCGAGAACTACTCCGAGCTGCTGGCGGACCCGTTGTTCCGCAAGGTCACCCTCAACACCACCCTCTACCTGGTGCTGGGCGTTCCGCTCACGATGGCGGCGGCGTTGGCGGTGGCGGTCGGCCTGAACCGGATCGAGCGGCTGAAGGGCTTCTTCCGGGTCGGCTTCTACCTGCCGGTCGTGACCAGCATCGTCGCGGTCTCCGTGGTCTGGAAGTTCCTGCTCCGCGAGGACGGCGGCATGGTCAACGCTGTGCTCGGCCTGGTCGGCATCGACGGCCCCGGCTGGCTCGACAGCACGACCCTGGCGCTGCCGTCCCTGGTCGTGATGGCCGTCTGGCGCAACTTCGGCACCCTGATGATCATCTTCCTGGCCGCCCTCCAGACCGTCCCACGCGAAATGGTCGAAGCCGCCGAGACCGACGGCGCATCGCCGTGGAACCGGTTCCGGTACATCACGCTGCCGATGCTGCGGCCGACGCTGCTGTTCGGCGCGGTCATCACCAGCATCGGCTACCTCCAGTTCTTCGAGGAGGCCTTCGTGATGACCAAGGGTGGTCCGCTCGACTCGACCCGGTCGATCACGTTCTTCACGTTCGACCAGTGGGGCTACGGCAACTACGGCTACGCCAGTGCCGCGGCGTACCTGCTGTTCCTCGCGATCATGGCGCTCACCGCGCTCCAGTTCCGCCTGCTCCGGGAGAAGGACTGACATGAGCCAGACCCTCGAACCCCCGGCACCGGTCACACGCGGGCCGCGCCTCGCCGAGATCGACCACGGCAAGCCGCCGAAGTCGCACGAGGGCGGCCAACGCACCCCTCGCTGGCTGTACGGCGTGATGGGTGCCGGCCTGGTGCTGGTGGTGATCCCGTTCGTGTGGATGGTGGTCTCGTCGTTCAAGCCCGAGGCCGAGGTCCGTGCCGTGCCGCCGACGTGGTGGCCGGAGTCGCTGACCACCGACAACTATGCCCAGCTGTTCACCGCGCTCGACTTCCCGACCTACTTCACCAACTCTGCGATCGTCGCCGTGACCGTCGCAGCCGGGAACATGGTGTTCTGCTCGATGCTCGGCTATGCGTTGGCGAAGCTGGCGTTCCCGGGCAAGAAGATCGTGTTCGGGTTGGTGCTCGGCACCCTGATGGTGCCCGGCGTGGTCACCTTCATCCCGCTGTTCGTGCTCACCACCAACCTCGGGCTGGCCAACTCGCTGCCGGGCATGATCCTGCCCTTCCTGGCCGGGCCGTTCGGCGTCTTCCTGATGCGCCAGTACATCGTGACCATCCCCGACGAGCTGATCCAGGCCGCGCGGGTCGACGGGGCGGGCGAGCTGCGCATCTTCTTCTCGATCGTGCTGCCGCTCTGCGGACCGGCCGTCGCCACTCTCGGCGTGCTGACGTTCCTCACGTCGTGGAACAACTTCCTCTGGCCGCTGGTGATCGCCACGTCGGAGGACAAGTACACCCTGCCGGTCGCCCTGGCTCTCTACTCCGTGGGACAGAACGCCACGAAGTACGGCCTCCTGCTCGCCGGCTCGGTCGTGGTCGTGCTCCCGGTGCTCCTCGTCTTCCTGGTGCTCCAGCGCCGGATCATGCAGGGCATCGCCATGACCGGCATCAAGTGACAACACTCTCGGAAAGGTCCACCATGCGCGTACGACACAGCTTGCTCGCCGCCGTCTCGGCGACAGCCCTCGTCCTGACCACCGCCCCGAGCGGTGCCGTGGCCGCGACGGAGGCCGAGGTTTCGAGGCTCGCTCCGCTCGCACCTCAACCGCCGGGAGGAGGTGGCGAGCAACGTTCCCTCGAGACGTACGCCGCCGACACCTGGCGCTCCTACGAGGCGATGACCGTCCCTCGCACCGGCCTGCCCGCCGACAACATCGGTGGCAACCTCAAGCCACGCACCCGCAGCGAGTTCACGTCGCCCACCAACATCGGTGCCTACCTGTGGAGCACGGTCGCCGCGCGGGACATCGGGCTGATCACCGATCGTGAGGCCCGCAGGCGGATGGCGACCACGATCGCCACCGTCGGCAAGCTGGAGAAGCACGAGCCGAGCGGTCAGTTCTACAACTGGTACGACCCCAAGACCCTGGCGAAGCTCACCACCTGGCCCGAGAGCGGCGACCCCGTCCAGCCCTTCATGTCCAGCGTCGACAACGGCTGGCTCGCCACCGGGCTGCTGCTGGCGTCGCGCGCCGTGCCGCGCCTGGCGGAGCGGGCCGATGCGATCCGCGAGGACATGGACTTCGGCTGCTACTACAACGAGGCCGAGGGCCAGGGCGGCCAGATCCGCGGCGGCTTCTGGGACGAGGACTTCGGCGACCCGGCCCGGGTCGAGGGTGACTACTGCGGCATGGGCCAGGACGTCTGGTACACCGGCCACCACTACGGCGCGTTCAACACCGAGCCGCGGATGGCGTCGTACCTCGGCATCGCGTCGGGCCAGATCCCGCAGAAGCACTACTTCGGCACGTTCCGCACCTTCCCCGGCGACACCTGCGACTGGGCCTGGACCGAGGCGCCGCCGACCGGGCAGTGGCGCACCTACGAAGGCGTCGACGTCTACGAAGGCGCCCTCGACTACCGAGGCATGCAGGTCGTGCCCAGCTGGGGCGGCAGCATGTTCGAGGCGCTGATGGTGCCTTTGTTCGTGCCCGAGGAGCGGTGGGGTCCGCGGTCGTGGGGTGTCAACCACCCGCTCTACGTGAAGGGCCAGATCGAGCACGGCATGGACGAGGCGGGCTACGGCTACTGGGGCTTCTCGCCCTCCAACGACCCCGCCGGCGGCTACCGCGAGTACGGCGTGGACATGCTGGGCCTCGACGGCGGCGGCTACACCTCTGACCAGGAGCGGACCGACTGGAACCAGCCGTGGGAGGAGTGTGGCCGAGCCGGTGAGCCGGCCCCGACCGCCGCCGACTACGGCGACGGTGTCGTGACGCCGCACGCGTCCTTCCTCGCGCTGCGCTACGCCCCGCGGGCCGCACTCGCGAACGTGCGCAGGCTGAGCCGGGACTTCGACGCCTACGGCAAGGGCGGCTTCTATGACGCCGTTGCCGTCGGCAGCGGCCAGGTCTCGAAGCGCTACTTGTCGCTCGACCAGGGAATGGTCATGGCCGCTCTGGGCAACGCGCTGGCCGGCGACGACATGCGGCGCTACGTCACCCCGGGCGGACTGGCCAGGAAGGTCAAGCCGCTGATGGCGCAGGAGGAGTTCTCGGCCGCACCCAGGCCCTGATCCACCCGACGCCCACCCCCACCCCCGACGCACCGAGGAGAACCGTGAGCACCGACGCACGCACCGACTGGGAGAACCGGATCGGCATCAGGAGTGGCACCGCGACCGCCTTCGAGGGGTCCGCGCCACGACTCGACCCGCCCACCGGTCTGAGCGCCGTCTCCGGTGCTTCCCAGGTGACGCTCACCTGGGACCCGGTGCCGGGCGCCATCGGGTACCAGGTGCAGGTCGCCGACAGCGCCGACGGGCCGTGGACCGCGCTCGACCACGCCGGCCGTGACGTGACCTCGGTGCCGCACCCGCCGTACGTCGACACGACGGGGACGCCGGGCCGTCAGCGCTTCTACGCGGTGTCGTCGCTGTCCGACGTGCACGTCGAGGGCCCGCACTCCGACATCGTGTCCGCGACTCCCGCCACCTCGGAGGCCGGGCGAGTGGCCGTGACGGTCGACGCCGGCTCGGACGCCGGGACGCTGCCGCGGCCTTGGCGACCGATGATCGGCAGCGAGCACCTGTCGCACGCGCTGTCGACCGACGAGACCGGCGGACAGGTGGTCGGCGAGGAGCTGTCCGCCGCGCTGTCGGCCGCCCATACCGAGCTCGGCGTGAGCCACGTCCGAGCACACGGGATCCTCTGCGACGACCTCCGGGTCTACCGCGAGGAGGACGGAGACCCGGTCCACGACTTCTCGGGCGTGGACCGGGTCTACGACCACGTGCGCGAGCTGGGCCTGTTCCCGGTCGTGGAGCTCTCGTTCATGCCCCATGACCTGGCCAGCGACCCGTCCAAGACCGTGTTCGGGTACGACGCGATCGTCTCGCCCCCCAAGGACTGGGACCGGTGGTACGCGCTGATCCGCGACCTCACCTCCCACCTGCTCGAGCGCTACGGCGACGAGGTCGTGGAGCAGTGGTCGTTCGAGGTGTGGAACGAGGCCAACCTGGAGGTCTTCTGGTCCGGCACCCCCGAGGACTACCTCCGGCTCTACGACGTCACCGCCGCCGCGGTGCGCGACGTCGACGCGCGGCTGGTGGTGGGTGGACCGTCCTCGGCCGCGGCCGGCTGGTGCGAGGAGCTGCTGGCTCACACAGGGCGCTCCGGGGCCCCCGTCGACTTCCTCTCGACCCACACCTACGGCGCGCCGCCGCTCGACTTCCGCCCGATGCTGGAGCGGCACGGCCGCGAGGGGACCCCGATCTGGTGGACCGAGTGGGGCGTGACCCCCACCCACTTCAACGAGGTGAGCGACGCGGTGTTCGCCGGGGTGTTCCTGGCCCGCGGGATGCTGTCGTCGATGGGCCGGATCGAGGCCCTCTCCTACTGGGTGGTGTCCGACCACTTCGAGGAGCTCGGCCGCCCGCCCGCGTTGCTGCACGGTGGCTTCGGGCTGCGGACCGTCGGCGAGCTGCGCAAGCCCCGCTGGTGGGCGCTCGCGATGCTGGAGCGACTGGGTGACACCCGGCTCCCGGTGGAGTACGACGGCGACGGCGGCGGCTCGCTGGTCGAGGCCGTGGCCGCTCGCGCCGACGACGGCAGCCACGCGGTCGCGCTCTGGAACCTCACGCTCGACCAGAACCTGGCGGCCGGATCGGCTGCGCTGGCCCGCGAGGTCGACGTAGAGCTGACCGGTCTCGCCCCCGGGGCGGCGTACACCCTCACCCACGAGCGGGTCGACCAGGACCACTCGAACGTGGCCGCGACGTGGGGCCGGCTGCGCGAGGACGGCCAGGACTGGCCGACCGACGAGCAGTGGGCGCAGCTGCGTCAGGCCGACCGGCTCGACGAGCTCGAGCCCGCGATCTCGGTCACTGCCGACGACCTCGGGGTGCTCCGGCTGTCGACGACGCTGCCGATGCCCTCGATGAGCCTGCTGACGCTGACCCCGTCGTGAGCCTGGGGCGGGTCAGGCGGCCGGGAGGCTGAACTCGAAGACCGTGCCGTGACCTGCCGGGTTGGGGCTCGCGGAGATCATCCCGCCGTGGCGGGTGACGATCCGTTGCACGATCGACAAACCGAGGCCTGTCCCCTGGTAGCCGGCGTGCGCCCGGTGGAACTCGTCGAAGATCGCGTCGTGCTGCCCGTCGGGGATGCCGATGCCGTTGTCGGTGATCCGCACCGTCACCCACCCCGGCGGCTTCTCGCTGGCCGAGACCGTCACCTCCGGAGTGGTCCCGGGTGCGACGTACTTCAGGGCGTTGCCCACCAGGTTGTCGACCACCTGACTGGCGAGGAGCTGGTCGGCCCGGACGGCAGGCAGGTCGGCCCAGTGCACCTGGCCCTCGACGCCCCGGCTGCTCACGATGCGTTGCAGAAGGGCGTTCAGGTCGACCCGGGTGGGGTGGAGAGCCCGGTCCTTGCTCGCGGCGTTCTCCAGCAGGCCCTCGGTGAGCTGGTGCAGGCGCTTCGCCGAAGCGTCGACCCGGGTGGCGAGCTCCCGAAGCGACTCAGGGGTGTACTCGCCGGAGTCGAGCTCGTGGAGCACCATCGAGTTCCAGCCGAGGATGGCCGCCAACGGGTTGTTGAGGTCGTGCGCGACGGTGGCCGCGTAGGCCTTGAGAGCCTCCTCGCGTTCGACCTCCTCAGTGACGTCTTGGAAGACCACCACCGCACGGTCCGTGTCCTGGCGATGGAGGCGCGGCAGGTGGAAGGCCGACGCGCGGACCCGGATGGCGGTGCCGTCGTCACGCCGCAGCAGGAGGTCGTCGTCGACGACGTCCTCGCCTCTCAACGCGCGCAGCGAAGGTCGCTCGTCCGGTGGGATCGGCTCGCCGGAGGGAAGGAAGACCGAGGGCAACCCCTGGTCGGACGTCTGCAGTTCGGGGATTCCGAGCAGGTCCGCGGTCGCCTGGTTGCGCAGCACGACCTGCCCATGCGCATCGACGACCACCACGCCCTGATGGATCGAGTCGATGATGGCGGAGACCAGCTGTGCCTGGCTCCGGCTCTTCTCATCGGCCTGCTCGAGCTGCTCGACGAGTCCCGCGCGCTCGTCACGGACGACGGCGACGAACATGCCCAGCAGCATCATCAGCGTGAGGAACGTTCCCAGCAGGAGCACGTTGTGGGTCGCGCTGCCCAGATGGCCGTACGGTCCCAGCCCCCGCAGGGTCAGAGCGACGGCCGCGATTGATCCGACGAGCGTGTGCACGGCTGTGAACAGCGTGCTGAACCGTTTGGCAGTCCAGATGGTGAGGGCGAGGATCAGGAAGACCAGCGCCTCCTCCTGGAGGAACACCAGCGGGTAGGTGACGGTGGTGACGAGGACCAGGGCCACGAGTTCTGGGAGCCGCTCCCGGGACAGGGACATCGGACCGGGCTCACCCGTGGCCAAGCGGCGTCCTGCCAGCAGGCCGACGAGGAGCACGATCAGGGTCCCCGCCACCACGCGGACCCACCACACGAGCACGGCAGTGAGCGAAAGGGGAGTCTCGGAGACGAGTACCAGCCCGGTCACACCCACGACCGCTCCGGCGAGGCAGGCCCCAGCGGAGGTCCAGATCACGGTCCACAGGTCACGCAAGGAGGCGATCGGAGCGGCACCCCCGCAACCCCACAGATGCCCGCCGAAGCGTCGCAGCAGGGTGACATTCAGCAGCGCCTGCCCCAGGTTGACCACGACGAAGAGGGCGACCAGGCGAGGCGGGGCGCCGGTCGTCAGGTTCGCGACCACCGTCACCACGATCACGGCGAGGGAGTCCCAGCTCAGCGGGCCGGCTCCTCGCAGGAGGAACCACAGGACCACCACGCCCGATGCCGGCCAGACCAGGCTGAGGGAGGTGTCGTCGACGGCGAGGAGCCGGCCGACGTACGCGGCGAACGTGAACGCTGCGGCTCCGATCAGTACGCCACGCACTCCGCCGCGCCGAGACCTGTGGGGGTCACCGGTGCCGTGGGGCTGGACGGTCGTCACGGGGCCTCTGGTTCTGCGGAGAGCCGGCGTCGGGCGGCGTCGATGCAGGGGGCGGCTCCCACGCGTGCCAGTCCACGCTACGGGAGTGCAGGGCGGGGACGAAGTGGCCGCGCCCATTTAGCGCATAGGTACCAGACGACATCGGCGGAACGGTGAAGGCCCCGGCACGAGGCCGGGGCCTTCCCGATGTCTGGGGTGAGTAACGGGACTTGAACCCGCGACATCCGCCACCACAAGGCGGCGCTCTACCAGCTGAGCTATACCCACCAGGTCGCTCCCGGCGCACCGGGAACCGCACAGGAGTGTAGCCCTAGGGCGCGGCGGTTTCCGCATCGGGACCGGCGTCGGCGGTCGACGCCGAGGCCGGATCGCCGAGACCGGTCAACGCCCCGCCGTGGCGGTTCGCGATCGCGCGGGCGGTGTCCGAGTCCGGGCCGGGTGGGGCGACGAAGACCGCCTCTCGGTAGTAGCGCAGCTCTTCGATGCTCTCCTGGATGTCGGCCAGGGCGCGGTGGTTGCCACGCTTGGCCGGCGACTGGAAGTAGGCGCGCGGGTACCAGCGTCGCGACAACTCCTTGATGGAGGAGACGTCCACGATCCGGTAGTGCAGGTACGCCTCGAGGTCCGGCATGTCACGAGAGATGAAGGCGCGGTCGGTCGCGACGGAGTTGCCCGCCAGCGGCGGCCTCGCGTGGGCGCCGCACTGCCCCCGGATGTAGTCCAGCACCTGCTCCTCGGCGTCGGCCAGGGTGATGCCGGCCGAGAGCTCCTCGAGGAGTCCGGACTTCTCGTGCATGTTCCGCACGAAGTCGCCCATCTGCTCCAGCGCCTCGGCGGGTGGCTTGACGATGAGGTCGATGCCGTCGCCGAGCACGTTGAGGTCGAAGTCGGTGACCAGCGCCGCCACCTCGATGAGTGCGTCGTCCCCGAGATCGAGCCCGGTCATTTCACAGTCGATCCAGACCAGTCGTTCGTTCACGAGGGGCACCCTACTGTCACCCCTGGCCGGGGTCCCGGGTTCAGGGTCTTCTCAGTTGACTGGCCTACCTTCGCGGATGTGAGGGATTGGCTCGGTCTTGTCGCTCGCGTGGTGACCGGTGGCGTGTGGATCGTTGCGGGGGCGCTGAAGTTCCCCGATCCGGCCGCGAGCGTGCGGGCGGTGCGCGCCTATCAGCTGCTGCCGGAGTCGATCGTGCCGACGGTCGGCCACGTGCTGCCGGTCGTCGAGGTGGTGATCGGGGCGTCCTTGGTGGTGGGACTGCTCACCCGCCCGGTCGCGGTGGTCTCCACGGTGCTGTTCGCGGCGTTCATCGTGGGAATCGCCTCGGCCTGGGCTCGGGGCCTGAGCATCGACTGCGGCTGCTTCGGCGGTGGCGGGTTCGACGCCGACGCGACCGAGAAGTACCCCGGGGAGATCATCCGCGACCTCGGACTGGTGGTGCTGTCGCTCTGGCTCGTCGTACGCCCTTCGTCCCGGTTTGCGCTCGACCGTGCCTTGTTCGGAGACAGAGAGAAGGAACGCCATGAGCAAGCAGTCCGCTGACCGGAGCCGGAAGGCACGTGCCACCGCTCTGCTGGAGGAACAGCGCCGACGTGAGGCACGCCGACGCACGACCCTGACGGCGGTGGTCGCCACGGTGCTGGTCGGGCTCGTCGTGGCCGGCTACGTGGGACTGAGCGGTCGCGACACCACCGGTGAGACCGCACGGGCCCCGTCGGGGATGAGCGATGGCTACTCCGTCTCCGTCGGAGACGACGCGGCGCCGACCACGCTGACTTTCTACGAAGACCCGCAGTGCCCGGTGTGTGCCGCCTTCGAGGGCGAGGTGGGCGACGACGTCGCCGCCGCGGTCTCGGCGGGAGACGTGAAGGTGGAGTACCGCGTGGTGTCGTTCCTCGACCACGCCTCGGAGAACGACTACTCCTCACGTGCGGCCAACGCGCTGATGGTGGTGCAGGAAAGTGCCGGGCCCGGGGCCTTCGTCGAGCTGCACCGGATTCTCTACGAGAACCAGCCGGAGGAGGGCACCGCGGGTCCGGACGACGAACAGCTGATCGCCTGGGCAGTGGAGGCCGGCGCCGATGAGGCGGACGTGCGGGGCGGCATCGAGTCGGGCGCGTTCGACCTGTTCGTGGAGAACGCCACCGACCAGATGTCCAAGGACGGTGTGAACTCGACGCCGACGGTGCTCGTGGACGGCCAGCCGGCCGACGGCGACCCCGTTGCCGCGGTCCGGGCGGCCCTGGGTTGAGTGTCGTCGGTTGGGTGTTCGACCGCGCCCGCTGACACACTCCGGCGGGTGAACCTCGTCGACTTCATCGCCGGCCTGCCCAAGGCCGAGCTCCACGTCCATCACGTCGGGTCCGCGTCGCCGCGCATCGTCTCGGAGCTGGCCGAGCGCCATCCCGGCGTCGTGCCCTCGGACCCCGACGCGCTCCGGACCTTCTTCGAGTTCCGGGACTTCGCCCACTTCATCGAGGTCTACCTCACGGTCGTCGACTTGATCCGCACCCCCGACGACGTGCGGATGCTGACCTACGAGGTCGCCCGGGAGATGGCCGCGCAGTCGCTGCGCTACGCCGAGGCTCACGTGTACGCCGTACACCTCGACGATCCGTGGCATCCCGATCGAGGCCTACACCGAGGCGATCGAGGACGCCCGGGTCGCGGCCGAGCGTGACTTCGGGTTGGTGTTGCGGTGGATCTACGACATCCCGGGGGAGTCGGGGTTGCCGGCGGCCGACGCCACGCTCGACTACGCGCTTCACCATGCCCCCGACGCGCTGATCGGCTTCGGCCTCGGCGGGCCGGAGATCGGAGTGCCGCGGCCGCAGTTCCAGCCGCACTTCGACGCGGCCCGCGCGGCCGGGCTCCACAGCGTCCCGCATGCGGGGGAGACCACCGGCCCGCAGACCGTCTGGGATGCGGTGCAGCTGCTCGGCGCCGAGCGCATCGGCCACGGCACGAGCGCGGCCGGCGACCCGGAGCTGCTCGCGCACCTCGCACGCCACGCGATCCCGCTCGAGATCTGCCCGACGTCCAACATCGCGACCGGGGCCGTGCCGTCGCTCGAGGCGCATCCGCTGCGGACATTCGTCGAGGCGGGCGTGCCGGTGACGATCAACTCCGACGATCCGTCGATGTTCGGCACCAGCCTCAACCAGGAGTACGCCGTGGCCGCCGAGCTGCTCGACCTCGACGAGTCCGGAGTGGCGGATCTCGCGCTGGCGGCGGTGGCGGCATCGTGGGCGCCGGAGGCGGTCAAGTCCTCGCTGTTGGCCGAGATCGCGGCGTACCGCGGCTGACGCGACCTGCGGGCGCGTATCGGCCCCGCACACTCATACTGTGCGGGGCCATGTCTGTTGTATCCCGGCGCCCAGCCCCGGCCGGGGATGTTGGGCGGTGTGTCGGCGTGGTGGCCGCGGGGTGGCGTAGGTTTGGTCCATGCCTCCCGTGCGCGTAGCCGTCGCCAACGACTACGAGATCGTCATCGCCGGGATCGCGGGTCTCCTGTCGGAGTTCGAGGACCGGGTCGCCGTCATCGAGCTCGCGGCCAACAAGCCGGTGACCAGCGACGTGGATGTCGTGCTGTACGACACCTTCGGCCAGGTGCAGGGCGACGGGGTGGACCTGCATGACCTGCTCCGGGACTCTGGCGCCCACGTCGTGGTGTTCAGCTGGAATCTTCAGCCAGACCTGATCGAACGTGCGCTGGCGCACGGTGCCCGCGGTTACCTGTCCAAATCGCTGAGCGGGAAGGAGATCGTGGAGGCACTCGAGGCGATCCGCGATGGTGAGATCGTCACGGCCCCGCGCCCCGTCGGTGACGCCGAGATGTCCGGGAACTGGCCGGGCAAGGAGTTCGGACTCACGCAGCGCGAGTCGGAGGTGCTGGCGCTCATCACGCAGGGGCTGACCAACCAGGAGATCGCCAACCGCGCCTACATCTCGATCAACTCCGTCAAGACCTACGTCCGGACGGCGTACCGCAAGATCGGGGTCACCCGCCGGTCGCAGGCAGTCAGCTGGGGCATGCAGCACGGGTTCCAGCCCGACCGCGGCCGCCGCATCGTCAGCCACGTCTGACCCGCTCTGACCTGCCCGGACACTGCCGCTGCCGGTCCGTCAACTGGTGGTCCGGTCCAGTGGTGCACTAGATTTGTCCGGTGCCTCCCCTCCGCATCATCGTGCTCGACGACCATGAGATCGACGTGACCGGCGTCTGCGCCGTCCTCGGCCGCTACGACGAACGCATCGCAGTGGTTGACCACGCCGACCCAGACCCCGACGTGGTCCTCTACGGCGCTCGCGAGCAGCAGGAAGGTCACGACCCCGTCCTGCACGCGTTGCTGCGCAGCTCGACCGCCACCGTGGTCGTGCTCGGATGGGGGCCCGACTCACCCCAGGTCGCGTGGGCCCTGTCGTGCGGTGCCCACGGCCAGTTGTCGAAGACGATGTCGGGCGACGAACTGGTCTCCGGCCTCGAGCGCATCCACCGGATGCGCGACGACCGTGGTGACCTGCCGGCAGAGACCGAGTGTCACCCCCTGTTGCGAGAGGTCGGCCTGACGCCGCGCGAGCTGGAGGTGCTGACCCTCATCGCGCAAGGGCTGACCAACCAGGAGATCGCCGACTGCGCGTTCCTCTCGATCAACTCGGTGAAGACCTACGTCCGGACCGCGTACCGCAAGATCGGCGTGACCCGCCGTTCGCAGGCGGTCAGCTGGGGCATTCGCGCCGGTCTCACCCTGGCAAGCGAGCCCGAGCCCGCACTCTGACCCGTCCACCGGGGGCCCTTCGGGGTGAGGCGACGCCTTGGTGCGGTTGCCTAGCGTGGAGGCCATGAGCCGCTACCAGTACAGCCGAGTCATGGGAGCCGCCACGGCGGCGTACGCCGGCTTTGCACTGGCCCGCCCCGGTCACCTCTCCGGCGCCCTCCAGGCGCCGTCGTCCGAGCGACCGGCCCTGGACCGGCTCGCGCGGACCTACGGCGTACGGGACCTGGCGTCCACGGCGCTGCTGTTCACCGGACGGAGCTCACTGATCCGGGCGGGCATGGCCCTGCGCATCGCCGGCGACCTCGGCGACTGCGCCATCCTCGGCACCAGCACCGAGGATCCCGCCGTACGCCGCAAGGTCGTGCTCATCACGCTGGGCTGGGCGACGCTCAATGCCGCCGCCTGGCTCGCCGACGAACGAGGAGGAATCTCATGACCGATGCCCACGAGAGTCACGACGCGGCCCGCGAGGCCGCCCAGCACGTCGCCGACTCTGCCGAGTCCTGGGAGCACGCGTCCGAGGAGTCCACGATCCGCGAGCATCTCGACCAAGGTCTCAACGAGGCGGGTGTGGACGTCCCCGAGGACGAGAAGCATCAGCTGGTCGAGGACATCAAGGACGACGACGCGACGCCGACCGTCGACGAGGCGGCCCCCGAGGACCGCTGACGAGCTTGTCAGCCACCGGAGACGTCAGGCGGCGCCCATGTCGTCGAGGCAGAGGATGTTTCCCTCACTGTCCTTGAACCACGCGGCATGACCCATCTCGCCCATCGCTGCGACGTCTCCGTCCCAGTTGATCCCCGGCAGGTCGTAGTGCTCGAACGTGAGCCCGTGCGCCTGTAGCTCCTTCACCTCGGCCGCGACGTCCGCCACGTGCCACTGAGCGATCGTGTGGCCGGCCTGACCTGCGTGCTCGGTCTGGTAGAGGAAGAACGACGTTCCGCCTGCAGTCGTGTAGACGAGCCCGCCAGGGTTCTCGTCGGTGGGTGTGAGGCCGAGCTTGTCGGCGTAGAACTCTCGGGCGCGTCCCAGGTCTTCCGCCGGGATGTTGGCCGTCACTGTGCTGTTCATCAGCATGGTTACCCCTTCGGTCGGGGAGTGCCGAGCCGCTCCGTCCCGAGCGTAGACCTCACCGGCCGCGGCAGCCATGACGACTTCCTGCTCCTCGGCTGAGCCCGACTGGTCAGGGGACGGGAATGGGGGGTGCCGGCGGGAGCCCCGGACGGAGCCGGAGTGCCGGATCGACGATCCGCTCGGTGTCGGGCAGGAAGCCGTTCTGCAGGCCCCAGAGCACCGCTTGGGTGCGCCGGTCGACGCCCATCTTGCGGTAGGCGAAGCGGATGTAGGTCTTCACGGAGTTGATGCTGAGGTAGGCACGATCGGCGATCTCCTGATTGCTCAGGCCCTGGACGATGAGCGCCACGACCTCCGCCTCGCGCGGTGACAATCCCGCCGCACGGCCGGGCCAGTCACCGGCGCCGTCGACGCTCGTCTCGTGGTCTCCGGCCAGGATCACGATCTCGCCGTCCATGATCCGTTCGAGACCGGCCACGATCTCGGGACCTGTGAGCACCTTGGACAGGTATCCGCTGGCGCCGCCGGCCACGGCCCGCTCGATCAGTTCCGGCTGGAGGTTCCAGCTGTAGATGACCACCTTCGCGCCGCTGTCGCGGACGAAGTCCTCGAGGTCTATGCCGTCGCCCTGGACCTGGCCGAAGGTGTCGTACAGGACGATGTCGACATCGGTGAGGACGGGAAGACGCGCCCCGGTCTCGACCACGTCGATGCGCTCGTCCGAGAGGAAGGCTGCTACTCCTGCGACCACCACCGCATAGTCGTTGACGATGGCCAGCCGTATCGGGCGCGTCACTTTCGGTCCATGGCTTGAACTGTAGCCCTGTTGGCGGGAGACCGCGGGTCGGCTCAAGGCGCCCCCGCCAGGATTCGAACCTGGCACCTGCGGATCATGCCAAGACGGCATCATCCGGGATCAGGCTGATTCACGATCCATCGCCTCACCTGCGCGAACGTCGCTTGAGCGCGAACTGCAGGGTCACTCGGGATCACCCCGGGTCATGGGGGCTTAGGTCCAAAGTGGGGACCAAAGTGGGGACAACGGCCCGGCGCGTCACTCCCGACACGCTCGCTGCGTTGCAGTGTGAGTCAGGTCAGCACCGATGCCCAGAACGAGAAGGCGATGAGAGCAACGATCATGACTCCGACGCCCTTGCCGACCATGCCGGGCTTGGTACACAGCACGATCCCGATGACGAAGCCGACGACGGGCAGCAGGAGGGCAGTAGCCCAACCGGCGTGCCAAAGCTTGGTGAAGTCCTCGACGGGGTGGCGGTAGGCCGGTGAGGGTTCGCTCATGTGTGTTACTCCCGATCGGTGAGGATGGTGCTGACGCGGTTGCTGGGGCCAGGGGCCGACCCGTCGGTGATGCGATCGCCCCCGTCCGAGAGCGCGCTCGGGCCACCTCTTTTCAGGGCGAAGCCAACCACGCGTGCCAGCTGGAGTGCACGAGTTGACGGGACGGGGCCGACCGGATCGCGCATAGCGGGCCGCCGGCGACGGTGTGGCGGAACCGGTTCTCGGACTCATCGGCCAGGGCACGCCGACTGAAGTCGGCGCAACCGCTGGCGACATGCCGACGTTCGATGACATTGCCGACGCGATTGGTCGTCTCTGGACTGCCAACGCTGAGCCGAGCGTCATTTGGGCTGCGCCGGATGCTGCTAGTCGCTCTCTCGAAGGAGCGCGAGGGCTCCGAGGGCAACTACATCGCTGACGCCGATTCGGCGGTCGGTCTGGCGCGTCGTTTGCCGACCCTGGTGAGCACGAACGTTCCAGCTGGAAACGTCGTGGTAGCGGACGGTAGCCGCATCTTTGCTGGTGTCCGTGACGACGCCCGGATTCGCGGTTTCCGAGCACGCTGAGTTTGCGAATGACCGGACCCTTGTCCGGCTCACACTGCGCGCCGCTGGCGTGTACGTGGTCGAGTCCACGAGCGTTCAGGTGCTCACCGCGAACGACGGCGTTGCCTGACATTCCCCAATCTCGGCAGGCCCTAGGCTCAGGCATGCCTAGGGATTGCCCGTACCGGGTGCTCCGGGCGCTTCACGTCCGCTTCCGCAGCAGACCGGCTTGCCGGGTGGGTGGTGAGGTCTGATTCCTCTTTCGCCCGCTGCCTACTCGGGCCCCAAGTTCTCCGCTGACCACTCTCAAACCGTCCTAGACGGGGGTTGGCGGATCGCCGGGCAATCCCTCGGCAACCTTGCGAGCGGGCTAGGCGCTCCCGGGCTCTGCCTCGGCTCTCACGAGCCGTTGCCGGGCCTAGTCCCGCTCTCCAAACCTCTCGACCCCCAGTCTGGCCTCACGGCTGGGCCGGGGGTTTTTGTCTGTTTGAACCCTCCGGTTCTAACTTGGACGGCGTGGCCAGTCCAACTGTTGCGATATGTGAATAAAGGCCTTGGCGGTGAACGAAATCAACATAACGTCGCTGGTGGTCATCGGGCCACTTCTTAACGATGCCGGTACTGGTGGGATTCACTAGCTTGAGGCCATACCGCTTCAGTTCGCGATAGGGCAACGACAGGAACATGGTTTCGATCGTAATGAGCGCCTTCTCGCTGGAAATACGGTCTCGCCTGATCCGATCGTCGGAATCGAGAAGCGATAGGCGAGCACGTAGCGAGTCCAATGCGGGCACAATTGTCCAGCCAAGCGTCATCGCAGTGAGCAAATGACGATAGGCCTCGCCATTCTGTCGGTGCCCCTGCGTGGCGAGAAATAATGCGAGGCCGAAGGCCAGCGAGATTAGAGCACCTGTCCAAATCGTGTTGGCGGCTACGATCGCAATGGTACAAAGCAGGGCGAAGGTCGGTATGGCGATTGTCTTCTTGAATTCCGCTTCGGCGAGAATGCGATCATAGGCTTGATATTGGTCAGGCTTTCTCGCAGAAAATTCCAGTTGCGCCAACGGCGCCTCTTCCTCAAAGATGGACTTTGCCACGAATCCGGAGCATAGAAACTCGTCGTCCGCCTGAAAGTTTCGTGCAAGAATTCGATCCTCCAGGGCCTTGGTTCCGAAATAGTCGGGATACAGCCGGAGCCAAAACAATTGGAGCCACTCTCTACGGGTGAGTTTCTGTTGTTCGAAGGTGGATTCTTGTCCGAGGACCCTGCGCAAGAGCGTTCCTAGTCGTGAGGAAACATCCTTTTGCAGTCGAGTCGCGACGAGGCCAATGGCGTACGCCGCACCGGACCCGAGCGCAAGCTGGACCGTGGTTGGGAGCCGCGTGAAGGCCAACCACAAGCGTTGCGTTGAATCTCCCTCTACATAGGAGGGGTACGAGATAGCCAAGGTCGCAAGGGTGAGCATCCAGATCACGCCAACGGTGAACGGCACGCGGAACTCACGGACGCCAGGCAAGAGTGCAGCGAGAAGAGTCATCGGGGTCGTCCTGCCCAATCGTCGGTGGCTTCGTTCGCCTAGTCGTGAAGACCTTCGGGTGATGGGTGACAGATCTAGTTCGGTTGATCGGTGACACTCGTTGTCACTGTAGAACGCCGTTGTGGCGCTGTGGATCGCTTGACTCTCACCTCCCCGGCGCTCTCGCGTTTCTGGGTACGCAGGAGCTGGTCGCCGTCGTAGAACTGCAGGACCTTGTCGGTGACCCACACGTCGATGGGCCTTCCCGCGGCGGCGACACCGAGGCAGACCTGTTGCCAGCTGACACACACCACTCCGACGGCGCTGGCGCGGCGCGTGACCCAGGTGCCGTCGGGGCGGTCCTCGGCAGGTCGACCGGCCCTGGTGATGGGTCTGATCTGGGTCACGGGTGCGGTGTCGGGCGCTGAGGAACCGGGAAGCCGGGGTGGCCATGTCCAGCGCCTGATGGGGGCGGTCGTGGTTGTAGTCGTGGACCCACTCGTCGAGCTCGGCCTGCGCGGTGGCGAGGTCGACGAAGACGCGGTCGGTACGGAACTCGGTGCGCAACGCGCGGTGGAACCTCTCCACCTTGCCCGTCGTGGTGGGCGAGCGTGGCTGGGTGTGCAGGTGCTCGATCCCGTTCTCACGACAGATCCGGTCGAACAACACCTCGACCGGCGGCTGGTTGAACCGGCCGGTGAACACCTTCCCGTTGTCGGTCAGGATCTGTCCGGGCACCCCATGGGCACGCAGGGCAGCAGCAAGGCCGTCGCACACGTTCGGTGAGCTCTCCCGCAGCATCAGGTGCGCGCTGACACAGAACCGGGAGTGGTCGTCGATGCCGGTCAACGCCTTGGCCCGGCGTCCGTCGGCGAGGACGAACCCGCCCACGACGTCCATCTGCCACAGCTCCATCGGCGGTGCCGCGTTCCCACCGTTTCCACTTCCGGTCTCGTCGCCGGCGTCCCGAGGGGTCGATCAGGTTCAACCGGACCAGCGCCCGGTACACCGCCGACTCCGACGGCAGCGGGTCCACACCGGCCCTGGCCAGCTCGTGCACCAGCCGGCGTGGACCCCAGCCCGGATGCGAGGACCGCATCGTGGCGATCACCGCCTCAACGTCCGCACCTGTTTGGTGCGGACACGACCGCGGCCGGTGCGACCTGTCCGCCAGCCCCTCGAGACCCTCGGCCTCGTACCTGGCCAGCCAACCGTGCACCGTCTTGCGGTGCACCCCGAACCTGGCCGCCACGCTCGAGACCGTCTCCCCGTCACTGATCACCGCCAGGACGGCCTGATACCGCTGCTCTGCCACGCTCAACTCCCTCATCAAGGGAGTGTCACCAATCAACCGAAGTAGCTGTCACCCATCACCCGAAGATGCGTAACGCCTCAACCGAAGGCCGAACGTCACCCATCAGGCGAAGCAATACAGCTCAAGGCGCCCCCGCCAGGATTCGAACCTGGGACCTGCGGATTAGAAGGCCGCTGCTCTATCCAGCTGAGCTACGGGGGCTGGCGGGCACATTGTGTCGCATCTCGACCGCCCGCCGAGGAGCACCCTCGGATGCGCGGGGTGGGGACGATCTCTTGACAATCGAACAGGTGTTCGAATAGAATCGACCCATGGAACTTGTCGTCGACACCGAGCCGGTCACGCCGACCGACCTGCTGACGCGGGTCCGCACGACGCGGTCGGCGGCGATGGCGGCCGAGGTGGAGCTGCTGACGCTGGCAGCTGACTGGGCCGACGCCCACCCCGATCTTGATCACGACCCCGACGATCCCGACGCCGAGCGCGGCATTCCCGGTTGGCTGTGGTCGGCCTCGGCGCCGTTCGCTGCCGCGTTGGGCAGGTCCACCGCCTCTGGGGAGGCGCTGATCCGCGACGCCCTGGTGCTGCGACACCGGCTGCCGTCGATCTGGCGGCAGGTCCGTGCGGGCAACCTCGAGGCCTGGCGTGCCCGCCGGATCGCACAGACCGTGCTCAACGCGCCCGATGACGTGTGCGCCCACCTCGACGTCGAGCTCGCCTCGGTCGCCGCCACCGTCGGACCCACCGTGCTGGAGCGGCTGCTCGACGAAGCCATGCTGCGACTGCACCCCGAGGAGCGCGAGCTGGCCCAGTTCGCGGCCCTCGACCACCGCCACGCCACCCTCCACACCGAGTCCATCAACGACACCGGCGTCGTCGACATGACGCTGCGCGGCGACTGGAAGGACCTCCACGACTTCGACCAGGCGCTGTCCCGGGTTGCCGCCGCCCTCGCCGAGACCGACTCGCGCGAGGGCCGCTACGCGGATCCTCTCGACGTACGCCGCGCCCGCGCGGTCGGCGTGCTCGCCGACCCGGCCTCCGCCCTCGCGTTGCTCCAGGGCCAGCCCGCGCCCACCCCCAGCAAGCGGACCACCTTGGTCATCCACATCGCGCGGGACGCGGTCGTCGCCTCCGACCCTGTGGGACGTTGCGAGACCCTCGGCCGGGCGGTGCTCACCCAGCAGATCCGCGACTGGTGCGGGCGCACCGACACCCACGTGTCGGTCCTTCCGGTCATCGACCTCGCCGACCACGTCCAGAGTGACGCCTACGAGGTCGCCGAGCGGCTCAAGACCCGCGCCGACCTGCTCAACCCCTCGTGCGTCTTCCCGTGGTGCACCCGCCCGGCCCGCCGCTGCGACCACGACCACGGCGTTCCCTTCGACCAGGGCGGCTCGACCTGCGACTGCAACCTCGCGCCGCTGTGTCGCCGACACCACCGCCTCAAGACCGAGGCGGGCTGGCGCTACACCACCCTCGACACCGGCACCTACCTCTGGTCCGATCCCCACGGCCAACAGTTCCTCCGCGACCCGGGCGGGACCCGCGATGTCACCCCACCCGACCGCCCCGTCAACCGGGGCACCGGCTGCCGGGCCGGACCCTCCGCTCGTTCTGCTTGAAGCGTCAGACCCGGGTGGCGGTGACGAGCAGGTACTCCCACTCCATGACCCCACCGCCCAGGTCGAACCGGTCCCCGAGAGCGGCGAGGTCTGCGTCGAGGGCAGCGCTACGAACGGGGTCATCAGCCAGCGAGCGGTAGACGGCAATGGTGGGGCCGTAATTCGTCTTGAAGTAGTCGCGGAAGGCGGCGCCGTCAGCAAACCAGTCGACGCGCAGTGTCTGCTGGCGTGCGGCGAGGTCGGTCACCTGGTCGCCGAGCAGGGCGCGCACGTGGTCGAGGTCGCCCCAGAGCGGCGGCGGCGAGACGCCCGGGGGAGGGGCAGGCGCGTAGGGCCTCATCGCCGCGAAGAGCTGGCCGATGAACCCGGCCGGCGTCCAGTTGAGCAGCCCGATCCGGCCGCCGGACCGTACCGCGCGGACCAGCTCGTCGGCGGCCAGCTGGTGATGCGGGGCGAACATGATCCCGACGCACGAGATGGCGACGTCGTGCTGGCCCTCGGTGCAGGGCAGCGCCTCCGCATCGGCCTCGCGCCACCGCAGCGTCAACCCCTCGGCCTCGGCGCTCTGGCGGCCCACCTCGAGCAGCTCGGGGGTGAGGTCGGTGGCGACCACGTCCGCGCCCCGGCGGGCAGCCGGGATGGCCGCGTTGCCGGAGCCCGCCGCGATGTCGACGACCTTCTCCCCGGCGGTGACGCGGACCGCGTCCACGAGCACCTCGCCGAGCTCGGCGATGAGGTCGGTGGCGACCGCGGGGTAGTCGCCCAGCGCCCACATGGCGCGGTGGCGAGCCTTGAGGACGGCGTCCTCGGGGGTGGTGGTGATGGTCATTGCTGAACTCCTGCTTGTCGTTGGGAGCTCGACCGTACGAGCGCCGGGGCTCGCCCCACATCCGCGCCGACCGCCACTTCTCGTACGCCGCACACGGCGACGCGTAGTCGCTCAGGCCCGCGACAGCAGCCTGGCCACCGCTGCGGCCCGGGCGTTGCGGCCGCGGAGGCCGAGCTTGGCGTAGACGTTCTGGAGGTGCCGCTCCACGGTGCGGACGCTCAGGTGGAGCCGCGCTGCGATCGCCTCGTTGTCGGCTCCCTCGGCGGCGACGCCGAGCACGTCGAGCTCACGCGGGGACAGCAGCGTCGAGACGTCGGCGTTCGAGGTACCGGGAATCCGGTCGGCGGCGACGAAGTCGGTGACCTCGCGGAGGAACACCGGCCAGGCCGGCTCGTTCTCCAACACGATGTGGTTGCTGCTCTCGAGCGCGACCAGCCGAGCGCCGCGGACGTGGGAGGCGAGGTAGCGGGCGTCGTCGAAGGTGTTCATCCGGTCGCCGCGGCTGTGGAGGACCAGCACCGGAAGGTCGAGGTCGGCCAGCAGGTGACGGGCGTCGGCGCGGTTGTGCTCACGACGCGACAGGATCGCGGTGGCGGCGGTGACCGCCTCCCGCTGCAGCTCGTCGAGCCAGCCCATCTGCTCCTCGGAGGCGTCCGGGATCATCATCGTGGTGAACACCCGCCGGAACTCCGGGGTCGGCCGTTCCCAGCCGACGGTGATCAGCGCCTCGAAGGCCTGGTCGACGGCGATCTCCTCCGCGGACGCGGTAGCCGTCGCTCCGGCATAGCTCCCGTAGAACATCAGCCGAGTCAGCCGCTCCGGGTGGCGTGCGGCGTACTCGATCGAGATCGGCCCGCCCTGCGCCATCGCCAGCAACGCGAACCTCTCGAGCCCGGCGTGGTCGGCGACCGCCTCCAGGTCCTCGATCCGCCGTTCCAACGAATGGTCGGGGACCTCCCTGTCGGACAGACCGTGGCCGCGCTCGTCGAAGCGGATCACGGTGGCGACCTTGCCGAGCTCGATCAGGTAGTGACGCCACACCGGGCTCTGCCAGTCGAACTGAAGGTGGCTGAGCCAGCAGGCGTCGAGCAGCAGGGGTGGGCCGGAGCCGTGGACGGCGTACGCGATCGCGGTGCCATCGGCCGAGTGGCAGAAACGCAGGTCCTGCACCGTCTCGACCACCGGAGACCCGCCTAGCCGCGCTGCGCCGCCATCCACTCCTCCACGCCCGAGGACGTCCGGGGGAGTGAGGCGGAGAGGTTGGTGAAGCCGTCGGCGGTGACGAGGATGTCGTCCTCGATCCGGATGCCGATGCCGCGCAGCTCCTCGGGGACCAGCAGGTCGTCCTCCTGGAAGTAGAGGCCAGGCTCGACGGTGAGCACCATGCCTTCAGCGAGGGTGCCGTCGCGGTACGACGAGTCCGCGGCCTTGCCGCAGTCATGGACGTCCATGCCGAGCATGTGGCTGGTGCCGTGCAGCGTCCAGCGGGCGTAGACCTTCGAGTCCGGGTCGAGCGCCTCCGCCGCCGAGACCGGCAGCAGTCCGAGGTCCTCGAGCCCGTGGGCGAGGACCTCCATCGAGGCGTGGTGGGCGGCGAGGAACGGCACCCCGGGACGGACCGCCTCGATGCCGGCCTCCTGTGCGGCGTAGACGAGGTCGTAGAGGTCGCGCTGACGCGGGGTGAACGTGCCGTCGACGGGGAGCGTGCGAGTGACGTCGGCGGTGTAGAGGTTGCGGCCCTC
Organism: uncultured Actinomycetota bacterium; assembly: GCA_963806945.1. Lineage (GTDB taxonomy): Bacteria > Actinomycetota > Actinomycetes > Propionibacteriales > Nocardioidaceae > Nocardioides. The sequence goes on from CAWDZH010000002.1 coordinate 78,987, forward strand.
GACGCCCATGTCGAGCAGCACGAGCTCACCGGGCGTGATCGGCCCGGAGTTCTCGATCCAGTGCAGCGTCGTCGCGTGCTTGCCGCCGCCCACGATCGAGTCGTAGCCGATGTCGTTGCCCATCGCGCGGGCGCGACGGAAGAACGTGCCCTCGATCCAGCGCTCACCGAACTCGAGCACCCGGTCCCACTCGGCGACCGAGTCGCTGAAACCGAGCGCGGTGATGTCGCACGCCTCCTGGAGCTGCTCGACCTCCCAGTCGTCCTTGACCAGCCGCAGCTCGGAGGCGACCCGGCCGAGGTCGTCGTCGGTGGTGACGTCGCGGACCTTGCGGGCGTCGTCGAAGGAGGGGAGGTCATCGATGTGACGCACCTCGACCCCGAGCGAGTCCGACATCTCCTTCAGCGACGGCCGCCGGCCGGCCCAGAGCTCGCCGTACTGCCGGTCCCGGAAGAACTCGTCGGTCTCGCGGGAGGAGCGCGGTCGGGCGTAGAGGACGGCGTCGTCGGCACCTGTGTCGGGGATCACCAGGACGGCGTCGCTGGTCTGGTTGCCGCTGAAGTAGGTGTGGGCGGTGTCGGGACGAAACCGGTAGTCGGAGTCGTTGGAGCGCACCTTGAAGGAGCCGGCCGGCATCACCAGCGTCTCGCCGGGGAACGACTCGGCCAGGCGCGTACGGCGCTCGGCCGCCCGGTCTGCCACCGGGTGACGCGGCAGGTCGAGCTCGCGGTCGCCCCAGCCCTGGCGCATGAACTCCGCCCACGCCTCGGGGACCTTGGGGTCGTGTGACTCGGTGTGGGGCTGGTTCGTCTGCTCGTTCACGCCCAGCACTCTACGCGCGGAAGCGGGAGCCGCGCCGCCCGCCACGTAGGCTGCGCCTGTGCCAGGAACCCTCCGCGACAGCGTGACGTTCACCGTCGTCGTCACCGTGTTGGTGTGTCTGGGCGCTCTCCCGATCCTGCTCATCATCCTGATGTCCGGGGCGCCCTCGACGATGGCGCTCGCGACCGTCCTGGCGGCGCTGCCGGTCGGCCCGCTGGTCGCCTGCTACCTCTGGCTGGACCGCTACGAACCGGAGCCGAAGCGGCTGCTGGCCTACGGGCTGCTCTGGGGCGGCTTCGTCGCCACCGCGGCGGCGCTGCTGGTGCAGGGACTCGGCGGACTCGTGGTCGGCTTCTCCGAGGCGGCGTCGCTGGCGATCGTCGCGCCGGTGACGGAGGAGTTCGCGAAGGGGATGTTCCTGCTGCTCCTGCTGTGGTGGCGCCGCCACGAGCTCGACGGCATCCTCGACGGCATCGTCTATGCCGGCATGGTCGGCATCGGCTTCGCGTTCGTCGAGAACATCTTCTACCTCGGGGCCGCCTACAACGGCACCGACGGCATGGGCCCGGGCGGCGTGGGTGCCGTGACCGGACTGTTCGTCCTGCGTGGCGTGATCAGCCCCTTCGCCCACCCGCTCTTCACCACCTTCATCGGCATCGGGGTCGGCATCGCCGTCGGCTCTCGCAAGAGCTCGGTGCGGGTGGTCGCGCCGTTGCTCGGCTACGTCCTGGCCGTCCTCGCCCATGGCCTCTGGAACGCCTCCACCCTGTTCGGCTTCGCCGGATTCGGCGGCGTCTACCTGTTCGTGATGGCGCCGGCCTTCCTGGGCCTGATTGCCCTGGCCGTGTGGGCGCGTCGCTCGGAGCGCCGGATGCTGACCTCGGCGCTGGCCGACGCGGCCTCGCGCGGGCTGATCCCGGGCACCGACATCGGCTGGCTGGTCGACCTCCGCGCCCGGCGCGCCAGCCGGGCCCACGCCAAGCAGTACGGCGGGGAGCAGGCCCACCAGGCGATGCGCGACTACCAGCAGGCCGCCGTCGAGCTCGGCTTCCTCCACTACCGCTACCTGCGGGGAACTCCGCCGCCGGACTTCGCGGCTCGCGGCCAGGCCTACCTGGCGCAGATCTCGCAGGTCCGACCCTTCGTCGTCTTTCCCGGACAGGTGGTGCCCTCACGATGAACGACCCCGGCCGGCTGGTGACCGCCCTCGCCCAGCTCCACGACTCCCTCCAGGCGTTGCGCCTGCCGCTCGCCCTGCCCGGGGTCGCGGAGCAGCAGGCTGCCCGCGCGGAGATGGTCGACCAGCTCGAGGACTACGTCATCCCGCGGGTGTTGAGCGGGGACGCCCCGCTGCTCGCCGTCGTCGGCGGATCGACCGGAGCCGGGAAGTCCACCCTGGTCAACTCGCTCGTCGGCCGGCGCGTCACCGAGCCGGGGATGCTGCGGCCCACGACCCGGTCGCCGGTGCTGGTCCACCACCCCGACGACGCCGAGTGGTTCCGGCAGGACCGGGTGCTGCCCGACCTCGAGCGCGTCGACCGGGCCACGACCGACCCGGCGGCGCTCCAGCTCGTCGTCAGCGACACCATCCCCGCGGGCCTGGCGATCCTCGACGCCCCCGACATCGACTCGGTCGAGGAGCAGAACCGCACGCTCGCGGCCCAGCTCCTCGCCGCCGCCGACCTGTGGCTGTTCGTGACCTCAGCCGCCCGTTACGCCGACCAGGTGCCGTGGGACTTCCTGCGCAAGGCCGCGGAGCGGTCCGCGTCGGTGGCCATCGTCCTCGACCGGACGCCCACCGACGCGATCGAGACGGTCTCGACCCACCTGGCCCGGATGCTGGCCAGCCGCGGCCTCAAGGACTCACCCCTGTTCACGGTCGTCGAGGGCGAGGTCAGCGACGACGGGCTGCTCCCGGCCGCCGCCGTGGTCGAGATCAAGGGGTGGCTCAGCGCGCTCGCCGCCGATGCCGAGGCCCGCGGCAAGGTGGTGCGGCAGACCCTCGAGGGTGCGATCCGCACCCTGACGCGGCGCACGCACGGCGTCGCGGACGCCGCCGCCGACCAGGTCGCGGCCGAGCAGCGGCTGCGCGCCGATGCAGTGACGGCGTACGACGACGCCGTGGCGAAGGTGGCCGACGCCAGCGCCGACGGCACCCTGCTGCGCGGCGAGGTGCTGGCCCGCTGGCAGGAGTTCGTCGGCACCGGTGAGCTGCTCCGGACCCTCGAGGCACGGGTCGGCTGGCTCCGCGACCGGGTCGTCAACGCGGTCAAGGGCAAGCCCCAGCAGGCCGAGCGGGTGACCGTCGCGGTGGAGTCGGGGCTGGAGACGTTGCTGCTGGAGCATGCCGAGGCGGCGGCGGAGCGGGCGGAGGCCTCGTGGCAGAGCCTGGCGCCCGGCCAGGAACTGCTGGCCGACGCAGGGGAGGACCTCGGTCGGGCCTCGCGCGACTTCCGGCGCCGGGCCGAGCGTGCGGTGCGCGACTGGCAGCGCGACGTGTTGGAGATGGTGCGGGTCGAGGGCGCCTCCAAGCGGGGCACCGCAAGGTTCCTCGCCTATGGCGTCAACGGACTCGGCGTGGCCCTCATGATCGTGGTCTTCGCCCACACCGGTGGCGTCCTCGTCGGTGCCGAGGCGGGCGTGGCCGGCGGCACCGCCGTGCTGGGCCAGAAGCTCCTCGAGGCGGTCTTCGGCGACCAGGCGGTCCGCAGCCTGGCCGAACGCGCCCGGCAGGACCTGCAGCGGCGCACCGCCCAGCTGTTCGAGACCGAGCGTCGCCGCTACACCGACCTGCTCGACTCCATCGCAGTCGATCCGGGTGCACCCGAGCGGTTGCGCGATTCGGCTCGCCGCGTCGACGACCTGCGCTTCGCCGCCGATCGTGGCTAGCACCGCGCCGCTTAGAGTTGTCGACAACGACGGATCAGCGGCAGTACCGAGGGAGAAGATGACGTCCTTGCTGGAGGGGGCCAAACGGCTGGTCACCCGCAGCGCCGACATCGGCGCACGGATCGAGGGCCTCGACGCCGCCACCATCGCCGCGCGGGGCCGGCTGGACGAGGCACTGGTCGACGACGCCGCAGCCGTCGTCGATCGGGCGACGTCACGCCTCAAGCTCTCGGCCGACCACACCGTCGTTGCGCTCGCGGGCGCGACCGGCTCGGGCAAGTCATCGACGTTCAACGCGCTGGTCGGCCTCGACCTGGCCGCGGTCGGCGTGCGCCGGCCGACGACGTCGTGGGCCACCGCGTGTGTCTGGGGGACCGAGGGCGCCGACGAGCTGCTCGCGTGGCTGGGGATCCCGGAGCGCCACCGCGTCGTCCGTGACTCGATGCTCGACGCTGGTCGTGCGGAGGAGCAGCTCGAGGGCGTCGTCCTGCTCGACCTGCCCGACCACGACTCGACCGAGGTGTCCCACCACCTCGAGGTGGACCGGCTGGTGCAGCTGGCCGATCTGATGGTGTGGGTGCTGGACCCGCAGAAGTACGCCGACGCGGCGATCCACGACCGCTACCTCGCGCCGCTGGAGAGCCACCGCGACGTGATGGTGGTCGTGCTCAACCACATCGACACGGTGCCGGAGTCGCGACGCGAGGCCATGCTCTCCGACGTACGTCGCCTGCTCGACCTGGACGGCCTCGCCGAGGTGCCGGTCTATGCCGTCAGCGCGCGTGAGCAGATCGGCGTCGACGAGCTGCGGGCGGAGATCGCGCGTCGGGTGTCGCGCAAGGCCTCGGTGCGCACCCGGATGGCGGTCGATCTCAAGGCCGCCGCGGAACGACTCGACGAGGCGACCGGCCGCAGCACCGGTCGAGGGCTGCCGAAGGAGCGGATCGGCGCCCTCGAGGACGCCTTCGCCGACGCCGCCGGCGTGCCGACCGTCGTCGCGGCCGTCGAGTCTTCGACCCGGCTCCGGGCCAACCGGGCCACCGGCTGGCCGGTGACCTCCTGGCTGTCCCGGCTCAAGCCCGACCCGCTCAAGCGGCTCCACCTCAACCTCGGGGACGCCGGGAAGCAGCTCACCGGCCGGGCGCGCACGTCGGTGCCCGAGCCGACCCAGGTGCAGCGCGCCCGCGTCGACACCGAGGTCCGTGCTCTCGCCGACGAGGTGTCCGAGGGGCTCGGCCGCCCGTGGGCCACCGCCGTACGCCGCGCTTCCTCCTCACGTCTCGACGACCTGCACGACCGGCTCGACCGCGCGCTCGGCTCGACCGACCTGGGCGTGGCCAGGATCCCGTGGTGGGCCGGCGCGGTCCGGGTCCTGCAGTGGTTGCTGATCCTGACCGCCCTCGCAGGTGGGGTGTGGCTCGGCTCGTTGGCCGCCATGGGCTTTCTCCAGGTGCCGGTTCCCCGGACGCCCGATCTGGGTGGCATGCCGTGGCCGACGTTGATGCTCCTGGGCGGAGTGGGGCTCGGGATCCTGCTGGCGCTCGGATGTCGGGTCCTGGTCGGGCTCACCGCGCGAGCACGCGCCCGCGCCGCCGACCGCCGGCTGCGCGCCGCGATCGGCGAGGTGGCCCACGAGCTCGTGATCACCCCCGTCGAGGCTGAGCTGGCCGCGCACCGGGACGTCCGCGCCGGGCTCGACCGCGCCCTCGCGTGACCTTCGGGGGCCACTCGGCGTCCACAGCGGGCGGGCCCCGCGGCTTCTCCACAGGCGGTCTCCGGAGTGGACCGACCTGTCGGAACCCCTCCTGACTCTGGTCGCATGCGGTCGCCCGGACCGCGGGCGATCCGAGGAGACATGATGAACGAATCGATGGTGACCTTCCAGGGCTGGCTCGGTGCCGACGTGCGCACCCGCACCGCAGCCGGCTCCCTGGTGGCGTCGTTCCGCGTGGCGAGCACCCCGCGCCGCTACCACCGCGGCACGCAGGAGTGGTCGGACGGCCCGACCCAGTGGTACACCGTCAACGCGTGGCGGACGCTGGGGGAGCACTGCGCGGCATCGCTGAGACGCGGTGATCCGGTCATCGTGCACGGTCGTCTCAACCAGACGACCTGGGTCAACAGCGACGGGGTCGAGGTGACGTCGCTGGAGGTCGACGCGACGTTCGTGGGCCACGACCTGAACCGCGGGACCACCTCGTTCGCCCGGCCTCAGCGCACACCGGAGGCGACCGAGACGCCGGCCGCCTGAGTCGAGGCCGTCAGACGCCGCGTGGTGAGTGACGAAGCGTTGTTGGCTCAGGTCCACACGTGCGGAGTCCGACGCGCTGTCCCATGGTTGAGCGCCAGGTGCCCACCGAGGAATCCCGCACCTGCGGCGACCGCGTTCCCCGCGAGGCCGAGCGTGGTGCCGGCAGCGGGTCTGCCGCGGAGTCGCGCAGCGGGCTCTCGCCCACGGCCCGGGCAACCCTCTGCGGAAGTGGCAGGACGCCCACGGCATCAGCGTACGCCGCCCTCAACGTTCCGGACGAGGCTCGGCGCGCATCGCACGGACGCCGTCGTGTGGCCTGATGGTCCGGGGGCGCGGCGGGTATCACCGCTGCGCAACCCGCCTCCTGCCAGATGACAGTCGGTGGAACGTTTCTCGGCGAGCGGCGTCGGGAGCCTCCGGCTTGTTCTTCTGGAGGGTCCCATGCCTGCCGACACCATCGACGAGTTCCTGCGTCATCGCGCGGAGCTCAACAAGCTCCTCGCGGTCAATCCGAACTACTTCGGAAATCTCAAGGACACCCCGTTCAAGCCCGAGCTCAAGATCATCGAGGAGCGGTCCTTCGAGGAAGTGACGTGCGTCGGGTTCAACCCCGACACCGATGTCCTCGAGGCGACCGTCCAGGTCAAGCTCCCCACCGGTTACGGCGGTGACCTCTGTGGCCGCGGGAGCACCGAGTGGGTTCGCTTCCACATCTCCTACGACGACGGCACGACGTGGGAGGACGTCGGTCTCGGGTCGTTCAACGCTCATGACATCCCCGATTCCGTCGACTGCCGCAAGGACGTGACCAAGCCGCTGGTCTACACCGTCGCGTTCCCGCTCAACGATGCCAAGCGGAGGCGCTGTTCGACCCCGGTCCTGCCACTGGTCCGCGCGATCCTCTCGTGGCAGGTCCAACCGCCTGCCGGCCAGCCCCACTGGAACCCGATCTGGGGCAACCACCTCGATCGACACATCCAGCTCCGGCCCCGTCCGAGCATCTTCCTCGACGTGGTGGAGCACCTCAAGATCGATCTCAAGAAGATCCCCGAGTGGTACGAGAAGGTCCTGCCGCTACCGATCCCCGAACCGGACCCGGCGCCGTTCTCGCTGGCGCACGCGGCCGAGTTGGCCGAGAAGGCCCAGGTGCCACCGCACCGGTTCGCGGCGCCGTTGCTGGCCGAGGCACAGAAGTCCGGTTTCCAGGACCAGTCCGTGCTGCTCGCCACCTCCGAACACTTCAAGGCCCTCAAGATCGACCTGAGCGACGTGCTCGGTGCGTACAACGACAACCAGGGGGACACGACGTACGAGCAGATCAACTGCCTCGGCCTCGACTACCACCGCGACCTGCTGGTCTCCACCCTGCAGGTCAAGCTGCCGTCCGGCTTCTCGGGCCCACCGTGCAGTGCGGGGTCAGCGGAGTACGTCGCCTTCTGGGTGGACTACGACAACACCTGCGAATGGACCTATCTCGACACCGCCAAGGTGGTCGTGCACGACTACGACCCGCTGCCCAGGGACGGCCTGAACTACTGGGTCGGGGTGCCGGCGAGGACCGCCGAGCATGCCCGTTCGTGCAAGGAGCCCAAGATCGGGCGGCTCCGCGCCGTGCTGTCGTGGAACACGCCGCCGTCGACCACGGATCCGTTCGACATGCCGCGGTGGGGCAACGCGATCGAGTCCCACATCGAGATCCCGCCCCGTCGTCGGCCGCCGGTCGACGAGCCGGACATCAGGGCCCTCGGACGCATCCCGGTCGAGTCGATCGACACCGCCGTGACCGGCCTGACGACCTCGGGCGCGAAGTTCATCGAGTACGGCTCGCCGGCCGACTCCCTCGACCGGTCCTGCCCGTTCGGTGGCAGCATCACCGTCCATGCGTACGCCAACGACGCGTTCGCGGCAGCAGGCCGGCAATACCGGGCGGTCTGGCGTCCGGCGGGCAGCGTGTCGAGCGGAACGCCCGTCACCGGCTCGTTCGTCACCGGCTTCTTCCCGGTGGTGACCCGGACACCCGACCCGGTGACGGGATACACGCCGTACCTGTCGACGGCACTGAACCCGTTCGGGCAGCTCGCGGCCTGGCGGACCGCCGGGGTGGTGGTGGACGGTCTCTACGAGATCCGGTTGGAGATGGTGGACGCTGCGCTGAATCCACTGGGCGTCACCGACTGGCACACCGTCCGGGTGGACAACACGAAACCGGAGGCCGACATCACGTTCACGAGCGGGACGTCCTGCAACAAGGCCACGCCGGGTGACACCGTGCAGGGCACGTTCAGGGCGACGGACCCGTTCTTCGGTTCCTACTCGATGAACACACTGCCGGCCAGCCTGGCTCCGCCGAACCCGACACACACGCCGCTGTCGACCACCGACCCGGTTCCCTCGGGGACCTGGCAGCTGGTCACTGACGGCACCTGGCCGCAGTGCGGTTACGTCGTCCAGTTGTGGGTCCACGACCGGTCGATCGTGAACAGCGTGCCGTGGCAGAAGAACGTCGGGTACGACGACGTCGGGTTCTGCCTGGGTCTGTAGGACGAGCAGTCCGGGGCGGGTGTTCCCACAGAGGGGGCACCCGCCCCGCGGCACGCCAGAGCTCGACTGCCGCATTCCGCTACGTTCACCAGGTGCCCGCAGCTCGTGATCCATGGCCCGCGGTCGCGGCGCTCACGACGGCGACGGTGTCGATCGGCCTGCTTGCCGTGGCCGTGCGCTTCGGTTGGCTCGGCGCCGATGTCGGTCGCGGGGCCAATTTCTGCGAGGCGGCTCGCGGGGGCTGGGTCAAGCAGCCGGCCAACGCGCTCTCCAACCTGGGATTCGTCGTCGCCGGGCTGGCGATCGGCTGGCGGGCACGTCTCCCGGAGCACCTGGGCGACACGTTGCCGCGATTCCCCGGCCTCGCCACCGGCTACGCGTGCCTCGTGGTGCTCCTCGGACCGGCGAGCGCGGCCATGCACGCCACCCAGTCGTCGCTGGGCGGACTGCTGGACCTGACCTCGATGTACCTCGTCGCGAGCTTCGCCGCGGCGTACGCCGTCACCCGCTGGTGGCGTCGCGATTCGAGGTTCTTCTGGCAGGTGTTCCTGCTGCTCGTTGCCGCGTGCGAGCTGATCGGCCTCTGGGATGGGGAGATCCCGGTGGTGCAGTTTGCCGGCAACGTCGCGTTCGGGGTCCTGCTCGTGGTGGCGGTGGTCGTGGAGACGATGCTGTGGCGGCGTGGTGGTGCTCGTGCGGATCTGCGGTACGGAGCCGCCGCACTGGCGTCGATGCTCGTCGCGTTCACGATCTGGAACCTGTCCCAGCGCGGCTGGTGCGACCCGGGCTCGCTGCTCCAGGGTCACGCGGCCTGGCACCTGCTGGGGGCGGTCGCGGCCTACCTGTTGTTCCGCTTGTACGCGAGCGAACGAGCGGAACCACCTCGTGAGCGCTGACCCGAGGTTCACCACAGCACCGTTCGGATCTTTCACTCTCGGAGATCGTTGACAGCGCTGGCGATCGGGAGTGGAGTAGACGCTCTCGGTCCTGGTACTCGGCCGATCTCGAGAAGTGGGGGATCCCTGTGCGCACCTTCGTCCTCGCCACCGCGGCCACCGTCCTGCTGTCGTTCGTGGGGTCGCCGCCGTCCGGCTCCGCTACTTCGCCAGGTCGCGCAGCGAGTTGTGATCCGTTCACGACTCCGGCGTACGCCGGGGACGTGCCGACCGCCGAAGAGGTGATCGGATTCCCTCTTGGCCAGCAGGAGGTGACCGTCTCCGAGTCCGACGCATACCTGCTGGCAGTCTCCGCGGCCAGCGACCGCGTGACGGACGGGGTGCTGGCCACCTCGGTCGAGGGGCGACCGCTGCGCTACGCGATGGTGGGCGAGCCGGACGAGGTACGCCGCGCGCAACGGGCCGCGAAGGTGCTGCGCAACCCGAAGACCTCCCGAGCGCGGGCGGCCCGCGTGGCCGAGCGTGCGCCGGCCATCGCCTGGATCGCCGGCAACGTGCACGGCAACGAGGAGAGCGGGACGGACGCGTCGCTGCGGGTGCTGCACGATCTCGCAGACCGCACCGACTGTGCGGCGACCCAGATCCGCGACCACACCGTGGTCGTGATCCTGCCCACCCAGAACCCCGACGGGCGGGAAGCGGACACCCGTCGCAACGCCTACGGCTTCGACATGAACCGTGACTGGTTCGCCCGCACCCAGTCGGAGACGGACGGAAAGCTTCAGGCGCTGCGCCAGTACCCGCCGGTGCTGTTCATCGACGACCACGAGATGGGGCAACCCAGCTTCTTCTTCCCGCCCAATGCGGATCCGGTCTACCACGAGATCGCCGACCGCTCGGTCACCTGGATCAACGACCTGTACGGCGGCTCCAACCAGGCCGAGTTCGACCGGCAGGGGATTCCGTACTTCAACTACAACATCTACGACCTGCTCTACATGGGCTACGGCGACACCGTGCCCACGACCGCGTTCAACGGGGCCGGGATGACGTTCGAGAAGAACAATCGCGACCCGATCAGCCAGCGGGTCGACGAGCAGTACACGGCACTGTGGAACACGGTCTCGACCCTTGCCCTGAACAAGAAGTCGGTCCTGAAGGGATGGGCCGCGTCCTACCGGCAGGCCCTTCGTGAGGGCAGACGGGGCATTCTCGAGAAGAACGACGTCTTCGCGCCCGGCAACGAGGTCCAGCTCGACGTGCCCGACATCAAGGTGAGGCACTACTTCATCGAGCGTCCCCGCGGGTCGAAGGTCGCCGAGGTCAGGGCGCTGGTACGCCGCCTGCAGCGGATGGATGTCGAGGTCCGGCGACTGACCAGGCCGCTCCGGGTCCCGGACTACACGCCGTACGGCCGCAGCCCGAGGGCTCGCACACTGCCGGCGGGGAGCTACTGGGTGAGCATGGCTCAGGGGCAGAAGCACTGGGTGCAGTCGATGATGAACGAGGACACCTATGTGCCCTTCCCCTACTTCTACGACGTCACGGCCTGGAGTGGTCCGCTGCTCTTCAACATCGCCGGTGGCCGCTCCGGAGCGAGGCTGAACCCGCGGTCGACGACGGTCGCCCCGGTCCGCGAGGCGGCAGCCCCCCGACGTCCCCGCAACGCACCGGCCGTCGGGCTGTGGGAGACCGACGACAGCACGACGGCCTACGAGTCCACGGGCTGGATGCGGTGGCTGTTCGACAAGAAGTGGCAGGTCCCCTTCCGCGCGATCAGCACCCCCGGCATCAGCGAGGCTGCGCTGGCACCGATCGACGTGCTGGTGGTACCCAACGGGGACGCCGAGGACACCTACGACGCACTGTCGCCGTCCGGACGCGAGGCCCTGCGCGCGTGGTTGGCCGACGGCGGCCGGTTCGTCGGCATGGCCGGCGGCACCGAGCTGGCGGCCCGCCTCCAACTCACCACGGCTCGGCTGACCTCGCCCACGTCCGACGTCCCAGGGTCGCTGATCCGCGCGACGATGCCCCGAGGTCCACTACGGCGCGGGGTGGGGTCGACGGTGTGGAACTTCTACGCCTACGACAACGTGATGCGGTTGACCGACTCTTCCTCGGTCGCAGCGAAGTACCCCGCCGCGTCCAGCCCGACGTTCTTCGTCTCCGGCTTCGAGCGCGGCGCCGAGGAGCTCGCGGGGACGGCCGCCGTGGCCGACGAGACGTACGGCAAGGGCCGGGTGGTGGTGTTCGCCGGCGAACCGAACTTCCGCGCGTTCACCGACGGGACCCAGAAGATCCTCTGGAACGCCATCTACGGCGCCGCTCCGAAGGCCCCACGCTCCCGGCTGGATCGCGTGAGCCCGAGGCAGCTGAGCCGGGAGCGGAAGGCGGCGGCCGTGGACGCCGGGGCACTGGTCGACCTGGACGCCCGACTCGTGCTGACCGTGCGCCCGGGAACCGCCGGCCGCGCAGCCGACGTGCTCGAGGACAACGGTCTCCGGTTCACCACGGCGTCGCAGTCCGACGGCACCGTGCGCTACGTCGCTCGGATCAGGACCGCCGAGGAGAGCCCGGTCACCCGGGAGCTCGCCGCCGACCTGGCGGAGCTGGGGGAGGGTGTGCTGGCCGCCAGGATTCCTTGATCGGCGCGCGACTCGTCAGGAGCTGAAGCCGGTCGCGCCCTCGCGGGGTACTCCTACGGCGCCCCGAGAGCGCTTTCGAGGAACGGGTTCCAGAACTTCTGCTCCGGGTCGTAGCGTCTCCGCACCGCCAGGAAGTCGGTGAGGCGAGGGAACCGTGGGCCGATGACGTCAGCGCCGAAGTGGAAGAGCTTGCCCCAGTGCGGCCGGGGCGCGAACGGTGCGAGGGCCTCCTCGATCACGGGCAGCAGCGCCGCCACTTCCGCCGGGTGCTTGGCCCAGGTGAACCCGATGCACAGACAGTCCCGCCCGTAGGCCGGGCTGAGCCACAGGGAATCGGCTGCTGCTGTGCGGATCTCGGAGATCAGCAGGTGCGGGGAGATCCGTGCCCCCAGCGTGCGGAGCGCCTCCAAGGCCGGCACGCCGTGCTCCCGGCTTACGTAGTACTCGCTCTGCAGCTCGTCGCCGCCGTGGGAGGGATGTCCCTCGAGCCGAAAGTGCGGCATCCGATCCGACCACGGGCCGGGCACACTGGCGCGTTGGTTCACGTTCTCCGGCGCGAGCTCCTCGGAGTCGTCGTACCACGTCGCGCCGAACAGCGTGGGAGTCACCTCGGGATGCTCACCGCTGCCGAGCCGGGTCTTGAGCCAGACCTGCATCACCGTGCGGCTCGCGAAGTCCGCGAGGAGGCTGACGCTGTAGGCGCTGGCCATGACCTCGTCCAGCTGCCCGAGAACGGTCTCCCATGGTGCGTAGCGGTAGACATCCTGGCGCACGAGGTAGGTCGGTTGGATGTCGAGGGTGACGCGCGTGATGATCCCGAACGCTCCAAGGCCGACGGCGAGCGCGGACAGCTCGTCGCTGGACCGGTCGATACGGACCAGGGAGCCGTCCGCCGCCACCAGCTCCATCGCCGAGATCGCGGTCGCCAGGATTCCGTTGCCGTCACCGGACCCATGCGTGCCCGTAGCGGTGGCGCCGGCCACCGAGATGTGCGGCAGTGACCCGGTGTTCTGCAGGGCGAATCCCTGGGCCTGCAGCTCGCGGATCAACACCCCGAAACGGGTTCCTCCGGTGACGCTGGCGGTCATCGCTGATGGGTCGATCCTGATCTCCGGATCCATGCGGGCGAGCGAGATCAACGCACCTGAGGTATCCGCGATGTCGGTGAACGAGTGTCGGGTCCCGAGCGCGCGCACGCGTGGCCAGCGAGCGACCAAGCCCTGCAGCTCGTCGACCGTTGCAGGTTCCAGGAACGCCTCGGCGCTGTACGTCACATTGCCCGCCCAGTTCACGCGGTCCATCGACACGACGGTCCTCTCGGTTGACTGGAGGCTTGCCAGACGAGCAAGGACGGTTTGGCACGATCTGACACTCGAGCGTAGCGACAGCGGGCGTGGCCAGCAGGTTCGCCGGCCACGCCTTCAACCAAGGAGACCCGACAGCGGTTGCTGCCGGGCAAGGTGCCAGTCCCAGTGCGGAGGGCGCTTCAGCGGGGGAGCCCCACGGACTCGACCGCCGCTGCGGAGGTGAGATCCGGGCGTTGGGCCGGGTGTTCGGCGTAGTGCTCGATCACTCGGGTGAGTGCGTCAGGGCTCCACCCCTGGCCCAGCACCTTGACCAGGCCGAGCTCCTTGCGGTCGTCCTTCGGGATGACCACCAGCACCGGTTGCCACCTCGGCACCGCCTGGGCCCCCTCGATCTCCCCCCAGGCGAGACGGCGAACCGTTCCCCAGCCCGACGGCAGCTGCAGCCCGTCCGGGGTCAGCCTGATCCGGAAGCTGGCCGCGCCTCTGAGCAGCAACCACAGAGCGGCAGTCAGGCCGGCGACCAGGGCGACTGACCCGACGACCACCATGGGGCGGTTGTCGTCCTGGAGGGCTACCGGGAGCAGCACGGAACCAAGCGTCACTGCCAGCAATGCCTGCCGCACTGCGTAGCCGGGGCGCAGCGGCAGTGCCACCCCGCCGTCGACCTCCTCGACCGGACCGGGGGGCCGCCGACTGGGGAGCATCGCGGTCACGCCCAGCACGCCCAGGACCGTGAGCTGCAGCCCGAGCAGCGCAGGGAACCAGCTCTCGTCCTCACCGTCGGCGAGAGCGAGCAGTCCGGCCACGAGGAAGAACAGGCCCCCGGCGCCCAACAGTGCGATGAGGCCCACCACCAGCCACCGGAACGATCCGGCGTACGCCGCGTCCTGGCTCATCAGAACCATCCCGTGACGGTGTCCCAGCCATCGGAGGCGAGGTCCTTGGTGTCGTCCCACCGATCACCCACCCACTCGTCGACGGGTTCGGTGAGGTCGTCGGGGAGGGCATCCCAGCCCTCGGTGACCGCCCAGCTGACTCCGGCCCCCACGGCCACCGCCCCGGCCACGACCACCACGGTCGGCACGCTGACGGGTGCGGTGGCGATCACCAGAGCGGTGGCGCCGGTGCCCAGCGCCACCGCGGCCAGGCCCCCGCCGGGCGACTCGCCCTCGAGCGCCTGGTAGGTGTCCCACGCGGCCCCGACCGGACCCAGGACCCGGCCGCCCCTGCCTGCCCAGTCGGCGTACCTGTTGAGGTCCCTGATCCGCCCGGGGGCATCCGGTGCGTGGCCCCTCGCCCGCCGAGCCGGGTTGCCCGACCGCTTGGCGGCCCGGAGCTCGTTGGCCTCGTCGCGCAGCGCCTTGGTCTTCTTCAGCAGACTGCGTTCCCCCAGCGTCAAGCCGAAGGCGATGCCGAGGTTGCCGACGTTCTCGCGGACGAAGGTGGCGAGCTTGTCGACGTCCGGCGCCTCCAGAGCCTTGGCGGCCGGCTCGAGGTTGGACTCGATCCACTCCACGAAGTTGGACCACTCGAGCTCGACGTCGCCGAGGATGCGGTCGTAGAGCTCGATCCTGTCCACCGCCGCCTGAAAGGTCCCCATCGCGTTGGTGAAGCGCGTCTTGTCGTCGTCGGGCGCGTCCAGGGCCGGTGGTGTCGGAGCGACGGCGTCGGGCGGCGTCTGGATGACGGTGCCGACGACGCTGAGGCCGCCGCCGCGAGCCTCCTCGCGCAGCGCCTTCATCCGGTCCTGTGCCTGGGTCAGTCGGGCGCTGTAGGCCTCGATCTTCCCGGCCGCGGTCTCGATCCGATCCACATGGGCGTCGGTGACCTTGATGATGTCCTTGGCGTAGCCGACGTACGCCGCGCCGGAGCGTCCCTCCCAGTGCCGCTCGGCCTTCAGCTTGGCAGCGACGACGTCCTCGCTGGCGCTGTCGACCTGTGCCCGCAGCGAGTCCCGCAGCCACGTCGCGGCGCGGTCGACGCTCGTCGTGCTGCCCTCCACCTCGGTCTCGATCACTCGACCGCCACCTCCATCGCGTCGAAGCCGGAAGCGACCTGGTCGTCGGTGGAGCCCAGTGCCTGGCCGACGGCCCGCACCTGGCCGGCGGCAGCCTCGTTGACCAGGGCGATGTCGTCGGCGGTGGCGACGACGGCCGCGATGATCGCCAGCACCTCGGCCGTGCCGTACCCGCCGTCGACGCCCGTGGGCACGCTCCCGGCCAGTCCGGTGATGCCCCTGGCCGCGTTCTCGTGCAGCGTGGCCAGCTGTTCCTCGGTGTCCTCACTCAACTGGATCGTCACGGTGCGGTCTCCTCGATCCGCAGGTCGGCCGGCATCGGGATGTCGAGATAGGCCACGTCGAAGTGCTTGAGGGTCCTGAGCGACTCGAGCTCCTCGGTCTTCCAGAGCACCCACGGGTGTCCCTGGCCACAGGCGGCGAGGAAGCGGTCCAGGGCCGTATAACCCATCAGGGCGACCCTGCCGTCATTGAGCTGCGCCATCATCACCTCCACGACCTGCCCCTCGGAGTCGAGGCGGCAAGGGAGGTAGGCCACCGGCGGCTGCAGGGCGGCCGGCTCGGGCGATTGGCTGGCTTCGGTCATGGGGCTGTCCTACCCCATCCGGGCCGCTGGAAACCTGCGCGGCGCGCGCCCTGCGGCCCGCTGCCCGTGATCCATGGCCGCGCGGCCTGGCATCTGCCGGGGGCCAGGGAAGTCAGTGGATCGTCTCAGGCGGACGCGGGCAGACCCAGCGCCGTCCCGAGCAGTCGGCGGAGTACGCCGAGCTGGGCTCGCATGTGCTCGGGTTCGCCGGTCGCGCGGCACAGCAGGAATGCGCCCTCGAAGGTGACGAAGACGTGGTCGGCCAGGGCGTCGGTGTCGCCGAGGTCGACGCCGCGGCTCTCGGCCGCGGCCCCGAGGAGCCCGGCGATCTCCTGCCGCCAGACCTCGATGGCCTGGGTGATCAGGTCCGTGGTGCCGTTGGAGACCAGCTGCTGCTCGGAGAGGACGGCCACGTAGAGGCAGTTGCTCTGCGCGGACATGAGGTCCTCCGCGGCGTCCTCGAAGCAGCGTACGAACGCGAGGACCCGCTCGGCCGGGTCGTCGACGTCGGCGGTCTCCTCGAGCGCCCGGCGCAGCTGGCCGACGTCGGCGGCGGCGTACCGCTCGGTCAGCGCGCGGCCGAGGTCGAGCTTGGAGTCGAAGTGGTGGAAGAACGCGCCCTTGGACGTGCCCACCTGCTTGAGGACCTGATCCAGCGAGGTGGCCGCGAAGCCGTTCTCGATCACCAGGTGCTGCGCGGCGTCGAGAATCCGCTCGCGGTTGATGGACCCGTCCTTCGGCATGAAAAGAGTTGTACCAGACTGTTCGGTCTGCTACAAACAGACTGAACAGTCTGGTACGAGGAGGATCCATCATGAGCACCACCCACTTCTGGCAGTCCGGCCGCTACGTCAGCGACGGCGGCCTCGAGACCGACCTGATCTTCAACCGCGGCGTCGACCTCCCCGAGTTCGCGTCGTTCCCGCTGGTCGAGGACGAGGCCGGACGCGCGCACCTGCGCGCCTACTACGACCAGTACGCGGACATCGCCCGCACGGCCGGCGTCGGCCTGACGCTGGAGTCGCCGACGTGGCGGGCCAGCCGCGACTGGGGGGCGAAGGTCGGCTACGACGCCGCCGCGCTCGACCGCGCCAACCGCGCCGCGATCGGGCTGCTGCAGGACCTTCGGGAGTCGTACGCCGACGTCGACGACGTCCGCATCATCGGCGCGGTCGGGCCGCGGGGCGACGGCTACGTCGCCGAGGAGGCGATGACTCCCGAGCGGGCGACGGAGTTCCACCTGCCTCAGGTCGAGTCGTTCGCCCACGCCGGCGTCGACGTGGTCGGGGCGTACACGATGACGACCGCGGCCGAAGGGCTCGGTGTCGCGCGCGCCGCCCGCCGGGTCGGGCTGCCGGTCCTGATCGGGTTCACCGTCGAGACCGACGGTCGCCTGCCCGACGGCAGCACCCTGGGTGAGGCCGTCGCCCGGCTGGAGGCCGAGGAGGCACCCGACGGGTTCATCGTGAACTGCGCCCACCCGACCCACATCGCGCCCGGACTGCAGGACGGGGAGTGGCTGAGGCGGATCGTCCAGGTGAACCCGAACGCCTCCACGCTGAGCCATGCTCAGCTCGACGAGGCCGAGGAGCTCGACCCGGGCGACCTCGGGCTGCTCACGTCGTCCTACGACGCGCTGCGCGCCAAGCTGCCCAATCTCGCGATCGTCGGCGGCTGCTGCGGCACCGATGCCAGTCACGTCGCGGCGATGTCCGGGGTGTGAGTCGTTCGACCTCCCGGGCGCGAGAAGCCCAACCGAGCTGATCGTGCTGGTCTACGCCGGGCGCCGCGCTGCTGGCGATCAGCCTGCTGAGCCGGGGGATCGGGCTGCTGACCGCAGGCTGAGAGTGAGCAGGGCCGGCGCTGACACAATGCCGGCATGTCGCCCGTGCCCGCGCTGGACACCTTGGAGACCGACCGGCTCATCCTGCGACGTCGCCGGGTGGACGAGGCCGCCACCTTTCGCCAGCTGTGGACGGAGCGGGATCCGCGAGTGCCGCCCCACCGGCGGATTGACGCCGAGGGCCGTCCGACCGTGGCGGACATTGCCGCGCAGATACGCGCAGACGGCGAGGACCCGCGTCCGGGGCTGCTGGCGGTGGAACGGAAGGGCACGGCCGACGTCATCGGCTACTGCGGACTGACCTTCGACGGCCACGGATCGCCCGCCGAGCCTGAGTTGGCCTACGAGCTGCTGCGTGCGGCACACGGCCGCGGCTACGCAACCGAGGCCGGACAAGCCGTCGTCGACTGGGTGGAAGAGGCGGGCTACCCGCGGTTGTGGGCCGGGGTCTGGGACTGGAATGTGGCCTCACGTCGAGTCCTGGAGAAGCTCGGGTTCCGCGAAGCTGGCCAGGCGCAGCGCGACGCGCTCCATGGGGACAACCTGGTCACAGTACGAACGCTCGAGCGGCGTGCCCAGTAGGCGATCCGGGGCAAGACAACGCCGCCGGGTGTGGGCACAATCAGGTCTCTGGTCCAACCAAGGGGGGAACGATGAGCACGGGCGTCGGTGGCACCGAGGTCGACGAGACTGGACGGGGTGCCTTCTCGTCTCGACGAGTCTTCATCCTGGCGGCCATCGGATCCGCAGTGGGCCTCGGCAACATCTGGCGGTTCCCCTATGTCGCCTACGAGAACGGCGGTGGGGCGTTCATCCTGCCGTACCTCGTCGCGCTGTTGGTCGCGGGACTTCCGTTCCTCCTGTTGGACTACTCCCTGGGGCACCGCAACCGAGGGTCCGCCCCTCTCTCCTTCGCCCGCACCGACCGGAGGGCCGAGGGACTCGGCTGGTGGCAGGTCGGCATCTGCTTCTTCATCGCCGTGTACTACGCGGCGATCATCGCGTGGGCGGTGCGGTACACGCTCTTCTCGGTCAACAAGGCGTGGGGCGACGACCCCGAGAGCTTCTTCTTCGGGGATTTCCTCCAGGTCGGTGACCCCGGGGTGACCGTCGACTTCGTCCCCGGCGTGATCGTCCCGCTGGCCCTGGTGTGGATTGCCGTGCTGGTCATCATGGCGTTGGGAGTGCAACGGGGTATCGGTGCCACAGCGGCGGTCTTCATCCCGCTCCTGGTCCTCGCGTTCACCGCCCTCGTCGTGCGCGCCCTGTTCCTCCCCGGCGCGGCCGAGGGCCTCGATGCGCTGTTCGCGCCGAACTGGTCGACGCTGAACGAGCCGTCCGTGTGGGCGGCCGCCTTCGGCCAGATCTTCTTCTCGCTGTCCGTGGGATTCGGGATCATGATCACGTACTCCTCGTACGTCGACCGCAAGACCGACATGACCGGATCGGCGCTGGTGGTCGGCCTGTCGAACTCCGGCTTCGAGCTGCTGGCCGGGATCGGCGTGTTCGCGGCGTTGGGCTTCATGGCACAGGCATCGGGGGTGGCCGTCGAGGACGTCGCGGCCGACGGGCTGGGCCTGGCGTTCGTTGCCTTCCCGGCGATCATCAACGAGGCGCCGGCCGGTGCGCTGATCGGCGTGCTCTTCTTCGGATCGCTCGTCTTCGCCGGGGTGACCTCGCTCGTCAGCGTCATCGAGGTCGTCATCTCGGCGGTCCGCGACAAGTTCGAGCTCTCGCGGATCGGTGCCACGATGGCCGTCGGCGCTCCCGCCGCGGTGGTCAGCCTGATCTTCTTCAGCACCACCAGCGGGCTGTACGTCCTGGACATCCTCGACCACTTCATCAACAGGTACGGCATCCTGCTGGTCGCCGTGGCGAGCATGGTCGTGCTGGCCTGGGTGTCCCGTGCGTTGCCGAGCCTCGCCGCACACATGAATGCGATCGGCTCCTTCCGACTCGGACGCTGGTGGATCGTCCTGATCGCCGCCATCACCCCGCTCGGCCTGGCGTTCGTGCTGGTGCGCGAGCTGGCCGACGACATCCGGGCGCCCTACGAGGCCTACCCCGGGTGGATGCTCGGAGTCTTCGGCTGGGGATCGGCCGCTGCGGTGATCGTCCTGGCCGTCCTGGCCGCGCGGGTCCGATGGCGGGCGAACACCTCCCTCACGGTCCCCGACCAGCCGCACAGCCGAGAGGAGGAAGCATCGTGAGCACGGGAGCGATCGTGATGATGCTGGTGGCGATGGTCCTGTTGTGGGGCGGGTTGGCACTCGCCATCTACAACCTGACCAAGCGGGGCTCGGCCCCGGTCGAGAAGTTCGAGCGAGACCTGTAGCGCTCGACAGACCCGGGTACGCCGGGAATCGGCGACCTGACGCGCCGCCGGTAGGCTCACGGAACATGGCTGAATATGTCTTCACCCTGCGCAATGTGCGCAAGGCCCACGGTGACAAGGTCGTTCTCGAGAACGTCACCCTCTCGTTCCTGCACGGCGCCAAGATCGGCGTGGTCGGCCCCAACGGCACCGGCAAGTCGTCGCTGCTGAAGATCATGGCCGGCCTCGACCACGCCAACAACGGCGATGCCATCCTCGACCCCGGGGCGACGGTCGGGATGCTCCAGCAGGAGCCTCCGCTGAGCGAGGGCAGGACCGTCCTCGAGAACGTCGAGGAGGCGGTCGCCGAGACCAAGGCCAAGATGGCCCGGCTCGACGAGCTCTACCTGATGATGGGCGACCCCGACGCCGACCAGGACAAGGTGGCAACCGAAGCGGGGGACCTCCAGAGCGAGCTCGACGCCGCGAACGTCTGGGACCTCGAGAGCCGCCTCGAGCAGGCGATGGACGCGCTCCGCTGCCCACCCGGGGACGTCGTCGTCGACCACCTCTCCGGTGGCGAGCGTCGCCGGGTCGCACTGTGCAAGCTGCTGCTCCAGCAGCCCGACCTGCTGCTCCTCGACGAGCCCACCAACCACCTCGACGCCGAGTCCGTCCAGTGGCTCGAGGGCCACCTCGCGTCGTACCCCGGCGCCGTCCTGGCCGTGACCCACGACCGGTACTTCCTCGACAACGTCGCCTCCTGGATCCTCGAGCTCGACCGTGGCCAGGCGCACCCCTACGAGGGCAACTACACGACCTATCTCGAGACCAAGCAGGGCCGGCTCAAGATCGAGGGGCAGAAGGACGCCAAGCGCGCCAAGATGCTCGAACGCGAGCTGGAGTGGGTGCGCTCCAACGCCAAGGCCCGCCAGACGAAGAGTCGCTCCCGGCTCGCGCGCTACGAGGAAATGGCGGCCGAGGCCGACCGGATGCGCAAGATCGACACCTCCGAGATCAACATCCCCGCCGGCCCGCGCCTCGGCGACGTGGTGCTCGAGGCCCGCGGCCTGGGCAAGGGCTATGACGGCCGGGCGCTGATGCACGACCTGTCGTTCACGCTGCCTCGCGCCGGCATCGTCGGCGTGATCGGGCCCAACGGGGTCGGCAAGACCACCCTGTTCCGGATGATCACCGACCAGGAGAACCCGGACGAGGGCGAGCTCAAGGTCGGCCAGACGGTGAAGATCTCCTACGTCGACCAGAGCCGCGGCGGCCTCGACCCGACCAAGAACGTCTGGGAGGTCGTCTCCGACGGCCTGGACTTCATCAAGGTCGCCAACTTCGAGATGAACTCGCGTGCCTACGTCGCGTCCTTCGGCTTCAAGGGCCCGGACCAGCAGAAGAAGGCCAGCGTCCTGTCCGGTGGTGAGCGCAACCGCCTCAACCTCGCGTTGACGCTCAAGATGGGTGGCAACATGCTGCTCCTCGACGAGCCCACCAACGACCTGGACGTCGAGACCCTGTCCTCACTCGAGGACGCGCTGCTGGACTTCCCGGGCTGTGCCGTCGTGACGTCTCACGACCGGTGGTTCCTGGACCGGGTGGCCACCCACATCCTCGCCTGGGAGGGCGACGCCGAGGACCCGGCCAGCTGGTTCTGGTTCGAGGGCAACTACGCGGCGTACGAGGAGAACAAGATCGAGCGCCTGGGCGCCGAGGCGGCCAGGCCGCACCGGGTCACCCACCGTCGTCTCACGCGCGACTGATCAGCGGGGTTGGTGCTCCTCCGGGTCGTAGCCGGGTTCGCCGGGGTGGTCACCCCGGGCGGCCCGGCCGCCCATCACCCGTACCGCGAGCATGACCCTCCCACGACGATCACCAGGAAGAGCAGCAGCAACAAGGCTGCCGGACCCATCAGCATGTCCGTCATCAGTTCTCGCCTCCAGCCCGACCCTACTGCGGACCCGGAAACGAGGGCCGACGAACGGTAGCGGTCAGGCCTTGGCGGCGGCGCCCCGCATCTCCATCTCGGGGTGGGCAGCGATCAGGTGGTCGGCGACCAGATTCATGACCCGACCGACCACGGCCAGGTCCTCCTCGGGCACCAGGTCGACGAGGTGGGCGCGCACACCCGCGACGTGAGTCGGGGCCACGTTCTCGAGCAGCAGGTAACCCCTGTCGGTCATCGCGCAGACCACTCCCCGGCCGTCTTCGGGTGACTTGATCCGCTTCACGAGCTCCGACTTCTCCAGGCGACCGACCGTGTGGGTGACGCGGCTGCGGCTGTGGGCCAGCGCGTCGGCGAGCTGCGCCATCCGCATCCTGCGTCCCTCACACTCGGAGAGTCGCACCAGGATCTCGTACTCGGTGAGGGAGATGCCGTGGGTACGGCTCAACTCCTCGTCGAGCCGGTCGAAGAGCAACGTGGTGCCCAGCACCAGTGCGCGCCAGTGATGCTGTTGGGACGGGTCGAGCCAGCGAACCCCCGATGCGTTCATGTCAACGGACTGTAGCGTTCGCGAGGCCCGCAGGGACGGACGCTGACGGCGTCCGCGTGGGCGATCTTCACCACCAACGACGAGGCCGACTACGCCGACGTGGAACTGATCGGGAGTCAGCACGCCTCGACGGTCGGAGCCACGAGCGCTGCCGCCGAGAGG
This sequence comes from uncultured Actinomycetota bacterium, assembly GCA_963806945.1. Classification (GTDB taxonomy): domain Bacteria; phylum Actinomycetota; class Actinomycetes; order Propionibacteriales; family Nocardioidaceae; genus Nocardioides. Next base: position 101,761 of record CAWDZH010000002.1, read on the forward strand.
GCCCACAACGTGATCGCCTGGACCTGCTCCACCCGAGGCACGTCCCCGTGGGAGACCTTCAGCCCGGGACAGACGGACTGGACGGAGTAGGACAGGGCCCCCTCGAGCGACCCGGACGAGGGCGGGGTCACCGTGGCGTCGTTCTCGGTCCAGATCGCCACCCACTCCGGACCGTCCGGGGTCTCGTCGCCGGCGTTGAGGCGACGGAGCAGGTCGCTCTGCGGCGCCAGCTGGCGGCACGCCTGCGGACACGCATCGGGCGCCAGCTCACTGGCCACTGCGGCCAGGTCGGTCCCGTGGTGAGGCGAGGCCAGACTGACCACGCGTCGGGCCTGGGCGTCGCCCCCCAGCTCAGCTGCCCAGTAGCGGGCCACGACTCCACCCGCGGAGTAACCCACCACGTCGACCGAGGGTGAGCCTTCGTCGATGGCGGCCGTGGCGATCTCGGCCAAGGCGCGGGCGTGACCCCGGAGGTCGCCGGTGCCGTTGCCGGGTGAAGGAACGATCACGGTCTCCCGCCCCCCGTCCTCCAACGCGGCGGCCATCTCCGCCAGTCCCGAGGTGGAGCCGCCGTACCCGGGGACCAGCAGCACCGGACCGAGGAGAGCCTGATCGGCAGGAACCACGGCCGGTGCGCGTACCAGGAGGGCTACCGCACCCCCGGCCGCGATCACGGCGACGGTGAGCGCGGCGAGCCCGATCACCAGACGTCGTCGGGCAGGCGCGAGAGAGTCGAGCATCCTCCCAGTCTGCCGGGAGCGTGGGCGAGCGGTCGGTCAGAGACGCTCGAGGATCAACGCCATGCCTTGACCGCCGCCGACGCACATGGTGATCAGGCCGGTCGACTTGTCGTGCCAGTCCAGGCTGTTGATCATCGTGTTCTGCAGCCGGGCGCCGGTCATGCCGAAGGGGTGGCCGACCGCGATCGCACCGCCGTTGACGTTGAGCCGGTCGAGGTCGATCCCGAGGTCCTGGTAGGACGGCACCACCTGGGCGGCGAACGCCTCGTTGATCTCGACCAGGTCGATGTCGCCGATGGTCATGTTGGCGTGGGCCAACGCACGCCTGGTTGCCTCGACCGGGCCGAGGCCCATGATCTCGGGGGACAGCCCGCTGACCCCGGTGGACACGATCCGCGCGAGCGGTGCCAGCCCGAGCTCGGCCGCCCTGGTGTCGGACATGATCACGACTGCGGCGGCCCCGTCGTTGAGCGCACAGCAGTTGGCCGCGGTCACGACGCCGTCGGGGCGGAAGACCGGCTTCAGCTCCGCGGCGGCCTCGATCGTCACGCCGGCCCGGGGACCGTCGTCGGTCGGAGACCACGGTGCCGTCGGGGGTGGTGACCGGCGTGATCTCGCGCGCCCAGAAGCCGTCGGCGATCGCCTTCTCGGCCAGGTTCTGCGACCTGACGCCGAACTCGTCGAGCTCCTTGCGTGTGAGGCCACGCAGCCTGGCGACGTTCTCAGCGGTCTGGCCCATCGCGATGTAGGCGTCGGGGACCGTGTCGTCCTCGCGGGGGTCGTGCCAGTCCTGACCGCCCTCGGCGGTGGTCGACGTACGCGCCACGGCGTCGGCGAACAGCGGGTTCTGGGTGTCGGGCCAGTGGTCGGAGGTGCCCTTCGCGAATCGCGAGACCATCTCGACGCCGGCGGAGATGAAGACGTCGCCCTCGCCGGCCTTGATGGCGTGGAAGGCCATCCGGGAGGTCTGCACCGAGGAGGCGCAGTAGCGGGTGATGGTGGCACCCGGGACGTTGTCCATGCCGTTGATGACGTTGACGACGCGGCCCATGTTGAAGCCCTGCTCGCCGCCCGGCAGCCCGCAGCCGAGGTAGAGGTCATCGACGGTGTTCCGGTCGAGCGCCGGGATCTTGTCGAGGGCGGTCCTCACGATGGTCGCCGTCAGGTCGTCGGGACGGAGGTCCTTGAGCGACCCCTTGTTCGCGCGGCCGATGGGCGAACGGGCGACGGACACGATGACGGCCTCGGGCATGACGACTCCGATTCTCAGGGGTGTGGGTGCTCGTCACCTTAGTCCCGGATGGGCCGACGTCTCGCGGAGGCTACGATCGCGCGATGGCCGAGGCGCGAACAGGGCAGTTCGAGGTCGTCCTGTCCGACGGCATGAGGATCCACCGGCTCCCGCTGGGCCTGGCCGCGGGCCTCTGGTGGATGACCGTCGTCTTCACCGATGCGGACTTCCGGACGGGCAGACCACCCCGCGGTAGCGGGTTCCACGGCGAGATCGCTGACCTGATCCGGCTCGACGGCCCGGCCGGCCGGATCACACTCCCGCCGTTCGCCAGCGGGGACGGCGGTCGCGACGGAAACGTCTACTGGGCGCAGTACGAGCTTGTCGTAGCGGACCTGCCGCGTCTCCAGGTGACCTACCTCGACGCCGGCGTGGCCGTCGCTTCGGAGACCCTCGACCTCGCCTGACCGCTGCCGGTCATAGCCACGAACCATCATGATCTGCGCGGTCCGAGTGACACAGGATCGTCACCTGTTCGTGACCCGGGGGCCTGTGGAAAGCCCCTGGTTGAGCGGGATTCCTGTCAGTGGCTTCTGCTGGGATGGAGTCATGGCAGGCATCGCGACTCGTGGGCTTCCGGACACCGCGTCCGGGGTGCTGGCGTTCGCGCGTGGCCGTCGTGCGGCGGCGGATCGGGCCGAGGCTGATCTGTTGCAGGCGGCGGTGCAGTGGGCGGTCCTCCACCCCGCCGAATCGTTGGATGCGGCGGAGTCGTTCCGGCTCCGGTACCGGGGGTGAGTGTGCGGTCGGGTTGGCGGGTCCGGGTGCACCACTGGTGGCGGAGTTCTGTGTCGCGGAGTTCGCGGCCGCGGTCGGCCTCGGGAGCGAGGCGGGGAAGTACTACCTCGGTCACGCCCTCGAGCTGCGCTACCGGCTCCCCAAGCTCTGGGAGCGGGTGCTGGCCGGTGACCTGGCGGCGTGGAAGGCGCGCCGGGTCGCGGAGGAGACCATCAGCCACGGCCTCAGCGTCGAGGCCGCCGGGTTCGTCGACCGCCACGTCGCCCCGGTCGGCCACCGGATCAAGCCGGGCCAGCTGGCCCGGCTGGTGGAGGAGGCGATCGGCCGGTTCATGCCCGAGACCGCCGCCCAACGCCGCCGCGATGCTGCGGACGGCCGGCACTTCGACATCGACCGCGACCAGGTCTCCTTCGCCGGCACCTCGATCATCCACGGCGAGCTCGACCTGGCCGACGCCCTCGACCTCGACGACGCGATCCGGTCCATCGCCGGGCAGCTGGGCGACCTGGGGTGTGCCGAGTCGTTGGACGTCCGGCGTTCCCTGGCCGCCGGCGAGCTCGCCCGCCGCCAGCTCGCCCTGGACCTCACCGATGCCGGGGGCCTCGAGGCTCGCTCCGCTCGCACCTCAACCACCGGCCGGCGGCAGACCGTGCGCAAGACCGTGCGCAAGACCGTGCTGCACGTCCACCTCTCCCAGGCGGCACTGCACGGACAGGACACCGTGGGGCGGGTGGAGAACACCCGCAGCCCGGTCACCGTCGACCAGATCCGCGAGTGGTGCGGCCACCCCGACACCCACCTGGTCGTGAAACCCGTCATCGACCTCGAGGACCACGTCAGCGTCGACGGCTACGAGGTCGCCGACCGGATCACCGAAGCCGTCGCGCTACGCGACCACGCCTGTGTCTTCCCCTGGTGCACCCGCCCCGCCCGCCGACTCACACCGGATGACCACGGCTGCGACTGCGACCACGCCCGACCCTGGCGCCAGGACGGCGAAGAGCAACAGACCTGCAGCTGCCAGCTCGCACCCCTGTGCCGACGACACCACCGGCTCAAGACCCACGGCCGCTGGCGCTACACCATCCTCGACCCCGGCACCTACCTCTGGTCCTCACCCCATGGCTACCAGTTCCTCCGCGACCACCACGGCACCCTCGACGTCAGCCCCGACCGCAAAACCCACCACCCCCCGCGAGATTGACCCCGCCCCACACCCCGCCGACACCGGCGGGGACATCGGCATGACTACTGCTGGTGTCACTCGTTGCTTCCGTGTGCAGACCTCGACAGTCCCGGGCACGGGCCGGATCCCGATCTGGATCCGCGTGGTCTCTTTCGCGCCGCTCGGCCTCCTCTCCGCCTTCGTCACCCTGCTCGCCCTGTCACTCACGGGGTGGCACCTTTCCGACACGTCGACGACCGAGCAGCTGCGCTCGGACGCTGGACTGCTCGGGCTGATGGCGGTGACGGGCGCGACGTCCGGCGTGCTCCTCCTGCTCGCCGTCACGGGGCGGGCATCGGGAGCGGTGCTCGCCCTCGGGGCCGGCCTGGGATGCCTTCCGGCCGCGGTGCGGGTGCTCGCCTACCTGACCGACGCCTTCTGACTCTGACAGCATCAGGGGGTGCGTCACCTCTACGAGTGCCCGCTGCGGTGGGCCGACCTGGACCTGCTCGGCCACGTCAACAACGTCACCTACGTCGACTACCTCCAGGAGGCGCGGGTCGACCTGCTGCGCCACCACGGGCCGCCGCCGACCGCCGAGGGCGGGCTGGTCGAGGGGGTCGTCGTGGTGCGGCACGAGGTGCAGTACGCCGCACCGCTGGTGTTCGAGCAGGAGACGGTGTCGATCGAGTGCTGGGTGACCGAGATCCGGGCCGCCTCCTTCACGTTGGCCTACGAGATCTTCCACGAGACCGAAGGCGGCCGCCGGGTGTACGCCCGAGCGTGGACGCTCCTCACGCCGTACGTCTTCGCCACCGAACGGCCGCGACGGCTGTCAGCGGGGGAGCGGGACGCGCTGCAGCCCTACCTCGAGCCGGGCGAGCCGGTGCGGGTTCGACGACTCGACGGTGTGCACGAGGAGCGCGGCCACTACCCCGTCCACGTCCGCTTCTCCGACGTCGACGTCTACGGCCACACCAACAACGTGAAGTACTTCGAGTACTTCCAGGAGGCCCGCATCCGCCTCTTCAACCGGCTCTGGAGCGACCTCGGGGACGGGCCCGGGCGGCCGCCGGTCGTGGTGGCCCAGACCGACGTCGACTACGCCGTGCCGATCCTCTTCCGCCCCGAGCCGTTCGACGCGTGGTCGTGGATCAGTCAGGTGGGCACGTCCTCGATGACCATCGAGAGCGAGATCTGCGACGGAGACGCGGTTCTGTCACGCGCCCGGGTCGTGGTCGTGTTCCTCGACCCCGCCACCGGCGAGCCCGCGGCACCGCCGGCGGCGTACGCCGAGCGGCTCAGGTCGGCTGCTCGAACGAGTTGACCATGAACTGGGCCGCGTGGGTGACGTAGTCCCAGAACCTGGCGTCCTGCTCGGGCGTCAGCTCGACCGAGTCGAGTCCCTCCCGGAAGTGCACGAGCCAGCGGTCCTTGGCGTCCGGCGTCACCGCGAACGGCGCGTGACGCATCCTCAGCCGGGGATGACCGCGGGTGTCGGAGTACGTCGTCGGCCCACCCCAGTACTGGACCAGGAACAGCAGGAAGCGCTCCTCGGCGGGGCCGAGGTCCTGCTCGGGGTAGAGCGGGCGCAGGAGATCGTCCCCGGCGACGCCTTCATAGAACCGGTGGACGATCCGCTGGAACGTCTCGAAGCCGCCGACCTCGTCGTAGAACGTCGTCACGCCGACTCGTCCCCACCCCGGCCGGCCTCGACGCCCGCAGTGGTGTCCTGCGGTACGTCGCGGTGCCACACCGTGCGCTGGGGGAACGGGATCTCGATGCCCTCGTAGTCGAAGCGGGCCTTGATCCGCTGCCGCATCTCGCGGGCGACGGCCCACTGCTCCCTCGGGGCGGTCTTCAGGGCGACGCGGACGGCGATGCCGTCGGCCGCGAGCTCCTGCACGCCCCAGACCGACGGGCGCTCGATGATGACGCCCTTGAAGTCCTCGTCCTCCCACAGGTCATGGGCGACATCGTCGAGGACGCGGCGGACCCGGGCCAGGTCCTCGTGGTAGGCGACCGAGATGTCGAGCACGGTGCGCGACCAGTTCTGGCTCATGTTGCCGACGCGGGTGATCTCGCCGTTGCGGACGTACCAGACGGTGCCGTTGACGTCGCGGACCCGGGTGACCCGCAGGCTCACCGCCTCGACGGTCCCGATGGCCTCGCCGAGGTCGATCTCGTCGCCCACGCCGTACTGGTCCTCGACGATCATGAAGACGCCGGAGAGAAAGTCGCTCACCAGGCTCTGCGCGCCGAAACCCAGAGCGATGCCGATGATGCCGGCGCTGGCGATGATCGGGCCGACGTTGATGCCGACCTCACTGAGCATCATCGTCCCGAAGACCGCGACGAGGATGCCGCTGATGATGCTCTTGAGCAGGGCGCCCATGGTCTTCGCGCGTTGCACCCGGCGGCTGGCAGCGGCGATCTCCTGAGAGGCGGCGCCCCTGCCTGCGCTGAGGGAGCCGAGCGACATCCTGGTGATGCGCTGCGGCAGGACGCCGGTCTCGGCCCGCCCGATCAGCCGGTCGACAAGTCGGTGCAGGAGCCATCGGATGACCAGGCCCACCAACAGCAGTCCGAGGAGGGCCAGGGGCGTCCCGATCATCCAGTCGGCAACCAAGGCGACGCGGTCGCTACCGGTCGCGTCCAGCACGTAGTTGCAGACCGCTTCGTCGGCGGAGCAGGGGTCAGCCGTGTTGAACATGGGTCCCAGCATGGCAGCCGGGCAAGGCGCATCGGGACCGGGCCCGCACCGCTGCGGCGATGCTTCGATATCCTCGTCCCGTGACTCCGACCCTGATCCGCCGCACCGTCCTCGTGCTCACCGCCACCGCGCTCGGGCTGCTGGCCGCCGCGCCCGCCGGCGCCGAGACACCAGAGGGGTGGAGCGACCCCGCCGAGGTCGGGATCCTCCCCGCACTGCTGGTGATCGTCGTCATCCCGGTCACGATCGCGCTGCTCATCGCCCTGGCCGTCTACGTGCCCGCGCTCGCTCGGGGTGAGAGCGTCAAGCCGGGTGCCGAGACGGCCGACGCGTGGTTCGGTGGACCCCGGACCGGCCCGGCCGAGCTCGACTCACGCGACGCCGGACGGACCGGTGGCGGCAGTGGCGGCTGGTGAGCTGAGTCACGGTCACCGGCATCAGATCGACCACGCGATCCGGGCCGCCGAACAGGCCTGCCGCTTCGAGTTCTCCGTGTTCGTCGGCCGCAGCCAGGGTGAGCCTCGGGACTTCGCCGAACGACTCCACGCCGCCTCGGTGGCACCGCCGCGCAGCGTGTTGGTGATGGTCGACCCGTCGGCGCGTCTGGTCGAGGTCGTCACCGGCGACGTCGTACGCCGGACGCTGACCGATCCGGAGGTCGACCTGGTCATGCTGCACATGCGGGCCGCCTTCGCAGAAGGCGACCTCGTGGGTGGCTTGACCCGCGGCGTCACCCAGCTCGCCGAGCACGCGCGAGTCCGCTGATCCCGATCGAGGAGGATCAGCGAGCGTGAATGAGCAGCAGCGAGCGATCGGGCAGCGGATCCTGCGGATCCTGTTGCTGGTGAGCCTGGCGTTGAGCTGGGTCTACCTGATCGACCGGTTCTGGGGCTGACCCCGGTCCACCTGTCCACTCACGCCTGGCGCTCACGCCTGGGCGTCGCGCTCCTGGGCCGCCAGCGCCCGAGCCACGTCGGCGCGGCCCTCGGTGACGTAGCGCTTCGCCCCGGGGTGGACGTCCGCGGTGGCGAGCCACTCGTCGACGCGGGCCAGCATCGCGGGCGAGCCGAGCGGCTTGGGGAAGATGTGCTCGAGGGTCACGGCTGCCTTGTGGGTGCCGAGGTCGTCCCACAGCGTCTCCGCTGCCTCGAGGTAGCGCTCGAGGTACGGCTCGAGCACGTCGGCCTGCCCGGGGCGCATGAAGGAGACCACGATCGAGCGTGCGGTCTCGTTCGGGGTGTCCTCGTCGAGCGCTGCCGCCCAGGCCGCCTCCTTGGCCTCGGCCCGCGGCTGTGCTGCCCGGGCTGCGGCCGCGTGCTCCTGGCCGGCGATCGTCCCGTCGCGGTCGAGCTCGGCTGTGATCTCGGCATCACCGAAGCGGCCGCAGCGGGCCAGCCCGGTGACCAGCGACCAGCGCAGGTCCTGGTCGACTGCCAGGCCCTCCCACGTCACGGAGCCGTTCAGCAGGCCCTCGAGCTCGTCGAGCACTTCGTCGCTGCGGGCGGCGGCACAGAGGCTGCGGGTGAACGTCAGCTGGTAGTCGCTGCCGGCCTCGGCGGCACGCGCCAGGTCGCGCAGCCCCGTCTCCCACTGGGCCTTCAGAGCGTCGCGGCGCTCCGGGGCCGCGTAGTAGTTCGTGGCCAGCGCAGCGAAGCGGGGGAGCGCGGTCAGCCCCCAGGGGTCGGTCTCGGTGCCGATGTTGCGGAGCACCAGGTGCACGAAGTCGGTCGCCCGCATCTCGGCGTCCCGCGTCATGTCCCACGCGGCACCCCAGCACAGCGCGCGTGCCAAGGAGTCGTCGAGGAGACCCAGGTGGTCGACGGCCGTGACGAGGGATCGCTCGTCGAGGCGGATCTTGGCGTAGGTGAGGTCGTCGTCGTTGAGCAGCAGCAGGGCCGGCTGCTGGACGCCGACCAGCTCGGGGATCTCGGTGAGCTCGCCGCGGACGTCGACCTCGACCCGCTCGCGACGAACCAGGGAGCCGTCCACGGCGTCATAGAGGCCGATGCCGATGCGGTGGCGACGGAGGGTCGGCCAGTCCGGGTCGGCGGTCTGCCGTACGGCGAAGGACGCGTAGCTGCCGTCCTCGGCGAGCTCGAACTCCGGTGACAGCGTGTTGACACCGGCGGTCTGCAGCCACTCGTGCGCCCACGAGTCGAGCTCGCGGCCCGACGACTTCTCGAGAGCGGCCAGCAGGTCGGCGAACTCGCTGTTGGCGAAGGCGAAGTCGTAGAAGTACTGACGCAACCCGGCGAGGAAGGGCTCGAGCCCGACCCACGCGACCAGCTGCTTGAGCACCGCTGCGCCCTTGGCGTAGGTGATCATGTCGAAGTTGACCTCGACCGCGTGCAGGTCGGGGTTGTCGGCGGCGATCGGGTGGGTGCTCGGGAGCTGGTCCTGGCGGTAGCCGGTCTGCTTGCGGGAGTTGGTGAAGCCGGTCCAGGCCTCGACGAACTCGGTCGCCTCGACCTCGGCGTGGTAGCAGGCCCACTCGGCGAACGACTCGTTCAGCCAGAGGTCGTCCCACCACTTCATGGTGACGAGGTCGCCGAACCACATGTGGGCCATCTCGTGCAGGATCACCGAGCCGCGGAACTCGTAGAACGCGGCGTCCTGGCGGCTCCGGGGGAGATACTCGTCGCGCAGTGTCACGCAGCCGGCGTTCTCCATCGCGCCCATGTTGTATTCCGGCACGTAGAGCTGGTCGTACTTCTCGAACGGGTACGGATAGCCGAACTGCCGCTCGAAGAACTCGAATCCCTGGCTCGTGATCTTCACCAGCTCGTCGACGTCGAGGTGCTCCACCAGCGACTGGCGGCAGTAGTGCCCCAGCGGGATGGTGCCGTGCTCGCCGTCGTAGGTGTGGCGCACCTCGTGGTACTCGCCGGCCACGACCGCGGTGATGTAGGTCGACATCGGCAACGTCTGGGGGAAGTTCCAGATCGCGGTGCCGTCGCCGTTCGGGGACGGCTCCGGGGTGGGGGCGTTGGAGACGACCTTCCAGTGAGCGGGCGCGGTCACGTTGAAGGTGAACCGGCTCTTGAGGTCGGGCTGCTCGAAGGTGGCGTACACGCGGCGCGCGTCCGGCACCTCGAACTGGCTGTACAGGTAGACCCGGTCGTCGACGGGGTCCACGAAACGGTGCAGACCCTCGCCGCTGCGGCTGTAGGTGCAGTCGGCGGCGACGACGAGCTCGTTCTCCCCGGCCAGGTCGGTCAGCGTGATCCGGCTGTCGGCGTAGGCCTCGGCGGGGTCGATCGGCCGACCGTTCAGGGTCAGGGAGTGGATCTGCGCGCCGACCAGGTCCACGAAGGTGCCGCTGCCCGGCTGGCGGCAGGTGAAGCGGATCGTGGTGGTCGAGCCGAAGGTCTTCTCACCCGAGGTCAGGTCGAGGTCGACGGTGTACGACGTGACGTCGAGCAGAGCGGCGCGGGTCGCGGCCTCGTCGCGGGTGAGGTTGGTTCCGGGCATGCCCGGGATCTTGTCAGAGCCGGTGACATCGTCGGCAATCGCTGGGTGTGACAGCACGGTCCCGGGCCGCGAACGGGGCGAGGCGCCTGGGGCGGGTGAGAAAATTGTGGCGAAACCCTCGCGCGCCTCCTTGACTTGTTGCAGACTTCCCTTCCGTGACTCCGCCCCCCAGGTCTCGCCGCCGCGCCCTGCTCCCCGCAGTGGTGCTGGCGCTGGTCTCCTCCCTCCTCGTCCTGGCGCCGGCGACCCCTGTTCAGGCCACCTCCTCGTACCTGTGCACCGGCTACTCGGAGTGCGCTGAGGCGGGTTACCCCCACTTCGGCTATCGCAAGGCGGGCCGACAGATGTGGTGGCGGATGTTCGCCGGCCACAACTGCACCAACTACGTGGCGTACCGGCTCGTGAAGCAGGGCATGTCCGCCGAGCGACCGTGGGACGGCACCGGCATGGCCTACAACTGGGGCCGCGAGAACCGCCGGATCACCGACGACACCCCCATGGTCGGCTCGGTGGCCTGGTGGAACGCCGGCGACGGCGTCGGCTCCAGCGGCCACGTCGCCTACGTGGAGAAGGTGGTGTCCCGACGCCGGATCGTGGTGTCGGAGGACAGCTGGAGCGGCGACTTCCACTGGCGCACGATCCGCAAGCGGGGTGGTGGTTGGCCCACCGGCTTCATCCACTTCGACGACCGGAGCGTCCGGGCGCAGGAGCAGCCGCGCATCGTCGGGGATCCGGCGGTGGGGAGCCCGGTGAGCGTCGACGTCGGTCAGTGGACGCCCTCCGCGTCGTACGACGTGCAGTGGCTGTCCGGCGGCGAGCCGATCCCCGGTGCGGCCGCTCCCACGTTCACCCCGACTCCGGGCCAGCTGCGCTCGCGGCTGTCGGTGAAGGTCACGGCCACGGCTCGCGGCTACGTGCCCGGCAAGGCCGCCACCGAACGAACCGCGCGCGTCAGCCGCGGCACCATGACCGTCGCGAGCCGCCCCACGCTGTCGGGGACCGCCCGCGTCGACGAGGTGCTGACCCTCGACCCGGGTTCGGCGTCACCGGGCGCGGACTCCCGCGAGTTCCGGTGGTTCGCAGACGGCGAACGCATCCGCGGCGCCGACACCAGCCGGCTCCGGCTCACCCAGCAGCAGATCCGCCGCACCATCACCGCCACCGTCATCCACCGCCGTGAGGCCTACCGCAACCTGCAGGCGACCACGGCGCCGAGCGATCGGGTGGCTGCTGGTCGCTTCGAGATCAGCCAACCGTTCACGCTCGCCGGCCGGCCACGGGTCGGTCGGACCCTCGGCGTCACGCCCGGCACCTTCACCCCGTCGGACGCCGAGGTGACCTACACCTGGCTGCGCGGCGACGATCCGATCGCCGGCGCCCGCACCGCGTCGTACGCCGTCACCCCGGACGACCTCGGCCGCCGACTGTCGGTCCGGGTGGACCTGCGGCGCTCGGGCTACCGAGACGCCTCCGTGGTGCTGCCGGTCGAGGACCGGGTGACCACGGTGCCGACCCTCACGCTCTCGGCGACCGGACTGGACCGCCGGGCCGTCGTCAAGCTCCGCGTCGCTGCCGCCGGCGTCGACGCGCCGCGAGGCCTGGCCACCGTCCGGGTCTCCGGCAGGGAGTTCACCCAGCGGGTCGAGAACGGCCGGCTGCGGCTCGTTGTCGGTGACCTGGAGCCGGGCCGACGTACTGTCCGGGTCTTCTATGCCGGCACCCGTCTGATCGAGCCGGCCCGGGCCCGGACCGACGTGCGCGTGCGCCGGAACTGACCGGGGCCTCGACTTCGGCTGACCCGCCCGCCCGGAACGGGGTGGCGCCGCGTCCCTAGGATTGCCGCCATGACGCATGTCCTCTCAGCCGTCGCCTGGCCGTACGCCAACGGTCCGCGCCACATCGGCCACGTGGCCGGGTTCGGCGTGCCCTCCGACGTCTTCAGCCGGTTCATGCGGATGGCGGGTCACGACGTGCTGATGGTGTCCGGCACCGACGAGCACGGCACCCCGATCCTGGTCACCGCAGATCAGGAGGGCGTCAGCGCCAAGGACCTGGCGGATCGCAACAACGCCGTGATCGTCCAGGACCTCGTGGACCTCGGCCTGTCCTACGACCTCTTCACCCGCACCACGACCGGCAACCACTACCGGGTGGTGCAGGAGATGTTCCGGATCTGCCAGCGCAACGGCTACATGGTCGAGCAGACCGCCCAGGCCGCGATCAGCCCGTCGACCGGCCGGACGCTGCCCGACCGCTACATCGAGGGCACCTGCCCGATCTGCGGCTACCGCGAGGCGCGCGGCGACCAGTGCGACAACTGCGGCAACCAGCTCGATGCCACCGAACTGATCGACCCGCGCAGCAAGATCAGCGGCGAGACACCCGACTTCGTCGAGACCCAGCACTACTTCCTCGACCTGCCGGCGCTCGCCGACGCGCTCGCGGAGTGGCTCGACGAGCGGGAGGCGTCGGGCACCTGGCGGCCCAACGTCATCAAGTTCAGCCAGAACATCCTCTCCGAGATCCGGCCGCGGGCGATGACCCGCGACATCGACTGGGGCATCCCGGTCCCCGGCTGGGAGGACCAGCCGACCAAGCGGCTCTACGTCTGGTTCGACGCCGTCATCGGCTACCTCTCGGCCTCCATCGAGTGGGCCCGCCGCTCGGCCCTCGTTGATGGGGGGAGTCCCGAGGCGTGGCGGCAGTGGTGGAACGACCCTGACGCGTTGTCGTACTACTTCATGGGCAAGGACAACATCGTCTTCCACAGCCAGATCTGGCCCGCGGAGCTACTGGCCTACAACGGCCGCGGCTCCCGTGGTGGCGAGCCCGGTCCGTACGGCGACCTGAACCTGCCGACCGAGGTGGTGTCCTCGGAGTACCTCACGATGGGCGACCAGCAGTTCTCGACCAGCCGCGGCCACGTCATCTACGTCGGCGACTTCCTGGCCCGCTACGGCCCCGATGCGCTGCGCTACTACATCTGCGCCGCGGGTCCCGAGACGTCCGACGCCGCGTTCACCTGGGCCGACTTCGTCACCCGCAACAACTCCGAGCTGGTCGCCGGCTGGGGCAACCTGGTCAACCGGACCGCGACGATGGTCGCGAAGAGCTTCGGCGAGATCCCGCCCTGCGGCGATCTCGAGCCGGTCGACGAGGAGTTGCTGTCCAAGGTCCGGACCGGATTCGACACCGTGGGCGACCTGCTGGGCCACCACCGACTGCGGGCCGGTACCGCCGAGGCGATGCGGATCGTCGGCGAGATCAACAAGTACCTGACGGTCACCGAGCCCTACAAGATGAAGGACGACTCGCAGCGTGAGCGGCTCGCGACCGTGCTCCACGTCGCGACGCAGTGCGTGAGCGACTGCAACACGATCCTGGCGCCGTTCCTGCCCCATGCCGCCAACCAGGTGCACCTCGTGCTCGGCGGTGAGGGCGAGTTCATGCCGCTGCCTCGGATCGAGCAGGTCGAGGAGCTCGAGCCCGGCCACGGGGCCGGCCACTCGTCGTACCCGGTCATCACCGGTGACTACTCCACGACGCCGCGGTGGGAGTCACGCCCGGTGACGGTGGGCGCCCGCGTCGACAAGCCGACGCCGGTCTTCACCAAGCTCGATCCCTCGGTGGTCGAGGACGAGCTCGCCAGGCTGGGCTGACGGTGGCCGGCTGGGCGGGCGACCCCACCGATCTCGCGGAGATCCGGGCGGAACGCGAGGCGGCCCGTGACGAAGCCTCCCGGGAGACGCTCGTCGAGATCGCCCGGGTGGACGACGTCGACGCCGGGGGAGTGCCCGCCCGGATCTACCAGCCCGATCGCGCACCCGGGGCGATGCTCTTTCTGCACGGTGGCGGATTCGTGTTCGGCGACCGGGTCACCCATGACGGCTTCGCGAGACGCCTGGCCGCCCGGACCGGCTGGACGGTGTTGCTGCCGGACTACCGCAGGGCGCCGGAACACCCGTGGCCCGCGGCCGGCGAGGACACGGCCCTGGCCGCCGACTGGCTGGCCGACCAAGGTCATGGGCGGCTGGTGGTCGTGGGCGACTCCGCGGGAGCAGCGCTGGCACTGGGCGAGGCGATGCGGCACCGACAGCGGTACGAGGGCCAGGTGCTCGTGTACCCGTTCATCGATCCGTCCACGGCCAGCTACGACGCCAGCCTCCCCGGAGCCGAGTTCTCCCTCGAGCAGGCCGCATGGTTCTGGGACCTCTACCTGCAGTCGGCCGATTCCTCGACCGACGACGCGCTGCACGCGCTGGAGCGCGACGTGTCCGGACTGCCCCGGACCCTGGTGCAGCTGGCCGGGCTGGACATCCTGACGTCGACGGGTCGGCGGCTGGCCGAACACCTCGCCCAGTCCGGGGTGGCGGTCACGACGACCGTCTACCCCGGCGTGCAGCACGGCTTCTGGCGCCGGACAGACAACGACCAGTCGGCCCCGGCGCTCGAGGAGATCGCGGAGTTCCTCGCGACCCGCCCCTGAGCCGGCCGGTTAGCCTTCGGTCGCATGACCGCCGAGATGCACCTGCCGACGTTCTACGTCCAGCAGAAGTTCGCGATGACGACCAACCGCTACGCGCTGTACGCGGCCAACGCCGACGGCAGCTTCGGTCAGCTCATGGGGGTCGCCCAGCAGAAGCGGATGGCGTTCAAGGAGCAGGTCACCTTCTACGCCGACGAGTCGAAGTCACGGCCGGTCTTCGGCTTCAAGGCCCGCGCCCGGCTGGACCTCAACTCCGGTTACGACATCACCGACGAGGCCGGCCAGCAGATCGGGTTCTTCCGCAAGGACTTCGGAGCCAGCCTGATGCGCTCCACGTTCCACATCGAGGGACCCGGGTTCGCCGGCACCGGGCGCGAGCGCAGCCAGCTCGTGGCCGTCGTACGCCGATTCACCGAGATCCCCTTCCTGCCGATCCACTTCGACTACGTCGACGCCGGTGGCGCGCCGCTGCTGGCGATCGAGCGGCAGGCCAGCGTCCGCGACAAGTACACGGTGCACGTCCCCGACGAGCGCGTCGACTTCCGGGTCGCCGCGGCCGTCGCGGTGGCGATGGACGCCCTGATGGGCCGCTGACCACGGGGTGCCAGACTGGGCGACCATGCGCGTGCACCTGGGCTCCGACCATGCCGGCCTCGACCTCAAGGCCCACCTGCTGGCGTGGCTGGCCAGTGTCGGCCATGAGCCCGTCGACCACGGCCCGTTCGCCTACGACGCCCTCGACGACTACCCGGTCTTCTGCCTCCGGGCGGCCGAGGCAGTGGCGGCAGAGCGCGCGGAAGGGCTCGACTCCCTCGGCGTGGTCGTCGGCGGTTCGGGCAACGGCGAACAGATGGCGGCCAACAAGGTCGCCGGCATCCGCTGTGCCCTGGTGTGGTCCGAGGTGACGGCCGTGCTGGCCCGGGAGCACAACGACGCCAACGTGATCTCGGTCGGTGGCCGGCTCCACTCGCTCGAGGACATGACGCGCTTCGTCGAGGTGTTCCTGGCGACCGGATTCAGCGGCGACGACCGCCATGTGCGTCGCATCGACCAGGTGTCCGCCTACGAGTCCACGCGGGAGCTGCCGCCGCTGCCGGCGTCCGCGCTCGAGCGCGGCGATGCCTGAGGGGCACACCCTCTTCCGGATCGCCGCCCAGCTGACCGCGGCCTTCGGGGGTCACCGGATCAGGGCTTCCAGCCCACAGGGCCGGTTCGCCGCGGATTCCGCCCTGATCGACGGGGCCCGGATGGTCGCGGCGACGTCCGCGGGCAAGCACCTCTTCGTCGAGTTCGACCACGACCGGATCGTCCACGTCCATCTCGGACTGATCGGCCGGTTCGACGTCCGCTCGGGCGTCGCCGACGTACCCGCTCCCGGGGGTCAGGTCCGGCTGCGGCTCGAGACCGCTACGCCTCGGGGCCGTGCGTACGCCGACCTCCGGGGCGCCACCCGCTGTGACCTGGTCGGGCCAGGCAGGCGGGACGAGGTGGTCGACGGCCTGGGCCCGGACCCGCTGCGAGCCGATGCCGACCCCGACCGGGCCTGGCAGCGGATCCGCCGCAGCCCGCGCCCGATCGGCGACCTGCTCCTTGATCAGACGGTGCTGGCCGGGGTCGGGAACGTCTACCGCGCCGAGGTGCTGTTTCGCCGTCGGATCCATCCGCTGCGGCCGGGCAACACGCTGCGCGTGGGCCAGTGGCAGGGGGTCTGGGGGGACCTGACCGAGTTGATGGCCGAGGGGGTGCGGCTCGGCCGGATCGACACCGTCCGTCCCGAGCACACGCCCGAGGCGATGGGTCGGCCGGCGCGCGCCGACGACCACGGGGGCGAGGTGTACGTCTACCGGCGCACCGGCCAACCCTGCCTGGTGTGCGGAGCGGGGGTGCGCACCGACATCCTCGCGGGACGCAACCTGTTCTGGTGTCCCCGATGTCAGGTCAGGTTCCGCTCCCGAGCCGTACAGTGACGGCGATGAATCAGCAACGATCCGGATCGTCGGTGCGACGGGCGGCCACTTCCGCCATGCGCCGCGGCACCCCGCCGGAGGGCCGGACGCTGCGACTCCTGGTGTTGCTCTCGCTCGTGCTCGCGTTCATTCTCTGGCTCGAGCCGGTGGACGCGCCGCTGACGCTCCTGGTCCTGCCGATGCTGCTCGCGAGCCTCGGCCTCGGGCCGCGGCACCTGCCGTGGTTCGTGGTGTTCCTGCTGGCACTGGTGGTGCTCCTGCTGACGCAGCAGGAGGACATCAACGCGCGGATCATCGGAGTCGTCGGTGTGTTGTTCGCGGCCGGCTTCATCATCTTGCTGACCTCGTTCCGGCGGACGAGGCTCGGGGTGGCCGGCGCGATGGGGGAATCGATGCTGGTCGACCTGCGTGACCGGATCCAGAGCCAGAGCGCCATTCCCGACCTCCCGGCCGGTTTCAGCGCGGAGAGCGCGTTGCGCTCGGCCGGCGGCACCCCCTTCGCCGGCGACTTCGTGATCAGTGTCCGGCCACCCGACACCGACCGGTTCGAGGTGGCCGTCGTCGACGTCTCCGGCAAGGGTGAGAGTGCCGGCACGCGGGCGCTGCTGCTCGCTGGGGCGCTCGGCGGGCTGATGGGTGCACTGCCGCCCGAGGAGTTCCTCCCCGCCGCCAATGAGTTCCTGCTGCGGCAGGACTGGGACGAGGGGTTCGCGACCGCGGTCCACCTGTCCCTCGACCTGCGCACCGGCAGCTACGAGATCCGCAACGCCGGCCACCCAGCCGCCGCGCACCGGGCGGCCGGCTCCGGTCGCTGGGAGATGCAGTCGGAGCAGGGGCCGGCCCTCGGCCTGCTCGAGGGGGCCGAGTTCCCGCCGGTGACCGGACAGCTCCGACCCGGCGATGCGGTGATGATGTACACCGACGGCATGGTGGAGACCCGGGACAAGGACATCGGGCTCGGCATCGACAAGATGCTCGGTCGGACCGACCAGCTGTTGCGGGGCGACTTCCACGGTGGTGCCGAGCGGCTGATCGACTCCCTCGGCTCCCGCAACGACGACCGCGCTCTGGTGCTGGTCCACCGCAACTGAGCCAGCTGCTCGCGGGCTGCTGCTGATTGTGGGCGGGGAGGGCCGGTGTGGCACGATGACCGGTGCCCAATTCGCTGCGGCGACACGGCGTGCGGATGTAGCTCAATGGTAGAGCCCCAGTCTTCCAAACTGGCTACGCGGGTTCGATTCCCGTCATCCGCTCCAAGGGGTCAGCGGCGTGCCGCCGACCCACTTGAACGGGGCGTAGCGTAGTGGCTAGCGCGCCTGCTTTGGGAGCAGGAGACCGCAGGTTCGAGTCCTGTCGCCCCGACCCGTGGCCGTCGACGAACGGCGGCTGCGAGCACGACGTACCACTCACCAGATCACACAAGGAGACCACCTGTGAAGAGCGCCGTCGAGACCTTGAGCCCGACCCGGGCCAAGCTGACCGTCGAGGTGCCCTTCGAGGAGCTCAAGCCGAGCCTCGACGCGGCGTACAAGCAGATTGCCCAGCAGATCAACGTCCCCGGCTTCCGCCGCGGCAAGGTCCCGCCGACCGTGATCGACCGGCAGGTCGGCCGCGGTGCGGTGCTGGACCAGGCGATCAACGAGCTGCTGCCGCAGAAGTACGTCGAGGCGCTGCAGGCCAACTCGCTCGAGCCCGTCGCTCAGCCGGAGATCGAGGTGACCCGGCTGGAGGACAACGAGGCGCTCGAGTTCACCGCAGAGGTCGAGATCAAGCCCGAGATCACGCTCCCCGACTACGACGGCGTCGAGGCGCAGGTCGAGGACATCGAGCTGACCGACGCCGATGTCGAGGAGCAGGTGCAGGCACTGCGTGAGCGGTTCGCCACCCTGCTCGACGTCGACCGCGAGGCCGCCGACGGCGACTTCGTGGTGATGGACCTCAAGGCCACCCAGGATGGCGAGGTCGTCGAGGGCGCCGAGGTCAGTGGCATGTCCTACCAGGTGGGCCGCGGTGGCATGCTCGACGGTCTCGACGAGGCGTTGGCCGGCATGTCGGCCGGCGACGAGAAGATCTTCTCCTCCGAGCTGGTCGGCGGTGACCTGGTCGGCCAGAGTGTCGAGGTCGCGGTGGCCGTGTCGCAGGTCCAGCAGCAGGACCTGCCGGAGGTCGACGACGAGTTCGCCCAGCTCGCCAGCGAGTTCGACACCGCCGAGGAGCTTCAGGCCGACGTCCGCGAGCGGCTGGGGCGCGGCAAGCGCCTCGAGCAGGCTGCGGCCGCGCGTGACGCCGTCCTCGAGGTGCTGCTCGAGCGCGTCGAGGTGCCGTTGCCCGAGCAGATGGTGGCCGAGGAGCTGACCGGCCGTCGCGCCAGCATCGAGCAGCAGCTCGCCCAGGCCGGCATCGCCATGGCCACCTATCTCGAGGACGAGGGACAGACCCAGGAGGAGTTCGAGGCCGACCTCGAGCGCCGCGTCCGCGACGCCATCACCGCCCAGTTCCTCCTCGACGCGATCGCGAAGAAGGAGGAGCTCGGTGTCGACCAGAGCGAGCTCTCCCAGCACCTCGTGCGCCGCGCCCAGCAGTCCGGCCAGGACCCGCAGGAGTTCGCCAACCACATGTTCGAGCACAACCACGTGCCCGAGCTGGTGCAGGAGATCCTGCGTGGCAAGGCGCTCGCCGCCATCGTGGAGACCGCGGTCGTCACGGACCAGGCGGGCAACCGGGTCGAGCTGAAGAACCTGCAGCCCGACGGCACCATCGGTGAGCCGACGCCCGTCGAGGAGCCCGCCGACGACGCTGACGTCGAGGAGACCGCCGACGAGGGCACGGACACCGAGCAGTCCTGACCCCCGTGTGACGAGCCCCGCGCCGAACCGGTGCGGTGAGTGAACGAGCGTGCACTCAACTGTTACGGTCGCGCCATGAGCAGTGACCAGCCCGGAGTCCTCGACGCACTGAGCCTGCTCTCCGAGGTCGCCGACGAGCTCGTGGTGCGCACCGTGCGGGACACCCACGAGGCGGTGGTCGATCGCGTCCACGGGCTGCTGCGCCGGTCGATCGGAGCGGGATCGGGGACGGTCCACCGGGGCATCGCCGCCGGGGTGTACGGCGGGCTGGGGGCCGGTCTGCGGGCCACGTCACGGGGCCTGGGCGCCGCGGCCGAGCGGGGGATGGGACCGTCCTTGGAGGCAGAGCCTCGCGGTCGGTTCCTCCATGCCACCGTCAATGGGCTCATCGGGGACCGGCTGGAGCGGGAGCGTCCCCGGCTCGCGATCAGGATGGCGGTGCGCCACGACGGCCGCGACGTGCTCCGCGACCGGGAGGCGCTGGCCCGGGCCTTCCCGGACGCCACCGGCTTGCTGGTGGTGTTCCTCCACGGGCTGTGTGAGAGCGAGACACACTGGGACCGTCACCGCGAGCAGCGGGGCACGACGTACGGCGAGGCGCTGGCCGCCGACGGCTGGACCCCCGTCTTCCTGCGCGCCAACACCGGATTGTCGCTGCGGGAGAACGGCGTCGCACTCGCGTCCCTGCTGACCGAGCTGGTCGCGGAGTGGCCGGTGGACGTCGAGCGGATCGCGCTGGTCGGCCATTCCCTGGGCGGGTTGGTGATGCGTGCCGCGTCGGCCGTGGTCGCCGCGGAGCCTGACCAGGCCTGGACCCGGTTGGTGTCCGACGTGGTCACCTTGGGGACGCCGCACCTCGGCGCCCCCCTCGCCGGGCAGGTCGGGACGGGAAGCAGCCTGTTGGGGCGGCTCCCCGAGTCGGCGGCGTTCGGCCGGATTCTCGACTGGCGCTCGGTCGGGGTGCGTGACCTGGTGCTGGGCCTGGCCGAAGACGTGCCGGCGCTTCCGCACGCTCGCTACCGGTTGGTGGCCGCGACCCTGACTCGATCCGCCCGGCATCCCGTGGGCGTGGTCGCGGGTGACCTCCTGGTGCGGGTCCCCTCGGCGTACGGGCGGTCGCGCGGCCACACCCTCTTCCCTGACGCGGAGGTCCTCCACATCGGGCGGGCCGGACACTTCGACCTGCTCAACCACCCTCGCGTGGAGCGCGCGTTGCGCGACTGGCTGTCCTAGGCCCCGCACCCACGGGCGTGGCGTGTCCGCTGTGCGCGAACAGTGGCCGTCAGCCCGTGGAACTGTCCGGATGTCCGGCTAGTGTCGCTGTCGTGAACCAGAACTCCAGCTCCACACGCTCCCCGGAGGCCAACGGCGCCGGTGCCTCGATGTACGGGCTCGACGATCACATCTACCAGCGGCTGCTGCGTGAACGGATCGTCTTCCTCGGCTCCGAGGTCCGCGACCAGAACGCCAACGCGATCTGCGCCCAGCTCCTGCTGCTGTCGGCCGAAGATCCCGAGGCCGACATCTTCCTCCACATCAACAGCCCCGGCGGCTCAGTGGACGCCGGGATGGCGATCTACGACACGATGAACTACATCCCGAACGACGTCGCCACGGTCGGGATGGGCCTGGCCGCGTCGATGGGCCAGTTCCTGCTCTGTGCCGGCACCAAGGGCAAGCGCTACGCCCTGCCACACGCGCGGATCATGATGCACCAGCCCTCGTCGGGGATGGGTGGCTCGGCCTCCGACATCAAGATCCAGGCCCAGCAGTCGCTCCACATCAAGAAGGTGCTGCTCGAGCTGATCGCGCAGCACACCGGCCAGACCGTCGAGCAGATCGAGAACGATGCCGACCGTGACCGTTGGTTCACCGCCGACCAGGCCCTCGAGTACGGCTTGGTCGACCAGGTCATCAAGAGCGCCCGCGAGGCCGCCGACGAAGGCCGCCCCGCGCGCAACCAGGACAAGGACTGAGATGAACTACTACATCCCGCAGTGGGAGGAGCGGACGTCCTACGGCTTCCGTCGCATCGACCCGTACGCCAAGCTGTTCGAGGACCGCATCATCTACCTCGGCACCCCGATCTCTGACGATGTCGCGAATGCCGTGATCGCTCAGCTGATGTGCCTGGAGTCGATGAACCCCGACCAGGACGTGCAGATCTACATCAACTCGCCCGGCGGCTCGTTCACCGCGCTGACGGCGATCTACGACACGATGAACTTCATCAAGCCCGACGTGCAGACGGTGTGCATCGGCCAGGCCGCCTCCGCGGCTGCGATCCTGCTCGCCGCGGGCACCCCCGGAAAGCGCACCGCGCTGCCCAACAGTCGGATCCTGATCCACCAGCCCTACACCGAGGGCACGTTCGGTCAGACCTCCGACATCGAGATCCAGGCGAACGAGATCCTGCGGATGCGCGAGCTGCTCGAGCAGATGATCGCCGACCACAGTGGTCGCGATCGGGAGCAGGTCAGCCTGGACATCGAGCGGGACAAGATCCTCACCGCCGACCAGGCGGTCGAGTACGGACTGATCGACGCGGTGATCCAGTCGCGCAAGGGCACTCCCGCCCTGACCTGAACACACACGACGCGTTCCTCGTGTCACCTGCCCTCGGAGGGCGGCACGGGGTACCGTCGTCAGGCCGTCCCGGCGTGGACGGTGACGCAGTGGCAGATGGCCGGCACCACCTGTGGTGCCGGACCGACGGAGGGTGAGACCAAGTGGCACGGATCGGTGACGGCGGCGACCTGCTGAAGTGTTCCTTCTGCGGGAAGAGCCAGAAGCAGGTCAAGAAGTTGATCGCCGGTCCCGGCGTCTACATCTGCGACGAATGCATCGATCTCTGCAACGAGATCATCGAGGAAGAGCTCAACGAGGGCACCGAGGTCAGTCTCGAGGAACTGCCCAAGCCGAAGGAGATCTTCGACTTCCTCAACTCCTACGTCATCGGCCAGGAACAGGCGAAGAAGTCGCTGGCCGTCGCGGTCTACAACCACTACAAGCGGGTCCAGGCCGGGGTTCAGCCGGCGGTGGGCAAGCACGCCAAGGAAGAGGCGGTGGAGGTCGCCAAGTCCAACATCCTGGTGGTCGGCCCCACCGGGTGCGGCAAGACATATCTCGCGCAGACCCTGGCCCGGATGCTCAACGTCCCCTTCGCGATCGCCGACGCGACCGCCCTCACGGAAGCCGGATACGTCGGTGAGGACGTCGAGAACATCCTCCTCAAGCTGATCCAGGCGGCCGACTACGACGTGAAGAAGGCCGAGACCGGCATCATCTACATCGACGAGATCGACAAGGTCGCGCGCAAGGCCGAGAACCCCTCGATCACCCGCGACGTCTCCGGCGAAGGTGTGCAGCAGGCGCTGTTGAAGATCATCGAGGGCACGACCGCGTCGGTGCCGCCGCAGGGTGGTCGCAAGCACCCTCACCAGGAGTTCATCCAGATCGACACCACCAACATCCTGTTCGTGGTCGGCGGAGCCTTCGCCGGCCTGGAGCAGATCATCGAGCAGCGGGTCGGCAAGAAGACCCTCGGCTTCACGGCCGAGGTCCGCGGCGCCGCCGAGCGCGAGGCCGATGACCTGCTCACCCAGGTGCGACCCGAGGACCTGACCAAGTTCGGTCTGATCCCGGAGTTCATCGGTCGGCTGCCGTTGATCGCGAGCGTGAGCAAACTGGACCAGGAGGCGCTGGTGCAGATCCTCACCGAGCCGCGCAACGCGCTGGTCAAGCAGTACCAGAAGCTCTTCGAGCTCGACGGTGTCGAGCTCGAGTTCACCGACGACGCGATCCGGGCCATCGCCGATCAGGCCACCGACCGGGGGACCGGTGCCCGGGGACTCCGCGCGATCATCGAAGAGGTGCTCCTCCACGTGATGTTCGACGTGCCCTCGCGTGGCGACGTCGGCAAGGTCATCGTGACGGGGGAGGTGGTCACCGACGAGGTGGCCCCGACCCTGGTTCCCCGCGACGCCGAGGCCAAGAAGAAGAAGTCGGCCTGACCCGAGCCCGGCCCACCCGAACGGGCCATCCGGCGTAGTCCATTCGGGCTATTTCGGCCTCGCGGTCTTGGAGGGCTCCGAGCCGACCTTCACACTGGGAAAGTCTCGGAGAGGGAATCCAATGCGTCTAGATCACCGCCGTCCGCTCGTGGCCTATGTGCTGCTGGCCGTCGCGTGCGCTTTCGTCATCGTCCAGGGCACGAGGGTGAGTCCTGGCCTGGGCCCTGGCCCGTCGATCAGTGCCTTCTCCGAGACCCCGATGACCCCCGGCGAGGCGGCCAGGCGCGTCATCGACCCGAGTCAGTTCGCGTTGGCGCCGGTGCCCACCGAGGTGGCCGAGGAGCCCGACGAGGCCGGGTTCGCGCCGAGACTCGACGCGATCGAGGACGTCATCAACCAGCCGTTCTTCGCCGCCGATGACACCGGCACCGCGAGCGCCACCGCTTCGGTAGGGAGCGCGAGCACCTCGCCCGGCGGCGGCACCGTCTCCGGTGCTCCGGCACCGGTGACCACCGACTCGCAGATCGTCGCCGGACCGCCCAAGCCAGGCCAGGGGAGCGGCTCGAACGGAGGCAACACCCCGACCGGGGGCACCGACAGCGATGGGGACGGCACCAGCGGTGGCGGCCCGAAGGGCTCGGGCCCGGACGCAGGAAGCGGATCCGGGATCCTCGACGGTGTCCCTCCGGTCGCCGGCGGGCCCACCACCAATCCCGACGATGACGACCCCGACTCCGACACCGACGAGGAGCCCAAGCCGCACTCCTTCGATCACGTGACCCCGGGTGGCCATCCCTACGAGCTGGTCGGTGACAAGGACAAGGACAAGGACTCGAAGGGGTCCGAGGGCAAGGACTCGAAGGGGTCCGAGGGCAAGGACTCGAAGGGGTCCGAGGACAAGGACTCGAAGGGGTCCGAGGACAAGGACTCGAAGGAGTCCAAGGACAACGACAAGTCCACCTCCAAGGAGAACGACAAGTCCACCTCCAAGGACGAGGACGACGACGAGGACGACGACGACGAGGACGGCGACTCAAGGACGCCAAGTCCAAGGGCTCGAAGGACACCAAGTCGACGACGAGGACGACGACGAGGACGACGAGGACGACGACAAGGACTCCAAGACGACCGGACCCAAGGAGTCGAAGGCCAAGGCGTCCAAGGAGTCCAAGTCCAAGCAGTCCAAGTCCAAGGGCTCCACGAACAAGGGGTCACGCTCTGCCAAGGCCGGCAAGCACAAGGCGTCCAAGTCCAAGGAGTCCAAGGCCCACAAGAACGCCAAGGCCCACAAGAAGGCCAAGGCGAAGAAGCACGGCAAGCACGCCTAGTGCTGACGTAGCGGCCCCGGCTGGAGCGGCCTTCGGGTCTGGGTCAGCCGCCGCCGTCGGTCTCGGCAAGCTCGGCGACCACGCTGATCGACTCGGCTCCCGCGACCGCGGTGAACACCATCTCTCCGGTCACCTTGCCGGACGCGCGCAGGTCGTCGGCCGCCTGCTCCACCTGGGTGATCTGGTGCTCCGGCCCCGAGATCTCCACCCGTGCCAGCGGCGCCTTCATGGAGGCCTTGGCCTGCGACTTGGCACCACGGATGCCGATGAGGGCGGCCGCGACGGCATCGATGAGTGCCGGTGACGCGGCGGCCGCGGAGCCGAGGTCTGCACTGACCGGCCATGGGGCGCGGTGGATGGAACCCTCGCGCCACCACGACCAGACCTCCTCGGTGACGTAGGGGAGGAAGGGGGCGAGCAGCCGCAGCTGCACCTCGAGCGCGATCGCCAACGTGGCTCGCGCCGAGGCGGTGCCGACGTCAGCGTGGTCCCCGTCGCCGTAGGCCCGCTCCTTGACCAGCTCGAGGTAGTCGTCGCAGAACTCCCAGAAGAACTTCTCGGTGACCTCGAGCGCGGTCGTGTAGTCATAGGCCTCGAATGCGTCGGAGGACCGACGGACCACCGTCTCGAGCCGGCCCAGCAGGGCACAGTCGACAGGCGCGCTGACGGCCGCGGGATTCAGGTCGCCGGCACCCATGCCGAGCACGAAACGCGACGCGTTGAGCACCTTCATCGCGAGTCGACGACCGACCTTCATCTGGCTCTCGTCGAAGGGGGAGTCCAGCCCGGGCCGGGCGATGGCCGCACGCCAGCGAACGGCGTCGGCACCGAACTTCGCGAGGATCTGGTCGGGCACGATCGCGTTGCCCTTCGACTTGGACATCTTCTTGCGGTCCGGGTCCACGATGAACCCGGAGATCATCGCGCTGCTCCAGGGCGCGACGCCCTGCTCGAAATGAGCGCGGACGACTCGGCTGAACAGCCAGGTCCGGATGATGTCGTGCGCGTGCGTGCACAGGTCCATGGGGAAGACCCGGCTGAACAGGTCCTCGTCGGTGAGCCAGCCCCCCGCGATCTGGGGCGACAACGACGACGTCGCCCAGGTGTCCATCACGTCGGGGTCGCCCATGAAGCCACCGGGCACGCCGCGCTGGCTTTCGTCGTAGCCGCGGGGCGCGTCGGTTGACGGGTCGATCGGCAGCTCCGCCTCGCTCGGCATCAGCGGGTGCTCGTAGTCGGGCTCACCCTGGTCGTCGAGCGGGTACCACGCCGGGAAGGGGATGCCGAAGAACCGTTGCCGCGAGATCAGCCAGTCGCCGTTGAGCCCGTTCACCCAGTTCTCGTAGCGGTGTCGCATGTGGGCGGGGAGCCAGGTGAGCTCTTCTCCGCGGCGGATCATCTCCTGGCGCAGGTCGGCGTCGCGACCACCGTTGGTGATGTACCACTGTCGGGTCGAGACGATCTCGAGCGGCTTGTCGCCCTTCTCGTAGAAGTTCGCCATCCGCTGGGTCGGCGTCGGGTCACCGACCAGGTCACCGGACTCGCGGAGCAGACCCACCATCGCCTCCCGGGCGCTGAAGACCGTCTTGCCGGCGAGCTCGGCGTACGCCGACGCGGCCGACTCGGCGCCCAGCCACTCCGGGGTGTCGCGGTGGAGGCGGCCGTCGCGGCCGATCACGGTGCGGACCGGGAGCTGCAGCTCGCGCCACCAGGTGACGTCGGTCAGGTCGCCGAAGGTGCAACACATGGCGATGCCGGCGCCCTTGTCGGGCTCGGCGGCAGGGTGGGCGAGCACCGGGATCTCGACCCCGAAGATCGGGGAGCTGACGGTCGTGCCGATGAGGTCGGCGTAGCGCTCGTCGTCGGGGTGGCAGATCAGTGCCACCACGGCCGGGATCAGCTCGGGGCGGGTCGTCTCGATGTGGAGCGGGCTGCCGTCGGCCCGGTGGTAGGCGATCCGGTGGTAGTGGCCCGCGTAGTCGCGCGCCTCGAGCTCGGCCTGGGCGACGGCCGTCTGGAAGGTCACGTCCCAGAGGGTGGGCGCCTCCTGCAGGTACGCCTCACCGCGCGCGAAGTTCCGCAGGAACGCGGTCTGGCTCACCAGGCGCGACTTGTCGCCGATGGTGGTGTAGTTCTGGTTCCAGTCGACCGAGAGGCCGAGGGTGCGCCACAGCGTCTCGAACGCCTTCTCGTCCTCCACCACCAGCTGCTCGCAGAGCTCGATGAAGTTCGGCCGGCTGATCGAGACCTGCTTCTTCGGGTCCGGCTTCTCGGGCGGGGTGAAGTCGGCCTCGTAGGGGAGTGAGGGGTCGCAGCGCACGCCGAAGTAGTTCTGCACCCGACGCTCGGTCGGCAGGCCGTTGTCGTCCCAGCCCATCGGATAGAACACGCTCTTGCCGCACATCCGCTGGTAGCGGGCGACCAGGTCGGTGTGGGTGTAGCTGAAGATGTGGCCGACGTGGAGCGACCCGCTCACCGTCGGCGGGGGCGTGTCGATCGAGAAGACGTTCTCGCGAGGCTGGGTGCGATCGAACGCGTACGTGTCGTCGGCCTGCCAGCGGGCGGCCCACTTGTCCTCGAGACCCTCCAGAGCGGGCTTCTCCGGTACGACGACGGACGGCGTCGTGGTCGTCGTCGCGTCCGGGGCAGGCGTCTCGGTCTCGGTCATACCCGAAATCCTAGGTGTCATGGCGCTGAGCAGCGAAAACGAGCACGTCCTGTGCCACCCGGCTGCCCCGTCACCTGGTGGCCTGGGCGAGGGGGCCATCGCATAGCGTCGGTGCATGGCCAAGCGTCCGAAGCGCGCACCGCGTCAGTCCGAGAAACGTCCCCGGGGGCTGCCCACGCTGCGCTTCCACGACGATCCTCGCGAGTTCCTGATCGCCGCGAAGGATCATCTGGCGGCGGACCCGGTGCTCTCGACGGTGGTCGCCAGCGTCGCCGAAGGTGCCGCCCGGGAGGACGCCGCGGGCGTCGAGCACGCGCTCCCGCACCGGTGGTGGGTCGTCGTGGAGGACGACCAGGGTGAGGTGGTCGGGGTGGGGATGCGGACCGCGCCGTTCGCGCCGTACCCCCTGTTCCTGCTGCCGATGCCGTCCGACGCCGCGGCGGCGCTGGCCCATGTCCTGCACGCCCGGAAGGAACGGGTGCAGGGCGTGAACGGAGCTCTCCCCGCCGCGAAGACCTGCGCTGGTGAGCTGGCCCGGCTCCAGGGCGGGACCGTCGAAGTCACGGTCCACACCCGGCTGCACGAGCTGAAGCGGGTCGTCCCACCCGCGCCGGCCCCGGGCCGGCTGCGCGGCGTCCGCGAGGACGAGGTCGACGTGGCGCTGGCCTGGTTCGCGGCGTTCGCCCACGACGCGGACGAGCAGGCGGGTCGCGAGCCCGGCAGCCTGCACCAGATGACCGAGACCGAGGACGGCATGCTCCGTCGCATCGCGGAGGAACGCGTGTGGTTCTGGGTCGACGAGAGCGACCGTCCGGTGCACCTGACCAGCCACAACCTGCCGGCCTTCGGCGCGGCCCGGGTCGGTCCGGTGTACACGCCTCGCGAGGAGCGCGGGCGTGGGTACGCCGGAAACGCAGTGGCCCAGGTGTCCCAGAGGATCCTCGATGCGCGTGCCCGCCCGTGTCTCTACACCGATCAGGCGAACCCGACCTCGAACCAGCTCTACGCGAGCCTGGGCTACGAATCGGTCGCCGACATGGTCGACCTCAGGATCGACTGACCCGCGCCCTAGACTCGTCGCACGATGACTGAAGCAGCCGCCGCGCGTCCGGCCGAGACCTACGCCGAGGTCGAGGACGCCTTGTTGTCCCGCTGGCCCGAGACCCGGCTGGAGCCGTCGCTCGACCGGATCCGTGCCTTCACCGAGCTGCTCGGCGACCCACAGCACGGCTACCCGGTGATCCACCTGACCGGCACCAACGGAAAGACGTCGACGTCGCGGATCGTCGACACCCTGCTGCGCACGCTGGACCTGCGGACCGGGCGGTTCACCAGCCCGCACGTGGAACGGATGAGCGAGCGGATCTGCATCGACGGCAACCCGCTGACCGACGAGGAGTTCGTCCGCGCGTTCAACGACATCGCCGCCTACACCCACCTCGTCGACTCCTCCGAGGCTCATCCGCTCTCCTTCTTCGAGACCGTGGTCGGCATGGCGTACTCCGCCTTCGCGGACGCCCCCGTCGAGGTCGCCGTGGTCGAGGTCGGCCTCGGCGGCTCGTGGGACGCGACCAACGTCGCCGACGGTCAGGTTGCCGTCGTGCTCCCGATCGGCGTCGACCACGCCCAGTTCCTCGGTGAGTCGCGTGAGCAGATCGCCCTCGAGAAGGCAGGCATCATCAAGCCCGGTGCGACCGTGGTCATCGCCGAGCAGGCACCCTCGGTGCTCGATGTGCTGCTGCGTCGCTGCGCGGAGGTCGGGGCGACCCCGGTCCGCGAGGGAGTCGACTTCGGTGTCGTGTCGCGCACCGCGGCGGTCGGCGGCCAGGTGGTGTCGCTGGAGGGTCTGCATGCCCGTTACGACGAGCTCTTCGTGCCGTTGTACGGCGCCCACCAGGCGCAGAACGCCGCCGTGGCGCTCGCCGCGGTCGAGGCGTTCACCGGCGACCAGCCCCTCGACGGAGAACTCGTCGCCACCGCGCTCGGCCAGGTCTCGTCCCCCGGCCGACTCGAGGTGATGCGGCGCAGTCCGACGATCGTGCTGGACGCCGCCCACAATCCCGACGGTGCTCGCGCCGCCGCCGCGGCGCTGGAGGACTCCTTTGCGTTCGACCCGCTGATCGGGGTCATCGGCGTGATGTCCGACAAGGACCACGAGGGGGTGCTCGCCGAGTTCGAGCCCCACGTCTCCCACCTCGTCTGCACCCAGAACTCCACCCACCGGGCGATGCCCGCCGAGCAACTTGCTGCGGCCGCCCGAGAGATCTACGGCGAGGACCGGGTCAGCGTGGAGGCGCGCCTCGCCGACGCGATCGACCGGGCCGCCGGCCTGGCCGAGCAGGGCGAGAGCGGGTCGATCGGGTCCGGAGCTGTCCTGGTCACCGGATCGGTCGTCACGGTCGGCGAGGCCCGGACGATGTTGAGGGGACGCGGATGAGCACTCCGGCGACCCGTTCGCCGCGACGGGGCATGTGCGCGGCGGTGCTGGCGCTCGAGGGGATCGTCATCGCCCTCTCGACGCCGGTGATGGCCACCCTCACCGACGTTCCGCTGGGGGCCGCGTTCGGCCTCGGCCTCGGGCTCGCCGCGGCCTGCCTGCTGCTGGCGGGCATGCTCCGCTCCGAGGCGGCGTACGGCGCCGGCTGGGTGGTGCAGGTCGGCGCGATCGCCCTGGGCTTCGTCGTCCCGGCGATGTTCTTCCTCGGCGGCCTGTTCGCGCTGCTGTGGGGGACCGCCTACTTCCTGGGCCGCCGGATCGAACAGGACCGCGCCGCGGCCTACGCCGCCTACGATCCGGACCCCGGGTCGAGTCGCCAGTAAATCGGGTTCAGTCGCCAGTAAATCGCGTTGAGGTGCCAGGAGCTCTCAGTTTTCTGGCGACTCGACCTGATTGTCTGGCGACTCGACCTGAATATCTGGCGACTCAACCCTCGGGCGGGCTCGTTCGGCGCGCAGCGCGGGCAGGTAGAGGAGGGCGCCCAGCACGCTGAATCCGCCCGCAGCGACCATCGCCACCTGGGTGCTGGTGGACTCGGCGAGCAGGCCCAGCGGCGGGCCGAGGAGCGAGAAGGTCGCGAAGAAGACCATCGAGCCCATCGACAGCACGGTCGCCCGGTTGGCGGCGCTGGCCTCGCGGTGCATCAGGGTGTCGTGCATCGGGCCACCGGTGCCGTGCATCGAGTAGGTGAAGAGGTACGCCGCGATGAGGGCGACCGGTCCGGCGACCAGACCCATGGTGACCGCGCCGAGCCCGTTCAGGACCCGCGCAGCGATCGCGGTCCGGGCGACGCCGAACCGCCGGCTGCTGAGGCCGGCCAACGCCGACCCGGCCGCGAACACACCCCACCCCGCGGCGGCCACCGGACCCATCAGGGCGCCGGCCTGCTCCTCCCCGCCGACCAGCTCGGCGAGCCGGATCGGCTGGAAGGTCTCGAACACCACGAGGGCCGCGGTCCAGAACACCTCCACCAGTACGACGTAGCGCAGGACCCGGTTGCTCCTCAGCAGCCCGAGGCCGTCACGGATCACCATCGGCGCCTCACGCACCGAGTCGGCCGCCCGGCGGGCACCGGTGGCGTCGATGTGCGTGCGCGGCTCCTTCAGCAGCGCCACGACGGCACCCAGGTGCACGACGTTGAGAGCACCCCAGCACAGCATCGGCAGCAGCAGGGCTGATCCGGCCGGGAGCGGGTCCCACGCGATCAGGCCGCCGGAGATGACCGCACCCACGGCCATCGAGCCGCCGAGCACCGCGCCCTGCGCCGCCAGTGTCCGGTCGACCTCGGCGCCCGGTTCGCTGACGTGGACGGTGTCGACGAACCAGGCCTCCAGCGGGCCGGAGTCGAGCGCGCGGAACACGCCCTGCAGTGCCGCGGCGACGACGAAGTACCAGAACGAGTCGGCCAGGATCATCACGGCGCCGGCGATCACGTTGACGACCGCCGAGGCGATCAGCATCGGCCGGCGACCGAACGCGTCGGCGAAGCCGCTCGTCGGCAGCTCGAGCAGGAACACCACGATGCCCTGGAGAGCGAATGCCGTCAGCGCCTGGGAGATGCTGAGGCCGCGATCGAGGATCCACAGCGTGAGCACGCCGACGACGAGCCCGACCGGGAACCAGCGGGTGAAGGTCAGCGCCAGGAAGACCCGACGCGCGGCGGTGGGGGAGAGGACGTCGGTCATCGGGCCCCCGGCGGGCGACGGGCATCCACCGGGTAGAAGTCGTTGTAGATCAGGAGCCGGACGGCATCCGGGTCGTCGGCGCCGGCGCTGCGGTAGCGGGCGACGACCTCAGCGAGCTCCTCGCGCAGGTCGCGTGCCTGCTGTGCGGTGACCACGATCCCGTCGTCGCCCGAGCCGAGCACGTCGCGCCAGTGGCCGGGCCACGACTCCGCGTGGGCCGCCCACTGCTCGGCCCGCTCGGCGTGGAAGGACCGGTAGTAGCCGGTCAGCCAGGCCAGCGAGGCCTCCCCGTCCGGGTCGCCGGCGAAGTCGCTGGGGTCCCACCGGTGTCCGCGGCTCGCCGCCTGCCAGACCCGCCGCTTGCCGATGCCGTCGCCGGTGTCGTTGACCAGGCCGACCGACTCCAGCTTGCGCAGGTGGTAGCTGGTGGCGCCGCTGTTGGTGACCAGCTGGGCGGCGAGCTCGGTGGCGGTGGCCGGCCCGTGCAGCCGCAGCTGGGTCAGCAGCCGGGAACGCAGCGGATGGGCCAGGACCCGGAGGGCCTCGGCGTCGAGGCGGATGGTGTCGCGCACGGCGTACACACTAAGTGTGCACACTAGTTCTGCACAAGCCCTCGCGACGGCGGGCGGCAGTCCGATCGCTAGGCTCCGCGGCATGACTCAGCGCACCCTCGTCCTCGTCAAGCCCGATGGCGTACGCCGCGGCCTCTCCGGTGAGATCCTTCGCCGGATCGAGGCGAAGGGCTACACCCTGGCCCGTCTCGAGCTGCGCTCGGCAACCCCGGAGCTCTTGGCCGAGCACTACGCCGAGCACGAGGGCAAGCCGTTCTACGAGCCGTTGGTGGAGTTCATGCTCTCCGGGCCCGTGGTCGCGATGGTGGTTGAGGGCGAGCGCTGCATCGAGGGCTTCCGCTCGCTGGCCGGTGCCACCGACCCGACCGGCGCCGCGCCCGGCACGATCCGCGGCGACCTCGGCCGCGACTGGGGGCTTGCCGTCCAGCAGAACCTGGTGCACGGCTCCGACTCCCCGGAGTCCGCCGACCGCGAGATCGGGATCTGGTTCCCCAGCCGCTGACGCCCCCCGCGTGTCTGCCGGGTTGAACCCGGCTCCGCTCATATCCTCAAGCCGCAGGGTGCTCCGCCACCGACCTGAGTGTCGGCGTACCCGCCCCTTCCCCGGGTCGGACGAGCGAGCGCGAGGGCACCCGCATGGCGAACAGCTTCATCGGTCGTGACATGGCCGTGGATCTCGGCACCGCCAACACGCTGGTCTATGTCCGCGGCAAGGGCGTCCTGCTCGATGAGCCGAGCGTGGTCGCGCTCAACGAGTCGACCGGCGAGATCCTCGCGGTCGGCCACGAGGCCAAACGCATGATCGGACGTACGCCGGACAACATCACCGCCATCCGGCCGCTCAAGGACGGCGTCATCGCCGACTTCGAGGCCACCGAGCAGATGCTGCGCTTCTTCATCCAGCAGGTGCACCGGCGCCGCTACTTCGCCAAGCCCCGGATGGTCATCTGCGTGCCCAGCGGCATCACCGCGGTGGAGCAGCGCGCGGTCAAGGAGGCCGGCTACCAGGCCGGCGCCCGCCGGGTCTACATCGTGGAGGAGCCGATGGCCGCCGCGATCGGGGCCGGGCTGCCCGTGCACCAGGCCACCGGAAACATGGTCGTCGACGTGGGCGGCGGTACGACGGAGGTCGCGGTCATCAGCCTCGGCGGCATCGTCACCAGCGTCTCCATCCGCACCGCCGGCGACGACCTCGACCAGGCGATCATCGCGTGGATGAAGAAGGAGTACTCGCTCATGCTCGGCGACCGCACCGCCGAGGAGGTCAAGATGACCCTCGGCTCGGCCTTCCCGCTGCCCGACGAGCCCGAGGCCGAGATCCGCGGTCGCGACATGGTCAGCGGCCTGCCGCGCACCGTGGTGGTCTCGAGCGCGGAGATCCGGCAGGCCCTCGAGGAGCCGCTGCACTCGATCGTCGACGCCGTCCGCGCGACCCTGGACCAGACCCCTCCCGAGCTCGCCGGCGACATCATGGACCGCGGCATCGTGCTCACGGGCGGAGGTGCCCTGCTCCGCGGGCTCGACGAGCGGCTGCGTCACGAGACCGGAATGCCGGTGCACGTCGCCGACGACCCGTTGGTCAGCGTGGCGCTCGGCGCCGGCAAGTGCGTCGAGGAGTTCGAGGCGTTGCAGCAGGTGCTGGTCTCCGAGCCGCGGCGGTTCTGATGGGACTTGATCTCAAGGGGTTCACCCGGGGCCGGGAACGCCGGTGGCGCAGCATCGCCGATCTCGACGATCGTCGACGGCCGTCCCGCGCGCTCCTGGTGGCGCTGATCCTCGCCTCCGCGTCCTTGATCACCCTCGACCACAGCGGCGGTGCGGACTCGCCCGTGGAGCCGGCCCGCCGGGTGGTGGGCGAGATCTTCGGACCCGTCGAGTCGGCGACCGCCGCCGTGGTGAGGCCGATCGTGGCCGTCCCCGAGTGGTTCCAGACCCGCGACTCCCTGCAGGCCGAGCTCAGTGCCCTGGAGGCGGAGAACGCCGAGCTGCGATCCGAGGCCGCCACGTCCGGCTACGACCGCAACCGGCTCCAGGAGTACGACGGACTCACCGCTGCCGCCGAGAACCTGGGGCTGGCGCTGGTGCCGGCCCGGGTCGTCGCGCTCGGCCCGTCCCAGTCCTTCACCCGCACCGTCACCATCGATGCCGGCTCGGACTCCGGCCTGCGCCCCGACCAGACGGTGGTCAACAACGACGGCCTGGTCGGTCGGGTGCTGCGCGTGACGCGCAGCAGCGCGACCGTGCTGCTGGTGATCGACGCCGGCTCGGTGGTCGGCGGCCGGGTGGGGGAGTCGATGGAGATGGGCTTCCTGCGCGGGCGGGGAGACCTCGGCGACAGCGGCCAGCTCGACCTCGAGCTGGTCGACCAGTCCGAGGTGCCCGCCCGGCGAGACACCGTCGTCACCTGGGGGAGCCAGGGCGGTGCGCCGTACGTCTCCGGAGTGCCGGTCGGCCGGGTCACCTCCGTGTTCTCGTCCGTCCGTGAGACCTCGCAGCGCGCCGTCATCGAACCGTTCGTCGACTTCGGCGCCCTCGACCTGGTCGGCATCGTGGTCCCCTCCGGTACGGCGAGCGACCGGGCCGTCATCGAAGCCGACGGGAGCATGCGATGACTCTGGTCCGCTCCCTGGTCGCGCTGGCCGCGATCGTCGTCGCCCTGGTGCTGCAGGTGACGGTGTTCCCCCACGTCGCCTGGCAGGGCATCGTCCCCAACCTGGTGCTGCTGGTGGTCGTCGCCGCCGCGCTGACCCGCGGTCCGCAGTTCGCGGCCGTGCTCGGCTTCGCCGCCGGGGTCGTCCTCGACCTGGCTCCGCCTGCCGACCACGTCGCGGGCCGCTGGGCGCTGGCCCTGGTGCTCGTCGGCTACGTGGCCGGCCGGGTGCAACAGGAGCAGCGGTTCCACCAGGGCCAGCGGGTCACCACCACCACCGTGGTGGCGACGGTGGCCGTCTCCTCCTTCGTCGGCACCTCGGTGTTCGCCCTGACCGGCATGCTGCTCGAAGCTCCCACCTTCGACGTCTCGGCACTGCTCCAGGTGATCCTGGTCGCCGTCCTCTGGGACGTGCTGCTCACGCCGTTCGTGCTGCCGCCGCTGATGAGCCTGTTCCAGCGGCTCGAGCCCGACCGGG
Organism: uncultured Actinomycetota bacterium; assembly: GCA_963806945.1. Lineage (GTDB taxonomy): Bacteria > Actinomycetota > Actinomycetes > Propionibacteriales > Nocardioidaceae > Nocardioides. The sequence goes on from CAWDZH010000002.1 coordinate 137,069, forward strand.
TCCTCGTATGAAGTCCACCGGATGACGCGGCAGATCACCAGCTCCTCCGACACCCGGAGCCGGTTGCGCCTCCTCGTCATCCAGGTCCTGGTCTTCTCCCTCTTCGCGACCCTGTTCGCGCGGCTCTACTACCTCCAGGTCGTCACCGGCGACGAGTACGTGGCCCAGGCCGCCAACCAGTCGGTGCGCGAGATCGTCGTCCAGCCGCAGCGCGGTCTGATCGTCGATGCCCAGGGGCGCCCGTTGGTCGCCAACCGGCGGTCCTGGGTGGTCTCCATCGACCGCACCCTGCTCGGCAAGCTCACCGAGACCCAGCAGCGGAAGCTGATCGAACGGATCGGCGCGGCCGTCGACCTGCCGACCCGCCGGATCCGGCAGCAGCTGGTGACCTGTGGTGAGGAAGGCAGCGTCCCCGGCGTCTGCTGGAACGGCTCGCCGTACCAGCCGGTGCCGATCGCCAGCGACGTCCGGGAGCGGGTCGCGTTGCGGGTCCTGGAGCAGCCCGAGGACCATCCGGCCGTGATCGCCGAGCAGCAGAGCGTCCGCGCCTACCCCCGCCCCTACGGCATCAACCTGGCCCACGTACTGGGATATCTCAGCCCGATCACCGAGGACGAGTTCGACCAGGCCAGCACCGACGGCGACCGGTCCGTCAACGGCGCCTCGTCGGTCGGCCGCGCCGGCGTCGAGAAGCAGTACGACGCCTGGCTGCGTGGCATGCCCGGCTACCGCCGGGTCGCGGTGGACTCGATGGGCCGGGTGCTCGGCGAGGAGAACGAGATCCCCGGGCAGCCCGGAGACACTCTGGTCACCTCCATCGACGCCAAGGTCCAGAGCGTCGTGGAGAAGCAGCTGGCCGAGACGATCGCCACCGCCCGGGCCACCCGTGACGAGGTCACCGGCCGCAACTACGAAGCCGACTCCGGCGCGGTGGTGGTCCTGGAGGCCGACACCGGCCGCGTGGTGGCGATGGCCAGCCAGCCGACGTACGACCCCCAGGTGTGGGTCGGCGGCATCAGCAAGTCGCAACTGGCGCAGCTCTACTCCGAGAAGGCCGGTACGCCGCTGCTCGGCCGTGCCACCCAGGGCCAGTTCGCTCCGGGCTCGACGTGGAAGCCGTTCATGACCGCGGGAGCGATGAGCAACGGCTTCGGTCCCGAGACCCGGCTCGACTGCTCCTCGGGCTTCCAGGTCGGCAACCGGGTGTTCAAGAACTACGAGTCCGGCGCCTACGGCTCGATCGGTTTCGACCGTGCCCTCGAGGTCTCCTGCAACACCTTCTTCTACCGGGTGGGCTACTCCTTCTGGCAGAGGTTCGGTTCCGACGTGGCGAACGTGAAGGCCAAGGACCCGCTCGTCGAGCAGGCCCAGGACTTCGGCTTCGGCTCCACGACCGGCCTCGACATCCCCGGTGAGGCGGCGGGCCGGATCGCCGACCGGCGCTGGAAGCTCGAGTACTGGAAGCAGATGAAGGGCTACTACTGCGGGATTGCCTCCAAGCCGCGGGACGCTCCCGAGAACGACGGGATCAGTGACTTCGTCTACCTGTTCGCCCAGGAGTTCTGCATCGAGGGGTACGCCTACCGCGCTGGGGACGCCGTCAACTTCGCGATCGGGCAGGGCGACACGATCGTCACCCCCCTGCAGCTGGCGCGCGCCTACGGCGCCATCGCCAACGGCGGCACCCTCTACGCTCCCCGGGTCGCGAAGGCGATCGTGAGCACGGACGGCACGGTGCTCAAGCGGTTCGCGCCGAAGAAGGTGGGGCAGGTCGACGTCTCCGACTCGATACTGCGCTACATCGACACCGCACTGCAGGGTGTCAGCATCCGCGGCACGATGAGCTGGAGGCTGGGGGAGTTCCCGCTCGAGCAGGTCCAGCTCCGGTCCAAGACCGGGTCGGCCGAGGTCTACGGCAAGCAGTCGACCTCCTGGGTGGCGTCCTACACCGACGACTACGTGGTGGTGATGATGGTCAGTCAGGGCGGCACCGGTTCCGGGACCTCCGGCCCCGCGGTGCGAGCGATCTACGAGGCGCTCTACGGCATCAAGGGGATGGACGTGGACGCCGAGCGCACCGCCATCCCGGGCGTCGTCGCACCCGACTCGCTGCCGATGTTCCAGCGCAACGGCGCGATCCTGCCGCCGGCGGAGGGCGGTCGGAAATGAGCGTCCGCACCGTCCGACCCTCGTCCGCGTCGCGCGTGCCCGGTCTCGACTGGGCCCTGATGGCCGCGATGGCCGGGTTGCTCGTCCTCGGCACGCTCCTGGTGTGGTCGGCGACCTCGGCCCGGGTCGACCTCACCGGCGGCGACTCCGCTGCCTACCTGCGCAAGCACCTGGTCAACATCGCGATCGGTCTGGTGCTGCTGGTGACCGTGCTGGCCACCGACCACCGGTGGGTCCGGATCCTCGCGCCGCTGGCCTATCTCGCCGCCATCGGCGGGCTGGTGCTGGTGCTGACCAACGGCGTCACCATCAATGGCTCACGTTCCTGGATCCAGCTGGGCAGCATGACCATCCAGCCTGCCGAGCTCGCCAAGCTCGCGGTGGTGATCGGGATGGCGCTGGTCGTGGCCGAACGCGGCGAGGGTGCACGCCGGCGTACGGTCGGCTGGATCGACGTGGCGCTGATGCTGGTGATCGCAGGGATCCCGGCGGTCCTGATCCTGCTCCAGCCCGACCTCGGCACCATGCTCGTGCTGTCCGCCACGGTGTTCGGCGTGCTCGCGGCGGCCGGCGCTCCGCGCCGGTGGCTGGCCCTGCTGGCCGGGGGCGGAGTGACCGGCGCCGTGCTGGCGGTGTCGATGGGGATGCTGAAGGCCTACCAGGTCGACCGGTTCCTCGCCTTCACCAACCCCGACCTCGACCCCCGCGGCGCCGGCTACAACACCGAGCAGGCGCGGATCGCGGTCGGCAACGGCGGGCTGTTCGGCGAGGGGTTGTTCCAGGGCTCGCAGACCCGCTCCGGCTTCGTGCCCGAACAGCACACCGACTTCGTGTTCACCGTGGCCGGCGAGGAGCTCGGCCTGGTCGGTGCCGGGGCCGTGATCGCGCTGCTCGCGGTCGTGATCTGGCGGGCGCTGATCATCGCCTCGCGGGCCGACGACGTGTTCGGCCGGGTGGCCGCGGCCGGTATCGCCTGCTGGCTGGGCTTCCAGGCCTTCCAGAACATCGGCATGTGCCTGGGCATCATGCCGGTCACCGGCGTGCCGCTGCCGTTCGTCTCCTACGGCGGCAGCTCGATGTTCGCGGTGATGCTCGCGGTCGGCCTGCTCCAGAACATCCACCTGCGGTCCTCGGTCAGTCCCTCGGCCCGTGATGTCGCCCAGTCCCGCGTGCTGGTTCGCCGCTGACCTCCGGTCCCGGAACGGTCACGGCGAGATCGTCAGGAACAGGTAGGCCGCGAGGATCACCAGGTGGAGGCCGCCCGCGAGCGGCTTGGCCCGGCCCGGCACGATCGTCAGCACGGCCACGATCACCGAGAGGAGCAGCAGCACCATCTCGGTCTCGCCCAGGCCCAGCTTGAGCGGGCCGTCGAGCCAGATCGAGGCGACCGCGATGGTGGGGATGGTGAGCCCGATGGAGGCCATCGCTGAGCCGTAGGCGAGGTTGAGGCTGATCTGCACCCGGCGACGGGCGGCGGCGCGGACCGCGGAGATGGACTCCGGCAGCAGCACCAGCAGCGCGATCACGACGCCGACGAACGCGTAGGGGAATCCGGCTGCCGCCACCGCCCGTTCGATCGCCGGGGACTCGACCTTGGCGAGCCCGACCACGGAGATCAGTGCGACCAGCAGCAGCCCGAAGCTGGCCAGCGCCTGTCGGGCGGCTGGCGGGTCGGCGTGCCCGTCCTCGTCCTCGTCCGGCGCGGTGCCCCCGGCCTCGACGGGAAGGAAGAAGTCACGGTGACGCACCGTCTGCGTGAACACGAACATGGCGTAGAGGGAGAGGGAGGCGATGGCGGCGAAGGTCAGCTGGCCGCTGGAGAACTCGGGGCCGGCTTCGGCCGTGGTGAACCGCGGCACCACCAGCGTCAGCGTCGCGAGCGTGACGACCGTGGCGAGGGCCGAGCCGGTCCCCTCGGGGTTGAAGACCGCCAACCCGTGGCGGAGTGCGCTGACCAGCAGCGAGAGTCCGACAATGCCATTGATCGAGATCATCACCGCGGCGAAGACGGTGTCGCGCGCCAGCCCGGCGTTGTCCTGATCGGCAGTGATCATGAGCGTCACGATCAGCGCTACCTCGATCACGGTGACCGCCACGGCCAGTACCAGCGAGCCATAGGGTTCGCCGATCCGGTGAGCCACCACCTCGGCGTGGCGCACCGCCGAAAGCACGGCACCCACCAGCAGGATCGCGACCAGCGTCAGCACCAGGTCGCCGGGCTTTCGGCCCCACGTCACGACCAGTGCGGCCGAGGCCACCATCGGCACGACGACAGCCCAGCCGTATCGCCCCCGAACCACGTCCGCGTCCATGCCGGGAACCCTAGTGAGGGGCTGGTCAGGCGACCGGCAGCGTGAAGCTGAAGGTGGCGCCGCGGTCGGGATTGTTGCGCGCGACGATGGTGCCGCCGTGGCGATCGACGATGCGCCGACACAGCGAGAGCCCGAGGCCGGTGCCGGCGTAGTCGTCGGCATGCGCGGCGGCGCGGTGGAACTCGTCGAACACCCGCTCCTCCTCGCCGGGCGGGAGACCGATCCCGCGGTCGCGGACCTCGATCCGCACGAAGCCGCGCTCGGCATCGAGGAAGGAGCGGATCTCGACCCGAGGCGTCTCGTCCGCGGCGCTGTACTTGACCGCGTTGCCGATCAGGTTGGCCAGCAGTTGCTTGGTGAGGACCCGGTCGGCCTCGACGATGTGCTCCGCGGCCACCATGAAATCAGGCGCCGAGGGCGAGTGCTCGGCGCCGTACGACGACACGATCTCGTCCAGCACGGAGGGCAACGGCACCGCGGCCTTCGTGAGCAGGCCGTCGCGCTGGACGGTGTAGGCCAGCCAGTCGTCGATCACCTGCTGCATCCGGGTGCTGCTGAGCTGGGCGCGGGCGAGGAGCTCGCCGGCTCGGGCAGGGTCGGCGCCCTCGACGGCGTCTCCGGCCAGCTCGAGCCAGCCGTGCAGGCTGGACAACGGGCCACGCAGATCGTGGGCGACCACGCCCGCGAAGCCGGTCAGCTCGGAAAGCCGCTCGCTCTGGACGGTGACGTCGGAGAAGAGCACCACCGTGCGACCCGACGTGCCAGTGAGCGGCCATCGGCCGACGTCCAACACCCGGTGGCTGACCTCGTTGTCCACGCGCAGCTGCTGGTGGTAGCGGCCGTCGTCATCGGCGGCCAGGTCGTTCGGCTCCAGCGGCAGGCCGTCTGCCCGGGTCAATCCGAAGTAGCCGATCCAGTCCAGTGGCTCACCGACGGGGATCCGCCGGCCCATCAGCTTGCGCGCCGCGTGGTTGTGAAGGACCACCGCACCCCGGTCGTCGAGCACCACCAGCCCGTCGGACATGCTCTCGAAGGCAGTGCGCAACAGCTCGGCCTGCTCCTCGGCGCCGCGGCGCTGCTCGTCGAGCTCGGCGGTGACGGTGGAGCGTTGCAGGCGGAGGATCGAGAGGTGGATGGTGATGAACGTCGACGCCGTGATCAGCAGGTCGATGATGACCGATCCGGGCAGGAAGCCGGTGTAGCCGAACTGGTTGATCGGGTTCAACGTCGCTAGTGCACTGAGCATCGCGACGTACAGCGCGTACATCGCCGCGCCCCGGGGACTCAGGATCGAGCCCGCCACCAGGGCGGGCAGCAGCAGGAACCAGGTCAGCGGCAGCTCGGGATCGAGGTAGGTCGCCCAGACGCAGGCAACGCCCATCGGGATCAGGGCGGCCACGGCCCATCGCGGCGCGCGCACGCCGGAGTACCGGTCGCTGTAGAAGATGCCCAGGAAGGTGACGCCGGCGACGTAGGCGTAGACCGTGCCACGGATGACCCACCAGATCGTCAGCCGGTCGAACTGACCGACCTCGAGGCCCGGGAAGCCTCCGAGCAGCGCCACGACGGCAGAGCCGAGGATCGCGGTGCCGAGCAGGAGCAGGTTGGCTCTCACCGTGTTCGGCGCCCAGGTCGCCCCACGGTGCAGTCGCGCGAAGACCACCAGCATCAGCACGCCGCCGAAGAGGTTGGTGCTGCCCATCCAGAGCGTGTCGAGGAGCTCCCAGCCGAAGCCGAGGGCGAATCCGACGAAGATCGCCCACTGGGCGAGGAGGTGGAGACCGACCCGAGCGCCGGGTCGGGACCGGCCGTCCCAGACCAGGGAGGTCCAGAGGAAGGTGCCGGCCATGCTCGCCCACATCTCCGTGGGCGTGTCCGGCGGCGGGATGGTCTCGAGGCCGAAGACCGTGAAGGCAAGCGTCAGCCCCACCACCAGCAGCAACCGCTGCCCGCTGGTGATGATGCGCATGGCGGCTCCCACGATCCCCACGCTCCCCACGATCCCCACAGATCATTACCCGTCGATGTCCTTGATGGTAGGGGGTGACGCCGGACCGCGCAGGGGATGTCAGCTGCTGGGGAGAATCGGTCCCGGCAGCTCCGCGACGTACGATGGGGCCTTCCCCAACCAGACTTTCGAGGTGTATTCGACGTGTCCGTCGCTTCTGTCTTCCCGCGGCTCGAACCCAAGCTGCCCTCGGTGCAGAAGCCGATCCAGTACGTCGGTGGCGAGCTCAACTCCTGCGTGAAGGACTGGGACTCGGTGTCGGTGCGCTGGGCACTGATGTATCCCGACGCCTACGAGGTCGGCCTGCCCAACCAGGGCGTGGCGATCCTCTACGAGGTGCTCAACGAGCGCGACTGGATCATGGCCGAGCGGACGTACTCGGTCTGGCCCGACCTCGAGGCCGTGATGCGTGAGGGCGACGACGATGGCCCGATCCCGCAGTTCACCGTCGACAGCCACCGTCCGGTCCGCGCGTTCGACGTGTTCGGGATCTCCTTCTCGACCGAGCTCGGCTACACCAACCTGCTCACCGCCCTCGACCTGGCAGGCATCCCCCTCCACGCGGCCGAGCGCGGCGACGCCGACCCGATCGTCGTGGCGGGTGGGCACGCCGCGTTCAACCCCGAGCCGGTCGCCGACTTCATCGACGCCGCCGTCCTCGGCGACGGCGAGGAGGTGGTGCTCGCGATCTCCGACGTCGTGCGTGAGTGGAAGGAGGAGGGTCGCCCCGGGGGGCGCGACGAGCTGCTGCGTCGCCTGGCCGTGAGCGGCTCGGTCTACGTGCCGCGCTTCTACGACGTCGCCTATGCCGCCCACGACGAGGGAGCCGCTCTCGTGTCGGTCGCTCCCAACCGACCCGGGATCCCGCACCGGGTCCGCAAGCACACGCTGATGGACCTCGACGCCTGGCCCTACCCGGCCAAGCCCCTGGTGCCGTTGGCCGAGACCGTCCACGAGCGCTACAGCGTGGAGATCTTCCGCGGTTGCACCCGCGGCTGCCGGTTCTGCCAGGCGGGCATGATCACCCGGCCGGTCCGGGAGCGGTCGATCAAGACGATCGGCGACATGGTCGAGAACGGCATCCGGAAGTCCGGCTTCGAAGAGGTGGGGCTGCTGTCGCTCTCGAGCGCGGACCACACCGAGATCGGCGAGATCGCCACCGGTCTCGCCGACCGTTACGAGGGCTCCAACGTCTCGCTGAGCCTGCCCAGCACCCGGGTCGACGCCTTCAACATCACCCTCGCCAACGAGTTCTCCCGCAACGGGCGCCGCTCCGGGCTGACGTTCGCCCCCGAGGGCGGCTCGGAGCGGATGCGCAAGGTGATCAACAAGGCGGTGACCGAGGAGGACCTGATCCGCACCGTGGCGACGGCGTACTCCCACGGCTGGAGGCAGGTCAAGCTCTACTTCATGTGCGGTCTCCCGACCGAGACCGACGACGACGTCCTCCAGATCGCCTCCCTGGCCAAGAAGGTGATCGCCAAGGGCCGTGAGGTCTCGGGACGCAACGACATCCGCTGCACGGTCTCGATCGGCGGGTTCGTCCCCAAGCCGCACACGCCGTTCCAGTGGGCAGCCCAGCTCGACCACGAGACCACCGACGAGCGGCTGCGCAAGCTGCGCGAGGACGTCCGGTCGGACAAGAAGTTCGGCCGTGCGATCGGCTTCCGCTACCACGACGGCAGGCCCGGCATCATCGAAGGCCTGCTCTCTCGCGGCGACCGCCGGGTCGGCCGGATCATCGAGGAGGTCTGGCGCGACGGTGGCCGGTTCGACGGATGGAGCGAGTACTTCTCCTACGACCGCTGGATGGCCGCCGCCGAGCGTGGCCTGGCGGGCACCGGTGTGGACGTGGACTGGTACACCACCCGCGAGCGGGAGTACGACGAGATGCTGCCCTGGGACCACCTCGACTCCGGCCTCGACAAGGACTGGATGTGGGCCGACTGGGAGGACTCGCTGGCGGCCGCGGCCGACCCCGACGGCGTCCCCGATGTCGAGGACTGCCGCTGGACCCCCTGCTACGACTGCGGCGTGTGCCCGGAGATGAACACCGAGATCCAGATCGGCCCCACCGGCCAGAAGCTGCTGCCGCTCAACGTGGTCTGAAAGCAGCTCGAAGAGGCGCGGCGTGTGCCTGAGCACTACCCAGAGGGCGTCCTCAGGCACACGCGAGGCTCTGTCAGCAGTCGGCCGGAAGCAGCTCGAAGGTCGTCCGCACCGCCCGGTGGTCGCTGATCAGGCTGATCAGGACCTCGCTGCGCAGCGGCACGAACGAGTCGTCGGCCAGCAGGTAGTCGATCCGGTTCCGCGGCGCGGCGGCCGGCACGGTCCACCCGTCGCCCGAGCCGATCGCCGGCCACGGGTCAGCGAGCCCGGCGCGGTCGAGTACGGCCAGCGGGGGTTTGTCGGGGCGGGCGTTGAGGTCGCCTCCGAGGAGCACCGGCCGACTGAGGCGTCGTACGACGGCGGCGACGGCACGTGCCTGTGCCTTCCGGGCCGCGAGGCTGAGGTGGTCGAAGTGGGTCGAGAGCACGTCGATCTCGCGGCCGTCGACGTCGATCGTGGCGCGCAGCAGCCCGCGCCCGATGAGGCCGGGCAGACGCGGGAGCCGTCGGTTCTGGGTGCGGAGCAGCGGGAAGCGTGACAGCACCGCGTTGCCGGTCGCGCCGGGGTCGAGCCGACGGCCCGGCCCGTAGGCCCAGTCGAGACCGAGGCGCCGACCGAGGCTGCGTGCCTGGTCGCGGAAGCCGCTGCGCGCCCGACCGCGGTCCACCTCCTGCAACATCATCACGTCGGCATCCCAGGCCTCGAGCTCGGTCGCGATCCGATCCAGATCGAGCACTCCGGCCCTGGTCCGCGCGGCGTGGAGGTTGAGCGTCAGCGCGGTCAGCCGGGTGGTGTCGCCGCCGGGGCACGGTTCGATCGTCCCCCCGGGAGCGGTCGGCTGCGGCGGAACCAGCGTGGCGGACGGCGCGTCGAGGACGGCAGCGTGGGCGACCGTGGCGCGTCACCGGCCGGAGGAGAGGTCGACGTGCAGGCAGTCAGCACGACCAGCAGGGCGGCGAGCAGCCAGCGCCTCACGGCACCTCCACCGGCGTGCGCAGCTGGTCCTCCAGGTAGTGCGGCCGTCCGACGTACGCCACGAGCAGCAGCATCGGCACGACCAGGACGATCATCAGCACCAGCGGCACGGTCCAGCCTCCCGTCGCGTTGTACAGCAGGCCGACGGCGAACGGGCCCAGCGCGGAGAGCAGGTAGCCGGCGGACTGGGTGAAGCCGGAGAGCGCGGCGGTCCCGGAGGGGGTGCGAGCACGCAGCCCGATGAGGGTGAGCACGAGGGGGAACGTCGAGGCGCCGATCCCGACCAGCAACGCCCAGACCACGGCGAGGGAGTAGGGCGCGACGATCAGACCGACATAGGCGACGGGATAGCAGGCGATGACGGTCCACAGCAGCGAGCGGTGGTCGCTACGCCGGCCGGCGAGCGTCGGCAACCAGAGCGACAACGGGATGCTGACGCCGGCGAGCAGACCGACGAGGGCACCGGCCGCCGCGGGGGAGTAGCCGGAGTCGCGCCAGAGCTGGGCGAACCAGCCGAAGCTCACGTAGGCGTGCATCGACTGGAATCCGAAGAGCAACGCCATCGCCAGACCGAGGGGGGTGCGCATGACGTCGCCGACGCGCACGGTGCCGGTGGTGCCACTGGGACGGCGATCGTGCAGGACCAGTCGCAGCCACGGGAGCGCGGCGACCAGGGCGAGGAGCGCCCAGGCCCCGAGCCCCACCCGCCAGCTGCCGAACGCCTCGGAGATCGGCACCGTGAAGGCGACGGCGCTGGTGAGCCCGATCGCCAGGGCCGTCGTGTAGAGCGCAGTGATGAAACCGACCCGGTCCGGGAAATGCAGCTTGACCAGGGACGGCAGCAACACGTTGGCCGTCGCCATGCCGGACAGCCCGAGCATCGAGAAGACCAGGAAGGCCGGCTCGTGATCGACCGTCGCGCGCGCCGCGAGCCCGGCGATCACGGCGCCGAGCGAGAGCAGGGTGGTGCGGTGGAGCCCGAGCACCCGGGCCAGCCACGGCGCGACCGCGCCCACCGTCGCGAAGGCCAGCACCGGCAGCGAGGTCAGCAGTCCGGCTGAGGTCGGCGACAGTGCGAGGTCCGCGGTGATCTCCGCCAGGACCGGACCCACGCTCACCGCCGCCGGACGCAGATTCACGGCGAGCAGCACCATGCCGACCAGCACGAACAGCCGCTCCCGGCGCCGGCCTGCCGTGGAGGGGGTCATGATCCGGCAGGATAGGCCCGGTGCGCCACGTACCCGACATCGAGCGGCGCGCCCGGTTGGTACGCCGCCACGCCCTGGGCGCCGCTCATCGGCTCGACGACCCGGTGGACGTGGCCGAGGCGGTCGTCTGCCTCCACGCCACCGAACCGGCCACGGTCTACCTCTCCATCGCCGCGCGCACCGAGGGCGTGGCGGTGGCCGACGTCAGCCGGGTGCTCTACGAGCACCGCAGCCTGGTCAAACAGCTCGCCATGCGGCGTACCCTCTTCGCCTTTCCTCGCGACCTGCTGCCCGCGGCGTGGGGGAGTGCCAGCGCGAGGGTCGCCGCCATCGAGCACCGCAAGATCGCGAAGAACGCCGTGGCCGGTGGGCTCACCGACGACGGTGAGCGGTGGCTCGACGAGGCGCGCCATGCCGTCTTGAGGGTGCTCGACGCCGACGGTGAGCTCGGAGCGCAGCAGATCCGTGAGCAGGTCCCGCTTCTCGACGCCAAGGTGTCGACCTCGGCCAGCGCGAAGTGGGGTGGCCCGATCCCGATCGCACCGCGAGTGCTGACCTGGCTGGGCGCCCGGGCCGACATCGTCCGCGGCAGCAACGGCGGGCACTGGCGCACCTCGCGCCCGCAGTGGACGCCGATGCGGCGGTGGCTGGGGGAGGACGCCGTCGCCGAGTCGGAGGCGGCCGGCTACGCCGAGCTCGTACGCCGCTGGCTGGCCCGATTCGGACCCGGGACCGAGACCGACCTGGCGTGGTGGCTGGGGGGCACGAAGTCCGTGGTCCGACAGGCTCTGCGCGACGTGGCGGCGGTCGAGGTGTCCCTCGACGGCGGCGGAACCGGGTGGCTCCTCCCGGACGATCTGGAGGTCGAGGATCCGGTCGCTCCCGCGGCAGCGCTGCTGCCGGTGCTGGACCCGACGACGATGGGCTGGAAGGAGCGTGACTTCTACCTGGACCCCGACGACGCCCGGTTCCTGTTCGACACGCTCGGCAATGGGGGCGCCACGGCGTGGTGGGACGGGCGAGTCGTCGGCGCCTGGATCCAGACCGACGCCGGCCGGGTCGCGGTCGTTCTCCGTGGCGACCCGGGCAGGCAGGCACGGGCGGCGCTCGAGGCCGAAGCGGCGCGACTCTCGGACTGGTTGGACGGCCAGGTCATCGCCAGCGTCTACAAGTCGCCGCTGATGAAGGGCGTCGCCCTTCCCTGACCTTCGCGTGCCTGTCTCGCACCATGTTTGTGCGCTGCACAAACATGAGCCTGGTCGAGGCTCCTGACGGGCTCCGTGGGTGGTTACGGTCGCGACGACCCAGCAACCGCTGGGTCTCTGGAGAATCTCGGGAGACGACATGTCCTTGATCTCAACCCGGTCGCGCCGCGGCCTGGCCGCCACCGCGGCCGGCTCGCTCCTCGGCGCACTCACCCTGGTTGCCGTTCCGCTGGGCGTCGGCGCAGCCGACGCCGCCACCCCCGGGACCGGCCCGCGCCGGTGCTGGGCGCCGAGCGAACCTCGGCCATCGACGGCCGCTACGTCGTGGTGCTCGAGCCTCGCGCCTCGAAGGCCCAGGGCGGCCAGGCGGTCAGCCAGGCACGCACGCGTGGCGCCACCGACGTGAACCGCTTCACCAGTGCGATCGAGGGCTTCTCGGCGAAGCTCTCCGACCGCGCCCTCGAGGCACTCCGCAACAACCCGAACGTCGCCTACATCGAGGCCGACCAGCGGTTGGCCATCGACGCGACCCAGTCGCCGGCAACCTGGGGGCTGGACCGGATCGACCAGCGCAACCTCCCGCTGAACAACTCCTACACCTACACGCCGACCGGCCAGGGCGTCACGGCGTACATCATCGACACCGGTCTGCTCGGGACTCACAACGAGTTCTCCGGGCGGGTGGCGGCCGGTTACACCGCCATCAACGACGGCCGCGGCACCACCGACTGCCACGGTCACGGCACGCACGTGGCCGGCACGGTGGGCGGCACGACGTACGGCGTGGCCAAGCAGGTCACCATCCGCCCGGTCCGGGTGCTTGACTGCAACGGTTCCGGCTCGACCTCGGGCGTCATCGCTGGTGTCGACTGGGTGACTGCCAACCACGCCGCCGGTGCTCCCGCGGTCGCGAACATGAGCCTCGGTGGGGGTGTCTCGTCGGCGCTCGACTCGGCGGTCAACAACTCCATCTCCGATGGCGTGACCTACGCGGTGGCTGCCGGCAACGAGAACACCAACGCCTGCAACGGCTCGCCGGCGCGCGTCGGCGCGGCGCTCACGGTCGGGTCGACCACCAGCACCGATGCCCGCTCGAGCTTCTCCAACTACGGCTCCTGCCTCGACCTCTTCGCGCCGGGCTCGAGCATCACCTCGGCCTGGTACACGTCGAACTCCGCGACGAACACCATCTCGGGCACGTCCATGGCCACCCCGCACGTCGCGGGCGTCGCCGCTCTCTACCTCCAGGGCAGCCCGGCCGCGTCGCCGGCCACGGTCGGCAACGCGATCACCAGCACCGCCACGACGGGCGTGGTCACCGGCGCCCAGACCGGCTCGCCGAACCGGTTGCTCTACTCGCCGCTCACCGGTGGCGGCACCCCGCCGCCGACCGGCGGCAACCTGCTGGTCAACCCGGGCTTCGAGTCCGGCGCAACCGCGTGGAGCGCGAGCAGCGGTGTCATCACCAACAACACCGGCGCCCCGTCCCGCACCGGGTCGTGGAAGGCCTGGCTGGACGGCTACGGCACCAGCCACACCGACACGCTCTCCCAGAGCGTGACGATCCCGGCGGCCTCCAGCGCGACGCTGTCGTTCTGGCTCTACATCAGTAGCGCCGAGACCACCACGTCCACGGCGTACGACAAGTTGACGGTGCAGGTCGTGTCCGGTGGGTCCACCACCACGCTGGGCACGTACTCGAACCTCAACAAGGGGTCGAGCTACGTGCAGCGCAGCTTCAACCTCTCCGCCTTCACCGGCAAGACCGTGACGCTGAAGTTCACCGGCACCGAGGACGCCAGCTTGGCGACGAGCTTCGTCATCGACGACACGTCGCTCACGACTGGGTAGCCCAGCGGAATCAACGCAGAACCCCTGGGCCGAAGGCCCAGGGGTTCTGCGTGGTTTCCGCGGATCTACGCTGTCCGGGTGCGTGAGCAGCCCGAGCAGCAGGCCCCGCCCGTCCAGCGGCTCCGGATCCGCTACGCCAAACGCGGGCGGCTGCGGTTCACCTCCCACCGTGACTTCTCTCGTGCGTTCGAGCGGGCGCTCGTGCGGGCCCGGGTCCCCATGGCCTACTCGTCGGGGTTCAACCCCCACCCGCGCATCTCGTACGCCGGTGCCGCACCGACCGGGTCCGCCAGCGAGGCCGAGTACCTCGAGATCGGGCTGGCGGCGCCACTCGACCCGGACGCGGTCCGGGACACGATCGACGCCGTCATGCCCGACGGCCTGGACGTCATCGCCGTCGCCGAGTCGCCCGGAGGCTCGCTCGCCGACCTGCTGACCGCCAGCCAGTGGCGCCTCGACACGACCGCGGACCCCGGCCAGCTCGCGGCGGCGATCGTGACGTTCCTCGCCGCCGAGGAGGTGACGGTCGAGCGGATGACCAAGAAGGGTCTACGGGCGTTCGACTGTCGTGGGGCCGTGGTGTCGCTGGGCGGGGAGGGCAGCTCTCTGGATCTGGTGCTGCGCCACACCGTCCCCGCGGTCCGACCTGACGATGTGCTCACGGGGCTGCGCCAGGTCTCGGAGATCGACACCGGGCCGGCACCGCTGCTGACCCGGATCGCGCAAGGGGTGCTCGACCCCGATGACGGCACGCTGCGTGAGCCTTTCGCCTGACCGGAGTCGTGTGCATCACCTCGAAATGGGTCGCGTGTGCGATAGTGGGCCCTGGTCGACCCTGGTCGACCCGACGACGTTCTCGCCGGTGCACCTGAGTACCGGCACGACGAGCGTTCGTCGTCGCCAGACCGCGACGCGGCCAGGTCGGAGTGGGTGACAGCCCTCCGCCAACGGGCTCGGCGACCGCGGCAGGCCGGCGGCGGGCACGCGTCGACGCATCCGCGGAGGGTGTCGCCGCCACCTGAAGGCTTTGCGTCGTGGGCTCTGCCCACCCGGGTTCACGGCGCCGACGGTCCGTCGTCCACGGCGGGCAGAGGGAGCATCACATGCTCGAGGACACCACCGCCGGCTCCGACACCCAGTCCGCGGCCGACCCCGCCGACGACGCGGCACCGGTGAAGAAGGCCGCCGCGAAGAAGAGCACCGCCAAGCGGGCTCCGGCGAAGAAGGCACCGGCCAAGAAGGCTGCCGCGGCGACCCCGGCAGCGGAGACGGCGGCGGCCGAGCCGGCGGCGACCACCGCTGTGGTGAAGACCGTCACCCGCAGCGCCCGCAAGAGCGCGGCGAAGAAGGCCGCCGAGCCCGCCGCGAGCCGCCGCCGAGCCTGCCGCCGAGCCTGCCGCCAAGAAGGCGCCGGCGAAGAAGGTTGCCGCGAAGAAGACCACGGCCAAGAAGGCGACGGCGAAACCGGCCGCCGCGAAGGCTGAGACCAGCGACACGCCCGCCGAACCCGATGCCGCACCGGTGCCGCTGTTCCAGGCGCCGGACGCCAGCGCGGCGCCCGCCCGACGGCCCCGCGCGAAGGCGGCCCCCCGTGACGGGGCGGCCGACCAGGACACCGACGATGCTGCCGCCCAGGCCGTCACCGACAGCAGGCCGGCACGCGGCGGCGGCAGCGACGACTCCTCCGACCACGGTGACGACGACTCCGACGAGGGTGGCGAGGGCGGTGCCCGACGTCGCCGTCGCCGGGGCGGCCGCCGTCGCCGCAAGCCCGCCGGTGAGGGTGGCGACTCCCAGGACGCCCAGGACGCCGATGACGACGACGCACGCGAGGACTCGGGTCAGGACAAGCCGGGCAGCGAGAAGAAGCCGGACAGCGAGAACAAGCAGGGCGGCCAGAGCAAGCAGGGCGGCCAGAGCAAGCAGGGCGGCCAGAGCAAGCAGGGCGCCCAGAACAAGCAGAGCAAGTCCACCGACTCAGTGCGGGACGCGGACGAGGCCGACGCGGACACGGACGACGAGTCGTCGTCCCCCTCGTCGCGCCGACGTCGTCGGCGCCGCCGGTCCGGTGACGAGGGCGGCAACGGCGGGGACGACCCGCAGAACACCGTCACCCGGGTCCGCAAGACCCGCTCTGCCGAGGACCAGATCACCGCGGTCGCCGGATCGACCCGGCTCGAGGCCAAGAAGCAGCGACGCCGTGAGGGCCGGGAGGCCGGGCGTCGCCGTGCCCCGATCGTCAGCGAGGCGGAGTTCCTCGCCCGCCGCGAGTCGGTCGAGCGCGTCATGGCCATCCGGCAGCGTGAGGACCTGACCCAGATCGCCGTGCTCGAGGACAAGGTGCTCGTCGAGCACTACGTGGCCCGCGAGTCGCAGACCTCGCTGATCGGCAACGTCTACCTCGGCCGGGTGCAGAACGTGCTCCCGTCGATGGAGGCCGCGTTCATCGACATCGGCAAGGGCCGCAACGCCGTGCTCTACGCCGGCGAGGTCAACTGGTCGGCGCTGGGCCACAAGGACGGGCAGCCCCGCAAGATCGAGTCGGTGCTGTCGTCGGGACAGCCGGTCCTGGTGCAGGTGACCAAGGATCCGGTCGGCCACAAGGGAGCCCGGCTGACCAGCCAGATCAGCCTGGCCGGTCGATTCCTCGTCTACGTGCCCGACGGCACCAACAGCGGCATCTCCCGCAAGCTGCCCGACACCGAGCGGAGCCGGCTCAAGGCGCTGCTGAAGGAGATCGTGCCCGACAGTGCCGGCGTCATCGTGCGCACGGCTGCCGAGGGAGCCAGCGAAGAGGAGTTGACCCGCGACGTCGAGCGGCTCAAGGCCCGGTGGGAGGACATCGAGAAGAAGTCCTCGAACAAGGCAGCCGGCGCCCAGCTGCTCTACGGTGAGCCCGACTTGATGCTCAAGGTCGTCCGCGACCTGTTCACCGAGGACTTCGCCAAGCTGGTCATCCAGGGCGACGAGGCGTGGGAGACGGTCAAGAACTACGTCACCCACGTCGCTCCGGACCTCGAGGAGCGCCTCGAGCAACACGATCCGTCGCGGGCCGACCTGTTCGCGGCGTACCGGATCGACGAGCAGATCCACAAGGGCCTGGACCGCAAGGCGTGGCTGCCCTCGGGTGGCTCGTTGATCATCGACCGCACTGAGGCGATGACGGTCGTCGACGTCAACACCGGGAAGTTCACCGGTTCTGGGGGCAACCTCGAAGAGACGGTCACCAAGAACAACCTGGAGGCGGCCGAGGAGATGGTGCGCCAGATCCGGTTGCGTGACATCGGCGGCATCATCGTCATCGACTTCATCGACATGGTGCTCGAGTCCAACCGCGACCTGGTGCTGCGCCGCCTGGTCGAGTGCCTGGGACGCGACCGGACCCGCCATCAGGTCGCCGAGGTGACCTCGCTCGGCCTGGTCCAGATGACTCGCAAGCGGATCGGCACCGGACTGCTGGAGGCCTTCTCCGAGAACTGTGAGCACTGTGCCGGCCGCGGCGTCGTGATCGCCGACGCCCCGATCGAGCCGAAGAAGGAACAGGAGCCGAAGCGGGGCGCCCGCCGCTCCCGTGGCGGCCGCGGCCGCGACGACTCCGGCGAGCAGGACAACCACGACAGCGAGAGTGGGAACGGGCACGGCCAAGGGAGCAAGCCCCCCTCGCCGAAGGACGTCGCCGCCATGGCGCGGACCCCGAAGCCAGAAGACGAGACGCCGGCCGAGACGCCCGCTGAGCCTGATCCCACAGCCGAGCCCGCGCCCGAGCCCACGCCCGAGCCCGAGGCCACGCCCGAGCCCACGCCTGAGCCCGAGCCGCACGCCTGAGCCCGAGCCGACGCCCGAGCCCGAGGCCACGTCCGAGCCCACGCCCGAGCCCGAGCCGGAGCCGACGGCCCCGGCCGAGCCGGTGGCGCCCAAGGTCATCACGCGCAGTCGGCGTCGCAGCGCCAGCCGGCCCGCGGGACCTCCGGCGGCCGCGAACCCTGCCGGGGAGTCCGACTCGCCTGCAGGCGCCTCCGCCGGTCCGCGCAGCGAACCGGCGCCGGTGACCCCGATCGGCGCCATCGGCCAGCCTCCGGTCGACGGTGCCGTGGAGCCGGGGACGGCCGACACCGAGGCCGGTTCACGCCCGGTCGTGGAGCACGTGCCGGTGAAGAAGCGGGGCTCGCGCAAGCGGTAGCCGCTGGTGGGAGCGGGTTCGGTCAGCGCGCGGTGAACCAGGCGCTCGACTCCTGCTTCCACAGCAGGAGCAACGCCCAGACGGTGAGCGCGAGCGACAGCGCGCTCAGCAGCAGGAACAGCACGGGCTGGTTCCCGAGGCCCACCAGCGAGAGCAGGAAGCCGAGCACGGAGAGCACGGTGTAGGTGAGGCGCGCCCAGTTGGCGCCCTTGCCGATGAAGTGGGCGAGCATCGCGAACAGGGCCACGCTGATCGCCAACCCGACGGCCGCGCCGACGATGAAGCCGGACCGGAGAGCGTCGGCGTCCACGCCCGACGCGGCACCGTCCAATTGCTGGTCGACCAGCGTGTCGAGCATGGCGAAGGTGACGACCGCCCCCAGGAGGCTCAGCGCGATGTTGGCCCAGATCAGCTTCACGGCCGTCTCGACCGAGGCCGGGCGGGGCGGCCGCGCCGGAGCGACGCCACCCTGGCTGGCCGGATCGGTCGGGTACTGCGGGTAGTCAGTCATGGTGTCTCCCTGAGACGGTCGAGTGGAGCTGGTTCCCGTGTCCGGGCGACCGTAGCGGGTACCGCCGTTTTGCGGGAGGGCAGGCCGGTCCGTAGTATTGCCCCTCGGCGCGCTCCTGCGTGCCCTCTCTGCACGGCACCCCGATCTCGAGCCGGGTCCTGGCGTGCCGCAGACGTAGACCCCAGCACCACAGACGTTCCAGACTGAAGGAGACCGCGGTGTACGCGATCGTGCGCGCAGGCGCCACCCAGCAGAAGGTCGCCGTCGGCGACGTCATCGAGATCGACAAGGTCTCGACGGCCGTCGGCGAGTCGTTCAGCCTGCCGGTGCTCATGGCGGTCGATGGCGAGTCGATCACCTCCGACGCCCAGGCGCTCGGCAAGGCCTCGGTCACCGTCGAGGTCCTCGGCGCCACCAAGGGACCGAAGATCATCATCCAGAAGTACAAGAACAAGACCGGGTACAAGAAGCGCCAGGGCCACCGCCAGCGCTACACCCAGGTCAAGGTCACCGACATCTCCCTGTAGGGCTCGACAGGCTCGACCGCCGTACTAGCGAAGGAACACTCAGATGGCACACAAGAAGGGCGCGGCCTCGACCAAGAACGGTCGGGACTCCAACTCCCAGCGGCTCGGCGTCAAGCGCTTCGGCGGCCAGGTCGTCGGTGCGGGCGAGATCATCGTCCGCCAGCGCGGCACCCACTTCCACCCGGGAACCGGTGTGGGTCGCGGTGGCGACGACACCCTGTTCGCCCTGGTGGGCGGCGCGGTCGAGTTCGGCACCCGACGCGGGCGTCGGATCGTCAACATCGTTCCCGGCGAGTGACCTGACGTCACTCACCTGACATTCGGCTAGGGCGTCCCGGATCGGGGCGCCCTTCGCCATTTCGCACCACATACCTGAGGGGACCACCCATGGCCATCCCGACATTCGTCGACCGGGTGACGCTCCACGTCGCCGCGGGGCGGGGTGGCAACGGCGTGGCCTCGGTCCACCGCGAGAAGTTCAAGCCGCTCGGCGGCCCCGACGGCGGCAACGGCGGCCCGGGCGGCTCGGTGATCCTTCGGGTCGATCCGGGCGTGACGACACTGGTGGACTACCACCACAGCCCCCAGCGCCGCGCCGAGCACGGCGGACACGGGGCCGGTGGCCACCGCAGCGGCGGCCACGGCTCCGACCTGGTGCTCGCAGTTCCCGAGGGCACCCTCGTGGCGACCCCGCAGGGCGAGGTCCTGGCCGACCTGGTCGGACCGGGCACCGAGGTCGTGATCGCCGCCGGTGGTCGCGGCGGACTCGGCAACGCTGCCCTGGCCTCCTCCAAGCGCAAGGCCCCCGGTTTCGCCCTCCTCGGCGAGCCCGGCGACGAGCTGGACATCGTGCTGGAGCTGAAGGTCGTCGCCGACATCGGGCTGGTCGGTTTCCCGAGCGCCGGCAAGTCGAGCCTGATCGCGGCGATCTCGCGGGCCAGGCCCAAGATCGCCGACTACCCCTTCACCACCCTGATCCCGAACCTCGGCGTGGTCACGGCGGGCGAGACCACGTTCACCGTCGCCGACGTCCCGGGCCTGATCGAGGGCGCCAGTGAGGGACGCGGCCTCGGCCACGACTTCCTGCGTCACATCGAGCGTTGCGCGGCTCTCGTGCACGTCGTCGACACCGCCACCATGGAACCGGGGCGGAACCCGGCCGACGATCTCGATGTGATCGAGAACGAGCTGAGCCGGTACGGCGGCCTCGAGGACCGGCCCCGGCTGGTGGCCCTGAACAAGGTGGACGTGCCCGACGGCCGTGACCTCTCCGACATCGTGCTCGAGGACCTCGAGTCCCGGGGACTGCGCGTCTTTCCCGTCTCGGCCGCCTCGGGCGAGGGGGTGCGCGAGCTCACCTTCGCGATGGCAGGCATCGTCGAGGCGGCGCGTGCCGCGACGCCGCTCGCCGAGACCACCCGGATCGTGCTTCGTCCCCCCGGGGTCGACGGGTCCGCCGAGTTCACGGTCAAGGAGACCGGCGAGGGCTGGCGGGTGCGTGGCACCAAGCCCGAACGCTGGGTGCGCCAGACCGACTTCAGCAACGACGAGGCTGTCGGCTTCCTCGCGGACCGGCTCAACCGGCTGGGCGTGGAGACCAAGCTGGTCCAGCTGGGCGCGATCGAGGGCGACACGGTGCTGATCGGGGACCCCGACGACTCGGTCGTCTTCGACTTCAAGCCCGGGCTCGACGCCGGTGCCGAGAATCTCTCCCGACGCGGCGAGGACGCTCGCTTGAACGAGACGCGTCCGGCTGCGCAGCGGCGACGCGACATCCAGGAAGGCCTCGAGGACCGGGCCGAGGGTGAGACCCGCGCCGACGTCGCCCGCAAGCTGCGCCCCGAGGAGGCACGCCCGTCGTTCGGCCCCGCGGCGTACGAGATCGGCGGCCCCGACGACCCCGACCGGAGCGAGCAGGACCCCGCATGAGCCGTCAGGTCGTCACCGACGCCCGCAGGATCGTGGTGAAGGTGGGGTCGTCCTCACTCACCACGGCGGCGGGCGGCCTCGACGAGGCCCGGGTACGGCGGCTCGTGGAGGTGCTCGCGGCCACCCGCGCCCGGGGCGCCGAGGTCGTGCTGGTCTCCTCCGGGGCGATCGCGGCCGGACTGGCGCCGCTCGGGCTGGCCCGGCGACCGCGTTCCCTGCCCGCCCAGCAGGCGGCCGCCTCGGTGGGGCAGGGCATCCTGGTGCATCGCTACACCGAGGAGCTGGCGCGCCACGAGATCACCACCGGCCAGGTGCTGCTCACCGTCGACGATGTCACCCGGCGAGCCCACTACCGCAACGCCTACCAGACCTTCGCCAAGCTGCTCGAGCTCGGCGTGCTCCCGATCGTCAACGAGAACGACACGGTGGCCACCAGCGAGATCCGCTTCGGTGACAACGACCGGCTGGCCGCGCTCGTCGCGCACCTGGTGCACGCCGACCTCCTGGTGCTGCTCAGCGACGTCGACGGGTTGTACGACGGAGACCCCGCCAAGCCCGACAGCTCCCTCATCGAGGAGGTGGCCGCCGACGGAGACCTCTCGGGGGTCCGGATCGGAAAGGTCGGCGCTGCCGGGCTCGGCAGCGGCGGCATGCAGACCAAGGTCGACGCGGCCCGGATCGCCGGCGGTGCCGGCATCCCGGTCGTGCTCACCTCCGCCGACCACGCGATGGCGGCGCTCGCGGGCGACGAGGTCGGCACGCTGTTCCACCCCGGCGGCAAGCGCCGGCCGACCCGGCTGCTGTGGCTCGCCCACGCGACCGAGCCCAAGGGCAGCCTCACCCTCGACGCCGGTGCGGTCCGCGCCGTGACCGAACGGCGCGCTTCGCTGCTCGCCGCCGGCATCACCGGGGTGACCGGCGCCTTCGTCGCGGGTGAGCCGGTCGACCTGACCGACCCGTCCGGTCGGGCCGTGGCCCGGGGGCTGGTCAACTTCGATGCCGAGGAGATCCCGGCCCTGTTCGGCCGCAGCACCGCCGACCTCAAGGCCGACCTCGGGTCGGCGTACGAGCGCGAGGTCGTGCACCGTGACGATCTCGTCCTGCTCTGACCACCCGGTGGGTACGTTCGACCGGATGGGTGTCCGGACGGTGCTGTGGTGGATCGTCCTCGCGATGGTGGGCCTTCCTGCGCTCTCGCTGACCATCGTCCGGGCCCTGCAGCCCGAGGCCGCGGTGTGGGTGCAGTGGGTCGCCTTCACCCCCTGGGCGTTGGTCGGGTACACCGCCGGTCTCGTCGTGGCCGCCACCCTGGTGTGGCGACGCCGCAGCCGGTGGGGAGGGGCACTCGCGGTGGTGGCGGCCGCCGGCCTCGTGCTCCACGGCGCCTGGTTCGCGCCCCTGCTCACCGACGAGTCCCGGACCGCTCCCGCGCGCGGTGAGTCGCTCACCGTGATGACGGCGAACCTCCTCTACGGGAGCGCCGACGGCGCCGGAGTGGTGCGCGCCGCGGTCGAGGAGGACGTCGACGTCCTGGTGGTCGAGGAAGTCACCGCCGGGCTCCTGGCCGAGATGGAGGCGGCCGGGCTGGAGGACTCGTGGCCCCACCGCGCCGGTGTGCCTCGCCCCTCCGCGCAGGGCACCATGGTGTTCTCCGACGTCCCGCTGGGCCCCGAGGAGCGGGTGGACACCACCTGGGACTCGTGGCTGGTCGACGTCGGCGACGTGTCGCTGCTGGCCGTCCACCCGGTGTCCCCGCTCGAGCTGCCGGACTGGCGCGCCGACCACGAGCTCCTCCGCAGCGTCGTCGCTGCCGAGCGGCCGGATCTCGTGGTCGGAGACTTCAACGCCACCCTCGACCACCGGTTCATGCGCGACCTGGCCGATGACGGGTGGCGGTCGGTCACGGAGGTGACCGGAGGGGGTTGGCAGCCGACCTGGTCGCCCTCGGCGCTGCTCGGCGACGTGACGCTCCCGATCCCGGCCCTCGTGCAGATCGACCACGTCCTGGCGGGGCCATCGGTGGTGAGCGTCGGCAGCCACACCGTCGACGTGCCGGGCTCGGACCATCGGGCGCTGGTGGCGCAGGTCGTCGTCACGCGCTGACGCGAGGGAGGCTCCTGGGCGTCGAGATGCCCGGCGGATGCCCAGGCTTCCCTCCCACGCCGTAGGCTGAGGACGCCATGCCGGAGCCCCGCCACGTCTACCTCGACCACGCCGCGACGACGCCCATGCTGCGCGTCGCGGTGGAGGCGATGACCCGGGAGCTCGCCGAGGTCGGCAACGCCAGCTCGCTCCACGCATCGGGCCGCCGGGCGCGACGGATCGTCGAGGAGTCACGCGAGACCATCGCGCGGGCGGTCAACGCCCGCCCCGGCGAGGTCGTCTTCACCTCCGGCGGCACCGAGGCCGACAACCTGGCACTCAAGGGCGTCCTGTGGGCGCGCCGTGCCGCCGACCCGCGTCGCACCCGGATCCTCACCACGGCCGTCGAGCACCACGCCGTCCTCGACCCCCTGGTGTGGCTCGCGGAGGCCGAGGGCGTCGAGGTCGAGCTGCTTCCGGTCGACGAGCAGGGCATGCTCCGCCTCGACGCGTTGCGGTCAGCGGTCGATCGCGACCCCGACTCGGTCGCCCTGATCTCGGTGATGTGGGCCAACAACGAGGTCGGCACGCTCCAGCCGGTCGCCGAGGTCGTCGCCGTGGCCGGCGAGCACGGCATCCCGGTGCACTCGGACGCCGTCCAGGCCGTCGGCGCGGTCCCCGTCGACTTCGCCGCCTCCGGGCTCGACGCACTCACGTTCACCGGCCACAAGGTCGGCGGCCCCTACGGCGTGGGCGCCCTCGTCGTACGCCGCGAGCTGTCGGTCAGCGCGCAGATGCACGGTGGTGGCCAGGAGCGCGACATCCGCAGCGGCACCCTCGACGTCCCCGCGATCGCCGGCTTCTCAGCGGCGATCGAGCACTCCGTGAAGGTGCAGGACGAGCACGCCACCCGCGTCTCCGGCTTGCGCGACGACCTGGTCCGCCGGGTCCAGGAGGTCGTCCCCGAGGCCCACCTGCACGGCGCGCCGATCGGCCCGGACCGGCTCCCGGGCAATGCCCACCTCGGCTTCCCGGGGTGCGAGGGCGACTCCCTGCTGATGCTCCTGGACGCCCACGGCATCGAGACGTCGACCGGCTCGGCCTGTTCGGCCGGGGTGCCGCAGCCCTCCCACGTGCTGCTGGCGATGGGGTGCGACGCGGAGCAGGCCCGGCACTCGCTGCGCTTCTCCTTCGGTCACACCTCCACCGCAGCCGACGTCGACGCCGTCGTCGAGGCGATCGGGCCGGTCGTCGAACGGGCGAGGGCAGCCCGCCGATGAACATCGTCGCTGCCATGTCCGGTGGCGTCGACTCGGCCGTCGCCGCCGCCCGGGCCGTCGAGGCCGGCCATCAGGTGACCGGCGTCCACCTCGCCCTGTCGCGCAACCCGGCGTCGTACCGGTCGGGCGCGCGCGGCTGCTGCACCGTCGAGGACGCCAACGATGCCCGCCGAGCGGCCGACGTGATCGGGATCCCCTTCTACGTCTGGGACCTCTCCGACCGCTTCCACGAGGACGTCGTCGAGGACTTCATGGACGAGTACGCCGCCGGCCGGACGCCCAACCCGTGCCTGCGATGCAACGAGAAGATCAAGTTCGCCGCGGTGCTCGACCGGGCGCTCGGGCTGGGTTTCGACGCGGTCGCGACCGGTCACTACGCCCAGCTGCGCGAGGGGCCGGACGGCTCCATCGAGATGCACCGGGCGATCGATCACGGCAAGGACCAGTCCTACGTCCTCGGCGTGCTCGACCAGCGGCAGCTGCGGCACTCGCTGTTCCCGCTCGGCGACTCGGCCAAGCCCGCGGTCCGCGACGAGGCGGCCCGGCGCGGCCTGCTGGTCGCCGACAAGCCGGACAGCCACGACATCTGCTTCGTCGCCGACGGAGACAACGCCGGCTGGCTCGCGGAGAAGCTCGGTGACCGCACCCCCAACCACGGCGGCGACATCGTCGACTCCGCCTCCGGGGACGTGCTCGGCCAGCACTCCGGCAGCTACGGCTTCACGATCGGTCAGCGCAAGGGGCTGCGGCTCGGCCGTCCCGCCCCGGACGGGAAGCCGCGCTTCGTGCTCGACATCGAACCGGTCTCCGGCACGGTGCTCGTCGGCCCCCGTGAGGAGCTCGCCGTCGACCGGATCAGCGGCATCCGGCCGCGCTGGTGCGGCACCGTCCCGACCCGGCTCTGCGGTGACGGGGTGACGGTGCAGCTGCGCGCCCACGGCAACGAGCACCGGGCGGTGGTGGCGGTCGAGGGGGAGCAGGTCGAGATCGAGCTGCTGGACCCGGCGTACGGCATCGCACCCGGGCAGGCCGCAGTGATCTACGACGGCACCCGGGTGGTCGGCTCCGCCACGATCAGCGCCACCGGGCGGGCCGGAGGTCAGCGTGGCTGAGTCACCGCTGAGGGAGCGATGACGCTCGCCACCGGGATCGGGTCGCACCCCGGCGAGGACGCCGAGGAGTACGCCGAGGCGGTGCGGGTCGTGCTGGGGGAGCTGTCGCCCCCGACCGGACTGCCCTACGTCCCCGAGCTGCCCGGCCGCAGCGCTGCCGCCACCATGACCGGTCGCGCGACCGCGCTGGCCACCGACCTCGCCTTCGACCTGCAACCCGCAGGCTGGCGGCTCACCGGCGCCGAGGGCATCGACCAGCGTCGCGCCCGCAGCCTGCTCGGCCAGGACCTCGACCAGGTCGAGGAGCAGACGCAGGGCTACACCGGTGCGTTCAAGACGCAGGTCATCGGGCCGTGGACGTTGGCGGCCACGGTCGAGCGACCCCGCGGCGACCTCGCCCTCGCCGATCCGGGTGCGCGGCGCGAGCTCGCGCAGGCGCTGGCGGAGGGCCTACGACGGCACCTGGCCGACCTGCGCCGCCGGCTCCCCGGCGTCGACCGATGGGTGGTGCAGGTGGACGAGCCGGCACTGCCCGTGGTGCTGGCCGGCCGGGTGCCGACCGCGTCCGGCTTCCACAGCCATCGCTCCGTCGAGCCGGCCGAGGCGAGCGCGGCGCTGGGTGGGGTCCTCGACGCGATCCGCGACGCGGGTGCGGAGCCGTGGGTCCACTCGTGCGCCGACGGCACGCCGCTGGCCCTGCTGCGTGGTGCCGGTGCGACCGGGCTCGCCGTGGACCTGGCGCGGCTCGGCGCCGCCGACCACGACATTCTCGCCACTGCCCTGGAGGCGGGGGAGAGCGTGCTGCTCGGCGTTCTCCCGACGACCACGACCCTGGACGAGGCCGCCGCCCTGGAGCGGGTCCACCGGTGGCTGGACATGCTCGGCATCGAGCCCGGTCCCGGCCTGGTCATCGGCCCGGCCTGCGGGCTCGCCGGGGCCGACCGGGCGTGGGCGAGGCAGGCGCTCGTCCTCGCGACGACGGTGGCCCGCGAGCTCTCCTAGAGCGTCGGCAACACCAGCCGCGAGCCGCGACCGCCGTCGCGCACGTCCACCGTCCCGGGGTTGCCGGGCACCGCCCAGACCGTGTTGGAGCTCTGCACGGCCAGCGTGAACCGGTGTCCCCGCTCGAGCGTGTAGTCGACCGGGAGCAACCGCACCTTCACGTCGAGCCAGCTGCCCGGGTCCGGACGCGCCGCACCGAGGCCCTCGCGGTAGTCGACGTGCTGGAACCCCCGGGCGATCACGTGTCGCGAGCCATCAGGCGCCTCGTCGTAGAGGACCGGCGTCAGGTGCATGGTGGGCCCGGACACGCGCACCCGCGTGCGGAGCGTGGGCGACCCGACCAGCCGGGTCGCGGCCCGAGTCGGCCGGGTGCGATACGTGACGCCGGGGGTCGCCTCCTCGGTCGAGGTGCCGGTCTCGACGTACGTCGTCGTGTGGCGCCGCTTCGCGGGGGAGCCAGTCAGGGTGTCCCCGTCGCGCAGCCACAGCGTGGTGGGGTCCAGTCGCGGAGCGGGGTAGTCGCCGAGCGTGCGGAACCGGGTGACGCCCGAGGAGGTCTCACCCTGGGTGATCACCGGCCCCTCGCTGCGGATGCCGGTCGCATGACCCTTGAGCGTGTGCGCGAGGAACCGGGAGAGCAGGTCGGCCCACTGCTCGCCTCCGGTCGCGCCGCCGTGAGAGCCCTGGGTGAGGTACATCAGCTTGAACGGCACGCCCTCGACCCGGTCGGTCCGCGGTCGGTCGACCGGAATCCGCCGCCACAGCTCGGTTCCCTCCTCCTGCTTGACGTTGAAGTCCTGCCAGCCGTGGGCGAGCAGCACCGCCGCCCGGAAGTCGTCGGCATGGCGCCGGTAGTCGCGCTCGCGCCAGAAGGAGTCGTAGTCGGGGTTGCGGCTGTAACCCTCCTCGGTGTGCTCGACCGGTGCCGCACTCGGCGGCACGCTCACGCATGGTGTCGGCGAAGTGCTGGCCCATCGGGTCCGCGGCGACCGTCTTGCCGAAGCCGAGGTCGAAGGCGAGCGGGGTGTCGAATCCCTCGTCCGAGGGCACCTCGGAGTTGAGGAGGTAGCGCACGCCGTTGCCGTAGGCGTAGCCGTACCAGCGGCTGATCGCGGCGATCGGCACGATCGCCTTGAGCTCCGGCACGTCGTCGCCACGGGCCGCCACCATCGAGGCGGTGGTGCCGTTGTAGGAGCCGCCGATCATGGCCACCTTGCCGTTGGACCAGCCACGGTCCGCCAGCCACTTCACGACGTCGACGCCGGACTGCTGCTCGGCGCGGCCGCCGTAGTCCCAGCAGCCGGTGGAGCCGCGGGTGCCGAGGACGTCGGCGACCGCGCGGGCGTAGCCCTCGGGGACATAGGTCCGGCCGACCGAGTCGCGGGCCGGGTCCGGCTCGGCGATCGAGTGGTACGGCGAGTAGGTGAGGAGGACCGGCTGCCGCTCGGCGTCGTACGCGGAGTCGCGCCAGATCTCGACCCGGATCACCGCGTCACCGACGGTCGGGACGTAGTGGACCTCGTAGACCTCGCCCGCGGCGGACTCTGCTGCTGCCGTGGCGGTGGCCGGACGTGCCGCCGGCCCCGGTCCGGTCACCGCCACGAGGGCGGCCACCAGGGCCGAGGCCAGCAGGGCGTGCAGTCGGGTGCGACTCATGTGCGGTCAACGAGCCACCCGGACTCAGGTCATGCGTCAGCCGACGTGGACCGCCTCGGGCAGCTCGTCGGTGGCGAGCTCCTCGTGCTTGACGTCGAGGAACAGCCACACCAGCGCCGAAGCGCCGAGCATCATCAGGCTGCCCACGAGGAACGCCATCGTGGCCCCTTCCGTGAACGCGCCCAGCCCGGAGAGCTGGCCGACGAGGTCCTGGAACTCGCCGGGCGCCATCGTCTTGTCCAGGCCGGCCGCGGTCGCCGCCTCGGCGACGCCGGGAGCGATCTCGTCGACGCGATTCTGGGTGAAGTGCAGGGCGACCGTGCTGAGGGTGGCCAGGCCGAGAGCGCCGCCGACCTGCTGCATGGTGTTGAGGACCCCCGAGCCGATGCCGGAGTCCTCACGACGCAGTCGGTGCAGGGCCACCAGGGTGAGCGGCACGAAGTTCAGGCCCATGCCGAACGCCATCAGGACGACGAACGGCAGCACCTCGGTCCAGTAGCTGATGTCGCTGCCGAGCGCGACGCCCTGGCCGCCGAGGCTGGCCGGGAGCGTGGCCAGGATCGACGCGCCGTCCTCGGGGACGGTCATCCGGTGGAAGCCGTAGAGCGCCGTCGCCGAGAGCAGGGTGCCGACGCCGGAGAGGAACCGGGGATCGACCCGGCTGATCAGCTTGGACGCGGTCGTGGCCGAGATGATCATCGCCACCGAGAACGGCAGGAACGCGAACCCGGTCTTCAGCGGCGAGTAGCCGACGACCAGCTGCACGGTGAGGCTGAGGAAGAAGAACATCGCGAACATCGCGGCCGGGGCGATCATCATCACCGCGAAGGCGACGGCACGGTTCTTCGAGAGCAGGATCCGGAACGGCAGCAGCGGGTGCTCGACCCGCGACTCGATCAGCAGGAAGACGCCGAGCAGCGCGACGCCGCCCATCAGGCTGGCGACGGTCCACTGGTCGCCCCAGCCGTAGCGCCCGTCGCCGGCGCGGGTGAGGCCGTAGACGATCGCGAGCAGGCCAGCGGTGCCGGTGATGGCGCCCGGGACGTCGAGCTGACCGGTGTGGCGCTCGGACTCCTCGAACAGGCGGGGCGCGAAGAACGCCGCGGCGAGCCCGATCGGGATCACGATCAGGAACGTGTAGCGCCAGCCGGCGATGCCCAGCGGGTCGTCGAGGCCGGTGAGCCAGCCGCCGAGGACGAGCCCGACCGCGGCGCCGACGCCGGCCATCGAGGCGAACACGGCGAAGGCGCGGTTGCGCTCCTTGCCGGCCGGGAACGTGGTGGTGATCAGGGCCAGCGCGGCCGGCGAGGCCATCGCCGCACCCAGCCCCTGGAGGCCGCGGGCCCCGAGCAGCACGAACTCGGACTGCGCCGTACCGCCGAGCAGGGAGGCCGCAGCGAACAGGAGCACGCCGGCCATGAAGATCCGACGACGGCCGAGCAGGTCCGCGAGCCGGCCGCCGAGCAGCAGGAAGCCGCCGAAGGTCAGCGCGTAGCCGGTGACGATCCACGACAGGTTGGCCTGGTCGATGTCGAGGTCCCGGCCGATGAACGGAAGCGCGATGTTGGCGATGGTGCTGTCGAGCACCACCATCAGCTGCGCCAGGGAGAGCAGCACCAGCGCCCAGGTCAGGCGTCGGTGTTGAGCCGGGGTGACTTCCGGCGCGGGAACGGTCGTGTCGGTCATGGGGTCCTCAGGTTCGGGCGTGGGAGACGGCGGGCAGGATGATCTGGTCGATCACCCGGGCCACCAGCTCAGGGGTGGCAACGTCGCCCAGCAGGAAGACGCGGTGGAGCACGATGCCGGGAAGGGCGGGGATGAGCAGGTCGAGATCGACGTCGTCGCGGATCTCGCCGCGGGCCCGGGCCCGCTCGAAGATCGTGCGGGAGGCCGCCTGCTTGGGGCCGATGAACTCCTTGCGGTACGTCGCCGCGAACTCGGGGTCGCGGGCCATCGCGGTGACGACGGCGGCCTGGACCGCCAGCGCGCGTGAGTCCTGCAGGCCGCCCATGCCGCAGTGCGCAGCCACCAGGTCGCCGCGCAGCGTGCCGGTGTCGGGCGTCGGCGGGTGCACCTTGTGGGAGCAGATCGCTTCCACGACGAGCTCCGGCTTGGAGCTCCAGCGACGGTAGAGCGTGGCCTTGGATGCCTTGGCCTCGGCGGCGACCGCGTCCATCGTCAGCCGGTCGTACCCGGCCTCGGCGAGCACGGTCAGCGTGGCCTCGAGGATCTCCTGCTCACGGTCGCCTTCGACGCGCGGGCGGGCTTGGGCGGTCTCTGGCACCAACGGGAAGCTCCTCGGACTTGGAACGGAACGGTTTCGTTTCAAGTACGATAGAACGAAACCGTTCCGTTTTCAAACCGTGCCGGCGAGTCTGGTGGTGGGGGCCCGAAACTTAGGCTGCCAACATGCGGTTTCCCCGGTCGACCGGGGAAACCGCGTCACCCCAGGATCCGCAACGACTCGGTCACCGCCAGGTGGTTCCAGGCGGAGACCTTGCGCAGCATGTAGTGACCCACCCGGCCCATGTCGGCGTACGACGCGTCGGCGCCGACTGCTCGCGCTCGGTCGACGAAGGCGCGGGTCGCCTTGGGCGAGGTGATGTGGTCCCGACGGCCGTGCGCGGCAACGAGCGCCCGCCCCGCGAGCGCGGCGACCGGCTCCTCGACGGGGAACCACGGCGCCAGCGCCACCACACCCCGCACCTGGGGGTCATCGGCGACGTGTACCGCGGTGCGTGCGCCCATGGAGTGGCCGAGCAGCACGATCGGGATGTCACCGAGCTCATCCCGGACCCGGGCCAGCGCCCAGCGGGCGTCCTCGACCGGCCCGTGGCCGCCGTTCCAGCCGCGGTGGCGGTAGCGCAGCAACCACACCGCCGCATCGGCCTCCTCGACCTCCGAGGAGATCGACTCGGCCATCGAGTTCGACCGGCGCCACGACGCGCTGCGACCGTCCACGACCTCCTGCCCCCGCTCCTTCCCGCCGTGCAGCATCAGCACGACTCCGCGGGGCGCCTCCGGCGCGGCGTAGTGCGTCAGCGACGGCCCGGTCAGGGTCAGGTCCTCCACGGGGGTGTCCACAGGGTTGTTTCGGAGCCGACAGGCTGACGGATGGGTGTCGGCACGATCCGGCAGGATGTGCGCATGACCACGCGCCAGGAGAACCAGGGTCATCAGGGGCCGCAGCCTGCGCCGGCCGACGCCCGCGACCAGCACCAGCAGCTCGTCGACGTCGTCGAACAGGCGCGCTGGCGCTACTACGTGCTCGACGACCCGACCCTCTCCGACGCCGACTTCGACGCCCGGATGCGCGAACTGGAGGGGTTGGAGGAGAAGTTCCCGGAGCTGCGGACCCCCGACAGCCCGACCCAACAGGTCGGCGGCGCCGTGTCGACCGAGTTCACCGCCGTCGACCACCTGCAGCGGATGGAGAGCCTCGACAACGCCTTCTCCTACGACGAGCTGGCGGCCTGGCATGCCCGCCTGGCCCGCGACGGCGTCGAGGACCCCGACCTGCTCTGCGAGCTGAAGGTCGACGGGCTCGCCATCAACCTCCTCTACGAGGGCGGCCGGCTGGTCCGGGCGCTCACCCGCGGCGACGGCCGCACCGGCGAGGACGTCACCCCCAACGTGAAGACCATCGACTCGGTGCCCCACCGGCTGACCGCGGCACCGGACTTCCCGGTTCCCGAGCTGCTCGAGGTCCGCGGCGAGGTGTTCCTGCCCCGGGAGGCGTTCGAGCGGCTCAACGTGTCGATGACCGATGCCGGCAAGCCGATGTTCGCCAACCCACGCAACGCCGCCGCCGGCTCGCTGCGGCAGAAGGACCCGCGGGTGACAGCCACCCGCGCCCTCGGGATGGTCTGCCACGGCATCGGCGAGCGACGCGGCTTCGAGCCGAAGGCGCAGTCCCACGCGTACGAAGCGCTGGCGGCGTGGGGCCTGCCGACCTCCGACCAGGTCCGGGTGCTGCCGTCCCTGAAGGACGTCGAGGGGTTCATCGAGCATGCTGGCGAGAACCGTCACTCGATCGTGGGCTACGAGATCGACGGCGTGGTGGTGAAGGTCGACGACGTGTCGCTGCAGCGGCGGCTCGGCTCGACCAGCCGCGCCCCACGGTGGGCGATCGCGTTCAAGTACCCGCCCGAGGAGGTCAATGCCGAGCTCCTCGAGATCCGGGTCAACGTCGGCCGCACCGGTCGCGTCACGCCGTACGGCGTCATGACGCCGACCCGGGTCGCCGGCTCCACGGTCGAGAACGCCACGCTCCACAACGCCCACGAGGTGAAGCGCAAGGACGTGCGGCCCGGTGACACCGTCGTGCTCCGCAAGGCCGGCGACGTGATCCCCGAGATCGTCGGGCCGGTGCTGGCGCTCCGGCCGAAGGGCCTGCGCGCCTGGCGGATGCCGACGAAGTGCCCGGCCTGCGGGACCGTGCTGGCCCAGCAGAAGGAGGGTGACAAGGACCTCCGGTGCCCCAACCACGAGAAGTGTCCCGGGCAGGTGCGTGAGCGGGTCTACTTCGTGGCCGGCCGCAGTGCCTTCGACATCGAGGGGCTGGGCTACGAGGCCGCCACCGCGCTGCTCGACGCCGGGGTCGTGGACAACGAGGGCGACGTGTTCGACCTCGACGAGGAGCGGCTGGTCGAGGCCCCCCTGTTCACCCGGGCGGCCAAGAAGGGCGAGGACGGTCCACAGCTCAGCGCCAACGGGCAGCGGCTGCTCGCCAACCTCGGTGACCGGTTGCACGTCCCCCTCTGGCGGGTGCTGGTCGCACTCTCGATCCGCCACGTCGGGCCGAGCGCGGCGCGGGCGCTGGCGCAGGAGTTCGGCTCGATGGAGCGGATCCGGGACGCCAGCGAGGCAGAGCTCGCGGCGGCCGAGGGTGTGGGCCCGACCATCGCCGAGGCGGTCATCGCCTGGTTCGCGGTGCCGTGGCACGTCACCATCGTCGAGAAGTGGCAGCGAGCCGGCGTCACCATGGCCGACGCCCGCGAGGAGTCGGTCGCACGCACCCTCGAGGGGCTGACCGTGGTCGTCACCGGCTCGCTCGACGACTTCAGCCGGGACACCGCGAAGGAGGCGATCCTGGCCCGCGGCGGCAAGGCCGCCGGGTCGGTGTCGAAGAAGACCGACTACGTCGTGGCCGGGGAGAGCGCCGGCTCCAAGGCCGACAAGGCCGAGCAGCTCGGCGTCCCGATCCTCGACGAGGCCGGCTTCAAGCAGCTGCTCGAAGCCGGCCCCGGCGGGTTGTGAGGTTCAGCTCTCGTAGGGCATTCCGCCGAGCCGGGGGAAGGCGTTCTTCGGGAGCGGTGTCGCGAGCGCCGACTCCTGACACTCCCCGGTGGACGCGTCACAGGTGGTGAGCGTGGTGCGCCCGACCCGGAACAGCTCACCGTCCGCCGTCCAGCTCCATCCGTCCGCGGGTTCGTCGATCGTGACACTCGACCCGGAGTCGACGCGGTGAACCTCGAAGGGGCTGGTGTCTGCACCGAAGACGGACTCGCCCGGAGTCAGCAGCAGCAGGTACTCACCGTCCGGGGACAGGGATCCACTACCCGTCGCGTCGATCGAGAGCAGCTCATCGCCGCTGCGCGCGTCGAGCACGGAGACCGTCTCCGTCTCGATCGAGCTGAAGACCGTCCGGCCACCGTGCACCTCCGGGATGCCACCGTTCAGACCCGCGGCGCGGGACTGCTCGCCGGTGCTGAGGTCGATCGCAGCGGTCTCGTTCCGGTAGCCCACGTAGAGGGTCTCGCCGTCGAGCCCGAGCGGCGGGACCTCCCAGAAGCTCGGCGGGAGGTCCGGAAGCGGCACCTCGTCCACCGTGTCGCCGGTGGCGGCGTCGCGCACGACGGCCACGAATCCGTCGCCGTTGGCCTCAGCCAGGGCGTAGACGTCCTGTTCCGGATCGGTGGCCGGGCGCACCCCCTCGGGGATCGTCCCCAGGTCGGCGGTGGTCCCGTCCCAGCGAACCAGCGTCAGCGACTCCGGTCCCGAGCCGTCGGAGGCGCCGTCGTTCGGGTTGCTGCGGACCAGCACCCCGAGCGAGGTGTAGTGCAGCGAGTGGACGGAGTCGGTCACCTGGGCCACGACGTCGCCGAGGTGGACATCGGAGCCGACGCCGTAGACCGGGGGCGCCGGGGCGGCGGCGGGTCCGGCGGCGGGTCCAGCCTCCTTCGCGCCGGAGCCGCCCACGTTCACCGCCACGAAGCCGGCGGTGGTCACCACCACCGCGGCCGCGGCGAGAGCCGCTACTCCTGTGGTCACGCGGGAGCGGCGGCGCAGACGGCGACCTTCCGTGAGCACGGTGGCGGCGTCGGGGACGGGCGGGACGAGGTCGCTGACCTCGTCGTACATGAGTTGGCGGAGTCGTTCGGTCATGAGGAGCTCCCGATGTGGTGGGGGACGACGGCGTCGCCCAGGAGGGTGCGGAGGACGGCGAGCGCGTCGAAGGTCTGCGACTTGACGGTGCCCTCGGAGCAGGACAGGACCCGGGCGGTCTCGGCCACCGACAGGTCCTCGTAGAAGCGCAGCACCACGACCGCGCGCTGGCGCGGTGCGAGCAGGTCCAGGGCGGCGACCACGGTGGGTCGCACGCTCGGATCGTGGGGCGCCGTCGCAGGATCGCCGAGGTGTTCACTGGGCAGCTCGCGTCGCCACGACCGCTTGCGGAACCACTCCGAGGCCGTGTTGACCAACGTGGTGCGCGCGTACGCCGGTCCGGCCGAGACGTTGCGCACCTTCGACCACGACGCATAGGTGCGCGCCAGCGCCGTCTGCACCAGGTCCTCGGCCAGTCCGTGGTCGCCGAGCAGCAGGTATGCGGTGCGGTAGAGCGAGCCCCAGCAGCCGTGCACCATCTCGGTGAACTCGGCGTCGGTGGGGGAACGGGTCATCTGTGCCTCCTCGAGAACGGTTGTACCCGTGAAGACGCGGGTCAGACCCCTCCGGGTTGGGTCAGCCCCACGATGGCCTGGCAGGCGGGGAAGCCGTCGAGGCCGGCGCGGAGCTGGTCCCACAGCACCTCGGTGACGTCGGGCGGAGCGCCACGGCGCCGCATCGTCTCGTCGAGCCAGGCCCGCGCGGCCGCCGGAACGGTCGGGTCGTCGGTCAGCACGCCGCCCGCGACCGAGGCGACCAGGTGCGGGGTGAAGGTGGCCAGCACGACCTGCCAGTGGTCGGGGCTGACCGCGTCCGGGGCGGTCTCGAGCAACGGAATGGTGGCCTCGAGCACGGTGCGAGCCAGCTGGCCGGCGAGCGCCTCGAGCCGTTCGACCTCGCCGTCGATGACGAGCGGCGGCGGGATCACCACGTCCGGCAGGGTCTCCAGGAGCGTGCGCGCGGCAGCCGGCGTCGCGGCGTACCCACTCGCTCCGAGCCGCGTGGCCCGGAGACCGGCCGCGTCGAAGGCCGCGCCTCCTGCGATGACCGGGGTGCCGGTGGCGGTGACGACGGCGAACTGGCGAGCGGCGCGGGTCAACACCGATGACAGCGACGCGCTGATCAGCACCGCGGCCGGTCGCAGCTCGGCGATCCGGTGCTGGAGGAGGTCCGATCGGGTGTCGGCGCCGGCGAACTCGGCCGGCCAGCCCCACGAGCGGAACGAGGCAGTCACCACCTGGGCGGCGAGGCTGTGGAACTCACGCTCCGCACAGGCGACGAGGAGCGGCCTCCGGTTCCGGTCCGGGGGCGGCAGCGTCGCCACCACCCGCGCCACGACCTGTTCGGAGATGGCGGTCGCGGAGTGCTCCTGGCCGACGGTCCAGATGTTCGCCGCCCAGGTGTGCCCGATCAGTTGCTGGGCCCGGACCACGATGCCGGTGAGGGCGTCGGCCGCTGGTACGCCGCCGGCGATCGCGCGGGCCACCACCTCCTGGGCCGCCTCGGCGTCGTCTCCCGCGAGCGCGGACCAGTAGCGGTCGGCGGCAAGAGCCAACGGATCGGAGAACGGCATCGTGGGGCATCGTCCCACGTGGACGACGACCGCGTCTCCGCTTGGGTGCGCTGGTCGGGCGGGGGTCGGGACCTCCGGGCGTCCCTCCTAGGATGACGGCATGCCTGAACCGTCCGGTCCCGCCATCACCCGGGAACAGGTCGCCCACCTGGCCGACCTGGCCCGGATCGACCTCTCCGACTCCGAGCTCGACCACCTCGCGCCCCAACTGAGCGTCATCCTCGAGTCGATCGCCTCGATCCAGGGCGTGGCGGGCGACGACGTCCCACCGACCTCGCACCCGGTTCCGCTCACCAACGTCTTCCGCGAGGACGTCGTGGTCCCCGGCCTCACCCCCGAAGAGGCGCTCGCCGGCGCTCCCGAGTCGGATCAGCAGCGCTTCAGCGTCCCCCGCATCCTGGGGGACGAGCAGTGACCGCCACTGACTGGACGCGCCGCACCGCGGCCGACCTCGCCGACGCGCTCGCCTCGGGCGAGACCACCTCGGTCGCCCTGACCGAGGCGCACCTCGACCGGATCGCCGACGTCGACGCATCCGTGCATGCCTTTCTCCACGTCGACCGGGACGGCGCCCTCGCAGAGGCGACCGCCTCCGACGCGCGGCGGTCCGAGGGGCGCTCCCGCTCGACCCTCGACGGCGTACCGATCGCCGTGAAGGACGTGCTCGCCACCCGTGGGCTCCCGACCACGTGCGGGTCGAAGATCCTCGAGGGTTGGGTGCCGCCGTACGACGCGACGGTGGTGCGCCGGCTGCGCGAGGCCGGGCTCCCGATCCTCGGGAAGACCAACATGGACGAGTTTGCGATGGGCTCCTCCACCGAGCACTCCGCCTACGGGCCCACCCACAACCCGTGGGACCTCGACCGGATCCCCGGCGGCTCCGGCGGCGGCTCGGCCGCCGCGGTCGCTGCCTTCGAAGCGCCCTTCGCGCTCGGCACCGACACCGGCGGCTCGATCCGCCAGCCCGGTGCCGTGACCGGCACCGTCGGCGTGAAGCCGACGTACGGCGGGGTCTCCCGTTACGGCCTGGTCGCGCTCGCCAACTCCCTCGACCAGGTCGGCCCGGTCACCCGGACGGTGCTCGACGCCGCGCTGCTGCACGAGCTGATCGGCGGGCACGACCCGCTCGACTCGACCAGCATCGACCAGCCGGTCCCGGCGCTGGTCGACGCCGTCCGGCAGGGCGAGTCCGGTGACCTCACCGGGGTCCGGATCGGCGTGGTCACCGAGCTCGGCGGCGACGGCTACCAGCCGGGGGTGCAGCAACGCTTCCAGGAGTCGGTCGACCTGATGGTCAAGGCCGGGGCCGAGGTGGTCGAGGTCTCCTGCCCGACGTTCGTCCACGCGCTGGCGACGTACTACCTGATCCTGCCGGCCGAGGCGTCGAGCAACCTCGCGAAGTTCGACGCGATGCGCTACGGCCTCCGCGTCGTCCCCGAGGGCGACGGCCCCGACTTCCGGCCCAGCGCCGAGGACGTGATGCGGGCGACCCGCGACGCCGGCTTCGGCGACGAGGTGAAGCGCCGGATCATCCTCGGCACCTACGCCCTCTCCAGCGGCTACTACGACGCCTACTACGGGCAGGCGCAGAAGGTCCGCACCCTGATCACGCGCGACTTCGAGGCGGCGTTCGCCCAAGCCGACGTGCTGGTCTCGCCGACCGCGCCGACCACCGCCTTCAAGCTGGGCGAGAAGCTCGACGACCCGGTCGCGATGTACCTCAACGACCTGGCCACGATCCCGGCCAACCTGGCCGGTATCCCCGGCATCTCGGTGCCGAGCGGGCTCGCCGACGAGGACGGGCTGCCGGCCGGTCTGCAGATCCTGGCGCCGGCCATGGCCGACGAGCGGGTCTACCGCGTGGGAGCCGCGCTGGAGACGCTGCTGGCTCGGGAGTGGGGCGGCCCGCTGCTCGACCGCGCTCCCTCACTGGAAGGAGGCTCGCGATGACCGCCGACCTGCTGACGTTCGAGGAAGCGCTGGACAAGTTCGACCCGGCGCTGGGCCTCGAGGTCCACGTGGAGCTCAACACCGCCTCGAAGATGTTCTGCGGCTGCCCCACCGAGTTCGGAGCCGCGCCGACGACCCAGGTCTGCCCGACCTGCCTCGGGCTGCCCGGCGCGATGCCGGTCGTCAACCGCGTGGCCGTCGAGTCCGCGATCCGGATCGGCCTCGCGCTCAACTGCGAGATCGCGGAGTGGTGCCGCTTCGCGCGGAAGAACTATTTCTACCCGGACATGCCGAAGAACTTCCAGACGTCCCAGTACGACGAGCCGATCGCGTTCGAGGGGTGGATGGACGTGGACGTGGCCGGCGAGACGTTCCGGGTCGAGATCGAGCGCGCCCACATGGAGGAGGACACCGGCAAGTCGCTGCACGTCGGCGGCGCCACCGGCCGGATCCACGGCGCCGACTACTCGCTGGTCGACTACAACCGCGCCGGGATCCCGCTCATCGAGATCGTGACCAAGCCGATCACCGGGATGGGGGAGAAGGCACCCGCCGTGGCGCGGGCCTACGTCGCCCAGCTGCGCGACCTGATCGTCGCCCTGGGGGTCTCGGACGCCCGGATGGACCAGGGGTCGATCCGGGCCGACGTCAACCTCTCGCTGGCGCCGACCGGCCAGACCGCCCTCGGCACCCGCACCGAGACCAAGAACGTGAACTCCCTGCGCAGCGTGGAGCGGGCGGTGCGCCACGAGATGCAGCGGCACGCCGCGATCCTTGCCGGCGGCGGCTCGATCCTCCAGGAGACCCGCCACTGGCACGAGGACACCGGCGTGACCACGTCCGGCCGCGAGAAGTCGGACGCCGACGACTACCGCTACTTCCCCGAGCCCGACCTGGTGCCGGTCGCACCGAGCCGGGAGTGGGTCGAGGAGCTGCGGGCCACGCTTCCCGAGCCGCCCCAGCAGCGGCGTACCCGGCTCCAGGGCGAGTGGGGCTTCAGCGACCTCGAGATGCGCGACACGGTCGGTGCCGGTGCGCTGGCCCTCGTCGAGCAGACCATCGCCGCGGGAACCACACCCCAGGCGGCGCGCAAGTGGTGGCTCTCCGAGCTGGCTCGGCGCGCCAACGACACCGGCGTCGACCTGGCCGACCTCGGCGTCGGTCCGGCGGACGTGGCCGCAGTCCAGAAACTCGTCGACGCGGGCTCGATCAACGACAAGCTGGCGCGCCAGGTCTTCGAGGGCCTGTACGCCGGGGAGGGGACGGCCGAGGAGATCGTGGCGACCCGCGGGCTGGCCATCGTCTCCGACGACGGTGCGCTCTCCACCGCGGTGGACAACGCGATCGCGGCCAACCCCGGGGTCGCCGACAAGATCCGCGAGGGAAAGGTCGCCGCGGCCGGTGCGCTGATCGGTGCGGTGATGAAGGAGATGCGCGGCCAGGCCGACGCCAACCGGGTCCGCGAGCTCGTCCTCGAGAAGCTCACCTGACAACCCGCTGACCGGGCAATCCAGTCCCCAGCAGACTCGCTGACCGGTCAGTTGGTGACCCTGACTGGGTCCCGGATCGCCCGGTCGACGTGATCTGTGGGTACACAACTGCCCGGTCAGCGGGTTGCCCGAGCGCTGGTAGTACGCTGCTCGACGCAATCACTCATCACGCCCGTAGCTGGGGGAAGCCGGTCGAATTCCGGCGCTGACCCGCAACCGTAGGCCGTCTCGATCCGTCGGGGCGACAAGCCGGAGCACCCGCTGCGACGCGTCCTGAACCCACGCTGTCGAGGAAAAACAGCGGGTGGCCCCCAGGGTTGATCTGGGGCTTCCCGCTGTGTGCAGCGGGAAGGATCACTGTGCACATCACTGGGCGTCATCTCATCTCTCGCATGCTGCGACCGGTCGCCGTCCTGGCCACCGGCGCCGTCATCGCCACCACCCTCACCGCCCCGGCCCAGGCAGCCCCCAGCGACCCGGGGGACCGACTGGCTGGCGGGACAGCTCACCGACGGGGTCGTCTACAACGACCAGTACGACTTCGAGGACCTCGGGCTGACCGTCGACGTGGGGCTGGCGTTCAAGGACCTCGGTGGGCACGGTCCGGATCTGCGATCAGTACGACGAGCGATGAGCGAGCGGGTCGATGCCTACACCCGCTTCGACTCGCCCGACATCTACGCCAACGCCACCGCCAAGTTGTTGGCCTTCGCGCAGCGCACCGGCAAGCAGGACAAGGTCTTCGGTGGGGTGAACCTCGCCCGCCGCCTGAACAAGCGGGTCGTCGCCCACGGTCGGTCCGCCGGTCGGATCGCGGACAAGACCACCTTCGCCGACAGCGCCAACACCATCGGCCAGTCGTTCGCGGTCGAGGCGCTGGCTACGGTCGGGTCTCGGAAGACCGGTCGTGCCAAGCAGTTCCTGATGAAGCAGCAGTGCGACGCCGGCTGGTTCCGTCTCTACTTCGCCGACGCAGGCGCGCGGCAGCAGAACTGCGGCCAGGGTGACTCAGCCGACACCGACGCCACCGCGTTCGCGGTGATGGGGCTGCGTTCATTGCCGCGGGCCCACCAGGGCAAGGCGGTGCGTGCCGCCATCCAGCAGGGTCTGCGCTGGCTTGCGCGCAGCCAGAAGCGCGACGGTGGACATGTGGGTGGGCCTCCCCAGGACGTCGTGAATGCCAACAGCTCGGGGCTCGCCGCCCAGGCGCTGGGCGACGCCGGACGCTGCCGTCCGGCCAGGAAGGCGGCCCGCTGGGTCCGCGCCCTGCAAGTGGACAGCGACGCCACCGGCACCTCGCTGGCCGGCGAGAAGGGGGCCATCGCCTACGACCAGGCCGCCTACGACAGCGGGGAGACCGATGGGATCACGGTCGAATCCCGCGATCAGTGGCGCCGGACCAGTGCCCAGGCGGTGTCCGGGCTGGTCTACACCAAGGTCCGTCCTTGCCGTCGATGAGTCGTCTCGTCCGTCTGGCCGCCGCGACCATCCTGGTCGCGGCAGCCGGGCTGACCGGGTCCACCCCGGCGTACGCCGCGGCCTGCTCGACGGCCACGGGCGTGACGGTCGTGGTCGACTTCCACGAGCTCGGCGGCGGCCTCCACCAGGTCTGTGACGCTGGGGGCGGCGGAGAGAAGGCCAGTGCGCTGTTCCCCGACAACGACTTCCCGCTGAACTACGTGCAGCGGCAACCGGGGTTCGTGTGCCGGGTCTCCGGAGAACCTGCCGACGACCCGTGCGTCAACACGCCGCCGGCCAACGCCTACTGGGGCCTCTGGTGGTCCGATGGAACCTCGAGCGGGTGGAGCTACTCCTCGGTCGGCGTCGGCTCGCTGACGATCCCTGACGGCGGATCGGTCGCGCTCTCGTGGAACGGGTCGTCGAGCAAGTCGCCGCCGGGGGCACCGCCCCCGCAGCACTCGGCGCAACCCACCGGGAAGCCCGAACCCACCAAGCCGCCCCCCACGCAGGCCGGCCCGCCGCCGACCTCCGGTGGTGGGACGAGCGGGTCGTCCGGCGGGGGCACGGGCACGAACGACACGGCGTCCCCGGGTGCGGCGCCGTCCGGTGCCGCGGCGGGGAAGCGGCAACGGCTCGGCCCCGAGAACGGGCCCGGCCGGAACCGGAACCGTCAGGAGGAGACCGACGGGCCAGGGGAGACCGACGCAGCGTCACCGTCCGCGGAGGACTCGACCGACGCCGACACCTCGCCCACGGCTTCCGATCCGTCCGCCAGCGCCGACGACTCCGCGTTGCCGGTGTGGGTCGGTCCGGTCGCGGTCG
The DNA here is from genome assembly GCA_963806945.1 of uncultured Actinomycetota bacterium. Lineage (GTDB taxonomy): Bacteria > Actinomycetota > Actinomycetes > Propionibacteriales > Nocardioidaceae > Nocardioides. The sequence goes on from CAWDZH010000002.1 coordinate 178,868, forward strand.
GGGGCCTGCTCGGTGTGGCCGCCGTGGCGACGTACCTGCGCCGACGGACCGTCTGATCCCGGTGGTCCGTCCGGTGGCGGCAGCGCGGTTGCCCCGGGACCTGCACCCGGTGGCGTGGTGGGGCTGGGCCCTCGGCCTGGCCGCCGCCGCGTCGTTCACCACCAACCCGCTGCTGCTCCTGCTGATCGTGGGGGTGGCGGCGGTGGCGGTGGCACTGCGTCGCTCGGACCAGCCGTGGGCCGACTCGTTCCGCCTCTACGTCATCCTCGGTGCCGCCATCGTCGTGGTGCGGGTCGGCTTCCGGCTGCTGTTCGGCACCGGCATTCCGGGCACCGTGCTGCTCGACCTGCCGGAGATCGGGCTGCCGGACTGGGCGGCGGGGATCGTGCTGCTCGGCCCGATCACCCGGGAGTCGCTGCTCGCCGGGTTGTACGACGGCCTGCGGCTCGCGGCGATCGTGATCAGCATCGGAGCCGCGAACGCTCTCGCGAACCCGAAGCGACTGCTGCGGTCGGTCCCTCCGGCGCTCTACGAGGTCGGCACCGCGCTGGTGGTGGCGGTGACGATGCTGCCCCAGTTCGCCGACAGCCTGCGCCGGGTGCGGGCGGCGCAGTCGCTGCGCGGCGGCGGCACCGGCCGGGTCCGGCGGCTGCGCCGGGTCCTGGTGCCGGTCCTCGAGGACGCGCTCGAGCGCTCGCTGGCGATGGCGGCCGGCATGGACGCCCGGGGCTACGGCCGCTCCGGCACGGCGAGCCGGGCGCAGCGGCGGCGTACCGGCGCGTTCATGCTGGTGGGACTGATCGGCGTCTGCGTCGGCACCTACGCCGTCCTCGACCCGACCGCTCCGCGCTGGCTGGCCGGGCCGATGCTCGTCGCGGGGCTCGCCGTGGCGGGGCTCGGCTTCGTCAGCGCCGGCGCGCGGGTGCAGCGCTCCCGCTACCGACCGGACCCGTGGCGCTGGCCGGAGCTGGCCGTGGTCACCAGCGGTCTGGTCGTGGGCAGCTCCGCGTGGTGGATGAACCGACACCAGATCGCGATCGCCTACCCCGCCACCGACGTCATCCCGCAGCTCAGCCTGCTGGGACTGGCCGCGCTCGCCGCCGGCCTCGCCGGGGCACTGTGTGCCCCGCAGCAGGCCACGAACCGGGAGTCACGCCCGTGATCGAGCTGCGCGGCATCACCTTCACCTACGGCGACACGATCGTGCTCGACGACGTCGACCTGCTGCTCGAGGAGGGCGAGCTGGTCGTGGTGTCGGGACGCACGGGTGTCGGCAAGTCCACGCTGCTCGGCGTGGTCACGGGCCTGGTCCCGCGGTTCACCGGCGGCACGCTGACCGGCAGCGTGGTGCTCGACGGCCACGACGTCACCCGGATCCCGCCGCGAGAGCGCGCCGACCTGGTCGGCTACGTCGGCCAGGACCCCTCCGCCGGTTTCGTCACCGACACCGTCGAGGAGGAGCTGGCCTACGGCATGGAGCAGCTCGGTCTCGCCCCCGACACGATGCGGCGCCGGGTCGAGGAGACCCTCGACCTGCTCGGGATCGCCGACCTGAGGCATCGAGACCTGCGCACGCTGTCCGGAGGTCAGCAGCAGCGCGTGGCCATCGGGTCGGTGCTGACGATGCACCCCCGGGTGCTGGTCCTCGACGAGCCCACCTCGGCGCTCGACCCCACCGCGGCCGAGGACGTGCTGGCGACGCTGACCCGGCTGGTCCACGACCTCGGCCTCACCGTCGTGGTCGCCGAGCACCGGCTCGAGCGCGTGGTCCCGTTCGCCGATCGGATCTGCCTGCTCACCGGCGACGGCGGGATCCGCGTGGCCGACCCGGCGACCATCCTGGCCGACTCGCCGGTCGCACCTCCGCTGGTCGAGCTGGGTCGCCTCGTCGGTTGGTCGCCGCTCCCGCTCGCGGTCCGTGAGGCACGACGCGCCGCGCGCGGGCTGACGCTGACGCCGCCGCCCGTGGTTCAGCCGACCCCCGGCCCGACCCGCCTGACCGGCCGCGGGCTCACCGTCCGGCACGGACCCACCGTCGCGGTTCGCGAGGTCGACCTCACCCTGAACGGTGGCACCGTCACCGCACTGATGGGTCGCAACGGCTGCGGGAAGTCCAGCCTGTTGTGGGCGCTCCGCGGCCGCGAGAGGTACGCCGGAGCGCTGGCCGTGGCCGGTGTCGACCCGGCCCGCGAGGACCAGCGCCGGCGTCGCGAGCTGGCCGGGCTGGTGCCACAGACGCCGGCCGACCTGCTCTACCTCGAGACCGTGGCCGAGGAGTGCGCGGCGGGCGACGCCGCCACCGACCGGGGCCCGGGCCGGTGCCGCGCGCTGCTCGACCGGCTCGCGCCCGGCGTACCCGACGACGCGCACCCGCGGGACCTCTCGGAAGGCCAGCGGTTGGCGCTGGCTCTCGCGCTGGTGCTGGCCGACCGGCCGACCCTGTTGCTCCTGGACGAGCCGACTCGCGGCCTCGACTACCCCGGCAAGGAGGCGCTGGCCGGCATCCTGCGGGACCTCGCCGACGAGGGCCTGGCCGTGCTGGTCGCGACGCACGACGTCGAGTTCGTGGCCCAGGCGGCCGACGACCTGCTGGTGATGGCCGAGGGCGAGCTGGTCTCGCGCGGACCGGTGCGCGAGGTGGTGGCCCAGTCGCCCGCCTTCGCGCCGCAGGTCACCAAGGTGCTCGGCGCCCCCTGGCTGACCGTCGCCGACGTGAGGGACGCCCTGTGAGCCGGGCGCCGGTGACGGCTCGGGTGGACGCCGTCCAGCTCTCGCTCCGGTCCGGGGCGGTGCTCGGGATCGCCTCGGTGACCGGGCTGATGATGCTGTGCTGGCCGCTGTTGCTCCAGGCCGCACCGGGGGAGCGGGTCGACCCGCCGTTCCTGTTCCTCGCCTTGCTGCCGCTGATCATCGCGGTGGTGCTCGCAGAGGTCAGCGAGGGTGGCCTCGACCCGCGGGTGCTGGCCATCCTCGGCGTGCTGAGCGCCGTGAATGCGGTGCTCCGTGCCCTGTCCCCGGGGCTGGCCGGTGTGGAGCTGGCCTTCTTCCTGCTGATCCTCGCCGGCCGCGTGTACGGCCCGGGGTTCGGCTTCGTCCTCGGCTGCACGTCCCTGTTCGCCTCGGCGCTGCTCACCGCCGGTGTCGGTCCGTGGCTGCCGTTCCAGATGCTCATCTCGGCGTGGGTCGGGATGGGTGCCGGGCTGCTGCCGCGGCGGTTCTCGGGGCGGCGCGAGATCGCGCTGCTGGCGGCGTACGGCGTGGTGGCGGCGTACGCGTTCGGGATGTTGATGAACCTGTCGGGCTGGCCGTTCGTGGCCGGCATCGCGGTGCCCGGCGAGGAAGGGTCGCTGTCCTACGTGGCCGGCGCACCGGTGCTGGAGAACCTGCACCGGTTCGTGCTCTACACGCTGCTGACCTCCACCGGTGGCTGGGACACGGTTCGCGCGATCACCAACGCGGTCGCCATCGTGGTCCTCGGCCCGGCGGTCCTGACGACCCTGCGCCGCGCCTCCCGCCGCGTCATCGTGAAACCCGCTGACCAGGCAGTTGTGTCCCCATGAAATCCGCTGACCGGGCAGTCCTGTGCCCATGGTGGGGACAGGAATGACCGGTCGGCTTTCCCTTACTCATCTTTCCTGTTGGTCGGCGGCGGCGTCCGCACTCAGTCTGGCGTTCAGCAGCCGGGCACCCCTTGGGGAGGCTAGGCCATGCGGCCGCCGCGTCGCGGACGAGGACGGCGCCGGCGGTCAGTACTCGACGTCAGCCCCGACTCAGCGCTCGTCCTCGAAGGTCACGTGGCCAAGCGTCGCCGCGGAGCCGTCGTACCCGGTCAGCGTGGCGCCTTCGATGGCGGTGCGCACCCGGTCTCGCTCCTCCCGCTCACACTCGATGAGGAGGCGCTCTGTGTTGCCGACACGGTCGGTCCCGGTGGTGAACCCGGCCTTCAACAGCTCGGACCTGATGAGTGCGGGGTCGATACCGGTCGGTATCGCGTACGCGACGGTCGAGCTGATGCGCAGACCGAGGCCCGCATTCGCGACCCGCACACCCAGGTAGACGTTGATCGCGACTCCGACGACGATCGCGAGCACCGTCAGGATGATGATGGTGGTGGCCATGGCCCCTCCTTGGCTCGGGTTCCGCTGGTTGCCGGACGACCTGGTCGGCCTCCCCGACTCCTTCAGCATGACCGCGGGCTCGTGGAACCGACAGGGCCGCGAGTCCGCCCCGCGGGGGCCTTTCGACCCCGAGCCAGTGCAAGCCGGTGGGTCAGGGATCAGCTGCAGTACGCGCGCACGGGTCGTCGTCTTGCCCGCGCCGTGGGTGCCGTCGGGGTGATGTCGGGTGTCGTAGCGGTGGTCGTGGGCGCGGTGGTGGTGCCAGGAGCAGATCAGCAGGCCGTCGGCGTCCGTGGTGGGTACCCAACTGACCGGTCAGCGGGTTCCCGGATCGACCACGAGGATCCGGTCGTCGGAGTCGGCCGGCGCTCCCCGACCGTCGCGGTTCGAGGTGGTGACCCAGAGCCGGCCGTCGGGCGCGGTGACGACGGTGCGCAGCCGGCCGTACTCGCCGACGAAGAAGTCGGTCGGGTTGCTGGCATCGCCGTCGGCCACGTCGACCCGCCAGAGCCGGACCCCGCCGAGTGCCGCCATCCAGAGCCGGCCGTCGGTGTAGGCGAGCCCCGACGGCGACGCCTCGCCGGTCGACCACACCACGCGGGGATTCACGAAGGCGTCGTCCGGGTCACGACCCTCGGCCTCTGGCCACCCGTAGTTGTTGCCCGGCTCGATCAGGTTGAGCTCGTCGAACGAGGACTGGCCGAACTCGCTGGCCCACAGGTTGTCGTCGTCGTCGAAGGCGAGGCCCTGGACGTTGCGGTGGCCGTGGCTCCAGACCGGTGACGCGGGGTCGGGGTTGCCGGGGGCGGGGTCGCCGTCGGCGGTGATCCGCAGGATCTTGCCACCGAGCGAGTCGAGGTCCTGCGACAGCTCGCCCTGGCCGGTCTCGCCCGTGGCTGCGTAGAGGAACCCGTCGGGACCGAACGCGAGTCGGCCACCGTCGTGGATCGCCCCCAGCGGGATCCCGTCCAGGACGACCTCGGTCGGGCCGAGCAGGTCGTCGTCGCCGAGCTCGGTGCGCAGGATCCGGTTGTCGGAGTCGGTGCTGACGTAGAGGTAGACCAGCCGGTCCTGCTCGAAGTCGGGGGACACCGCGACGCCGAGCAGCCCGGCCTCGCCCTGCGGGGCTGCCTCCTCGATGTCGCCGGCCACGACCGGGTCCCCGCCGTCCGGGTCGACGACGAGCACCCGCCGCGAGTCGCGTTCGGTCACCACGGCCCGGCCGTCGGGCAGGAACGCCAGCCCCCACGGGACCGACAACCCGGTGGCGACCTCGCCGACCACCTCAGGCGCCCGGTCGGGCGCCCGGTCGGTCGCCTCGGGCGACGCCGTGTTCGCCGTCACGGTCGTCGGCCCGGGCCCGGCGTCGGGGTCCTCACCGCACGCTGCGAGAGCGAGCAGCGGCACCACGAGCCAGACGGCGGTACGACGCACGCTCAGCCGACCCGCTCGAGGAACTCCAGCAGCAGTTCGTGCACCTGCGCGGGCTTCTCCATCTGGATGAAGTGGGAGCCACGCAGCTCGACATACGTGGAGTCATCGAGCCGCTCGGCCGCGCTCAGCATGTCGCGCGAGCCCGCCATCACGTCGTACGACGCGGCGACGAAGCAGGCCGGCACCATGATCCGGCTCAGGCTCACTCGCCGGTGGCGCGACGTGTTCAATGCCAGGTGGAAGTACCACTCCACCGGGGTCGTGAGGAAGTCGCGCACCGCCGTGGCGGCGAGCTCGCGGTCGGGCATCGCGAACATGAACCCGGTCCGGTTGAGGACCGCGATGGTGGTGGCCCCCACGGGAAGCCGCTGCGTGATCGGGGTGAGGGCCCAGCCGGCGTACTTCATCGCCCGGGACAGGTTGACGGTGACCGCGCGGGCCACCGGGCGCGGCAGGACCCGGAGCGGAGCGAGCATCGTGGCGAAGGTGTCACCGGGGACGCCGGCCACGGCGAACAGACCGGCGACCCGCTCGGGGTGGGCGACGGCGAGCTCGAACATCGTGTTGACGCCCATCGACCAACCCATCAGCACGGCGCGGTCGACCCCGAAGTGGTCCATGACCGAGAGCGCGTCCTCGACGAACTCCTCGATCCGCACCTTCGCCGGGTCGCTCGGACGGTCGGATCCGCCGGTGCCGCGGTGGTTCCAGCTGATGACCCGCACGCCGCAGTCGGGGTCGAGCAGCGCCGGCCACGCGTAGGCGCTGGTGCCGAGACCGTTGCAGAGCACCACCGTCGGACCCGTGAGGGTCCCGTGCGGGTCGTTCGTCCACACCCGGAGCCGGGTGCCGTCGTCGGAGAGGATGTCGTCGAAGGCCAGCCGGGCGTGCGTGGTCGTGGAGGCAGCGGAGGTCGACATGCCCCGATTCTGCCGGACGAGGGGGTAGCGGTCCGGGAGATGTGGCCGGGGTCACCGCGTGGCGGCGCTCGCCCCCAGCGTGATGATCGGTTCCGGCGTACGCCGCGGTGCGCGGGTCGCAAGCCACGACTCGACCTCGTCGTGCTCGATGCGGCGACGGGTGAGCTCGGTGGTGGCGACCATGGCGTTGCGGCGCGATCCCTGCTGCGACCGGGTGGCCCAGCGCTCGACGAGCGGAAGCATCATGCATCCGACGCTAGGGGCACCGGTTTGCCGGAGCGTCACCTGAATGTGAATCCCGTGTGAACGGGCGGGCGTGAACTAGTCCGGCACCGGCTCGGCGATGAGCCGACCCGAGCGCGTGGCGCCGACCGAAGCGACCACCACGCAGACCAGCGCCAGCCACTGGAGCGGAGTCAGGAACTCACCGAGGATCAGGATCGCGGCGAGAGCCGCAGCCGCCGGCTCGAGGCTCATCAGGATCGAGAAGGTCGCGGGCCGGATGGTCCGCAGCGCGGTCAGCTCGAAGCTGTAGGGGACGACCGAGCTCAGCAGCCCGACCGCGGCTCCCAGGGCCAGCACGGTCGGGTCCAGCAGGCTCGCGCCGGCCACGCTGACCGCCAGGGGAGCGAGCATCACGGTCGCGACCACGCTGGCGATGGCGAGCCCGTCGAGGCCCGGCCAGCGGGCACCGGTCCGGGCGCTGAGCAGGATGTACGTCGCCCAGGCGGCACCGGCCAGCAGCGCGAAGAGCACGCCGGGCAGGTTGACCTCACCGGGCTGCAGCCCGAGCAGCAGCACGCCCGCCGCGGCCAGGCCGACCCAGAGCAGGTCCCGGGGCCGCCGCGAGCCGAACGCGGCCAACGAGAGGGGGCCGATGAACTCGATCGTCACCGCGATGCCGAGCGGGATCCGCGCGAAGGACTGGTAGATCGCCCAGTTCATGACACCGAGGGCCACCCCGAAGGCGAGGACGACCAGCCAGTCGTCACGGCTGCGGCCTCTCAGCGCAGGTCGGGCGATCAGCCCGAGGATCAGCGCGCTGGTCACCAGCCGCAGCCACACCATGCCGGTCGGGGAGATCAGGTCGAAGAGGTCCTTGGCGATCGCCGCACCCAGCTGGACCGAGAGGATCCCGCCCAGCACCAGCCAGACCGGCCCCGGCTTGACCGATGACTTTCGCGAGATCACCCGGTCAATCTAGGCAGCGGCGACCAGAGAGGGCTCGCCGGGGGAAACCCGTGAGACGGATGTCGGTGGACAGGGATAGCGTCGTCAGGTGACGTCACGAGGAGCGAACATGGCCAGACCGAGCAACGCGGGGCCGGCGATCGAGGCGGTCGACCTCGTCAAGCATTTCGGCGACACGGTGGCGGTCGACGGCGTCAGTTTCGAGGTCCCGCGGGGCACGGTCCTGGGGATGTTGGGACCCAACGGTGCCGGAAAGACCACCACGGTGCGGATGATGACCACGCTGACCCGTCCCACCCGCGGCACCGCGCGGGTCGCCGGTCACGACGTGGTGCGCGAGCCCGACGCGGTGCGCCGGTCGATGGGGCTGACCGGCCAGTCGGCCACCGTCGACGAGCTGCTGACCGGACGCGAGAACCTCTGGTTGATCGGCAGCCTCTACGGACTCGACCGGGCCACCATCGCGCGGCAGTCCGACGAGCTGCTCGAGCGGTTCTCCCTCACCGACGCCGCGAACCGGACCATCAAGACCTATTCGGGAGGCATGCGCCGACGCCTCGACCTCGCTGTCAGCCTGGTCGCCACGCCGCCGGTGCTGTTCCTCGACGAGCCCACCACCGGTCTGGACCCCCGCAGCCGGGTCGAGCTGTGGGACGTGCTCCGTGGCCTGGTGCGCGACGGTACGACGCTGCTGCTCACGACCCAGTACCTCGAGGAGGCCGACCAGCTCGCCGACGACATCGTCGTCATCGACAAGGGTTCCGTGATCGCTCACGGCACCCCCCTCCAGCTCAAGGACGCTTCCGGCCGTGCGGCACTCGTGGTGACGGTGTCGCACGCCGATGACCTGGAGCGAGCCGGTGACCTGCTGCGGTCGGCCGTGACCGAGCTCCACGTCGACGTGCCCAGCCGGACGCTCACCGCGGCCGCGGAGGGCCTGGCCGACGTCACCCGCGTGGCCACCCTGTTCGACGGCAGTGGGATCGAGCTGGACGACCTCGGCCTGCAGCGGCCGAGTCTCGACGACGTGTTCCTGCACCTGACCGGACACCGCGCCGAGGAAGCCGACCCTGCCGAGGAAGAGGTGCCCGCATGACTGCCACCAACACGCCCGCGACCGACGCCACTGACGCGGTCCGCCCGTCCGGCCTGGAACGACCCGAGATCCGGCGTACCGGGTTGCTGCGCCAGTCGCTGACCATCACCCGCCGCAACCTGATCCACATCCGCCGGATGCCGGAGATGTTGATGGACGTCACCATCCAGCCGGTGATGTTCGTGCTGCTGTTCGCCTATGTCTTCGGTGGGGCGATCGCGACCCAGTCGCCGGCCGGTTACAAGGAGTGGCTGTTGGGCGGGATCATGGGCCAGACGATCGCGTTCTCGTCGTTCATCGTCGCGGTGGGGCTGACCGCCGACATCGAGAAGGGCATCGTCGACCGGATGCGCTCGCTGCCGATCCATCCCTCGGCGGTCCTGGTCGGACGCAGCATCTCGAGTCTGGTCCACTCCAGCATCGGCATCCTGGTGATGTCGCTGACCGGCCTGATCGTGGGGTGGCGGATCCGTGGTTCGGTGGTCGACGCGGTCATCGCGTACGCCCTGCTGCTGCTCTGGGGCTTCGCCATGATCTGGATCGGCATCGTGGTCGGGTCGGCGATGCGGTCGGTCGAGGCGGTCCAGGGCGTCATGTTCACCACCATCTTCCCGCTGACCTTCCTCTCCAACGCGTTCGCACCGACCGAGCGGATGGGGACGGTGCTGCGCACGATCGCCGAGTGGAACCCGATCTCCTCGCTGGTCCAGGCGGTGAGGGAGCTCTGGGGCAACACGCCCGCGGCCCCGGCCGACGCGGCGCTGCCGTTGCAGCATCCGGTGCTGTCCACCGTGCTGTGGACGCTCGCACTGACCGCGGTGCTCGCGCCGTTGGCGATCAAGGTCTTCCACAACCGCACCCAGCAGTGAAAGGTGAAGCCATGACCACGATGTTGATGATCGGCACCCGCAAGGGGCTGTGGCTCGCGTTCTCCGACGACCGGTCCGACTGGAAGGTCACCGGCCCCCACTTCCCGATGGAGGAGGTCTACTCGGTGCTGCTGGACCGCCGTGGCGCCACGCCGCGGCTGCTCGCCGGGTGCTCCTCGAGCTGGTTCGGGCCACAGGTGCGCCGCTCGGACGACCTGGGCGAGACCTGGCAGGAGACGCCCAACGGCGCCGTCCGCTTCCCCGACGACACCGGGCAGGCGTTGGCCCGCGTCTGGCAGCTCGTGCCGGGTGTGGCCGACGGCATGGTGTGGGCCGGAACCGAGCCGGGCGCGATCTTCCGCTCGAACGACCGGGGTGAGACGTTCGAGCTGGTGCGCGGCCTGTGGGACCACCCTCATCGGGCCGAGTGGAACGAGGGCTTCGGGGGACAGGCGTTCCACACCATCCTGCCGCACCCGACCGACGCAGACCGGGTGCTCGCGGCCATCTCCACCGGTGGTGTCTACCGCACCGAGGACGGCGGCGACACCTGGCAGGCCTCCAACTCGGGCGTGAAGGCGGAGTTCATGCCGGGGGAGAGGTTCTACCCGGAGTTCGGCCAGTGCGTGCACAAGGTGGCCAGGGACGCCGGCGATCCCGAGCGGTTCTACCTGCAGAACCACGGGGGCGTCTACCGCTCCGACGACGGGGGTGCTTCGTGGACCGACATCGCGCCCGGGCTCCCCGCCGAGTTCGGCTTCGCGATGGTCGCGCACCCGACCAAGCCCGAGACGGCCTACACGTTCCCCATCGCCGACGCGGGGGCGCGCTGGCCGGTCGACGGGAAGGCCCGGGTGTGGCGCACGGCGGACGCAGGCGCGTCCTGGACGGAGCTGGGTGACGGCAGCCTCCCCGACGAGTTCTACGCCGCGGTGATGCGCGACGCGATGTGCGCCGACGACGAGGACCCCGCCGGGCTCTACTTCGGCAGCCGCAACGGGGTGGTCTGGGGATCGGCCGATGAAGGTGAGTCCTGGCGTCAGCTGGTCGCCGACCTGCCCGACGTCCTGGTCGTCCGGGCTGCGAGGATCTGACGATGGCCCGATTCGAGATGTCCCGGTCCACGACGATCGCCGCCGCGCCCGAGCGGGTCCACGCCCTGGTCGACGATTTCAGGGAATGGCAGCAGTGGTCCCCCTGGGAGGGCCTCGATCCCGACCTGAAGCGGACCTACACCGGACCCGAGCGAGGCGTGGGCGCCCACTACGAGTGGGACGGCAACAAGAAGGCCGGCCGCGGGACGATGGAGATCATCGAGTCCACGCCGTCCGCCGTGGCGGTCGACCTGCGCTTCCTCAAGCCGTTCGAGGCCACCAACATCACCCGCTTCGACCTCGCCCCCACAGGCGAGGGGACCGCCGTGACCTGGACGATGACCGGCGAGCGCGGCGCCCTGATGGGCGTGATGGGCAAGCTCTACTTCGACAAGGTCATCGGCAAGGACTTCGACCGCGGTCTGGCCCAGCTCAAGGCCACCGCCGAGCACGTCTGACGCGGCGGCTCAGGCTGCCCGGAACCGTCAGGGCAGCCGGGCCAGCATGTCGGCGGCGACTTCCTTGACCCAGGTGACCGTGTCCGGAGCCAGCACGAGCAGCATCACCACCGCCCCCGCCAGTGCTGCGGCGACTGCGTGCGCCCGATGCGACGGTCGCGTGTCGTACCGCGGCGTCCGCGTGCCGTAGATCTCCAGATACATGTTGTTGTGTCGTGCGGTCATCGCACACCCCCCATTCCCCCACCTCCAGTGTCCGCCTGCTGGGCCCGGATGTCGCCACCGCGAATGGTGAAATTTCTGGGGCGCGCCGCGCCCATTAGGCTCAGCGGCATGGCCGACGCTCCCGACATCAAGCCCCGCTCCCGAGACGTGACCGACGGTCTGGAGAAGGCCGCCGCCCGCGGGATGCTCCGGGCGGTCGGCATGGGGGACGACGACTGGGTGAAGCCGCAGATCGGCGTCGCGTCGTCGTGGAACGAGATCACCCCCTGCAATCTCAGTCTCGATCGGCTCGCCAAGGCCGCCAAGAACGGCGTGCACGCGGCCGGCGGTTACCCACTCGAGTTCGGCACCATCTCCGTCTCCGACGGCATCTCCATGGGCCATGAGGGCATGCACTTCTCGCTCGTGTCGCGCGAGGTGATCGCCGACTCGGTCGAGACCGTGATGATGGCCGAGCGTCTCGACGGCTCGGTGCTGCTGGCCGGCTGCGACAAGTCGCTGCCCGGCATGCTGATGGCCGCCGCCCGGCTCGACCTCGCCTCCGTGTTCCTCTACGCGGGTTCGACCATGCCCGGGCAGGTGGATGGCGAGGACGTCACGATCATCGACGCCTTCGAGGCGATCGGTGCCTGCCTGGCCGGCAAGATCTCGCGAGACGAGGTCGATCGCATCGAGCGGGCGATCTGTCCCGGCGAGGGTGCCTGCGGCGGCATGTACACGGCCAACACCATGGCCTCCGTCGCCGAGGCGCTCGGCATGTCGCTGCCCGGCTCGGCCGCGCCTCCGGCCGTGGACCGTCGCCGCGACGGGTTCGCCCACCGTTCGGGCGAGGCAGTCGTGGAGATGCTGCGTCGTGGCATCACCGCCCGGCAGATCATGACCAAGGAGGCCTTCGAGAACGCCATCACCGTGGTCATGGCGCTGGGTGGCTCCACCAACGCGGTGCTCCACCTGCTCGCGATCGCACGCGAGGCAGACGTCGACCTGACCCTGGACGACTTCAACCGGATCGGCGACCAGGTCCCGCACCTGGGGGATCTCAAGCCGTTCGGCAAGTACGTCATGAACGACATCGACAAGGTCGGCGGCATCCCGATGGTGATGAAGGCGCTGCTCGACGCCGGCCTCCTGCACGGCGACTGCCTCACCGTCACCGGCGCGACGATGCGCGAGAACCTCGAGGCGCTGGCACCGCCGGCCGTCGACGGCGACGTGATCCGGGCCATGGACCGCCCGATCCACCAGACCGGTGGCATCACCGTCCTCAAGGGCTCGCTCGCCCCCGAGGGGGCGGTCGTGAAGAGCGCCGGTTTCGACGAGTCGACGTTCACCGGCACCGCCCGCGTCTTCGATGGTGAGAGGGCCGCGCTCGACGCACTCACCGCCGGGCCAGATCACGGCGGGCGATGTCGTGGTGATCCGCTACGAAGGTCCCAAGGGTGGGCCGGGGATGCGCGAGATGCTCGCCATCACCGGCGCGATCAAGGGCGCCGGTCTCGGCAAGGACGTCCTGCTCATCACCGACGGCCGTTTCTCGGGAGGGACGACGGGTCTGTGCGTGGGCCACCTCGCGCCCGAAGCCGTGGATGGCGGGCCGGTCGCGTTCCTGCGCGACGGTGACCGGATCACCCTCGACGTCGCGCAGCGGTCACTCGACGTCGACCTGACCGACGACGAGCTCGCCGTACGCCGCGAGGGCTGGGAGCCCAACCCGCCGAAGTACACGCGCGGCGTGCTCGGCAAGTACGCCAAGGTCGTCCAGTCCGCCGCCCACGGCGCCGTCTGCGGCTGACAGCGTCCGGGCGCGAGGCCCGGACGCTGCCGACCGGTCAGAGTCCGAGCCCCAGTTGGCCGAGGATCCGGTTGAGCAGCGTGACCAGGCGTCCCAGCAGGCCCTGGAGGCCACCGTCGAGCAGCCCGGCCACGGTGCAGAGCAGGTTGCCGAGCAGGTTGCCCGGACCCGGCACCGCGGTGATGTTCAGCTCGATCCGGTTGAGGTCGACCACGAGGCCCAGCAGGTCGAGGTTGAGCGGGCCGAGTACCAGGTCGAGGACCTCACACGGTGCCATCGCCGCCGCCGCACGGGCACGAGTCGGCGTCCCGTTGATGGAGATCACCCTCGTCTTGCGGATGACCGTGAACGTGCGGGAGGTCGCTGTGTCCGCATCCGTGATGGTGCCGCTGACGACGCCGCGGACGAAGACCTTGCCCTTCTTCTTGCTGAAGTTCAAGGGCGTGAAGGTGCCGGTCACAGCATCCTCGTCGGCGGTCATGCCGGTGATCGGTGCGGTCATGGTGCCGGTAGGGGTGGTGGCGACCGGGGGAGCGGCGGCAGTGACGGCGGCAGTGCTGGTGGCGGGTGACGCGCTGGTGGCGGCGACCCCCCATGTCAGGGCGCCAGCAATGGCGACCACCATGGAGACGATCAGGGCTACGGGCCCCGAGATGCGTGCCTTCCTGAGTGTGAACATGGGTTTCCCTCCCACGAGAGACGGCGCTCGGTGCGACGTCGAGGCCACGGAGGTCGAGGCCGTCTACCCACCAGACACCTGGTCCAGACCATTCTGTTCACCCCTTGGGGGGTTACCCAGCAGTACCCAGTTCCGGGGCGGCTGACCCCAGGTCGAGTCGCCAGGAAATCTGGTCGAGTCGCCAGAGAATCTGGCGACTCAACGCGAATCTGTGGCGACTCAACCCGTTGTCCGGGAGGAGGCCTCTGGGAGAGTGGCGCCCGTGGATGATCTCAAGACGTCGGCTCGCGCCGAGGCACTCGATGCCGCTGACCCGTTGGCCCACCACCGGGAGCGGTTCGTCGGCGCCGAGTCCGATCTCGTCTACTTCGACGGCAACTCACTGGGCAGGCCGCTGCGCGCGACGGTCGAACGCTTCTCCGGGTTCGTGACCGACCAGTGGGGTGGTCGGCTGATCCGGGGTTGGGACGAGTCGTGGATGGACCTTCCGCTCACCGTCGGCGACGACCTCGGGCGCACCGTGCTCGGGGCAGCTCCGGGGCAGGTCGTCGTCGGCGACTCCACGACGGTGCTCCTCTACAAGGCGATGCGGGCCGCCGTGGCCGCCCGGCCGGGGCGCACCGAGCTCGTCATCGACCGCGACAACTTCCCCACCGACCGGTACGTCGCTGCCGGCGTCGCCGAGGAGTGCGGGCTCACGCTGCGCTGGATCGAGGTCGACTCCGCAGCCGGGGTGACCGAGCAGCAGATCGCGGAGACCGTCGGCGAGCAGACCGCGCTCGTGGTGCTCAGCCACGTCGCCTACCGCTCCGCCTGGGTTGCCGACGCGGCCAGGATCACCTCGCGCGCCCACGACGCCGGAGCCTTGGTGCTGTGGGACCTGTCCCACTCGGGCGGCTCGGTGCCGGTCGAGCTCGACGCGCTGGCACGTGGACCTGGCGGTCGGCTGCACCTACAAGTACCTCAACGGCGGGCCGGGGGCGCCGGCCTACCTGTACGCCGCCCGACGCCACCACACCACGCTCACCCAGCCGATCCAGGGCTGGTTGGGTGCCACCGACCCGTTCCTGATGGGCCCGACCTACACGCCGGCCGACGGCATCCGTCGCTTCCAGTCCGGGACCCCGCCGATCCTGGGTCTGCTGCCGCTGCGCGACATGCTGGTGCTGATCGAGGAGGTGGGGATCGACGCGATCCGCGACAAGTCGGTCGCCCTGACCGCGTACGCCGTCGAGCTCAGCGACCAGTTGCTGTCCCCGCTGGGGGTCGAGGTCGCCTCGCCGCGAGACCCGGCCCGCCGCGGCGGCCACGTCACCCTGCTCCACCCCGCGATGCGCGCCGCGACCGAGCAACTGTGGCGTCGTGACGTGATCCCCGACTACCGCGACCCGGAGGGGCTCAGGATCGGCCTCTCGCCGCTCTCGACCTCGTTCGCGGAGGTGGAGGCCGGTCTGATGGCAGTGCGTGAGGTGCTCTCCGGGGTCGGCTGAGCGATCGGGGCCACCGAGGTCCGGGGGCGATCGCCGACATGTGGGACCGCTGTCCCACGATCTGGGACGCATGAGAGACTGGACTGACGGCCCGACGAGCCGGGGCGTACGCTGACGACATGCACCTGCAGATTCTCGTACGCGCCGGACGCGCCGACTGATCCACCGACCAGTCGACGCGTCGCCCCTCGTTGCTAGAGCAACGGAGGGGCC
The DNA here is from genome assembly GCA_963806945.1 of uncultured Actinomycetota bacterium. GTDB lineage: Bacteria > Actinomycetota > Actinomycetes > Propionibacteriales > Nocardioidaceae > Nocardioides. The sequence continues at coordinate 194,447 of CAWDZH010000002.1, forward strand.
TTTTTGTTGGCGTAGCTGTTGGGCCCACCACGGACGAAGGACGAACCAGTCACATGAGTGAGATGACCGGCGCGCAGAGCCTGATCAGGTCTCTCGAGGCCGCCGGGACCGAGAACATCTTCGGCATCCCCGGTGGAGCCATCCTGCCCGCGTACGACCCCCTCATGGACAGCTCCATCCGCCACATCCTGGTCCGGCACGAGCAGGGTGCCGGCCACGCCGCGCAGGGGTACGCCGCTGCCACCGGCCGGGTCGGGGTCTGCATGGCCACCAGCGGGCCCGGCGCCACCAACCTGGTCACGCCGCTGGCCGACGCCCACATGGACTCGGTGCCGATGGTCGCCGTCACCGGTCAGGTCGGCGCCGCCGCGATCGGCACCGATGCCTTCCAGGAAGCCGACATCCGTGGCATCACGATGCCGATCACCAAGCACAACTTCCTGGTCACCGACCCCGCTGACATTCCCCGCACGGTCGCCGAGGCGTTCTACATCGCCAGCACGGGTCGCCCCGGTCCGGTGCTCGTCGACATCGCGAAGTCGGCGCTCACGGCGATGACGCACTACGCGTGGCCGACCGAGCTCCGGCTGCCGGGTTATCACCCCGTCACCCGGCCCCACTCGAAGCAGATCCGCGAGGCGACCCGGCTCCTGCTCGAGGCCAGACGACCGGTCCTCTACGTCGGTGGCGGCGTGATCCGGGCCCGTGCCAGCGCGGAGCTGGCTCGGCTCGCCGAGCTCACCGGCATCCCGGTCGTGACCACGCTGATGGCCCGCGGCGCTTTCCCCGACAGCCACCCGCAGCACCTCGGCATGCCAGGCATGCACGGCACTGTCGCGGCGGTCGCCGGCCTCCAGAAGAGCGACCTCATCGTCAGCCTGGGCGCTCGCTTCGACGACCGCGTCACCGGCAACCTCGACTCGTTCGCCCCCGGCGCACGCGTGATCCACGCCGACATCGACCCCGCCGAGATCGGCAAGAACCGGCACGCCGACGTCCCGATCGTGGGCGACGCGCGCGAGGTCATCGCCGACCTGCTCGTCGCCCTCCAGGCCGAGGAGGCCGCCGGGAACACCGGCGACTACGAGGCGTGGGTGGCGTTCCTGTCCGGGGTGAAGTCGAAGTACCCCCTCGGCTACGACCAGCCGGCCGACGGCAGCCTCGCGCCGCAGTACGTCATCGAGCGGCTCGGCGCGATCGCCGGGCCCGACGCGGTGTACGCCGCGGGTGTCGGTCAGCACCAGATGTGGGCTGCCCACTTCGTGGGCTACGAGAAGCCCAACTCCTGGATCAACTCCGGTGGTCTCGGCACCATGGGCTACGCCGTTCCGGCAGCGATGGGGGCGAAGGTCGGCCGACCGGACGCCGCGGTGTGGGCGATCGACGGTGACGGCTGCTTCCAGATGACCAACCAGGAGCTGGCCACCTGCGCGATCAACGACATCCCGATCAAGGTCGCGATCATCAACAACGAGTCGCTCGGCATGGTGCGCCAGTGGCAGACGCTCTTCTACAGCGAGCGCTACTCCAACACCGACCTCCACTCGAAACGGATTCCCGACTTCGTGAAGCTGGCCGAGGCCTACGGCTGCGTCGGTCTGTCGTGCGACAGCCCCGGCGACGTCGACGCCACGATCACCAAGGCGATGGAGATCAACGACCTCCCGGTCGTCGTCGACTTCCGGGTCCACCGCGACGCCATGGTGTGGCCGATGGTCGCTGCCGGCTCCAGCAACGACGACATCAAGTACGCCCGCGACCTCGCCCCCGACTTCGACGAGGACGACGTATGAGCATTCACACTCTCTCGGTCCTCGTGGAGAACAAGCCCGGTGTCCTGGCCCGGATCGCCGGCCTCTTCAGCCGCCGCAGCTTCAACATCCACTCCCTCGCCGTGGGTCCGACGGAGCACCCCGAGGTCTCCCGGATGACCATCGTCGTCAACGTGGAGGACTCGCCGCTCGAGCAGGTCACCAAGCAGCTGAACAAGCTGGTCGAGGTGATCAAGGTCGTCGAGCTCGACAGTGCTGCCTCGGTCAACCGGGAGCTGCTGCTGGTGAAGGTGCGCGCCGACGCGGAGACCCGCGGTCAGGTGCTCGATGCCGTCCAGCTCTTCAAGGCCCGGGTGGTCGACGTCGCGCCCGATGCGGTGTCGATCGAGATCACCGGCAACGCCGACAAGCTCGCGGGGTTCCTCAAGCTGGTGGAGCCGTTCGGGATCCGCGAGCTCGTCCAGTCCGGCATGGTCGCGCTCGGCCGCGGCTCCCGCTCCATCTCCGAGCGCACCACGCGTCCGGTCCCGATCCCGGCTCCGGCGGCCGTGGTCGTCCCGGCGACCGCACCACCCCGCGCCGTACCCGGTCCCTGAATCGACCACCGCTCCACCTGTCCAGCACCCCAATGAAGGAGAGCCTCCAGTGGCTGAGATGTTCTACGACGACGATGCCGACCTCGCCCTGATCCAGGGCAAGAACGTGGCTGTCATCGGTTACGGCAGCCAGGGGCACGCCCACGCGTTGTCGCTGCGCGACTCCGGAGTCGACGTCCGCGTGGGTCTCCAGGAGGGCAGTCGTTCGCGCGCCAAGGCCGAGGCCGAGGGGCTGCGCGTGCTGACCCCCGCGGAGGCGGTCGAGGAGGCCGACCTCGTGGTGATCCTGGCTCCTGACCAGGTTCAGCGCACGGTCTACAAGAACGAGATCGAGCCGCACCTGACCGAGGGCGACACCCTCGTCTTCGGTCACGGCTTCAACATCCGTTTCGGCTACATCGAGCCGCCTGCCGGGGTGGACGTCTTCATGGTCGCCCCGAAGGGGCCGGGCCACCTGGTGCGTCGCGAGTACGTCGATGGCCGCGGTGTCCCGGTGCTGGTGGCGGTCGAGAAGGACGAGTCCGGCCAGGCCTGGGACCTTGCGCTCTCCTACGCGAAGGCGATCGGCGGGCTTCGTGCCGGCGGCATCAAGACGACCTTCGCCGAGGAGACCGAGACCGACCTGTTCGGTGAGCAGGCCGTGCTGTGCGGCGGCGCCAGCCAGCTGGTCCAGTACGGCTTCGAGACCCTGATCGAGGCCGGCTACCAGCCCGAGGTCGCCTACTTCGAGTGCCTCCACGAGCTCAAGCTGATCGTCGACCTCATGTACGAGGGCGGCATCGCCAAGCAGCGCTGGTCGGTCTCCGACACCGCCGAGTACGGCGACTACGTCTCCGGCCCCCGGGTGATCACGCCGCAGGTCAAGGAGAACATGCAGACGATCCTCGCCGAGATCAAGGACGGCACGTTCGCGAAGCGCTTCATCGGGGACCAGGAAGCGGGCGGGCCGGAGTTCGCCGAGCTCCGAAGCCGGGGCGAGCAGCACCCGATCGAGGAGACCGGCCGCGAGCTGCGCAAGCTGATGGCCTGGGTGAAGTCCCACGACTCCGACTACGTCGAGGGCACCGCCACCCGCTGAATCCACGCGAAGGTCCGGCCGGCACCCCCCGCCGGCCGGTCGGTCGGCGACTCGAGGTTCAGGAGGTCGACCCCCGTCGCGTGATACGCCGCTGTCGTCTCCGTGCGAGACGAGGGACGACAAGCAGGTGGACGGCGCACTACATTGGGGAGCGGGCGGTAATTGATCGGGGACCGTCGGGGAAGTATCACCAAGAGGCCCCGCCACCTCCTTCCCATCGTGACCATGGCACTCGAGGACCGGATGGCAATCCCGGAGCCGGCAGTAGACGCCTCCACGGCGGCGTCCACCTGGGACAGCGCCGCGGCGTGCTGCACCCGGTGGCTCGACGGCGACGCCTCCGGGCTCGATGACCTGGTGCGGCTGATGACCCCGGTGCTGTGGCAGGTGGCCCGGGCCTGCTCGCTGGCCCAGACAGAGGCCGAGGACGTCGTGCAGACCACGTGGGTGGCCTTCGTCCGTTCCTCGGGGCGGCTGCGCGACGCCCAGTCGGTCGGTGGCTGGCTCACGACGACCGCTCGCAGGGAGGCCTGGCGCGTGTCCCGCTCCGGTGGGCGGACCACCGTGGTCGAGGACGTCGCCCTCGAGCAGGTGGTCCCACGACAAGCATCCGCCGAGGCCGAGGCCATCGGTCATGACGAGGACGACACCCTGTGGGCGGCGGTCGCCGCGCTCGACCCGCGCTGCCAGATGCTGCTGCGGATCGTCGCCTTTGCCGACCGACCTGACTACGCCGGGATCGCCCGCGACCTCGACATGCCTGTCGGCAGCATCGGACCGACCCGGATGCGGTGCCTGCGCAAATTGCGTGAACTGCTCGAACAAGGAGGCTTGCGATGACCGAATCCACCCCCGCCCGCGACCCGCTCCTCGACCAGATCGCCGAAGCATGGGCTCGTCACGATCCACCTCCGGATTCACTGACCGACCGGGTCCTCCGCGCCGTGCGCGCCGAGGTCGCCGCCGACCCGTTCGACGTCGCCTACGAGCTGTTGGTGCTGACGAGCAGCAGCGACGAACTCGTCGGAACCCGGGCGGGCGAAGGCTCGGTGACGATGCAGTTCGACGGAGACGAGATCCAGGTGCTCCTGCGCGTCAGTCCGCTCTCGGACACGGAGTGCCGGGTTGACGGGTGGGTGACCCCCGGCGACGACCTGGTGGTCACGGCGATCCAGGGCGACCGCCGTACCGACGCGACCACCACCACGCCGGGACGTTTCGAGTTCCCCGGGCTGCGGCGCGAACCGACCCGGCTGCTCGTCTCGTCCGGCGCCGCGGCGCTCGACGCGCCGAGGTTCGGCACCCAGCCGTTCGACCTCTGACTGAGCCCATCCACCGACCCAGGAGCCCGACATGACGCAGCAGCCGCCGGACCTTGGCCAGCAGCCCCCTCCGCCGCCCGGTGGGGTGCCGCCCCGTGAGCCGACCTGGCCCCCGCCCGAGGTCCTGAGTGCCGGCGGCGGCCGAATCCTGGACCCGGTGAGTGCCGTGAGGCTGCCGGAACGCCGAAACGGCGGCGCCGTGGTGCCACGCACGACCGCCTACGTCGCGGCGTCGCTGCTCGTCAGCGCCGAGGCCGCGCGCCGCAAGGTCCCTGGCGCCGAGGGCGAGCCGGATCTCGCGACGTGGCTGGACCGGGTGGTGGCTCGGCCCTTCGGCTGGACGCTGGTCCCGCTGCGCCAACGACCTCGCTCCACCTCGCGCGGGGAGCGCACCGTGGGCGTGATCCGGTTCCGGATCGACGTGAGTGCCGACGCCCCCGACGAGATCGTGCCGCCCGCGCCCGACGCGTGGGTCCTGCTGCAGCAGGCCAGATACCTGGCGGGCAATCGGGCGCTCGCCGGAGTGGGCCTGGACCACCTGCTCACCGGCCTGGTGGGGCTGTCTCCCAGCCCGTTCCACGCATCGAACCCTTTCCACGCCTCCAACCCGTTCCACGCATCGAACCCGTTCCACGCCTCCAACCCGACGTCCGGGTACACCACGGTGGACGGTGGACGGAGCCCGGTCGCCTTCACCGGACCACCTCCGGCGCGGCGGGCCGATTCAGAGATCTCCGGTCGGCGACCGGTGGTCGGTGTCCTCGACACTGGTTGCGGCGACCACCCCTGGCTGGCGAGCGGAGTGACGCGTCACCCCACGATCGACGGCGCGACCATCGGGTACGGCGTCGTGGAGCCGCCATCGGACCCCGAGGTCCACGGGGACACCGTCGGACCCCTCGACGGCCTGATCGATCCCCTCTCGGGTCACGGCACCTTCATCGCGGGCCTGGTCCGCCAGGCGTGCCCCGATGCCGACTTGTGCACCTGGCGCGTGGTGCCGTCGGCCGGTCTCATCGCCGAGGGTGACCTTCTCGAGGCGCTCACCGACATCGCGGAGCTGGTGCGGCGCGACGCGGCCGGGAAGGCAGACGGCCTGCGGCTCGACGTGCTCTCCCTGTCGATGGGCTACTACCACGAGACTCCTGAGGAGGACGTCCTCGTCGACGAGACCATGATCGACCTGCTGGGGATCCTCGGTGAGAGCGGCTGCGCGGTCGTGGTCTCCGCCGGCAATGACGGCATCGACCGCCCCCAGTTCCCAGCCGCGTTCGCACCCTGGAACGACGGCAACGGCCCTGTCGAGGAGGCGCCGGACCGGGTGTCGGTGACGTCGGTGGGCGCCCTTAACCCGAACCTCGACTCGGTGGCGTTGTTCAGCAACACGGGGGAGTGGGTGAACTGCTACCTGCCGGGAGCCGCGGTGCTGAGCACGATGCCAGCCTTCCAGGGTGGGCTCGAGCCGGCCGCGAGGACCAGGGCCTACGGCTGGCGGCGCGAGGCGATCGACCCCGACGATTATGGACGCCGGGCCGCCGCTGCCGCGCAGACCGATCATGGCGGGGCCGCCGAGTCCAGGAAGCCAGTCGGTGGGTTCGCTCTGTGGAGCGGGACGTCGTTCGCGGCACCAGTCCTGGCAGGACGCATCGCACACGCCCTGGTGGACGGCCTGCCTTCCACGCCGACGCCGGACCGGAAGGAACTGGTGGCGCAGGTGCGGAAGGCGCGTCAGCAGGCGCTGCCCCCGGGGCCGCCGAAGGGTTGAGGTGCTGACCGCCACGGAGCTGACCGCGCGGGGCCGCGAAGCGAGCACCGCTGGCCGGCATGCCATGGCGGCGTCGCTGCTGACCCGGGCAGTGGACCGGGCGACGAGTGTCGACGAGCGCGCGGCAGCCCTGCAGTCGCTCGCACACGCCACCGCTGAACGCGGCTCGCCGGCCGAGGGGATCACGCTGTGCCGCCAGGCGCTCTTGCTCGACGGGCTCAGCGAGCGGATCCGTGGCCAGGTCCACTCGCAGCTCGGCCTGCTTCACATGCGTGCCGGCCGCAGCGCCGAGGCGTTGGACGAGTTCGGCACCGCCTACCCGCTGCTGCAGGGGGACGACGACCTGCTCGGTCGGCTGCACCTGAACCGGGGCAACATTCACCTGCAGCGGTACGACACCGTCCAGGCTGCTGCCGACTTCACCGAGGCCAGGACGCGCAGCACCAGTCTGGTGGAACGGGCGATGGCCACCCACAACCTCGGTTACGTCGAGCTGCTCCGCGGTGACCTGGTGGCCGCCCTGCGATACATGGAGGAGGCGGCCCCGGTGCTCGAGCCGCTGTCGGCCGTCACCGCAGCCGTCTGCGCCGCCGATCGGGCCGAGGTCCTGGCCGCGGCGGGGATGCCGCTCGCCGCGGCGACGCTGCTCGACGGTGCGACCGCCACGTACGCCCACCGGCGACTGCGCCAGTTCCAGGGCGAGGCACTGGTCGTCCGGGCCCGGGCACTGCTGCTGGTCCACCCGGAGGCGGCAGCCGCGGCAGGGCGGCGGGCCGCGCGGCTGTTCCGCGCCAGGGACAACGAGGAGTGGGCGTTGCGGGCCGAGGCACTCGCCTTCGAGGCGTCGGTGAGACGTCGCCTCGAAGCGGGGAGGACGCAGACCGCCGGTTGGTGGGACCGAACACGCGCTGAGGGCGATGACCTCGCCGATCGGCTCGCCGGGAGGGCGATGAAGAGCGAGCGGGTGGAGGTGGTTCTCCACCTGGCGCTCGCCGCGGCCCGCACGTCCGGGGTGGAGCAGCCCCGTGCGCCCCGCCCTCCCAGCAAGACCGAGGAGCCCATCGGCACTCGCTTGCTGCGCGAGGAGGTCCTGGCCCGGTCCGCGTGGGAGCAGGGACGGCGCGCCACGTCCTTCGACCGGGTCCGTCGGGGCCTGGCCGACCTGCACAACTGGCAGTCGGCGTACGGGAGCCTGGACCTGCAGAGCTCACTGGTCGGACACGGTCGGTCGCTGGCGCGGCTCGGGCTCGAGCACGCCGTCGAGGACGGTGACCCGACCGTGGTCCACGAGTGGTCGGAGCGGGCCCGCGCTCTGGTCGGGCGAGTGCCTCCGGTGCGCCCGCCGGCGGACCCCGTGGCGGCGGCTCGACTGGCCGAGCTCCGCACCCTCCCGGCCGACATCGACGTCGGGGCGCGCGACCGGCTTCGCGAGCAGGTGCGGGTGGGCTCCTGGTTCCGTCCGGGTCCCGGCACGGTTCTTGAGCCACGACCGCTCGACGAGGTGGAGGCCAGGCTCGGCCAGGATGCTCTGGTGAGCTATCTGCTCGCGGACGGGGTGCTCCACGCGCTCGTCGTGAACCGTGGCGCGCGGCACGTGGTGCGGCTTGCGCCGTTGCCGCTTGTCGACGCACTGCTGCCGGGACTGGTCGCAGACCTCGATGCGGTGGCCACCGGACAGCTGCCGGCGGACCTCCGGCGTCGTGTGAGGGGCAGCCTCACCGATCGGCTGCAGCGGCTGGCGGACCTGCTCGTGGAACCCCTGCGAGCGATCCTCGGTGACGCCCGACTGGTGGTGGTGCCGTGCGGTCGGCTGGCGGCCGTTCCCTGGTCGATGCTGCCAGGTCTCGTCGGTCGCCCACTGACGGTGGCGCGGTCGGCGTCGATGTGGGCCGAGTCCGGTCCTCAGCCCACCCATCGTCGTGCCGGGTTCGTGGCAGGGCCCCGCGTGGCACGAGCCCTCGCCGAGGTGGGGGAGGGCGCGTCCGCTTGGGGAGATCGTGCGCAGTGCCTGTCGGGGGCCGACGCAGTCGCGCCGGCAGTGGCACGGCTCACGGCCGAGGTTGACGTGCTGCACGTCGCCGCACACGGCCGCCATGCCGCCGAGCAGCCCCTGTTCTCCGGCATCGAGCTGACCGACGGAACCTGGTTCGGGTACGACGTCGAGCTGCTTCCGCAGCTCCCCTCCGTCGTGGTGCTGTCGTCCTGCGAGCTGGGACGATCCTCCGTGAGGTGGGCCGAGGAACTCGTGGGGATGACGGCCGCGTGGCTGCACTCCGGCGCTCGATGCGTGGTGGCGGCTCCGGCTGCGGTCAACGATGAGCTTGCCGCAGCGACCCTCCCGGCTTTCCATCGCGGCCTCGCCGCCGGTCGTGCACCGGCGGAGGTGCTCGCCGAGCTTGCCCCGGCCGAGGGGCTGCCGCTGACCTGCTTCGGGGCCGGCTGGTGAGCCGAGCCGACCACTCCTCGGAGTGGCCGGCTCGACCCCTTCCGCGTCCTGGTGGACGCTCGCGCCGCGGAGGTCGGCTACTTCACCTCGGAGCGCAGCACGAGGCGCAGCCCGATGGCGAGCGGGAGCGCCAGCCAGAAGAAGCCGGAGACACCCAGCTGCGCCCAGTGCTCGGCGTCCGGCACCATCTCGAAGAGATTCCCCTGGCTGAAGTTGAAGTCCACCCAGGGCTGGATGTCGGCGAACCATTGCTGCGTCGAGGCCAGCAGCATCGTGAGCGAGCTCAGCACGAACTGGTAGACGAAGTAGGCCACGAGCGCTGCGGCGGAGTTGCGCAGCAGCAGACCGAGCATGAAGCCGATGAACATGTTGAGCACGGTGCCGAGCACGATCATCGAGAACTGCATGACGCTGATGTCCCACACCGTGGGGACCCCGGCCAGGCCCGAGCCGACGATGTTGCCGACCGCACCGATGGCCGCAGCGACCAGCATCGAGACCACGCCGATGGCCAGCGTGCACGCTGCCTTGGCAGCGATGACCCGGCTCCGGCTGGGCACGAAGGTGAAGGTCGCCAGCCCGGTGCGCTGGGTCCACTCGCTGGTGATCGACAGCAGCGCGATGATCGGCAGGACCAGCGTCATCGGGAGCCCGATGGCAGCGGCGAAGGTGTCGTAGGTCAGGGATGCGTCGTTGGCCCACAGGATCACGGCGCCGGTCGCCAGCACCGACAGGACGCCGATGCTGACCATCAACCAGAAACCTGATCGGGTGTCGAACATCTTGCGGAGCTCGACTCCGATGAGCCGGCTCATCGGGATGGGCCGGACGACGGGCCGTTCGCGGGGTGCGATCACCGCAGGGTCGGTGGAGGCGGTCAGGGTGCTCATGCTGCTGCTCCTTCGGAGACGTGGTCACGCTGGGATTCCGCGGTGAGCTCGAGGAACATCTCCTCCAGACCGGCGCTGTCCGCGGAGCGCAGCTCGGTCAGGGCCACGCCGGCGGCCAGAGCGATCTGGCCGACCTGCGACGGATCGGCGTCGGTGTGGAGGGCGCCACTCCCGGAGACCGACGCGTGGAGACCAGCCGCGGTGAGGGCCCCGGTCAACCGCGCGTTGTCGACGGAGGCGACCACGGTTCCGGCGGCGGAGAGGAGCTCCTGCTTGGTGCCCTGCGCGACGATCCTGCCGTTCCCGATCACGACCAGGTCATCGGCGATGACCTCGATCTCGTGCAGCAGGTGCGAGGACAGCAGGACGGTGCCGCCTCCGTCGGCGTACTCGCGCAAGAGATCGCGCATCCAGCGGATGCCGGCCGGGTCGAGACCGTTCGCGGGCTCGTCGAGGACCAGGACGCCCGGATCGCCGACGAGGGCGCTCGCGATGCCGAGCCGCTGCCGCATGCCGAGGGAGTAGTCGCGGACCCGGCGGTCCGCCTCCTTCCCGGTCAGCGAGACCCGGTCGAGCATCTGGTTCACGCGGCTCGTCGGGAGCCCCATGGTGAGGGCGGCCAGGGTGAGGATCTCGCGGCCGGTGCGTCCCGCGTGCTGCGCGGAGGCGTCGAGGAGGACGCCGATCTCGAGGCCCGGGTTCGGCAGGTCGGCATAGCGGCCACCGAGGACCTCGACGCTGCCGGACGTGGCCGGGGTCAGGCCGACCATGATCCGCATGGTCGTCGACTTGCCGGCCCCGTTGGGGCCCAGGAAGCCGGTCACCCGGCCGGGTCGGGCGGTGAATGAGACGTCGTCGACGGCGGTGACGCCGCGATAGCTCTTGGTCAGGTGGTCAACAGTGATCATGACCAGCAGCCTCGCCCGGCGCGGGTCAGTCCCACATCAGGGACGGCACCCCACCCGCCCCCGACCCGACCCCGACCCGGCCCCGGGGTCCAGTCCAGGTCAGGCCCGGGGTCGCTCGCCCCGGGCACTCATCGCCGCGACCTCGGTCACCCGGGTCGCGCGGGTCTCCGGCCGCTTCGCGAGGACGATCCAGGCGAGGGCCTGCTTGCGCGCCGACGGTGGGAAGGCGTCCCACTGCGTCCGGGCGCCGGGGAGACGCTCGAGGGCCCGGGCCAGGTCGTCGGGCACGACCAAGTCCTCCACGTCGTCCATCAGGGTCCACATGCCACTGGCCCGGGCCGCCTCGACCGCGGCCCGTCCGGCCGGCTCCATCCGCCCGGCCTCCTCGAGTGCGGCGACCCGCCGCTTGTTGTTCCGGGTCCACACGCTGCCCCGGCGGCGCGGGGAGTACCACATCATCGACCGCTGCTCGTCCACCGTGCGCCGGGTCGAGTCGACCCAGCCCCAGCGCAGCGCCTCCACCACGGCCTGGTCGTAGTCGAACGCCGCCAGCCCGGTGGTTGGCTTGTGGGTGACCAGCCAGACGCCCGGCACCTCCTGGTGGTGGGCGGCCAGCCACGCCGACCACGCGGCGAGGGTGGGCGGCTCGAACCGCTCGGCGTCGTCGAGGACTCCCATGATCCGATCATGCCCGGAACAGACGCGGCGGTATCCCTGTTGGCCCCGGTATGCGTATCGAGATCTGGTCCGACGTCGTCTGCCCCTGGTGCTACATCGGCAAGCGCCGGCTCGAGACGGCCCTCGCCGACTTCGAGCACGCGGACGAGGTCGAGGTGATCTGGCGCTCGTTCCAGCTCGACCCCTCCTCGCCCCAGGCCGCCACGGAGAGCATCGCCGAGCACCTCGGGCACAAGTACGGCGGCGGCCCCGAAGCGGGACGCGAGATGGTGGCCCGGGTGTCGGAGGTGGCGGCCGGGGAGGGCCTGACGTTCTCCTACGAGGACGCGCAGCGCGCGAGCACCGTGGACGCCCACCGCTTGCTCCACCTCGCCCTGGCCGAGGGTGGCCCCACGCTCCAGGGCGCGCTCAAGGAGCGGTTGCTGGAGTCCTACTTCAGCCGCGCTGAGAACCCGGCCGACCCCGCGCTGCTCCGCGCCGCGGCGGTCGCCGCTGGGCTGTCCGGGACGCGCGTCGACGAGGTGCTCGGCTCCGCGGAGTACGCCGAGGCGGTCGAGGCCGACCAGGCCCAGGCGGTCGCCTACGGCGCCGGCGGGGTCCCGTTCGTCGTCGTGGACCAGAAGTACGGCGTGTCCGGCGCCCAGCCCGCCGACGTCTTCGGTCAGGTGCTGGAACGTGCGTGGAGCGAGTCGCACCCGGTGATCGATCTGGTCGCGACCGGGGATGTCTGCGGCCCCGCCGGATGCGCGCCCTGACCATGATCTGGCGCGGTGTCGGCGGTGGGTTACGCTGAGTCGGCACAGCGTCGTGCGACCTCATTCCCACTGCAACGCGAGGACCCCGCTGTGAACGCTCCCGACCAGGGCAAGCCCGTCGTACTCATCGCCGAAGAGCTCAGCCCCGCCACCGTGGACGCGCTCGGCCCCGACTTCGAGATCCGCACCTGCAACGGTGCCGACCGTGCGGAGCTGCTCCCGGCCATCGCCGACGTCGACGCGATCCTGGTGCGCTCGGCGACCAAGGTCGACGCAGAGGCGCTGGCAGCGGCGACCCGGCTCACCGTGGTCGCCCGGGCCGGTGTCGGCCTCGACAACGTCGACGTCAAGGCCGCGACCCAGTCGGGTGTGATGGTCGTGAACGCGCCGACCTCCAACATCGTCAGCGCCGCCGAGCTCGCCGTGGCGCTGATGCTCGCGGCCGCGCGCCACGTCTCTCCCGCCCACGCAGCGCTCCGCAACGGCGAGTGGAAACGCTCGAAGTACACCGGCATCGAGCTCTACGAGAAGACCGTCGGCATCGTCGGGCTCGGTCGGATCGGTGTGCTCGTGGCGCAGCGGTTGAGCGCCTTCGGCATGAACGTCATCGCCTTCGATCCCTACGTCCAGGCCGGTCGTGCGGCCCAGATGGGCGTGCGCCTGGTCGACCTCGACACGCTCCTGGCCGAGGCCGACTTCATGAGCGTCCACCTCCCCAAGACCCCCGAGACCGTGGGGCTGATCGGCGCCGAGCAGCTGGCCAAGGCGAAGCCGCAGCTGGTGCTCGTCAACGCCGCTCGGGGCGGGATCGTCGACGAGCCAGCGCTCTACGACGCGCTCAAGACCGGCCGGATCGCCGCCGCCGGCCTCGACGTGTTCGCCGCCGAGCCCTGCACCGACAGCCCGCTCTTCGAGCTCGAGAACGTCGTCGCCACGCCCCACCTGGGTGCCTCCACCGACGAGGCGCAGGAGAAGGCCGGCATCGCAGTGGCGAAGTCGGTGCGGCTCGCGCTCTCCGGCGAGCTGGTCCCCGACGCGGTCAACGTCCAGGGCGGCGTGATCGCCGAGGACGTCCGGCCCGGCATCCCGCTCACCGAGAAGCTCGGCCGGATCTTCACCGGCCTGGCCGGCGAGGTCGCCCAGCAGCTCGACGTCGAGGTGCGCGGCGAGATCACCGAGTTCGACGTCAAGGTGCTGGAGCTGGCGGCCCTCAAGGGCGTGTTCTCCGACATCGTCGAGGATCCGGTGTCCTACGTGAACGCACCGCTGCTCGCCGCCGAGCGCGGCACCGCCGTACGCCTGGTCACGGAGAGCGACAGCCCCGATCACCGCAACCTGATCACGATCCGCGGCACCCTCGCCGACGGGTCGCAGGTGTCGGTGAGCGGCACGCTCATCGGCGTCGCGCAGCGGGAGCGGCTGGTCGAGGTCAACGGCTTCGCCGTCGACCTGGAGCCCACCGACCACCTGGCCTTCTTCACCTACGAGGACCGTCCCGGCATGGTCGGCACCGTCGGCGGAATCCTCGGTGACGCCTCGGTCAACATCGCCGGGATGCAGGTCTCTCGCCAGGACAAGGGTGGGTCGGCCCTGGTCGCACTCTCGGTCGACTCCGCGATCCCCGCGGAGACCCTGGCCGAGATCGAGGGCGCGATCAACGCCAGCGCGGTCCGCGCCGTCAGCCTGGCGTGACGACGAGCGACCCGACCGCGGCCCCACGCCGCACGCTGACCGACCTGGGGCCGGTCGCACAGCTGCGGGCGGGCCGGCTGCCGCGCCGGCTCTCGCAGTTGTACGTCGGGCTCGTGTTGTACGGCGCATCGCTGGCGCTGATGGTCCGCGGTGACCTCGGGCTCGCGCCGTGGGACGTGCTGCACTCAGGATTCATCCGGCACGTACCGATCACGCTCGGTCAGGCCGTGGTCCTGTTCAGCTTCGTGGTGCTGGTGCTCTGGATACCGCTGCGCGAGATCCCCGGCCTCGGCACGGTCTCGAATGCCATCGTCGTCGGACTGGCCGCGGACGCGACGCTCGCCTTGTTCGACGGCCCCGACCACCTGGCGCCGCGCATCGGGCTGATGCTGGCGGGGATCGTGCTGAACGGGCTGGCGACGGCGATGTACATCGGGGCGCAGTTCGGCCGCGGTCCGCGGGACGGACTGATGACCGGTCTGGCACGGCGGACCGGCGGCTCCTTGCGGCTGATCCGCACCGGGCTGGAGGTGAGCGTGGTCGTCATCGGACTGCTGCTCGGTGGCGCCCTGTGGCTCGGCACGATCATCTACGCCCTGGCGATCGGACCGCTGACGCAACGGATGTTGCCGACCTGGATCGTTTCCGTCGGCGCACCTCCCGAGCCTGTCTGAGGCCGCGGGCATGATGGTCGCGTGCCCCTGGACGTCGAGCTCTCGGAGATCCGCGACTTCCTCGCGGCCCACCCTCCCTTCGCGGACCTGCCCGCTGCCGCGCTGACCGCCCTGCCGGCCCGGCTCGCCGTCGAGTACCGGCGTCGTGGTGCCGTCGTGCTGGCTGCCGGGGAGCGACCGGCCGGGCTCTACGTCGTCCGGTCCGGGGCGGTCGAGACCCGCGACGGCGACGGATCCCTCGTGGACCGGGGCGGCGCCGGCACCCTGGTCGGCGAGAGCCTGGTCACCGGGGCCGCCCAGCCGGCGGTCGCCGCCTATGAAGACACGCTGCTGCTGCTCGTGCCGGAGGACGTGCTCGCCGAGCTCGTGGCGCAACACCCCCCGCTGGCCGCCTACCTGGCCGGCCACGGCCTGCGAGGACGGCCGGAGCGCGACGAGCCGCGTGCCGCACGAGTCACCGCCCGCGAGATCGCGATCCGACCGCCGGTCACGGTCGAGGCCGGGTCGTCGGTGGCCGAGGCCGCACGCTTGATGACCGACGAGAGGATCGCCTCTCTTCTCGTGGTCGAGGGTGACCGCCTGGTGGGCATCCTCACCGACCGTGATCTGCGGGGCCGGGTGTTGGCGGCCGGGCGCGATCCCGCCACGACGGTGGGGGAGGTGATGACCGCGGACCCGGTCACCACCGGGCCGGACGCCCTGGCGGTCGAGCTGCAGCTGGAGCTGGTGCGCCACCACATCCACCACCTCCCGGTGCTCGTGGACGGCACTCCGGTGGGGATGGTCAGCGCCACCGACCTGCTGCGCCTCGAGCGCGACAACCCGGTTCACCTCGGCAGCGAGGCCGCCCGTGCCCAGACCGTGGCCGAGGTGGTGCAGGTCGCCCATCGACTCGGTCGTCTGGTCGAGGGCCTCGCCCGTCGCGGCGCCAACGCGCTGGACGCCGGCCGGGTGGTGACTGCGGTCGGCGACGCCATCGAGCGACGGTTGCTGACCCTCGCCGAGACCGAGCTCGGCCCGGCTCCAGTGTCGTGGGCGTGGGTCACCCTCGGGTCGCGGGCGCGCTTCGAACAGGCGCTGGGCGGCGACCAGGACCACGCGCTCGTGCTCCACGACGACTACGACCCGGACGATGCCGAGCAGGCGGCGTACTTCGCGGCGCTCGCGGAGCGCGTCTCCGCGGGCCTGGAGCAGGCCGGCTACCCGCGGTGCCGTGGCGAGAAGATGGCGACCAATCCCCGGTGGCGCCGGCCGCTGGGGAGCTGGCGGGCCCAGGTCTCGCGCTGGGTGGGCGTGCCCGACCCCGACGCGGTGCTCGAGGCCAGCGTGTTCTTCGACCTGCGTCACCTCGCCGGCGACGTCACGCTCAGCGATGCGCTCAGCCGCCACCAGCGCGAGGCCGCGAGCGGGTCACGGCTGTTCCTCACCCACCTCGCCACCCATGCCGCGAGGCAGCCGACGCCCGTGGGGTTCCTCCGCGGGTTGGTGGTCGAACGGTCCGGCGATCATCGAGACACCCTCGACCTGAAGGCCGGCGGGCTGGGGATCCTGGTCGAGATCGCCCGGGTGCAGGCGCTGGCCGCGGGCTCAGCGGCGACCGGCACCCTGGCCCGCCTCGCCGACGCTGCCGCGGCCGGCACCCTGAGTGCCCCGCTCGCCACCGATCTGCGTGACGCCTGGGAGTTCCTCGCCGACCTGCGGCTGCGCCACCAGGCTGCCCAGGTGAGCGCGGGCGATCGCCCCGACAACCGGGTGGCACCGGCATCGCTGGGATCCTTCGAGCGTCGCCAGCTGCGAGGCGCCTTCGGCGTCATCCGGGCCGGGCAGGCCGCGCTCGGCCAGCGTTACCCGGTGAGCGCGACCTCGTGACTCCCGACGACCACACCCCGCTCGCGGACCTGCCGCTACTGGCCGTCGACCTGGAGACCTCCGGTCTCTCGCCCGAGCGGGAGCGGGTGCTGGCGGTGGGGTTCGTGCCGGTGGACGGTTCCCGGATCTCGTTGAGTGGGGCGCGACGACTGGTCGTCCGCGACGACAGCGGCCCGGGCGACGCGGTCACCATCCACCGGCTGACCCACGACGACCTGGCAGACGGCGTACCTCTGGCCGAGGCGTTGGCCGAGCTGCGGATCGCTCTCGAGGGCCGGGCGCTGCTGGCACACCACGTCGCCTTCGACCTCGCCTTCCTGCGCGCCGCGTTCCGCTCCATCGGTGAGGAGCCACCCGCGCTCCGGGTGGTGTGCACCCTGGACCTGCAGCGCCGCTTGTTGGCGCGCCGAGGTGAGGAGCTCGCTCCGGGAGCGCTGCGGCTCTGGCGCGCCCGCGAACGGTTCGGCCTGGCCGCCGCGCCGGCCCATGACGCGCTCGGCGACGCGCTGGCGTGTGCCGAGCTCTACCTCGCGCAGGTCGCCGAGCTCGACCCGGCGGGTCGCCTCACGCTGCGCCACGTCCGCCGTCGCGACACCCGGTGGCGGACCGCGTGGCGGCGCTGGCGTGGCCGCGTGCGTCGCCGTTGGCGACGGTGGGGTGGCCCGGACAGTCGGTCAGCGCTTCGTCGCGATGAGGGTGGAGGCGTCCGAGGCGACCATGACCTCGACCGTGGTGAACCGGTCGTCGGTCAGCCACTCCTCACGCAGCGTGTCGACGCGCCCCCGCGAGATCGGGGGCCACACCTCGCAAGGGGTGAAGTCGTCGAGGACGACGATGCCGCCCTCCTCGACGAGGTCGGCGACGACATCGACCCGGACCGACTCGGGGTCACCGGAGTCGATGAAGAGCAGGGAGAACGGCCCCGCGTCGTGCAACGTCGCCCAGTCCGCGGTGCGCACCTCCACCTGAGGATCGTCGGCGAAGATCTCGGCGGCGGCGTCCGCCAGCGTGGGGTCCAGCTCGGCGGTCAGGATCCTGGCTCCGTTACGGACCCCGGAGCGCAACCAGGCGGTTCCGACACCGGTGCCGGTGCCGTACTCGGCCAGGGTTCCGCCCCGGGTGGCGGCCAGGGCGGCGAGGAGTCGTCCGGTCTCGTTGCGGCAGAACGACACGTAGCCGGCCTTCCGGGAGACGTCGAACGCCCGACGGACGATCTCGGGCAGCTCGGGGGGTGCACTCATGGGGGCAGTCTCTCATTCCGGTACCGCTGTCTCGCATTCCGGACGTCTCGTGGAAATGGGTCGCGACCCCGACGATCCCGTCGTAGCCTGAACGCATCATGCGGAGCGTGTTCGTACTTATCGGCTGCCGCGGCGAGGCCTGACAAGCGGGCCACCTCGCCGCGGAGTTCGGTGTTGCGGGCCCCTTGCACAGTTTCAGAATCTCTGAACAGCCTCCGCGGCGGGTCCGCCAGCCAGTACCGCGCAACCCGCTCTCTCCCTGGAGACACCCTTCGTCGTCGCGCGATCCGCGACCGATGCCGGGTCTCCCCGCCGCGGAGTGGTTCTCATCCACCACTCATCAGGAGAAGGCGCGCCATGTACGAGATGTACCCCGACTGGGGCCCGGCCAACCACAATCCCGACAACCCTCGCAGCTACGAGGCGGTGCAGGCGTCGCTCGACCTGCGGGACAATGGCGGCGAACGGCCCGACGACAACTAACCTCGCCGTCCATGACGACTTCCCACAGGATCGCGGTCATCGGCGGCGACGGCATCGGCCCCGAAGTGACCACCGAGGCGCTCAAGGTCCTCGAGGCCGTCACCGAGGTCCGGTTCGACCACACCTCCTATGACCTCGGCGCCGAGCGTTACCTCGCCACCGGCGAGGTACTGCCCGACGCCGTGCTCGCCGAGATCAGGGAGCACGACGCGATCCTGCTGGGAGCCGTCGGCGGCAGGCCGGGCGACCCCCACCTGCCGCCCGGCATCCTCGAGCGCGGTCTGCTGCTCCGGTTGCGTTTCGCGCTCGACCACTACGTCAACCTGCGTCCCTCCCGGATCTTCCCGGGCACGACCACGCCGCTCGCCGACGCCGTGCTCGCGAAGGGGGACGTCGACTTCGTGGTCGTCCGGGAAGGGACCGAGGGTCCCTACACCGGCAACGGCGGGGCGATCCGGGTCGGGACCCCGCAGGAGGTCGCCACCGAGGTCTCGCTCAACACCGCGTTCGGGGTGGAACGGGTCGTCCGTGATGCCTTCGCCCGCGCCGCGGCCCGGCCCAGGCGGAAGCTGACCTTGGTCCACAAGACCAACGTGCTCGTCCATGCGGGCGCCGTGTGGACCCGGGTCGTGGCCGAGGTGGCGCAGGAGTTCCCCGACGTGGAGGTGGACTACCTGCACGTCGACGCCGCCACGATCTTCCTCAGCACCGACCCGGCCCGGTTCGACGTGATCGTCACCGACAACCTCTTCGGCGACATCATCACCGACCTTGCGGGTGCCGTCACCGGTGGCATCGGGCTCGCCGCGAGCGGCAACATCAACCCGGACCGCACCGCACCCTCGATGTTCGAACCGGTGCACGGGTCGGCCCCGGACATCGCCGGCCAGCAGAAGGCGGACCCGACCGCTGCGATCCTGTCGGCCGGGATGCTGCTCGACCACCTCGGGTACGCCGATGCGGCCGCCCGGATCGAGAAGGCGGTGGTGGCCGATCTCGCCGACCGCACGCCGGGCGAGGTCCGGCGTACCGCCGAGATCGGCGACGCCGTCGCCGCCCGGCTCTGACCCCCGGAGGGGGTGGTCGCCCTCGACCCTTTCGATAGGTTGGCCCCATGCAGATCAGCACCACCGAGAACCCGCAGCAGGTCGACGACGCCCGGTTGGCCGAGATCCTCGCCAACCCCGGTTTCGGCACGCACTTCACCGACCACATGTTCACCGTTGAGTGGACCCCGGGTGAGGGGTGGCACGACGCGCGGATCACGCCGTACGGCCCGCTGACGCTCGACCCGGCCACGGCCGTGCTGCACTACGCGCAGGAGACCTTCGAGGGCATGAAGGCCTACCGTCACGAGGACGGCTCGGTGTGGACGTTCCGGCCCGAGGAGAACGCGCGCCGGATGATGCGCTCCTCCCAGAGGTTGGCGCTGCCGGTGCTGGAGGAGTCGGACTTCGTGGCCGCCGTCGACGCGATCGTCACCCAGGACCAGCGTTGGGTGCCCGACAGCTCGGACGGCACCGGCGAGAAGTCCCTGTACATCCGGCCGTTCATGATCGCGAGCGAGGCGTTCCTCGGCGTGCGCCCGGCCCAGCACGTCACCTTCATGGTGATCTGCAGCCCGGCCGGCGCCTACTTCAAGGGCGGCGTCAAGCCGGTCACGCTGTGGCTCACGGAGGACTACACGCGCGCCGGCCGCGGCGGCATGGGCGCCGCCAAGACCGGAGGCAACTACGCAAGCTCCCTCGTCGCCCAGCAGGAGGCCACCGAGCAGGGCTGTGACCAGGTGGTCTTCCTCGACGGCCAGGAGGGGAAGTACGTCGAGGAGCTCGGCGGCATGAACCTCTACTTCGTCCACGCCGACGGTCACATCGTCACCCCCCAGACCGGCACCATCCTCGAGGGCATCACCCGCGCCAGCATCATCGAGCTGGCCGGCAAGCTCGGTCACCAGGTCGAGGAGCGGAAGTTCTCCATCGACGAGTGGCGCGACGGCGTCGAGTCCGGTGAGATCGTCGAGGTCTTCGCGTGCGGAACGGCCGCGGTCGTCACGCCGGTCGGCAGCCTCAAGTGGTCCGGTGGTCAGACCCCTGCCCCCGCGAGCACCGACCTCACGATGAAGATCCGGCAGTCGCTGGTCGACGTCCAGTTCGGCCGCGCCGAGGACGCCTTCGGCTGGATGCACCGCGTCTGCTGACGCGGTGGCCGGGTGCACTCCGCGCTAGGGACGCAACAGTGCGGCGGCCTGCTGGGTGGTCGCGACCTGCTCGACGAGATGGGTCCGGGCGAACACCACGTTGTACTGGAAGGTGCGCACGAGGTCACGTGCCACGGGAACCAGACCGTGCTGCTTGAGGAACACCGCGACGTCGGTGTCGAGCCACTGGTCCTCCCATGTGCTCTCCCGCTCGACCTCGATGTGGACGGCGTCGATCCGGTCGAGCACCTCGGACCCACACTCCAGGACCACGCCGTTGGCGCCCTCCACGTCGATCCAGGCGACAGCCCGCTCTCCCGCTGCGAGCTCGACGAACTCGTCGAGCCGCACACTGGGGACGGTCACCTCGATCTGGTCCACGGTCTCCTTGTGGACGCCCAGGGAGGCCATGTGGTTGGTGAGCTCGCGCTCCCGGCCGGCGATGTCGGTGGGGACGTTCAGCTGGAGCTCACCGGTGACAGGTCCCACCGCGAGGTGGCGGTAGTCGACTCGCGTCTCGGCCAGCTCGGCGGAGTACTTCTCGTGGACATAGGGGTTGGCCTCGAAGGCGATGACCCGTGCGTCGGGCAGCTTCCGCGCGGCCCAGCGGCTGAAGCTCGCCTCGTGGGCGCCGATCTCGAGCACCAGCGCCGGGTCGCAGCGACGGCACAGTCGACGGAAGTAGCGGATCAGGCGAGCTGACTGCTCGGGGCGGGGGATGCCGGACTGACGCGCCATCGCCGCCCAGGTACGGGAGAACGCGAGGTACTGGGCCCGGTCCGCAGCCGCGGTGGAGGCCGACGCTGGGGCGGGCCCGGTGGGCGCGGTCCCCTGGGTGGTGGCTGACGGCTCGTCGGGCATGTCAGGTCCCTCACGGTGGGTGGCGGTGGGTGGCACGCTACCGGGAACCGGTGGCGCGGCGGTGGCGTCGTTCGCTCGAACCCGCCGTGTCCGCTTGTAACCTCGTGGGGTGACCACGTCCCCGCAGCGACCTCCGCCCGGGCTGAAGGTCGGCGGCTACACGCTGCTCAACCGGCTCGGCGAGGGCGGCATGGGCGTCGTCCACCTCGCCCGCCGTGACGACGGCCACCGGGTCGCGCTCAAGGTGTTGCGACCTCACATCGTCGGCGACGACGAGGCCCGCGCCCGATTCGCCCGCGAGGTCAGCTCGCTGAGCCGGATCCGTAGTCGCTGGATCGCCGAGATCGTCGACTCCGACCCCTGGGGTGAGATCCCCTACGTCGCCACCCGCTACGTCCCGGGCCTCTCGCTGCACGAGTACGTCGCCGAAGCCGGGCCGATCCGCGGCGACGACCTCCGCTGGTTCGCCGAGTGCCTGGCCGAGGGGTTGGCCTCCGTCCACGCGGTCGGGGTGCTCCACCGGGACGTGAAGCCGTCGAACGTGCTGATGGAGGGCCGCACCCCGATCCTGATCGACTTCGGCCTGGCCCGCGTGGCCGACGACCCCAAGCTGACCCACACCGGTTGGCTGCTGGGCACGCCTGGCTACCTCGCGCCCGAGATCCTGTACGGCGAGGACGCGGGACCGGCCTCCGACATCCACTCCTGGGCCGCGACCGTGGCCTTCGCGGGCACCGGTCGGCCCCCGTTCGGTCGGGGACCGTCGATGGCCATCATGGACCGGGTTCGTCGCGGGGAGCACGACCTGTCCGGTCTGCCCGACGACCTGCGGGCGATCGTCGAGACAGCCCTCGACCCCGACCCGATCCGCCGCCCGACGCTCGAGCGACTCCGCGACTGGCTCGTCGGTGGGGCGATGCCGGTCGTCGTGGACCCTGCCCCCGCGGCGCCCCTGGACGATCCCTACACCGTCCCGCTCGCGCTGGCCTCCTCCGCCCACGAGCGCACCATCAGCTTCTTCGACGACGAGGAGGACGAGGGTGAGGGCGCGACCCGACTCTTCGACGAGGACCTCACCCCGCCGCGGGCGAGCCTCGCCGAGCGGTCACGTCGGGCATTCCTCCTCGCGGCCCTCGGGCTCGGCGCAGCCACCGCCGTGGCGGCGTACCCCTGGCTGGCGCTGGTGCTGATCGCGCTGCTGACCTGGCTGTTCCGTGGCGCCTCCCTGGCCGCGACCGCGGCCGGCGCTCGCCGCAGCCTGCGGGGTGCCCGCTGGTACGACGGTCCGCAACTGCTCCTCGCCTCCCCGTGGCACGTCGTGCAGGCGATCCCGGGGGCGCTGCTGCTGCTCCTGTGGAGCCTCGGGCTCGGGCTGGCCGCCGGACTGATCTGCTACGCCCTGGTGGCGGGTGAGCAGCTCACTCTGTTCGTCAGCGGGGTGGTCACGGTCCTCGCGCTGTGGCTCGGTCCCGGTGGTTCCCGCTTCCGCGGGCCGGTGACCCGGATGGTCCATCCGCTCTGCCGGGGCTTCGGCACGTGGGTGGTGCTGTGGGCCGTGCTCCTCGGCGCTGCGATCGGCCTGGGCATCCTCGCCCAGGAGCGGGGCACCCAGTGGCAACCACTGGGCAACCCGGTCGCGCGGTTCGGGTAGCCACGCCTGCCTGACCGGAATGCGAGAAGGCCGTCTCGCGGTGCGGGCGATCGTGGCAGACTGTCCTCCATGATCAATCGGACGGACATCATTCCCTAGCGCGTCGACCACCTCGACGCGCCGACCTCCTGTCCCCACGGGAGGTTTTTTGTTGCCCGACCACGACCCGGAGACCGACATGGACCTGCACGGCGACTTCCACGTCTACGACACGACCCTGCGCGACGGTGCTCAGCAGGAGGGGCTCAACCTCTCGGTCGCCGACAAGCTCACCATCGCCCGCCACCTCGACGGCCTGGGCGTGGGCTACATCGAGGGCGGCTGGCCAGGCTCCAACCCCAAGGACACCGAGTTCTTCCGCCGGGCGCAGGACGAGCTCGACCTGCGCCACGCCCAGCTCGCGGCCTTCGGCGCCACCCGGCGGGCCGGGGTCAAGGCCGCCGACGACCCGCTCGTGGCCGCCTTGCGCGATTCGGGGGCGGGGGTGGTGACGCTCGTCGCCAAGTCCCACGACCGCCACGTGGAGCTGGCGCTGCGGACCACGCTCGAGGAGAACCTGGCGATGATCCGCGACACCGTCAGCCACCTGCGCGCCGAGGGGCAGCAGGTGTTCCTGGACGCGGAGCACTTCTTCGACGGCTACCGCGCCAACCGTGACTACGCGCTCGAGGTGCTCCGCACCGCGTACGACGCCGGTGCCTCCGTCCTCGCGCTCTGCGACACCAACGGGGGGATGCTGCCCGGCTGGGTGGGTGACGTCGTCCACGACGTCGTGGAGACGACCGGGGTCCGGGTCGGCATCCATTGCCACAACGACACCGGGTGCGCGATCGCCAACACGCTGGCCGCCGTCGACGCGGGCGCGACCCATGTGCAGGGGACGATCAACGGCTACGGCGAGCGGACCGGCAACGCCGACCTGGTCAGCGTGGTCGCCAACCTGGAGCTCAAGCTCGACCGGCAGGTGCTGCCGCAGGGCCTCCTCTCCGACGCAACCCGGATCGCCCACGCGGTCGCCGAGGTCACCAACTTCCCGCCGGCCAGTCGACAGCCGTACGTCGGCACCAGCGCCTTCACGCACAAGGCCGGGTTGCACGCCAGCGCGATCAAGGTCGACCCGGACCTCTATCAGCACATGGACCCGACCGGGGTCGGCAACGACATGCGGCTGCTGGTCTCCGACATGGCGGGCCGGGCGTCGATCGAGCTGAAGGGTCGCGAGCTCGGCTTCGACCTGTCGGGCGACCGCGAACTGGTCACGCGGGTCACCGACCGGGTGAAGGCCATGGAACAGCACGGCTACACCTTCGAGGCGGCCGATGCCTCCTTCGAGCTGCTGCTGGTCGAGGAGGTCGAGGGAGCCCGCCCGTCGTACTTCGAGGTGGAGTCGTGGCGGGTCATCACCGAGACCCGGCCCCAGGGAGAAGCGATCTCCGAGGCCACCGTGAAGCTGCGCTCCGAAGGCGTGCGCTACGTCGTCACCGGCGAGGGCAACGGGCCGGTCAACGCACTCGACCAGGCGCTGCGTGAGGCGATCGGGCAGGCCTACCCCGAGGTCGCGAAGTTCCAGCTGATCGACTACAAGGTGCGGATCCTCGACCAGGGCCACGGCACCGACGCGGTCACCCGGGTGCTGATCGAGACCTCCGACGGCGAGTCCTCGTGGGTCACCGTCGGGGTCGGCGCCAACGTGATCGAGGCGTCGTGGGGCGCGCTCGTGGACGGGATGACCTTCGGCCTGCGACGCCAGCACAGTGCCTCGGCCTGGGTGAGGGAATAGCAGCCGAGGGTAGTTCGTTGAATGTTGTATGACTTCACCCACCGCTGTCCTGGTCCTGCTCGGTAGCCTGCGCGCCGACTCCCTCAACCGCCGGATCGCCGAGCTGCTCCACGACCGTGCGCCCGAGGGTGTCTCCGTCACCATCGCCGAGGGTCTCCACGAGATCCCGTTCTACAACGAGGAGCTCGACGGCGAGACGGTCCCGGCCGCCGCCGCCCGGCTGCGTCAGCAGGTCGCGGCCGCTGACCGCGTCCTCGCGGTGACCCCTGAGTACAACGGCACCATGCCGGCCGTCCTCAACAACGCCCTCGACTGGCTGTCCCGGCCCTTCGGTGCCGGCGCCATCACGGGCAAGCCGTTCGCCGCCATCGGCGCCACGCCCACGCCGTACGGCGGCAAGTGGTCCCACGACGACGCTCGCCGTTCTGCGGGCATCGCCGGCGCGCACGTGATCGAGGACGCGGTGGTCTCCGAGTCCGCCGTCTCGGGCGACGTGCTGGCCGACGAGGCCGTCGTGGCTCGCCTGGTCGGCGCCCTCGAGACCCTGGTGGCAGCGGAAGAGCGTCAGGCCGCCTGACTCAATCGGCGATGCCGCGCGCGTCCAGGGCCTCGCCCGTCGCCCGGGCGTGCGCGACCGAGCGGATCACCAGCGGCACCAGTCGAGCGCGCGGATCTCGTTCCAGTCCGCGCGCTCGTGCCGCGTCGCCGGTCTGTCGCGCCAGGTCCAGGGTCGTCGGCACCGCCCGGATCATCAGCGCGAAGGCCAGGGCCACGCGCTCGGGGTCGACGCCGACGCGACGCAGCGGACTCAGTCCGCGAGTGATCGTGTCGAGCACCTCGTCGATGGGCGTGGTCACCGTCATCACCGTCGCCAGCAGCACCAGCGCCAGCAGATCGGTGCTGACCTCGGTGGCGCGCTCCCAGCTCCGCTGCCAGGCCGTGTAGGCCGCCAGGACGG
The DNA here is from genome assembly GCA_963806945.1 of uncultured Actinomycetota bacterium. GTDB lineage: Bacteria > Actinomycetota > Actinomycetes > Propionibacteriales > Nocardioidaceae > Nocardioides. The sequence continues at coordinate 220,063 of CAWDZH010000002.1, forward strand.
CTGCCAGCACGATCAGCACCCGCATCGCCCGGAGCAGCAACCGGAGCCCCGCGCCCGACCAGGCCGCGAGGCCGACCGCGACGGCCAGCGCCACCACTCCGCTGATCGGGCCACGCACCGCAACCACCACGATGCTCGCCACCAGCAGGCCTGCCAGCTTCGCGCCCGCCGGCAGTCGGTGCAGCCAGGTGACCCCGGGACGATAGAGGCCGAGCAGGCTCACCGCACGCTCCGGTAGGTCTCGACGACGTCGGCGGGCGAGCCGTCGGCGACCACCCTGCCGTCCTCGATCAACAGCGCCCGGTCGCAGCGCAGCGCCAGGTCGAGGTCGTGGGTGACCAGCACGAGTTGCTGGGGGAGGCCGAACAGCAGGTCGGCGATGCTGCGGGTGTTGCGGAGGTCGAGCAGCGTGGTGGGCTCGTCGGCCACCAGCACGTCGGGCTCGGTGGCGAGCACGCCGGCGATCGCGAGCAGCTGCCGCTGACCGCCGGAGAGCGAGTGGACGCTGCGGTCGGCCAGCGCGGCCAGGCCGTACTGCTCGAGCACCAGCAGTGCCGCCGTACGCCGCTGCTGCTTGTCCTTGTGGTGGCGGCGCAGCGACAGCGCGACGTCCTCCACGACGGTGGGCATCACCAGCTGTGCGGCCGGGTCGGTGAAGCAGAACGCCACCTTCCGGCGTACGGCGGCTCCGTCGGCTGCGACGTCGATCCCGTCGACCAGCACCTGCCCGGTGGTCGCGGTGACCAGGCCGTTGAGCAGCCGGGCCAGGGTCGACTTGCCGGACCCGTTGGCACCCACCAACGCGATCCGCTGCTCGGTCAGCGTCAGCGTGGTGCTGCCCAGGACCGGGACGTCACCGTCGGACGTGGGCAGCCGAACGGTGACACCCCGGAGCTCGAGGCGACTCACGCAGTGGGCGCGGGCTCGGCCTGGTGGTCGGCCGTGCGGCGACCGAGCAGGTCGGGAAAGGCGCGGTGCACGGCCGTGGCGACCAGGGCCATGGCGAGGTTCTTCAGCGCGTCGCCGATCCAGAACACCTTGTCGATGTCGAACGCCTGCTGCCAGGTCAGGTCCGCGCGGAGCACGAGGCCGGCCATGCCCAACGGGTGGATGAAGATCGCACTGCTGGCGAGCCCGCACACGAAGATCAGCGGGATGCTGGTCGCGATCTTGTGGCGGGGGAGTCGCTCCACGAGGAAACCGCAGAGGCCGGCCGCGAGGGGGAAGCCGATGATGTAGCCGGCCGTCGGACCGGTCAGCACGGCGAGGCCGGCCGCACCCCCGGAGAAGATGGGGAGTCCCGCAGCGCCGACGACGACGTAGAGCAGTACGGCGAGGAAGCCGCGACGGGCGCCGAGCACGGCGCCGGCGAGCAGGACCGCGAACGTCTGCAGCGTGATCGGCACCAGGCCGGCACCGACCTGGATGGCGGGCAGCAATGCGCACGCGGCGATCAGCGCGGCGAAGCCCGCGATGAGGGCGAGGTCGGTGCTGGTGGAGGTGCGGCGCTGGGTCATCGGCGGTCTTCCCGGTCGGCAAACTGAACGGCGTTCAGGTTAGCATCGGGGGCATGCGCCACCGCCGCGAGGATGTCGTCGCCCGGGCTCTGGTCGTCCTCGACGACTACGGGCTCGCCGACCTCACCATGCGTCGGCTCGGCGCCGAGCTCGGCGTCCAGCCCAGTGCGCTCTACCATCACTTCGCCACCAAGCAGCTGTTGCTCGCGGCGGTCGCCGACGAGATCCTGACGCGGGGTGCCCGCCCGCCGTCGGACGCCGGCTGGGAGGTCCGTGCCCGGGCGTCCTGTCTGGCCCTCCGCGACGCTTGCCTGGCGTGGCGCGACGGGGCCGAGGTCGTCGCGACCGCTCGGGCGTTCGGCCTCGGCGGCGCCGCGCCGTACGACGAGCTGGTCGAGGTGCTGACCGGGGGAGGCGTCGGCGACGAGCTGGCCACGACCGCAGCCCGGACCCTGCTCCACTATGTGCTCGGCCACGCCATGGACGAACAGCTGCAGCGCCAGGCCGGCAGCGCCGGCGCGCTCGAGGCCGACCCCCTCCACGACCACACCGCCGACGTCACCACCGGCATCGACCTGGTCCTCGCCGGCCTCCGGGCTCGGGTGTAGGGGATAGTCCACGGACCTGCGGTCGTGAATGGCGCCGCGAGACCGACCACAGGTCCGTGGACTATCGCTCACAGGGAGACGTCGACGTCGGCCCCGTGCAGCTCGGCGAGGAGTACGGCGCCCTGGAGGTCGAGCTGGGTGCCGGACAGCCGGGCCGAGGAGAGGTCGACCCGATCGAGGGAAGCGCCCCGGAGGTCGGCCGCCTCGAGGTTGGTGTCGCGCAGTTGGGCGCCGTCGAGTCGGCAGTCGCGCAGCACGGCACCCGACAGGTTCGCCATCGAGAGGTCGGCCTCGCGCAGGTCGACGCCCGTGAGGTCGACCTTGCTGAGGTTGCCGCCCCGGATGGTCACGCTGCCCCACTGACCGCCGCGGATCCTGGTCGGGCGCAGGGTGCACTCCGAGAAGGTCGAGCCGCTGAGCTTGCAGCCCTCCAGGGTTGCGTCGAAGAAACTGGTACGCCGGAACTCGCACGCCACGAAGGCCGATGAGACATGGGTCGAGGCGTTGAACCGGCAGTTCGAGAACACGCAGCCCTGGAACATCGCCCCGCGGGTCGTGACCTCGGAGAAGTCGACGTCGGTGAACGTGCAGTCGGTGAACCGTGCCGCGCCGAGATCATCGGCGTACCAGTCCTCGTCGCGGAAGTCCCGCCCCTCCGCCGCATCCGGCGCCTCAGACATCGAACGTCCCGCCGGTGCGCCAGTACTGGCCGCCCTCGCGGGTCAGGAACTGGTTCTCGACCAGATAGCGGCGCAGGGCCGCGTGGTCGGGATGCAGCCGGTTCAGCACCTCGTTCACCTCTGTCTCGGGGTAGACCCGGCCGGGCTCGAAGAGCTGCGCGAGGTGGTCGAGCACGACGAGCAGCTTGGCGTGCTTCGACGGGATCGTGTGCAGCCGCCCGTCGTCGGTGAGAAAGCGTTCCAGGGTGGGGTCCGTCATGGCTGCCTCATGCCGTCACCGTAACCCGCAGCAACCGCTCGCACTCCTCGGCCAACCGCGCCCGCAGCGGGGCACCCCGCTCCGCAAACACCCGCTGCGCGGCGGCGTACTCCTGCTTGCCCTCGGGTGTCTCGATGCGCACCGGCTCGACCCCGAAGGCCGCCAGGTCGTACGGCGCGGCCGCCATGTCCAGCGCGCGGATGTCCCACGCCAGCTCGAAGCAGTCGGCCACCAGATCGGAGCAGATCATCGGCGTCAGCCGGAACGCGTGCTTGTAGAGGTCCATGCCGGCGTGCAGGCAGCCGGGCTGCTCGAACGCCGGCCGGTCGTCGGAACCGGGCTGCAGGGTGTTGCGCGGCCGCGCGTCGTCGGTGAAGAAGCGGAACGCGTCGAAGTGGGAGCAGGCGATCCGATGTGACTCCACGACCGTGTCCGTGCCAGCACCGCCGAGCCGCAGCGGCTGCGGGTGACGGGTCTCGTCGGAGCGGTAGACCATCGCCCACTCGTGCAGCCCGAAGCAGCCGGTGTGAGCCGGCCGGGCAGCGGTCGCCACCAGCAGTCGGCGGGTCGCTTCCAGGAGCGGTCGCTGCCCGGCGACGTATGCCGCGGTGACCTCGACGTCGGACGAGCCTGTCGCCGCCTCGTAGCCCTTCAGACCGGCGTATCCGCGTGCGTCGGCCAGCCGCACGCCGTACCCGGGATGCCAGCGCAGCAGCTGCGCGGGTCGCTGGGAGTAGTAGCCGAAGAGGAAGTCGTGCACCGGGTGGTTCTCGCCGCGCTCGCGACGGGCGAGGTGCGGCTCGACGTACGGCGCGAGCCGGGCCGCGTGCGCCGCGGCACGCAGCTCCCGCTCGGCGCTGGTCAGGGTATCGACGGGCACCCCCCGAGGGTACGAGGATGACCCGGTGACCGACGAAGTACCGGCGGCGGATGCTCTCCAGCGCGCTCATGCCCACGCCCTGACCTGGCTGGCCACGCTGACCGACCGGCCGGTGCCGCCCCGGGCGCAGGTGGCCGAGGTGATCGAGCGGCTCGGGCGGACGTTGCCCGAGGGCCCGACCGATCCGGCCGAGGTGGTCGACCTGCTGGCTCGGGCCTGCGAGCCGGGACTCACGGCCATGCCGTCCGGACGTTTCTTCGGGTTCGTCATCGGCGGCACCCACCCCGCCGCGCTCGGCGCGGACTGGCTCACCAGTGCCTGGGACCAGAACGCCGGCCTGCGCGCCGTCACTCCGGGCCACACCGCCGTCGAGGACGTCGCGGAGGAATGGGTGCTCGACCTGCTCGGCCTTCCCGCCGACAGTGCGGTCGGCTTCGTCACCGGCGGCACGATGGCCAACTTCACCTGTCTCACGGCGGCGCGCGACGCCGTGCTGGCACGCGCGGGCTGGGACGTCGCCGAGCGCGGGCTGGTCGGCTCCCCGGGCGTGCGCGTGCTCGTGGGGGAGGAGCGTCACGACTCGGTCGACCTGGTGCTCCGCTACCTCGGGCTCGGCGCACCGGAGCCGGTGGCCGCCGACGCGCAGGGTCGGCTCGACCCGGAGGCGCTGCGGGTGGCCCTGGCCGACGGGGACGGCCGCCCCACCGTGGTGACGTTGCAGGCGGGCAACGTCCACACCGGCGCGTTCGACCCCTTCGCGGAAGCCGTGGCCGTCGCGCACGAGCACGGTGCCTGGGTGCACGTCGACGGCGCCTTCGGCCTCTTCGCCGCTGCCTCGCCCCGTTACCGGCATCTCGTCGCGGGATACGAGGACGCCGACTCCTGGGCCACCGACGCCCACAAGACCCTCAACGTCCCCTACGACTGTGGCCTCGCGATCGTCCGTGACGCGGCGGCGCTACGGCGGTCGATGTCCATGGCCGGCGCCTACCTCGTCCGCGACGCCGCCGGCGAGCCGTTCGAGAAGGTGCCCGAGCTCAGCCGCCGTGGTCGCGCGGTTCCGGTATGGGCGGTGCTGCGATCTCTGGGCCGGGACGGCGTCGCCGACCTCGTCGACCGGATGGCCGGCCACGCCCACACCTTCGCCCAGGGGATCGCCGAGATCGCTGGTGCTGAGGTGCTGCACGATGTGGTCTTCACGCAGGTGTGCGCGACCTTCGGGTCCGACGGGCGCACCCGCGACGTGGTGGCCCGGATGCTCGCCGACGGCACGGCCTGGACCAGCGGGTCGGTGTGGCACGACCGGGCGGTGCTCCGGATCTCGGTGAGCAACTGGTCGACCACGGAGGCCGACGTCGCCGTCACCCTGGCGCGCCTCGCCGAGGCGGCCGCGCAGGCGGCGTACGAGTGAGCCTGTGGCACGACGCCGTCGATGCCCGGCGGGTGTGGGCCGGTCGATAGGGTCGGGCCCGTGCGCATCGCAAGGTTCACCACCGGAGAAGACCCCCAGTACGGCGTGATCACGGGCGAGGTCGACGAGTTCGGCCAGCCCGCCGACGACAGCGTGGTCGTGGCGCTGGCCGGCGACCCGCTGTACGTCGGGGTGAAGGCCACCCAGGAGGAGCACCAGCTCGCCGACGTGCGACTGCTCGCGCCGGTCCTTCCTCGCAGCAAGGTGGTCGGCATCGGCCGCAACTACGCCGCCCACGCCGCCGAGCTCGGCCACGACGTGCCCGAGGAACCGCTGATGTTCCTGAAGCCGAACACCAGCGTGATCGGTCCGGGGGAGTCGATCTACTACCCGAAGCAGACCGAGAACCTGCACTACGAGGGCGAGCTCGCCGTCGTCATCGGCCGGATCTGCCGCGACGTACCGGCGGCGCAGGCCACCGACGTCATCCACGGCTACACGATCGCCAACGACGTGACCGCCCGCGACCTCCAGGCCTCGGACGTGCAGTTCACCCGCGCCAAGGGCTTCGACACCTTCTGCCCGCTGGGGCCCTGGATCGAGACCGACCTCGACCCGCAGGCCTTCGCTGACGGCGTCTCCCTGCAGACCCACCTCAACGGTGAGGTGGTGCAGGACGGCAACACCCGCGACCTGATCTTCGACATCCCGACCCTGATCGCCCACGTCAGCAGCGTGATGACCCTGTTGCCCGGCGACGTGATCCTCACCGGCACCCCCGAGGGCGTCGGTCCGATGGAGGTGGGCGACGAGGTGGAAGTCTCGATCGCCGGCCTCGGCAGCCTCACCAACAAGGTGGAGAAGCGATGAACACCCCTGTCCGTGTCCGGTTCTGCCCCTCGCCGACCGGCTCACCCCATGTGGGGTTCGCGCGCTCGGCGCTCTACAACTGGGCCTTCGCACGCCACCACGGCGGCACGTTCGTGTTCCGCGTCGAGGACACCGACAAGGAGCGCAGCACCGAGGAGTCCTACGCCGGCATGCTCGGCGCGATGCGCTGGCTCGGCCTCGACTGGGACGAGGGCCCGGAGATCGGCGGCCCGCACGGCCCCTACCGCCAGTCCGAGCGCACCGAGATCTACCGCGACGTGCTCGCCCGGCTGGCCGGCTCGTCGTACACCTATGACTGCTTCTGCACCACCGACGAGGTGACCGCCCGCCGCAAGGAGGCCGGCTCGAAGGTGCAGGGGTACGACGGGTTCTGCCGCGACCTGTCCGCCGAGGGACGTGCGGCGTTCGAGGCCGAGGGCCGGGCATCCGTGGTCCGCTTCCGGATGCCGGAGGGCAGCGTCACCTGGACCGACCTGGTGCGCGGCGACGTCACGTTCGAGACCGAGTTCGTGCCGGACTTCGCGCTCTGTCGGGCCAACGGCGACCCGCTCTACACGCTGGTCAACCCCGTCGACGACGCGCTGATGGGCATCACCCACGTGCTGCGCGGCGAGGATCTGCTCTCCTCGACGCCGCGACAGATCCCGCTGCACCGGGCGCTGGTCGACCTGGGCCTGTCGTCGGCGGTCCCCGAGTTCGGTCACCTGCCACTGGTGATGGGGGAGGGCAACAAGAAGTTGTCGAAGCGCGATCCGCAGGCCCACCTGTTCATGTACCGCGACGCCGGCTTCCTGCCCGAGGGCGTGCTGAACTACCTGGCCCTGCTCGGCTGGGCGATCGCGGCGGACCGTGACGTGTTCACGCTCGAGGAGATGGTCGAGAAGTTCGACATCGCCGACGTCAACCCGAACCCGGCGCGCTTCGACCTCAAGAAGGCCGAGGCGATCAACGCCGATCACATGCGGATGCTGACCATCGAGGACCTCACCCACCGGGTGCTGCCGCACCTCAAGGAGGCGGGTGTGGTGGGCGACCCGGTCCACGACTCCGACGCGGCGCTGCTCGAGCTGGCGATGCCGCTGGTCGCGGAGCGGATGAACAAGCTCACCGAGGCGCCGGACATGCTCGGTTTCCTCTTCGTCGACGAGGCCGACTTCGAACGCCACGAACAGGTGGACGACGCCGGTCGTGACGTGGTGAAGACAGCACACGACGCCCTCGCATCGCTGTCCCAGTGGTCGACCGCCGCCATCGAGGAGGCGCTGCGCGCGGCCCTGGTCGATGGACTCGGCCTCAAGCCCCGACTCGCGTTCGGCCCGGTGCGGATCGCCGCGACCGGCCGCAAGATCTCCCCGCCGCTGTTCGAGTCGCTCGAGCTGCTCGGCCGCGACCGGAGCCTCGCACGGCTGGCGGGAGCGCTGTCATGAGCATCGCCCCGGAGTACGACGTCGCACCGGCCCGAACCGGGCTGCCCTACCACCTGGTGCTGAGGGGCGGCTGGCCCGGCAAGTGGCGTCCGCTGGTGGGCCTGCTCGCGCTGGCGCTGGGGATGGTGCTGGTCCTCCCCTTGCTGGTGATCGTGCCGTTCGCGGCGTACTACGCGGCGACCGGCCAGGAGGTCTCGTCCTCGGTCGCTCGGCTGGTCGACCTGACGTCGCCGACGCCGGCCGGCCTGGCCTACCTCAACCTCGCGCTCGCGGGTCTCATCCCGCTGGCGTGGCTCCTGGTGCGGTTCCTCCACGGGCTACGACCGCGCTGGGTCTCGTCGGTGTTCCCGCGGCTGCGCTGGCAGTACCTGTTCATCTGCATGGGCCTCGCCTTCGTGGCGTTGATCGCGACCGTGATCGTCTCCGCCCTGCTCCCCGAGCAGGCCTCGACCTCACTGAACGGCGGCCTCAACGAGTTCACGCCGACGCTGCGCAACTTCCTGCTCGTCGTCCTCTTCCTGACGCCGCTGCAGGCGGCCGCGGAGGAGTACGCCTTCCGCGGCTACATCCTCCAGGCCTTCGGCGGGCTCTTCCGCAGCCCGGTCGTGGCCGTGGGCGCCTCGTCGCTGCTCTTCGCCCTCGCTCACGGCGCCCAGGACGCGCCGATCTTCTTCGACCGGTTCGCGTTCGGGCTCGTCGCCGGCACCCTGGTGATCGTCACCGGCGGCCTCGAGGCCGGCATCGCGATGCACGTGCTGAACAACTGGCTGGCGTTCAGCGTCGCCCTCGCCTTCGGGGACATGGCCTCGGCCCTCAACCCCTCCGGCGGCACCTGGTGGAGCATCCCGGTGACGCTCACCCAGTCGCTCACCTACCTGGCGCTGGCGTGGTTCGTGGCCCGGCAGCTGGGGCTCACCACCGCCACCGACCCGGCCGTTTTGGCTGCTCCCGAGGCCCGCGTGTAGGGTTTCTCCCCGGCCCTCAGGGGTCGCGGTCAGGGCCACGAAAAGCCCGCCAGCATTGGGATATGGTGTAATTGGCAGCACGACTGGTTCTGGTCCAGTTAGTCTAGGTTCGAGTCCTAGTATCCCAGCGAGATCCCGGATCTCCCGTCGACGGGAGCCCGGGATTTGGTCTGGATCCTGGCGCTTCGCTAGGGTTCCGATCGCTGCACAGCAGTCCCGGCCCCCGTCGTCTAGCGGCCCAGGACGCCGCCCTCTCAAGGCGGTAGCGCCGGTTCGAATCCGGTCGGGGGTACACATTCCACATCCGGATGGCGCCCAGGGTTGAGTCGCCAGGAAATCTCGCCGAATCGCCAGGAATTCGCACCGAATCGCCAGGACGGCCCCTGCCAAGTGGCGATTCAACTCCACTGTGTGGCAACTCGACCCGATTCTGTGGCGACTGAACCCCGTGTCCGATTTCCGCGAGGACAGGGGCCGGTGGAGTGCGGCAGACTGGACCGCGTCACTGGCAGGGTAGGGGTGGGTGGCGTGAACCGAAGGCTGAACCCGGTGGCAGCGGCGACGTTGCTCGTGACCGCGGCACTCGCGGGGTGCGGCGACGACTCGCGGGAGTCGAACGGCCCCATTCAGGCCACGGATCGGGAGTCGTCGGAGACAGCTGGCCCGTCGGACGCGGCTCTCCCGGCGGCTGATCCGGCCCGCTTCGACCGCAAGGTCCGGATCTCTGACAGCCCGGACTGGCTCGCCGAGGGGTTCGGGTCGCTGTGGGTCAAGCGCGACAACGGCGCAGTGGAGCGGATCTCACCGGACGGGGACGTGGTCGCCACCATCGACGCCGACATCTTCCAGCAACCCGTGTGCCAGGGCATCGGTGTCAGTGACACCGCCGTGTGGGCCTGCGCCACCGGAGGCACGTTGATCCGTGTCGACCCCGCCACCAACGAGTTCCAGACGGTGGACGTACCCAAGATCAACGAGCAGGGTCGGCTCACGTCCAGCGGCGGGTCGCTGTGGGTGCTGACGGGCGACGGCGACCGGCTCGAGGGTCTGACCGATCGCGGCCGGGTCGCCGAGACCATCGACCTGGGGACCTACTGCACCGACACCGCGGACTCCGCAGACGACGGCGTCCTCTGGGTGATCTGCTCGTACGACGGCCTGGCGCTGCGGGTCGACCTGGAGGCCGGGAAGATCACCGGGCGAGTAGCCGATCTGCCGAACGCGACCAGTGTCTCGGTCGCGGACGACGTGTGGGTGGGGTACGGCGAGGGGTTGGCGCGGGTCGATGCCAACTCGTTGAAGGTCCTCGACACCCTGCCGCTGCAGGTGCTCGCGGTGCGTGCCACCGAGCAGGGTGTCTGGGTCCGCGGCACCGCGGACGACTTCCTCACGCTGGTGGACTCCGAGACCGGCGAGCTCACCACCCGACTGGCCGCACCCGACCTGACCAGCGGGGGCGACGTGATCGAGTTCGACGGTCAACTCTGGGCGACGGCGTACGACGACGGTCTGTTGGTCCGGCTCCGTCAGTAGCGCTCAGGGGACAGGGTCCAGGGCGGTGTCCGATTCCCGCCAGAGTCGTCACCACGCGCAATGTCGGTCACGAGCGCAGCGGGATGCGAGCGAGCTCCTGCGGGGGCGCCGAGTCGGACACGTTCCGCATCATCGAGATGTGGTCCGCGGTCCAGTCTTCCCCCTCGAAGTCGCCGAGGGCCGCGAGCGCTGCCTGGCCGGAGGGGCCTGGGGTTGCGTCGGCGAGTGGCGCCACCGCGATGGCCGGCGTGAAGTCACGTCGGTCGAGGAAGAGCCCGAGACGCTGCGCGGACGACTTCACGTTCCTCGCCAGGTCCGCGAGTTCGTCCACCTCGCCCTTCAGGGTGACCGCGATGGAGTGCGAGCCTGACGACTCGAGGATCGTGGAACCGGCGATCCGCACGGTCGGCGAGGGCCAGGTCGGCCCCGCCGTGGTCAGGGCCCGGCGCAATGCCTCGACGTCGCCGCTGGTCAGGTTGCCGAACCTGGCCACCACCAGGTGGATGAATTCCGGGGGAGAGCACACCACGTCCTCTGCACCAGATGCCGGAGCGCTCGGCGCGCGCGCCCGACGTCCCAGCCACCGGCGTAGGGGAGGATCCGCCGGTTCGTCACTGGAGATCTCAACTGCCTGCCGCAGCACGTCCATCGCCGCATCGAGCGCTGCTCGAGGCGGATGGAGCGCAGCGAACAGGATCATTCGTTCATTGTGCGTCCCGCGTCGTCGGTGCGACGGTCCGGGTCCTCGAAGGAAGGTTGAGTCGCCAGAAAATCTCGTCGAGTCGCCAAGAAGTTTCGCTGAGTCGTCCGGCACTCCCGCAACGATCGGCGATTCAACCCGATTTACTGGCGACTCAACCCGATTTCGTGGCGACTCAACCCCCGTGTCCGATTCCCGCCAGAGTCGGGTGGGGGGGTGGGGCAGGATGGGGGCATGTCCCCGACGCTGCGCCTCGACCCGGAGTCGTCCTACCGGGCCGTGAAGAGTCGTGATCGTCGCTTCGACGGGGTGTTCTTCACCGCGGTCCGGACGACCGGCATCTATTGCCGCCCCTCGTGTCCGGCGCGGACCCCGGCCTACCGCAACGTCACCTTCCACCCCAGCTCCGCCGCCGCGCAGGCTGCCGGCTACCGCGCGTGCAAGCGCTGCCTGCCCGACGCCACGCCGGGGAGTCCCGACTGGGACGTCGCGGCCGATCTCGCCGGCCGGGCGATGCGCCTGATCGCCGACGGCGTGGTCGATCGCGACGGTGTCGAAGGACTGGCCTCGCGCCTGGGATACACCCCCCGTCACCTGTCCCGGATCCTCTCCGGCGAGCTGGGCGCGGGACCGCTGGCGCTCGCCCGGGCTCGCCGCGCCCAGACTGCCCGGATCCTGATCGAGACCACCGGCCTCGGCTTCGCCGATGTCGCCTTCGCCTCGGGCTTCGCCAGCGTGCGGCAGTTCAACGAGACCGTGCGCGAGGTGTACGCCGCCAGCCCGACACAGCTGCGTGGCGGCCGCGGCGGCGGCGCCGTCACCGGGGAGGTGCGGATGCGGCTGGCGGTCAGAACCCCGTTCGCCGGACGCGCGCTGCTCGCCTTCCTCGCCGGGCATGCGATCGCGGGCATCGAGGAGGCCGGGCCCGGCTGGTACGCCCGCACCCTGGACCTCCCCCACGGGCCGGGCACGGTCCGGATCGAGCTCACCGATCACCTCGACCGCGACCGTACGGCGTTCGTGCCCGCCCGGTTCCGGCTCACCGACCTCCGCGACATCGGTGCCGCGGTCGAACGCACGCGCCGGATGCTCGACGCCGACTGCGATCCGATCGCCGTCGACGACGCCTTTGCCGGCGACCCGGTCATCGGGCCACTGGTGCGCCTGCGCCCCGGACTGCGGGTGCCTGGGCACCCCGACGGGAACGAGCTCGCCGTGCGCACCGTCATCGGGCAACAGGTCAGCGTCGCGGGGGCCCGCACGGTCGCGGCCCGCATCGTGGTCGAACACGGGACGCCGCTGCCCGAGCCCCAGGGCGCGCTCACCCATGTCTTCCCCTCCGCCGCCGCACTGGGGGCGGTCGCTCCCGAGTCGCTGCCGATGCCGCGGGCCCGAGGCCGGGCGCTGGTGGGCCTCGCCGCGGCGCTGGACGAGGAGCGGCTCGACCTCGGTCACGGACTCGATCGGGACGATGTACGCCGGTCGCTGCTCGACCTGCCGGGCATCGGGCCGTGGACGGCCGACTACGTCGCGATGCGCGCGCTCGGTCACCCCGACGTGTTCCTGCCGACCGATATCGGCATCCGCGACGCGCTGCGCGGGCTCGGACACGACCCTGCGCACGCCGCTGCGGTGGCCGACGACTGGCGCCCCTGGCGCTCCTACGCCCTGCTGCACCTGTGGCACACGCTCGACGTCTTGAAGGAGACCTGACATGTGGACCGTCCTCGACAGCCCGATCGGTGAGCTGCGGCTCGTCGAGGTCGGCGGCGAGCTCGCCGCGATCGAGTTCTCGCCGTTCCGGCCGGACACCGGTCGGCCGATCGGTGAACGGCGCGACGACCATCCGGTGCTCGCACGCGCGGCCGAGCAGCTCACGGCGTACTTCGCCCGCGAGCTGAAGGAGTTCGATCTCCCGCTGGCGCCGCGCGGCAGCGCCTGGCAGCAGCTCGTGTGGGCCCAGCTGCGCGAGGTCGGGTACGGCGAGACCGCGTCGTACGGGCAGATCGCGCAGCGGCTCGGCCGCACCAACGCCGCCTCCCGGGCGGTCGGCTTGGCCAACGGCCAGAACCCGATCCCGATCGTCATCCCCTGCCACCGGATCATCGGCGCCAACGGCACCCTCACCGGCTATGCCGGGGGACTCGAACGCAAACAACTCCTGCTGCAGCTCGAGCAGGAGGCACTGTTCTGAGCGAGCAACTCTGGTACGCCGCCTACGGCTCCAACGTCGACCCCGACCGGTTCGGCTGCTACCTGCTGGGTGGCTGCCCGCCGGGGGCGTCCCGGACCTATCCGGGTGCCCGGGCGCCCGTCGCGGCGCTCGACGTGCGGCCGTACACGATGCCCGGACGGCTGTTCTTCGCCTGGGAGAGCCCGACCTGGGGAGGGGCGGTCGCCTTCCACGACCCGGACGGCGACGGTGAGGTGCTGAGCACCGCGTACCTGCTCCCGTCCGCCGCCTTGTCCGACGTCGTCGAGCAGGAGATGGGACGCGAGCCCGGCGTCGACCACGACCTGGCCGAGGTGCTCGGTCACGGTCGCCAGGTGCTCGGCCCCGGGCGCTACGAGACCCTCCACCTGACCGGCGAGCTCGACGGTCGACCGGTCGTGACGTTCAGCGCCTCTGATCCACACCAGCTCGAGCGGGGCGAGCCTGCTGCGGCCTATCTCGCCACGATGGCGCGCGGTCTTCGACGCAGCCACGGGCTCACCGATGCAGAGATCACGACGTATCTCGAGCAGTGGCGGTAGGGCTGGTCACTCCGCAGCGGCGGCCCGGCGCAACGACTCGGACAGTCGCTCGGCGGCCGCCAGAACGGCGGGGGCGTGCATCCGTCCCGGTTGACGCGACAGGCGCTCCAGAGGTCCCGAGACGGAGACCGTGGCGATGATCTTGCCACTGGGGGAGCGCACGGGTGCGGACACCGAGGCGACGCCCTGCTCCCGTTCACCGACCGACTGGGCCCAGCCGCGTCGACGGATGCCGGAGAGGGCAGCGGCCGAGAACTGGGCGTTCTGGAGACCGCGCTGCATCCGGTCCGGGTCCTCCCACGCGAGCAGCACCTGTGCGGCCGACCCGGCGTTCATCGTGAGCTGGGTGCCGACCGGGATGGTGTCCCGCAGACCCGAGGGACGCTCCGCCGCGGCCACGCAGACGCGGTGGTCCCCCTGGCGGCGCCAGAGCTGTGCCGACTCGCCGGTGATGTCGCGCAGTCGGGCCAGCACCGGTCCGGCGGTCGCGAGCAGCCGGTCCTCACCGGCCGCCGACGACAGCTCCGCGAGCCGAGGGCCGAGCACGAAGCGACCCTGGAGGTCGCGGGCGACCAGCCGGTGGTGCTCCAACGCAACAGCCAGCCGGTGGGCGGTGGGCCGGGCCAGTCCGGTGCTCGCGACCAGACCGGCCAGCGTGGCTGGTCCCGATTCCAGGGCGGTGAGGACGAGGGCAGCCTTGTCCAGCACGCCCACTCCGCTCGTGGTGTCCATATGCCAATACTGCCGTCTCGAATTGTGGATGGCAAGGCGTAGGCTGTCTCGGAACCATTACGAAGTGGAGGAGGACTGTCATGGGCAGGACCCTGGCCGAGAAGGTGTGGGACGAGCACGTCGTCCGGTCGAGCGACGGGGAGCCGGACCTCCTCTACATCGACCTCCACCTGATCCACGAGGTCACCAGTCCCCAGGCGTTCGACGGGCTCCGTCTCGCCGGTCGAGGGGTACGACGCCCCGACCTGACCCTTGCCACCGAGGACCACAACGTCCCGACCATCGACTGGGACAAGCCGATCGCCGACCCGGTGAGCCGCACGCAGGTCGAGACCCTGCGCCGCAACGCCGAGGAATTCGGCATACGCCTGCACTCGCTCGGTGACATCGACCAGGGCATCGTCCACATCATCGGGCCCCAGCTCGGACTCACCCAGCCGGGCATGACCATCGTGTGCGGCGACAGCCACACCAGTACTCATGGCGCGTTCGGCGCCCTCGCCTTCGGGATCGGCACGTCCGAGGTCGAGCACGTGCTCGCCACCCAGACGTTGATGCAGGCCAGGCCGAAGACGATGGCGGTGACCGTCAACGGAAGCCTCCCGCCAGGGGTCACGGCCAAGGATCTCGTCCTCACCCTGATCACCCACACCGGCACCGGAGGCGGCCAGGGCTACGTCGTGGAATACCGCGGACCGGCCATCGAGGAGCTGTCGATGGAAGGCCGGATGACCGTCTGCAACATGTCGATCGAGTGGGGCGCCAAGGCCGGTCTCATCGGCCCCGACCAGACGACCTTCGACTACATCGAGGGCCGCGCCGAAGCCCCGAAGGGCGAGGACTGGACGGCGGCCGTCGACCACTGGACGAGCCTGCGCACCGACGACGACGCAACGTTCGACCGGGAGATCGTGCTCGACGCCTCGCAGATGTCGCCGTTCGTCACCTGGGGGACCAACCCCGGCCAGGGTGTGCCCCTGGCAGGGCGAGTTCCGGCGCCGGCCGACTTCGACGACGCCAGCGACGCGCTCTCCGCCGAGAAGGCACTGACCTACATGGGCCTCGAGGCCGGGACACCGATGCGTGACATCAAGGTCGACACCGTCTTCGTGGGCTCCTGCACCAACGGCCGGATCGAGGACCTGCGGCTGGCGGCGGGCATCATCGAGGGACGCCAGGTCGCTCCGGACACCCGGCTGCTGGTCGTTCCCGGCTCGGTCCGGGTCCGGTTGCAGGCCGAGGACGAGGGGCTCGACGTGATCTTCAAGGAGGCCGGGGGCGAGTGGCGTGGTGCGGGATGTTCGATGTGTCTCGGCATGAATCCCGACCAGCTCGCCCCTGAAGAACGCAGCGCGTCGACGTCCAACCGCAACTTCGAGGGCCGGCAGGGCAAGGGAGGCCGTACCCACCTCGTGTCGGTTCCGGTCGCGGCCGCCACGGCGATCCGCGGCACGCTGTCGTCCCCGGCGGATCTCGAACCCATCACCGAACAGGAGGGCTGACCTGTGGAGCAGTTCACCACGCACACCGGCGTCGGAGTTCCGCTGCGCCGCAGCAACGTCGACACCGATCAGATCATCCCGGCCTCCTACCTCAAGCGGGTGACGCGGACCGGCTTCGAGGACGGACTCTTCGCGGCCTGGCGCAACGACCCGACCTTCGTCCTCAACAACCGTGCCTACGCCGCCGGCTCGGTGCTGGTGGCCGGCCCGGACTTCGGCACTGGTTCGTCGCGTGAACACGCGGTGTGGGCACTGCAGAACTACGGCTTCAAGGTCGTGCTGTCGTCCCGGTTCGCCGACATCTTCCGCAGCAACTCCGGCAAGGCCGGCCTGCTCGCGGCGGAGGTGGACGAGAAGGTCGTGCAACGGCTCTGGGATCTGCTCGAACAGGAGCCGGGCACGGAGATCGCGGTCGACCTCGAGGCCCGCACCGTCCGTGCCGGTGGAGGGGTCGATGGGATCGAGGACACCTTCGACATCGACGACTACACCCGGTGGCGATTGCTGGAAGGTCTCGACGACGTCGGCATCACGCTGTCACGCGAAGACAAAATTGCAGCCTTCGAGAAGACCCGTCAGCGCTGGAAACCGGCCACTCTCTGAGTCCCTCGAATCACCGAAACCCCTTGCCCAGCAAGGGGTTTCGTCATTTCCGGAGCGCGGTCGCTGCGTCCAGAACGCTCTGGACCGCCACAAAATAAGGGGAATGCGCACCGGCGTGGTCATTGTGACCTGCGCCATGAATGCCTAGTTTGCCTAGGAGTAGTCGAGCAAAAGCTCGACCCCGCCGTTCATTGGAAGGGAAGTCCGTGAACAAGTCACAACTCATCGACACACTGTCTGCGCGTTTCGAGGGCAATCGGAAGCAGGCCGCCCACGCCCTCGACTCGGTGCTCGACACGATCACCCGAGAGGTAGCGAAGGGCGAGAAGGTCGCGATCACGGGCTTCGGTTCGTTCGAGAAGCGGGTGCGCGATGCCCGCTGGGTTCGCAATCCCCAGACAGGAGCTCGCATGAAGGCCAAGAAGAAGTCCGTGCCGAAGTTCACGCCCGGCCAGGACCTGAAGAACGTGGTGTCCGGCGCCAAGAAGCTGCCCAAGGCAGTGGCCAGCGCGGCCGGGCCGGCCGCGAAGAAGGCCACGGCGCCGGCGAAGAAGGCGGCCGCGGCCGCGAAGAAGGCCACGTCCCCGGCCAAGAAGGCACCGGCCAAGAAGGCGCCCGCCAAGAAGGCACCCGCCAAGAAGGCGCCGGCCAAGAAGGCACCGGCTGCGAAGAAGGCACCGGCCAAGAAGGCGCCCGCAAGAAGGCACCGGCCAAGAAGACGGCTGCGAAGAAGGCGCCCGCCAAGAAGACGGCTGCGAAGAAGGCGCCGGCCAAGAAGACGGCTGCGAAGAAGGCACCGGCCAAGAAGACGGCTGCCAAGAAGGCGCCCGCCAAGAAGACGGCCGCCAAGAAGTCCTGATTCACCACCACACGACAGGGGCCGTCCGACAGGACGGCCCCTGTCGTCGTCTGTACTGCTACTGGGGCGGAAGCAGGGCGACCGCGGCCTGCGTGAACGACCCGGCACCGAGCAGCACCGCTGCGGCGAGGGTGGACTCGTCGTCGACGTCACGCCGCAGCGAGCACAGGTCACCCTCGATCTCCATCGCGCCGGCAGCGCCGTGCGCTGCTCGAGACCCCGCCCCGAAGCGTGGCGCGAAACGGTCGTACGCCGCGGCGTACATCGTGGTCCCGACCCGGTCGGCATCGGCAACGAACCAGGACCCCTCACCCGTGACCTGGGCCAGGGCCAGGGCGAGGTCGTCGGGTCGCAGGCACGGAAGGTCCGCACACAGGGCCACCGGGACCAGGTCCGGCCACCGTGGTCTGACTGCGGCAGCCGCCCTAACGAGCGAGTCGTTCAGGCCGTCGCCGTCGGGCACGCTGGCCAGACCGAGCGCGGCGCACCGCCGGGCGAAGCCCGGATCGGAGGTGACCACGACTACCTGCGCCACGCCGGGTGTCGCCCGGGCGGCGGTGAGGGCGTCGAGGGCGAATGCGGTCGCGAGTCCCGGCCGGAGGTGGTCCGGCACGCGCAGCCGCGACTTGCCGAGGGCAGGCGCCTTGACGGGCAGCAGGACCACGAACTGCGGGTGTCTCATCGACGCTGATCCTGTCACCTGGGGGAGTAGCATTCCGCGCACCCACCCGACCGCTCGGCGACCGCCAGGCGGACCGCCCCAGCGAAGGATGCACGTGACGGTTCGGAAGCTCCAGCAGAAGCGTGGGTGGGCGTTCCGGGTCGGTGTCGCCCTCGTCAAGCCGACGGTGCTCACCATCGCGAGTCGCACGTGGATCGATGGGGAGAAGATCCCGGCCACCGGCGGCTGCATCGTCGCGGTCAATCACCTCTCCCATGTCGATCCGCTGCTCTCGGCCCACTTCGTCTACGACCATGGCCGGCTGCCGCGGTACCTCGCGAAGTCGGGGCTGTTCAAGAATCGGGCGCTGTCGGGCTTCCTCCGTTCGGCCGGACAGATTCCCGTCGAACGGCTGAGCCGCAACGCGGTGGGTGCTTTCGACGCTGCTGTGGAGGCGGTGCGTGACGGTGAATGCGTCGTGGTCTACCCCGAGGGAACCCTCACCCGCGATCCCGACCTGTGGCCGATGCAGGGCAAGTCCGGGGCGGCACGGATCGCCCTCGAGACCGGATGCCCGGTGATCCCGGTCGGCCAGTGGGGCGCTCAGAGGCTGCTGCCGCCGTACTCTGCAAGGCTGCGGCTGGTGCCGCGCCAACGGATCCTCATGAAGGCCGGCGACCCCGTCGACCTCAGCGACCTGCTGACCCGGACGCGGAGCGCCGAGACCATCAACGCGGCCACGACCCGGATCATGGCGGCGGTGGTGGAGCTCGTCGCCGACCTGCGGGAGGAGACTCCACCGAGCAAGCTGTTCGACCAGAAGACTGCGGGAGTCCGCGAGATCGGAAACCCGCACAAGAGGAGGGAGGCCCGATGAGCCGGATCGCCGTGTTCGGGGCAGGATCCTGGGGCACCGCGTTCTCGATCGTGCTGGCCGACGCCGGGAACGACGTGACCATCTGGGGTCGACGCGAGGAGGTCTGCGCGGCGATCACCGAGACGCACGAGAACCCCGACTACCTGCCCGACATCAAGCTGCCCGGAACGGTCACCGCGACCCACGACCCGGCAGCGGCCGTCGACGGTGCCGACGCGATCATCTTCGCCGTACCGTCCCAGTCGTTCCGCGAGAACCTCGCCGAGTGGGCGCCCGTGCTCCCCGAGGTGCCACTGGTCTCCCTCATGAAGGGCGTGGAGCTCGGCAGCCTCAAGCGGATGAGCGAGGTCATCGCCGAGGTCACCGGCGCCGACGAGGGCCGCATCGCGGTGGTCAGCGGTCCGAACCTCTCTCGCGAGATCGCCAACCGCGAGCCGGCCGCGTCCGTGGTGGCGTGCGTCGACGAGGATGTCGCCAAGCGGCTGCAGGACATGTGCCACTCCACAGCCTTCCGGCCCTACACCTCCGTCGACGTCCTCGGCTGCGAGCTGGGCGGCGCCTACAAGAACGTCGTCGGGCTCGCCGTCGGCATGGCGGTCGGTCTCGGTTTCGGCGACAACACGACCGCGTCGGTCATCACGCGGGGTCTGGCCGAGACCGCCCGGCTCGCGATGGCCCTCGGTGCCAACCCGCTGACCCTGATGGGCCTGGCCGGCCTGGGCGACCTGGTTGCCACGTGCTCCTCGCCGCTGTCACGCAACCGCAGCTTCGGCGAGAAGCTCGGCCAGGGGATGACCACCGAGGAGATCTATGCCTCGACCCGCCAGGTCGCCGAGGGCGCCAAGTCCTGCTCCTCGCTGCTGGCCCTCGCCCACCAGACCGGCGTCGACGCGCCGATCGCCCAGCACGTCGACTCGGTGGTCGCCGGCCGCAGCACGGCGTCGGAGATGATGCAGGCGTTCATTGCCCGCGACACCAAGGCCGAGACCGACTGACGCGCCGAGTCGGCTCTTGGTCGCACGCATACGGTGCCGAGTCGTCGCTTAGCTGCTCGGATTCGGTACCGACTCGGCGTGACGTAGC
>CAWDZH010000003.1:0-683547 GCA_963806945.1 uncultured Actinomycetota bacterium
AAGCACCTCGGTCACACCGAGATGCTGGCCGACCTCACGCGGTCACCAATCGGGCACGATGATGGTGGTCGCAACGCGACCGCCGCGAACCCCCACGTCGGATCTCTTCAGCACCCGCCACGTCTCGCTGCGTACGGCCCTCTGACGGATCAAGCAGGCTGGCGGGGGAGTCGATCCGCAAGGCGCACACGGCGCTGACGGTGTTCGGCGTCGACAACCCGCGGCTGGCCGTCGCGGCGATCAACCCGCACGGTGGCGAGAACGGCGCCTTCGGCGACGAGGAGATCGTCCACCTCGCCCCGGCGGTCGAGGCCGCGCAGGCCGACGGGCTGGACGTCGTCGGGCCCGGTGCCCGCCGACTCGGTGTTCCACCAGGGCCTGGTCGGCCGCTTCGACGGTGTGCTCTCGCACTTCCACGACCAGGGCCACATCCCGGCCAAGACCTTCGACTTCGACGGCACCATCTCGGTGACGGTCGGCCTGCCGATCCTGCGCACCTCGGTCGACCACGGCACGGCCTTCGACATCGCCGGCTCCGGCAAGGCGGGGCACGGCACGATGCTGTCGGCCTACCTCGCGGCGGTCGACTACGCGCCGTACGTCGACAACATCCGGGCGACCTACACGTCATGACCGAGGAGTCGACCGTACGGCGCGCGACCCGCGAGCGGCACGACGCGATGGTCGCGCTGGTCCGCGACGGCGTCGACGACGTGGAGGCGCTGGCCGAGCGGCTCCGGGTCTCGCCCTCCACCATCCGCCGCGACCTGTCCCAGCTGCAGCGGCAGGGACGGATCACCCGGACGTACGGCGGTGCGCTCGCCCCCGACGTCTTCCACGAGCGCCCGTTCACTGAGAGCCAGCGGCTGAACCCCGGCGCCAAGGCCGCGATCGCGGCGGTGGCTGTGGAGATGGTCACGCCGCAGGCCACCGTGTTCCTCGACGCGGGGACCACCTGCCTGGCGCTGGCCCGGCTGTCTGGTCGACCGGGGACCGCTGACGGTTGTCACGCGCGGGCTCGAGGCGGCCAGCCTGCTGTCCCGCGCGCCCGACATCGACGTGGTCATCACCGGTGGCCGGGTGCAGCCGCTGAGCCACGGCGTCATCGGGCCGCTGGCCTCGCTGGCGCTGGACCGGTACCGCTTCGACGTGGCGTTCCTGGGCGCCGACGCCATCCACCCGGTCCGCGGGCTGGGGGAGCCCACGGTGGAGGAGACCTGGGTGAAGGAGCAGGCCGCGGCCCGCGCCGACCAGGTCGTCGTGCTCGCCGACTCCTCCAAGCTCGACCAGCCCGCCCCGGCCTGGCTCGACATCGAGCCGCCGTGGACCGTGGTGACCGACGAGGCGATCCCGGCGGACGCGCTCGACCAGCTGGAGGGTCGCGGGGTGCGGGTGCGCACCGCCTGACGTCCTGCTGGGGTGTCCCGGGCTGGGCGGTGGACCAGCCACCGTTCTGGATCGGCATCAGGTGGCCAGGTCACCGCCGTCCGGATCTGCCGCATGTAGGGCGTTCGTGGATCGGCAGACGTAATGTCAGGACGGTGAAGAACACTCCCGGCGACGAGGTCTACGAGGGGCGGGACTTTTCATCGTGGTCGTCCCGAAGAAGCAGATCGCCTCGTTGTAGACCGTGACCGGCCAGGACGAGGAGTCTGTCCGGCGGTTCTCCGCGTGGTCCAGTCGATCGCAAGCGACCTCGAACGCAGAGAGGGAGCAGCGTCCGTCGTCACGAACCTCGGGCGGTACCAGCACGCCGATGAACGCGCCTCTTGTCGTCAGAGGGGATCGGTGAAGTCGATCGGCTTGCCTGACGCGTGGGCGTACGCGATTTCTCGTCGAGTCGACTCTCCGACGTACCCGCCGGGGTTGACGATCAAGACCCGGTCGGCCAGGTCGATCTTGCGCCGGTGTAGAGCGTCCAGGACGTCCTTCTGCTCGGGAGTAGGTGACTCGTCCGCCTCGCTCGGGCCGACGACGATGACTCCGGAGAAGGTCAGTTCACGGTTCGCCACGCGCATCTCGGTCATGAACCTCGCCGACCCACAGATGCAGACGATCTCAGGTCGATTGGTCACGACGCGACCCTAACGACGCACTCTCAGGCCGCGAACCTCGCGGGGGTTTCGAGGCTCGCCCGCAAGAAGGAGGACCGGCCCGCGCAGAAGCGGCAGGGGTAGTCCTGCGCTGATCCGCGACGGTTATCCACAGCTCCGGGCCACCCTCTGGCGGCGCGGCCGAGGTCGGCGTTGGCTGGGGCCATGCCGAAATCACGAGGTCGCCGACCCAAGGCGCGTCGTCAGAAGCGCCCTTCCGGGAAAAGGACGGCCAGCTGGAACGATCCCGAGCTGGCCCCGTACCTGCCGTACGTCCACATCCAGCAGGCAGTGAACGCGCGGGAGCGAGCGGGGGACGCGGCAGGAGCCCTGGACCTGATGGAGAGGCATCCCTACGGTCCGGACGGGCGCTTCTACTGGGCCTGGTGGCGCGTCGAGCGGCTGGTGCAGATCGCGTCCATGCCCGATCTGCTGCCCGGATGGGTGATGTCGCGCTGGCTGCTGGCCCAGGCGTTGATCCACCTCGACGACTCGGTGCGTGACATCACCACCCGGGCGCTGGAGACCGCGTGCCGCATGAGCGGTCAGTCCGAGCTGAGCGGCGCCAGAGACCCGCGGTCCCGGGAGGCGATCTGTCGGATCATGGACCACGACTGGGTGTACCGCCAGGCGTTCCTCTACGAGTACGGCGGACTGCAGCACTTCCTGTCCGGCGGGTATGCGCCTGCAGTGGCGAGGCAGGCCGACGCGATCGACGCGTGGGCGGCGACCCCGATGGCGGCGTACCGCCTGGTCGACCAAGCGCCCCGGAGCATCACGTGGCAGCAGCTCGGGACTGAAGAGCTGGTGGACAGCCTCAATCTCGGCGCCGCCGTCGAATTGTCGGACGGCGACCACGTGATCGGACGGTTGGTGCCGAGCGCGGACGGTCGGCTCTTCGAGTCCGCGCCGCTGGCCGTGAGTGAGGAGGTGGCCCAGCAGGTGGCAGCCCACCCGGGTGACTGGATGGAGCTGCTCGCTCGACACCGAGACCGGAGCACCCTGTCGTGGCAGGGCGACGACTTCAGCCTGATGACCGATCTGCCCACCCGTGTGTGGCGCGGGCTGGCCGAGGATCACAGCTCGATTCTGCGCGACAAGTTCGGTGAGGACCACGACGGCGAGATCGAGCTGACCTGCGACGAGCTGGACCGGATGACCGGCGACCTGGTGCTGGCGGCGCTGGCGGGTCGACTCGACGGCGAGTCGTCGGTACGTGGCTGGCCGTGCGTCGCCGCCGCGGCCGTCGCCCCCGGCGCGTGGCACCACGTGCTGTCGTCGGTGGGCCCGGCGGACGCGGGCGCCGTCGCAGCACTCGGTCAGAAGCTGGTCGGGCCGGCGGCCGAGCTCTGCTGGCGTACGGCTCGACTGCTGCGAGAGATCGCCTGACCGACCCTGAGTGTGTATGATGTGTGTATGGCGCGGGTCAACGTGTACCTCCCGGATGAACTGGCGGCGGAGGCCCGCTCGGCGGGACTCAATGTGTCCGCGGTGACCCAGCAGGCCCTCAGCGAGTCGCTGGCGCGCCGGGCCACCGACACGTGGTTGTCAGGGCTCGGCGAGGTCGAATCCGCCGTGACGCGAGACGACGTCCTCGCTGCGCTGGATGCGGCGCGGGAGGAGCTGGGTGAGTGAGGCCGAGGCGTGTGTCGTCGACGCCTCCGTCCTCGTCGACCTGGCCACGCTGCGGGTCGGGTGGCGACCAATCGCAGCGACCCTGGCCGGCAGCCCTCTTCATGCGCCGGCCCACGTCGACGTCGAGGTGATGTCGGCCATCGCGCGCCTGCGCCGTGCGGAGGTCTTGACTGCGGTCACCGCCGACGCCGCACTCAACCGGTTTGCAGCGGCACCCATCACCCGGCACCCGATTCCGCCGCTGGTGACCGGTGCCTGGGGGCGGCTGGACCGGCTCCGGGTCGCAGACGCGCTGTACGTCGAACTGGCGAGCCGGCTCGGGATGCGGCTGCTGACCAGCGACGCCCGCCTGGCTCGAGCCAGCGACCTGGCGCTCCTCGTGGAGTGAAAGAAGGGGTGGTCGGCTCTCCGCGCTCACAGTCACGGCCACGAGACTGCGTGAGTCTCGTGGCCGTGATGTGAAGAGCGGGTGGACGCACCGGGACCGGGTCAGAGGTCGAGCGGCCGCAGCACGGTCCGGATGCCGTGGGCGATCTGTCGGTTGCCCTTGTTGATGTTCTTGGCGCCGCGAAGGACGAAAGCGTTCTTCGCGTCGCGGTCCTGGTCGATGAGGTAGACCAGGCCGGACTTCTTCCGGTAGTCGACCTTCAGCTTGGCGCCGTTGGCGGTCGTCAGCTTGGCGCCGTCGGCCTTCTTGGCGGCGCGGAGCGTGATCGGGGCGCCGGGGACGACGTGGTAGAGCAGGACGCTCTCGATCGTGTCGACTCCGAGGGTGGAGAGCAGCTCGTAGGTCGACGCCTCGTCCTCGGCCTTCACGCCGGCGACGTCCTGGACCAGCTTGCGGAACGCGCGGTCGGTCGGAGCGAAGGCGGTCAGCTTCACTGTGCCGTCGGCCAGCACGGCGACCGCGCTCTCATGCTTGGCGGCGATCACGTCGTTCACGGCCTGGTCGAGGATGTCGAAGTCCTTCCAGTTGTGGTCGAACTCCAGGCCGTCGGCGGCCAGGACCTCGGCGACGCTGGTGGTGCCGAGCGGTGCCGCGGCCTGGGCCGGGGCGATGGTGAGTGAGGCGGTGGTGACGGCGGCGGTGGCGAGGGCTGCGACGGCCGCGAGGTGCTTGCGCATGAGGAATCTCCCTGGTGTGAGTGGTGGTGGTTGGCCACGACCATACATAAACATGAACATAAACACAATGTTTAGGTACGGTGCTCGGTATGGACCCCATGACAGACGCGCCGGCCTCCGGAGTGGCAGCATCGGCCGATGTGAGCACTCCATCGGACGAGACCCTGCTGACCATCGGTGAGCTGGCCGACCACACCGGTCTCTCCACCCAGCTGCTGCGGACCTGGGAGACCCGGTTCGGCTACCCCGCCCCCACCCGGCTGCCCAGCGGCCACCGCCGCTACACCGGCGCCGACGTTCGCGGCGTACGACGCGTGCTGGACGAGCGGGATCGCGGGCTGCGGCTGGAACAGGCCATCGACGCCGCCCGTCGTGCCGAGGACGTGACGCAGAGCGGTTCGATCTACGCCTCGCTCAGCCTCCGCCACCCCGAGCTCACGTCCTGGACGCTGACCAAGAGCACGCTGCTGGCGCTCTCGTGGGCCATCGAGGACGAGGCCGTTGCCCAGTCCGCGCGCGGCGTGCTGGTCGGGACCTTCCAGCGCGGTCGCTACTTCGGCCAGTCGGCTGAGCGGTGGCGTGACTTCGCGCGCACCGCGCGTGGCGCGCTGGCCATGGCGGACTTCCCCGAGCACGACGACCGGGGCCGGCCAGCGCTGGTCGCGCTCACACCGGACTCCCCGCTGCTGCGCGAGTGGGTCGTGGTCCACGACGCCCCGACCTTCTCCGCCGCGCTGGTGGCGTGGGAGCTGCCCGGGCAGTCCGCCGTGGCCGAGGCCGATCGGCACTTCGAGGCACTCTGGACCGTCGAGGGCAGGATCGTCCGGGACGTCGCCGTCACCTGTGCCGACGCCGCGGTCGCGGCCGGGTCGGGCGCCGCGCGCGACCTGCTGGAGCTGCTCGAGGAGTCCTCTGTCCCGCACGCCACCTCGCTGCGAAGCGCGACCGCGATCTTCAACCGGATGGTCGCCTACACCGACGGCACGACGCTGCGCGCCAGACGCGGTCGCTGAGCCTGGCGCTACTTGCCCATCCCGCCGACCAACCCGGTCACGATCTGGCGGGTGAGGAAGAGGAAGAGGATGACGAGGGGGGCGGTGGTGATGACGAGGCCGGCGAAGACAGCGCCCCAGTCGGTCTGGTACTCGCCGAAGAAGTTGGTGAGGCCGACCGGGAGGGTGTACTTCGCGGTGGTCCGCAGCAGCACGAGCGGGAAGAAGAAGTCGTTCCAGAGCTGCACGAACTGGAAGATCACGACCGTGGCGAGGGCGGGCTTGACCAGGGGGAGCATCACCTGCACGAAGATCCGGAACTCGCCGGCGCCGTCGAGGCGGGCGGCCTCCTCGAGCTCGCGGGGGAGACCGCGGAAGAACGCAGCCAGGATGAAGACCGAGAACGGGATGCCGGTCGCGGCGTAGACGAGGACCAGCCCGAGGTGGGAGTCGACCATGCCGAAGGAGCCCAGCAGGTAGAAGATCGGCACCACCGCAAGCTCGATCGGCAGCGTGAGACCGGCGATGAAGTAGGCGGTCAGCACCCCGTTGCCTCGGAAGTCGTAGCGGGCCAGCGGGTAGGCCGCCATCGCCGAGACCACGGTGCACAGCAGGACACCCGCCACGACGACCAGCACCGAGTTGGAGAAGTACGTAGCGAAGCTGGCCTCGCGCCACGCCTCGACGTAGTTGCCGAAGTAGAGCTCGGTCGGCAGGCCGAGCGGGTCGTTGAAGATCTCGGCGCTGGGCCGGAACGAGTTGAGCAGCATGAACAGCAGCGGCCCCACCGCGACCACGGCGTAGCCGGCGAGCAGGATCAGGACCGCGGGGCGGCGCAGGGTCATGACAGCTCCGCCTCCCGACGGCGCAGGTAGCGGTTGGCCACCAGAGCGATGCCGAAGATGAACACGAACATGAGGACCGCCAGTGCGGAGGACAGGCCGATGGCGTTGACCCCGCCCTCGAAGGCGGTGCGATAGAAGACCAGGCCGAGGACGTCGATCGAACCCGCCGGGTCGCCCTTCGAGCCACCGACGGCGTAGGCCAGCGCGAACAGGTTGAACGAGCCGATGAAGGTGAGCACGGTGACCGTGCCGATCGCCGGGGTCAGCAGCGGCAGCGTGATCCGGCTGAAGGCCTGCCAGGTCGAGGCGCCGTCGACCCGGGCCGCGGCCTCGTACTCCTCGGGGATGCTGGCCAGCGCGGCCCCGAAGAGCAGCATCGGGAAGCCGAGCCACTGCCAGGCGTTGATCAGGATCACGACCGGCAGCGCGGTGCCGGGATCACCCAGCCAGGGCTGGGACATCGATTCCAAGCCGATGGCGTCGAACATCGCGTTCAACACCCCGAACTGCGGGCGCAGCATCAGCACCCACAGGTAGCCCACCACCAGCGGGCTGACCAGGTAGGGCAGCGTGAAGAGGGTCTGGAAGATCCGCTTGCTGATCCGCCGCTTGTAGAGCAGCACCGCGAACGTGAGACCCAGGGTGTTCTGGATCAGCATGGTGCCGACGAAGAACACCACGTTGTGCCCGAACGCGCTCAGCAGCTGCTCGTCCAACGGGAACCGGGTGAACAGTGCGACGAAGTTGTCGAACCCGATGAAGCCGCGCCGCACCGTGCCGGTCCAGTCGAACAGGCTGTACTGCAACGCCGAGAACAGCGGGTAGACGACGAAGACGCTGTAGAGCACCAGCGCCGGGAGGAGGAACGCCGCAAGGATCGGGAGCGGCGGGGCCGGGCGCCGGGTGGTGGCGCCGCGGCCCCGCCGCGCCGTCACGCCTCGGGCTCGAACCACTGACCGATGCCCTTCTGCAGGTCGGCAGAGACGGCCTTCGCGTCGGTGTCACCCAGCAGCATCTTCTGGAGGCCGGCCGCCATCAGGTCGGTCCCCGTCGGCTCGCCGTACCGGAAGTCCTGCAGCAGCAGGTAGGGGGTGGGGGAGGCGTCGCGGAGCTCGGAGATCTCCTGCAGCAGCGGGTCGGTGGGCGTGACTCCCTCGACCGGGTTGAGCTGCTTGAGCTCGTCGCTCACCATCTGGCCGAATTCCTGGGTCGCCATCCAGCGCACCAGCTCCAGGGCCTCTTCCTGATCCGGGGAGTCGCTGTTGACCCCGAACGACGCGTCGACCCAGCCGGGCGTCATCGACTCCTCGACCACCGCCCCCGGCGGCGGCGGAACCGAGAAGACCCCCAGCTCGAGGTCGGGGTTCTGCTGCTGGAAGAAGGCGAGCTCGAAGGACCCACCGGGGTACATCGCCGCCCGCTCGCTGGTGAACAGCGTCTGCGCGGTGGCGTAGTCGACCCCGACCACGTCCTCCGGGAAGTACGGCGTGAGCTGCTCCATCGCCTCGATCGACGCGACGTAGTCGGGGTCGGTGAAGTCCGTCTCGCCGCTCTGCACGGCCTCCTCGAACTCCGGCCCGCCGTAGCGCGGCGCGGTGAACAGGTCGTGGAGCATCGGCAGCACCCAGTTGTCCTTGCCGGTGACGGCGTACGGCGTGACGTCGGCGTCCTGGAGCGTCTTGCTGGTCGCCATCAGGTCGTCCCAGGTCGCGGGCTCCTCCAGCCCGTTCTCCTCGAAGATCGCCTTGTTGTAGTAGACGACCAGCGCCTGGCTGGCGAACGGCACGCCGTAGAGGCCGCCGTCGCTCTCGCACCGGGCGCCGCCCAGCACCTCCTCGGGGATCGTGGAGACGTCGACGTCCTCGGCCTCGAGCTCCACGAGCCGGCCGGCCGAGCACACCGGCTGCAGCCCGCCGTTGGCGCGCAGCTGGGCCACGTCCGGCCCACCCTTGGCGCTCAGACCGGTGGACAGGATGGTGTCGTACTCGGTGGCGACGTAGGGCTTGAACTCGACCGTCACGCCCTCGTGCTCGGCCTCGTAGGCGTCGAAGATCTTCTCGTACTCATCGACGTCCTCGGTGCGCCAGGACCAGACCTCGAGGGTGGTCCCGTCGCCGTCACCTCCCCCCGACGCGTCGTCGGTCGACGGCGCGCACGCCGCCAGCAGTGCCACGCCGAGTCCTACGGTCACGATCCCGAGCTTCGACCGCGTCGCCATGTGCGTTCCTTTCCTAGTCCCTCAGGGAGGCTTGTCCCTCAGGGAGTGATGGGTTCTTCGAGATGTCGCAGGGCCGCGCGAACCACGCCGCCGGTCGCGTCGAGAGCCGCGCGGGCGCGGCCGGCGTCGACGTCGCCGAGCAGCCGCACCATCGCCAGCCGGAGGTCCCCACCGCTCTCGGCGAGCACCTCGGCGCAGGTGTCCAGGTCACGGTCGCTGGCCTGCGCGAGGATGCCGACCATCCGACCCTGCAGCTTGGCGTTCTTCGCGACCACGCCGGTCATCAGGTTGGAGTAGGTGTGTCCCAGCCGGACCATGACCGCGGTGGAGAAGGCGTTGAGCACCAGCTTCTGGGCGGTGCCGGCCTTCATCCGGGTCGACCCCGCCAGCACCTCCGGGCCGGTGTCGACACAGATGTGCACGTCAGCCAGGGCGGCCGCCTCGGCGGCAGGGTGGGAGCTGACCAGGACGGTGCGGGCACCCACCAGCCGCGCCTGGCCGAGCGCGCCGGCGACGTACGGCGTCCGGCCGCTCGCGGTGAGTCCGACGGCGAGATCGCCGGCCTTCAGCGCCTGGGCATCGGCTGCGCCCGAGGCCTCGTCGTCCTCGACGTTCTCCAGGGCCTGGCCGAGCGCGGCGGCGCCGCCGGCGTGATGGGCGATGACCAGCTCGCCGATCACGCCGAAGGTCGGTGGCAGCTCGGCAGCGTCCATGGCGGCGACCCGCCCGGAGGTGCCGGCACCGAAGTAGTGCACCGTGTGGCCGGCCCGTAGCGCCGCTGTGGCGAGGTCGACCGCGGCCTCGATGGCGGGCAGTGCGGCCGCCACAGCCGGGGCGACGAGGGCGTCCTGGTCGTTGATCAGCCGGAGCAGGTCACCGGTCGGCAACAGGTCCAGGTCGTGGGTGTCGGGGTGGCGGAGCTCGGTGGGGGCCTCGACCGGCACCGGCGGCCGGGTCGCCGTCACCGGCTCCCCTTCCGGTCGACCCGGCGGTTGCTCACCGCGGCGTGGGTGAGCTCCAGGGCGCGCTGGCTGGTCTCGTAGGTCCGTTGGGCGACCCCGACGAAGACGCAGTCGATGACCGTGAGCTGGGCCAGTCGGCTGGCGGTCGCCCCCGAGCGGAACGTCGTCTCCCGGGCAGCGGTGGTCAGGACGTGGTCGCCGAGCACGGCGAGGGGGGAGCGCGGGAAGTTGGTCACCGCCACGGTGGTGGCGCCGCTGCGTCGCGCGACGTCCAGCGCGTCGAGGGTGTCCTGGGTGGCTCCGGAGTGGGAGATCGCGACCGCGACGTCGCCCTCGGTCAGCAACGCGGCGCTGGTCAGCGCCATGTGGGGGTCGGGCCAGGCGAAGGAGACCCGGCCGATGCGGTGGAGCTTCTGCTGCAGGTCGAGCGCCACGAAGCCGCTGGCGCCGACGCCGTAGACGTCCACCCGTGGTGCGGCCACGAGTGCCTCGATCACCGCGTGGAGCTCGCGGAGGTCGAGCTGCTGGGCCGTCTCCTCGACGGCGCGGGCGTCGGCGAAGGCGATCTTGGCGACCACCTTGTCGAGGTCGTCGTCGGCCACGATGTCGCCGGTGAGGTCGCGGGCGTCGCCGACCCCGCTGCGGCCACCCTCGGCGGCCAGCGCGAGGCGCAGCGCGGGATAACCGGTGAAGCCGACCGCCCGGCAGAACCGGATCACCGTGGTCTCCGACGTCCCGCACGCGTCGGCGAGGGCGCTTATGGTGGAGGCCGACACCGCGGCCGGGTCGGTGAGGACCCGGTCGGCGACGCGCCGTTCCGCCGGCGCGAGGGTCGGCAGCAGGGCTCGGATCCGGACCGAGGTGTCCGTGGCGGTGTCGGGCATGTAGGAAAGTTACCGTCAGTCGAGCGAGTTCGGCAATGACCTACGACCACGATGTGGCTACGGTGACGCCGTGGAGCTGGTGATCGGGGTCGACGCGGGCGGCACGTCGACCCGCTGCCAGGTGGCGGCCATCGATGGCCGATCGATCGGCCTCGGCACCGCCGACGGCCTCAACCAGCGCTCCAGCGGCGGCGACCCCGTCGACCGACTGGTGCAGGCGATGAGCGCCGCCCTGGCGGAGTGTGACCGCTCGGCGGTCCGGGCCGGGGTGCTCGGCGTGGCCGGTGCGGGCGCCGCCGGCCTCGCGGAGGTACGCCGCCAAGCGGCTGCGGCATGGCAACGGCTCGATCTCGCGGGCGAACCGGAGGTGGTCACCGATCTGCTGACTGCCTTCGCCGCCGGGACGCCCGGGCCGACCGGGACCGTGCTCGTCGGGGGCACCGGAGCCGGAGCCGCCGCGGTCGTCGACCGGCGGGTCGTGCACCAGGCGGACGGCGCCGGCTGGCTGCTCGGCGACGTCGGGTCCGCGGTGTGGCTGGCCCGTGAGGCTCTGGTCGCCGCGGTGGCCGCGCTGGACGGCCGCGGCCCGACCACGTCGCTCACCGACCCGCTGCTCGAAGCGCTGCTGGGTCGCCCGGCGCCGTACACCGTCCAGGACGTCATCGCCGCGGCGTACTCCGCGGCACCGGCCTCGATCGGCCAACTGGCCCCCGTGGTCACCGAGGAGGCCGACCGTGACCCGGTCGCTGCTGACATCGTGCGGCGGGGCGTGGCCGGCCTGCTGGCCTCCCTCGACGCGGTGAGGCCGGTCGCCCCCGGACCGGTGGTGCTGGCCGGCGCGCTGCTCACCACTCCGGGCGCGGTGCTGGACGGGGTCACCGACGGGCTCGAAGCCCGCCGCCTCGGTGCCCCGAGTCCGGCCCACCAGCCCGCCGCCGGCGCGGCATGGCTGGCGCTGGCCTCGCTCGGGGTCACCGACGAGAGGGTGCACGCCACCCTCAGTTCTCGGACCGCTCCCAGCCCTCGGCACTGAGCCGCTCCTCGGCGAGCGGCCTGCCGTCCACGCGCACCCGGTCGACGTACACGCCACGGCCCTGGTTGGCCCCGTCGTTCACGTAGCGCCAGCGCACCAGCACGTCGTCAGCGACCGGGAGCAGCGCCTCCACCGAGTGCCAGCGCCGGTCTCCGAACCCGGACAGGGTCCCGTCGGCCATCGGCTCGTCGCCCAGTGTGAAGGGCAACGGAGCCCATGACTCACCATCGTCGGTGGACGCCTGGAGGCTGAGCACGTCGAAGCCGGCCTCGGTGTCGAACCACAACCCGAAGGACAGTCGGCGCCCGGACAGTGCGGGAGTCGACAGCGAGACCGTGCGCGAGTCACCGATCCCGGAGAACCACGCCGTCCGTCCCTGGAGCGGCCGCACCGCCAGCGCACGGGCGAGGTCACGCGCGACCGCCCGACGCGCAGGGTTGTTGCCGCCCCAGTCGCGCGTCGGGTGCACCCGGTTGGTCAGCAGGATCACGAACGAGTCCGACAGCGGGTCGATCACCATCGAGGTGCCGGTGTAGCCGGTGTGCCCGAAGGTGACCGGCGTGGACAGTCCGTCCATGTACCACCGCTGGTCGAGCTCGAAGCCGAGCCCGTGGGAGTTCCGCGGGAACTCGGGGTTCTCGTTGACGAGCATCGCGCGGACGGTGTCCTCCGCCAGGATCCGGGTGTGGCCATAGCGCCCGCCGTTGAGCAGGGT
Source organism: uncultured Actinomycetota bacterium (assembly GCA_963806945.1). Lineage (GTDB taxonomy): Bacteria > Actinomycetota > Actinomycetes > Propionibacteriales > Nocardioidaceae > Nocardioides. The sequence continues at coordinate 12,503 of CAWDZH010000003.1, forward strand.
CCGGGCCAGCACGGCCAGGTCGTGGGCGGTCGAGAACAGCCCGGCATGGCCGGCGACGCCGCCCAGCGACCAGGCGTTCTCGTCGTGCACCTCGCCGCGGATCATCTCCCGCCCGGCCCACGGCTGCTCCTCGGTCGCCGCGATCCGGTCGACCAGCTCGGCCGGCGGGTTGAACATGGTGTCGGTCATCCCCAGCGGGCCGGTGATGCCGTCGGCGATCACCCGGTCGAGCGTGGCGCCGGTGACCTCCTCCACCACCAGGCCCAGCGTGATCAGGCCGAGGTCGGAGTAGACGTAGGCCTCGCCCGGTGGGGTCCGCGGCTTGACGGCGAGCACCGCGGCGAACCGCTCCTCGACGGTGTCGTAGGCGCTGTAGAGCGGGAGCCAGGCGGGCAGCCCGCCGGTGTGGGTCAGCAGGTCGCGGACGGTCACGTCCTCCTTGCCGTTCTCGGCGAAGGCCGGCAGGTACGTCGCCACCGGCTCGTCCAGCGCGACCCGGCCGGCTTCGACCTGCTGCATCACCGCGAGCGTCGTGAACGTCTTCGTGACCGAGGCCAGGTCGAAGATCGTGTCGCGCCGCATCTCCACCTGCTCCTCGGCAGGCAGCTCGGTGTCCTTGTCGGCATAGCGCAGCGCGTGACCGGCCGCGTCGTGGACCGGGACCACGCCGTGCCGCGAGGCCAGGACCACGCCGCCGGCGTACAGCGGGTGCGTCGGCGAGGGCTCGAGGAAGGAGCGCAGGTCGCCCGACATCCGGGCCAGCGGCTCGGCGAGCAGCCGCGCCTGCCGGGGGTGGCCGGTCCGCAGCTTGTGGTGCTCGAACCGCAGGTCGTCGGGCGTCACGTCAGAGGCGTGGGACGCCGCCCGGACCTGCTTGCCCGCCGCGCCGGCTGGCAGGGCCGCCGCGGCGGTGGCCACGGCGAGCACCCCCACCAGCAACACGCTCACCGCTCGGGCGCGCCTCATGACGGACGTCCCGGGTACAGCAGGTGGCGGGCCCGGATCGCCCGGAACTCCGCCAGCTCCTGCTGCCAGCCTGCGACGACCTGGTCGGCGCTGGCGCCGTCGTCGACGGCCAGCCGGACCTGCTCGGAGCCGGTGAGCCGGTCGATCCAGTACGGCGCCTTGGTCTCCCGCCAGGCGAAGTCGGCGGGGTAGACCTCACGGCAGGTCACGATCATGGCGATCGCGGTGCGGATCGCGTCGAAGTCGTCGCGGTCGGTGACGTGCAGCTGCACGCCACCGCAGGACTTGCCGGCGTGCTTGGAGTACAACGGCGCGAAGTAGGCCTCGCGGAACTCGACGCCCGGCAGGTCCTGCGCGGCCAGCGCCTCTGCCCACCGGTGGTCGACCCACGGCGCACCGATCAGCTCGAACGGCCGGGTGGTGCCCCGACCTTCCGACAGCGTGGTCGCCTCGAACAGGCAGGTGCCCGGGTAGACCGCGGCGGTCTCGACCCGCGGCATGTTCGGCGAGGGCATCACCCACGGCTGACCGGTGTCCTCGGCGTACATGCTGCGGCGCCAGCCACGCATCCGCGACACCGCGAGCTCGACCGGCCCGTTCGCCGCGGAGTCCTCGGGGAGGAACTCGGCGTTGAAGAGCCCGGCCAGCTCGCCCACGGTCATGCCGTGCTGCTGCGAGATCGCCTTGCGACCGACGAACGTGGCGTGCTCGGGGTGGAGCACCGGCCCGTACGCCGCCGTGGCGCTGATCGGGTTGGGTCGGTCGAGCACCACGAACCGGACGCCGGCGATCGAGGCGGCGACCATGCAGTCGTACATCGTCCAGATGTAGGTGTAGAAGCGCGCCCCGACGTCCTGGATGTCGAACATCACGGTCTCGACGTCCGCGTCCCGGAAGTAGTCGGCGATCTGCTGCGGTGACTTGGTGTAGGTGTCGTAGACCCGGACGCCGGTGCGCGGGTCGGGGCCCCCGGGCTCCGAGGCGCCGGCCTGGGCGCTGCCGCGGAAACCGTGCTCGGGTCCGAAGGCGGCGACCAGGTCGACGCGGCCGTCGGCGGCCATCACGTCGACCTCGTGGCGCAGGTCGGCGACGATGCCGGTGGGGTTGGAGATCAGTCCCACGCGCTGGCCGGCCACCATGTCGTAGCCGTCGCGCGCGAGGGTGTCGAACCCGGTCAGCACCTGCCCGCCGCGGCGGGAACCGGCCCCGGCGTACGCGGCGGGAGTGGTCAGCATGCCGAGACCGGCGGTGCCGGCGGTGGCCTGGAGGAATGTGCGTCGTCTCATGTCAGTACCCCAGTCCGTGGCCGTAGCGGTAGAGCGTCTTCTGCTTCTTGCGGTCGCCGTCCTTGGGAATGGTGACGGGCAGCCGGCCGCTCGGTTCGAGCTCGCCGACCAGCACCCGGACCAGCGAGTCGAGGGCGGCCGCGGTGTAGGAGAACGTCGCGACGTACCCGTCGACGTCGGGGAACTTGTTGACGTCGTAGGCGTCACGGGCAGCGACTGCCACGACCGGCGTCCTGGTCCCGTTCAGGCTCCGCACCAGTGCGGCCTGGCCGGCCTGGCTCGCCAGCCACGCCCGGTTGGTGACCACGACGACGACGTCGTTCTCCTTGGCCATGGCGGTGACCTCGTCGATGGTGGCCTGGCTCGGGTTGGTCCCGGTCTCGCGCACCGTGGTGTCGGCGCCGCGGTCGGCCAGTCCGGAAGCGACCGTGGCGGTCGTGGTCACGCCCCACCCGGTCACGAGGACGTCCTGGTCGTCGTCGTCGACCTCGAGCGGCAGCAGCCGCCGGTGGTTGCGCACCAGCGTGGTGGTGCGGTCGGTGATGGCCTGCACGGCGGCGAGGTGGTCGGGCGTGCCGACGTGATCGGAGACCGCGGCCGGGTCGACGTAGGGGTCATCGACGATGCCGAGGCTGTGCTTGAGAGTCAGGATCCGTCGTACGGAGGTGTCGATCCGCTCCTCGGTCAGCTCGCCGTTCCCCACCGCGTCGAGGACCGCGCGGTAGGCGACGTCGAACTCCGGCGGCATCAGCAGCATGTCGACGCCGGCCTTGAGTGCCAGCACCGGCACCCGGTCGTTGCCGTAGGTCGCGCTGGCGCCGGCCATGTCGAGGGCGTCGGTGATGACGACCCCGTCGTAGCCCATCTCCTCGCGCAGGATGCCGGTCATGATCGGCTCGGAGAGGGTGGCGGGGTCACCGGACGGGTCCAGAGCCGGGACCGAGATGTGGGCGGTCATGATCGCCGGTACGCCGGCGTCGATGGCGGCCTGGAAGGGCGGCCGGTCCAGCCGCTCCCACTCCTCGCGGGTGTGGTCGACCACGGGCAGCCCGGTGTGGCTGTCGGTGGCGGTGTCGCCGTGGCCGGGGAAGTGCTTGGCCGCGCCGGCCACGCCGGCCGAGAGGTAGCCCCGGGTCTGCGCGGCGGTCAGGTCGGCGGCCAGGGCGGGGTTCTCGCTGAAGGAGCGGACCCCGATGACCGGGTTGGCCGGGTTGACGTTGACGTCGGCGACCGGGGCGAAGTTCCAGTTGATGCCCATCGCCGACAGCTCGTCACCGTTGATGGCCGCGGCCTGCTGGGCGTCGGCGGCGCTGCGACCGGCGCCGAGGGCCATGTTGCCGGGAAGCTGGGTGGCCGGCGCACCGATCCGCGCGACGATGCCGCCCTCCTGGTCGATGCCGACCAGCGAGGGGATCTCGGCCGGCTGCGCGAGCGCGGCGTCCTGGATGCCGTTGGAGAGCCCGGTGATCTGCTGTGGGTTCTTCACGCTGTTGGTCCAGGCGAAGTAGATGATGCCGCCGGGCTGGTACTTCTCGATCAGCTGCTCGGCGTTGTCGACGCCGTAGAGCTTCTGGTTGGCGGCGACGTCCGCGGGCTCCTGGGTGTCGGCGGTGGTGCCGTAGGCGTGGGTCATGAACAGCTGACCCACCTTCTCCTCGAGCGTCATCGAGGCGAGCTTCGTCTCGACCCACCCGGCGCCTGCGGCCGTGTCCGGGGCAGCGTGGGCCCCCGGCGCGCGGACGCTCACCGTCGAGAGGACGAGCGCGGCCAGCGCCAGGATCACCCCCGCTGTTCTCCAGCGCGACAAGTTCAGCATCCCGAGCTGCATGTGTCCTCCAACGTTGGCTTGCCGTTAATGAGTAACGGCATGACAGGAACGTTGGTGAGTTTCCTACCAAGTCGGCGAGAGGTCAATGGGGGTGACGGTCGCCGGGCCGTCGGTACGCCAACCGGAAGTCACTGGGGTACGTGTCCACGCCCGGTGATGCGGTGAGGATCTGCTCGGCGTGGTCGGCACGAAGGCGGTGAGTCCCGGTGTGGTCCACGAGGTAGCAGTCGCCGTACGGCGTCTGCCAGAGAAGTCGACCGGGCCCGGCCTGTCGGCAGCGATAGCCGCCGTGCGTCTTCCAGCGGTGATGTCGCCGCCGCAGCGGGCTGGAGTTGTGGGTGCCGGTCTGGCCGGGGAGCCCGTCGGGGTTGTAGGGCACGGGGTGGTCGAAGTCGACGTCGCGGCGGGTGGCCGAGCGCGGTGAGAACGGGAAGGTGTCGCCTCCGGTCAGCAGCCACACCTGGTCCTTCAGCGAGGAGGCGTGCTCGTACGCATCGGCGCGGACCCGACCGTTCAGGTCGATCACGGGCGTGAGGGCGACGTCGGCGTGGCCCAGCAGCTCCGCGAGGCACTGCACGAGGAGCGGTCCGTCGCCCTCGACCCGGGCGATGCCGGCGTGGTGGCGGAGCGCGTCCTCGCTCAGGTGCACGAACACCTGCGCCCGGCCACGCAGCGCGGTCAGCTTGCGGGTCGACAGGCCGGCCAGTCGCTCGACGGTCCACGCCGTGTGGTCGGGGGCCCAGGCCGGCTGCTCCGGCTCGGAGCCCTCGGTGTCGGTGTGGTCGAGAAGCAGCTTGAGGAGATCCGCCGGACGGGCCAGCCAGCCGAGCGCCATGGAACGGAGCTCGTCGTGGTTGGCATCGTGTCCGTGCGTCGGAGCCAGGATGTCGGCCACCCGGTCGACCATGGCGTCGAGCCAGGCCGCATCGCCGGACGTGACCCGGGCGATCATCACCCGATAGCCGAACTCGTCGGACCTCGACAGCGACACGTAGCGACGGTGCCGGTCGGCCTCGCGGCGCATCGCGAACGTCTCGGGGTCGGCCTCGATCGTCTTGGCCTGTGCGATCTCCAGCACCGTCGAGGGGGCATGACCGGTGATGGCGGCGGCGACCGCGCGATCGACGATCGCGATGGTGGCGGCCGGTACGCCGCGGGAGATCGTGGCCACCTTGCGCGCGACCCACGGCTCGCACTCGAGGGCCTCCACCTTGCGCCAGGTGAGCGGCAGCCGGTGCTGGAGGTCCAGGGCATCGGCCAGCAGCGAGCGGGTGGTGATCGTGTGGGTGTCGCGGGCCATCGCCAGCTCGGGCAGGCAGAACTCCCGGACGGCCGGCGTGCCGTCCCCGCCCGGCGTGGTCATCGGGTCCCGTTCGTCGCGCGGCTCGCCGTGGAGCACCGCCCACTGGCTTGCGATCCGCAGCTCCTCGACCTCGGCGACCCGACGCGCCCGAACCCCGGCCCGGGCGGCGTCGAGGGTCGCCCGGGCGGAGCCGGTGTCGATGGCCGCGGTGTTCATGGAGCCATCCTACTCGAACACCTGTTCGAATACAAGAGGTCTATCGGGATGCCCGTGTGACGGGGCCGGGAGCAGCCTCCGCTGGCAGGATCGTCACGAGGGCTGCCTGCCCGACACGAGAACGCCAGGCCCGGACGACCTCCAGGGTGAACGACTCCTCGGCTTCCTCGACGTCGTCCGGGAGCAGCGTCACCTCGACCTGTACCTGCGTCGAGCCCGGCCCGACGTCGACCACCGTGCGCGGCACCTGGAAGTCGGTCCGGTCGGCGGTGCCTTCCCGTCCCACGATCGCCAACCGGACGTCCTTGGCGCTGGGGTGGGACAGCTCGAACTCCACCACGACGCTCGTCGAGTCGGTGGTCGGCTCGGTGACGGAGAGCGGCGTGCCGCGCACGAGGGGCGGGGGATCCGCGTCGGTGATCCGCGAGGTGGCGGTCCCGCCGTCGACGCGAAGTCCGCGCGGCCGACCGATGGTGACCGCGAAGCGCTCGGCGTACTCGTCGAGGTGGTCGCGGGTGATCGGGATCCGCACCCGGGCCGCAAGCCGGCCGGCGGGGATCGTGACACGGCGGCTGACCGCGTCGAGGTCCTTCCGGACGGTCGCCGTGCGTGATCGGGCGCGCAGCAGCACGCTGGTCGCGCGCCCGGCCGGCTTGCTGAGCCGGACGGTGGCGACCGCCGCCCTGCCCTCGCGGGCGTCGGTCACCGCGACGGAGGCCCGCGGAGTGGGGAAGCCCGGTCGCCCGCGTTCGTCGAGCGCCACGAAGCAGTACCCGCGGTTGCGGGCACTCCGGATCACCCTGGGCACCGCGCTGATCGAGGTGGGCGAGCGGGTGACGCCGTCGTGCTGGAGCACGATGTTGGTCTCATGGGGGCGGAGCCCGGCCAGGATCCGGTCGGCGACCTGCTGGGCGGTGCCGCTCTCCCAGTCGCGAGGGTCCACCGTCCAGAGGACCGGGACCAGCCCGGTGGCCCGGATCCCCGCACGCGCGGCATCGTCCAACGCGCCGTACGGCGGGCGCATCAGCGGCGTGGGATGGGTGCCGGCGCGCCGGAGTGCTCGGTGGGTCGCTCGCAGCGACGCCGTGACCTGCGCCGCGGTCTGGGTCCTCATGTCGGTGTGGGCCCAGCTGTGGTTCGCCACGAGGAAGCCGGCCCGCTCCACCCGGCGTGCCTGCTCCGGCGCGGCGGCGACCCGCTGGCCGATCATGAAGAAGGTCGCAGGCACGTCGGCCCGGCCCAGAATCCGCACCAACCGGTCGGTGGGCCCGGCCGGGCCGTCGTCGAAGGTGAGCGCCACGCGTCCGGTCCGGCACGGGCCGCCGGGCGACTGAGCACCCGCCGGTGACCCCCACGCCACGAGAGTCGTCAGCACCAGACCAGTGACGGCGAGCAGCCCTGTCATGCGCGGTGACGGTCGGGACATGGGAGGAGCATGAGGCCCGGTGAGACTCTTGGGTAGCCGAACACGCGAACTACCACCTTCGCGGGCGTCGGCGGCCAGGACGTCACCGAGGGGCGGCCCGTGCGGGCCGCCCCTCGGCGTGATGGTGCGGGTGATGCGGTCCGGTCAGGACTCCAGGTCGTGCTCGTCGTCGTGCGGACCGTTGCCACCGTCGGAACCGACGGTCCCCGCGGGACCGGCGGGCTCGGTGGGCAGTCCGAGCGACTTGCTGCCCGGGACCTGCTTGCCCTTGACGCCGTTGACGGTCTCGGTGGAGTAGGCGAGCGTCAGCACCGCGAAGGCGATGGCGTCGCTGTTCACGCCCAGCGCCTCCTTCGAGACGTTGCCGACCACGTCGTTCTCGGCCCGCAGCTCGCTGTACACCGCCGGGTCACGCTCCGGCTCAGCAGCGTCGGGATCGAGGCTGTCACAGGCCAGGTGGTAGCAGGGGTCGTACGCCTTCCCGGCCACGCCTTCCCAGATCTCCTCCTGCTCCTCGGTCTTCAGGACCTCGGCGCCGGTGAACAGGCCGCTCGCCGGGATGCCGTTGACGATGAACTCCTGGTAGTCGCTGCGCCCGGAGAACTCGCTGTCCTCGTAGGGGATCCCCTGCCAGGTGAAGAAGATCTCGAACAGGTCCTCCAGCGCCACTGAGCCGTCCGGTACGGGGACGGGTGCGGCGAAGCTGGACTCGTCCGCGTCGTAGACGCCGTAGATGAAGTTCGGCGAGGAGATCATGTCGAAGTTCAGGTACGCCGCGATCCTGTCCCGCTCGGCCTGGCTCAGACCCCGGACGTAGTCCTCGGACCCGACCAGGCCCTGCTCCTCGCCGGCCCACCACGCGAAGCGGAGGGGGTTGACGTTGTCGACCTTGCGCATCTTCTCGGCCAGTGCGAGCAGCGCGGCCGAGCCCGAGCCGTTGTCGTTGATCCCGGGCCCCGCGATCACCGAGTCGAGGTGGGCACCCGCCATGACCACGTTGTCCCGGTTCTGCTTCTTGCTGCCGGGCTTGTCGGCGATGACGTTGAAGTCCTGCCGGGTCTCGGGTTCCAGCACCTCGATGAAGGCGGTCGAGCCGGTCTCTGAGAGGGCGACGCCGTCGGCGAAGCTGGCACCCACGACCGGGATCGTGAGGTTGGAGGGCGAGCCGTCGGGCAGGTTGGCGACGGTGGCGACGATCAGGCCCTCACGCTCAGGGGTGTTGCCCTGGTTCATGATGACGACGGCCTCCGCGCCGGCGTCCTCGGCGTTCCTGGCCTTGTCCGCGAAGAAGCAGGTGCCGCGCTGGATCAGGGCGATGTCGTCGTCCCCGCTGAAGTCGATGGCCGGCGAAGTCGGCAGCCTCGCAGCCGCTGGTGCTGTCCCGGGGCGGCGCCAGAGCCAGGTCGACCGGAATGACGTTGCCCTGCACCGTGCCGAAGCCGCTGCCGGTGAACGCACCCGACGGGTACTCGGCGTTGACGGGCGTCAGCTGTTGAAGGACGACGGGGAAGTTGTAGGTGATGTCGACCGGGTCGAGCGTGACCGTCCAGCCGGCCTTCTCGAGGGTCCGCTTCACGTAGTCGACGCTGCCGGCGTAGCCGTCGGTGCCGGCCGCTCGGGTGCCGGGGTAGTTCGGGTCGTTGTTGGCGTCGGCGATCTGCTGGAGCGCCTGCTGGTGCTTCAGGACGCCCTCGGCGGTGATGCACTCGAGGAGCTTGGTGTAGGTGTTGTTGTTCTGCTTGTCGCAGGACTTGCCGGGCTTGGCCTGGGCGGCCGTCCCGGTCACGCCCGGTACCAGTGCACCGAGCAGCGAGACCGCGAACGTCGCGGCCGCGATGCGCTTCCAGCGCACCGCAGTGGATCGGTTCTTCATGGGTGGGTCCTCCCCGGTTTGTCGGGTCCGGCCCATGGATTGGCCGGTCCACGTGACCTGCGTCACGTTAGGTGAGATTCACGAGGGGGGCCTCCACAAATTCTCCACAACCCCGCCACAACCCGCGACTAGTGAACTGCCTGCGCCGCCCGCCGCAGCAGGTGCGCGCACCGATCGAAGGTCCCCGACATGGACCAGAGACGCTCGTTGAGCCGTTGGTAGACCGGGCGGAGCTTGCTGCGGATCGCAGCGGTCTCAGCGGAGTAGGCAGCCGGGTCGGTCAGGCCGTCGGCGATCTTGGCGGCGATGGCGTGGTACTCCTGCCACAGGTCGACGTACGGGCTCAGGTGGGCCTGGCCGCCCCACTGGAGCCGGTCGGAGGACGGCTCGTGGCGGGCCAGCTCCGCGGTGTACGCCTCGTAGGCGAAGAGCCGCCCGGCGCTGGTGAGACCGGTACGACGGACGTAGTTGTTGTTGGCGGTCGCCGGATCCCCGGCCTCGAGGGTGTCCACGGCCAGCTGCATCCGGGTGGCGTCGCGCTGCAGCTGCTGGTGGGGGAAGACGTACTGGTCGAACACGTCGAGCGCGACCAGCTCGGTGAGGATCAGCCGCTCGGCCTCGAGCATCAGGCCTCCCGCCCGCCGCGAGGGCGACTTCCGGCTGCCGGCGAGCCTGGCGTCCAGAGCGTCCGCCGCCGCGGAGAACCGTTCGACGGAGGCGGCGAGCCGGTCGGCGGCGCGTCCGCTGACCCCGGGCAGCGAGCCGAGCGAGGCGCCGGGCTCGGCCTCGTAGGCGATGCGGGTCTCAGCCTCGACCGCCCGCGCGACGAAGTCGAGCAGCGGGAGGGTCGAGCGGTCGTGGTCGACCCAGATGTCGTTGATGACCGCGATGTTCTGCGCGAGGTAGTCGAAGTTGATGTTGGCCACCACGTCGTAGTTGGTGTGGTAGTTCCGGGTCAGGTACTGCGTACCGACCGTGTTGAAGTAGAGCCCCGGGATGCCGGCGGCGGTGAGCGTGAAGTGGTCGGCGTTGGCCCAGACCGTGTTCTGGGAAAGGATCCCGGCCGGGGTCCGGTCCGGGTCCCTCTCGAGGTGCTCCACGGCGTGCGCGAGCAGCTCGGCGTGGGTCCGGATCAGCAGCCGCTCGCTGGGGTTTCCGGTCCCGAGCAGCTCGAAGTCGAGGCTCAGGATCGCGCTCTCCCCCCACTCCGGACGCTGCTGGGTGACGGCGTACCAGCAGCCGACCAGCCACTCGTAGTAGGCGTCGGTGTAGCCGTACTCCTCGTTGGTGCTGGCCAGGAAGAGCAAGGTACGGCGCGGCCGGAAGCCGGTGTCCTTGATCGACTTGGCGATCGCCAGCATCGCCGCGATCGCGGTGGCGTCGTCGGCCGCACCGCGGAACCAGGCGTCGTGGTGGCCGGTGAAGATGATCTGTTCGGCGGACCGGTCGGTGCCGTGGATGGCGCCGAGCACGTTGTAGCCGACGCCGCCGTCCTCGGCGCGCGTGAGCTCGACGTTCGACGTCAGGGTCACCGTCGTGGGACCCGCTGCGATGCGGGCGATCAGGTCGTTGGCGGCGTTTCTGGTGATGAAGACGAACGGGACCCAGTCGTCGTCGTAGGTGCCGTCGAAGCTCAGCAACCCGTCGTCGCGCTTGTTGTAGAAGGCGCCCGCGGCCGTGGTTCCGGTGTAGAAGATGACCGCCAGGGCGCCCTCGAGAGTGGCCTGGTGGCCGTGCCGGTTGACCCAGAGATCGCCGAAGGCCCAGTTGACCAGGACGATCTTGCCGGTCGCGTCGACCCCCTCGTAGTCGCTGGCCTGGCCGGCGCCGAGGTCGAGCACCTCGGCCGTGATGCCACCCGGAGGCGTGCCGGGGACGCCGCCCCACGAGCTCGCGGGACTGGTGGGGCCGCCGTCGACCGCCACCGAGGCGCCACGGAAGACCCAGCGGTCGATCGGGACCGGGAGCTTCGCGACACGACGCAGCCCGACCGACTCCATCTCCTGGGCGATCCAGTCGACTGCACGCAGGCTGGCCGGTGAGCCTCCAGGACGCCAGCCGTCGGCGGTGTCGCCGAACCCGGACACCGTCTCGGTGACCCGACGCAGGTAGTCGACGTCGACCGCTGCCGTCAGGGAGGCGGCGTCGCCGCGCCACGGATGGCCATGCCTGCCCCGACCCGCGCCCGCCGCGGCCGCGCCACCCGTCCCGACCGCTGCCGTGGTGAGCCCGGCCGCGCCGGCGACCAGCGCCTGGCGGCGGGAGATCCGTTGCTCGACGTGGCTGCGCAGCCGGGCGCGGACCGCCTCCGGCTGACCCAGGTCCGCCGGATCGGGGGCGTCGGCGCCGTGACCCAGCGTCAGGCTCAGATCCGGCTGGTCGCGCAACGCCCACCAGGGTGGCGCGGCGTCCGGGCCGGCGGAAGGAGTGGTGGTGGGCTCGTACTCGCGCATGATGACGCCTCCTAGGTCTCTCGAAACTAGACCCGGCCCCTTCGCCGGTCAATCGGGCCTCGTGCCTGTCGTCACCCGCGACGTACCATGGACGACACACTCACGAACGGGTGGGAACCATGTGGTGGTTGGCCTGGCTGGTCCTGGCCGTCGTCCTCGGCGTGGCGGAGTCCTTCACGCTGACCTTGGCGCTCGGCCTGCTGGCAGGTGCCGCCCTCGTCGCCTCGATCACCGCCGGCCTCGGCGCGCCGGTGGCCGTCCAGCTGCTCGCCTTCGCCGCCACCGGCGGCGTCGGCCTGGTGGCGGTGCGCCCTGTCGCCAGACGGCACCTGGCGCGGCCGCCAGCCCTGCGTGACGGCAGCGACGCCCTGGTCGGTCGGTCGGGGCTGGTGATCCGCGAGGTCACCGCGACCGGTGGGCTGGTGAACCTGTCCGGTGAGGAATGGTCCGCGCGTCCGTACGAGGAAGACCTGGTGATCCCGGCGGGCGTGCGGGTCGACGTGTTCCAGATCGAGGGCGCCACCGCACTGGTGCACCCGCGTGAACCGCTGCCGGCCCCGTCGGCTGGAGAAGGGTGAGCACGATGGAAGTACTGGTGCCGATCATCGTCCTGGCCGCGCTGGTCACCTTCGTGGTGGCCTCCGCGATCCGGATCGTCCCGCAGGCCCGCCGCTACAACATCGAGAGGTTCGGCCGCTACCAGCGCACGCTGCAGCCCGGCCTGAACCTGCTCATCCCGTTGGTCGACCGGGTGAACACCAAGCTCGACATCCGCGAGCAGGTCTACTCCTCGGACCCCAAGCCGGTGATCACCGAGGACAACCTGGTGGTCGCCATCGACACCGTCCTCTACTACCAGATCACCGACCCCCGGGCGGCGGCCTACGAGGTGTCCGACTACCTCAAGGCCATCGACCAGCTGACCGTGACCACCCTGCGCAACCTCATCGGATCCATGGACCTCGAGAGTGCCCTCACCTCGCGGGAGACGATCAACGTCAGGCTGCGGGAGGTGCTCGACGCAGCCACGGGCAAGTGGGGGATCCGGGTGAACCGGGTGGAGATCAAGGCGATCGACCCGCCGACCAGCATCAAGGAGGCGATGGAGAAGCAGATGCGGGCCGAGCGGGACAAGCGTGCCGCGATCCTGCACGCCGAGGGGGAGCGGGCGTCGCTGACCCTGACCGCCGAGGGCACCCGCAACAAGCAGATCCTCGAGGCCGAGGGCAAGCAGCAGGCGATGATCCTCGAAGCCGATGGCGAGGCGAAGGCGCTGGAGCGGGTCTTCCAGGCGGTGCACGCCAACAACGCCGACCCGAAGGTGCTGGCCTACAAGTACCTGGAGATGCTCCCCAGCCTCGCCGCCCACGGAAACGGCTACTTCGTGATCCCCGGAGAACTGACCGAGGCGATCAAGACGGTGACGTCGGCGTTCGCGGCCGAGCACGGCGTCACGGCGACCGCCGGTTCGGCGCAGGCGACGGGGACCTCCGGCCGCCCGGAGGCGATCGAGGCGGCTGAGCAGGCCGCCGACACCGCTCGGGCCGTGCTCGAGGAGGCCCGGGCCGAGGCCGAGCGCGCGGAGCGCAACATCCTGGGCTGAGGCCGCGGCGGCCTCGACACCTAGGCCAGACCGTGCTCGAACGCGTACGCCGTGGCGGCCGTCCGGGAGCCGACGTCGAGCTTCCCGAAGATGTTGGAGAGGTGGCGCGCGACGGTCTTCTCACTCAGCACCAGGTGGGCCGCGATCTCGGCGTTGCTGCGGCCTGTGGCGACCAGACGCAACACCTCGACCTCGCGTGCGGTGAGCCCCGCGGGGAGGCTTCCGGGAGCGAGCAGCGAGTCCGCCTCGTCGGCCGCGGGGCCGGCGCCCAGTCTGCGGAAGGCGTCGCGTGCCGCCTCCAGCTCGCGGCGCGAGGCGAGCTTGTCTCCCAGCAGCCCGAGCGCCCGGCCGATCTGGAGCCTGGCGCAGGCTCGCTCGTAGGGCGACTCGACCCGGGCCGACAGCTGCTCGGCGTTGCGGAGGTAGGGCAGTGCTCCGGCGGCGTCGCCGGCCGCCAGCTCGACGTAACCCGCGGCCTGCGCGGCCCTCGCCGTGAGTGCCAACGAGCCGAAGCTCGCCGCCAGCACCTCGAGCTCGGTGGCGGCGACGCGGGCGCGGTCGAGGCTGCCGGTCGCGAGCAGCACCTCCACCGCCCCGGGCAGCAGCCGGCAGCGCTGCACCGGCCCGGCGGGCTCCGCCAGCAGCCGGTCCAGGGCGCCGACGGCGGCCGCGTCCTGTCCGCGCGCCAGCCACAGCAATGCCAGGCCCGGCTGCGGATCGAAGCCGTGGTCGGCCGCCAGCCCGTACGCCGTGTCCGCACCGTCGAGGTCCCCGCGCAGTCGGAGCAGCTCGCCGGACTCGTACGCCGTCACCCCGACCGCGTCCGGCGCGCCGACCTCCCGGTAGCGCTCCGTGGCCAGCTCGAACTCCGCCAGCGCCTCGGACCACGCGCCGCGCAGCCCGAGCAGTTGTCCGCGGTGCAGCGCGCACTGACCGGTGAAGGTCAGCAGGCCCGGCTGGGCCGCACACCACCGCTCCAACGCCGAGGTCCACTGCGCCATCCGACCGAAGTCGCTGATCTCCTGACACCCCTCGATCGCGGTGCAGTAGACGTGCCCGGCGATGATCGGCGACGTCTCGCCGGCGATCACCCGCACCATCGCCTCGTCGAGCAGCGACAACCCCTGCTCGACCCGGCCGGAGTAGAGCGCGAGCCGACCCTGCGAGCAGATCCCCAGCGCGACCAGGTCGGGGTCGTGGTGGTGTCGGCCGATCGCTGCGGCCTTGTCGGCGGCAGCGCCGGCATCGGCGAGCGCGCCGATGCCCAGAGCGCGGAACATCTGCAGGAACGCCACCCAGCCCTGCTCGGCGCACTCCTCGCCGAGCTCGGCAACCAGGCCCTCCGCCCGGGACGTCCAGCCCGCCGCAAGGGCGGGCTCGCCACGGGTGGCGGTGGTCATCGACAACCGGAACGCGCAGCGGACGGCGCGAGGAAGGTCGCCGTCCCGCTCGCAGCGGACAAACGCCCGCTGCAGGAACCGGACGGTGTCATCGTGCTGTCCGATCAGCTCGGCGGCGGTGGCAAGGTCGTCGAGATCGTCGACCGTGAGCGTGTCCGCGTCGACGGCCGACCACGACTCAAACGCCTCGACCCAGTCGCCGCGCTCGAAGGCAGCACGTGCTTGCTCCAGCCCGGCCACCGTCATCGCGTGAACCTCCACCCGAAGCCTACGGCGCTCAGGCGGCCGGGTGCAGCCTCGTCGAGTGCTCCGTGCGGGCGAGCAGGTGGTCGGCGACGTACGCCGAATCCCGGCCGGCGCCGGCGATCAGCATCGAGGTGAACGAGTACTGGAAGCAGAGGCCGCAGAAGTAGAGACCGGGCGCGTCCTCGACCACGCCGCGGAACTCCCGAGGCCACCCGTCCTCGCCGAGGATCGGCAGGTTGATCCACTCGAAGGTCTGCCGGAAGCCGGTCGCCCAGACCACGTTCGACACCTGGCGCGGGGTGCCGTCGACCACGGGGAGGCCGTCGCGCACGCTCTCCACGCGGGAGGTGACGCGCTCGACGCCGCGGTCGGCCAGGTCGGACCGCTTGACGCGCAGCATGGGACCGCCGTGGTGGCGGATCAGGTCCATCTCCTTCCGCCCGATCGGCGTGCTGCGGTTCAGGACGTGTCGCCAGGCGAACATCAGGATCGGGAACAGCAGCGGCATCACCCGCGACTCGAGCCGGGGCGGGATCTGGCCGCAGTCGCGCCCCGCCAGGATCGTCGGGTGCGAAGTCGCCGCTTCGTAGGCGATGTCGGTGCCGGAATGGCTGGCGCCGACCACCAGCACCGGCCCCCCGCGCAGCTGCCCCGGGCGTCGGTACTGACTGGAGTGCAGTTGCAGGATCGACGGGTCCAGCTCGTCGGCGAGATCCGGGACGTGCGGCGTACGACCGAAGGTGCCGGTGCACACCACGACGTTGCGGCAGGCGTACCGGCCTTGGTCGGTGGTCACGAGGTAGCCGTCGCCGTCCGCGTCGAGGCTCTGCACGCGGACCCCGAACCGGATGGGCAGCTCGAAGGTCTGCGCGTAGGTCTCGAGGTAGTCGGCGACCTGGTCCTTCCCGGGGAACGACCAGCGGGGCGCGGGGAAGGGCAACCCGGGCAGGCCATCGTTCTTCGCGGGGGAGTAGAGCATGAGGCTGTCCCATTGCCGTCGCCACTGGTCGCCGACGCGGGTGCCCGCGTCGAGGATCACGAAGGGATGCCCCCGCTGCTGCAGCTGGTAGCTGGTGGCCAGGCCGGCCTGGCCGGCGCCGATGATCACGGTCTCGATGTGTGTGGTGTCCATGTGCTCGACGCTAGGAACGCGGCCGCGTCCACCGCATCGGGAGGACGACGCATCTGCCCGGGCCGGGGTGTGGGTGGAACTGCGCACTCCAGGCCTGTGGATGACGCCTGCGCCGATCCTCGGGTTCGGGTGAGACTCGTCGGCACCCATGTGACCAGCGGAGGCGAGCTGACGATGATGCCGGAGAGCCGGATTGAGGTTGACCACCGGCTGCACGAGACCCTCGTGGAGCTGGTGCGTGAACATGGACCACACCCGATGCCGTGGCTGGTGGCGCGTGCGCGGAGCGAACGCCGCGACGCCCGGATCGACGAGCAGGCGCTCATCGACGTCATCCAGTGCTCGACGATCCTGGTGCCATTGACCGACGGCCGCATCGGCTGGCTGGGGGAGGTCCTCGACGGCATCGTGCTCACTCATCGGGTACGAGCGCCGCTGGCGGGCCGCGCGGACCTGTGGGGCGGGGTCTCGCTCCAGCCCCTGCTCAACATCGCATCGTACGGCCCCCTGCCGCTGGCCGGTGGCGGCGAGGTGACTCGGATGGAGTCCGGTCAGGACGTGCTGGTCGGTCCGAAGGGATGGCTGCCCGACGTGCCTCGGTTCGGTCTGGTGGCGTTGCGGTGGAAGGGCGGCGTGCTCGCCGCCGAACCGGTTGACGAACAGGATCAGCACTTCAGACCGGGAGAGCTGCAGGCGCTACGGGAGCTGGTGGCCAGCCACTACCGGAGAGAGCGCTGGTGGAGCGGGGAGGACGATCTCGAGTCGCGTCCCGGTGAGCTGGTGCGCGCCATCACGCTGGCCCGCATGGAGGACCCCGACTTCCTCTCAGTGCCCTGTCCGCCGCTGGACGAGGTGCTCTACAACCCCCTCCAGCGAGACGTCGACGAGCACCACTGGAGGGACTTCGCTGCCGCGCACCAGAACAACACGGTGTCGTTCCGGCTCGGCGACGTGCCCGAGGCGCTGCACATCGAACTGAGTCGACGCGCCGACATGTACGGGATGTCGTTGGACCAGTTCGTCGTCGCGGTCCTCGGGCACCTGGCCTGGCGCACGCCATTCGCGGAGGACTGTGAGCCCTACGAGTTCTGGGAGCCCGGTGCGACGACCCCGCTCGCGACCCTGAGGTCGGCGGACCGGCCGTCGGAATGAAGCATCACATTGCAGAACGGCAGCATCAGCAGCACAATGCATGCATGGTGTCCATCACGATCCGCGATGTCCCGCAGGAGACGCGCAACGAGCTCGCGGCCCGGGCTGCCCGAGGCGGTCGCTCGCTCCAGGAATACCTGCGCAGCCAGCTCATCGAGCTCAGCGAACGGCCGGACCGGGCCGAGGTGCTTGAACGGATGAGGGTGCGCGCCGAGCGCGAAGACGTCCAGCTGTCGGTGGATGAAATCCTCGAGGCCAAGGACGCCGACCAGCGATGACCTTGGTGGTGGACGCGTCGCTGGTGGTGGCCGCTGTTCTCCCCGACGCGCGAGGTCGATGGGCGCGGGAGTGCCTGGGATCTTCCGGCCTGAGCGCCCCCCACGTGCTGCCGGTCGAGGTGGCCAGCAGCCTGCGACGCCATGTCCTGGCGGGCTCCGTGCCGGCGTCGTTGGGCCGCGATCTGCTGCACGATGTGGCCCTGCTGGGGCTGGACCTCTACCCGTTCGCGCCCTTCAACGACCGGGTCTGGGAGCTGCGCGACAACCTGACGGCGTACGACGCGTGGTACGTCGCCCTCGCCGAGGGCCAGAAATGTCCGCTCGCGACCCTCGACCACCGACTCGTCGCCGCGACCGGCCCGCGGTGTGAGTTCGTCACGCCGGGTCGTTGACCGAGGGGTCACCTCGCGCGACGCCACCCCGAGGGGTTGCCCGCGGCGTCGATCGCCCGGATGTAGACCCGGGACCCCGAGACGGCGGCGCGGACCGTCTTGCTGACCTTGCGGGAGCGCGTGAACGTGATCTGGCGACCCGGTCGGGAGCGGTCGCTGGTGACCTGCACCGCGCGCACCCCCGCTGCCTTGTCGGACGCCGTGAACCTGACCTTCACGGTGCGTGCGGCCAGAGCGCGCGCGATCAGGCGCGCCGGGATGACGAGCTCTGCGCCATCGATGACCGGCGCCGTGGTGTCCAGCACGATGTCGTCGGTGAGGTCGCGGTTCTCGGCCCCCGGCCGACCTCGGAGCCGGGCGTAGACCGTCTTCGGCAGCCTCTCGGAGCCCTCGCTGAGCAGCGTCCAGTCGAGCCGCGGGGCCAGCGGCAGCGTCTGGGTGCCGCCCTCCGGCCCGAACCCGCCGTCGTTGGAGAGCAGCACCTCGGTGTCGAACTTGCGCCAGACCACCGACACCTCGACGGCGGGGTCGTTGGTCGCGTAAGCGCCTCGGTTGATGCTGACGCCCACCTCTCCCTCCGGTGGTACCGCCCGCACGTCGATGACCTGCTCGGCCACGTCGGTCCGACCGTGGGGGTCGCTCACCCTGACGGCAACGCTGTGCTGGGCCACGGTCGGGAAGGAGATCACCCGGGTGTCATTGCCGGTCTGGAACGGGGCGCCATCGATCGACCACTCGTACGTCGCCACCCGGTCGTTGTCGGTGGAGCGGCTCGCGTCGAACAGCACCGAGTCGCCGGCCAGCACCATCAGCGATGAGGCCGAGAGCACAGCGACCGGGGCGGCCGCGACCGTGAAGCCGACGATCCCACTGGATCGGGACGAGCCCGCCAGGTCGACGGCGATGACCTCCACCGTGTGGGCACCGTCGGCCAGCGGGGCGCC
Source organism: uncultured Actinomycetota bacterium (assembly GCA_963806945.1). Lineage (GTDB taxonomy): Bacteria > Actinomycetota > Actinomycetes > Propionibacteriales > Nocardioidaceae > Nocardioides. The sequence goes on from CAWDZH010000003.1 coordinate 31,001, forward strand.
GAGCTCCACACTGCACGGGGTGGCGCAGGGCTCGACCGTGGTCACGCGCGAGCCGTCGATGCGGACGTCGTAGTGGTCGATGCCGCTGGTGGCGTCGGTGGCCGCGTCCCACGTGATCGGGGGCAGACCCGTCGTCACCTGCCCCGTGGGCGAGGTCACCGCGAACGGAGCCGGTGGGGTGCTGTCGACGACCAGGCTTCGTGCCGGCGACGTGGTGGTGTTGTCGTTGGCGTCGGTCGCCGTCACCGTCCAGGTGTGCTGGCCGTCCGCCAGATCCGTCGGGGGCGTCCACGCGGTGCTCCCGGTGACGTCGTACGCCGTCTGGTCGAGGGTCAGCGTGAGGCTGGTGACGCCGCGGCCCTCGCCGTCCGCAGCCGCGAAGGTGAACTGTGGCGTCGCGTCCGTGGTCAGCGACCCGGCGGCCGGCGCGAGGGCGCCGAGGACCGGCGCGGTGGTGTCGCGGACCGCGGCGACCGACCACGTGCTGTCAGCGTTCTGCAGCCAGCCGAAGATCGTGCCGTCGGTGAACGCGGGCCGCTTCGGGAGCTCGCCCCAGGGATAGCCAGGCCCGCTGACGCCGGTCGCACGATCGGCGAAGACGGAGCCCGCCGCCACGGTGTCGCCCAGCAGGAAGAGGTTCTCACGCTGAACCGGCTCGCCGTTGACCGTGGCGGGCCAGGCCGAGGCGCCGGTGGCCCGGTCGTAGGAGCGCAGTCTCAGGTTGCCGCCGTTCATCAGGCTGAACGACGCGTAGACCCGATCCTCGTCCAGCACCACCGCTCCGGCCGCGTTGCTGGTCGGCGCCGAGTTCCAGGTGAGGCCTCCGGTTGCGGCGGCTCGCACCCTCACGCCGTAGGAGCCGCCTCCGTTGAGGACGCCGTAGGCCACCTCCACGCCCTCGCCGGCGACGCTGAACGGACCGATCGCCTCAGGGTCATCCCACAGGAGAGTGCCGTCGGTGGCCGAGAGGGCGGTGAGACCGGGCTCGCTGCGGCGTCCGACCACGACGGCGCCGTCGACGACCACCGGGGCGGCCTCGGTCTGTGATCCGGGGACGCACCAGGCTCGTGCTCCAGTGGTCAGGTCCCACGCGGCGTGGACGTCGAATGTCGGGCAGTCGTCGAAGTAGCCGCTCGCGTACACGCGCGTGCCGTCGGAGGCCAGGGCGCTGGACACCTGGCCCGCGGTGAACGGTTGATTCCACGACACGGTGCCGGTGGCGGCATCGAAGGCGCGCAGGCCGGGCCGCTCGTTCAGCAACGGGCTGAACCCGGTGGCGGCCACGACCAGTCCGCCGGCGATGACCGGACAGTCGACCGGGGCGTGTGCAAAGACAGTGGACTCCCACACGAGGCTGCCCGTGCTGCGCTCGAGCGCCACCAACCGGCCGAGGCTCGGCTCCTCGACGTCACGGTGCACGGCATAGACCCGCTCGTCGTCGACGAGGACGCAACTACGGGTCCAGGACTGGTCGCCGATGGAGCCGCTGGCCGGCGTGCCGGTCCAGGCGGTCGAGAGGTCGGTGCTGGGGAAGGTGGTGGACACGGCGTTGCGGGTCTGGCCGCCGTCCAGGCTGGTCCAGGACTCGGCGTGAACGAGCGCGGCCGGCGCCAGCAGCAGCGCGGTCGTCACGGCGACGAGACGGCGCGCCCGAGCCCTGCGGAGGGGCGTCGGACGTGGCTTCACGTGGTGAGGGTAGGGGTCGTCGATCTTTACCACCGGAGAAGCCGCGAACTGTTACCAACTCGCTTCTCGAACGGCTGGCAGGGTGGGGGGATGCGCATCCTCCGTACCCCTGACGACCGTTTCCGCGATCTGCCCGACTATCCGTTCGAGCCGCACTGGACCGAGCTGAGCGGGGGGCTGCGGATGCACCACGTCGACGAGGGCCCGCGTGAGGCCGATCCGGTGCTGATGCTGCACGGCGAGCCTTCGTGGAGCTATCTCTACCGCCACATGATTCCCGTGTTCGCCGACGCCGGGCTGCGCGCGGTCGCGCCGGACCTGGTCGGTTTCGGGAAGTCCGACAAGCCGGGCGCGCGGGCTGACCACAGCTACCAGTCCCACATGGACTGGCTGACCGAGTGGCTGCTCACCCACGACCTGCAGCGGATCACCCTGATCTGCCAGGACTGGGGCTCGCTGCTCGGGCTCCGGCTCGCCGCCGAGCAGCCGGACCGGTTCGACCGGATCGTCGTCGCCAACGGGTTCCTGCCCACGGGCGACCGTGATCCGGGGTGGGCGTTCAAGCTCTGGCGGCTGCTGGCGAAGGCCACGCCGATCTTCCCGGCGGGTCGGATCGTGGCCACCGGAAGTGGGCGCACCCTCAGCAAGGGTGAGCGGGCGGCGTACGACGCGCCGTTCCCGAGCCGCTCCTACCAGGCCGGCGCTCGGGCCTTCCCGGCCCTCGTGCCCACCTCGCCCGACGACCCCGCCGTTCCGGCCAACCGTGAGGCGTGGCGTCGGCTGGGGGAGTGGGAGAAGCCGTTCCTGACCCTGTTCGGCGCGGGCGACCCGATCCTCGGCAAGGCCGACCGCCCGCTGCAGGAGCACGTGCCCGGCGCGGCCGGGCAGCCGCACGACCGGGTGCGGGGAGGCCACTTCGTGCAGGAGGACGCCGGGGTCGAGATCGCCCGCCGGACCCTCGACTGGATGGGGCGCTGAGGCTCGACCTACAGCTCGACGAGGACCTCGTCGAGCGGTTTGCGCACGATGTCGGGGACGCGCGCGCCGTCCGCCGGGTAGCCGACCGGGATCAACAGGTAGGGACGCTCGTGGACGGGTCGATCGAGCACCTCGGAGATCCAGCGCATCGGCGACGGGGTGTGGGTCAGGGTGGCGAACCCGGCCTCGTGCAGCGCGGTGAGCAGGATCCCGACCGCGATGCCGACCGACTCCTTGACGTAGTACGGCTTGGGCGTCGTCTCGCTGCGGTGCACCTCGAAGACGGCGATCACGACCGGAGCCTCCTCCAGGAACGGCTTGCGCCAGTCGGTCCCGAGCGGGGCGAGCGCGCTCAGCCACTCGTCCGTGGCCCGCTCCTGGTAGAACCGGCGTTCCTCGTCCTCGGCTCCCCGCCGCAGCAGCTGCTTGCGCTCCGGGTCGGTCACCAGCACGAACCGCCACGGCTGCAGGTGGGCGCCGTTGGGCGCCGTCGCGGCGGCCCGGACCGCTTCGCGCACCGCCTCCAGCGGGATCGGGTCGGTGGAGAAGTCGCGGATCGTACGGCGCTGCGACATCAGGTCGGCGAACCCGCGGCAGCGGTCCACCGCGTCCGCCGGCTCGCGTCGCGGGAGGGGCGGCGCCGGAACGGTCGGGTAGGCCGCGTGGTCGTCGCTCATGCCACCATCCTGCCTGCTGAACTACTCACGCCCGCCTCGGCCTCAGGGGTCGACGGGGGCGGAGAGCTTCTCGAGCCTCGCCTGGAGTCCCTCGACGCGGTGGGAGTTGCCGGTCAGGTCGACGTACTGCTGGCCGAAGATCGCGAGCAACGCGTCGTCGAGGCGGCGCACCGCGCCCGCAGGGTGGCGGTAGCCCATCTGCCGGATCAGGGCGTCCGGGTCGACGGAGGTGAGCAGGCCGGCGAGCTCGTCGAGTGACGTGACGCCGAGCTCGAGCAGGAGCCCGGCGATCCAGCCGTAGTGGTCGGAGTGGGACCAGCCGGCGTCCGAGTACTGGCCGGCGAGGAACGCCGCCAGCTCCTGGCCCGAGATCCGCGGGTCGGCGGGGTCGGCCTCCGGGGTCTCCGCAGGCGCCGCCCCCTGCAGCCGCGCGCGGATCGCGGAGAACTCGTGGTCGGCGAGCTCGAGCAACCCGGCGGCGAGGGTGAAGCGGCGGTCGAGGTCGGGGGCGTGCTCCTCGGGCACGGTGCCCTTGTAGCGGATGTCGTGCTCGAACTCCGCCCACGCGTGCTGCAGCACGGTGCGGACCTGGATGCTGGCGCGATGACCGGCCAGGTCGTCGTACGTCGCCGGCGGGGTGTCGGTGACCGCGACCAGCAGGTGGCGGCTGGCGTAGCCGAAGCGGCCCTCGCTGGCGGTCTCCTCGCCCATGTCGCGGTCGTCGATCAGGTCGAGCTGGTCGTCGAAGACGCCCGCGACCGCGGCCACGTCGCTGTGGACGTAGGTGATCACGCGGACCCCGATCTGGTCGGTGATCTCGGTGAGCGGGTCGGGGTAGAGCAGCCGACCGTCGACGGTGCGCGCCGCCTTGGCCGCGAACGACGCGACGCTCTTGGCCCGGCCCTCGACCGTCTGGTAGTTGATGCCGGCCTCGTCGAGCAGCGACGTCACCAGGTCGACGTAGCGCGCGGTCGGTCCGCGCAGCCCGGGCTGGCGCTCCGCGTAGACGCGCACCGCCTCCCGGACCGGGGCTTCAGCGTGGCTGGACATGGGTACACCCTGCCGTACGCGGCCCGGTTAGGTTGACTGCATGGGACTGCCGGCGAGGGCTGAGGTCGTGGTCGTCGGGGCAGGGCTGGCCGGACTGGCCGCCACTCTCCGTCTCCAGGAGGCAGGTCTCGACGTCGCGGTGCTCGAACGGGCCGAGGCCGTCGGGGGCCGGATCCGCACCGACCTGGTCGACGGCTTCCGGCTCGACCGCGGCTTCCAACTGGTCAACCCGGCCTATCCCGAGGCCGGCCGGGTGCTCGACCTCGATGCGCTCGACCTCCAGCGGTTCCCGGCCGGGGTGGTGGTCGGTCGCGGCGGCCGGCGACACCGGTTGGGCGACCCCACCCGGATGCCCTCGGCGATCCCGAGCAGCCTGACCGCCCCCATCGGGTCGGTGAGGCAGAAGGTCGCGTTCGGCGTGTGGGCGGCCGGGCTCGGTCTGCGGTCCGGCGACACCCTCCGCTCCGCTCCGGACCGTCCCCTCCTCGAGGAGCTCGAGGCCCGCGGTCTCGACGGTGCGCTCACCGATCGGGTGCTGCGGCCGTTCCTCTCCGGCGTGCTCGCCGACGACGAGCTGACGTCCTCGCAGCGGGTGGCGTCGATGCTGCTGCGGTCCTTCGTGCGCGGCACTCCGTCGGTTCCCGCGCTGGGCATGCAGGCCATCCCCGACCAGCTCGCCGCCCGGCTGCGTCCGGGCACGGTGCATCTCGGCGTACGGGTTCGCGGGGTGACGGGCGGCGTCGTCGACACCCACAGCGGACGGATCACGGCGGGCGCCGTCGTCGTCGCGGTCAGCGGGGACGCTGCGGCCGAGCTCGGCGCCCCCGGCTCTCCCATGCGCGCCCTGACGACGTGGTGGTACGCCGCCGATCAGCGCCCCAGCGAGCTCGCCCTGCTCCACGTCGACGCCGAGCGACGCGGCCCGCTCGCCAACACCGTCGTGATGACCAACGCCGCGCCGTCGTACGCCACGGATGGCCGGGCGCTGGTCGCCGCCACTGCGGTCGGTGTCCATGCGGACGGCGACGCAGCCGTCCGCCGGCAGGCCGGGCAGCTGTACGGCGTTGACCCGTCCGGCTGGGGGCTGCTGCGCACTGACGTCATCGAGCATGCCCTGCCGACCCACCCCGCCGGCCAGCCGCTCCAGCAACGCGTCGCCCTGGGTGACGGACTGTTCGTCGCCGGCGACCACCGCGACACCCCCTCGACCCAGGGTGCGCTGGTGTCCGGGCGACGCGCCGCCGACGCCGTCCTCGCATCGCTTGCCTAGTTCGCGACGACCCGCCGCAGGGCCAGCCGCGCCACGGGGGTGTAGGGGAGGACCAGCAACCTCGGCGCGTGGATGCGGACCCAGGCGCGGCTGCCCTCCGGGCACTCGTCGACGCCGTGCTCCATCCGGAGCGTGAGCGGGCCGACGCCGACCCGCCATTCCCAGCGTCGGGTTGAGGCGTCGACGTCGACGATCCGGAACGGGACCCGGATCAGCAGCGGCCCGTGGACCACACCGCGCGTCCCGGCCTGGATCGGGTCGTCCGCGGTGTCGACGTCGGTGATCTGCGGCGCCCAGCCGGGCCAGGCGGCGGGTGAGGTGTAGCGGCGCCACACCTCGTCGGGAGCGGCAGGACCGTCGACGGAGACCAGCACTCCTTCAGTGTGCTGGATAGGGTGAAGAGGTGAAGATCCAGCGCACCGTCGAGACGACCGCGGCCCCCGGCCCCGTCTTCGCCTACCTCAGCGATTTCACCAACACGAACGAGTGGGATCCGGGCACGATCACCACCGAACGGGTGGAGGGTGACGGCGGCGTCGGCACCGTCTATCACAACGTCTCGGAGTTCAACGGCAACAAGAGCGAGCTCCGCTACGAGGTCGTCGACCTGGTCACCGACCGCAAGATCGCTCTCAAGGGTGAGGGCAAGTCGGTCCACGCCGACGACACCATGGAGCTCGAGCCCGCCGGCACCGGGACCCGGGTCACCTACACCGCCGACATCCGGTTCAAGGGGCTGCTGAAGGTCGCCGAGCCGTTCCTCGGCAAGGCCTTCAAGAAGCTCGGCGACGAGGCCGAGGAGGGTCTGAACCAGGCCCTCGCCAAGCTCTGACCGGCTGGTTTGCCGAGTCTCAGTCGAGGCCGCTGGGGTCGTCGGGCACGTCGACCGCGTTCTCCCGCAACACCTCGATCGGGATGACCTCGAGCGCGCGGTAGTTGGTGGAGGCGAGCACGACCGGTGCTGCCACTCCGGCCTCGAAGGACTGCCTCCACCGCCCGGCCACCACACACCAGCGATCGCCCGGGTGCAGCCCGGGGAACTGCCACTCGGGACGTGGCGTGGACAGGTCGTTCCCCACGGACTGCTGGTGTGCCAGGAACTCCGGGGTCATCACCGCGCACACCGCGTGCAGCCCGGGATCGAGCGGACCGCAGGTGCAGCTGCCGTCGCGGTAGAAACCGGTGATCGGGTCGTTGCTGCAGGGCGCCAGGTCGCCGCCGAGGACGTTGAACTGGGTCATCGAACGAGCATGTCACGCACCGCGGGCGACGTCGTAGATCTGGTGGGTCCGCTCCGCGATGGCGTCCCACGAGAACGAATCGATGGCCCGTTGCCGACCCGCGACACCCATGCTCGCGGCGCGGTCCGGGTCGGTCACCAGGGAGGTGAGCGAGGCGGCGAACGCGGCGACGTAGGCGTCGGGGTCGAGGGGGGTGCCGGTGCCGTCGGCGGCCTGCTCGATCGGGACCAGGAGCCCGGTCTCGCCGGGGACGACGACCTCGGGGATGCCCCCGGTCGCGGTGGCGACGACCGCGGTCTCGCACGCCATCGCCTCCAGGTTGACGATGCCCAGCGGTTCGTAGATCGAGGGGCACGCGAAGACGGTGGCGGCGGTCAGCAGTGCCACCACGTCGGGGCGCGGCAGCATCTCGCGGATCCACACCACACCGGTCCGCGAATCGGCCAGGCCCGCTGCGAGCGCCTCCACCTCGGCCTCGATCTCCGGGGTGTCGGGTGCGCCGGCGCACAGCACGATCTGCACCTCCGGGGGCAGCTCGGCACAGGCGCGGAGGAAGAGCGGAAGGCCCTTCTGGCGGGTGATCCGGCCGACGAACACGACACTCGGGCGATCCGGGTCGAGGCCCAGCTCGCGCACCCGGTCGGGAGCGTGGACCGGTGACCAGTCGTCGGTGTCGATCCCGTTGTGGACCACGTGGACCCGGTCCGGATCGAGCGCGGGATAGCAGCGCAGCACGTCGTCACGCATCGCGGCGGACACCGCGATCACCGCGGCTGCGGCCTCGTAGGCGGTCTTCTCGACCCAGCTCGACACGGCATAGCCGCCACCGAGCTGTTCGGCCTTCCAGGGCCGCATCGGCTCGAGCGAGTGGGCCGAGACGACGTGCGGGACGCCGTGGAGCAGGCCGGCGAGGTGGCCGGCCAGATTCGCGTACCAGGTGTGGGAGTGGACCAGGTCCGTCCCGGCGCAGCCATCCGCGATCGCGAGGTCCACGCCGAGCGTGCGCAGCGCGCCGTTGGCACCGGACAACTCGACCAGGTCGGCGTACGACGCGGTGAGCGGCTCGTCGCGCATCGCCCCGAAGGCGTGGACGTGGGCCTCGAGGTCGGGTCTGGCGCGCAGGGCGCGGACCAGCTCGGCCACGTGCACCCCGGCTCCGCCGTAGACCTCCGGTGGGTATTCCTTGCTGAGAACGTCAACGCGCATGCGTCGACGCTACCGCCGTTCGCCGATACGTTGGATCCATGAGCCGCGAATCTCGCAGGAATGTGTTGGCGATCGTGATGGCCGGCGGCGAGGGGAAGCGGTTGATGCCGTTGACCGCCGACCGCGCCAAACCCGCGGTCCCGTATGCAGGGATCTACCGCCTGATCGACTTCGCATTGTCGAACGTCGTGAACTCGGGCTACCTCAAGGTCGTGGTGCTGACCCAGTACAAGTCGCACAGCCTCGACCGTCACGTCACGCAGACCTGGCGGATGTCGACCATGCTCGGCAACTACGTCGCGCCGATCCCGGCCCAGCAGCGGCTGGGCAAGCGCTGGTACCTCGGCAGCGCCGACGCGATCTTCCAGAGCCTCAACCTGATCAATGACGAGAAGCCCGACTACATCGTGGTGGTGGGTGCTGACCACGTGTACCGGATGGACTTCAGCCAGATGGTCGAGCAGCACGTCGCCTCCGGCGCGCCCTGCACGGTGGCGGCGATCCGGCAGCCGATCGAGCTCGCCGACCAGTTCGGGGTGATCGACGTCGAGCCCGATGACCCGACCTGGATCCGCGACTTCCTCGAGAAGCCGACCGACCCGGTCGGGCTCCCCGACAGCCCGAACGAGGTCCTCGCCTCCATGGGCAACTACGTCTTCGACGCGGACGCACTGGTCGAGGCGGTCACCAGCGACGCCGACCTCGAGGACAGTGCCCACGACATGGGCGGCGACATCGTCCCCGCGTTCGTCCGCCGCAAGCAGGCGGCGGTCTACGACTTCAAGGACAACGACGTGCCCGGCGCGACCGACCGCGACCGTGGCTACTGGCGCGACGTCGGGACCATGGGCTCCTACTACGCCGCCCACATGGACGTGGTCAGCCCGTTGCCGATCTTCAACCTCTACAACTTCGCCTGGCCGATCTACACCTCCTACGGCCCCCAGCCGCCGGTCAAGGTCGTGCAGGGGGCCGGTGGGCAGGTCGCCGAGATCGGCGACGCGCTGCTCTCACCGGGGGTCGTGGTCACCGGTGGCGAGGTCACCCGCTCGGTGCTCTCGCCCGATGTCCGGGTCGAGGCGGGGGCCGAGGTCACCGACAGCATCCTGCTCAACGGCGTCAGGGTCGGGGCCGGTGCCGTGGTGCGGAACACCATCCTGGACAAGAACGTGGTGGTTCCGCCCGGCGCCGAGATCGGCGTCGACCCGGAGGTGGACCGCGCGCGCGGCTTCATGGTCGAGGACGGCCTGACCATCCTCGGCAAGAACCAGAAGTTCCCGCCCGACTAGCGGGCCGTGGCGTCGTAGGTGACCGCGATGCCGTCGGCGATCTGGCGCTGGGTCCCGTCCGAGGGTCGGTTCAACACCGTGAAGTTCTTCTTCCGGTTCAACCCGGCCATCGTGCTCGAGCCGCCGCCGTCGAGGTTGAGCGCCGACTCGGCGCCGAGTCGCTTCATCATCCGGGCGAGCTCGACCAGCGTGTAGCCACGGCTGTGCGACTGGCGGCCGTCGATCACCAGCAGCAGGATCTTGCCGGTGTCGCGGTCGATGCCGACCGCGGTCCGGGGGTGGAGGATCCGGTCGTCGGTGACCTTGATCCGGCCCTTGCGGAGCAGGGTGCTCTCGCCGCTGATGGCGAACGCCGGCTCCTTGGCCAACTTCCATGCGAGGGTCGCGGTCACACCCACCCTCAGCTGTGCCAGCTGGTCGGCACCGGTTCCGCGTCCGACCAGCACGGTCCCGGTGATCTGCTTGCCCGAGGACAGGTCGGTCGTGTTGGCGACCACGCGCCCGTTCTCGACCACGACCATCCGGACCCCGCGCTTCTGACCATCGGTGATGGCGTAGCCCGACGTCGTACCCCACTGGGAGTCCCAGACCCCGATCGCGCCTGCCCGGGCGCGCGGGGAGTTCACGTTGGTGAGCTCCATCTGCGGGTACTCCAGGATCTGGGCGTCCAGCGGCATCCGGCCGATCCTTGACCGGCCGGACCGGTCGGTCCAGAACGCGTTGTTCCAGGTGTAGCGGGCGCCGTGGAGGAAGCCGCGCTGCCGGTCCTGCCCGACTCCGAGCGGGGCGCCGGTGTCGTAGATGTCGAAGAACCCGCCGTTCACGCCGACGACGGCCTCGTCACGCGCCAGCAGCGACGTGAGCGGGCCCCGGTCGGGCACGCGCTTGCCGGAGGCGTAGTCGATCGTCACGCCCGCGCGAGCCGGGTTGATCGTCGTCAGGTAGGCGCGGATCTTGCCGCGGGAGTCGGTGCGGTCCCAGCGGTCGAACCGGACGCCCGGCGCGATCCGCCACGAGCGTTCCTTGCTGATCCGGGGCCGGGCCCGGAGGTACGGCGGGACCTCCTCGGCGATCTCGCCTGCCTCTCCGTCGGAGGTCTGCCGCGGCTGGCCGTCGGATCGGGCGCCGTCGGCCTGACCGGCGAGCGTGCCGCGGTCGTCGGGGACGTTTCGTGCCGGCGCGCCGGGGAACAGCGCCAGCGCCAACGTTGCTGCGAGCAACGCAGCGACCATCAGCCCGACCCGGAGACGCATGGTCGCCAGCGTAGGTCGGTCAGCGGACAACCTCGCGGAGGTGGACGACCGTGTTGTCGAGCAGCACCGCGCTCGGCGTACGACTGCCCACGCCTCCGAAGTCCTGACTGACCGCGCTGGCGATCAGGAACAGGGACTGGCCCTCCGGCACGTCCACCGCCACCGCAGGCAGCTCGATCCGCCGCTTCCCACCCGAGACGACCCGGTCGACGCGCAGCGGGTAGACGTTGTTCTGCACGAGCTGGGCGTCGGCCTCGCTCGTGCCGATCGCCAGGCCGTAGAACGCGCGGTTGCTCGGACCGAGCGTGGTGAGCTCACCGGTGAGGTACGCCGAGCCGGCCACCCGGATCGGCCCCTCGGCGACCGGGTAGGCGATCGACGGGCCGGCGGCACCGGCCGCCGGCGTGGCCACGGTGCCGTCCACCGGGTACTCGGCCCGGGGGCGCACCCGCTTGACGGTGGTGCAGGTGTCGTCGGGGGTGGCCAGGTGGAGCTTGCCGTAGCCGGTCAGCCCCGTGCTGCGGCCCCGCAGCTGCTCGTTGAAGAAGCGCAGCGTCAGCTGCGTGAAGTCGCCGCCGGCGAGCTCACGGCTGCAGGGGTCGGAGGTCGGCGCCTGGCCCAGCGGCACCGCGGACGGGATCACGTGACCGCCGTTGTAGCCGACGAACAGACTGTGGCGCCGGGCCTTCCTGGTGAGGGCGCCGTGCCAGTTGTCGAAACCCTGCTGGAGGTTGAACAGGCTGTCGGTCGTGCCCTGGCCGAGCAGGACCGGGATGCCCAGCCGCCGGCCCTGGCTGATGTGGAAGCTGGGGCCGTTGCGACGGAAGTAGGCGTTCATGTCGACCCCACTGGGGCCGCTGCCGTCGGGCCAGTTGCCGGTGGCGACACCTTCCGCGAGGGCCTCCTCGACCTGCGGCTCCAGCGCGTCGCTCTCCTGCGCTGCCGCGCCGAGCGCGCTGGACCACTGCGACCGCGGCACGTCCTGGGGGCCCAGGCTCTCGTGCAGGTCGTTCCAGGTGATCTGTGGGGCCAGGGCGTCGTAGACCGGCTTGCCCTTGCGCTTCAGCTCCAGGAACGCGCCGAGGAACTGGTACCCACCGCCGTACGAGCCACCGAGGGCGCCCAGCCGCGGGTCGCCGCGGCCGTCCTGCTTCACCCACCGCAGCCGAGAGACCTTCCGGATCAGCTTGAGGTTGTCGCGGCCCTCGAAACGGGGATTCTCCACATGGGCGAAGCCGCCGGACTCACCGAAGCCACGCTGGTCGAAGGACAGCACGCCGTAACCGGCGTCGATGAAGGGTCGCACCTCGGCGGAGTTCGGGTCGGTGGTGCGAGACCCGCCCCACCCGTGGCTGTGCATCAGGAACGGGACCTTGTGTCGTCGGTGGGCGCCGGCCGGCTTGAAGATCGTGTAACAGATCTTCACCTTGTCCTCCGAGCCCGGCTCCGGGCGGCTCTTCAGGCAGCGGTCGATCACCTTCACCTGGGCGGCTACGGGCGCGGTCACCGTGGTGGCCGGGGCGGCGGTCAACGTGGCGGCGGCGAGGCCGAGGGCGATCGCCGTGGCGACTCGGTGCGTCATGGAAGGCTCAACTCGATCCCGGTCGTTTGGTCACGGCCGGGCCGCGCGTCCCCGGCTAGTCTGCCCGGCGTGGCAACCCCCTGGAACGTCTTCGTCGAGGGTGACAACCTCGCGGTCCTTCCCGGGCTCGCGCCGGCCAGCGTCGACCTGATCTACATCGACCCGCCGTACAACACCGGCAACGACTTCGCCTACCACGACGACTACGGCCACCATCAGGCGTGGCTGGACATGATGCGACCGCGGTTGGTCGCTGCCAGGGCTGTGCTCCGCGAGACCGGCGCCCTCTTCGTGAGCATCGACGACCACGAGGTGGCCCACCTGCGGCTGCTGCTCGACGAGACGTACGGCGAGGCGAACTTCCTGGCGCAGGTGGTGGTCAACCTCAATCCCAAGGGCCGCCAGCTCGGTGGCGGGTTCGCCACCAGTCACGAGTACCTCCTGGTCTATGCCCGCGACGCGACCCGCTGCGTGCTCGACGCGAGCAGCAGCGAGACCGTCGATCCGCGCGACTTCCCGCTCAGCGACGAGGGCGGCCGGCGCTTCCGACACCTGCCGCTGCGCAACACCAACAAGAAGTTCAACCCGGTGACCGCCCGGACGCTCCACTTCCCGGTCTGGGGCGACCCTGCCAGCGGGCTGGTGCGGACCGAGCCGTTCGAGGGGGCGGTCGAGGTGATGCCGGTCTTCGGCGACGGCACCGCGGCGGTGTGGCGCTGGTCGCGGCCGCGCATCGACGAACGGCCCGGGGACCTGGTCTGCCGGACCATCTCGGGTCGGCTGGGGGAGCGCGTCGACATCTTCCAGCGCGACTGGCTCGACGCCCCGGGCGGCGTCGCGTCGTTGCGCCGCAAGAAGCTGCGCACGATCTGGCTCGCCTCCGAGATCGGCTCCACCGATACGGCGGTCGCGGAGCTGAAGGAGACCGTCGGTCACGTCTTCGAGTCACCCAAGCCGACCGGCCTGCTGCGCCGGATCCTCCACACCATGCCGAGCGACGCGGTGGTGCTCGACTTCTTCGCGGGCAGCGGCACCACCGGTCACGCCGTTGCGCTCGCCAACGCCGAGGACGGCGGCACCCGCAGCTGCCTGTCGATCAACTCCGGCGAACCGACCCGGGTCGGCTCGAACGCGCACGGCGCAGGCCTGCTCACCGTCGCCGACATCACCCGGGCCCGGCTCCGCGCCGTGGCCGAGCAGGTGGGCGGCGGGTTCGAGGAGCGGTCCGACACAATGGATTCATGACTTCTCGCGTCGCCCTCGTCACCGGAGCGTCCAGCGGCATCGGTGAGCAGACCGCGTTGCGGCTGATGGAGGCGGGCTTCGAGGTGTACGCCGTCGCCCGTCGGCTCGAGCGGATGCAGGCGCTGGCCGACGTCGGCGTGCACGTGTTCGCGATGGACGTCACCGACGACGCGTCGATGACCGCGGGGGTCCAGCGGATCATCGACGAGCAGGGCCGCATCGACGTGCTGGTCAACAACGCCGGGTACGGCTCCTACGGCGCGGTCGAGGACGTCCCGATCGACGAGGCCCGTCGCCAGTTCGAGGTCAATGTCTTCGGGCTCGCGCGGCTCACCCAGCTGGTCACGCCCCACATGCGCCGGACCGCGGCCGAGCCGCTCACCCAACGCTGCCGGATCGTCAACATCTCCAGCATGGGCGGGAAGTTCTACACGCCGCTCGGCGCCTGGTACCACGCGACCAAGTTCGCCGTGGAGGGCTTCAGCGACAGCCTGCGGATCGAGCTCGCGCCGTTCGGGATCGACGTCATCATCATCGAGCCGGGCACGATCCGGACCGAGTGGAGCGAGATCTCGCGCGCCAGCCTGACCGAGACCAGTGCCGGCGGTGCCTACGAGCACATGGCCGCGAAGGTACGACGCGTCATGGAGCGTGCCGACCGCCCGGTGACAGCCAGCAAACCGGACGTCGTGGCGAAGAAGATCGTCTCGGCGGTCCTCGCCAACACCCCACGGGCCCGTTACCCCGTCGGCCGCGGCGCCAAGATGGTGGTGCGGGGCCGACGGCTGCTGCCCGACGCCGCCTTCGACTACGCCGTCAAGGGAGCCTTCGGCCTGCGCGGACGCTCGCGTCGCAAGACCGACCGGGACCACTAGATCCCGGCGGCCTTCTCCAGGGCGTTCACCTCGTCGTCGAGGAAGGTCAGCAGCCGCTGCAGGTGCGGGACCGTCCGGCGACAACCGGTCAGGCCGAAGCACATCAGACCGTCGTACGACGTGCAGGTGATGTTGATGGCCATCCCGTTGATCGGGATCGACATCGGGTAGGTCCCGAGCAGCTGTGCGCCGTTCCAGTACTGGGTGGTGCGTGGCCCGGGGACGTTGCTGATGATCACGTTGTAGGGCGGGCGCACGATGCCCTGCATCTTCAGCATCGGCGTGAGGATCGCCGGGGCCTGGCCGATCGCGCTCATGGCCAGGATCTGCATCGGTGTCATCGACGACAGACCCTCCTTGCCCTCGCGCATCGACCGGTGGACCGAGGCGAGCCGGTCTGCCGCGTCGGGCAGCTCGGTGCCCATCTTGACCATGATCGAGCCGACCGCGTTGCCGCCCTCGGCGGAGGCGATCTGCGACTGCTTGGCGTTCAGCCCGACCGGGACCATCGCCACCAGGCTCTGCTCGGGGAGCTCGTCGAACTCGAGCAGGTAGGTCCGCATCGCCCCCGAGCACATCGCGATCACGACGTCGTTGATCGTGGTGCCGGTGGCCTTGCCGATCGCGCGGAGTCGCTCGATCGGCCAGTCCTGGGCGGCGAACCGGCGGGAGCCGGTGATGCTCTGGTTGAACATGGTGCGCGGCGCATGCAGCGACAGTGCCGAGGTCTCGTTGCGGATGCTCTTGTTGAGGGTCCTGATCAGCGCGCTCGGCATGCCGGCCGCCTCCGCGGTGATCCCCATCGCGGTGCGCAGCGCCTGCGCCGACACCTCGGCCAACGGCGACTCCGCTCGGGCCCGTTCCTTGGTGGCCTTCGATCGGTCCGGGCTCGCCCCCCACAGCGCGGGCATCCCGCGCTTGTCCGGATCGGTCGTCATCACGCTGGCCATCAACCGCATCGCGCTCACGCCGTCGACCAGGGCGTGATGGGTCTTGGTGTACATCGCGACCCGCCCGTCGCGCAGGCCCTCGATGATGTGGGCCTCCCAGAGCGGGCGTTCCCAGGCCAACCGGGTCGAGTGGAGTCGGGAGCAGAGCTCGAGGAGCTCACGGATCCGGCCGGGCTTGGGCAGCGCGCTGTGACGGACGTGGTGCTCGATGTCGAACTGCTCGTCGGGCCGCCACACCAGCTGCCCTGCCGTACGCGCGGAGCGGTGCGGGTGCTTGAGGAACAGCGGCGCCACCTCCTCGACGTCGCGCATCTCCTCGTACATCTCACGCACGTAGTTGCGACCAGCCCCCTCGGGCTTCTTGAGCAACTGCAGCCCGCCGACATGCATCGGCATGTTGCGGTTCTCGGCGAGCAGGAATGCTGATGATGTCGGGTCGATCGGTGAGACCACGCTGGCTCCTTCGGTTGGACCGATCCTTGCCGCTCTCAGGGGCGGGGACAAGGGAGGCGGGTGGGAGGATCGGCGGGTGACGTCTCCCGTCGCCGGCGACCGCTGGGTGCTCCACGTCGACCTGGACATGTTCCTGGCCGCGGTCGAGGTGCTGCGCCGACCCGAGCTCGCCGGGAAGCCGGTGGTCGTGGGCGGGCGGGGGGTGGTGACCGAGCGGGCGGTGGTCTCGACGGCGTCGTACGAGGCGCGGGAGTTCGGGATCCGCTCGGGGATGCCGCTGCGCACGGCCCACAAGAAGTGCCCGGACGCGGTCTTCCTGCCGGTCGACTTCCCGGTCTACGAGGCGGCCTCGACCGAGGTCATGGCCGCGGTGCGTGGCCTGACGTGGGGTGGTGTGCCGGTGGTGCTCGAGGTGCTCGGCTGGGACGAGGGGTTCATCGGCGCCGGGGAGGGTCACGGTGACCTGGGCGACCCGCGGGAGTTCGCCGACCGGGTACGAGCCGCCGTGCTCGCCGCCACTCGGCTCCACTGCTCGGTCGGGATCGGTCGCAACAAGCTGCAGGCCAAGATCGCCACCGACTTCGGCAAGCCGCAGGGCGTCTACACGATCACCGACGAGACCTGGTTCGACGAGATGGGGCAGCGACCGGTGCGCGCGCTGTGGGGCATCGGCGCCAGGATCGCGGGCCGGCTGAACGGGCTCGGGATCGAGACGGTGCGCGACCTGGCCGTCTCAGACACCGCCCTGCTCGCCGGTGAGTTCGGTCCGACCATGGGGCCGTGGTTCCACCGCCTCGGCCGCGGGGTCGACTCCAGCCCGGTCGACGCGACGCCCTGGGTGCCGCGGGCGCACGGTCACGAGGAGACCTTCCAGCGCGACCTGGAGTGGCCCGAGGTGCCGGACGCCGTACGCGTGCTGGCGGGGCAGGCGCTGGCGAGCATCGACGCGGAGGGCCGACCGGCGATGCGGGTGCACCTGAAGGTGCGCTACCGGAACTTCTTCACTCTCACCCGCTCCCGCAAGCTGCCGGAGCCCTCGCGCGACCTCGCCGTCGTGGGCGACGCTGCTGTCGCGTTGCTCGACCGGGTGGAGCAGGACAAGCCGGTGCGGCTGCTCGGCGTGCGCCTGGAGATGGTGCCGCCCGAGGGCGGCTACTGACCCAGCCGCTCCAGCCAGGCCAGGTGCGCCTCTCCGTCGAACGGCGGGTGCCCCGCCAGAACCGCCCGTTCGATCGCCGCGCACGACGCGAGGGCGCCGGCGACGATCTCCTCGGGGTAGTCGAACCGCACCCGGTGATCGGCGAACTCGTCCTCGTCATCGATCCAGATCTGACCGTCCACGGCCTGGACGACGTCGAGGTCGAGGTCGACCGAGCGGAGGACGGTCCCGTCCCACACCGCGGGGGTGGCGATGTCGACGTAGAGGCGGAACTGGCCGCCGGGGCCGTGGAACGCGGCGAGCCAGCCGCGCTCGGCGAGGTCGTCGGCCGGAACCAGGCTCACGTGGTCGTTCTGGATGGTCACGTCGCGCCCCGGTCGAGTGAACCGGGTGCCGGCGGGGAGGCCGATCCAGTCACCGTGGCGGTCGCTGCCGAGGTAGGTCCCGGCGAACCGGTAGTGCGGCTGGTCGGGCCACTTCGTCATCTCGCAGCGGACCGGCGTCCCGGCTTCGAACCTCATGACAGGATCACACCATGGCCGTGGCGGCGTCTCCCCTCGACCGCGCCTGGTCCCGCGGTCGCACCTCGATGTCTGCCCGCGTCCAGCGGCTGCGGTCGAAGTCGTGGCAGATCGGCCAGTGCGCGCTGGCGGCCGGCGTCGCCTACTTCATCGCCTCCGACGTGCTCGGCCACCCGACTCCGTTCATCGCACCGATCGCCGCCGTGGTCAGCCTCGGCACGTCCTACGGGCAGCGGTTGCGCCGGGTCGCGGAGGTGACGCTCGGCGTCGCGATCGGCGTCCTGGTCGCCGATCTGCTGGTGCTCGGCATCGGCAGCGGCTGGTGGCAGCTGACCCTGATCGTGGCGCTCGCGATGACGGCCGCGTTCCTCCTCGACGGTGGTCAGCTGTTCGTCACCCAGGCGGCGGTGCAGTCGATCGTGGTCTCGACGCTGCTCCCCGACCCCGACCAGGGACTGATCCGCTGGACCGACGCACTGGTCGGCGGGGCGGTGGCGCTGGTGGCCGCGACGATCGTCCCGGCGGCGCCGTTGCGGCGGCCTCGGGAGCAGGCCGCGCTGGTGCTGGACAAGGTGGCGGGGTTGCTGCGGGCAGCCGGCGAGGTGATGCGTGACGGTGAGGTCGAGCGGGCGATGGACCTGCTGGCCGACGCCCGCGCCACCGACGTCTTGATCCGCGAGCTCCAGATCGCGGCCGACGAGGGGTTGGCCGTGGTGGCGAGCTCGCCGTTCCGGGTCCGCCACCGGCCCGGCGTACGCCGGATGGCCGAGCTGGTCGATCCGCTCGACCGGGCGCTGCGCTCGACCCGGGTCCTGGTGCGCCACACCGCGGTCGCGGCCTATCACCGACGGGCGATCCCGGACACCTATGCGGTGCTGGCCGAAGAGCTCGCGGACGCGACGGACGTCGTCTCGGCCGAGCTGCGCGAGGACCGGATGGCGGTGGCGGCGCAGCCCGACCTGCTCGCGGTCGGGTTCGCCACCGGGCAGGTGGACCGGTCGGCGGTGCTGGCGGCCGAGGTCATCCTCGCCCAGCTGCGGGGCGTCATCGCCGACCTGCTCCTGCTGACGGGGATGGACCCGTTGCAGGCCAGCGACGCCTTGCCGCCGCCGCCCTCGTGACCGCTCTCGCTCAGTCGGTGGTCTTCGGCGGCAGCAGCCGCAGGCTGACGCGGGCCACCACATCCTGGTAGCGCGAGCCGGTCAGCTTGGCGACGTGGTGCAGCACGTGGGCGTCGAGGCCGACCAGGCAGCGCGCCCGGTTCTTGAGGACCGCACCGACGATGATCTCGGCGGCCCGCTCGGGCGTCATCCTGGCCAACCTGCTGTCGAACAGGTGGGTGAGGGCTTCCTTGTCGCCGCCGCCGACGACGCGGGAGTTGCGCACGATCGCGGTCTTGATGCCACCCGGGTGGACGACGGTGACCCCGACCGGGTGACCGGCCACCAGCATCTCCTCGCGCAACGACTCGGAGAAGCCGCGCACGGCGTACTTCGTCGCGTTGTAGAGGCTCTGCCCGGGCATCGAGATCAGTCCGAACAGTGACGACAGGTTCACCACGTGACCGTCGCCGGAGGCGATCAGGTGGGGGAGGAACTCCCTGGTGCCGTGCACCACGCCCCAGAAGTTGATGTCGAGGACCCAGTGCATGTCCTCGTAGGCCATCTCGGCGACGTCGCCGCTGAGCGAGACGCCGGCGTTGTTGACCACCACGTTCACCCGGCCGAAGTGCTCGGCGACCTCCGTGGCGTAGGCGGCGAACGCGGCGCGATCTGCGACGTCGAGGCGGGTGGCGTGGACCTCGCGGGCCCCGGTGTTCTTCGCCAGGTCGACGGTGTCCGCGAGACCCGCCTCGTCCACGTCCGAGAGTGCCAGCAGCGAGCCACGAGCCGCGCAGTTGAGGGCCAGTGCGCGGCCGATCCCGGAGCCGGCGCCGGTGATCACGACGACCTTGCCGTCCAGCGTCTTCACCCGCTCACCTCGTAGTTGGCCGGGTCGAAGCGCGAGAGCAGCCCGCGGAAGGTGTAGGTCGTACGCGGCCAGAGGACCGTGTTGCGGCCGTGGTCGTCGAGGTACCAGCTGGCACAGCCGCCGCGGTTCCACACCGTGCGCTTCATCCGGCGTTGCACATCGGCGTTCCAGGCGGCCTGGGCATCACGCCGCGGCTCGACCGTCGCGTACTCGTGGCGAGCCATGGTGGCGATCGCGTCGCGGATGTAGGCCACCTGCGACTCGATGATGAACACCATGCTGGAGTGGCCCAGGCCGGTGTTGGGTCCGACGATCTGGAAGTAGTTCGGGAACCCGTGGACGGTGGTCCCCTTGTAGGCGGCCATGCCGCCCTCGGCCCAGGTCTCGGCCAGCGTCCGGCCTTCGCGGCCGGTGATGTGGTGGGCGATCGGCTGGTCCGTGGTGTGGAAGCCGGTGGCGACGATGAGGACGTCGATCGGGCGCTCGGTGCCGTCCTCGGTGACGACCGCGTCGCCGGTGACCTTCGAGATCCGGTCGGTGACCAGGTCGACGTGGTCCTGCGCGAGCGCGGGGTAGTAGGTGTTGGAGATCAGGATCCGTTTGCAGCCGATCTCGAAGGTGGGGGTGAGTCGCTCGCGCAGCTCGGGGTCGGGAATGCCGCGCTCGAGGTTCTTCAGGGCGAGCAGCTTCGCGGGCGTGGCGAGCCTCGGCTCGAGGGTGAACCCCGGCACGTAGCTCTCGCGGGCCCAGTAGATCGCGTGGCGGTAGACCTGCTGGACGGCCGGGACGTGCTTGAAGAGGAACTTCTCCAGCCTCGTGTAGCGCCGGTCGTTGCGCGGCAGGACGTACGGGGCGGTGCGCTGGTAGAGGTCGAGGTGGCCGACGGTTCCGGCGATCTCGGGGACGATCTGGATCGCGGAGGCGCCGGTGCCGATGACCGCGACCCGTTTGCCGGTGAGGTCGACGTCATGGTCCCAGCGGGCGGAGTGGAAGATCTCGCCCTGGAACGTCGTGATGCCCTCGATGTCGGGCAGCTTCGGCTCCGAGAGGCCGCCGGCAGCGCTGATCAGGGTGCGGGCCGTGACCGGTCCGGCGCTGGTGGTCGACCTGCCACCGCTGGCTCGCCTCGTCCCAGCGGGCGTCCTCCACGCGGGTGTCGAACACGAACCGGTCGAGCACGCCGGACTCGGCGGCCAGGCGCTGGATGTAGGCCTGGATCTCGGGCTGGGGGGAGAACGACATCGACCAGTGCGGATTCGGGGCGAACGAGAACGAGTAGAGCTGGCTCGGGACGTCGCAGGCAGCGCCGGGGTAGGTGTTGTCGCGCCAGGTGCCGCCGACGTCGGAGCCCTTCTCGATGACCAGGACGTCGTGCTCGCCGTCCTCCTGGAGCTTCATCGCCGCGCACAGGCCGCCGAACCCGGCGCCGATGACGAGGTGATCCACGGAGCGGTCGACCCAGGCTGGCGAACTCATGGCTCCGACCGTACTGGCGCTATTGAATATTCGTCAATAAGGTGGGGGCGTGAGTCAGACCACCGCGTCCCGGGTCCGCCTGAGCCCCGTGCAGCGACGTACCCAGCTGCTCGACCTCGGCGTCAGCCTGTTGGCCACCCGGTCCCTCGACGAGCTGACCATCGACCTGCTCGCCGACGAGGCGGGCATCTCGCGCGGGCTGCTCTACCACTACTTCGGCAGCAAGCACGCCTTCCACGAGGCGCTGGTCCGACGGGCCGTCGAGGACCTCATCGAGCAGACCGCGCCACCTGCGGGCGGTGAGCCGCTGGACCGGCTGCTGGCCTCCGTGGCGGCGTACGTCGACTACGTGGTGGAGAACCTCGAGGGCTACGCGTCGATCGTGAAGGCGGCGCAGGGGGGCAACGAGTCGCTGCGGGCGCTCTGCGAGTCGGCCAGGACCGCGCTCACCGACCGGATCTTCACCGAGGACCCACAGAGCCAGCTCGTCGCCGACACCCCCGGCACGCGGCTCCTGGTGCGCGGCTGGGCCGCGTTGACGGAGGAGCTGACGCTGACGTGGGCCGCCGACCCGGCCGGGGTCACCCGTGAGGACCTGCACGCGGCGATCGCCGGCTCGCTGCCGGTGCTCGTCGACCTCGCCCCCTGAGCCTCACCCAGGCAGGTCGACGCGGACCACGGTGTCGCCGGGGCGCGAGTCCAGGGTGACCGTGCCGCCGTGGGCGAGGACGATGGCGCGCACCAGTGCGAGGCCGAGCCCGGCGCTGCTGCCGGCCTCGCGGGTCCGGGCGACGTCGCCGCGGGTGAACCGTTCGAAGGCACGCTCGGCGAGGTCGGGGCCGAATCCCGGGCCGTCGTCGCGGACGGAGAATCCGGCTGCGTCTGCGCTGACGGTCACCGTGGCGCCCGCGGGGGTGTGCTTACGGGCATTGGTGAGCAGGTTCGTGACGACCTGGTGGAGCCGCTGCTCGTCGCCGACGACCTCCACCGGCTCCTCGGGCAGCTCGATCCGCCAGGCGTGCCCGGGTGCCAGCACCCGGGCATCGGAGACCGCCTCCAGCAGCAACCGGGTGAGGTCGACCGGTTTCCTCGCCAACGGCCGGCCGGCGTCGAGCCGCGCGAGCAGCAACAGGTCCTCGACCAGGGCACTCATCCGGATCGACTCCACCCCTACCTTCGCCAACGCCTGCCCCACGGCCTCGACGTCCTCGGGACGACGTTGCGCCAGCTCGGCGTAGCCCTGGATGGTCGCCAGCGGGGTCCGCAGCTCATGGGAGGCGTCGGCGACGAACTGCCGGACCTGCTCCTCGGAACGTTGGCGCGCCGCCAGCGACGTCTCGACGTGGGCGAGGAGGGTGTTGAGGGCGCTCCCGACCTGTCCGACCTCGGTCCGCTCGTCGGTCAACCGGGCCGGCACCCGTTCGCTGACGTCCACCTCACCGGTGGCGAGCGGCAGCTCGGCAACGCGGTGGGCGGTGTCGGCCACCTCACGCAACGGCCGCAGCTGACGTCGTACGACGACCAGTCCGACCCCGGTCGCCACGAGCACCGCCACCCCGACGAGCAGTGACTCGATCAGCAGCAGCTCGTCGAGGGCCTGGTCGATGTCGCGGGACGGAAGGCCGGCAGCGAGGTCGCCCGACCGGTCGATCGCGACCCGGTAGTGCCCGAGGTCGCCCAGCGCCACCGGACGGACCTCCCCGTCCGCCGGGAGCCCCCCGAGCGTGTCGAGTGCGTCCTGATCCAGGGAGACCCGCGTGGTCCGGCCATCATCGCCGCCGACGATGACATCGCCGATGCCCTCGTCGAGGAACGCGGTGAGGGTGCCGACGCCCTGGCCCCGTACGTCGTCGGGTCGGAAGCGATCACGGTCGCCGCCGAACCGGTCGTCGCCGGGCAGCCCCCGATCCGCGCGCGCCAGCGCCTCGACGACCTGGTCGTCGAGCTGCCCGGTCAGGGACGCGCGCATCGCCAGCCACGTCGCGCCGCCGATCAGCACCGACACCACGCCCACCAGGAGCACCGCGGTGAGGACCAGGCGGGAGGTGAGGGTCCTCATGCGGGCTTCAGCACGTAGCCGGCACCACGCATCGTGTGGATCATCGGTGCCCGCCCGGCGTCCACCTTCTTGCGCAGGTAGGAGATGTAGAGCTCGACGACGTTGGCCTGACCGCCGAAGTCGTAGTTCCAGACCCGGTCGAGGATCTGGGCCTTGCTCAGCACCCGGCGCGGGTTGCGCATCAGGAACCGCAACAGCTCGAACTCGGTGGCGGTCAGGTGGATGAGGTCGCCGTCCCGGAACACCTCGTGGCTGTCCTCGTCCAGGTTCAGGTCGCCCACGGTGAGGATGGAGTGCTGCGTCGACTGCCGCGCACCGGCCCGACGCATCAACCCCCGTACCCGCGCGACGACCTCCTCCAGCGAGAACGGCTTGGTCACGTAGTCGTCGCCGCCGGCGGTGAGCCCGGCGACCCGGTCCTCGACCGCGTCGCGTGCGGTCAGGAAGAGCACCGGGACGTGCGCGTCGGTGCTGCGCACGCGGCGCAGCACCTCGAAGCCGTCGAAGTCGGGGAGCATCACGTCGAGCACGATGGCGTCGGGACCGAGCTCGCGGGCCGCGGCGACTGCCTTGGCGCCGGTGTGGGCCGCGGACACGTCCCACCCTTCGTAGCGCAGCGCCATCGTGACCAGCTCGGCCAGGTTGATCTCGTCGTCGACGACCAGCACACGCAACGGCGAACCGTCGGGTCGGGTGAGCTCCATGCGGCGTACTCTGCCGGGTCTCGCTGTGCGTTTCCTGTGAGGGAGCACGGACGTGCTGATTCTGACGCGCGGCGGCCAGCCGCGAGATGACCGCGTCCGGCGTGAGGGACAATCGGTCCCGTTGTGGACATCACCTACCCGCCGGAGCTGCCGGTCAGCCAGCGGCGAGACGACATCGCCGCCGCCATCCGCGACCATCAGGTCGTCATCATCGCCGGCGAGACCGGCTCCGGGAAGACGACCCAGCTGCCCAAGATCTGCCTCGAGCTGGGTCGCGGGTCGGACGGGAAGCTGATCGGCCACACCCAGCCGCGGCGGATCGCGGCGCGCTCGGTCGCGGAGCGGATCGCGACCGAGCTCAAGACGGAACTGGGCGACCTGGTCGGCTACCAGGTCCGGTTCACCGACCGGACCTCCCAGGCCGGCCGGGTGAAGCTGATGACCGACGGCATCCTGCTCGCCGAGCTCCAGCGCGACCGGCAGCTGCGGAAGTACGACACGATCATCATCGACGAGGCGCACGAGCGGAGCCTCAACATCGACTTCCTGCTCGGCTACCTCAGGCGGCTGCTCCGGCAACGGCCCGACCTCAAGGTGATCATCACCTCGGCCACGATCGACGTCGACCGCTTTGCCAGCCACTTCGACGCGCCCGTCGTCGAGGTCTCCGGACGCACCTACCCCGTCGAGGTCCGCTACCGCCCGCTGCTCGAGCTCCCTGAGGACGACGAGGAGGGTGAGCCGATCCAGCGCGACCAGACCGAGGCCATCCGCGACGCGGTCAAGGAGCTGTCGGGCGAGGGCCCCGGCGACATCCTGGTCTTCCTGCCCGGCGAGCGCGAGATCCGTGACACCGCCGACGAGCTGGCCGACCTGCCGCGCACCGAGATCGTCCCCCTCTACTCCCGGCTCTCGGCCACCGAGCAGCACCGGGTCTTCTCCTCCCACCCGATGTCGGTACGACGCGTCGTCCTCGCCACCAACGTGGCCGAGACGTCGCTGACCGTGCCCGGCATCCGCTACGTCGTCGACACCGGCGTGGCCAGGATCAGCCGCTACTCGGCCCGCACCAAGGTGCAGCGACTCCCCGTGGAGCCGATCAGCCAGGCGTCGGCGAACCAGCGCTCGGGACGCTGCGGCCGGGTCGAGGCGGGGATCGCGATCCGGCTCTACTCCGAGGAGGACTTCGAGGGTCGCCCCGAGTTCACCGATCCGGAGATCCTGCGCACCAATCTCGCCAGCGTCATCCTGCAGATGACCTCGCTCGGCCTCGGCGACATCGCCCGCTTCCCGTTCGTGGAGCCGCCGGACCGGCGCAACGTCAGCGCCGGCGTCCAGCTCCTCGACGAGCTCGGCGCCCTGTCCTCCGGTACGGGGGGACAGGTCCGTCTCACCCGCATCGGCAAGCGACTGGCGCGGCTGCCCATCGACCCGCGACTCGGCCGGATGATCCTGGAGGCCGAACGGCTCGGCTGCGTGCGCGACGTGGTGGTCATCGCCGCCGCGCTCTCGCTCCAGGACCCGCGCGAGCGCCCCGCCGAGCTGCAGGCGCAGGCCGACCAGCAGCACGCCCGCTTCAAGCACGAGTCGAGCGACTTCCTCACCTGGCTCGCCCTGTGGCAGTACCTGAGGCAGCAGCAGCGCGAGCTCTCCTCCTCGGCGTTCCGGCGGATGTGCAAGCGGGAGTTCCTCAACTACCTGCGGGTGCGGGAGTGGCAGGACTTCGAGTCACAGCTCCGCCAGGTCTGCAAGGAGATGAAGGTCGACCTCGGCCGCGGCGGCGGCACCGGCGGCGGTGCGGCGTACGACGAGGACGGGATCCACCAGGCGCTGCTGGCTGGCCTGCTCTCCCACGTCGGACTGCTGGAGGAGCGAGACCGCAAGGAGAGGGGCATGCGCGAGTACCTCGGCGCCCGCGGTGCCCGGTTCGCGATCTTCCCCGGGAGCGGTCTGAAGGGGAAGAACCCCCAGTTCCTGATGGCCGGCGAGCTCGTCGAGACCGGCCGGCTGTGGGCGCGGCAGAACGCCGCGATCAAGCCGGAGTGGGCCGAGACCATCGGCGCCCACCTGGTGAAGCGCACCTACTCGGAGCCTCACTGGTCGAAGAACCGTGCCGCGGTCATGGCGCAGGAGCGGGTGACGCTCTACGGCGTACCGCTCGTGGCCGACCGGCAGGTCAGCTACGGGAAGGTCGACGCTGCGCTGTCGCGCGAGCTGTTCATCCGGCACGCGCTCGTCTACGGCGAGTGGCAGACCCGGCAGCGGTTCATGGCCGAGAACCGGCGGTTGCTCGAGGAGGCCGAGGAGCTCGAGCACCGCACCCGGCGCCGCGACCTGGTGGTCGACGAGCACACGCTCTTCGACTTCTACGACGCGCGCATCCCGGAAGGGATCGTGAGCGGTGCCCACTTCGACCAGTGGTGGAAGACGGTGCGGGGGCAGCAGCCGGACCTGCTCACCTTCGATCCGGCGATGCTGACGCACGACACCGTCGAGCAGGTCGTCGAGGCGGACTACCCGCAGGAGTGGCAGTCCGAGGGGCTCACGTTCCCCCTCAGCTACCACTTCGAGCCGGGCGCCGCCGACGACGGCCTCACCATCGACGTCCCGGTCGCCACCCTCAACCGGGTCACCGCCGAGGACTTCTCGTGGAACGTCCCGGGCCTGCGCGAGGAGCTGGTCGCGGGCCTGATCCGCAGCCTGCCCAAGCAGCTGCGGGTCAGCTTCGTGCCGGCGCCGAACACCGCGCGGGAGTTCCTGGCCACCGTGCCTCCGGGTGAGGAACCACTCCTCGACGCGTTGGAGCGCCACTTGCGCGCGACCACCGGGGTCGTCGTACCGCGGGACGCGTGGGACTGGTCGAAGGTCGCCGAACATCTCCGTCCGACCTACCGCGTGGTGGGTGAGGACGGGGGCGAGCAGGGGCGCGGCAAGGACCTCGAGGCACTCAAGGAGCCGTTGCGGCCGCAGTTCGCGGCCGCCGTCGCCCAGGTCGCCGCCGACACCACCGCCACCGGCCAACGGAGCTGGACGTTCGGTGAGATCGCGCCGGAGCAGACCTGGAAGCGGGCCGGCCACGAGGTGCGCGGGTTTCCCGCGCTGGTCGACGAGGGAGACACGGTCGGGCTGCAGGTCTGCGGATCGACCGCCGAGGCGCTGGCACGTCACCGGCTCGGAGTGGCCCGGCTGCTGCTCCTCGCGCTGCCGCGTCCTGATCTGCTCTCCGCGCTCGACAACGCCGGCAAGCTCGCGCTCGCCGGATCGCCCTACCCCACCGTCGCGGAGCTGGTCGAGGACTGCCGTCTCGCCGCGACCCTTGCCGCGGTCGACGCCGGGCCGACGGTCCGGGACCGGGGGGCCTACGACGCGCTGCTGGCGGACCTGCGTCGCGAGCTGGAGCCGCGGATGCGTGAGGTGCTGGGCTCGGTCACCGAGGTGCTGGCCCGCTGGCGTGCCGCCGACCGGGTGCTCTCGGGGCGAGCCGAGCTGTCGACGCTGCCCTCCATGACCGACATGCGCGACCAGCTCGCGCGGCTGGTCCACCGCGGCTTCGTCGCCGAGGCCGGACCGACCCAGTTGCGTCGCTATCCGGCCTACCTCGCCGCTCTGGAGCAGCGACGCGCCCGGCTGGACGAGCAACCCGGACGTGACCGGCAGCTGCTCGACCGGATCGCCGACGTCCAGGCGGCGTACCTGCACCAGGTGGAGGCGTTGCCCGAGGGGCGCCCGCCCTCGGCCGCGCTGCGGGAGGTGCGGTGGCTGCTGGAGGAGTACCGCGTCTCGCTGTGGGCCCAGCAGCTCGGGACGCCCCGGCCCGTCAGTGACCAGCGCATCCGCAAGGCGCTCGCCGCAGCGACCTGACGGCGACGTAACCTGAACCGGTGAGCGATCGTCCGCACCACCGGCCGATGCTCCCGGGTGACCGCCACATCGAGGCTGCCTCCGGGAGCGTGGATCCTGCGCAGCTCCAGGAGGCCGCCGACCGTGCCGCCACGCTGCTGGTGCGCGGCGCCCACGACAGCACCGACGACCAGGTCGCGGACCGGCTGCTCCACCTCGCCGACTCCGAGGGCATCGAGACGATCGCGGAGGTGTGGTCGAGCTCGCCCGGTGACACGCTGGCCGGGTGCCTGTGGCGCCTCTACCTGCTGCGGTCCTGGGTGCACGCCGATCCCGGCGGGGTCGCCCGCGAGTACGCCGCCGGCCGGACCCGGGCGCCCGTCGCGCGCGTGGTCGCCGGCGTGGCCGACCCGCCCGGACCCGAAGAGCTCCGGGCGATGATCGACGAGGTGCTGCGCGGCATCGCGGTGGGGGAGTTCGCCGACGTGCTGTTCCGCGCTGCGGCGTTCGCCCGGGTGGTGGCCACCGGCCGGGCCGGTCTGCCGGACGTCAGCCATCGTGAGGTGGCACGGATGCT
Source organism: uncultured Actinomycetota bacterium (assembly GCA_963806945.1). GTDB lineage: Bacteria > Actinomycetota > Actinomycetes > Propionibacteriales > Nocardioidaceae > Nocardioides. Next base: position 59,063 of record CAWDZH010000003.1, read on the forward strand.
GGCCCTGTCCGAGCAGCTCGAGGCCGCCGGGCACACCGAACTCAGTCACGGTTTGGCCTGACCCGTCTCCCCGGACTCGTTACACTTCACGCGTGTGCCGGGCCGCGGCAGCCCCGGGTCCCAACATAAGCCGCTGCGAGCGGCCACGCGCCGTGAGGCGCTCCCGGTCCGGCACACAACTACCCTCGAGCCATGAGCGACGAGCCGACCTACGCCCCGGAGCTGGACGGCGAGCCCGACCCTGGTGAGGTGGTCTGGGCCTTGGTCCCGTACGAGGACGATCCCGCGCAGGGGAAGGATCGCCCGGTGCTCCTGTTCGCCGAACGGGAGGGGCAGTGGCTCGGCCTGATGCTCAGCAGCCAGGACCACGACCTCGACGCCGAGGACGAGGCCCGGTACGGCCGGTACTGGATGGACGTGGGCAGCGGAGACTGGGACTCCCGAGGACGACCCAGCGAGGTGCGGCTCGACCGGCTGTTGGTGCTCGATCGCGCCAGCATCCGCCGCGAGGGTTCCGCCTTGCCTGCGGCCCGTGTTCGACGCGGTGGTCGCGGCGGCCCGCGAGCACCACGACTGGGACTGACTGCGCATCGGTAGGCTGTGCCGGCGTCCGCACTCGGGGGCGCGGTCGGGCGCAACGGGCGGAGGGGAACAGGTGCGGTCACGGTGGTCCAGCACGGCCTCGCGCGGGGTTGCCCTGCTGCTGGGGGCGAGCCTGCTCGCGGCGTGCGAGGCCGACACCGGTCCGGTGCCGACGCCTGAGGAGACCCGAACCGGCGGCGCGGACACCAGCCTGACGTTCGGCGTCTTCGGGCCCCAGGGTGAGATCTCGGCGTACGAGTCCCTGGTCGCGGTCTACAACTCGATCGGTGACGGCGTCGAGGTGTCGGTCGAGTCCTACCCCTCGCGGGAAGCGTTCGTGGGCACGATGCGCGAGACGCGCGACGTGCCCGACGTCTTCCTCGCCTCCGGCCGTGATCTGGCGTGGCTGGAGGACCAGCAGGTGCTGCAGCCCGTCGACACCCTCCTCATCGAACGCGGGGTGGACTTCGGCGACCGCTACTCGCGCGACGCCGTCCTCGCGTTCAGTGCGGAGAGCCGGCTCCAGTGCATGCCGGTGGGCATCTCCCCGATGGTCCTCTACTACAACCCCGAGCTCGTCGACTTCGACCAGATGGAAGCCCGAGGGCTGCCGGTCCCCGACGAGCAGCGGCTGACGTGGAACTTCGAGGAGTTCACTGCGGCCGTCGAGTTCGCGAGCCGACCGCGGCGCGACACCCGCGGCATCCAGGTCGAGCCGACGGTCGAGGCTCTCGCCCCCTTCATCTACTCCGGTGGTGGCGAGGTCTACAACGACGCGACGTCGCCGACGTCGCTCGCCCTCTCCGAGGAGAGCAGCCGGACCGCCCTGGCCACGGTGCTCCAGATCCTGCGGGACCCGCGTCTGACCCTGACCGAGGCGCAGCTGCGCCAGCGCTCTCCCCTGCAGTGGTTCAAGCGCGGCAAGCTCGCGATGATCCCGGGCTACCGCGACGACGTCCCGGACCTGCGCGAGGTGCCCGGCCTCCAGTTCGACGTGATTGCGATGCCCAGCATCGAGCGGTCCGCGACCGTCGCGGAGCTCAGCGGCATGTGTGTCTCCGCCGACACCGCCGACACCACGGCGGCCGCGGACTTCCTGGCCCACATGGCGTCGGCGGTCTCCGTCCGACGGGTCGCGTCCGAGGGTTATCTGGTGCCCGCCAACCTCGACGTGGCCTTCTCGCCGGAGTTCGTCCAGCCCGGGCGGGCCCCCGAGCACGCCGGGGTGTTCACCAACGCGATCCGCAGCATCGTGCTGCCGCCGCTCATCGACGACCAGGCTGAGCTCGAGCTCGCGGTCGGCGACAGCCTGATGGACATGTTGACCGCGCCGATCCTCACCGACCTCGAGGCGCTCACGACGAGGATCGACGAGGAGTCGCGGACCATCCTGGATCCGGAGGGGCTCGCGGAGGAACGCGCGCAGGAGTCCGAGAGCCCCTGAGGCTCACTCCCCGTCGGTCGGCTCCGTCGCGGCTCCGGTTCGTCGGCCACCAGGATCGCCTCGACCAGGAGCGGCACGGTCAGGGCGCGCTGCCAGGGCCGGGCGCCCAGCTCGGTCAGCCGCTCGCTCACGGCCTCGCCCAACTGGTCCGGGTCGCGGGTGGCGGGCGGAGTCCAGAGCAGCCGCCGGACGAAGTCGGGGGTGAGCAGGTTCTCCGACGGGAGGCCCTGCTCCTCGGCGGCTGCGGTCAGGGCGAGCCGGGCGACGCTGAGCCTGCGAGCCGCGACCGGGTCCTTCTCTGCCCAGGTGCGTGGCACCGGCGGGCCGTCGCCGCGCGGCACCCGCGTCGGCAGCTCCTCCTCCGGCAGCGCCGCGACCTCCTCGAGCACGGCGGCCCAGCGCGAGGAATAGCGCTCCGCCCCTCGGCCGTGGAATCCCTGGGTCTGGAGGAGCGCCCGACGCCCGACCGGCAGCGCGGAGGCGGCGGCGATGATCGCGGAGTCGGGAATGATCCTTCCCGGCGTCACGTCGCGCTCCTGGGCGATCTCGTCGCGCGCCTCCCACAGGCCGCGCACCACCCCCAGCGCCCGGCGGCCGCGGACCCGGTGCAGGCCCGACGTACGCCGCCACGCCTCGACCCTCGGCGTGGGGGTGAAGCTGCGGAGGGCGTCGAACTCCTCGGCCGCCCAGCCCGCCTTGCCGGACTCCTCCAGCTCCCGGCCCAACAGCTCGCGGAGCTCGGTCAACACCTCGACGTCGAGCGCGGCGTAGAGCAGCCACGGCTCGGGGAGCGGCCGGGTCGACCAGTCGACGGCCGAGTGCTCCTTGGCCATCCGGCGACCGAGCAGCAGCTCGACCAGAGCGGCCAGGCCGACCCGCGGATAGCCGAGCAGCCTCCCGGCGAGCTCGGTGTCGAAGAGCGCGGCCGGCGTGAGACCGACCTCGGCCAGGCAGGGCAGGTCCTGGCTGGCCGCGTGCAGGATCCACTCGGTCTCGCCGATGGCCTCCTGGAGCGGCGCCATGGAGTCGAAGGCGATCGGGTCGACCAGGTGGGTGCCGGAGCCGGTGCGGCGCAGCTGGATGAGGTAGGCGCGGGAGGAGTAGCGGTAGCCGGAGGCGCGTTCGGCATCGATCGCGACCGGGCCGGAACCAGCGGCAATCGCCCGGCAGGTGCGGGCAAGGGCGTCCTCGGTCTCGACCACCGGGGGCATCGCCTCGCGCAGCTCGAGCAGCGGTGCGGGGGGTGCCTCGGGGATCTCCGTGGTCTCTGTGGTCTCGTCCTCCGCCATCGTCCTCAGTGTCCCTGGCCCCGCTGACCACGCCGGCTCGGCATGGCGGTGACGCCGTCGGGGACGGGGGGGAGCCCGGCGGCCGTGCACATGAGCTCACCCCAGGCCTCGACGTGCTCGCCAAGGGTCTGCGGGTCGTCGGTCGGCGTCCACGACGCCCGGATCTCGATCTGAGCGGTGCCGTCCTCGTCCGCCATGCCTCCGAAGCTCTCGGTCGCCACCCGGGTGACGGTGCCGGACGCGGCGGCGTACGACGCGCCGTGGTTGTCGAGCGCCTCGGTGAGCCAGGACCAGCCGACGTCCGCGAGCAGTGGGTCGGTGATCATGTCGACCTCGATCTCGGCACGTGCGTAGGCCACGCACCGGAAGGTGCCGTTCCAGGCGTCATTGCCGGCGGGGTCGTGGAGCAGGATGATCCGGCCGGTGCCGACATCGATGCCCTCGACCGTGACGTCGGCGCTGAGCGCGAAGGAGTGAGGGGCGATCCGCTGCGGGGCGGGCATCTCCTCGCAGAGCACCTCCGGGCGCAACCTGGCCGCGCGCATGCTCTCGACCGCCGCCCCGAACTCGGGAGGCGGTACTGCGCCCGCACCCGATCCCGGGTGCGTCTCTGGACGGACGACCATGTGCTCACAGTAGGTCCGCGTCACCGGCCCCGATGCCGGAACACGCCGGTACACCTGCGAGGCTCGGACCATGAGCAGCACTCCCGGCGCACTGTCGGACAGCCCTCTCCTGCGCGCCGCCCGCGGCGAATCCGTTCCCCACACGCCCGTCTGGTTCATGCGCCAGGCCGGCCGGTCGCTGCCGGAGTACCGCGCGATCCGTGAGGGCGTCGGGATGCTCGAGTCCTGCATGGACGCAGCCCTGGTCACCGAGATCACGCTCCAGCCGGTACGCCGCTACGGCGTGGACGCCGCCATCTTCTTCTCCGACATCGTGCTTCCCCTCAAGGCGGTCGGGGTAGACCTCGACATCAAGCCGGGCGTGGGACCGGTCGTCGCCTCACCCGTCGAGACCCTGGCCGACGTCGCGGCGATCCCCGACCTCGAGCCGGGGCACGTCCCCTTCATCACCGAGGCCGTCCGGCTGCTGGTGGCCGAGCTCGGGGCCACGCCGCTGATCGGCTTCGCCGGCGCGCCGTTCACGGTGGCGTCGTACCTGGTCGAGGGCGGTCCGTCGAAGGACCAGGCCCGGACGAAGGCGATGATGTTCGGCGCCCCGGACGTCTGGGACGCCCTGATGCGCAAGATCGCGGGGATCGCCGCGGCCTATCTCGAGGTGCAGGTCGCCGCCGGCGCCTCGGCGGTCCAGCTCTTCGACTCGTGGGCGGGGGCACTGACCCCGGCCGACTACGCGGCACACGTCATGCCGTACTCGGCGGACGTGCTGACCAGGGCGGGCGCGCTCGGCGTGCCGCGGATCCACTTCGGGGTCGGCACCACCAACCTGCTGCCGATGATGGGCGACGCCGGGGCGGACGTCGTCGGCGTCGACTGGCGCACCCCGCTGGCCGACGCGCTGCCGCTGGTCGGTGCGCGCGCCGTGCAGGGGAATCTCGACCCGGCGCTCGTGTTCGCGCCGACCGAGGTGATGCTCACCCGCGCCGCGGAGGTGCTCGACGCCGGGCGCGCCGCGCGCGGCCACATCTTCAACCTGGGCCACGGCGTCATCCCCCACACCGACCCCGACCAACTCGCTCGCCTCACCGACTTCGTCCACGAGCACTCCGCCCGCTGAAGGGTTGAGTTGGGCGTCCGCAACGTGCGAGTTGGGCGTGTGCAACGGTCACGTGGTGCAGAAGCCCAACTCAACTGTTGCGCGAGCCCAACTCAACCAATTCAACTCCACCACCTTGACGCTGAGCTCAGGGCTTCTTGGCCGCGGCCTTCTTGGTGGTCTTGCGGGGAGTGGTCGTCTTCTTGGCGGCGGTCTTGCGAGTCTGCTTGAGGGCGACCTGCAGGTGATTGCCGGAGGGGCGGGTCTCCAGGTAGGGCTGGTCGGCGACGAGTGAGCTGAGCTTGCTGTGGCCGAAGGTGCGGGTGTCCCACGACGGCAGGCTGCGGGCCAGGTGGTTGCCGATCGCGCCCAGGTTCGTCCAGCCGTCCTCGTCCGCGGTGGCGTTGACCGCCTTGGTGAGCACGCTCTGCAGGTTGATGCGCGACGCCGACGACTGCTCGTCGTTGTCGGCCTCGTTGTCACTGTCGCTGTCGGCGTCGTCGTGGTGGTCGGCGGGCTCGGTGCCGAGCACCTCGAGCATGATGAATCGGTCGCACGCGTTCTGCAGCGAGATCGCGGTCCGTTGCCGGCCGAGCCCGTAGACGGTCTTGCCTCCCTCGCGCAGCCGCAGCGCCAGGCTGGTGAAGTCGCTGTCGCTGCTCACGATCGCGAACGCCTCCACGTTCCCGGCGTACAGCAGGTCCATCGCGTCGATGATCAGCGCCGAATCGGTGGAGTTCTTGCCGGTGGTGAACGCGTTCTGGTGGATCGCCCGGATCGCGCGGGTGTTGAGCTCCCGGGTCCAGCCGCCGAGCCGGTTCGAGCTGAAGTCGCCGTAGGCACGCTTGATGGTCGGCGTGCCGAACTTGGCGAGCTCGTCGAGGATCGCCTCGGCGTACTTCGGCGAGGTGTTGTCGGCGTCGATCAGGACGGCGATCCGGACGGCACTGGAATCGGTCTCCACCCGTCCACCATAGGTGCCGTCAGGCTTCGACCATCGGCTGGCGGGTGAGCCGGCGCCGAACGACGACCGCAGCGGGTACGCCGAGGAGCAGGCCGACCACGGCGAAGGGGAGCAGGGCGCCGGTCACCGTCGCGAGGCCGGAGCCGAGCTCGCTCAGGGCGTCCCACCCGTTCTTGAAGCCGCCGATGAACGCGAGGTCGTCGTTCTTCTGCTGGGTGGCCGTCGGCCGCTCGGTGCGCTCGAGGTAGACCGTGATCGTGGCGAGCGTCGTCTGGTCCTTCAGGTAGGCCAGCTGGCCCTTGAGCGAGTCCAGGTCGGCCTGACGCCGGCTCAGCTGGGCCTCGATCGCGACGATGTCGCGGATGTTCTGCGCGCGGGCGAAGAGCACCTCGACGCGTTCCAGGCTCTGCTCCTGTGCCCGGATCCGGGCCTGGGTGTCGATCACCTCGCCGGTCACGTCCTCCGCCTTGCGGGTCGAGGCGGTCACCTTCCCGAGATCGGCGAGCTCGGTCATGGCGGCATCGAAGTCGCCGCTCGGGATGCGGAGGACGACGCGCGAGAGCCGGACCTCGCCCTCGGTGCTGGCCGTCGTCTTCTCGTCGGCGATCGAGCCGCCGAGGGAGTCCACCACCTTCTCGAGGTCGAAGCGGGCGGCGGCCACGTCGTCGCTCTGCACGGTGAGGGTCCCGATCGAGATGACCGCGGGCCGACCGGGCGCGGTGGCTGTCGTCCCGTCGCTCACCTCGTTGGCCTCCACCGAGGTCCGACTCGGCGCGTCGAGAGCCGCGCCGGCCGCGTCATCGGAGTCGAGGGCCGGTTCCGTGCTCATGGCGTTCTCCGAACCCCCGGCCGAGCACCCCGCAAGTCCGAGGCCGGCCGCGAGTGCCACGGCAAGGAGGAGGGAACGGAGCCGGGTCGTCGTGAGGTGCATGGTGGTGGGACGGACGGCGGTGGACGGCGGTTCCCTACGCTGACCGGGTGAGCGTTCGTCGGGTCGTGGTGGTCGGGGGCGGCATCGCCGGGTTGACCGCGGCGTACGAGCTCGGCGCCTCGTACGAGGTGCTGCTGCTCGAGGGCTCCGCGGACGTGGGCGGCAAGCTGCGCACCGGCGAGGTGGCGGGGGTGGCCATCGACGTCGGCGCCGAGGCGATGCTGAACCGGCGACCCGAAGGGGTCGACCTCGCCCGCGAGCTCGGCCTCACGGTCGTCCACCCCGCCACGTCGTCGTCCGGCCTGTGGAGTCGTGGACAGGTACGTCGATTGCCGCGCTCGCTGATGGGAGTGCCGCTCGACCTCGACGACCTGGCCGACTCCGGGGTCCTCAGCGAGGCCGGGCTGGAGCGCGTGCGACGTGAGCCGTCCTTGCCGGCGTCGGACCTCGCCATCGACCACAGTGCCGGCGACCGCAGCGTCGCCGAACTCGTCGCCGAGCGGCTGGGGGAGGAGGTCGTGGAGCGACTGGTCGAGCCGCTCCTCGGCGGGGTGTACGCCGGACATGCCGGCCTGCTCTCTGCGGCGGCCACCACGCCGCAACTGATGGCCCTCGCCCGGCAGGGCTCGCTGGTCGAGGCCGCAGCCGCCTTGCCGATCAGCGAGGTGCCGGTGTTCGCAGGACTCCCCGGTGGGATGGGCACGTTGCCCGCGGCACTCGTCGGAAGCGGCCGGTTCGAGGTCCGCACCGATGCCCCGGTGCGCGGTCTGGTCCGGTCCGGCGCCGGCTTCGAGCTGACCGTCGGGTCGACCCATGCCCCAGAACAGGTCATGGCCGAGGCTGTGGTCCTCGCCTGCCCGGCGGCACCCACCGCGAGGCTGCTCACGGACCTGGCGCCGGCGGCGGCCGCGGAGCTGGCGATGATCGAGGCCGCCTCGGTCGCCGTCGTCACCCACGCCTTCCGGGCCGCGGACCTCGCCGGCCCGGACGCGGCCGGCGCCTCGGGGTTCCTGGTCCCGCCCGTCGAGCGGCGCGGCATCAAGGCGGCGACGTACTCGTTCGCGAAGTGGGCGTGGGTCCGCGAGTCGGGCGACGGCCTGCTGCTGCTCCGCACCTCGACCGGCCGCCACCGCGAGGAGGCAGCGCTGCAGCGCACCGACGCCGACCTGGTCGCCACCTCGCTCGCCGAGCTGGGCGCCGCGGCCGGCGTCACGGCCGCACCGGTGGCCAGCCATGTGCAGCGCTGGGGCGGGGCGCTCCCGCAGTACGCCGTCGGCCACCTGGACCGGATCGCCCGGATCCGGGCCGACGTGGCCCGGGTGCCGGGGCTGGCGGTCTGCGGTGCGGCGTACGACGGGGTGGGGGTGCCGGCGGTGATCGGCTCGGCCCGGGCGGCCGTGGCCTCGGTCACGCAGGCAGAATGACCTCATGGTCAAGGCACGCGACATCAACGACTCGATCCGTTACACGCTGTGGTCGGTGTTCCGGCTGCGCGACGTCCTCGGCGACGTCGACGGCGGGGCCGACCGGGCGGCCGAGGCGGCCGAGGTCACCGGCCTGCTCGAGAAGCTCGCGGCCGACGATGTCGTCACCCGCGGCGTCTACGACCTCTCCGGCCTCCGCGCCGATGCCGACGTCCTCGTGTGGTGGCACGCCGAGACCCCCGAGCAGGTGCAGGACGCCTACAACCGGTTCCGCCGCACCCGCTTCGGCCGCCGGCTCGACCCGGTCTGGAGCCAGGCCGCGCTGCACCGTCCCGCCGAGTTCAACAAGGGCCACGTGCCGGCGTTCATGGCCGACGAGGACGCGCGCGGCTACATCTGTCTCTACCCGTTCGTCCGCTCCTACGAGTGGTACCTGCTCCCCGACGAGGAGCGGCGCGCGATGCTCGCCGAGCACGGCCAGATGGCCCGGGAGTACGCCGACGTCCGGGCCAACACGGTCGCGTCGTTCGGGCTCGGCGACTACGAGTGGATCCTGGCGTTCGAGTCCGACGAGCTGCACCGGATCGTGGACCTGATGCGCCACCTGCGCGCCTCGACCGCCCGCCGCCACGTGCGCGAGGAGATCCCGTTCTACACCGGCCCGAGAGTCCAGCCGCTCGACCTGCTCACGCGCCTGCCCTGAGGCTCAGGCGTTGTCGGAGGGCTCGAGCGTCAGGCTGACCGAGTTGATGCAGTAGCGGTCACCGGTGGGGGTGCCGTAGCCGTCGGGGAAGATGTGGCCGAGGTGCGAGCCGCAGTTGGCGCAGCGGACCTCGGTGCGCTTCATGCCCAGGGTGCTGTCGTCGATGTACTCGATGGTGTCGCTGATCGGCTGGTAGAAGCTCGGCCAGCCGCATCCGGAGTGGAACTTCGTCTCCGACTCGAACAGCTTCGCCTGGCACGCCTTGCAGCGGTAGACGCCCGGTGGTCTCGGTGTCGGTGTACTCGCCGGTGAAGGCGCGCTCGGTGCCGGCCTTGCGGAGGACGGCGTACTCCTCGGGGGAGAGCTCCTCCTTCCACTCGGCGTCGGACTTCTCCACGTTGTAGGACATGCGCGCCACGGTAGTCCCGCGGGCAAGTGACCGGCAGCACACGCCAGATCACCCCGAAGGAGGGTTGACCGTTTCAGTCAACATGTGTTCACTGAAGCACATGCCTCCGTGGACCCGTGTGCGCCGAGCCGGCTCCACGCTGACGACCCCGCTCCACCCCGACGACTACCTGCGGCTGCTCAACCCGCTCTGGAGCGCCCGTGAGCTGCGCGGGCGCATCGAGGAGGTGGTGCCCGAGACCGAGGACGCCGCCACGCTGGTGATCCGACCCGGCTGGGGCTGGCGCTACGACCACCGCCCCGGCCAGTACGTCGGGATCGGCGTGCAGGTCGACGGCAAGTTCCAGTGGCGCTCCTACTCGGTCAGCTCACCGCCCAGGCGCAGCGGTCGCACCATCTCGATCACGGTCCGGGCGATGCCGGAGGGAGTGCTCTCGGCGCACCTGGTCAAGGGACTCGCGCCCGGGACGGTCGTCCGGCTCGCTCTCCCCGAGGGTGACTTCGTGCTGCCCGATCCACCGCCGTCGAAGATCCTGTTCCTGGTCGGTGGCAGCGGCATCACGCCCGTGATGGCGATGCTCCGCACCCTCGACCGCCGCGGCACCATGCCCGATGCCGTGCTCCACTACTCCTCGCCGACCGCCGAGCGGATGATCTTCCGTGACGAGCTGGCCGACCTCGAGGAGCGTCACGACGGGGTTGACGATCCACCGGCTCCACACCGACACCGACGGGATGCTCGAGCTCACCGACCCGGTGAAGGGCCTCGACGCCCTCTGCCCCGACTGGCGCGAACGCGAGACCTGGGCGTGCGGGCCCGGGCCGATGCTCGACGCGATCTCCGGGCACTTCGAGGAAGCCGGTCTGGAGCGGCAGCTCCACCTCGAGCGGTTCACCCTCGAGCTCGGCGGCGATGGTGGCGAGGGCGGCACCCTCACCTTCCGCAACTCGGGCAGGACCGTCGAGGTCGACGGCGCCACGACCGTCCTCGAGGCGGGGGAGCAGGCCGGCATCGGCATGCCCTACGGCTGCCGGATGGGCATCTGTCACACCTGCACGCTCACCCTCGTCTCCGGCCGGGTCCGTGACCTGCGCAACGGCGACGAGTACGCCCAACCCAACGAGCAGGTGCAGACCTGCATCACCGCCGCAGTCGGCGACTGCACGCTCGACATCTAGCACCAGGGTTGAGGTGCGAGCGCCGCGGCCGAGCCTCGAAACCCCGGACCGACAAGGAGAAACGCATGGCGATCAGCGACGTCAAGGAGTACACCCACCTCAGCGACGAGGACGTGGAACAGCTCGGGCGCGAGCTCGACGCGATCCGGGTCGAGATCGAGGAGTCACGCGGCGCCTCCGACGCGGCGTACATCAATCGGATGATCAAGGTGCAGCGCGGCCTCGCGGCCGCCGGCCGGGTGGCGCTGTTCGCCAGCGCCCATGTCGAGAGCGGGGCACCGAAGCCGACGTGGGCGCTGGGTGCCGGTCTGCTCGGCGCGGCCAAGATCCTCGAGAACATGGAGATCGGGCACAACGTCATGCACGGCCAGTGGGACTGGATGAACGATCCCGAGATCCACTCCTCGAACTGGGAGTGGGACACCGCCCAGCCCGCCGAGCAGTGGAAGCACTCGCACAACTACGTGCACCACCAGTTCACCAACGTGCTCGGCCACGACAACGACATCGGCTACGGCGTGCTGCGGATGGCCCGCGAGCAGCGGTGGCACCCGGTCAACCTCGGGCAACCGGTCTACAACGCCCTGCTCGCCGGGCTCTTCCAGTGGGGCGTCGCGCTGCACGACCTCGACCTCGAGGCGATCCGGAAGGGCAAGAAGGACCCGAAGGAGATGAAGCGGCAGCTCAAGCAGATCGTGCGCAAGGGCCGCAACCAGGTGGTCAAGGACTACGTCGTGTACCCGGCGCTGTCGGGGAGGAACTGGCGCCAGACGCTGGCCGCCAACGCGACCGCGAACTTCGTGCGCAACGTCTGGTCCTACGTGATCATCTTCTGCGGCCACTTCCCCGACGGTGCGATGCACTTCACCGAGGAGGAGCTCGAGGACGAGACGCGCTCCGAGTGGTACCTGCGCCAGATGCTCGGCTCGGCGAACTTCGAGGGCGGCCCGCTGCTCCACATCGCCTCGGGCAGCCTCGGCTTCCAGATCGAGCACCACCTGTTCCCCGACCTCCCCAGCAACCGCTATCCCGAGATCGCGGTGAAGGTGCGGGCGTTGTGCGACAAGTACGACCTGCCCTACACGACCGGTCCGCTGCACCGCCAGTACGGCCAGACCCTGCGCACGATCATGAAGCTGTCGCTTCCCAACCACCTGACCAGCAGCGACACCCCCGAGCCGCCGTCGCCGCCGGTCGAGCGTGGCCGCAAGTCGGACGACGAGCGGCCGGTGCGCCGGACCGAGCTGGGCGCCTGGTCGCGGAGGGCCTCGTGACGGCCGTGGCGACCGACCTGTTCGCGTGGGGCGAGTCGCTCGACGACCTCATCGGGGCGCGGGTCACCCAGTGCGCGCTGAGCCGGGTGTGCGGCGGTTGCGGCACGCCGCTGGGCCGGCCGATCGCGTTCGTCGGCACCCCGCTCGAGGCCGACCGCAACGCCTTCCACGCCCCGCCTCTGCACGTCGCGTGCGCGAGCCGGCTGCTGCCGCAGCGCGAGGACTGGGAGCTGGTCACCACCGCCGGCTTCGAGTTCGTGCGCGCCGACCGGGAGGACGACGACCGCCGGCCGACCTTCCACCCCAACTCGCTGCTCTGACTAGAGTCGGGCCATGGCCAAGACTCCTGCCGCGATGGTCGTCGCGGGTGAGCGGGAGGTCCGCGTCTCGTCGCCGGACCGGGTGATCTACGAGGCGACCGAGTGGACGCCCGAGGTCACCAAGCTGATGGTGGCCGAGTACGTCGCGTCGGTCGAGGACGGGTTGATGCGGGCGCTGCGGCACCGGCCGACGGCGCTGGAACGCTGGCCCTCCGGCGTACGCCCCGGCATGCGGCTCGCCACCGGACCGGTCGACAGGAACGCTGACGCGTTCTACCAGAAGCGGGTCCCGAAGGGCGCTCCCGACTACCTGGAGTCCGTGGCCATCACCTTCCCCTCCGGGCGTACGGCGGACGAGATCTGTCCGACCGAGATCGCGGTCCCGGTGTGGTGCGCCCAGATGGGCACGCTGACGTTCCACCCGTGGCCGGTCCGCAGCGACGCCGCCGACCCCGGCAGTCTGGACCGGCCCGACGAGCTGCGCATCGACCTCGATCCCCAGCCCGGGACCGGCTTCACCGATGCGGTCCGGGTGGCCGGGGTGGCCCGTGAGCTGCTCGTCGACCTGGGCCTCACCGGTTTCGTCAAGACCAGCGGCAACCGAGGGGTCCACATCTACGTCAGGATCCGGCCGGAGTGGGAGTTCGGCGACGTCCGGCACGCCGCAATCGGCTTCGGTCGCGAGCTGGAGAGGCGCGACGACCAGGTCACCACCGCGTGGTGGAAGGAGGAGCGCGGAGAGCGGATCTTCGTCGACTTCAACCAGAACTGTCGCGACCGGACGATCGCCTCGGCGTACTCGCTGCGCCCGATCGTGGGCGCACCGGTCTCGACGCCGCTGAGGTGGGAGGAGCTGGCCGTGACCCGTGACCCGCGCGGGCTGAACCTGTTCTCGGTGCCCGAGCGCCTCGCCGACGGCGACCCGTGGGCGGGGATCGACGAGGTCGCCCACGACCTGACGCCGCTGCTGGACCTGTGGCGTGAGCAGGGCGAGATCGAGCTCAACTACCCGCCCGACCACCCGAAGATGCCGGGGGAACCACCGCGGGTGCAGCCGAGCCGCAAGGTCGCCGAGCACTGGGACGACGACGGCAACCGGGTCGGCGACTGACCGCCGGCGGTGGGCGGACCCTGCCCGGAAATGGAAGCGACCCGCTCGGAAACCAAGCGGGTCAACTCCTCGGAACCGGCACCACAAAGGGTGTAGCCGGTGCTGGCGTCTCGTACCCCCCGGTCCGAGACGCCTCTCGATCTTCAATTCTGGCGATCCAGGACCCCCCCGGGTACTGAGACAGCCGTCCGGATGGTCGATACCCCCCGGTACGAACATCCTCGTCAGCGACGGAGAAGCTGACTTAGGGAAAACGGTAGGGGGCGGCGTGCCTATAGGGAGCCACGTCCGATCCACAACTGAGTAACAGATCCCGCGAATTGCTTCACGATCTACTCAGGTCGGGTGAGATCCGCACTCGGACCCGTCACAGGCCGCTGATTCCCTCCCCGCCACCGGCCTGCTCGTCGAAGTTCTCGTGCTCGAGGAGGTGCAGCACGGGGACGCCGATCTTGCGGCGGGCGCGGGAGGTCCAGTCGACGTGGAAGAACTCGGCCACCACGTGCGGCCGGGTGAGGATGATCGCCTCTCGGCCGTCGATCTCGGCGACTTCGGCCGCCAGTGCGTCGATCGGTGGGTCGGAGACGACGCAACCCTCGGCGTGGGCCCCCGCTTCCCGGAGCACCTGGAGCGTGGTCTCGAGGTCGCGCGAGGACCGCTCCTGGCAGTCGCGGCGTACGGCGTCGAGGTCGACGTCGCTCATCGCCATCGCGGGCGAGGACATCACCTCGCCGGCGGCCAGGGAACCCATGGCGGACTCGATGCGAGCCGCGGCGTCCTCGAGCGGCATCAGCACCCGGTAGTGGACCGGCTCCTCGATGGCTTCGTGCAGGGAACGGACCTGCTGTGCGTCGGCTGCGGTCAGCGGCCGCTCCACCAGCAGCACCACGTGATAAGTCATGGCGCACCTCCTGAGAGAACTTTACCCAGGTCGTAGCTCACGGGCTCCTCCAGTTGCTCGTATCCACAGGACTCCGGATCGCGGTCGGTCCGCCAGCGTCGGAAGTGGGCCGTGTGGCGGAACCGGCGTCCCTCCATGTGGTCGTAGGAGACCTCCAGGACGCGCTCGGGTCGCAGCGGGGTGAAGGAGAGGTCCTTGCCCTGGCTCCACCGGCTCTGCGAGCCCGGCACCCGACCGGGGTTGGCCACCAGGAAGTCACTCCACGCGCCCCACGGATGCTCCTCGATCGGGCACACCAGCGGCTGCAGCTCCCGGTAGAGCTCGGCACGGCGCGAGGCGGTGAAGCTGGCGCTGACCCCGATGTGCTGGAGGGTGCCGTCGGCGTCGTGAAGGCCCAGCAACATGCTGCCGAGAAGTGGCTGTTCGGGGGTGGACGTCTTGTGCTCGCGGAAACCGGCCAGGACGACGTCGGCGGTGCGCTCGTGCTTGATCTTGAGCATGGTGCGGGCGTTCTCGCGGTACGGCGCGTCGAGCGGCTTGGCCATCACGCCGTCGAGACCTGCGCCCTCGAACTGCTCGAACCAGGACTGCGCCTCGGCCGGATCGGTCGAGGTGCGGGTCAGGTGGCAGGGGCCTCCGAGCCCGGCGAGACCCGCGAGCGCCTGCTCCAGCGCGGCCCGGCGTTCGCTGAGAGGGCGGTCGACGTAGGACTCGTCGCCCAGGGCGAGCAGGTCGAAGGCGACGTACTCGGCCGGAGTCTCGATCGAGAGCTTCCCGACCCGGGACGCGGCCGGGTGGATCCGCTCCTGGAGGGTCTCGAACTGCAGCCGGTCGCTGCTGGCGACGAACAGCTCGCCGTCGAGCACGATCCGCTCGGGCAGCTGGGTCAGGGCCGCCTCGACGATCTCGGGGAAGTAGCGGGTCAGCGGCTTGGTGTTGCGACTGGTCAGCTCGACCTCGTCGCCGTCACGGAACACCAGGCACCGGAACCCGTCCCACTTGGGCTCGAAACTGAACCCGGGGCCCTGCGGCACACCCTTGACGGACTTGGCGAGCATCGGCTTCACGGGAGGCATCACAGGCAGGTCCACGAGCCGAGGCTAGTCTGACGCCGCGAGACGTCATACGGTCCGCGCGCCACGGCGACCGATCCGTATGACGTTGCACCATCCCCGGTTGGTCTGCCGGCAGGGCCCGCCTGACTTTGAATCAGGACTAGCGACGTAGGTTCGACTCCTACCCGGGGAGCCGACAGACTGCACCCATGGACGACCTGACTGTGATCGTGCTCGCCGCGGGCGGCGGGACCCGCATGAAGTCGAAGACCATGAAGGTGCTCCACGAGGTCGGCGGGCGCAGCATGATCGGCCACGTCCTGGCCGCGGTCCGTGAGCTGGATCCGCAGCGCGTGGTGGCCGTGGTCGGGCACCAGCGTGACCAGGTCGGTCCCCACATCGAGTCCCTGCTCCCCGACGCCCTGCTGGCGGTGCAGGAGCAGCAGCGCGGCACCGGCCACGCGGTCCTGGTCGCCGTGGAGGCGTGCCGGGTGAGCAGCGGGACGGTGCTGGTGGCGACCGGCGACACGCCCCTGCTGCGCGGGGAGAGCCTGCGCGCCTTCGTCGCCGAGCACGAGGCGGCGCAACGCGCGGTCAGCATCCTCAGTGGCGTGGTGTCCCAGCCGCACGGGTACGGCCGGATCGTGCGCAACGACGAGGGCGACGTCGTCGCGATCGTCGAGGAGCGCGACGCGACCCCCGAGCAGCGCGAGATCGGCGAGATCAACAGCGGGATCCTGGCCTTCGACGCCGGGTTCCTCAGTGGCGCGCTGTCGCGGATCGGCAACGACAACGCCAAGGGCGAGTTCTACCTGACCGACGCCGTGCGGCTCGCGCAGGACGACGGGCTCACCGTCGGGGCCTACCCGATCGACGACGTGGCCGAGACCGAGGGCGCCAACGACCGGGTCCAGCTCGCCGCGCTCGGTCGTCAGCTCAACCAGCGGATCGTGACCCGGTGGATGAAGGACGGTGTCACCGTCATGGACCCCGCCACGACCTGGATCGACGCCGACGTCGTCCTCGCACAGGACGTGACGATCCTTCCCGGCACCCAGCTGCTGGGTGCCACGGTCGTGGCCGAGGACGCCGTGATCGGGCCGGACACGACGCTGAAGGACTGCGAGATCGGGGAAGGTGCCCGCGTCGCCCGCACCCATGCCGAGCTGGCCGTGGTGGCAGCGAGGGCGACGGTGGGCCCGTTCAGCTTCCTGAGGCCCGGCACGGTCCTCGGCGAGGGCGGCAAGATCGGCGCCTTCGTGGAGACCAAGAACGCCCAGATCGGCGCCGGGTCCAAGGTGCCCCACCTGTCGTACGTGGGCGACGCCGAGATCGGCGAGGGCACCAACATCGGCGCCGGCACGATCTTCGCCAACTACGACGGCACCCACAAGCACCGCACCGTCGTCGGCAGCGACGCCAGAACGGGTGCCAACAACACGTTCGTGGCGCCGGTCGAGATCGGTGACGGGGCGATGACGGGCGGCGGCACCGTCGTACGCCGCGACGTGCCGCCGGGCGCGCTCGGCGTCAGCGGCGGACCGCAGCGCAACCTCGAGGGGCATGTCGAGCGTCGCGCCCGCCGCGGATCGGACCCCGATGGTGGGCAGCCGCCGTCGGGTGGTCCACAATCCTGAGGTGACCGGAATGAAGCGGACCACCGAGAAGAACCTGATGGTCTTCAGCGGTCGGGCCCACCCCGAACTGTCAGAAGAGGTCGCGACACTCCTCGGCAGCGGACTGGTGCCGACCTCGGCGTACAAGTTCGCGAACTCCGAGATCTACATCCGCTACGAGGAGTCGGTCCGCGGCTGCGACGCCTTCGTGATCCAGAGCCACACCGCTCCGATCAACGAATGGATCATGGAGCACCTGATCATGGTCGACGCGCTCAAGCGGGCGTCGGCGAAGCGGATCACCGTGGTCATGCCGTTCTACGGGTATGCCCGCCAGGACAAGAAGCACCGCGGGCGCGAGCCGATCTCGGCGCGCCTGGTCGCCGACCTGTTCAAGACCGCCGGCGCCGACCGGCTGATCACGGTCGACCTCCACGCCGACCAGATCCAGGGCTTCTTCGACGGACCGGTCGACCACCTGATGGCCCTGCCGATCCTGGCCGACTACGTCAGGGAGAAGTACGGTCACGAGCAGCTCGCCGTGGTCTCCCCGGACGCCGGCCGGATCAAGGTCGCCGAGCGCTGGTCGGCCCGTCTCGGCGGTGCCCCGCTGGCGTTCATCCACAAGAGCCGCCGCACCGATCGCCCCAACGAGACCGTCGCCAACCGCGTCGTCGGCCAGGTCGAGGGCCGGATCTGCGTGCTCGTCGACGACATGATCGACACCGGCGGCACGATCGTGCAGGCCGCCGAGGCGCTCAAGGCGGACGGTGCGGCCGGCGTGGTCATCGCCGCGACCCACGCCCTGCTGTCGGGCCCGGCCGTCGACCGGCTCAAGAACTGCACCGCCGCCGAGGTGGTCGTCACCGACACGCTGCCGCTGCCCGCCGATCGGCAGTTCGACAAGCTGACGGTGCTCTCGATCGCGCCCCTCCTGGCGCGCGCGATCCGTGAGGTCTTCGAGGACGGGTCCGTGACCTCGATGTTCGACGGCCACGCCTAGCCACCTGCTGTTGCGGAAGCCCAACTCAACTGTTGCGGAGGCCCAACTCAACTGTTGCGGAGGCCCAACTCAACCGTGGCGGGGGAGGGTCAGGTCGTCGTGGGCGTCCTCCCAGGCCCGGCGCAGGACGGTCGGGACGTCGCCGGCCAGCGTCTCCGCGAGCAGGGCGACCTGCGCGTCGGTGAACGGCACGGTGGGGAACGCGTCGCCCAGCTGGTCCTCGAAGCTGGGGCCGCGGCGGCGGGCCAGCGCCAGGCCCTCGGTGAGGTAGCGGTCGACGTACGGCGCCACGAGCTCGGCCTGCTCGGGGTCCCAGAGCCCGGATGCGGTGGCCTCGAACTCGCGGTTCGACAGCGGGGGCTCGCCCAGGAGTCGAGCGAACGACTCGGCCTTCGCGTCCGGGTCCGGTCGGGCGGCGAGGGCCTCGGCCGCGCCCAGCACGCCGCGGATCGTGCCGTCGGCGGCACGCTCCTCGGCGATCGCCCCGGCGTCGAGCTCGCCCAGTGCGGCGAGCCGGACCACGGCCAGCCAGCGCAGGTGCTGGTCGACCTCGATCCCGGTGTGTGTGACCCGGTCGACGAGCCAGCGGTGCAGCAACATCGCGTCAGGGGTGGTGCGAGCCAGCACCCGGGTCAGGCTGACGGCGAGCCTGTCGTCCGGCTCGGAGGCCAGGCCGCTCTCGCACGCGGCAGCAACCTGCGCGACGGCGTCGACGGCCGCGTCCGGCGGCAGGTGGCGGACCACCAGCGTGTCGAGGATCCAGCCCAGCACCGCCTCGACGATCCCGATGTGGCGCTCCCGCGGCAGGTGGCGGGTCGCGAGGCCCAGGAACTCCGCCGGCGCCAGCTCGCCGCAGCGCACCAGGTCCATCGCGGTGCTCCACACGATCGCGCGCACGTCGTCCTCGGCGACCGAGGCCAGGTCGCGGGCCAGCAGCGCCCAGCTGGCCGGGTCGAGCCGCAGCCGGGCGAAGGTCTCACCGCCGCTGTTGGGCACCACCGCCGCGGCAGCCGGCAGCCGGACCGGCCGGTCGGCCAGGTCGACCAGCTGGGTGCTGACGGCGACGAGGTGCTCGTCGTACGACGTGACCGCGAAGCGGTGGGGTCGCGATCCCTCGCGGGTGAGCACCACCTCGTCGCCCTCGCGGGTGGCGCGGATCGTGTCGAACCCGGAGGTCCGCAGCCAGGCCTCGACCCAGCCCTGCACGTCGCGGTCGGTCGCGCCGTCGAGCGCGGCCACGAAGTCGGCCAGGGTGGCGTTGCCGAACCGGTGGCGGTCGAAGTAGGCGCGGACCCCGGCGAGGAAGTCGTCGTCGCCCAGCCAGGTCACCAGCTGCTGGAGCGCCGAGTTGCCCTTGGCGTAGGAGATCGAGTCGAAGTTGGTGCTGGCCGCGTCGACGTCGCCGACCTCCTCGGCCAGCGGCGCCACCGGGTGGGTGGAGCGACGCTCGTCGGCCGCGTAGGCGCGCACCTTGGGCCGGACCGCGAAGTCGACGAACGTGCCCTCGAAGCCGGCGGCATCCGCGGAGACCCGGAACCCCATGTAGTCGGCGAACGACTCCTGGAGCCAGGTGTCCTCCCACCAGGTCATGGTGGTGAGGTTGCCGAACCACTGGTGGGCCATCTCGTGGGCGATGATCATCGCCCGGCGGCGACGTTCGCCCTCGGTGGGCGTCCCCACGGGGAGGATCTCGTCGCGGTAGGTCACGCAGCCCGGGTTCTCCAGCGCACCCCAGTTGAGTCCCGGGACGAACGCCTGGTCGTAGGTGCCGAAGGCGAACGGTTCGCCGAACAGGACGCCGTAGTGGTCGAAACAGGCCTCCGTGACCCGGATCAGCTCCTCGGCGTCGCGGTCGAGCTGCGCCGCGAGCGAGGCCCGGGCGTGCCACCCGAAGGGCACCACCTGCCCGTCGGGACCGGCGTGCTCCCAGGTGACCGAGTGCCACGGCCCGGCGCACACGGTGAACATCGGCAGCGGGATCGGCGGCGTGGTCGCGAACGTCCAGGTGTGGTCGTGCTCGCCCTCGGACCGTCCGTTGGCGAGCACCCGCCACCCCGCCGGCACGGTGACGGCCACCGTGACCGGTGCCTTGAGGTCGTTCTGGTCGAAGCAGGGGAAGATCCGCTGCGCCAGGTCCATGCCGACGTACGCCGAGACGTAGGTGGCACCGTCGGCCGGGTCGGTGAAGGTGTGCATGCCGTCGCCGTCGGTGACGTAGGGCAGGCGCGCCTCCACCAGGACCTCGTTGTCCGCGGCGAGGTCGGTCAGTGGCAGCCGGCGCCCGTCGTAGGCCGTGGCGGGGAGGCCGTCGAGCAGCACCTCCCGGCCGCCGGTGAGCTCCAGGAACGTGCCCGCGCCGGGCTCGCGGCACGTGAACCGGACCACCGCGCGCACCCCGAAGGTGTCGCGGTCGGTGAGGTCGAACTGCAGGTCGTAGGAGACGTCGGCGACCAGGGCGGCCCGGTCGCGGGCCTCGGCAAGAGTGAGGGACACGGGCGCGAGGGTACGCCGATTGGCCTGCGCGGCGCGCACGGGACTATTCTCATGCGGTTGCCTCGGCGAGGGACACCTGCACGGTCGGATCGACACCGCAGGGAGTCCGTGATCGACAGGGCCGGCCCATGACGCCGCGCTGTCGCGCGGCGTTCGTCGTCTCCGGGGTCCCGACTTCAGCACCGACGACGAGGAGAACGCCATGGCCACCGAGAAGATCACCGCAGAGCAGCGCGCCGAGTTCGGCAAGGGCGCGGCCCGCCGCATCCGTCGCGCCGACAAGATCCCCGCCGTCATCTACGGCCACGGCGGTGACGCCATCCACGTGACCCTGCCGGGCCACGAGACGATGATGGCGCTCAAGCACGGCGGCGCGAACGCCCTGCTGGACCTCCAGATCGACGGCAAGAGCCAGCTCGCGCTGACCAAGCAGGTGCAGATCGACCCGATCCGCCGCCACATCGAGCACATCGACTTCGTGTCGGTCAAGCGTGGCGAGAAGGTCACTGTCGAGATCCCGATCCACCTCGTGGGCGACGCGGCACCGGACACGCTGGTCGTGCTCGAGAACTCGACCGTGCAGTTCGAGGCCGAGGCCACCCACATCCCCGAGTTCATCGAGCAGTCGATCGAGGGCGCGGCCATCGGCACGCTGATCCACGCCTCCGACCTGACCATCCCCGCGGGCAGCACCCTCCTCTCCGACCCGGAGCTGCTGATCGTCAACGTCACGCAGCAGCGCACCGAGGAGGACCTCGAGGCCGAGCTGGAGGAGGCCGAGGCGGAGGCCGGGATCGAGCGCGACGAGTCCGACGAGGACGCCGAGGGCGCCGAGGGCTCTGCCGACGCCGGCGAGGGCGAGGGCGACGCTGCCGCGGAGGGCGACTCCCAGGAGTGACGACCTCCGACGTCTGGCTGGTGGTCGGGCTGGGGAACCCCGGCCCGACCTATGCCGGCCATCGCCACAACGTCGGCTACCTCGTGACCGACGAGCTCGCCTCACGGCTGGGCTCGTCGTTCCGCGCCCACAAGTCGGGGCGCGCGGACGTCGTCGAGGGCCGGCTGGGAGCCCCGGGCTCCGACGGGGTGCGGATGGTGCTCGCACGGCCCCGTTGCTACATGAACGAGTCCGGCGGACCGGTGAAGGCGCTCGCCACCTTCTACAAGGTGCCGGTGGAGCGGATCGTCGCGATCCACGACGAGCTCGACATCGAGTTCGGGGCGCTGCGCGTGAAGCTCGGTGGCGGCGACAACGGCCACAACGGTCTCCGGTCGATGCGCTCGTCGCTCGGCTCGGGGGACTTCTTCCGGGTACGGGCCGGCATCGGCCGACCGCCGGGCCGCCAGGAGGTCTCCGACTTCGTGCTGTCGGGCTATTCGACGCAGGAGCGCAAGGAGCTCCCGTTCCAGGTCGACCGCGCGGCCGACGCGGTCGAGTCGCTGCTCACCGAGGGCCTCGAGCAGACCCAGCAGACCTTCAACGGCGGGTCGCTAGGGTGACGGCGTGACCACCGAGATCCCTGACGCTGCCCGCACCGACGACCACGCCTTCGCGGTCTGGGCGGCCGAGCAGGCCGGGACCGTGCTGCTCGACGTACGCCGGCAGGGACTCGAGGGCAAGGCCCTCAAGGACGCCGGTGACGCCGCCGCCCAGGAGCTGCTGGCAGGGCTGCTGGCGGCGCATCGTCCCGACGACCACGTGCTCTCGGAGGAGGCGGCAGACGACAAGTCGCGCCTCGACGCCGCGCGGGTGTGGATCATCGACCCGCTCGACGGGACCCGTGAGTTCTCCGAGCCGCCGCGCGAGGACTGGGCCGTCCACGTCGCGCTCTGGGAGCGGGGCGCGCCGGGCGACGGACTGACTGCCGGTGCGGTGGCGCAACCGGCGCTGGGCGAGACCTTCCACACCGGTACGCCGGCGATCGTGCCGCCGCGCAGCAGCACCCGGCCCCGGATCGCCGTCTCCCGCACCCGCCCGCCGGCCTTCGTGCAGGCGCTGGCCGAGGAGATCGACGCCGAGCTGGTGCCGATGGGTTCCGCCGGCGTCAAGGTGATGAGCGTCGTCCGCGACCTCGCCGACGCCTACGTCCACGCCGGCGGCCAGTACCAGTGGGACAACGCGGCACCGGTCGTGGTCGCCCGCGCCGCGGGACTGCACTGCTCACGCGTGGACGGCTCGCCGCTGCTCTACAACGCCGACGACACCTCACTGCCCGACCTCCTGGTGTGCCGGCCCGAGCTGGCCGACCAGATCCTGGAGTTCGTGCAGCGTCACGGCACCGACTGATCGCCCTCCCGCTGCCGACCTGAGCACTCGCGGCGCCTGGGCCATTCGCTGGCTCGTCGTCGGCGGTGGACCAGCCACGCTTCCCCTGAGTGAAACGGTGGCTGAGTCACCGCCCGACTCCGCAGGGACCCGCCCACCTAGACTGGGCGGTGCACCCCCTGTCGCACCGGCCGGGGGTCGATGTGCGCGCCCCCGTCCCGAAGGGAACCCGTGAGTCTCACCGGCCTGACATCAGCCGTCCTCGCCGAGCCCGTGCTCGCCCAGGCGATGTCGGACGCCCGGGGCGGTGTCGTGCCGACCCTCGAGCTCACCGGTCCCGCCGGCCTGCGCCCGTTCGTGGTGGCGGGGCTGGTCGAGCAGCAGCGGACGGTGCTCGCGGTCACGCCGACCTCCCGTGACGCGGAGGATCTGGTCACTGCTCTCGGCGACCTGCTGGACCCCACGCTGATCGGCTACTACCCCAGCTGGGAGACGCTTCCGCACGAGCGGCTCAGCCCGCGCAGCGACACCGTCGGCCGTCGGCTGGCCGTGCTCCGGCGACTGCGTCATCCCGGTACCGACGCCAGCAACGGTCCACTCAGCGTGGTCGTCGCACCGGTCCGGTCCCTGCTCCAGCCGCAGGTGCCGGGTCTGGCCGACCTGGTTCCGGTCGAGCTGACCCCCGGCGCCACGGCGCCGCTCGAGGAGGTCGTCCAGTCGCTCTCGGATGCGGCGTACTCCCGGGTCGACCTGGTCGAGAAGCGCGGCGAGTTCGCGGTGCGCGGTGGCATCGTCGACGTCTTCCCGCCCACCGAGGAGCACCCGCTGCGCGTGGAGTTCTGGGGCGACGAGGTCGAGGAGATCCGGAGCTTCTCGGTCTCCGACCAGCGCACACTCGAGCCGGTGTCGCGGCTGTGGGCGCCGCCGTGCCGCGAGCTGCTGCTCACCGACGACGTACGCCGCAGGGCAGCCGAGCTCGGTCGGGCACACCCGCAACTGGTGGAGCTGACCGACAAGCTCGCCGCCGGCATCGCCGTCGAGGGCATGGAGTCCCTGGCGCCGGCCCTGGTCGACGGGATGGAGCTGCTGGTCGACCTGCTGCCGCAGGACAGTCACGTGATCGTGCTCGACCCGGAGCGGGCCCGGTCCCGCGCCCATGACCTGGTGGCGACCAGCGACGAGTTCCTCGGCGCCAGCTGGGCCGCGGCCGCGTCGGGAGGGCAGGCACCGATCGACCTGGGTGCCGCGTCGTACCGGGAGCTGGCCGACGTCCGGGCGCACGTCCTGGGCGCGGGGATGGCGTGGTGGAGCGTCAGCCCGTTCGGCATCGAGTCCGACGACCTGGCTGTCGCCGACGACGGCGTCGAGACCCGCGTCCTCCCCGCCCGGGTCGCGGAGGCCTACCGGGGCGACCTCGAGCGCGCGATCACCGACGTCCGCGGCTGGTTGGCCGACGACCACCGGGTCGTGGTGCTCCATCCCGGGCACGGCCCGGCCCAGCGCATGGTCGAGGTCCTCGCCGACCACGACGTCCCGGCCGCGCTGGTCGATGCCGAGGCGCTCGAGCCGCGGCCCGGCGTCGTCACCGTCTCCTGCGGCGCCCTGGACCACGGCTTCATCGACCCGACCCTCCGGCTCGCGGTGCTCACCGGCGACGACCTGTCGGGCCAGAAGTCCTCGACCCGTGACATGCGACGGATGCCCGCCCGGCGCAAGAAGCAGATCGACCCGCTCGAGCTCAAGGCCGGCGACTACGTCGTCCATGAACAGCACGGCGTCGGTCGCTTCGTCGAGATGAAGCAGCGTGAGGTCGGGGGAGCGGTGCGCGAGTACCTGGTCCTCGACTACGGCGCGTCCAAGCGCGGCGGCCCCCCGGACCGGCTCTACGTGCCGGCCGATGCCCTGGACCAGGTGACCCGCTACGTCGGTGGTGAGCAGCCGAGCCTCGACCGGCTCGGCGGCGCCGACTGGTCCAAGCGCAAGAACCGCGCCCGCAAGGCGGTCCGCGAGATAGCCGCCGAGCTGATCAAGCTCTATGCCGCCCGGCAGGCCACCCAGGGTCACGTCTTCGGGCCCGACACCCCGTGGCAGCGCGAGCTCGAGGACGCCTTCCCGTTCCAGGAGACCCCCGACCAGCTGAGCACGGTCGACGAGGTCAAGGGCGACATGATGCGCCGGGTCCCGATGGACCGGCTGGTCTGCGGCGACGTCGGGTACGGCAAGACCGAGATCGCGGTCCGGGCTGCGTTCAAGGCGGTCCAGGACGGCAAGCAGGTCGCGGTGCTGGTGCCGACGACGCTGCTGGTCACCCAGCACCTCTCGACCTTCGCCGAGCGGATGAGCGGCTTCCCGGTCACGGTGAAGGCACTGTCGCGGTTCCAGACCGACGCCGAGGCACGCGAGGTCATGGCCGGGCTCGCCGAGGGCTCGATCGACATCGTGGTCGGCACCCACCGGCTGCTGAACCCGGACGTCAAGATGTTGGACCTGGGGCTGATCATCGTCGACGAGGAACAGCGCTTCGGTGTCGAGCACAAGGAACAGATGAAGCGGATGCGCACCAGCGTGGACGTGCTGTCGATGAGCGCCACGCCGATCCCGCGCACGCTCGAGATGGCGGTGACCGGCATCCGCGAGATGTCGACCATCACCACTCCGCCCGAGGAGCGCCACCCGGTGCTCACCTACGTGGGCGCCTACGAGGACCGGCAGGTCACCGCCGCCGTACGCCGTGAGCTGTTGCGCGAGGGCCAGGTCTTCTACATCCACAACCGGGTCAGCTCGATCGAGAAGGCCGCGGCCCGGATCCAGGAGCTGGTCCCCGAGGCGCGGGTGGCGACGGCGCACGGCCAGATGGGTGAGCACCAGCTCGAGCGGGTGATGCTCGACTTCTGGGAGAAGCGCTTCGACGTGCTGGTGTGCACGACCATCGTCGAGTCGGGGCTGGACGTGTCCAACGCCAACACCATGATCATCGAGCGGGCCGACACCCTCGGCCTCTCCCAGCTCCACCAGCTCCGGGGGCGGGTCGGCCGCAGCCGCGAGCGTGCCTACGGCTACTTCCTGTACCCGCCGGAGAAGCCGCTCACCGAGACCGCCCACGAGCGGTTGGCGACGCTGGCCCAGCACTCCGATCTCGGTGGCGGCATGGCGATCGCGATGAAGGACCTCGAGATCCGCGGCGCCGGCAACCTGCTCGGCGGCGAGCAGTCCGGTCACATCGCTGACGTCGGCTTCGACCTCTATGTGCGGCTGGTCGGCGAGGCGGTCTCGGAGTTCAAGGGGGAGGGTGGCGAACCGGAGCTCCGCGAGGTCCGGATCGAGCTCCCGATCGAGGCCCATCTGCCCCACGACTACATCCCCAGCGAGCGGCTGCGGCTGGAGATGTACAAGCGCCTGGCCGAGGTACGTGCCGACGAGGACATCGACCTGCTGCGCGAGGAGATGCTCGACCGGTACGGCGAGCCGCCGGCCCCGGTCGCGGCGCTGCTCCTCGTGGCGCGCTTCCGGGCCCGGGCTCGCCAGGCCGGCGTCGGGGAGGTCACCATCGCCGGCCGCAACGTGCGCTTCGCGCCGGTCACCCTGCCGGAGTCCCGGGTGATCCGGCTGCAGCGGCTGTACCCCAAGAGCATCGTGAAGACCCAGCTCGACACCGTGCTCGTGCCGCGACCGGGGACGCCGGGTGCGACGGGTCGTCCGCTCGACGGAGTGGCCCTGCTTGAATGGGCGCGCACCGTCATCGACTCCGTGATCGATCCGCAGTCGGACCAGCCGAAGGAGCAGTCGTCGTGAGCAAGACCCGTCCACAGCCGCGGAGGTGGGGCGTCGTCGGCGCCCTGACCGCGCTGGCCCTCACCGGGTGTGGAGCCCTCCAGCCGGGCGCCGCCGTCGAGGTCGGCGACGAGACGATCCCGGTCTCGCGCATCGACGAGGTCGCCAGGGACTTCTGCTCCGCCATCGAGCCGCAGCTCGAGAGCCAGGCCGAGACCATCCCGCTCAGCTTCTTCCGCGACGGTATTGCCGGCACGCTCGCGCTCCGCTCGGTCGCCGACCAGCTGGCCGCCGACTACGGTGTCGAGGCCGACAGCGACCGCTACCGACAGGCGCTCGCCGACCTGCGCGCCAATGTCGCTGCGGTCCCCGAGGAGTACCGCGACAGCGTCGTCGAGGTCGAGTCGGCGCCGGCGTACGTCGAGGAGATCCAGGCGAAGGTCGGAGAGATCGTGCTCGACGGGGACGGCGAGCTCGAGGACTTCGTCGCCGCCGGCACCGACGAGTTCGAGACCTGGATCGCCGAGAACGGCGTCGAGTTCGACCCGGTCCTCAACACCGTCATCAAGGACGGTGCGATCGAGTCGCGCGACAACGCGGTCTCGTTCGCGGTGAGCGAGAAGGCGACGAACGGGATGGCGGAGGAGCCGAACTCGGTGACCGCACGCCAGCTGCCCGCCACGCTCCGCTGCGGACGCTGACAGCGCGGTCGACGCGATGACCGCACGCGACGACGACGCGGTCCTCGAGTTCCTCGACGTGATGCGCCGGCTGCGGGCCGAGTGTCCGTGGAAGGCGGCCCAGACCCACCGCTCGCTGGCGCGCTACCTGCTGGAGGAGGCACACGAGACGCTCGAGGCGCTCGACACCGGCGATGCCGAGCATCTGCGCGAGGAGCTGGGCGACCTGCTGCTCCAGGTCTTCCTCCACGCGGCGATCGCCGAGCAGGACGGCACCTTCACGATGGGTGACGTCGCGCGCGACATCACCGAGAAGATGTACCGCCGCAACCCCCACGTCTTCGCTCCTGACGCACTCAGCGCCGACGCCTCGGGCCTCGACCCCACCGGCGTCAACGAGCTGTGGGAGACCGCGAAGGCGCAGGAGAAGCAGCGGACGTCGGTGACCGAGGGGTTGCCGCCCGGTCTCCCGGCCCTGCTGTACGCCGACAAGGTGCTCGACCGGCTCGGCCGGGCCGGGTCCGCCCCCGCCGTACCCGCGGGCTCGGACGACGTCGGGGATCGGCTGTTGGCACTGGTGGCCGAGGCGCGGTCGGCCGGCACCGACCCGGAGCAGGCGCTGCGCGACGCCGTCCGCCGGCTGCTGTAG
Organism: uncultured Actinomycetota bacterium; assembly: GCA_963806945.1. Lineage (GTDB taxonomy): Bacteria > Actinomycetota > Actinomycetes > Propionibacteriales > Nocardioidaceae > Nocardioides. Next base: position 86,845 of record CAWDZH010000003.1, read on the forward strand.
ACGTCGCGTGTGCCTGAGAACGCCCCAGGGACCGTTCTCAGGCACACGCCGCGTCGCTAGGGTGGGGAACGGCTCGTCCACGATCGAACAAGGAGCATTTCCATGGCTGTCATCACCGCCGTCGGCGCCCGCGAGATCCTCGACTCCCGTGGCAACCCCACGGTCGAGGTCGAGGTGCTGCTCGAGGACGGCTCCTTCGCCCGGGCGGCCGTGCCCAGCGGGGCGTCCACCGGTGCCTTCGAGGCCGTCGAGCTCCGTGACGGCGGCAAGCGCTACGGCGGCAAGGGGGTCGGCAAGGCCGTCGGTGGTGTCGTCGACCAGATCGCTCCGGCGATCGTCGGCCTCGACGCCGACGACCAGCGGCTGATCGACCAGACCATGCTCGGCCTCGACGGCACGCCCAACAAGGCGTCGCTGGGCGCCAACGCGATCCTCGGCGTCTCGCTGGCGGCGGCGCGCGCCGCCGCCGAGTCGGCCGCGCTCCCCCTCTTCCGCTACGTCGGCGGGCCCAACGCCCACGTGCTGCCGGTGCCGATGATGAACATCCTCAACGGCGGCTCGCACGCCGACTCCAACGTGGACGTGCAGGAGTTCATGATCGCGCCGATCGGCGCCCCGACCTTCCGCGAGGCGCTCCAGCAGGGGACCGAGGTCTACCACGCACTGAAGTCCGTGCTGAAGAAGAAGGGCCTGGCCACCGGCCTCGGCGACGAGGGCGGCTTCGCTCCGGACCTGTCGTCGAACCGGGCCGCGCTCGACCTGATCGGCGATGCCGTCAAGCTGGCCGGCCTCAAGCTCGGCAAGGACGTCGTGCTCGCCCTCGACGTGGCTGCGAGCGAGTTCTTCGAGAAGAAGAAGTACACCTTCGAGGGTCAGAAGCGGACCTCCGAGCAGATGATCGACTACTACGCCGAGCTGGCGTCGTCGTACCCCATCGTCTCGATCGAGGACCCGCTGGACGAGGACGACTGGTCCGGCTGGAAGGCGATGACCGACCAGATCGGCGACCGGGTGCAGATCGTCGGCGACGACCTGTTCGTCACCAACGTCGAACGTCTCAGCCGCGGCATCCGTGAGGGGTCGGCCAACGCGCTGCTGGTGAAGGTCAACCAGATCGGCTCGCTCACCGAGACCCTCGACTCCGTCGACCTCGCCCACCGCAACGGCTTCCGCTGCATGATGAGCCACCGCTCCGGCGAGACCGAGGACACCACGATCGCCGACCTCGCGGTGGCGACGAACTGCGGCCAGATCAAGACCGGTGCGCCCGCGCGCTCGGAGCGCGTGGCGAAGTACAACCAGCTGCTGCGCATCGAGGAGGAGCTGGGAGACGCAGCGCGGTACGCCGGCGCGGGCGCGTTCCCGCGCTTCGGCTCCTGAGCCGACTACCGTGGGGCCGGTGAGCGAACGACGCACCGGCCGGGGGCCCCAGGCCCCCAGCCGACCGGGAGGCGGACCCCAGCGCCCTGGCCAGCGGGCCGCGGTCCGGGCACGCCCGGTGACCGTTCCGGCGGGTGCGACGACGCAGTCACGTCGACCTCGCTTCACCGGCCGCGGGGCCGTCCTGGTGCTGGTGCTCGCGGTGCTCGCGGTCTCCTACGCGTCCTCCCTGAAGGCCTATCTCCAGCAGCGCGACCACATCGCCGACCTCAAGTCGGAGATCTCCGAGACCTCGGCGGCCATCGACGACCTCGAGCGCGAGAAGCGCCGCTACCAGGACGACGCGTACGTGCGGGCCCAGGCGCGGGAGCGCTTCGGCTACGTCATGCCCGGAGAGACGTCGTACCTCGTGCTCGACGAGAACGGTGAGCCGATCGAGGGCCAGGCTCGCTTGAACGACCCGGACGAGGTGCTGGCCGACGAGCCGACGGCCTGGTGGGACGACGCGTGGGAGTCGGTCGAGCTCGCCGGCAGCCCGCCGAAGGACCAGCCACCGCCGGCCACCGACCTGAAACGCTCCGAGCAGGAGCCGTTGGGCCAGTGAACGTCGACCCCGCCGACGAGACGGCGATCGAACGACAGCTGGGCCGGCCCCCTCGCGGCATCGCGGCCATCGGCCACCGCTGTCCGTGCGGGCAGCCGGACGTCGTCACGACCGAGCCGCGGTTGCCGAACGGCACGCCGTTCCCCACGACGTACTACCTGACCTGCCCCCGCGCCGCGTCACGCATCGGCACGCTCGAGGGTGGCGGCCTGATGAAGGAGATGGAGGCCAGGCTCGAGACCGACGCCGAGCTGGCCGCGGCCTACCGCGCCGCGCACGAGGCCTACCTCAGCGACCGTTCTGACCTGGGAAGCGTTCCGGAGATCGAGGGGATCTCGGCCGGCGGCATGCCCGACCGGGTCAAGTGTCTCCACGTCCTCGCTGCCCACGCGCTCGCCGCCGGCCCCGGGGTGAACCCGTTGGGCGACGAGGTGCTGGCGCTGCTGGGTGACTGGTGGGCGCCCGGCCCCTGTGCCTCCGGTGGTTGAGGTGCGAGCGCAGCGAGCCTCGAAACCCCCGGAGGACCGGGTCGCCGCGATCGACTGCGGCACCAACACCATCAAGCTGTTCATCGGTACGCCGCCGCACGTCGAGGTCCGGGAGACCCGGATGGTGCGGCTGGGGGAGGGTGTGGACACCACCGGTGAGCTGTCGGAGTCCGCGCTGGCGCGGACCTTCGCCGCGATCGACGAGTACGCCGCACTCCTGGCGGCCCACCCCGTCGAACGGTTGCGGTTCTGCGCCACCTCCGCCACGCGCGACGCGCGGAACGGGTCGGCCTTCGGTGACGGTGTCGCGCAGCGGCTGGGGGTCCGGCCGGAGGTGCTCACCGGCGAGGAGGAAGCACGGTTGGCGTTCGACGGTGCGGTCCGTCACCTCAGTCGGCCACCGGCGTACCCCGTCCTGGTCGTGGACATCGGCGGTGGCTCGACCGAGCTCATCCTCGGCGACGACTCGGGGCCGACGGCCGCCCACTCGATGGACATCGGTTCGGTCCGCCTCCACGAGCGTCACCTCCACACCGATCCGCCGACTGAGTCCGAGATCGCGGCGTGTGTCGCCGTCATCGAGGCTGCCCTCGACGCCAGTCCGGTCGCGATCGCCGACGCGGTGTCGGTCGTCGGGGTCGCCGGCACCATCACGACCGTCGGCGCCGGACATCTCGACCTCCCGGCGTACGACGCGGATGCCGTCGACCAGTCCGTCGTCCCGGTCGCCGCTGCGCGTCGGTGGATCGAAGGACTGGTCTCGATGCCGCTCGCCGAGCGGCTCGAGCTTCCCTATCTGCACCCCGGCCGGGCCGACGTGATCGACGCCGGGGTGCTGATCCTCGACCGGGTCCTCGCCCGGTGCGGCGTCGACTCGTTCGTGGTCTCCGAGGCCGACATCCTCGACGGCATCGCCTGGTCGCTGGTCCAGACGGAGGGCAGGTGAGCGAGCGACTACCCCACCCGGTCACCGGCGCGCCGTTCGCGTCGCCGGTGCCACCGGGGGAGGGGTGGCCCGATGACCCGGCGACGTCGCAGACACCGGTCGCGCGGACCGCGGCGCAGGTCCGCCGTCACGCCGGCACCGACGACCTGGCCGAGCTGGACGCGCGGGTCAGCGTGTGCGCGGCCTGCCCCCGCCTGGTCCGGTGGCGCGAGGACGTCGCCCGCGAGAAGCGGGCGTCGTTCGCCGACCAGCCCTACTGGGGCCGGCCGATCCACGGCTGGGGGTCGCCGACGCCGCGGCTGCTGATCGTGGGTCTCGCGCCGGCCGCGCAGGGCGGCAACCGCACCGGCCGGGTCTTCACCGGCGACTCCAGCGGCGACTGGCTGTTCGCGAGCCTCCACCGCACCGGCATCGCCAGCGGGCCGACCAGCACCCACGCCGGCGACGGCCAACGGCTGATCGAGGCCCGCATGGTCGCGACCGTCCGGTGTGCACCACCGCAGAACAAGCCGACCGTCCGCGAACGCGACACGTGCGAGCCGTGGCTGGCCCGTGAGGTGCAGCTGGTGCGGCCTCACCTCAAGGTCGTCGTCGCCCTCGGCGGCTACGGCTGGGCCGGGTCGTTGCGCGGTCTGGAGGCCGCCGGCATCGCCGTACCCTCTCCCCGGCCGCGCTTCGGCCACGGCGCGGAGGTGGAGCTCGACGGTCTCACCCTGCTGGGCTGCTACCACCCCAGCCAGCACAACACCTTCACCGGCCGGCTGACCCCGGACATGCTGGACGACGTCTTCACGCGCGCCCGCGCGCTGTCGGAATCACCCTGACAGACTGCGGGCGTGACCCTCCACGCCATCACCGTCCTCGGCCACGACCGCCCCGGCATCATTGCCGAGACGACCGAGCGGCTGGCCGGGCTGGGCCTCAATCTCGAGGACTCGACGATGACCCTGCTCCGCGGCCACTTCGCGATGACGCTGATCTGCGCGGGTGACGCGGTCGACACCGACATCGAGCAGGCGCTCGCTCCGCTGACCGCCGACGGCACGCTGACGGTGAGCGTGCGTGAGGTGCCGGAGGAGCGGGCCGCTCTGACCGCCGGTACGGCGTGGGTGCTGACCGTCCACGGCGGCGACCGGCCCGGCATCGTCTCGTCGGTGGTCGGCGAGGTGGCGCGGGTGGGCGGCAACATCACCGACCTCACGACCCGGCTGGCCGGCGACCTCTACCTCCTGATCGCCGAGATCGACCTGCCCGCAGGCGCCGACGTCGACGCGCTGCGCACCGCCGTGGCCGCCGCGGCGAGCGCCCTGGGAGTCGGAGCCACCCTGCGCGAGGCCGAGGCCGACGACCTGTGACCCTCCACGCGACCGTGCTGGCCTGGACCGAGGCCGAGCTCGGGGTCGACGGCGACGTCCTGCCCGTCGTCACCGCGCCCGACCTGGTGCTGTCGACGGTCGGGGCCACCATCGACCCCACCAGCGACGACGCGGTCCAGCTGGCCGCCGACCTGGTGGCCACGATGCGCGTCTCGCCCGGCTGCGTGGGCCTGGCCGCTCCCCAGATCGGCATCGGCGCGCAGATGTTCTGCGTCGACGTCTCCGACCACCCCAAGACGCGAGAGCACCACGGCACGTTCGTGCTCTGCGACGCCGTGGTCGTCGAGGCCAGCCGCAACGAGCGGGCCCGCGAGGGCTGCATGAGCGTTCCGGACTTCACCGGCGACGTGAAGCGGGCCACCCGCCTCGTCGTCCGCGGTCTGCTGCCCGGCACGGGCGAGGAGGTCACCCTCGAGGCGAACGGCTTCGAGGCACGGGCGCTGCAGCACGAGATCGACCACTGCCAGGGGTTGCTGTTCCTCGACCGGGTCGCCGGCGCGCACGCCATCCACCCCCGCACCACCTACTTGTAGGGTCCGATCGACCGGCCCCCGTATCCCAACCGGCAGAGGAGATCGCCTTAAAAGCGATTCAGTGTGGGTTCGACCCCCACCGGGGGCACCTGAGAATCACCGAATTTTGCGGGACCTCCGGAACAGCGGACCACGGCGCTTCGTTGACCCGATATCGGCCCCCTAGACTGACCGCACGAGGGGACCATCAGATCGATGGCCGCCAGGCCTCCAAGGAGGAGACCAATGCAGAGCAACAACCCCGTGTTCCGCAACTCAGACTCATTCAACGGTCGCGGGACCAACGCGTACGGCAACCAGACCTACCCCGCCAACGGCGCCGGGTTCGACGGTTACGGCCAGAGCCCGACCGGCTACGACGAGCCGCCGACCACCATCCGCTCCGAGGACCGGATGACGATCGACTCCGTGGTGCAGAAGACCGGCATCTCGCTGGGCATCGTCGTGGTCGTCGCGGCGATCACCTGGTTCTGGACCGGTGACATCCGAGACCGGAGGCAACGGCGCAGGCGCGCTACGGCGCGCTGATGATCGGCTCGTTGGCCGCCTTCGGACTGTCGATGGTCAACTCGTTCAAGAAGGTGATCAGCCCCGGCGCTGGTGATCGCGTTCTGCGTCGCCGAAGGTGTGGCCCTCGGTGCGCCTGAGCAAGTTCTTCGACGCCCGATTCGTCCGATACCGGGTTCGGCGACAACATCGTCATCCAGGCGGTCATCGGCACCTTCGCCGCCTTCGCCGGCACGCTCGCGGCGTACAAGTTCTTCAACATCCAGGTCGGGCAGCAAGTTCCGCACCTTCGTGGTCGCTGCCATGTTCGGCATGGTGGCTCTCGGCCTGCATGGAGATGGTGCTCGGCTTCTTCGGCAACCAGCTCGGCCTCTTCGGCTTCGGCGGCATCGGCCTGCTGTTCGCGATCGTCGGCCTGGTGCTCGGTGTGTTCATGCTGATCCTCGACTTCGACTTCGTGGAGCAGGGCGTGGCCGCCGGCATCCCGGAGCGTGAGTCGTGGCGCGCCGCGTTCGCGCTGACCGTCGCGCTCGTCTGGATCTACACCAACCTGCTGCGCATCCTGGCGATCTTCAGCTCGGACTGACAGACACCAGTTGGCAACGAGCGACCCCGCCCCTCCGGGCGGGGTCGTTCGTCATTTCTCTGCCGTGGCGTCCGCTGGCTCGTCGGCGTCGGGCGACTCGGAGTCCGTGGCGGGGTGGCGTCGGCGGTGGCGCAGCTCGACCCAGAGTCCCCGTACGCCGCGACGTGAGCCGCCGACCTCGGTCCCGTCCAGCTCGGTGCCGGGCGTGTTGGCGGCTTCGATGGCGGCGGCGGCGACCGGCCGCAGTCCCTCGCCCCGACCGGCCTCGGGACGCTCCACAGCCTCGACGCCGTGTCCGAGGGCCGCGAGGGCCGACGGGAGCAGCACGTCGGCCAGCGCCCGGTAGCCGGCGGCGGAAGGGTGGAAACGATCGGGACCGAACAGCACCGCGGGAGCCGCGTAGAACTCCGGGCCGAGGAGCGTCCCGATCGAGACGGTGCGTCCACCCTGTTCGATCACCGCGATGGACTGAGCTGCCGCGAGCCGCCGAGACCAGGCCCGACCGATCTGCTTGAGCGGGGGCGGAATCGGCCGGATGGTGCCGAGGTCGGGGCAGGTGCCCACGAGGGCCTCGACCCCCGACTCCCGCAGACGTTGCACGGCCTCGGCCAGGTTCCGGACCGACGTCGCCGGCAACACCGAGTGGGTGATGTCGTTGACGCCGATCAGGATCACCGCGAGGTCGGGGTGGGTGGGGAGAGCGCGGTCCAACTGCCCGGCGAGGTCGCGCGACTGCGCGCCGACCACGGCGAACTCGCGCAGGTGGACCCGACGGTCGGCCTGCAAGGCGAGACCGCTGGCCAGGTGGGCGCCGGGTGTGTCCTCGACCCGGTCGACGCCGTAGCCGGCGGCACTGGAGTCCCCGAGCAGCGCGACCTTGATCGCGGGTCCGGGGCGGCCGCGGCCGTACCAGCCGGTCGCGTCGGGTGGCGGCGTGTCGTGTGCTTCGCCGATGGCCCTGCGAGCCACCAGCGCCTCGAGACGCAGCACGCCGTAGATGGATCCGCCCAGCACGGACAGGCCGCCGCCGCCGTACGCGGCAGCGGCGGCGAGCTTGCGAGCGGCTGCAGCTTTCCCCACACGGCCCAGCCTACGGGCGCAGCCGTTTCGCCCTGCACGCATCCCGGCCCTAGATTGGCCCGATGCAGTTCGTCGACTCCTTGCTGGACCTGATCGGCCACACTCCCCTGCTGCGGTTGCGGCGTGCCCTCGACCCTCCCCTGGACGCGGGAGAGGGCGACGTGCCGCTGGTGCTCGCCAAGATCGAGTACCTCAACCCCGGCGGCTCGGTGAAGGACCGGATCGCGGTCCGGATGATCGAGGCGGCGGAGGCCTCGGGTGAGTTGCAGCCGGGCGGCACGATCGTCGAGCCGACGTCGGGCAACACCGGTGTGGGACTGGCGATGGTGGCGCAGGAGAAGGGCTACCACTGCGTCTTCGTCTGCCCGGACAAGGTCAGCGAGGACAAGCGCAACGTGCTCAAGGCGTACGGCGCGGAGGTGGTCGTCTGTCCCACGGCACTCGCTCCGGAGCACCCCGACTCCTACTACAACGTGAGCGACCGGCTCGCCGCCGAGCCCGGCGCGTGGAAGCCCGACCAGTACTCCAACCCCCACAATCCGCGCTCCCACTACGAGACCACCGGCCCGGAGATCTGGCAGCAGACCGAGGGGCGGATCACCCACTTCGTCTGCGGTGTCGGCACCGGCGGCACGATCAGTGGCGTCGGCAACTACCTGAAGGAACAGAACGCCGACATCCAGGTGGTCGGCGCCGACCCGGCCGGCTCGGTCTACTCCGGCGGCACCGGCCGCCCCTACCTCGTCGAGGGCGTGGGCGAGGACTTCTGGCCCGACAGCTACGACCGCGAGGTGGCGGACCGGATCATCGAGGTCTCCGACGCCGACTCGTTCGCCTACACCCGCCGGCTGGCCCGCGAGCAGGGACTTCTCGTGGGCGGCTCGTCCGGCATGGCGGCGTTCGCCGCGAAGCAGCTGGCCGAGGAGCTCGCGGCCGAGGGACGCACCGACGCCGTGATCGTGGTCCTCCTCCCCGACTCCGGGCGCGGCTACCTCACCAAGGTGTTCAACGACGACTGGCTCGGCCAGTACGGCTTCCCCACCACCGACGGTGGGCAGCAGGACCAGACCGTCGGCGAGGTGCTGCGCGGCAAGGACGGTCGGCTGCCGGACCTGGTCCACACCCACCCCGCCGAGACCATCGCCGAGGCGGTGCACATCCTCCGGGAGTACGGCGTCTCGCAGATGCCGGTGGTGCGTGCGGAGCCGCCGATCGTGGCCGCCGAGGTCGCCGGCTCGGTGTCCGAGCGCACTCTCCTCGACGCGCTGTTCGCCGGCGACGCCCGGCTGACCGACCAGGTCGAGGACCACATGTCCGCAGCGCTGCCGACCATCGGCTCGACCGAGCCGGCGCGCTCGGCGGTGTCGTTGCTGGAGAGTGCCGACGCGGTGCTGGTGCAGGAGGACGGCAAGCCGATCGGCGTCCTCACCCGCCAGGATCTGCTGGCGTTCCTCGCCCGCGGCTGAGGGCAAACTGCGCCGAGTAGTCCATCTGGGCTACGTCCGCCATCACCCACCCAGATCCACACCGACGGCTTACGGATGAGCCCTAGTGGGACTGGTGTGACTTCTGAAGCATCAAAAGTAACGGAACGTCCACAAGTCATCCACGCTCTTCGCACGTCCGGCCAACTCGCTCACCGCGCCCGGCGATCGTCCCTACGTTCCTCTCAGACAGCACGGCGCCGACGGAGGTGCCGCCCCCCCACAAGAGGACTCAGACATGAACAAGATGATCAAGGGCTCCGTTGCCGGTGCCACCGGTGTCGCACTGCTCATGGGTGGCTTCGGCACCTACGCGCTCTGGAGTGACACCGAGAACCTGGCCGCGAGCAGCGTCAAGTCCGGCGAGCTGAGCATCGACACCACCGCCGGCGTGTGGGACGACGCCAACACGAAATCAGCGGCGAACGACTGGCTCGCCACGGACAAGATGGTTCCGGGCGACGAGGTCACCTACACCCAGACCTTCACCGTCAAGGGTTCCGGCAAGAACCTGGCCGGCACCATCGAGCTGGACGCACTGGCGATGTCGCCGAACACGTTCTCGAACCAGCTGACGCGCACCGTCGACGTCGTCGCGTCCGGGGCGGGGGCGACGAGCATCACCAAGTACAACGCCACCGAATTCACCTTCGCCAGCCCGTTCGGAACCGCCACCCTGACCGCGAAGGTGACCTACACCTTCCCGGACACCGTGACCGGACTCAACAACCAGGACAAGGCCGCCACCACGCCCGCCTCGACCTTCACCATCCAGCAGAGCTGACCCGGACTGCCTGCTGAGTCATGTCGTCCCGGATCCCGCTCTTCGTCGCCGTGGTCGGCGCGCTCCTCCTCGGAAGCGCCGCCACGGGTGGGACGCACGCGTCCTGGGTCGGCCAGCGCCAGCTGGCCGCCCACTCGGTGGGTTCGGGATCCATGACCTTCACGGCCACGACGCCAGCCGGCATCTCGGTCACCAAGGTTTCCGGCGCCACCGCGGACACCTCGTTCGTCGTGAACGACACCTCCGCGGGCAAGAACCTCAAGCAGCGGATCACCGCCGCCGTCGCGAGCACGCCAGCCGGCATCTCCGCGACGGTCGGGACCAACTGCGGGTCCGGCAGCGGGTCGGTGTCGGTGGACACCACGCCAGTCTCGGGCAACCAGACCCTGTGCGTGCGCGTGACATCGTCGGCGACAGCCGCCTCCGGCACCGTGACGCTGAGCCTCTCCGGTGCCCAGCGTCCGACCGGTTGGACCACCGCGACCGTCACACGCTCCTTCGCCGTGACCGTCTCCACTCCGACTACGCCCGCACTGACCTGCGGCTCGCGGAGCGGCAACGACGTGCCGTTCACATGGCAGCCGGTGGCCGGTGAGTCCTACACGGTGGAGAGGTCGACCACGTCCGCCGACCACGGGATACCAGGTGCAGACGACCTCGGGCAGCTCTCCGACGACCGTGAGCATGAGCTCGAACGACACCACCGAGTACTGGCGAGTGAAGTCGGTCATCGATGGCTCGTCCTCGTCCTACAGCAATGTGTTGATGTTCCATCGGGGCAGGGGTGCGGGCTCCATCACTTGCGGGCCGCCGGCATGACCACCCCTCGGGCGTTCGCGACCCAGGTGTTCAGCTGGATGCTGCTGACCACCGTGATCCTCGGCGCCTTCGCGTTGATCATCGTGCCGAAGGCGACCGGCGCTCGCCCGCTCACCGTGCTGAGCGGATCGATGACCGGGACCTACGACATCGGCGACGTGGTCATCGTGCGACCGGTCGACCCCGCCGAGCTCGCGGTCGGTGACGTGATCACGTTCCAGCCGACCTCCGACGACCCGTCCCTCACCACGCACCGCATCGTGGGCTTGACCTATGGCAGCGAGGGGCAGCAGTTCGTCACCCAGGGAGATGCCAACGGCGCGGTCGACCTCAGCCCGGTCAAGCCCGAGCAGGTGATGGGTGAGGTCTGGTACTCCGTCCCCACGGTCGGCTATCTCTCGGTGTGGCTCGCCGGTGGGTGGGTGCGAACCGCGCTGGACCTGGCCGCGGTCGGCCTCCTTCTCTACGGGGGCTACTTCGTCGCCAGCGGTCTCTGGGAGCGCCGCCGGCGAAAGCGCGAGGACGAGGATGCCGCCAACGACCCACGGGCGCCGGTGGCGGAACAGGTGACCGGATGAGCGTTCGCCGCGTGTCACTCGGCGCCTTCCTGGCCGCGGCGATGACGGCCGTCGTCGTCATGGCTCTCGGGTCGCCGTCGCAGGCCGAGCCCAAGAAGTTGCTGGTCTCGAACTCCGCCGGCGGTCCGTTCAGTGGCAACCTGGCAACGCCGCTGTTCGCGGGCGAGGGGAAGTTCGTGCCGCTCGACGCCGCAAGCGGGACCTTCTACGTCAAGAACAACTCGCAGGAGCGGGCACGCACCACGATCGCCGTGGTCAACCGCGGTCGCTCCACCGACTTCGAGAGAGCGCTCACCTTCGGCGTGGACATCGCGGGCACCGCTGCGGCGGGAGGTGTGCCCGTCCCGGACACCCGCGACTGCAGCATGGTCACCACCGGCCCGAGCATCGCCCCTGGCGGTGTCCAGCCGGTGGACATCTCGTTGGCGGTGGCCGACCTCCAGGGGCAGGTCGGGATGGATCAGGCAGCAACCCTCGACTTCGTGGTGACGCTGACCCAGACCGGGACCAGCGGCCAGGTCGAGGTCTGTGGCGCGCAGGCCGTCACCGACGCCGAGGTCAAGGGCGAGGAGGGCAACGCCACCGGCGACGGCACCACCGGCCCCGCAGGCAGCAGCGGCCACGCGGCCGACTGCGACCGCGACGTGGTCGTGACCGTGGTCGGCGCCCCCACCTGCGTGCCGACGGCGGTCGACGCCGGCGCGACGATCGACCGCGGCCCACCGCGGGGACCCCGGGAGATCGCCGTCCTCGCCGGTGTGCTGATCGCAACCGGCGCCGGCATGGTCCTCCTCGCCGGCCAGCGGCGCCGTAGGACTGACTGACCAAGAATCACGGCCACGGCCATCGGGGTCCGCCGCCTTGACAGCCGTGGCTAGCGTGAAGTGGTGACCCAGGCTCCCCAGTCGACCACTCTCGGCGAACTGCGCTCGAAGGGAGACGTGCACCGCCCGCTCCGCGAGGAGATCCGCCACAACCTGCTCGCCCGGCTCGCGGCGGGCGACGACCCGTGGCCCGGCCTCCACGGCTTCGACGACACCGTCATCCCGCAGGTCGAGCGAGCCCTGCTCGCCGGCCACGACATCGTGCTGCTCGGCGAACGCGGTCAGGGCAAGACGCGGCTGCTCCGCTCGCTGGTCGGGCTGCTCGACGAGTGGACACCGGTCATCGCCGGCTCCGAGCTCGGCGAGCACCCCTTCGACCCGATCACGCCGGCCTCGCGGCGCCGTGCCGTCGAGCTCGGCGACGACCTTCCGGTCGAGTGGCGCCATCGCCAGGAGCGGTACGCCGAGAAGCTGGCCACCCCGGACACGTCGGTCGCCGACCTGATCGGTGACGTCGACCCGATGAAGGTCGCGGAGGGCCGCCACCTGGGTGACCCGGAGACCATCCACTTCGGCCTCATCCCGCGCAGCCACCGCGGCATCGTCGCCATCAACGAGCTGCCCGACCTCGCCGAGCGGATCCAGGTCGCGATGCTCAACGTCATGGAGGAACGCGACATCCAGATCCGGGGCTACGTGATGCGGCTGCCTCTCGACACCCTGGTCGTGGCCAGCGCCAACCCCGAGGACTACACCAACCGCGGCCGGATCATCACCCCGCTCAAGGACCGCTTCGGCGCCGAGATCCGCACCCACTACCCGACCGAGCTCGTGGACGAGATCGCCGTGATCCGGCAGGAGGCCCACCTCGTCGCCTCGGTGCCCGACCACCTCGTGGAGACGCTGGCCCGTTTCACCCGCAACCTGCGCCAGTCCTCCAGCGTCGACCAGCGTTCCGGGGTCTCGGCGCGCTTTGCGATCGCCGGCGCCGAGACCATCGCGGCCGCCGCCCTCCACCGGGCCACCCGGCAGGGCGAGGACCACGCGGTGGCCCGGGTCATCGACCTGGAGACCGCTGTCGACGTGCTCGGCGGCAAGATCGAGTTCGAGTCCGGCGAGGAGGGCCGCGAGCGCGAGGTCCTGACCCACCTGCTCCGCACCGCCACCGCTGAGACGGTCCGCGCCACGCTGCGCGGCGTCGACTTCGCGCTGCTGGTCGAGGCGATGGAGGAGGGCCGGATGGTGACCACCGGCTCCCAGGTCACCGCCCGCGACTTCCTCGCCGGGCTGCCGGTGCTCGGCGAGTCCGAGCTGTACGACGAGGTCTGCGACCGCCTCGGTGCCGATGACGACGGCAGCCGTGCCTCCGCGATCGAGCTGGCCTTCGAAGGCCTCTACCTGGCCCGCAAGATCGGCAAGGACTCCGACGGCACCGAGACGGTCTACGGATGAGCCGCTTCCGGATCCGACCGGCCACCCCCGCTGATGCGAGCGGGGTGTCCGACGTGGGTGCCGAGGTGATCCCGGCGACCTACGGGCCGATCGGCGAGGAGCTCGCCCGCTACGAGCTGGAGACCTGGTGGACCGAGGAAGTTCTCGCCGACCGGATGGAGCGGATGCCGCACTGGGTGGCTGAGTCATCGGACGGCCAGGTGTGCGGGGTCTCCGACCTCGGGCGCTACGAGGGCCGGGTGGTGGTGTGGAAGATGTACCTGCGCCCCAGCATGCAAGGGCAGGGTCTCGGCAAGGCCCTCCTCGATCGGAGCATCGCCGCGGCCGACGGCGAGGATGTCTGGCTCGATGTCTTCGCCGAGAACCACCGCGCGATCGGGTTCTACAACTCCCAGGGTTTCGACGTCGTGGAGGGCGAAGATGCTCCCCGGGTGCGCGGCCACGCCATGCTCCGGATGCGGCGCCGGGCATGAGCCGCTACCGGCGGTACGACGGCGGCGACCCGCTCGCGCCGCCGGTCGACCTGGCCGAGGCGCTGGACGCGATCGGCCAGGACGTGATGGCCGGCTACAGCCCCGAGCGGGCGATGGTGGAGTACCTCCGTCGCGGCGACGGCGACCGCACCGGCCTTGACGAGCTGGCACGCAAGGTCGCCGAACGCCGCCGCGACCTGCTGCGGCGACACAATCTCGACGGCACCCTGCAGGAGGTGCGCGAGCTGCTCGACCGGGCGCTGCTGGAAGAGCGCAAGCAGCTGGCTCGCGACGTCGAGCTGGACGATGCGGACCGCGACTTCCGTGAGATGCAGCTGGAGAACCTGTCACCGAGCACCGCGGCCGCCGTGACCGAGCTGGCGTCGTACGACTGGCAGAGCCGTGAGGCGCGCGAGGCCTACGAGCAGATCAAGGACCTGCTCGGGCGCGAGCTGCTCGACCAGCGCTTCGCCGGCATGAAGCAGGCACTCGAGAACGCCACCGACGAGGACCGCGCGGCCGTGCAGGAGATGCTCCGCGACCTCAACGAGCTCCTGGAGAGACGACGACAGGGGATCGACACCCAGGAGGACTTCGAGGCCTTCATGGCCAAGCACGGCCAGTTCTTCCCGGAGAATCCGCAGAACGTCGACGAGCTGCTCGATGCGCTCGCGACCCGCGCCGCGGCGGCGCAGCGGATGCTCAACTCGATGTCGCCCGAGCAGCGAGACCAGCTGCTGGAGCTCTCCCAGCAGGCGTTCGGCTCACCCGAGCTGATGGACCAGCTGGGGCAGATGGACAAGCACTTGCAGGCGCTTCGGCCCGGCGAGGACTGGGAAGGCGGCGAGTCCTTCGAGGGCGGCCAGGGGCTCGGCCTCGGCGACGGCACCGGGATCCTCCAGGACATCGCCGAGCTCGACCAGCTCGGCGACCAGCTCTCGCAGTCCTACCAGGGCGCGCGGCTCGACGACGTCGACCTCGACCAGCTCGCCCGGCAGCTCGGCGACCAGGCGGCAGTCGACGCCCGCACTCTTCAGCAGCTCGAGCACGCACTGCGTGACAACGGCTACCTCCAGCGGGGCTCCGACGGCCAGTACCGGCTCAGTCCGAAGGCGATGCGTCAGCTCGGGAAGGCGTTGCTGCGCGACGTCGCGAACCGGATGTCGGGCCGCCAGGGCCAGCGTGACCTCCGAGCGGCCGGCGCCGCCGGCGAACGCTCCGGCGCGACCCGCGAGTGGGAGTTCGGCGACACCGAGCCCTGGGACCTGCCGCGCACCGTCCTGAACGGCGTACGCCGCCGGGCGGCCGATCCGTCCGGTCCTCTCCTCGACATCGGTGACGTCGAGGTGCAGGAGACCGAGGCACGCACCCAAGCCGCGGTGGCGCTGCTGGTCGACACCTCCTTCTCGATGGCGATGGACGGCCGCTGGGTGCCGATGAAGCGAACCGCGCTCGCGCTGCACACGCTGATCCGCAGCCGCTTCCGCGGCGACGCCCTCCAGCTGATCTCCTTCGGTCGGGCCGCCCAGGTGATGGAGATCGAACGGCTGACGGCGCTCGACGCGAAGTGGGACAAGGGCACCAACCTCCACCACGGCCTGCTGCTCGCCAACCGCCACTTCCGCAAGCACCCGAACGCGCAGCCGGTGCTGCTGATCGTCACCGACGGCGAGCCCACCTCCCACCTCGAGCCGGACGGCGAGGTCTACTTCGCCTACCCGCCGCACCCGCTGACCATCGCCTACGCCGTGCGCGAGCTGGACAACGCGGCGCGGCTCGGCGCGCAGACGACCTTCTTCCGGCTCGGCGAGGACCCCGGCCTGGCCCGCTTCATCGAGTCGATGGCGCGTCGCGTCGACGGCAGGGTCGTGGCACCGGAGCTCGACGACCTCGGTGCGGCCGTGGTCGGCTCCTACCTCGGCGATCGAGCGCCGGCCTCGTCGTACCGCGATCACTTCGGCGACTGGGGCGGCGGCCGCGGCTTCTGGGTCTCCGGTGGTTGAGGTGCGAGCGCAGCGAGCCTCGAAACCCCCGGAGACCTACGGGTGGAGCAGCTCCGCCAGTTCCTCGATGCCGTCGACCAGCCGGGTGCCGGGGCGAGCCCAGGAGGCGTTGGCGTCCACAGCATGCACGAGTACGCCGGGGGGCAGCCGGCCCGAGGCGACGAGCTGGTCCGCGAGCACCTGGGACCCGGCCCGGTCGAAGCCGCAGGGTGCGACGACGACCACCTCGGGTGACGCGGCGTGGATCGCCTCCCAGGTGACGCGTTCGGACTTCGCGCCGGCGGCACCCAGCAGCGGCTCCCCACCGGCGGCGTCGATCATCTCCGGCACCCAGTGACCCGGGGCGAAGGGCGGGTCCGTCCACTCCAGCAGCATCACCCGCGGACGGGGACGGCCGCCGACGCGCTCGCGCACCGCCGACAGCCGCCGGCGTTGCGCCGAGACCAGCGCCGAGGCCTCGGCCAGACGCCCGGTGGCACGACCGAGGGTCTCGATCGAGGACAGCACCTCGTCGAGCGTGTGTGGGTCGATGGTGAGCACCTCTGCCGCGCAGCCGAGGTGCTCGAGGGCGTCGTCGACGACGGACACGTCGACGGCGCAGACTGCGCAGAGGTCCTGGGTGACGACCAGATCGGCGTCGAGACCCGCCAGCGCGTCGGCGGACAGGTGGTAGAGATCGTCGCCACGCTGCATCGCGCCGACGACGAAGGCGTCGATCTCGGCGGGCGTCAGCCCCTCGGGCATCGCCGAGGTCGACACGATGGTGCGCGAGCGGGCCTCGACGGGGAAGTCGCACTCGAAGGTCACCCCGACCACGTCGTCGCCGGCGCCGAGGGCGAACAGGATCTCGGTGGTGGAGGGGAGCAGGGAGACGATGCGCACGGTGGCGACTGTAGGCCGGTGTAGAAAGGGATCATGACCGACGCCCCGATCACGGTATTCCTGCTGGACGACCACGACGTGGTTCGTGAGGGACTGCGCTTCCTGCTCGAACGCAGCGAGGGAATCGTGGTCGTGGGGGAGTCGGGGTCGGCGGTGGAGGCGACGTCCCGGATCCCCGCACTCAAACCGGATGTCGCCGTCCTTGACGCCCGACTCCCCGATGGCTCGGGCATCGAGGTGTGTCGCGCGGTCCGGGCGGTGGACGACTCGATCCGGGCGCTGATCCTGACCTCGTACGACGACGACGAGGCACTGTTCGCCGCGATCATGGCGGGCGCGAGCGGCTATGTCCTCAAGCAGATCGGCAGCAGCGACCTCGTGAACGCGGTCCGCCACGTCGCCGAAGGCCGGTCCCTGATCGACCCGTCGCTGACGGCCAAGGTGCTGGAACGGGTGCGCAATGGTCCGGCCACCGCACCCGAGCTGGCCGAGCTCACCGAGCAGGAGCTGAAGCTGCTCGGCTTCATTGCCGAGGGATTGACCAACCGCCAGATCGGGGAGCAGATGTTCCTCGCCGAGAAGACGGTCAAGAACTACGTCTCGAGCATCCTCGCGAAGCTCGGGCTGGAGCGTCGTACCCAGGCGGCCGTGCTGGCCACCCGGCTGCTCGGGAGGGAGGACGGTCCCGCCGGTTAGGGACCTTCGGTCACAGCCGTGGTGACCATCAGCACTGCCCGGTCATCCCCCGGTGGACGAACCTTGAGGTGACGGAGAAGCCGTCATCGATCAGGAGGTCGTCATCATGGCTGCGACTCAGCACCACCACCACCAGCACCAGAAGCGAGAGGTGGACGTGGCCGCCGAGGCCACCCACACCCAGGGCTTGCACCGGGCACTCGCTGTGCTCAGGATCGCCTTCGGAATCACCTTCCTCTGGGCGTTCCTGGACAAGACGTTCGCCCTGGGGTTCGCTACCGGAACTGATCCGGAGGGCGCAGTGGACCGGTTCGGTCCGGCCGCCTGGATCAACGGCGGCAGCCCGACGGAGGGGTTCTTGACCTTCGGAGTCCCGGCCGACAACCCGTTCGCCGGCTTCTTCAACGGCCTGGCCGGGAGCGCCTGGGTCGACTGGCTGTTCATGCTCGGTCTGCTCGGCATCGGCGTCTCCCTGCTCAGCGGGGTGGCGATGCGACTCGGCACGGCGGCCGGTGCGCTGATGTACGCGTTCATGTACGCCGCGGTCCTCCCGCTGGAGAACAACCCGGTCGTCGACGACCACCTGATCGGGGTCATCGTCATGGCGGTGCTCGCGCTGGGTGCCGCCGGTAGGACCTGGGGCTTCGGCCGGCAGTGGACAGAAACGGATGTCGTGCGCCGACACCCGGTCCTGCGCTGACCTGCTCCACGCGAACGATCCGCCCGGGCCCGGGCGGATCGTTCGCGCTCAGCCGAGTGGCACGCGCCAGGTCAAGACGGTCCCGCAGGGGTCGTTGGCGGCGAGGTCGAGCTGGCCCCCCAGGTCGGCGGCCCGGCGCCGGGCGTTGCGCAGTCCGCTCTCGGTGACGTCCTCGCCGAGACCGGTCCCGTCGTCCGAGACCACCAGCCGCAGCTCGGTGCTGGAGACCACCACGCCGATGTCCGCGTTCTCGGCGAGCGCGTGACGGGCGATGTTCGACACCGCCTCACGCAGGACCGGTACCAGGTGCTCGCGCACTCGCGCAGGCACGGCCGTGTCCAGGGGGCCGGTGGTTCGCACGGTAGGCGAGAAGCCCAGCACCGGTACGTACTCCCGCACCAGGGTGCGGATCTCCGCGCGCAGCGACGAGCCCTGCCGGTGCTGGAGCTCGAAGATGGTGCCGCGGATGGCGCCGATCGTGTCATCGAGGGCCGTCACCGCATCCTCGAGGCGTGTCGCCACCTCGGAGTCCCGCCCGGCCACCAACGCGACCCCCTGGAGCTGGAGCCCGGTGGCGAACAGCCGCTGGATCACCACATCGTGCAGGTCGCGGGCGATCCGCTCCCGGTCGGAGATGATGGCCAGCTCCTCGCGGTCGGTCACCGCCTGCGCCCGGTCGAGCGCCAGCGCAGCCTGATCCGCGAACGAGACCAGCAGCTCGCGCTCTTCCGCGTCATGCGACCGGGGGTCGAACACGGCGACCAGCGCGCTGGCCGGGGCCAGGTGGGCCCGCAGTGAGATCACCATGACCTCGAGACCGTCGAGGGTGAGTGTCACCGGGTCGGGCCTCGGCGTGGTCAGGGCGGGGTTCTCGGTCAACGATGCGAGGAGGGCGGTCACCACCGCAGTGTCGGCCGGGTCGCAGGCGATGGTGCGGGCCTCGCCGGCGGTGAACACGGCGGCGGCCCTGGCGCCCGACACGCTGCGAGTGGTGGCGGTGATGCGCTGGAGACCCCGGTCGAGCTGCACCGGAGGTTGGAGGGCCTCGGCCACGTCAGCAGAAGCCTCGAGCCACTGCCGCCGCCGCTCGCTGAGCCCGTAGGCGCGGGCGTTCTCGACCACGAATCCGGCGGTGCGCGCGAGCGCCTCCACCAGCAGCTCGTCCTGCTCGGTGAAGCCCTCGCCGCCCTGTTTCTCGGTGAGGTAGAGGTTGCCGAAGACGGTGCCCCGGATCCGCACCGGGACGCCGAGGAAGGAGTCCATCGGCGGGTGGTGGTCCGGGAAACCCACCGACGACTCGTGGGCGCCGAGATGGGTGAGCCGGATCGCCTGCGGTTCGCGGATCAGCAAGCCCAGGATCCCGTGGCCGGTGGGGAGGTCTCCGATGAGCCCTCGTTGCTCCTCGTCGATGCCGGTGGTGATGAACTCGACCAGGGTGCCGTCCGCTCCGACGACGCCGAGTGCGCCGAACTGGGCGTCGGTCAGGGTGGTGGCCGCTTCGACGATCCGGGTGAGCACGCTGCGCAGGTCGAGGTCGGAGGAGATCGCGGTGACGGCCTCCAGCAGCGCCTGGGTGGCGGGGGGCAGGGCGGCGCTGGGCTCGGAGGTCACCGCCCCAGTGTGCCCCGAAGCGGGGCCGGTCGCGTCAGGTCGTGCGCCGGACCGCGAGCTCGCGCACGGCGTCCCAGCCGGCCCCGAGCTGGCGACCGGTGAGCTCGGTCCAGTGGAGCCGCAGGAACAGCGACCGGGATCCGGAGACCCACGGCCGTGGGTCGCGCACCAGGCGGATGCGCTCGATCTCGTCGGGGTCGTGGACTGCTTCCGCGCGGCCGCGCACGACCACGCTCCACCCACGCTGCCGGGTGTGGTCGAGCTGGTCGACCTCGAAGGCCAGGGTCGTCTCGCGTCCGTAGGTGCCGAGCACGCTGTAGGGCGAGGTCCGGATCACCACGTCGCCGTCCACGACGGTGTAGTTGACCGGCACGATGTGGGGGCCGGTGGGCGTGACCAGGGCGACCCGCCCGGCCACGCCTGCGCGCAGCAACGTCTCGCACTCACTCGTGCTCAGTTCTCGGCTGTCGAGCATGGTGCGCCTCCGGGGGTCGTCAGGGTTTCTCCTTGCTTCGATGGTGCGCCCAGGGGGATGAGACGGGGAGGGCCGTTGGTCCCGAACCGCGTGACCCTCCGGCCCCCGTACGATCGGTCGGTGTCCGACCCCACGCTGAGTGTGCTGCTGCTGCTCGCCCTCGCGGGCCTGTCGGCGGGGTTCGTCGACGCGGTGGTCGGCGGCGGTGGGCTGATCCAGCTCCCGGCACTGCTGCTGGGTCTGCCGAACGCCAGCCCGGTGCAGATCCTGGCCACCAACAAGCTGGCGTCGATCTGTGGCACGAGCGTCAGCGCCGCGACGTACTACCGACGGATCCGGCCGGATCCACGCACCTTCCTCCCGTTGATGGGCTTCGCGTTCCTCGGTTCGATGGCCGGGGCGCTGGTCGCGACCCGGATCCCCAAGGAGGCCTTCGACCCGATCGTGCTCGCGGCGCTGATCCTGGTCGGCGGCTACGTCGTGCTCAAGCCGAGACTGGGCGCGGCGACCGCGCTCCGGTTCTCGGGGAACCAGCACCTCGCGGCCGCGATGGTCACCGGTCTCCTGATCGGTTTCTACGACGGTGCCCTCGGTCCGGGGACGGGGAGCTTCTTCGTGTTCACGCTCGTCGGGCTGCTCGGCTACTCGTTCCTCGAGGCCAGCGCCAAGGCCCGGCTCGCGAACTGGACCACGAACCTCGCGGCCCTGGTCATCTTCATCCCGGCCGGCGCGGTGCTGTGGAAGGTCGGCCTGGTGATCGGCGCGAGCAACCTCGTGGGCGGTTACCTCGGCGCCCGGCTGGCGATCTCGCGCGGCGCCGGCTTCGTCCGGGTCTTCTTCATCCTCGTGGTGTCCGCGTTCATCGTCCGGATCGGTGGCGACCTCGCGGGACTGTGGTGAGCCGGCGTTCCACCGGCCGTGTGGTTGCCTTGGGCGCATGCATCAGGTCAAAGCAGTCGTGGCCCATCGCCGGGGTGACCCGGTCACCATCGAGACCATCAACGTCCCCGACCCGGGTCCGGGGGAGGCGCTGGTGAAGGTGCAGGCCTGCGGGGTCTGCCACACCGACCTCCACTACCGCGAGGGCGGGATCAACGACGAGTTCCCCTTCCTGCTCGGCCACGAGGCCGCTGGTCTGGTCGAAGCGGTCGGTGATGACGTCACCAGCGTGGCTCCCGGCGACTTCGTGGTCCTCAACTGGAGGGCGGTGTGCGGCGACTGCCGGGCCTGCAACCGCGGCGAGCCGTGGTACTGCTTCAACACTCACAACGCGACCCAGAAGATGACGCTCGCGGACGGCACGGAGCTCTCGCCGGCGCTGGGGATCGGCGCCTTCGCCGAGAAGACCCTCGTCGCCGCAGGGCAGTGCACCAAGGTCGACCCCGACGCCCGGGCAGCGGCCGTCGGCCTGCTCGGGTGCGGGGTGATGGCCGGCCTCGGTGCGGCGATCAACACCGGCCACGTCACCCGCGGCACGACGGTCGCGGTCATCGGCTGTGGCGGCGTCGGCTCCGCCGCGATCGCGGGGGCTGCCCTGTCCGGCGCCTCGAAGATCATCGCGGTCGACCTCGACGACCGGAAGCTGGAGACGGCGATCAGGCTCGGTGCCACCCACACGGTCAACAGCACGTCGGCCGACCCGGTCGAGGCGATCAAGAACATTTGTAGTGACAACGGCACTGGTCAGGAACAGGGCGCCGACGTGGTCATCGACGCGGTCGGCCGGCCCGAGACCTGGAAGCAGGCCTTCTACGCCCGCGACCTCGCCGGCACGGTCGTCCTGGTCGGCGTACCGACGCCGGACATGAAGATCCCCGACATCCCGCTGATCGATGTCTTCGGCCGCGGCGGCTCGCTGAAGTCCAGCTGGTACGGCGACTGCCTGCCCAGCCGGGACTTCCCGATGCTCGTGGACCTCTACCGGCAGGGGCGGCTCGACCTGGACGCGTTCGTCACCGAGGAGATCGGCCTCGACGACGTGGAGTCCGCCTTCGACCGGATGCAGACGGGCAACGTTCTCCGCTCGGTGGTGATCCTCTGATGGCGCTCCGAGTCGACCACGCCGTGGTCAGCGGCACGTTCTCCCTCGACGGCGAGACCCACGACGTCGACAACAACCTCTGGGTGATCGGCGACGACGAGGAGTGCGTCGTCATCGACGCACCCCATGACGTCGACGCGATCCTCGAGGTGGTCGCGGGCCGCACGGTGAAGGCGATCCTCTGCACCCACGCCCACGACGACCACGTGAGGGTCGCGCCACAGCTGCGGGAGCGTGCCAATGGTGGGTCCGGGGCGCCGATCCTGCTGCACCCCGACGACCGCCCGCTGTGGGAGCTCACTCACCCCCAGGACGACCAGGGCCACCTCTGGGACGCCGACCTCGAGGACGGTCAGTCGATCAAGGTGGCCGGAGCCTCGCTCAAGGTGCTCCACACCCCCGGTCACGCGCCCGGAGCGGTCTGCGTCTACGTCCACGACCTCGGCTGCGTCTTCACCGGTGACACCCTGTTCCAGGGTGGTCCGGGCGCGACCGGGCGTTCGTTCAGCGACGAGGACCAGATCAAGGAGTCGATCCGCCGACAGCTCTTCCGGCTCCCCGACGAGACGGTCGTCCACACCGGTCACGGCGACGACACGACGATCGGTGCGGAGCGGGAGGCCTGGGGCTGACTGGTCAGAACGGCGAGACCAGCAACGCCGTACCCTCGCCGGCGACCCGCGTCAGCACCAGTGTGGCCTCGCGGTCGCCCCGCAGCGCGAGCCTCGTGCGCAGCTCGTCGGGCACCACGGTGACGCCACGCTTCTTGATGGTCAGCACCCCGATGCCGCGTTCCCGCAGCGCCGCCTTGAGCAGCTTCTCCCGGTAGGGGAGCTGCTCGAGCACCCGGAAGCCGCGCGCGAAGGGTGTCCGGAACGACGTGTCGCTGGCGATGTAGGCGATGTGCTCGTCGAGGAGCCCGCCGTCGACCCCCGCGGCCACCGCGGTGACCAGGCCTGCCCGCACCACCGCACCGTCCGGCTCGTAGAGGAACGCCCCGATCCGGCGTACGCCGGCCCCCGGGTCGTCCGCGTCGGTCAGGGTCGCGAGACCGCCGTCGCGGATCACGGTGGCGCGCCGTCGGGCGGTGGCGAGACGTCCTGACCAGAGCGCCGCCTCCTTGACCTGTCCCCGGTCGCTGACCCACTCCGCCTCGACCCCGTCGGGGACGAGGTCGTGGGGGATCCCGGGAGCGACCTTCACGCAGGCGTCGCGCCGGAGCAGGCCCTCGACGAACGACCACGGTGGCGTCCAACCGTCGGGGCTGAAGGTGCGGCCGCGCCCGGACCGGCGAGCGGGATCGGCGAAGGCGACGTCGAAGGGGCTGGTGTCGACCCGGGTCGCGTCGGCGACCATGACGGCTCCCGGGAGCTCGAGCGCCGCCAGGTTGGCCTCGGCGACCGCGACCCGGACCGGGTCGAGGTCGACGCCCGCGGCGGTGAGCCCGGCGGTCGCCGCGGCCAGCAGGTCGCCGCCGATGCCGCAACCGAGGTCGATCAGGGTGGTGGCCGAGGCCGCCTGGAGGCGGCCGGCGCGGTGCCGGGCCACGGTCAACCGGGT
Organism: uncultured Actinomycetota bacterium; assembly: GCA_963806945.1. Classification (GTDB taxonomy): domain Bacteria; phylum Actinomycetota; class Actinomycetes; order Propionibacteriales; family Nocardioidaceae; genus Nocardioides. The sequence goes on from CAWDZH010000003.1 coordinate 110,727, forward strand.
GGCCTGCTCGAGACCGTCCGGCGTGAAGTACATCCGGGCCGCGTGGACGCCGAACTTCGGCTCGGCCCGGCGGCGCAGGTCGACCTGCGTGAGTGCCACCGCGACCTGGTCCGCGGACGCCCGACGGCGCAACCGGGTCTGCACGGCCAGCTCGTCGGTGCCGTCGGCGGTGCCGCTCGTGGCAGCCGCGAGGAGGTCCTGACCGTCGTCGGTCAACAGCCAACGGAACGCGTCGAGGTCCACGGGCCGATCCTGTCAGGGACCTGCGCTGGCACTCGATCGGGTCGAGTGCTAGCGTCGGTATTGGCACTCTCACCATGAGGGTGCCAGCGCTTGCGACGACGTGCGACCCCCGCGACGGCGTACGTCCCACCGCAAGCACCAACGTCCCGGAGCCCTCGGCTCCATCACTGGTTGTGAGAGAAAGTAGAGGTTGATCAGACGTGTCGGTCAACATCAAGCCGCTCGAAGACCGGATCGTCGTGAAGCCGCTCGACGCTGAGCAGACCACGGCGTCCGGGCTGGTCATTCCCGACACCGCCAAGGAGAAGCCCCAGGAGGGCGAGGTCCTGGCGATCGGTCCGGGTCGGATCGACGACAACGGAAACCGCGTCCCCGTCGACGTGGCCGTGGGTGACAAGGTCATCTACAGCAAGTACGGCGGTACCGAAGTGAAGTACGCCGGTGCCGACTACCTCATCCTGAGCGCCCGCGACGTCCTCGCTGTCGTCTCCTGATCCACACTCGTGCGGCCGGGACGGCGATGCCGTCCCGGCCGCACGAGAGGTCACCCGCGGACGAACCGCGAGCGACGCGAGCGGCGAGGCCGCTGCGCCCCATGAACTGTGAAATACGAGGAGCACCATGCCCAAGATCCTGGAGTTCGACGAGAACGCCCGTCGCGCGCTCGAGCGCGGCGTCGACGTCCTCGCCAACACCGTCAAGGTCACCCTCGGCCCCAAGGGCCGCTACGTCGTCCTCGACAAGAAGTGGGGCGCCCCCACGATCACCAACGACGGGGTGACCGTCGCTCGTGAGATCGAGCTCGACGACCCGTTCGAGAACCTCGGCGCCCAGCTGACCAAGGAAGTGGCGACCAAGACCAACGACATCGCCGGTGACGGTACGACGACCGCCACCGTGCTCGCGCAGGCGATGGTCCACGAGGGCCTCCGCGCGGTCGCCGCCGGCTCCAACCCGATGGGTCTCAAGCGCGGCATGGACGCCGCCGCCGAGGCCGTCGGTGACGCCCTCAAGGAGGCCGCACGCGAGGTCGAGACCAAGGAAGACATGGCCTCGGTCGCGACGATCTCCAGCCGCGACGCCCTCATCGGCGACCTGCTCGCCCAGTCCTTCGACAAGGTCGGCAAGGACGGCGTGATCACGGTCGAGGAGTCCAACACCATGGGCACCGAGCTCGAGTTCACCGAGGGCATGCAGTTCGACAAGGGCTACATCTCGGCCTACTTCGTCAGCGACCCCGAGCGGATGGAGGCGATCCTCGACGACCCCTACATCCTGCTGCACCAGGGCAAGATCTCGGCCGTGTCCGAGCTGCTCCCGCTGCTGGAGAAGGTCATCGCGGCCGGCAAGCCGCTGTTCATCCTGGCCGAGGACGTCGAGGGCGAGGCCCTGTCGACCCTGGTCGTGAACAAGATCCGCGGCACCTTCAACGCGGTGGCCGTCAAGAGCCCCGCGTTCGGTGACCGCCGCAAGTCGATGATGCAGGACATCGCGACGCTGACGGGTGGTCAGGTCGTCTCCCCGGAGGTCGGGCTCAAGCTCGACCAGGTCGGCCTCGAGGTGCTGGGCCAGGCCCGGCGCATCGTGGTCACCAAGGACAACACCACGATCGTCGACGGCCACGGAGACGCTGCCGAGGTCGAGGGTCGGGTGAACCAGATCAAGGCGGAGATCGAGAACACCGACTCCGACTGGGACCGCGAGAAGCTCCAGGAGCGGCTCGCCAAGCTGGCCGGTGGCGTCTGCGTCGTCAAGGTCGGCGCGGCCACCGAGGTCGAGCTCAAGGAGAAGAAGCACCGCATCGAGGACGCCGTGTCGGCGACCCGGGCGGCCATCGAGGAGGGCATCGTCCCCGGCGGCGGCTCCGCGCTGGTCCACGCCGTCTCGGTCCTCGACGACGACCTCGGTCTCACCGGTGACGAGGCGGTGGGCGTGCGGATCGTGCGTCGTTCCGCCGACCAGCCGCTGCGCTGGATCGCCGAGAACGGCGGCGTCAACGGCTTCGTCGTGGTCGCCAAGGTCCGCGAAGGCGGCCCCGGCACCGGCTACAACGCGGCGACCGAGGAGTACGGCGACCTGGTCGCCCAGGGCGTGCTCGACCCGGTCAAGGTGACCCGCTCCGCGCTGGTCAACGCCACCTCGATCGCCGGCATGCTGCTGACGACCGAGACCCTGATCGTGGAGAAGCCCGAGGACGACGACGACGCCCCCGGCGCCGGCGGTCACGGGCACGGCCACGGCCACTGACCACCACTCAACGACCCGCCCCGGCCACGGCCGGGGCGGGTCGTTCGTGTTCCTGGTTCCGCTGATCCTGGCCGGGCTCTCGATGCTCGGTCCGTTCAGCATCGACACGCCGTTCCCGGCCTTCCCGGAGATGGCGGACGACTTCCACGTCACCGGCGACGAGATGCAGCTCGTGGTGTCGGCGTACCTCATCGCGTTCGGGGTGATGAGCCCCTTCCACGGCCCGCTCTCCGACGCGCTCGGCCGCCGCCCCGTCATCCTCGCGGGGGTTGCGTTGTACGTCGGTGCGTCGATCGGCTGTGCCTTGTCGACCAACCTGGAGATGCTGCTGGCGTTCCGGGTGCTGCAGGGTCTCAGCGCGGGTGGCGGCGTGATCGTCAGCCGCACCGTGATCCGCGACGTCTACTCCGGTCCCGAGGCGCAGCGGCTGATGAGCCGGGTGATGATGATCTTCGCGGTGGCGCCTGCCGTGGCACCAGTGATCGGAGGGCTGCTGCTCCAGGTCGGGCCGTGGCCGATCACGTTCTGGTTCATGGCCGTGATGGCGGTGCTCCTCATCGTCCTGGTGGCCGTGGCACTGCCGGAGACTCACCCGGCCGAGCGGCGAATCCCGTTCCGCGTCGGGTCGCTGGTGCGCAGCCTGTGGTTGGTGACGCGCCATGCCGCCTTCCACCGGGTCGCGTGGGCGGCCGCCCTGTCCTTTGCGGGTCAGTTCATCTACATCGGGTCGGCACCGATCTTCGTCGTCGACCTGCTGGGTCGCGGCGAGCTCGACTTCTGGATGTTCTTCGTGCCGATGATCGTCGGTGTCCTGGTGGGCTCCCAGATCAGCAGTTCTGCGGCCGGCCGCATCAGCAGCAACGCGGTGATCACCGGTGGGTTGGCTTTCGGCGTGCTCGCGGTGGCCGCCAACGTGGCGCTGGCCGTGGTGGCGGGGCCGAGCCTCCCGTGGGCCGTGGTCGGGCCGGCGTTGATCGCGATCGGTACGGCGGCGGCGTACCCGTCGCTGCAGCTGGTGCTGCTCGACATGTTTCCCGGCGCCCGTGGCTCGGCGGTCTCGATGTTCACCTTCTTCACGCTGATCCTGAACGGGCTCGTCGCCGGCCTCCTCGCGCCGTTGGTCACCGGCTCGGTGGTCGAGCTGGCTCTCGCCTCCGCGGTCTTCGTCGTGGCCGGTCTGTTGGTGTGGCTGGGACACCTGGCGGCAACCAGGCGGAACCCGTCGACCGGGCCGCGTCGGAGGTCGGCCGAGCAGATGTAGCGCTGCCGAAACCTCGCGAAAGGTGCGCGAAACATCGCTCCCGCAGACTCGTGTCCTCGACGAGAGGAGAGCACGATGCTGTGGCGTGTACGCACCACCCTGCCCGACCGGCCGGGGGCGCTGGCCGAGCTGGCAGCCCGTTGTGGCGAGAGCGGGGTCAACATCCTGGGACTGCAGATCTTCCCGGGAGTGGACCGGGTCACCGACGAGCTGGTGCTGCGGACTCCCGAGGAGTGGGGCCTGGCCGACCTGGCGGAGCTGGTCGAGGCCGCGGGCGGCACGAAGGTGAGCGTGCTGCCCTGCACCGAGGCGGGGCTGGGTGATCAGCCGACCCGCTACGTCCTGGCCGCGCGCACCATCCTGGCCCAGCCGGCCGGGTTCCCCGAGGTCGTCGCCGGGCTCTTCGACGCGGAGTCCGACCCGGAACCGTCCCGGCTCGAGTCGATCCAGGACGTGATGGACCTTCCGGTGGGGGAGGTGGTGGTCCAGATCCGGCGTACGGCGTCGTTCACGGCGACCGAGCACGCCCGCGGCACCGCCCTGGCCGATCTGGTGTCCGACGTCCTCGCCGTGACCAAGCAGAGAGCGGTCCCGGAGCCGGGGCGGCGGGTCGCGGGGGAGGGCCTGCCCACCTTCGAGGCCGGCGACCGGGTCGTCGTCGCGCGGGTCGGCGGGACCGTCGTGGGATCGGTCTCGTGGCAGGACGAGGACGACGCCTGGCACGTCAAGCTCGGCGTCGATCCGGCCTGGCGACGCCGGGGCATCGGGTCGCGACTGCTGCTGGAGGTGGCACGTCTGGCCCGCACCACCGGCACGGTGGAGATCGTGGTCCGCACGTCCGCAGACAACCAGGCGGTGCTGCCGTTGGTGCTCGGCACCGGGCTCCGCGGACGGATCCGGATGGGCAGCGACGACCTGACCGTGCGGATCCCCGTGCGCCAGCTGGCTCCGGCTCACTGAGCCCCGACCGATGCACCGGCGACCGCCGGTAGAGTGGCCGCGTGGAGGTCCCTGAGAAGTTCGCCGCCCTCGGTCTCACCTATGACGACGTACTGCTGCTGCCCGGTCACTCCGACCTGGCGCCCAGTGACATCGACACCACGACCCGACTGACTCGCGAGATCACGCTGCGCGCGCCGCTGATCAGTGCCGCGATGGACACCGTCACCGAGTCGCGGATGGCGATCGCGATGGCCCGGCAGGGTGGGCTCGGGGTGCTGCACCGCAACCTCTCGATCGAGGACCAGGCCTACCAGGTCGACCTGGTGAAGCGCACCCAGACCGGGATCATCTCCAACCCCGTCACCATCGGGCCCGACGCGACGCTCGAGGAGCTCGACCGGATCTGCGGCGAGTACCGCGTCTCCGGGCTGCCGGTCGTCGGGGCCGACCAGACCCTGCTCGGCATCATCACCAACCGGGACCTGCGGTTCACCCCCGTCGCGGAGTGGGCCTCGACCAAGGTCGACGAGGTGATGACGGCGATGCCGTTGATCACCGGCCCGGTCGGCATCTCCCGCGAGGAGGCCACCCTGCTCCTGCGGAAGCACAAGCGGGAGCGACTCCCGCTGGTCGACGGCGACGGTCGGCTCGCCGGGCTGATCACGGTCAAGGACTTCGTGAAGTCCGAGCAGTTCCCTCACGCGTCGAACGACGGGGACGGCCGGCTCATGGTCGGCGCGGCGATCGGCTACTTCGGCGATGCCTGGCAGCGGGCCACCACCCTGGTCGAGGCCGGCGTGGACGTGCTGGTCGCCGACACCGCCCACGGCAACGTCCGGATGCTGCTCGACATGGTCCAGCGACTCAAGACCGACCCGGCCACCCGGCACGTCCAGGTGATCGGCGGCAACGTCGCCACTCGTGAGGGAGCCCAGGCCTTCGTCGACGCGGGCGCCGACGCGGTCAAGGTCGGGGTCGGACCCGGCTCGATCTGCACCACCCGCGTCGTCACGGGCGTCGGCGTTCCGCAGGTGACGGCCGTCCACGAGGCGTCACTGGCCTGCCGGGCCGCGGGCGTCCCGGTCATCGCCGACGGTGGCATGAAGCATTCCGGTGAGATCGCGAAGGCGATCGTGGCCGGGGCTGACTCCGTCATGGTCGGCTCGCTGCTCGCGGGGTGTGAGGAGTCACCGGGTCAGCTGGTGTTCGTGAACGGCAAGCAGTTCAAGTCCTACCGCGGCATGGGGTCGCTCGGCGCGATGAGCAGCCGGGGCAAGAAGTCCTACTCCAAGGACCGCTACTTCCAGGCCGAGGTCACCAGCGACGACGAGATCGTGCCGGAGGGCATCGAGGGTCAGGTGGCCTACCGCGGCCCGCTCGCCGCGGTCGCCCACCAGCTGATGGGCGGACTCACCCAGTCGATGTTCTACATCGGCGCCCGGACCATCCCCGAGCTCCAGGAGAAGGGCCGGTTCGTCCGGATCACCTCCGCCTCGCTCAAGGAGAGCCACCCCCACGGCGTACAGATGACCGTCGAGGCCCCCAACTACGCCGGCAGCTGAGCCGTCACAGGTCGGCCACCGGGACCACCACGAAGGTCTCGGTCAGCCGGATGTCCTCGTCGTAGCCCCCGACCAGCACCAGCGTGCCGTCGCTGACCCCGAGCGTGGAGAACGAACGGCGACCGCCACCGAGGTCAGGCACCCGGATCGCAGTGTCGGCGGCCACGTCAAGGAGTTCGACCCCCTCGCCACCGCCGGCGACGACTGCCCGGTCACCGGGCAGCGCGACCACAGAGTCGGTGAGCTTGTACCGGCCCGCCAGTAGCTCCGGTCCGCGCTGGAACCTGCCGACCGCCGGGTCGTAGACCTCGGTACTGGTCAGCAGCGTGGCATCGTCGGTGGTGCCGCCCACGACGAGCACCCTGCCGGAGTCCAGCGTGACGATGCCGTGCTTGAACCGGGGGGTGCCGAGCGGACCGACCTCCCGCGCCCGGCCGTCCGGACACACAGTGACGGCGAGATCAGTGGCCACCTGTGAGCGGACCTGACCCCCCGCAACGAGGACACAGCCATCGACCAGCGGCGCGGCAGCAAGCCCGTCCACCGCGACAGGCAGCCGCGGTCCGGCCGAGAAGCGTCCGGTGCGTGGGTCGAAGATCTCGGTGGTGTCGGTGTAGGTCTGCGGCCCGACCCAGCCGCCGGCGACGAGCACCCTGCCGTCGCCGAGCAGGGCGGCCGCGTGGCCGCCGCGCCCCATCGACAGCGACCCGACCGACCTCCAGCGACCGGACTCGGGGTCGAACATCTCGGCGGTCGCGAGCGGAGGCTCGCCCTCGCCGACGAAGCCGCCCACGACCAGCACCCGGCCGTCCTGGAGGGCGACGGCAGTGTGTGAGTCACGGGCCTCGCTGAGGGCGGCCACCGGGGTCGCCGTGGCCCCCGACAGGCGGAACGCCGAGGCGGTGGCGGTGGTGCATCCGTCAACGGCGCACCCTCCGGCGACCAGGAGGTCGTCTCCGGCCATGGGCGTCATCGTGTGGGCCGCCCGGGCGGCGAGGAGCTGGTCTGCCTCGATCACCGAGCCAGCCGTCGGTGGCAACCCCGAGGGAGGACCGGCCGTGTCCGAGCACGCGGCCGCGAGGGCCAAGCAGGGCAGCAGGAGGACGAGGAGCCGAGGCACCAGTCCATGATCAGTCGGCTGCCCCCGCCGGGGCGACGCGGCAGCGGAAGTGTTGTGAATTCTTGACGTGAGGTCGCGGCCGAGCAGCCGGATCAGCCGACGTCGAGGTAGAGGCAGAAGGGGTGGCCGGCCGGGTCGAGCATGACCCGGACGTCCTCCTGCGGCTGGAAGTCCGCCAGCTGTGCGCCCAGTGCGACCGCGTCCTCGACCGCGTCGGCCACCGAGGTGACGCCGACGTCGAGGTGGACCTGCATCTGCTGGTCACCGGCGCGGGGGGCAGGCCACGCGGGCGGGACGTGGCCCGGCTCGAGCTGGAAGGCGAGGTTCGTCGTGTCGGAGGGGCGCAGCAGGAGCGTCACGAAGCTCGGGTCGTCCTCATCGAGCTCGCCGCCGAGCACACCCTGGTAGAACCGTCCGAGCCCGACCGGGTCGGGGGTGCCGAGGATCGTGCCGAGCCAGCCGGTGAAGCCGCGAATGCCTGCCATGCGGTTCCATCCTGCCCCGCGGATGCGTCCTCAGTCATGCCTCCTCGATAGCCTGCAGCCGTGACTGAGATCGAGATCGGCCGCGCCAAGCGCGGCCGCCGCGCCTACTCCTTCGACGACATCGCCATCGTGCCGTCGCGGCGAACCCGCGACCCCGAGGAGGTGAGCGTCGCCTGGCAGATCGACGCCTACCGTTTCGAGATCCCGGTCCTGGCGGCACCGATGGACTCGGTGATGTCGCCCGCGACCGCGATCGCGCTGGGACAGATGGGTGGCCTGGGGGTCCTCAACCTCGAGGGACTCTGGACCCGTTTCGAGGACCCCACCGGACTCCTCGAGGAAGTGGCCAGCCTCCACGGCGACGATGCGACCCGCCGGATGCAGGAGATCTACAGCGAGCCCATCAAGCCCGAGCTGATCACCGCCCGGCTCCACGAGATGCGGGCCGCCGGGGTGACCGTGGCCGGATCGCTCTCCCCGCAGCGGACCAAGGAGTTCGCGAAGGCCGTCGTTGACGCGGGCGTCGACATGTTCGTGATCCGCGGGACGACGGTCAGCGCCGAGCACGTGTCGAGCCGGTCAGAGCCGCTGAACCTCAAGGAGTTCATCTACGAGCTCGACGTTCCCGTCGTCGTGGGCGGCTGCGCCACCTACCAGGCGGCGCTCCACCTGATGCGGACCGGTGCCGCCGGCGTCCTGGTCGGCTTCGGCGGGGGTGCCGCCCACACGACCCGCACGGTGCTCGGGGTGGCGGTGCCGATGGCCAGTGCGGTCGCCGACGTCGCCGCCGCGCGGCGTGACTACCTCGACGAGTCGGGCGGTCGCTACGCCCACGTCATCGCCGACGGCTCCATCGGCCGGTCCGGGGACATCGCGAAGGCGATCGCCTGCGGCGCGGACGCGGTGATGGTCGGTTCACCGTTCGCCCGGGCCACCGATGCGCCGGGTCGTGGCTTCCACTGGGGAGGCGAGGCCCACCACCGGCAGCTGCCGCGAGGTCAACGGGTCGAGTTCTCGCCGGTCGGGACGCTGGAGGAGATCCTGTTCGGGCCCTCCCGGGTCGCCGACGGCACGATGAACCTGATCGGAGCGCTGCGCCGCTCCCTGGCCACGACCGGCTACACCGAGCTCAAGGAGTTCCAGCGCGTCGAGGTCGTGGTCGAGTAGTGGCCACCTTCACGCACACCCGCCGGGACACGGCCGAGATCCCCCACCCCGTCGAGGCGGTGTGGGACCTGCTCGTCGACCCCGACGCCATCGCCCGATTCACGCCGCTCGTGGCCAGGATCGACGTCGACGACGAGGGCCGCTGGGTGTGGTGCCTCTCCCGGGTCCCGCTTCCGGGGCGGCGACTCGACCTGACGATGACCGAGGACATGACGTTCACTCCCCACACCCGGATCGAGTTCACCCACGGCCCGCTGACCGACGGTGTCCGGGCCGGCGCCGAGGGGCACTACGGGCTCGAACCCACCGACGCGGGCACCCGGTTGTCCATCGAGCTGACCGTGAGCGCCCGGCTGCCGATTCCGGGCGTGGCGCGGCCGGCGGTGCAGGCGGCGATGCAGCAGGTGCTGAACCAGATGGGGAACCGGTTCTCGGCCCATCTGCTCGCCGAGCTCGAGAGTGGCCGCTGACGTGAAGGTCCTGGTCCTCGGGGCGACCGGGTACGTCGGCTCCCGGCTGGTCCCGGCACTGCTCGACGCCGGCCACGACGTCGTCGCTTCTTCGTCGCGGGCTCCGCGGCCCGACCTGCACAGCTGGGGCGAGCAGGTCGAGTGGCGGCGCTGCGACGCCACCGACCGCCCCCAGGTGGACGCGGCCCTGACCGACATCGACGCGCTGGTCTACCTGGTCCACTCCCTCGACTCACCCGGCTTCGCCGATCGTGACCGGATCGCGGCGACGACCGTCGCCCAGGCGGTCCGCACGAGCGCCGTGCAGCGCGTCGTCTACCTCTCGGGACTGGTGCCCGGCGTGGATCGAGATCGGCTCTCGGAGCACCTCGCCTCGCGCCACGAGGTGGAGGAGCTGCTCGCCGGGTCTCGTCGCCCCACCCTCGCGTTGCGGGCAGGCGTCGTCATCGGAGCCGGCTCCACCTCCTTCGAGATCATCCGCCAGCTCTCCACCCTGTTGCTGGTGCAACCGGTGCCGCTCTGGATGAACCGGCAGGTGCAGCCGATCGCGGTCAGCGACGTGGTCCGCGCGCTGGTGGAGACGATCACCACCGACAACGCCGCCACCGGCAGTCTCGACGTCGGCGGCCCCGACGTCGTCAGCTATCCGGCACTGATGGCCGTCGTCAGCCGAGCGGCCGGGCTCCGGCGGATCCGGCTGCCGGTGCTCGCGGCGCCCAGCACCGCCGTGGGACTCGGCATGGCCGCCCTCTCCGCGGCTCCGCCCCGGACCGCGCTCGCGCTGGCCCACAGCCTGCGCGAGGACATGGTGTGCCGGCCCGGACACACCTGGCTGCCGGCCGACGGTCGTCCACTGCTCGGGATCGAGGCTGCCGTGGGGTTGGCGCTCGCCGACGACCCCGAAGCGCCCGAGTCCGCTCGCCGCAGCGATGCCGACTGGACCCGTGGGCAAGCCCTCGTGGAGGCGCTTCCCTCGCCGGCGTCGGTGACCGCGGCTGGTCTCCTCGCCGTACGCCGGGCGCGCGCCGTGGGCGCCAGGGCTCGGCGGCTGCTCGACGGTTGATCGCCACCTGAGAGGATCGGCCCCATGTCCAGCCCGCTGAGCCCCGATGGCCGCCGCCGCGCGCTCGAGGCGATGGCGGCCACCACGGCGACCGAACCGCTCGACGTCCTGGTGGTCGGCGGCGGCATCACCGGCGCCGGTGTCGCGAACGATGCGGCGACCCGTGGCCTGTCCACGGGCCTGATCGAGCAGCGCGACCTGGCCTCCGGAACCAGCAGCCGCAGCTCCAAGCTGCTCCACGGCGGCCTGCGGTACCTCGAGATGCTCGACTTCGCGCTGGTCCGTGAGGCACTCCAGGAGCGCGGCCTGCAGCTGACGCGGCTGGCGCCGCACCTGGTGCGGCCCGTGCCGTTCCTCTACCCGCTGCACCGCTCCCTCGAACGCCCCTACGTCGGGGCTGGGTTGGCGCTGTACGACGCGATGGCGACGTTCGGGAAGTACGCCATGGGGGTGCCCCGGCACCGGCACCTCTTCCGCAAGCAGGTCGCGCGCATCGCTCCCGACCTGCGCACCGAGGACCTGACCGGCGCGATCCGCTACTACGACTGCCAGGTCGATGACGCCCGGCTCACCCTCGCGGTGGCGCGCACCGCCGCGTCGTACGGCGCCCACGTGGCCACCCGCACCCGGGTGACCGGCTTCCTCCGCGAGGAGGGCCGCGTCGTCGGAGTCCGCGCCACCGACCTGGAATCGGGTCGCGAGCTCGAGGTCCGTGCGCGGGTCGTCATCAACGCCGCCGGTGTCTGGACCGACGACATCCAGGACATGGCAGCCTCGGGACAGCTGCACGTCCGAGCGTCCAAGGGCATCCACCTCGTGGTGCCGCGCGACCGGATCCGTTCCGAGTGCGGCCTGATCACCCGCACCGAGACCTCCGTGCTGTTCGTCATCCCGTGGGGCGCCCACTGGATCATCGGCACCACCGACACCCCGTGGGACCTGGACAAGGCCCATCCGGCCGCCAGCCGGGCCGACATCGACTACCTGCTCGAGCACGTGAACCGGATCCTGCGCGAACCGCTGGACCACGACGACGTCGAGGGCGTGTACGCCGGCCTCCGGCCGCTGCTGTCCGGCGAGACCGAGCCGACCTCGCGGATCTCACGCGAGCACACCGTCACCGTCCCCGCGCCGGGCCTGGTGATGATCGCGGGGGGCAAGCTGACGACCTGGCGGGTGATGGCCAAGGACGCGATCGACGCCGTCGTCGACCAGCTGGAGGAGACCCAGGCGCCGGTGCGCACCTGCATCACCGACCGGGTGCCCCTGAGCGGCGCGGCGGGATACGAGGCGCGGCAGAACCAGCGGGTCATGCTGTCGCGCACCAGCGGCCTCTCGCTGGCCCAGATCGACCACCTGCTCGGACGCCACGGCGGCCTGATCGACGAGGTGCTCTCGCTGATCGCCGACCGTCCCGAGCTCGCCGAGCCGCTCCCCGGCGCCGAGATCTACCTCTGCGCCGAGGTCGTCTATGCCGTCACCCATGAGGGCGCACGCCACCTCGACGACGTGCTCACTCGACGGACCAGGATCTCGATCGAGACCTTCGACCGCGGCACGCACGCCGCCCGGCCGGTCGCCGAGCTGATGGCGGAGCCGCTGGGCTGGGACGCCGCGCGGGTCGACGTCGAGGTCGATCACTACCTGCGCAGGGTCGAGGCCGAGCGGCAGTCGCAGCGCCAGCCCACCGACCAGGAGGCCGACGAGGCCCGGGTGCAGGCCCCGGACATCGTCTGACTCCCGGCGGTCTCTTGACATCGAGCGGTGCTGTGTCAAGCGTCTCAGTGGCTACCGAAGGGTAGATAGCGAGACACCCGTCACCTAGCCTCAGTAACCATGAGCGCTCAGAGCCCCACCGGCGGACCACTGGTCGACGGACCGGCCGATCCCGAGCACGATCCCACCGCGTCGTACGCCCTCGAGCCCGGCTACGTCCGCGCACTCACCGACCGGATCGTCTCCACGACGAGCCAGAGCGCCCCGGTCACGTCGCCGTTGAACGGTCAGCCGCTGGCCCATGTCCCTCAGTCCTCGACCACCGACGTCGAGGAGGCCATCGCTCAAGCCCGTCGCGCTCAGGTCGCGTGGTCGCAGACCCCACTGACGCAACGCACGGCCGCGTTGCTGCGGCTCCACGACCTCATCCTCGACCGGCAGGCCGAGATCTGTGACCTGGTGGGTCTGGAGTCCGGGAAGGCCCGCAAGGATGCGTTCCTAGAGCTGGCGCACGTCGCGCTGACGGCCCGCTACTACGCGCGTACGGCGTCGGAGCACCTCGACACCCGGCGCGTGGCCGGCATGTTCCCCGGCCTCACGCACGTTCAGGTGAATCGCGTCCCCAAGGGCGTCGTCGGCATCATCTCGCCCTGGAACTACCCGTTCACGATGGCGCTGTGCGACGGGCTTCCTGCGCTGCTCGCCGGAAACGCCGTCGTGATCAAGCCGGACGCCCAGACCATGCTCACCGCCCTGCTCGGCGCAGAGCTGCTCGAGCAGGCCGGCTTCCCGCGCGAGCTCTGGCAGGTGGTGGCCGGGCCAGGCCAGGAGATCGGCCCGCCACTGATCGGGGGTGTCGACTACGTGTGCTTCACCGGCTCGACCGCCACCGGCAAGCTGATTGCCTCCCAGTGCGCCGAGCGGCTGATCGGCTGCTCGCTGGAGCTCGGTGGCAAGAACCCGCTGCTCGTGCTGCGCGACGCCGACCTCGAGAAGGCGGCCGAGGGAGCCTGCCGGGCCGCCTTCTCCAACGCCGGGCAGCTGTGCGTCGCGACCGAGCGGTTCTTCGTCGCCGATCAGGTCTATGACCGGTTCGTAGACCGGTTCGTGGCCCGCACCGAGTCGATGACGCTCGGCGCCGGCCTCGACTGGTCGATCGACATGGGGCCGCTGATCTCGCAGGCCCAGCTCGACACGGTGACGGCCCATGTCGAGGACGCCGTCGCCAAGGGCGCCCGGGTGCTCGCCGGCGGCCGCGGCCGGCCGGACCTCGGTCCCTTCTTCTTCGAGCCGACCATCCTCGAGGGGGTCACCCCGGAGATGACCTGCTTCGGACATGAGACGTTCGGTCCGGTCGTCGCGCTCTACCGGTTCCACGACGAGGCCGACGCAGTCGCCCGCGCCAACGACGGCGAGTACGGCCTCAACGCCTCGATCTACAGCGAGGACGGTCGGCGCGCCCGCGAGATCGCCCGGCACATCAAGTGCGGCACGGTCAACGTCAACGAGGGCTTCGGCGCGACCTTCGGGTCGCTCGCAGCCCCCATGGGTGGAATGCGCCAGTCCGGCACGGGACGCCGGCAGGGGAGCGAGGGGATCCTGCGCTATACCGAGACCCAGTCGGTCGCCACCCAACGCGGCCTGCGCATCGGTCCCTCGTTCGGTCTCTCCCAGGAGCAGTTCGCCAAGGTGATGACCACGAGCCTGCGCGTCCTCAACAGGCTCGGCAGGGCCTGACCGGTGACCCACTACGACGTCCTGGTCATCGGCTCCGGCTTCGGCGGCTCGGTCACCGCGCTGCGGCTGACCGAGAAGGGGTACACCGTGGGCGTCCTCGAGGCGGGCGCCCGGTTCGAGGACGACGACCTGCCGGCCACTTCCTGGGACGTGAAGAAGTTCCTCTACGCTCCCGAGCTCGGCTGCTACGGCATCCAGCGCATCGACATGGTCAAGGACTGCCTGATCATGGCGGGCGCGGGGGTCGGCGGCGGCTCGCTGGTCTACGCCAACACGCTCTACGAGCCGCTCGAGCAGTTCTACTCGGATCCTCAGTGGGCACACATCACCGACTGGAGGGCGGAGCTCGCGCCGTACTACGACCAGGCCAAGCGGATGCTGGGGGTGGTCGAGAACCCGCTGCGTACGCGCTCGGACGAGGTGATGAAGCAGGTCGCTGACGAGATGGGCGTCGGCGAGACCCATCACCCGACCCCGGTGGGTGTGTTCTTCGGCGGGCCCGGCCAGCAGGCCGGCGAGGCGGTGGCGGACCCCTACTTCGGGGGCGCCGGTCCCGACCGCCACACCTGCCTCGGCTGCGGGGAGTGCATGACCGGGTGCCGGCACAACGCCAAGAACACGCTGGTGAAGAACTACCTGTATCTCGCGGAGAAGCAGGGCGCCGTGGTCCACCCGCTCACCCACGTCACCCGGGTCCGGCCTCGCGAGGACGGCGGCTACCGCGTCGACGCGCGCTGGACCAAGGCCAAGCTGTCGCGGCGTACCGCCACCGTGTCGTTCACCGCCGACCACGTCGTCTTCTCGGCCGCTGCACTCGGCACCCAGAAGCTGCTGCACCGGCTCAAGGCCGAGGGTGACCTGCCGGAGCTGTCGGACCGGCTCGGTCACCTGACCCGCACCAACTCCGAGTCGATCCTGACCTCGATCGCACCCGATCTGGAGATCGACTACAGCCGGGGCATCGCGATCACGTCGTCCTTCCACCCCGACGAGCACACCCACATCGAACCGGTCCGCTACGGCAAGGGCTCGAACCTGCTGGCGCTGATGCAGACGGTGCTGACCGACGGGGACGGTCCCCGACCCCGCTGGCAGACCTGGTTCAAGGAGCTGTGGGCCCAGAAGTCCGAGTTGCGCAACGTCTACGACCTGAAGCACTGGTCGGAGCGCTCGATCTTCGCGCTCGTCATGCAGTCGCTCGACAACTCGATCACGACCTTCCCGAAGAAGACCCCGTTCGGTTGGATCCTGTCCTCACGCCAGGGTCACGGCAAGCCGAACCCCACCTGGATCCCCGCGGCCAACGACGCGGTACGCCGGATGGCGCGGATCATGGGCGGCACCACGGCCAGCTCGATCGGGGAGCCGTTCAACCGTCCGCTGACAGCCCACTTCATCGGCGGCTGCACCATCGGCGACTCAGCGGAATCCGGCGTGGTGGACCCCTTCCAGCGGGTCTACGGCCACCCGGGCCTGCACGTCGTGGACGGGTCGGCGATCTCGGCGAACCTCGGCGTGAACCCGTCACTGACGATCACCGCGCAGTCGGAGCGGGCGATGGCGTTGTGGCCCAACAAGGGCGAGCCGGACCCGCGCCCGGCGCTGGGCGAGGCCTACCAGCGGGTGGCCCCGGTGGCACCGAGCCGGCCGGCGGTCCCGGAGGCAGCCCCCGGAGCGCTGCGGCTGCCCATCGTCGGCGTGTCGTGACCGCGGCGACCACGAAAAAAACTCTCCCGCCACCGGCGTAACCAGCGCCCTCACGCATCGTTGTGTCTAGCAGACCCGACGGTTGCTCCCTCCCTTGTCGGGTCGTATATGTCCACTGATCGCTCAGCGGTCACTGTGGACGATCAGGGCCCGACCACCCCTCCCTCCCCGGTCGGGCCCTGACGTATTTCCGTCGCACCCGACCTCACGGTCGTCGAATCTGCGTCCAAGCGACCCGGATGTCGGGTACGACGTACGCCGCGGACGCAGCCTGTGTACAACGGGCGTCGGTCGGGCGGATCTGTTCGATGCTCGGACCATGTCACTACCTGCCGAGACTCGGGCGGGCCTGGTGCTGCCCGTACGGGTCGATCCTGATGGCATCACCGGTCCCACCCCGGGTCAGGCTCGCGGTCCGCACTGGCGGCGGGTCGCGCCCGCCTACCACGTCCCATCCGTGACCGACTCCGCCGCGCTCGGCCAGCGGATCCTCGAGGCGATGGCCGGCACGCCCAGCGACGCCGCGGTGACCGGCTGGGGCTCGTTCGGGTGGCGCGAGACCCGGTGGTTCAACGGTCTGGCGGGCGACGGACGCACCCTCCTCGACGTTCCGGTGGGGCTCGACCGGCTGCGAGGGGTCCGGGGCAGAGCGGGCGTGGAGTTCTCCGAGGACTGGCTGTTCCCCGACGACGTGGAAGAGATCGACGGGCTCCGGGTCACGATCCCCGAGCGCTCGGTCAGCTATGAGGTGTGCCGTGCACGCACGCTTCTCGCAGCCGTCCGCACCATCGACCTGGCAGCCGCGGCCGACCTCGTCGACGTCCAGTCGATGGTCGGCTACGCCGCCCGCCTCGGGCCACGACCCGGGATCCGGATGCTGCGCGAGGCCCTGACCTGGGCCGACGAGAACGTCTGGTCGCCACAGGAGGTGTCGATGCGGATGACGTGGCGTCAGCACCACGGATGCGTGCTGCTGACCAACCCGCCGATCTTCGATCGGCACGGCCGGCACCTCGTGACGCCCGACCTGCTCGACCTCGAGGCGGGTGTCGTGGGGGAGTACGACGGCGCGATCCACCTCGAGGACGGTCCCCGCCGGCGAGACCTCGACCGCGAGGCGCTCTATCGCGACCACCAGCTCGAGCTGGTCACCATGATGGCCGGCCGCAGGGCAGACTCCGCCAGCTTCCTCGTGCGCCTCGACGCCGCCTACCGACGGGCGGCTGAGCGGCGTGGTTCGGCGCGCACCTGGACCACGGAACAACCCGCCTGGTGGGTCGACACCTCGACGGTGGCTCGCCGGGCCGAGCTCACTGCCGAGCAGCGCGCGGTGTGGTTGCGCCGACTCGTCTCGTGACACTCGTCGCACCCGGCAGTAGAGCTGTTGACCCGGCCGATCCGCGACCGTTTTGTCGGGTGCGACGGGTGCGGGACGAGTCGGCAGGTGCCGATAGGCTCGGCCCATGACGGAGACGCCCGATCACGACCTGGTTCTTGTCGTCGACTTCGGGGCCCAGTACGCCCAGCTGATCGCCCGCCGGGTGCGCGAGGTGAAGGTCTACTCCGAGATCGTCCCGCACTCGATGCCGGTGGCGGAGATGCTGGCGCGCAAGCCTCGAGCCATCGTGCTCTCCGGGGGACCGTCCAGTGTCTACTCGGAGGGGGCGCCGGGCATCGACCCGGACATCTTCACCGCCGGCGTGCCCGTGTTCGGCATGTGTTACGGATTCCAGCTGATGGCCCAGGCCCTCGGCGGCGAGGTCGCTCCCACGGGCGCCCGTGAGTACGGCCGGACCCGGGTGACGGTGTCCGCCCCCGGCACCCTGCTGGCCGAGCTGCCCGCACAGCACACCGTCTGGATGTCCCACGGCGACGCGGTCACCGCGGCCCCCGCCGGCTTCGACGTCCTGGCGTCGACGGCGGTGACACCGGTCGCCGCCTTCGAGGCCGTCGATCGCGGCCTGGCCGGCGTGCAGTGGCATCCGGAGGTGCTCCACACCGAGCACGGCCAGCGGATCCTGGAGCACTTCCTGCTCGAGATCGCCGGCTGCCGGCCGACCTGGACGATGCTCAACATCATCGAGGAGCAGGTCGAGCACATCCGTGAGCAGGTCGGCGATGGCCGGGCGCTCTGCGCGCTGTCGGGCGGCGTCGACTCCGCGGTCGCCGCCGCGATCGTCGAGCGCGCCATCGGCGACCGGCTGACCTGCGTGTACGTCGACCACGGGATGATGCGGCTGGGGGAGACCGAACAGGTGAGGCGGGACTTCGAGGCGGTCTTCAGCGACCTCGACGTGGTCGATGCCGCCGATCAGTTCCTCGACGCCCTGGCGGGGGTGAACGACCCGGAGGAGAAGCGGAAGATCATCGGCCGCGAGTTCATCCGGACCTTCGAGGCGGCCGAGGTGCGGGTCTTCGGCGACCTCGCGTCCGGCGCCCAGGCCACGGCGTACCTCGTGCAGGGCACGCTCTACCCGGACGTGGTCGAGTCCGGCGGCGGCGCGGGCACCTCCACCATCAAGTCCCACCACAACGTCGGCGGGCTGCCCGACGACCTCCAGTTCGAGCTGATCGAGCCGCTGCGCACGCTCTTCAAGGACGAGGTGCGCGCGGTCGGCGAGCAGCTGGGGCTGCCGCCGTCGATGGTCTGGCGACACCCCTTCCCCGGTCCCGGCCTCGGCATCCGGATCATCGGCGAGGTCACCCGCGACCGTCTCGACATCCTGCGCCGCGCCGACGCGATCGCGCGCGAGGAGCTGACGAACGCCGGTCTCGACCGCGACATCTGGCAGTTCCCGGTGGTGCTGCTCGCCGACGTCCGCTCGGTGGGCGTCCAGGGCGACGGGCGTACGTACGGCCATCCGGTGGTGCTGCGGCCGGTGACCTCCGAGGACGCGATGACCGCCGACTGGGCCCGGATCCCCTACGAGGTGCTCGAGACCGTCTCCACGCGGATCACCAACGAGGTCTCGGAGGTGAATCGGGTCGCTCTCGACATCACCTCCAAGCCTCCCGGAACCATCGAGTGGGAGTGAACGTCTCCGACGACGTGCTGCCGCTGCGGGTGGCGACCAAGGTGTGGTTCCTGATCTCGCTGCAGACCTTCGGCGGCCCGGCCGGCCAGATTGCGGTCATGGAGCGGGTGCTGGTCGAGGAGAAGCGGTGGATCGGCCACCAACGGTTCCTGTTCGCGCTGTCCTACTGCACCCTGCTCCCCGGCCCCGAGGCGCAGCAACTGGCGACGTACATCGGCTGGTTGCTCAACGGCGCCAAGGGAGCCCTGATTGCCGGCACCCTCTTCGTCCTGCCGGGCGTGGTCGCGCTGCTCGTCCTCTCCGGGATCTACGTCGCGTACGGCGACACTGCGTGGCTGGAGGCGATCTTCCTCGGGGTCGGACCGGCCGTGATCGCGATCGTGGTGAGCGCCCTGTGGCGCCTCGCCGGCCGGGCACTGGGGCACCGCAACCTGCTGGCACTGGCGCTGGCGGCGTTCGTCGCGCTGGCCCTGTTCGGCGTCCCCTTCCCGCTGGTGATCGCGGGAGCGGCGCTCATCGGGTGGTGGTTCGGGCGACTCGGACTCGTCCCCGACCCACGCCGCCCCGACGCCGCGGACGAAGGGCCGCCACCCCTGATCGCCGATGACGCCCTTCACGCGGAGCCCCGCTCGCGCCGTCGTTCGGCCGCGATCCTGGTGGTGGGGCTGGCGTTGTGGGCGGCACCGGTGGCACTGGCAGCGCTGCTGCTCGGACGCGGCAGTGTCTTCGTCGACCAGGGCCTGTTCTTCTCCGGGGCGGCCGTCGTGACCTTCGGGGGCGCCTACGCCGTGCTCGCCTACGTCGCCCAGCAGGCGGTCGAGGTCTACGGGTGGCTGGCGCCGGGGGAGATGGTGCGCGGGCTGGCCCTTGCGGAGAGCACCCCGGGACCGCTGATCATGGTCGTCCAGTTCGTGGCGTTCCTCGGCGCCTACCGGGCGCCCGGGGATCTCGACCCCTGGGTCGCCGCGCTGCTCGGGGCCCTCGTCACGACCTGGGTCACGTTCGTGCCGTGTTTCCTGTTCATCCTGCTCGGGGCGCCGTACGTCGAGCGGTTGCGTCACCACCGCGGTCTGGCCTCGGCACTCGCCGGCATCACGGCGGCCGTCGTCGGCGTCATCGCCAACCTCGCGGTCTACTTCGCGCTGCACACGCTCTTCGAGCGGACGCGCGAGGTCGGTGCCGGTCCATGGGGACTCGAGGTCCCGGTCCTGGCGTCGATCGACCTCGCGGCCCTGGCCCTGACCGGGCTGGCGTTCCTGCTCATCTTCCGGCTCCGCTGGTCTGCCCTGCGCACTCTCGGGGTCTGCGCTGCGGCAGGACTCGCGGTGGCCGGGATGTTCGCGGGAGGCTGACCGGGACTAGGCTCGCGGGCATGGATCTGGACGGGCTGGCCGCTGAGGTCGACGCGCTGCTCGTGGACGCGGATGTGGCGTTCGCGCGGCAGTACCCAGGGGTCGGGTCGGGGCGGGAGCCGATCCACACCTTGTACGTCGCGGCTGGGGACTTCCATGACGACTACGTCCGGGAAGCCGGCCGAGAGGCCGAACAGCTGCTGCTGACCCACGCCGAGGAGTTCCTCGGGATGCTCGGCGGCGAGGACGCGCTGATGGGCCGGGTGCTGGACAAGCTGGCGACCGAGCCCGTCGAGGACCTGCGGCTGGACTTCGCGGAACCGGTCGGCGACGACGGCGCCGAGGATCGCCGGGTCGACGCCGCCGCTGCGGCGTGGGCGACCGCGGCCGAGGCCGGCTCCCTGAGCCGGGTCGGCGGCATCCGTGTCCCCGGTCTGGGCGCTGCCGAGCGCGGCCGGTCGGTTCGCACCCTGGGCCGGTTCCTCGATGGGGTGGGCGAGATCCCGGAGGGCTTCGTCGTGACCGTGCCGGAGGTGGCCTCCATCGCCCACGTCGAGGCACTGGTCCGGCTGGCCGAGCTGATCGAGAAGCACCTCTCCGGACGGCTCTGCTTCGAGCTGCAGATCGAGCGGCCGCAGGCGGTGATCGGACCCAAGGGCTCGGTCCTGGTGGCCAAGATGATCCACCACGCCGACGGCCGGGTCGTGGCAGTCGACCTGATGCCACACGCCTTCGGCTCGGCTCGGCTCGCCGACCACGCGCTCACGCTGGTGCGCGCGGCCACCCAGGAGACCGGCGTCCGCGTCGCCGACGGATCGACCCTCGCGGTGGCGCCGGACCAGGGCGTCGTCGCCGGCTGGGAGCGCCACCTCGACCTGGTTCGCCGGGCCCTCGCGCGTGGCTTCCCGCAGGGCCGGGACGTGGCGGCCTCACAGTTGCCCACGCGCTATGCGGCGACCCTGGCCCAGGAGGACTCCGGGCCGACCGGAGGCTGACCGGGCCGCGGAGGGTCAGCGGAAGAGGTGGAACTCGGCGGTGATGCCGGAGACGTCCAGGATGACCTGTCCCTCGTCGCGCGAGATCTTCCAGTCGTGTTCCAGATAGCCGCGGCCGTCCTGTCCGACCTCGACCCGGTCGTACACGCAGCCGTCGCACCACGGCTCGCCGTTGACCCGGCGGACGTTCACCCGCGGCGAGACGTTGTCGCGGAACCCGCTCACCGCCACGTCGTACCAGGTGCACGGGTCGCCGGCCGAGTTGACGCACGGGTCGTCGCTGCGCACGAACCGGACCATGGGCGGCTGGGCGCGGGCGCACTCACGGGTCGCGCGGCTGGTCGCCTCGGCACCCGCCACCGTGATCGCCCGGCTCCGGAAGCGCACGCAGGTCTCGGCACCCCCCACCGGGGTGCGGATCGTGAGCCGTCCGTCGGCCGGCTGCCAGCCCCCGTCGACGCGGTACTCGACCAGGAGCGCCGCCGCTGACTCGCGGTAGCGCGGTGCGGTGGCCGTGAAGTCGACCGACCGGTAGCCGCTCGTGGTCGTGACCGTGGGCGGTGGAGGGGTGGGCGGCGCCACGGCGTCGTCCACGGCGCTGGTGACCCCTGCCTCGACCGGCGTGGTGGCGGGCGACAGCTGGGGGGCGTCGCGCATGCCGGACAGGGTCACGGCGGCAGCGATCCCACCCAGCAGCATGGCCACCAGCACACCCGCCACCAGCCAGGTCCCGCTGCGGGCACGCTCCGGGGCGGTGTCGGCGTCGGCGTCGGCGTCGGCGTCGATCGTGGTGATGGGGGCGGGGGAGACCTCCGGCTCCACCGAGGCCTCTCCGGCGACCGGGAGGTCGATGTCACGCAGGATGCCCAGGAGCGACTGTCGAACCGCCTCGGCCGAGGCGGGCCGACGCTCCGGGTCCTTGTGCATGAGGTCGGCGAGCACCTCGTCGATCCGCTGGTCGACCGGGTCCCCGGTGTCGAGCTGGGGTGTCGCTTCGTTGATGTGGGAGTTCATCATCTGGAAGTCGGTCCCGGAGAACGGTGCATCGCCGGTCAGTGCCGCCCACAGCACACAGCCGACGGAGTAGAGGTCGCCACGCTCGTCGGCGGCGTGGCCGAAGTGCCGCTCGGGAGCCATGTAGGCGGGGCTGCCGATGAGGGCGCCGGCGCGGGTGAGCCCCCGCTGGCCGTCGAGGGCGATGCCGAAGTCGCAGAGGTAGGGGATCAATCCGTCGGAGCGTCGCCAGAGCAGCACGTTGCCGGGCTTGACGTCGCGGTGGACCACGCCGCTGGCATGGGCGTCGGCCAGCGCCTCGCAGAGCTGGGCGACCAACAGCAGCGATGACCGGCGGTCGAGCGCGCCGCGCTCGGTGAGCCAGTGCTGGAGGTCCCCGTCAGGGAAGAGCTCGGTGATGAAGAAGACCGTGTCGTCATGCTCGCCGTACTCGTGGATGCCCACGATGTGGCGGGAGCGGATCTGGGCGAGCACGGAGGCCTCGCGGGCGAAGCGGGCCTGGTAGCCGTCGCGGTCGGGCAGCGACGGCAGGAGGATCTTGAGGGCGACCGAGCGGTTCAAGACGGTGTCGACCGCCTCGTAGACGATGCCCATACCGCCGTGACCGATCTCCCGCACGATGCGGTAGCGGCCGGCGTACTCCTCGTCCGCTTTCGGAAAGCCAGCCATTCCTGTCCTCGATACGCGTCGGCCATCCCCCGGCCACCCAGACCGGCGCGATATTACTGTGCTTTGCCGGTGCTCGGGGTCAGATGCCGAGGCTGCGCCCGATGATTTCCTTCTGGATCTCGGTCGTGCCGCCGTAGATCGTGGAGACCCGGCTGTCCAGGTAGGCCTTGGCGATGGGGTACTCCATCATGTAGCCGTAGCCGCCGTGGAGTTGAACGCCCTGGTTGACGATCTTGTTCTGGAGCTCGGTCGTCCACCACTTGATCATGGCTGCGTCGACTGCCGAGAGCTGTCCGTCCAGGTGACGGCGCACGCAGTCGTCGAGGAAGGACCTGGCTACCCGGGCCTCCGTGGCCATCTCGGCGATCAGGAAGCGGTTGTGCTGGAACTTCCCGATCGGCCGGCCGAACGCCTCGCGACTCTTGGCGTAGTCGAGGCACATCTCCACGACCGCCTCGATCGCCGCCACGGCCTGGGCGCCGATGATGAGGCGTTCCTGCGGGAGGTTGTGCATCAGGTAGAGGAAGCCCTGGCCCTCCTCGCCGAGCAGGTTCGTCCTGGGGACCTGTACGTCGGTGAACGACAGCTCGGCGGTGTCCTGCGCGTGCAGCCCGATCTTGTCGAGGTTGCGGCCGCGCTCGAAGCCGACCATGTCCCGCTCGACCACCAGCAGGCTGATGCCCTGGTGACCGGCGTCGGGGTCGGTGCGCGCGACGACGATGACGAGGTCGGCGTGGATGCCGTTGCTGATGAAGGTCTTGGAACCGTTGAGGACGTAGTGGTCGCCGGCGTCGACGGCGGTGGTGCGGACTCCTTGCAGGTCCGAGCCGGCGCCCGGCTCGGTCATCGCGATCGCGGTGATGATGTCGCCGCTCACACAGCCCGGCAGCCAGCGTCGCTTCTGCTCGTCCGTGCCGAGACTGGTGAGGTAGGGAACGATGATGTCGCTGTGGACCGAGAACCCGGGGCCGGAGGCGCCGGCCCGGGTCTGCTCCTCCGACAGCACGACGTTGTAGCGGAAGTCGGTGACGCCGGCGCCGCCGTACTCCTCGGGGACGTCGAAGCAGAGCAGGCCCGCCTCGCCGGCCTTCTGCCACAGCTCGCGCGGGACGATGCCGTCGCGCTCCCACTGGTCGTGGTGGGGCGAGACCTCGCGCTCGAAGAAGGTGCGGGCGGTCTTGCGGAAGTCCTCGTGTTCGGCGTCGTAGAGCTTGGTCACGCCACCCATTCCTTCATCTGAGCCACCGTCGCCGCGGGGTCGTCGCTGGCCGGCATCACCGTCAGGTGGGTGACGCCCGCTTCCTTGAACGCGGCGATGCGTTCCTTGACGTACGACGCGGGGCCGACCAGGTTGCAGGCCTCGAGCCACTCGGTGGGGACCAGCGCCTCGGCCTCCTTCTTCTTGCCCGACAGGTAGAGGTCCTGGATGTCCTCGGCTTCCTGCTCGTAGCCGTAGGACTTCGCGACGTCGTTGTAGAAGTTCTTGCCCTTCGCGCCCATGCCGCCGACGTAGAGGGCGAACAGCGGACGCGCGAAGTCCAGCAGGGCCTTGGTCTCCGGGCCCTCGCCGATGGCGACCATGCCGCCCGCAGCAATCTGGAGCGGCGCCAGGCCGGGCTGCCGCTGGGCGCGACCCGCGGCCAGGGCGTCTCCCCACACCAGGTGTGATTTCTCCGGGTGGAACAGGTGGGGGATCCAGCCGTCGGCGATGGTGGCCGCCTGCTCGACGGACTTGGGGCCGAGCGCCGCGATCCAGATCGGGATCGTGTCGCGCTCGGGGTGGGTGAGGATCTTCAGCGGCTTGCCGAGGCCGGTGACCGCCCCGTCCTCCTTCGACAGTGGCAGCTTGAACACCCCGTCGGAGGTGAGTCTCTCGCGCTGGAGGCCGCGGCGCAC
This sequence comes from uncultured Actinomycetota bacterium, assembly GCA_963806945.1. Classification (GTDB taxonomy): domain Bacteria; phylum Actinomycetota; class Actinomycetes; order Propionibacteriales; family Nocardioidaceae; genus Nocardioides. The sequence continues at coordinate 135,408 of CAWDZH010000003.1, forward strand.
GAGGTCGATGATCTCTGCGGTGCGGCCCAGCGGCTTGGAGTACGGGACGCCGTGCCAGCCCTCGATGACCTGCGGGCCGGAGGCGCCGAGTCCCAGCACTGCGCGGCCGCCCGAGACGTTGTCGAGCCCGGCGGCGGTCTGGAGCAGGGTGCCTGGGGTGCGGGAGTAGATGTTGAGGATGGCCGACCCGATCTCGACGCGGTCGGTCTTCGCGGCCAGATAGCCCATCAGCGTGGGGGAGTCGAAGCCGTAGGCCTCGGCCACCCAGACCAGATCGAGGCCGGCCCGCTCGAGCTCGGCGACCTGGTCGGCAGCCGTGCGCGGGTTGCCGTCGTACATCAACGTGTAGGAGAGCTTCACCACGTCATCGTGACAGTAGCGCTGTCACTATCGCAAGGCTGCCGGACCAGGTCCGGCTCCGAGATCAGAACACGAACAGGGCGAGCACCAGGATGACGGCGATGACCAGGGCGATGATGGCGATGGTGCGAGTATTCATGGAAACTCCTCTGTTGGGGGTGGTGCCGTGGATTGTGGCACTTCGCCGGTCGGCGTTGCACATCGGCACGCTGATCGAGGCGTGATCTCAGTGGGCGAGGCCGTCGATGATTTCGGCGCCGGGAAGGTCTGCGAAGAGCCGACCTGGCAGCAGCAGCTTGGAGCGACGTACGCCGGAACCGATCAGGGCTGCGTCGAGATCGACGACCCGGGCATCGACCAGCAACCGCCAGCGCCCGGGCAACCCGATCGGGGTGATCCCGCCGTACTCCATGCCGGACTCCTCGACGGCGCGGTCCATCCCCAGGAAGGAGCACTTCCGCACGTCGAGCAGCCGCTTCACGAGGGCATTGACGTCGGCGCGGGTGTCGGCGCGGACGACACAGGCCGCGACCCGTTCCTCGCCGTCGCGCTTTCCGGCGACCACGACGCAGTTCGCACCCGCCTCGAGTGGGACGGCGTAGGCCTCGGAGCAGGCAGTGGTGTCAGCCAGGTCGGGATCGATCTCGGCCACCCCGACCTCCTCGGAGTGTGGCCACCCCGACAACGCGGCACGGACCGGCTCCGCGAGCAGGTCCGCGCGGCTGCGGACTGGTTCGACGCGAAGGTTTCCGAGGGTCGGCAGGTTCACGGCCTCACCCTAGGCGGCGACCTCAGGTGCGCCTTCGTGCGGCGAGCGTCATCGCGACCAGACCGGCACCACCGGCGGTGACCCAGGGGATGGGCATCAGCCAACGGATGTCGTCGTCGGCCACGACGTCGCCGGCGATGAGGGCCCAGACCAGGACCATGCCGGCGAAGGCGATGCCCATCACCAGGTGGCCCACGTTGACCGGGTGCCGCCAGGAGTCGAGCACGCCCGAGTCGTCGTCGGTGGGCCGGGGGTCGGTGTCGTGGTCGTAGCTCATGGTGGTCACTCCGTGTCGATCGTGATCTCGCCGAGCTGGAGGTCGGCGACGAGGGTGAGGGACGGGGCGTCGGGGCCGCCGTCGTGGGAATGGACGAAGCGGGTGGAGAAGCCGCCACCCTCGCGGTCGAACACCTGGTAGCCGCCGGGCCCGTCGATGTGGACGTCGGCCTCGATGTCCACGCCGTCGGGCACCACCACCTCGAGGCTGCCGATGTCTCCGGTCAGCTCGATGGTGCGGCCGTCGAGCTGACCCACGTCGGCCACGTCGGTCAGGTCGAGGATCAGGTCGCCGCTGCCCATCGTGTAGGCGTCGTCGACGTCGACGGACGACACGGGGGTGTAGACGAAGTCGTCCCCGTCCCACCGGTCGGCGGCGGTGGCCGCGGCCAGGATCGCGAACGCGACGACGCCGATGGCGATCAGTCCGCCGGCGCGGCCCATCACCGACCCGATGATCAGCATGGTCGCGATCACGGCGAGGGGCACCGCGGCGTACGCCGAGTCGGCGACCGGCGCGCCGGCGCCGTCGATGATCCCGAGGACGCCTTCGATGAACGCGATCAGCAGCAGGGTGAACCAGAACAGGATCGGCCCACGCTTGCGCGGGTCTCGCGGTCGAGGAGCGACGTAGCGGGTCGCGTCGTAGCCGGAGCCTTCGCCGTAGGACCCGCCGTCGGCAGGCCGGGCGGTGCTGCGCTGCTGGCGGCCCTCGCGGGTGCGGCTCAGCCACACGAACGCGATCAGGCCGATGATGGCCAGCGGCCACGGGAACCAGTAGGCGCCCCACGAGTCACCGACCAGTGCCAGTGCGGCGATCACGCCGATCGCCACCAGGGCGATCGTGCGGCTGCGTTCGTCGAGGTGGACGCGAGCGTGCTCGCGGTCCTCCTCGGGAACGAGCGCCCACCCGGCGACGTAGAGGATCAGCCCGGCGCCGCCGAAGAAGGCGAGCACGACGAAACCGACCCGCAGGATCAGCGGGTCGATGTCGAGGTGGCGGGCCAGGCCGCCGGCGACGCCGGCGACCTTGCGGTCGCCGGTCGTGCGGCGCAGCCGGCCGAGGTCGCGGACCTCGTCCCGGGTGACGCGGGGTCCCGTGTCGTCGGGGCCCTCGGGCGAAGCATCGGCCGGTGATTCAGGCGGTGTGGTGGTCATGGCTCCAGCGTGCTGCTTGTCGGGCGTGTGGACCATCGGGGACGACCCTGATCATGCCCGGTCCCGGACCCCGACACCTCAGGGTCGGGTCGGGGGTTCGCCTCATGGTCCGGGCCCGCGTGCTGTGTGACGATGGACGACGAGATGAGCACCACTGCCCCGAGCGCCGGTCCTGCTGTCGGGCTGCGCCACGTACGACGCGCCACGCGCGACACCCAGCAGCCGATCATCGGTGGGGTCGCCGGCGGTCTGGCGCGCCATCTCGCGCTCCCGGTCCTGTGGGTGCGGGCGGCGTTCATCGCGCTGATCACCCTCGGCGGCCTCGGCATCTTCCTGTACGCCGGGCTCTGGATGGTGTTGCCGGCCGACTCTGCCTTCGCGACCGCGGCGCCGGGCCTCGAAGGCGCCACCCGAGACGGTCGGCGACCGCCGGGCCGGATCCGGCGGTTGACCGATGCCGGCCCCGCCGTCGTCCTGGGCGTCCTCGGCGTCGGCGCGGTGCTGATCGTCGACGCCGTGGTCGGTCAGGGCGCGTTGATCTGGGCGGCGTTGCTCGGCCTGGGTGGGGTGGGCCTGCTGTGGCGACAGGCCGACGAGGCCCAGCGCGAACGGTGGCTCGACACCTCCGGGCGAGTGGACCCGGTCCGGGTGGTGCTGGGGAACGGCGGCTGGGCGGCGTACCTCAGGCTGCTGGCCGGCGTACTGCTGATCGTGGGCGCGCTGGTCCTGTTCTCGGTGCGCGACGGCGGCTCCTACGGCATGGCGGGGGAGGTGGTCCTGGTGTCCCTGCTGGCGGTGGTCGGCATCGGCGTGGTCGTGGGGCCCTGGATCTACCGCCTGGCCGCCGACCTCACCGCGGAGCGGGCCGAGCGGGTGCGCACCCAGGATCGCGCCGACGTCGCGGCTCATCTGCACGATTCCGTCCTGCAGACCCTGGCGCTGATCCAGAAGAACGCGCACGACGGGCCGTTGGTGGGCCGGCTCGCGCGGTCCCAGGAGCGCGACCTGCGGTCCTGGCTCTACAGCGGCGAATCCACTGACGACAGCACCGTGGCGGGCGCCTTGCGCCGGGTCGCGGCCCACGTCGAGGACTCCCACGGCATCCCGGTGGAGCTGGTGGTCGTCGGCGACCTCGCCCATGTCGACGCCGTGACCCCCGTGGTCCGGGCCGCCGGCGAAGCCATCACCAACGCGGCCAGGCACGCGGGCGTCGACCGGGTCGACGTCTACGCCGAGGTCACCGACAGCGCCATCACCGTGTTCGTCCGCGACCGCGGCGTCGGCTTCGACCCGACCTCGATCCCCGAGGACCGGTACGGCGTCCGCCAGAGCATCCACGACCGGATGGCCCGCCACGGCGGTACGTCGGAGATCCGATCCAGCCCCGGCGAGGGGACCGAGGTGCGGCTGTACCTGCCCGTGACCCCAGGAGGCACAGATGACCAGTGACGACGAGTCCCGCGCGTCGGGCCCGATCCGAGTCGTCCTCGTCGACGACCACGCGATGTTCCGCGCCGGGGTCCGGGGCGAGCTCGCCGGTTCCCCCGACCTCGTCGCCGTCGTGGGGGAGGCCGGCGACGTCGACCAGGCGGTGGCCGTCATCGATGCCGAGCAGCCCGACGTGGTGCTGCTCGACGTCCACCTGCCCGGGGGTGGCGGCGTCCAGGTGGTGAAACGCGCGAAGAGCGCCCACAGCCGCTACCTCGCGCTGTCGGTCAGCGACGCCGCCGAGGACGTCATCGGGACCATCCGGGGTGGCGCGCGGGGATACGTCACCAAGACCATCACCGGTCCCGAGCTGGTCGACGCGATCGGTCGCGTCGCCGACGGGGACGCGGTGTTCTCCCCGCGGCTGGCCGGCTTCGTGCTCGACGCCTTCTCCGGATCGATCGAGGTGGCGGCCGTGGACGAGGATCTGGACCGGCTCACCGAGCGGGAGCGGGAGGTGATGCGGCTGATCGCCCGCGGCTACGCCTACAAGGAGGTCGCCAAGGAGCTCTTCATCTCCATCAAGACCGTCGAGACCCACATGTCCTCGGTCCTGCGCAAGCTCCAGCTGTCGTCGCGCCACGAGCTGACGCGCTGGGCCTCGGAGCGGCACCTCCTCTGACGCGTACGGCGGCCGCTCAGGTCGTCGTACGCTCCGCGACCGGCACCTCTTCGATGGTGCCGTTGCGGCGCCCCTCCCGGAAGTCTCGGACCTCGTCGCGGACCTTCGGCAGCAACAGGTAGCACGCCAACAGGTTCGGGATCGCACAGATGAAGAGCATCGCGTCGGCGAAGGAGAGGACCGAGGTGAAGTTGACCGTCGCGCCGACCACCACGAAGAGGCAGAAGATCATCTTGAAGATGAGCTCGCTGGCAGGGCTGCGGCCGAAGAGCGTGGTCCACGCCTTCATCGTGTAGTAGCTCCACGTGATCAGGGTCGAGAAGGCGAACAGCGCCACCGCGACCGCGAGCAGGACCGGGAACTGCGGGAGGAACGTCTCGAAGGACCGTGAGGTCACCACGACTCCATCGGGCGGCGTTGCCGCCGGCGGCGACCGAGGCCACCGCCTCGTTGTAGAAGTTGGTGTCGGCGACCACGATGGTCAGCGCGGTCATGGTGCAGACCACCACGGTGTCGATGAAGGGCTCGAGCAGCGCCACGTAGCCCTCGCTCACAGGGTGGCGGGTCTTGACCGCCGAGTGAACGATCGGGGCCGAGCCGATGCCGGCCTCGTTGGAGAAGGCGGCCCGCTGGAAGCCGACGATCAGGACGCCGATCAGCCCGCCGCCGGCCGCGGTCGGGTTGAAGGCCTCCGTGATGATCGTGGCGATGGCTCCGGGGATGTGGGGGAAGTTGCCGAGGATGACCAGCAGGCAGCTGCCGACGTAGAGGAGACCCATGAGCGGGACCAGCCTCGAGGTCACCTTGGCGATGGAGGTGATGCCGCCGAGGATCACCGCACCGACGAGCACCGCGAGGATGACACCGAAGATCAGGGCGGAGCCCGAGGAGCCGAGGAAGCCGTCGTCACCGCCGGTGACCTCGCGGGCCTGGGCCATGGTCTGGTTGGCCTGGAACATGTTGCCGCCGATGGCGCCGAAGAGGAACAGGGCCACGGCGAAGATCCCGACCATGCCCTTGGAGAACACGGCGCCGAAGCGGTCGAAGGCGACCGGAAGATACTTGAAGGGACCGCCGGTGACCGTGCCGTCCTCGTGCACCTCGCGATACTTCACCCCGAGCGTGCACTCCACGAACTTGGTGCACATGCCGAGCAGGCCGGCCACGATCATCCAGAACGTTGCACCGGGACCACCGATCACGACCGCGGCGCCGACACCTGCGATGTTGCCGAGACCGACCGTGCCCGAGACGGCCGACGACAGGGCCTGGAAGTGGGTCACCTCGCCCGGGTCGCTCGCCCGGGAGTACTTGCCGCGGACCAGGTCGATCGACGTCTTGGCGCTCCGGAACTGGATGCCACGGAAGTAGATGGTGAAGATGAGCGCGGCCAGGACCAGCCAGAAGACGATGAGCGGTGCATCCGTGCCGAAGACCGGCACGGTCGCGAAGATCACCGAGCCCACCGCACTCGCGAGCGGGTCGAAGGCGCCGTTGATGGCGTCCTCGACCTTGGCCAGCCACTCCCAGGTCTGGGCGGGCTCGTCCTCGGCGGCGGAGATCAGCTGCGTGATGATGGTGTCGGCTGGTCGCATGTGACACACCCCACCGCATCCGTGGAGCCCGTGGCAAGGGGTCCGCGCAGTCGGCGCCAGATTTGGCCATGACAACGCTGCGCCTGGCCCTGCTCCTCCTTCACCCGTCGGGGTGGGCTGCGCTCAGTGCCGCTCCTCGAGGCCCACTGACCTCCGCAACTCGCGGGTCGCCTGTCTCAGCGCCTCGTCGTCCCCGGCCTGCGACTCCATCAACGCCGCAAGAGCCTCGGCGAGGACGTTCAGCTTCTCCTGCGCGGCCTCTGCATCGCGTCGGTTCGCGTTCTCGAGGAGCACCAGAAGCAGCAGCGTCAGCACGCTCGCGACGGTGTGGATCGCGACCTGCCACTCCTTGAGGTCGACCCACAACGGCACCGAGGCGAACCACACCACGACGATCGCGACGCACACGAAGAACATCGCCGGACCGCTCACGCGCAGGTAGGTCGACTCCACGAACCGCTCGAACCACGAGCGGTCGTCGCCGCCATCCTGGCGTGCGGCCCGCGCGGATCCGTGCTCGTCTGCGTTCATGGGCCGACGATAATGGCCTTGTGCTCGACCGGGCGAGCGGCTCCGTGTCGGGCGGGGACCGTAGGCTGGATCCGACATGAGCACCCCCATCCCGATCCCCGGCTTCGACGCTCCCGCCGAACCGCGCACCCGTCGCGGACCCGACCCTGAGGAGTTGCTCGCCGGACTGAACGAGCAGCAGCGCGCCGCGGTCGTCCACTCCGGCGCGCCGTTGTTGGTGGTCGCGGGTGCCGGCTCGGGGAAGACGCGGGTGCTGGCCCGGCGGATCGCCTGGCTGATCGGGGAGCGCGGCGCCCATCCCGGGTCGATCCTCGCGATCACCTTCACGAACAAGGCCGCGGCGGAGATGAAGGAACGGGTCGCGTCCCTCGTCGGCAACCGGGCCCGGGTCATGTGGGTCAGCACCTTCCACAGCGCCTGTGTCCGGATCCTGCGCAAGGAGATCACGGTCCTGAACCGGGGCGAGACCGGATTCAAGTCCTCGTTCTCGATCTACGACTCTGCCGACTCCAAGCGGCTGATGACGCTGGTCGCGAAGGACCTCGGGCTCGATCCCAAGCGCCACCCACCGAACGTGCTGCTGAACTGGATGTCCAACCACAAGAACGAGCTGCGCGACGCCGAGGAGGCGACCCGGGAGGCGCGCAACGGCTTCGAGGAGGCCAGCGCTGCGGCGTACACCGCCTACCAGCGCCGGCTGCGTGAGGCGAACGCGCTCGACTTCGACGACCTCATCATGACGACGGTCCACCTGTTCCAGGCCTTCCCCGACGTCCGGGAGAGCTACCGACGCCGCTTCCGTCACGTCCTCGTCGACGAGTACCAGGACACCAACCACGCCCAGTACGCGCTGATCCACCAGCTGTGCGCGGACAACCCCGAGGACGTCGACCCGGAGGCCGAGCGGGTGCCGCCCAGCGAGCTGATGGTGGTCGGTGACGCCGACCAGTCGATCTACGCCTTCCGCGGTGCCAACATCCGCAACATCCTCGACTTCGAGCAGGACTTCCCCAACGCGAGCTCGATCCTGCTGGAGCAGAACTACCGCTCGACCCAGACCATCCTCAACGCCGCCAACGCGGTGATCGGCCACAACAAGGGGCGCAAGGCCAAGCGACTGTGGTCCGAGGCCGGCACCGGGGAACGGATCGTCGGCTACGTGGCCGACGACGAGCGTGACGAGGCCCGGTTCGTGTCACGGGAGATCGACAGTCTCACCGACGAGACCGGAGTCCGGCCCGCCGACGTGGCTGTCTTCTATCGCACCAACGCCCAGTCGCGGGTCTTCGAGGAGGTGTTCATCCGCACCGGTCAGCCGTACAAGGTCGTCGGTGGGGTGCGGTTCTACGAGCGCCGTGAGGTGCGCGACGCCGTCGCCTACCTGCGGCTGCTGGTCAACCCGGCCGACGAGATCTCGCTGCGGCGGATCCTCAACACCCCCAAGCGCGGCATCGGCGACCGTGCCGTGGCCTGTGTGACGGCGCTCGCTGAACGGGATCGGGTCACCTTCTGGGATGCGCTGCGCCGGGCCGAGGAGGCGCCGGGCCTGGCGTCGCGGTCGCTCAACGCGATCACCGGGTTCGTGGCGATGGTCGAGGAGCTCCAGTCGATGGTCGACGCGGGGGAGCGCCCCGACGTGGTGCTCGAGACGGTGCTGGACCGCTCGGGCTACCTCACCGAGCTGGAGGACTCCGACGATCCGCAGGACGAGACCCGCCTCGAGAACCTGGCCGAGCTGGTGGCGGTCGCTCGGGAGTTCTCCGACGACCCGGTGGCGGGGCCCAGCGCCGATCCGGCGGACGTCGACGCCGGCACCGTCGCGCCGGGCCTCTCCGACTTCCTGGAGCGGGTCGCCCTGGTGGCCGACACCGACCAGATCCCCGACGGCCCCGAGGGGGACGACTCCGGGGTGGTGACGTTGATGACCCTCCACACCGCGAAGGGTCTGGAGTTCCCGGTGGTCTTCCTGACCGGTCTCGAGGACGGGATCTTCCCGCACGCCCGCTCGCTCGGCGACCAGCCCGAGCTGGAGGAGGAGCGCCGGCTCGCCTACGTCGGGGTCACCCGCGCCGAGCAGCGGCTCTACCTGTCCCGGGCCATCGTGCGCTCCGCCTGGGGCGCACCGGCTCACAACCCGGCCTCACGCTTCCTCGACGAGATGCCGGTCGACCTCGTCGACTGGAGGCGCACCGAGGCCGCACAGACCGAGTGGAACCGCCCCGATCTCGCGAGCGGCTCGCGCACCTCCTGGGGATCACCGACGGCCGCCGGACGGCGTCACTTCTCGGCCGCTGCGGCCCGCGCCGACGCTGCGTCGAAGGCCAAGTCCCCGCGTGAGGTGGCCTCCCTCGCACCCGGCGACCGGGTGCAGCACGACACCTTCGGGCTGGGCACCGTGGTCACCGTCGAAGGTGCGGCCGAGAAGGCCGTGGCCTCGATCGACTTCGGCAGCGAAGGCGTCAAGCGGTTGCTGCTGCGCTACGCGCCGGTGGAGAAGCTCTAGACCGACCGGATCCGGCTGCGCAGGGCGAGGACGGCCGCGGCCGCCGCAACCAGACCGCCGGCCAGACCCAGTCCCAGCCAGACCAGCCCTGGACCTCCGTCCTCGGCGCCGGGTGGTCCGTCGCCCGCCTGCTGGGCCGCGTTCTCGTTCGCGTCGTCCGCGGCAGCAGCGTCGAAGTCGATCGTCGGCTGGTCGGCCGTCGCGAAGTCGGTGGCGAAGCTGAACGTGCTGTCCGTTCCCTCGTCGTCGAAGGGTGCGACCAGGTTCGACTCCACGTCCGCATTCGAGAGGTCGAACACGATGAGGTGCTGCTCGGAGCCCTGCCGGACCTGGGCCAGCACGTCGTCGTCGCCGATCCAGCCGAGGAGGTCGACCCACACCGGCGAGAGAGGCAGGTCCAGTCGCTCGCGCGCACCGGTGCGGAGGTCGACCTCGAGCAGGTGGCTGCTGGGGTCACGAGTCTCCAGCAGGACCCGGCGGCCGCCAGCGAAGAGGCCGACGCCGTAGCCGTCAGGGACCCGACCGTTGGCGTCCCGCGCGAGGGACCCGTCGTCAGACACCATGGGCGGCCAGCCGGACCAGTCGAAGCTCAGCCAGAAGTCCCCGTCGAACTCACGACGATCGAAGACGTCGCGACGGGTGCCGGTGGCGGTGTCGTACACCGCAGCGCCGGAGGCCCACACCGCCTGCCGGTAGGCCTGGTCGAGGCGGGTGCCCCAGTGCTCGACCTCGACCCCCGCAGCGGGCGTGGCGGCCCACACCTGCTCGTAGCCCACGTATCGCCCGTTGTCGGACCACCGCACGCCGTAGGGCACCAGCCCCCACGGGAAGTCCTGGTTGTCGATCGCCGCGCCGAATTCGCCAGGGGGGGTACGGCTCTCGGGCACGTCCTCGGTCCGGCCGGTCAGCAGATCGAGAATGCGCAGGCCGCTGCGGACGAAACCATCGGCCTGCCCGGTCTGCTCGGGGAGGGGGGCGTGCCAGCCATAGGCCAACCTGGTGCCGTCCGGGGACAGGCTCAGTCCGACCATGCCCGTGCGGCGCACCTCCGGGTCGTCGTACGCGCTCGGATCGAAGCCGGGCAGGTCGAGCCGGTGGTAGACGCCGTCGTCGGCGGTGACCACGAAGGCGCCGGTCGGGTTGGCGACCGCGACGGAGGCGGGACCGACAGCAAGGTCCTTCTCCAGCGGTAGGCCACCCTCGCCGAACACGCCGCGGACGATGTTCGGGATGCCGGACTGCTCGGCCGGCGAGGGGTGGCGCCGGTCCGGGTCAGGCTGCACCACGACGCCGACGGTGGCCGCCAGTGCGAACACCGCAGCCCCGACGGCAGACGCGATCACGATCGCTTCGCGGCGCCGGGCGGTCCGCGCCCGAGCCCACAGGGTGGGGTCCGGAGGCGCCGGTTCGGCCCGCTCCGCCATCCGGGTCATCACGTCGCGCAGCTGGTCACTCATCGCTCTGCTCCGATCAAGGTGCCGAGGTCGGGCGCGACGGTTCGCAACCGGGCGAGCGCCCGGCGGTGGGTGGACTTGACGGTGCCGAGCCCGATCCCCAACACCCGGGCCGTCTCGGCCTCGGTCAGGTCCTCGTAGTAGCGCAGCACCAGCACCGTCCGCTGCCGCAGCGTGAGCTCGGCGAGCGCGTGCTCGAGGGCCAGGTGCATGTCGGGGTCGCTCCCGGCGGCAGCCGGGACGTCATAGGCGGGACGGAACGTCTCGACCACTCGCCGGCGCCGCCAGCGCGAGATGTTCTCGGTGTAGAGGATCCGCCGGACGTAGGGCTCGGGTTCGCCCACGATCCGGTCCCAGGCCTTGGCGGCCTTGAACAGCGCCGTCTGGACGAGGTCCTCGGCGAGCTGGTGGTCGTGGGTGAGGAGGTAGGCCGTCCGGGTCAGCGCCGGAGTGCGGGCAACGACGAAGTCGGTGAATGCTGCTTCGTCGGCCATGGGTGCCATGGGTGTGCCTCCTGCCCCTCACCCATGATGACGCCGTGGAGGGGAGGCGCGGAGGTCACGCCGGCAGAATATTGTTGCGCCGCCGGCTCAGCCGGTCCGTCAAGGCGTGATGCCGCGCACGATGAAGGCGGCGCGCGGGTCGACCGGGTCGCCGCCACCGGGGCGCACCTCGAGGTGGAGGTGGGAGCCGGTCACGTTGCCGGTGGAGCCGATGGCGCCGATGACCTGGCCCGACCGCACCACGTCGCCCTCGCTGACGGCGTAGCTGCTCTGGTGGCAGTACCAGATCTCGGTGCCGTCATCGAGGGTGACGACGGTCTTGTTGCCGTAGGAACCGTCGTAGCCGACGGAGGTCACCACGCCGCCCGCGACGGACATGATCGCCTGGCCCTCGACCCCGTTGAAGTCGAGCCCGGTGTGGTAGCTCGCCCACAGGCCGTAGGCGCCGTACTCGGCGGTGGTGATCGAGGGGCTGACCGGCAGCACCCACTGGTTGAGCGCGATCTTCTTCGACTGCTGCTCAGCGAGCTGGGCGAACTCGGCCAGGGCCGCGTTGCGCTGCTGGGTCATCGCCTCGGCCTCCGCGACGAGGTCGGCGTCCGCGGCATCGGAGAGAGCGTCGCGGCGCGAGTCGCGGGAGACCGTGGAACGCCCCTTGAGCAGGTCGTTGCTGGACTGACCACTGCTGCCGGTCAGGGCGTTGGCCGCCACGACGCGGTGCTCGGACGCGGCGACAAGCTGGGGTTCGCTGATCGTCATCACGCCGCCGACCGAGGCGGCGAGCGCCGTCATGCCGAGCACGACGGGGATCGAGGGAAGGCCGCGGAAGAGGGGCCCGCGCGACCCGGTGTGCTTGCTGGCCTTGCGTCGCCCGGGGCCTGTCGCGGGCGCGGTCACGGCGGCCGGAGCCTGCGGAGTCGTCGACGAGGGAGCACGGCGCAGGCCGCGTCGATCCGCTCGATGATGACCCATAGGGGTGTAGCGCTCCCAGGCTCGGGGTGGTCTGGAGACAACGAGGACAAACAATAACGGATCGGTCACGCCAAGGAAATTCCGGGCTGGGCCCCTGTGGAACGCACTGCCGGCGGACGTGGCAGGGATCACGCCTCGGATACGCTGCGGACATGACTTCCTCGAGCGCTGGCCGGATCCGGATCGTCGTCGGGAAACCGGGGCTGGACGGGCACGACCGCGGCGCCAAGATCGTGGCCCGGGCCCTGCGCGACGCCGGCCACGAGGTCATCTACACCGGCCTCCACCAGACACCGGAGCAGATCGTGGAGACCGCGATCCAGGAGGACGCCGACCTGATCGGCCTCTCGGTCCTCTCCGGTGCCCACATGACCCTCTTCCGCACCTTGGTCACCCTGCTGGCCGAGCGCGACGCGAGCGACATCGTGGTCTTCGGCGGCGGGATCATCCCCGAGGAGGACATCCCCGTCCTGCAGGAGATCGGCGTGGCCCGGGTGTTCACGCCGGGTGCGTCCACCCACGAGATCACCGGCTGGGTCAGCGAGCACTTCGGCGTCGACGCCTGACCCACCCTCGTCCGCAGGGGCGCTCCGGGACTAGGGTGCGAGGCGCGGAACCCGCGACTTGTCGAACAGAACGAAGGACTGGGCGAACAGTGGACTTGATGGAGTACCAGGCGAAGGAGCTCTTCGCGAAGCATGGAGTGGCCGGCGCGCTCGGCAAGACCGTCGAGACCCCGGAGGACGCTCGCGCGGCCGCCGAGGAGATCGGTGGCGTCGTCGTCGTCAAGGCCCAGGTCAAGGCGGGCGGCCGCGGCAAGGCCGGGGGCGTCAAGGTGGCGAAGTCGCCGGAGGAGGCCGAGGAGGCCGCCCGCGCGATCCTCGCCCTCGAGATCAAGGGGCTCCCGGTCAACCGGGTGCTCGTGGTCCCCGGCGCCTCGATCGAGGAGGAGTACTACTTCTCCTTCCTGCTCGACCGCTCGAACCGCTCCTACCTCTGCATCGCGAGCGTCGAGGGTGGTGTCGAGATCGAGGAGGTCGCGAAGACCAACCCCGACGCGGTCAAGCAGATCCCGATCGACGCCGGCGCAGGCGTCGACGCCGCGAAGGCCGCCGAGATCGTCGACGAGGCGGGTTTCCCGGCCGAGCTGCGCGACCAGGCGATCGAGATGGTCCAGCAGCTCTGGAACGTCTTCGTCGAGGAGGACGCCACCCTGGTCGAGGTCAACCCGCTGGCGCGGCTGACCGGCGACAAGCTCGAGGCACTCGACGGCAAGGTCTCGCTCGACGAGAACGCCGAGTTCCGCCACGAGGACCATGCCGCCTTCGCGATCCGCGAGGAGTCCGACCCGCTCGAGGCGAAGGCCAAGGACAAGGGCCTCAACTACGTCAAGCTCGACGGGCAGGTCGGGATCATCGGCAACGGCGCCGGGCTGGTCATGTCGACCCTCGACGTCGTCGCCTACGCCGGTGAGAAGCACGGCGGCGTCAAGCCGGCCAACTTCCTCGACATCGGTGGCGGCGCCAACGCCCAGGTGATGGCCGACGGCCTCGACGTGATCGTCCACGACGAGCAGGTCAAGAGCGTGTTCGTGAACGTCTTCGGCGGCATCACCGCCTGTGACGAGGTCGCCAACGGCATCAAGGGCGCGCTCGAGATCCTCGGTGACGAGGCGAGCAAGCCGCTCGTCGTACGCCTCGACGGCAACAACGTCGAGAAGGGTCGCGCCATCCTGGCCGAGCTGAACCACCCGCTGGTGACGATGGCCGACACGATGGACGGAGCGGCCGACAAGGCCGCCGAGCTCGCGAACGCGGGAGGCAACTGAGATGTCGATCTACCTGAACCAGGACTCGAAGATCATCGTCCAGGGCATGACCGGTGGGATGGGCTCCAAGCACACCACCCTCATGCTCGAGGCCGGCTCCAACATCGTCGGCGGTGTCAACGCCCGCAAGGCCGGCACCACCGTCGAGCTCGCCGGCCAGGAGCTGCCGGTCTTCGGCAGCGTCAAGGAGGCGATGGCCGAGACCGGCGCCGACGTGTCGGTCTTGTTCGTGCCGCCGGCGTTCACCAAGGACGCCTGCATCGAGGCCATCGACGCCGGGATCGGCCTGCTCGTGGTCATCACCGAAGGTGTGCCCGTGCAGGACTCCGCCGAGGTGTTCGCCTACCTCGACGGCAAGCCGACCCGGATGATCGGTCCGAACTGCCCCGGCATCATCACGCCGGGTGAGTCGCTGGCCGGCATCACGCCCCACACCATCGCCGGCAAGGGTCCGATCGGGCTGGTGTCCAAGTCGGGGACGCTGACCTACCAGATGATGTTCGAGCTGCGCGACCACGGCTTCTCGAGCGCCATCGGCATCGGTGGCGACCCGATCATCGGCACCACCCACATCGACGCGCTCGAGGCTTTCGAGAACGACCCCGACACCTTGGCGATCGTGATGATCGGTGAGATCGGCGGCGACGCCGAGGAGCGGGCGGCGACCTACATCAAGGACCACGTCACCAAGCCGGTCGTCGGCTACGTCGCCGGGTTCACGGCTCCTGAGGGCAAGACCATGGGTCACGCCGGTGCGATCGTCTCCGGCTCTTCGGGCACCGCGCAGGCGAAGAAGGAAGCGCTCGAGGCGGTCGGGGTGAAGGTCGGCAAGACGCCGTCCGAGACCGCCGACCTGATGCGAGAGATCGTCAAGGGTCTCTGACTCGCAGTCTCCGCCGGGCTCCTCCCATCACGGATGGGAGGAGCCCGGTGTGCGTTCAGCGAAGGCAGGTGGGCACGTGTGCGCGTCCGGTGGTGGCGACCTCGAGCATCAGCTGGGCGACGGCGCGGTCGATGGGGTCGTCGGACATGAACCCGGAGCCGATGGGTTCGGTGAGGGTGGTGGTGCCGAGGTGGTTGACGCGTCGGTAGCGGTGGTGGGGGGTCAGCCAGACGTAGTCGCCTGGCCCGAGTTGTCGGACCTGGTAGCCGAGGTGGGTCTTGGCGCGGTGGCTGGTGCGGCCCAGGGGTTGGGTGTTGTGGTCGCCGGTCTGTCCGGGGTGGCTGGGGGCGAAGGGTTCGACGTGGTCGTGGTCGAGGCGGCGGCTGAGGCCGTTGGCGTGGGGGAAGGTGTCGGCGGGGGTGCGGAGCCGGATCCGTTCCTTGAGTGATTCGGGGTGTTCGTAGGCGTCGAAGGCGATCTGGTCGGCCAGATCGATGACGGGCTTGACGGTGACGTGGGTGTGGCCGAGCCATTCGGGGATCTCGCGAGGACAGGACGGGGCCGATGTCCTCGATCCGGGCGACGCCGTGGTCGTCGCGCACGGCCTCCTCGTGGAGGTGGAGGTAGAGCACGACCCGGGGCCGGGCCTTCTCGCCGGCATCTCCGGCGCCTCCCTGGAGGAGGTCGAGGAGGTCGGCGGGCCGGGCGAGCCAGGTGAAGGCCTCGGAGCGGAGCACGTCGCGCGTCGTGCCGGCGTCGTAGCGGGGTGCGAGCAGGTCGGCGACGTGGTCGACCATGGCGTCGATCCAGGCGGCGTCGCCGGCGCGGACCCGGGCCAGGATGTGACGCAGACCGAACTCGTCGGTGCGGCCGAGGGAGACGTAGCGGCGGTGTTTCTCGGCGTCGAGGGCGGCGGCGTGGGCGGCAGGGTCGGCCTCGATCACCTTGGCGCGCACGACGTCGAGGATGCGGGCGGGGGAGACCTCGCCGAGGTCCTCGGGGAGCGCGGCGTCGACGACCCGGACGGCGATCTCGCCGAGGCTGCGGGTCAGGGTCGCGGTCTTGCGGGCGATCCACGGTTCCAGTCGGAGCTCCTGGACGGCCGCCCACCAGGTCGGGAGCCGGTGACGGAGGTCGAGGGCGTCGGCGACGAGCCGGCGGGAGGCGTGGGGGTGGACCCGACGCGAGATGGCGAGCTCGGACAGGCACAGCTCCTGCACTTCGGGCGTGCCCTCGCCGCCGACCTGGACCAGCCGGTCCTCGCCGGCCCAGACCCGTCGTCCGCCCGGGCCGAGCTGGGGGTCGGCGGCGTGGAGGTCGGCCCAGTGGGCACCCAACGCCAGATCCCGTGCCTCGGCCGTGCGTCGCTGGACCAGCACGTCCTCGACGGCCGTCAGCGTGGCGGCTGCGTCCAGGTCGTCGAGGTCGGCGGGTGCGAGCATGTGCCGAGTCTATTCGAACAAGTGTTCGAAGTCAAGGTGCGCTCCCTCGTTCAGTTCTCTACCGCCGCGCCACGCGACTCGACGGCCGGGCAGCCGTCCGGGTGGAAGACGCACATCTGGTCGACGATGGGCGAGAGCAGCCGCTGGTGGCTCCGGATGCCTGCCCCGAGCGTCTCGCCAGCGACGTACTCGCCACCGGTGGCGGTCACCAGGACGGCGTTGCCGACCCGGGTGACGTCCCACCAGGTCGCGCCGGGGGACGGCAGGCCGTCGGTCTCGTAGGTCTGGAGGATCCGTGCCGAATCCTCCCCCAGAGCCCCGGTCGAGACGGTGTGGATCCAACGGGTGCCTCCGTGCTGCTCTTCGGGGCATCGCCCTGCCGCAGAGACGGCATGGCTGAGGAACGCGTGAGCAGTGCGATCGTCGGGGAAGACACGGAGGTCGCGCCGGTCGGCGTACTCCGGGCCGGTGGCCCCGGCGCGGCGGGTGTCCAGCGAGGCGCCTTCCGGGAACGCCTCAGCGTCGCAGAACGTCCAGGTGACGGCCTCCGAGACCCGCGTGAAGTCCCCACCGTCCGGCGGGAGCCCGAGGGCCACCGAGAGGTCGTCCGGCACGGAGGTGAGCCAGTCCTGCCGCGTGGCCGCAGGGAAGGTGGCAGACGGGGACGGAGGCACCGCCGGCGGCGAGGGGGAGGACGTTGACGTCCCGGTCTCGCGGGGCGACGGGTCGGAATTCGTCAACGCCGCCGCGGCGAGTGCAGTCGCGGCGACGGCGCCAGCGGCGGCCAGCGCGATCGTGGTGCCGTGCATGTCGTCTCCTCACGTGGACGACATGGAGACGCTCGGGAGCGCCCAGATGTTGTCGATCAGCGCTTCGGAGCGGGCTGGAACGCCAACCGAGCCATCGCCCGGCGCAACAGGGTGTCGAAGGCGCCCGGCTGCATGGTGACGCTCTTGGTCGGGACGAAGCCGACCTGTGCGACCGAGGTGCCGACCCGGGCGACGCCCATCAGGTAGGTGACGTTCTCGTTGTCGCTGAGCTCGGAGGTCACCCGCCACAGCGAGAGGTCGCGGTCGCCCTCGGACATGCTGGCCAGCGAGACGACCGTGCTGCCCGGGTCGCGGTCGTTGCACGACGCCATCCGGTCGCGGATCGTCTTCACGAAGCCCTTCGCGCGGTTCGCCGGCATGCTCGCGACGGTCTCGGTGAGGCCGAAGGCCGCCGGAACCCGGGCTCCGGGCACCAGGTAGGTCCGGGTGAACCCGTGGCTGATGCCCTTCTGCGAGAAGTCGGCGCGGTCGCACTGGGTGGAGGCGGCATTGCTGCGCGCCTGACGCGGTTCGGTTCCCACCCACCCCTGGTTCACGTTGGTCACCGGCGGCAGGTCGGCTTCCACGAGCAGGCTCGGCACCTCCCCGGCACGCAGCGGTGCGATCGCCTCCAGCTTCGGCTCGGTGGTGCACGGGGCGTTGGGGGTGGTGGTGCACAGCCCGTTGATGGCGTCGCCGAGGAAGTGTGCCTGGTCACTCAGGTCGGGCGGCCCCCCGGCCGTGGTCCGGGTCAGGGTGGTCGTGACGATCTGTCCGGTCCGGGCGACGCCGACGACGACCGTCGATGCGGGATCGCGCCAGCTCCGGAGCTGGAACAGCCGAGCCTCGTCGCCGACGCCTGAGACCGCGTGGGTGCTCATGAGCTGCATCTGGGGAGTGACGCACCCGCCGTACCACCGCAGCATCCGGTGCCACGCGCGGCGTGAGGACCGGGTGGTCGAGGAGAGCTCGGCGTACTGCACCGCCGACACCGTCGGCTGGTTCTTCCGAGGCGCGGTCTCGAAGGTGCGGACCAGCGTCGACACCCCGTGCGGGTCGGCGTAGCGCTCCTGCTGGCACGGCGCGATCCGGCCGTTCCCCCGACTGTTGTCACTCGTACGACGCTCCCTCCAGCCACGCCCGCCGAGCAGGCGCCCGAGGTCGTCGGCGGCGACCAGTCGGTCGACCGTGAAGGCGGCGATCGGATCCCCCGGCCCCGGTGCGCTCGCTGCCGGACGACCGGTGTCCTCGGGGGACTGACTCTCGGCCGTCGACCCGCTCACGACCGAGCCGGTGACGACGACGGCGGCCACTGCGGTGACCGCGCCCACGATCGTGTGGGTACGCCGCCGGGCGGCGCCGGCACGGCGCAGGATCGAGGGACGCGGCCAGCGGGACTCCTCGACCAGTGCGGCGAGCTGCGCAAAAAGTCCGGGCAGCCGCTCGGGGCCGACCTCGCGCTGCTCGAGGAACTTCGCGGTCGCAGCGGTGGTCTGGAGCTCGGCCTGGGCCGAGGGCACCCCGAGCTCGCGGGCGCGGTCGGCCAGGGGCAACTTCGTGAGGTGGTGGAGGACCAGCGCCTTGCGCTGCAGCAGCGAGAGGCTGCCGAGTGCGTCGAAGGTCGCCTTCGCCTCCGGGTCGAGGCTCTTGTCCCGGTGCCAGATCCGCGCGGTGTGACGCCGCTGCGCCTGGGCCCAGGCGTGCGGACGCACCCATGCCTCCGCATCGGGCAGTCGGTTCACCTTGCGCCAGTGGTGCCAGGTGACGATGAAGGAATCGCGCACCGCGGACCGGGCGGCTGGGAGATCACCGGTCAGTGCGTAGGTCTGGACGAGCAGTCGGGAGCGGGCGTCCTTGTAGAAAGCGTCGAACTCCTCGGGCTGGATCATGACCGCTCCACTGTACGAGCCGGGCCAGGTGCTGGCGAACCGGCGTGGGACCGCACCAGCGTCGCGGCGGCGGGTGATGATGGCGAGGCCATGACGTCGCTGCTCTCGGCCCCTGCCCGTATCGCCGCGCCCTCCGTCGACCCCCGGAACCGGAGGCCGTTGGCGCTGGTGGCCCTGCTGGGTGGGGTTCTCGCCGCGGCCGGACTGTTGCTGGTCTGCCTGGGCGCCGCAGTGACCGGCTGGTTCCTCGCCGACGCGGCCTCCCACGGCGCCCCGCGTGACGCGTTGCAGGTCGGCGCGCTGGGCTGGCTGATGGCGCACGGGTCCGGGGTCCGGGTCCAGGGAACCGCGGTCACCGCCATCCCTCTGCTGCTCACGCTGCTCGCAGTCTGGTCCACCTGGCGGGTCGGTCTCCGGGTCGGGAGCTCGGTCTCGGGCCACGGCCCCGACGCCGACCAGATCTCCGACGGGGAGCGCGACTGGACCGTTCCCGTGGCCGCGGCCTGCCTCGTCGCCGGTTACGTCGCGGTCACCGCGACGACGATCTCCCTCGCCGCCTCGCCCGCCACCGCACCGTCCGCCGGCCGGGCACTCGCCTGGTCGGCGCTGATCGCCTTCGCCGCCGGGGCACCCGCGATCGCCGTCGGGAGCGGCCGCGCCGCGATCTGGGCCGCCATGCTGCCCGGCAACGTGCGCGCCACGGCCGCCTCCTGCCGCGCCGTACTCCGATCGGTGCTCCTGGTGGCGTTCGCCACCCTGCTCGTCGCCTTCGCGGTCGACCTGGCCACGGCGGTCAACGTGCTCTCCGAGCTCCGACTCTCCGGTGGCGAGGTCGTCGTCTTCGTGATGGTGTCGCTGCTCGCCCTGCCCAACGCCACGCTCTTCTCCGCCTCCTACCTGCTCGGGCCGGGGTTCACCGTCGGTGCCGAGACGCTGGTCTCCCCGAGCGTGGTCACCACCGGTGCCCTGCCCGCGTTCCCGCTGCTCGCCGCGCTGCCCGACAGCGGTCCTGTCCCCGGCTGGACCGTCTGGCTGATCGCCGTCCCGCCGCTCGCTGCGGCGGTGGGTGCTGCTCTCGCCCAGCGGCGGCGACCGACCGTCCGGTGGGAGGAGGGGGCGCTGCGCGGCTGTGCTGGTGGCGTCGTGGCCGGGCTGTTGCTCGGTTGGCTGGCCACCGTGGCCGGAGGGGCGGTCGGCCCGGGCCGGATGCGCTTCGTCGACCCGCTCTCCTTCGACGTCCTCGTCCACGCCATCACTGCGCTCGGCATCGGCGGACTCGTCGGTGGCTTGGCGATGACGTGGTGGCAGCGACGTCGGCTGCGCACGGCGGGCTGACCTGCCTCTAGAGTCCCCTTGTGCGACTCGTCGTCCTGGTCTCCGGCTCCGGCACCAACCTGCAAGCACTGCTCGACGCCTGCGGCGACCCGGCGTACGGCGCACGCGTGGTCGCCGTGGGTGCCGACCGCGACGACATCGAGGGTCTCGCCCGGGCTGAGCGGGCGGGCATCCCCACCTTCGTCCGGAGGCTCGCGGACTACTCGGCCCGCGACGACTGGGACCGCGCCCTCGCCGAGGCGGTCGGCGCGTTCGACCCGGACCTGGTCGTCTCTGCCGGGTTCATGAAGCTGGTCGGCGAGGACTTCCTCGGCCGGTTCCCGACGGTCAACACCCACCCGGCGCTGTGCCCCGCCTTCCCGGGCATGCACGGCGCCGTCGATGCGCTCGACTATGGCGTGAAAGTCACCGGCGCGACCCTGTTCGTGGTCGACGCCGGCGTCGACACCGGCCCGATCGTGGCGCAGGTGGCGGTCCCGGTGGAGGAGGACGACACCGCCGCGACGCTGCACGAACGGATCAAGGTCGCCGAGCGGGAGATGCTCGTGACGGCGGTGGGGCGGATGGCGCGCGAGGGCTGGTCGGTCGACGGGCGCCGGGTCCGGATAGGCTGAGCCCACACGACTGGCGCAGGTGGGTCCACCACCGGGGAGTGACCTCGTCGAGCATCGAACGCCTGGGTGCTCGGCCTCGTTCCACACCGAGGAGTCGCTGCGTGTCCACAGAAGCCACCTCTGGGTCCGGGTCCGACCGGATTCCGATCCGCCGCGCCCTGGTCTCGGTCTACGACAAGTCCGGCCTGGACGCGCTGGCCCGCGGCCTGCACGACGCGGGTGTCGAGCTGGTCTCCACCGGTGGCTCCGCCGCCCTGATCGAGGGGCTCGGTGTCCCCGTGACCAAGGTCGAAGCGCTCACCGGCTTCCCCGAGTGCCTCGACGGCCGGGTCAAGACGCTCCATCCGCGTGTGCACGCCGGGATCCTCGCCGACCGCCGTCTCCCGAGTCACGTCGAACAGCTGCGTGAGCTCGAGATCGAGCCGTTCGACCTCGTCGTCTCCAACCTGTACCCCTTCACCGAGACGGTCGCCTCCGGCGCGACGCCGGACGAGTGCGTCGAGCAGATCGACATCGGCGGTCCGTCGATGGTCCGTGCGGCGGCCAAGAACCATCCGTCGGTGGCCATCGTGACCTCGCCCGCCCGCTACGCCGAGGTGCTGGGTGCGCTGGCCGAGGGTGGCTTCACCCTGGCGCAGCGGCAACTGCTGGCTGCGGAGGCGTTCGCCCACACCGCGGCGTACGACGTCGCGGTGGCGTCGTGGATGGGCAGCGTATTGACCGACACCTCTGCCGGTGAGGGTTTCCCTGCCTGGGTCGGAGGCACCTGGGACAAGGTGACCACCCTGCGCTACGGCGAGAACCCGCACCAGGCGGCGGCGCTCTACCGCAACCAGGTCGGTGCGGGGCTGGCGCAGGCGACCCAGCTGCACGGCAAGGAGATGTCCTACAACAACTTCGTCGACGCCGACGCAGCCCGTCGGGCTGCCTACGACAGCACCGAGCCGACGGTCGCGATCATCAAGCACGCCAACCCGTGCGGCATCGCGATCTGTTCCGACGACGTGGCGGATCCGATTTCCGTGGCCCACCGTCGTGCGCACGAGTGTGACCCCGTGTCGGCGTTCGGCGGTGTCATCGCCGTGAACCGTCCGGTCTCGGTCGCGATGGCGGAGCAGGTGGCCGAGGTGTTCACCGAGGTGATCGTGGCTCCGGCGTACGACGACGGCGCGGTCGAGGTGTTGCAGGGGAAGAAGAACATCCGGATCCTCGTCTGCGAGCCGCTCGGCCGCGGTGAGATCGAGATGCGCCCGATCTCGGGCGGCCTGCTGATGCAGCGGCGTGACGAGCTGGACGCGGCCGGGGACGACCCGACCAGCTGGACGCTCGCGACCGGCGAGCCGGCGTCGGCGGAGGTGCTTGCGGACCTGGCGTTCGCCTGGCGAGCGTGCCGGTCGGCGAAGTCGAACGCGATCCTGCTGGCCCGAGACGGCGCCTCGGTCGGCATCGGCATGGGGCAGGTCAACCGGGTCGACTCCTGCCGGCTCGCCGTCGAGCGGGCCGGTGAGCGAGCCGCCGGGTCGGTGGCCGCCTCCGACGCGTTCTTCCCCTTCGAGGACGGGCCGCAGATCCTGATCGACGCCGGGGTGAGGGCCATCGTGCAGCCGGGCGGCTCCGTGCGCGACGAGCTCACGATCGCGGCGTGCCAGGCGGCCGGCGTGACGATGTACGTCACCGGGACTCGACACTTTGCTCACTGACAGGATGACTACGTGACGGCACAGCGACTCGACGGCAGCGCGACCCTGAAGGTCATCAAGGCCGAGCTCACCGAGCGGGTGGCCCTGCTGCGGGAGCGCGGGATCGTGCCCGGCCTGGGCACGGTGCTCGTGGGCGACGACCCCGGCAGCCACTGGTACGTCGGCGCCAAGCACAGGGACTGCGCCGAGATCGGCATCACCTCGATCCGCCGCGACCTGCCCGCCACGGCTGATCAGGGCGAGGTCGAAGCGGTGATCGACGCGCTGAACGACGACCCGGCCTGCACCGGTTTCCTGGTCCAGCAGCCGACCGGGCTGGACGAGTTCGCGCTCCTGTCGCGGGTCGATCCGGACAAGGACGTCGACGGGCTCCACCCGACCAACCTCGGCAAGCTCGTGCTGGGCGAGGCAGGGCCGCTGCCGTGCACACCGGTCGGTGCGATCGAGCTGCTGCGCCGCCACGACGTTCCGATCGCCGGCGCGGACGTGGTGGTGGTCGGCCGCGGTCTCACCGTGGGTCGCCCACTGGGCCTGCTGCTCACCCGGCGTACGGAGAACGCGACGGTGACGCTCTGCCACACCGGCACCCGGGACCTCGCAGCGCACGTGCGGAACGCCGACATCGTGGTGGCGGCGGCCGGTGTGCCGGGCATCATCACGGCTGCGATGGTCAAGCCGGGCGCCGCGGTCTTGGACGTCGGGGTCTCCCGCGTCGACGGCAAGATCGCGGGCGACGTCGCGGACTCGGTCTGGGACGTGGCCGACTGGGTCTCGCCGAATCCGGGCGGGGTCGGACCGATGACCCGCGCGATGCTGCTCACCAACATCGTGCTGGCCGCCGAGCGGATGGGGGAGCAGTCGTGACCGAGCCCGTCGAGCAGCATGAGGACGGCTCGCTGGTCCCCCCCGAGGAGGCGCCGAAGCGCTACCCCTCGACCATCGGCGGGTTGCTGTACCTGCTCGCGCTGGCCGGAGTCGCCGTGGGCCTCGGCCTCGCCGTGGCCGGCGACTGGCGGTCGGGAGTGCGCTGGATCGCGGGGGCGCTGCTGTTCGCGGCGGGCTGTCGGCTGCTGCTGCCGGACCGCCAGGCCGGCATGCTCGCGGTGCGGCACCGTGCCGTGGACGTCGCGCTGCTGGTCGCGGTCGGCGGCGTGCTGCTCGTCCTCGCCGGGTCGATTCCGAACCAGCGGCTCTGAGCCTGGGCGAACGCCGACGCCGGACTCAGATCAGTCCGAGGTCCTTCACGGCGGCACGCTCCTCTTCGAGCTCGGCGGCGGTGGCGTCCATCTTGCCGCGCGAGAAGTCGTTGACGTCCAGGCCCTGCACGATCTCCCAGTTGCCGTCCTTCGTGGTGACGGGGAAGGAGTAGACGATGCCCTCGGGGACGCCGTAGGAGCCGTCCGAGCGGACCGCCATCGAGACCCAGTCGTCCACGGCGGAGCCGGTCAACCAGTCGCGGGCGGCGTCGATGGTGGCCGAGGCGGCCGAGGCGGCCGACGAGGAGCCACGCGCCTCGATGATCGCGGCACCGCGCTTGGCGACGGTCGGGATGAAGTCGTTCTCGAGCCACGACTGGTCACCGACGACCTCGGCGGCGTTGCGACCGCCGACCTCGGCGTTGAAGAGATCGGGGTACTGCGTGGCGGAGTGGTTGCCCCAGATCGTCATCTTCTTGATGTCGGTCACCGGGGCGCCGGTCTTCGCCGCGAGCTGCGAGATGGCGCGGTTGTGGTCGAGACGGGTCAGCGCGGAGAAGCGCTCGTCCGGGATGTCGGGGGCGTTCGTCATCGCGATCAACGCGTTGGTGTTGGCCGGGTTGCCGGTGACGCCGATGCGGACGTCGTCGGCGGCGACGCTGTTGAGCGCCTTGCCCTGGGCGGTGAAGATCGCGCCGTTCGCCTCCAGCAGGTCTGCGCGCTCCATGCCCGGGCCACGGGGGCGCGCGCCGACCAGCAGCGCGAGGTTGACCCCGTCGAAGACCTGCTCGGCGTCCGCGCCGATCTCGACGCCGGCCAGCGTCGGGAAGGCACAGTCATCGAGCTCCATGACGACCCCCTCGAGAGTCTTCAGCGCCGGCTCGATCTCCAGCAGCCGGAGCTCGATCGGACGGTCCGTCCCCAGCAGGGAGCCGCTCGCGAGACGGAACAGCAGGCTGTAGCCGATCTGGCCGGCGGCGCCGGTCACGGCCACCTTGAGGGGAGTGGTCACGTCGGGGCTCCTCGAAGACTCGTGCGAGTGGGACAAGTGTGGGACTGCGTCCGACGCTAGCAGCGGTGCGCCATGCTGTGGGCATGCCCCCATGGCGACGCCTCGCGCCGCAGCTTGCCGTCGTCGCGCTGCTCCTGACCGGCTGCGCCGCCGGGCCCGGCACCGTCGACCCGTCGGGTGTGGACGGCCTCGAGATCCCCACCCCGGCGCCGGATCCAGGCGATTTCCAGGCAGCCATCGACAACCCCTATCTTCCGCTGCGGCCCGGCACACAGTGGGTCTACGAGGCCACCGGGGAACAGTCCGCGACGGTCACGGTCTCGGTCACCGACGAGACCAGGGAGGTCGCCGGGGTCACCACCATCGTGGTCCGCGACGTCGTCACGGGCGCCGACGGCGAGGTGATCGAGGAGGCGGCCGAGTGGTACGCCCAGGACCGGGCCGGCAACGTCTGGCTCTTCGGTGAGGACGGCTCGTGGGAGGCGGGCATCGACGGGGCGCAGGCCGGGTTGGCCATGCCGGCCACGCCGCGCGTCGGCGACGGCTACCAGCACGAGTTCGCGCCCGGGACGGCCGAGGACCGTGCCCGGGTGCTGGCACTCGACGAGCAGCGCGAGACCGAGGCCGGGTCCTTCGAGGACCTCCTGGTCGTCGAACAGACCACCCCGTTGGAGCCGGGTCTGGTGGAGCGCGTCTACTACGCCTCCGGCACCGGCCTCGTCCTCCGTGAGCCCGTCAGTGGCGGTACCGACCAGCTCGAGCTGGTGTCGATCACGGTGCCCTGACCGCAGTTCGCGTCTGAGCCGCACTCTAGTAGCGTCCGAGGCGTGACCGACACCGATGGCTCCACGATCATCTACACCCTCACCGACGAGGCGCCCGCGCTGGCGACGTACTCGTTCCTGCCCATCGTCGAGGCGTACGCCGCCCAGGCCGGCGTATCCGTCGAGACCCGCGACATCTCGCTCGCGGCACGGATCCTGGCCCAGTTCCCGGACCGGCTGACCGACGAGCAGCGGGTCGGCGACGCGCTCGCCGAGCTGGGCGAGCTCGCGATGACGCCCGAGGCGAACATCATCAAGCTGCCCAACATCTCCGCCTCCCTGCCGCAGCTCAAGGCCGCGATCAAGGAGCTGCAGGAGCAGGGCTACGACGTGCCGGGCTACCCGGAGAACCCGCAGACCGAAGCGGACAAGGAGGCCCGCGCGGCCTATGACAAGGTCCGCGGGTCGGCCGTCAACCCGGTGCTGCGTGAGGGCAACTCCGACCGTCGAGCACCGGCTGCGATGAAGAACTACGCGAAGGCCCACCCCCACCGGATGGGTGCGTGGACGTCGGAGTCGAAGACCAACGTCGCCACCATGGGCCACGACGACTTCCGCACGAACGAGAAGTCGGTCGTCCTCGAGTCCGACGACACCCTGGCCATCACCCACGTCGCCGCCGACGGCACCGAGACGGTGCTCAAGGACGGGTTGACGGTGCTGGCCGGTGAGGTCGTCGACGGCACGTTCATGAACGTCGCCGCGCTGCGCCGCTTCCTCATCGAGCAGATCGCCCGGGCCAAGGCGGAGGACGTGCTGTTCTCCTTCCACGTCAAGGCGACGATGATGAAGGTCTCCGACCCGATCATCTTCGGACACGCGGTGCGGGCCTTCTTCCCGACCCTGTTCGAGCAGTACGGCGAGCAGCTGGCCCAGGCCGGCATCTCGCCCAACGACGGGCTCGCCGGGCTGCTGTCCGCGGTCTCCGACCTGCCCGACGGTGACGCGATCAAGGCCGCGGTCGACGCCGGTCTCGCCGACGGCCCGGCGATGGCGATGGTCGACAGCGACCGGGGCATCACCAACCTCCACGTCCCCTCGGACGTGATCATCGACGCGTCCATGCCGGCCATGATCCGCACGTCGGGACACATGTGGGGGCCCGACGGCGAGGAGGCCGACACCCTCGCGGTGATCCCGGACTCGTCCTACGCCAGCGTCTACCAGGTCGTCATCGACGACTGCCGCGCCCACGGCGCCTTCGACCCCGCCACGATGGGCTCGGTGCCCAACGTCGGGCTGATGGCGAAGGCCGCCGAGGAGTACGGGTCCCACGACAAGACGTTCGAGGTCCCCGCGGCCGGCCAGATGCGCGTCGTGGCATCGAACGGCGACGTGCTGATCGAGCACGACGTGGAGCCCGGGGACATCTGGCGTGCCTGCCAGACCAAGGACGAACCGATCCGCGACTGGGTCAAGCTCGCCGTCACCCGCGCCCGCGCCACCGGTTCGCCGGCGGTGTTCTGGCTCGACGAGACGCGTGCTCACGACGCCGCGCTCATCGCCAAGGTGAAGGAGTACCTGCCCGACCACGACACCGACGGGTTGACGATCGAGATCATGGCGCCGGCTGAGGCGACGGCGTACTCCCTGGAGCGGATCCGCAAGGGCGAGGACACGATCTCGGTCACCGGCAACGTGCTGCGTGACTACAACACTGACCTGTTCCCGATCCTCGAGCTCGGGACGTCGGCCAAGATGCTCTCGGTGGTGCCGCTGATGAACGGTGGCGGCCTCTTCGAGACCGGCGCCGGCGGTTCGGCGCCCAAGCACGTCCAGCAGCTGGTGAAGGAGAACTACCTGCGCTGGGACAGTCTGGGCGAGTTCTTCGCGCTGGCCGCGTCCTTCGAGCACCTCGCCGATCGTGAGGACAATGCCCGGGCCCAGGTGCTGGCCGACACCCTCGACCGGGCGACCGGCACCTTCCTCGAGCAGGACAAGTCGCCGACCCGGAAGGTCGGGGGGATCGACAACCGCGGCTCACACTTCTTCCTCGCGCTCTACTGGGCGCAGGAGCTGGCCACGCAGACCGACGACGCCGAACTGGCCTCGTCCTTCGGCGAGCTCGCCGAGCGGCTGGCGAGCGAGGAGGAGACCATCGTCGGTGAGCTCAGCGGAGTGCAGGGGCAGCCGGCCGACATCGGGGGCTACTTCCGTCCCGACCCGGACAAGGCAGCGATCGTGATGCGGCCCTCCGAGACCCTGAACGAGGCGCTCGCGTCGCTGGGCTGAGACCGAGGGAGGAATGGCCGGCGCCAGCCGGCTGTTGCCGCCTGACGTGACCCTGACCGCACCGCAACCCGCGCCGACCGCACAACGACCGCAGCATGTGGCCGTTGCGCTGCTCGCGCTCGCCATGGGCGGCTTCGCCATCGGCACCACCGAGTTCGTCTCGATGGGGCTGCTGCCGCAGCTGGCCAGGGGTGTGGACGTGTCGATCCCGTCGGCCGGCCACGCGATCTCCGCCTACGCCCTGGGTGTGGTCGTCGGTGCGCCGACCATCGCCTTCCTGGCCGCACGGCTGCCCCGCCGGTCACTGCTGGTCGGGCTGATGCTCGCCTTCGTGGTCGGCAACGCCGCCTCCGCGCTCGCCACGTCGTACGGCGCCCTGTTGGTGGCCCGGTTCGCCGCCGGGCTGCCCCACGGCGCCTACTTCGGCATCGCCTCCCTCGTCGCGGCGAGCCTGGTCACGGCCGACCGCAAGGG
Organism: uncultured Actinomycetota bacterium; assembly: GCA_963806945.1. Lineage (GTDB taxonomy): Bacteria > Actinomycetota > Actinomycetes > Propionibacteriales > Nocardioidaceae > Nocardioides. The sequence continues at coordinate 163,877 of CAWDZH010000003.1, forward strand.
TCGGGCGGTTGCCTCGGTCATGCTCGGCCTCTCGGTCGCCAACGTGGTCGGCGTTCCCGCAGCGACCTGGCTCGGCCAGAATCTCGGCTGGCGCGCGGCGTACTGGCTGGTCGCTGTTCTCGGTCTGGCGACCGTGGCCCTCGTCCTCGCGTTCGTCCCGGCGACCGACGGCGACCGGTCGGCCACCTGGCGTCGCGAGCTCGCTGCGCTGCGACGGCCCCAGGTCGTGCTGACGCTGCTGGCCGGGGCGCTCGGATTCGGCGGCATGTTCGCCGTCTACACCTACATCGTGCCGACGATCACCGAGGTCGGCGGCCTCTCCGAGTCGGTTGCCCCGATCTTCCTGTTCGTCTTCGGCCTCGGCATGGTCGTGGGTACCTGGGTCGCAGGGCGGATGGCGGACTGGTCGGTGATGCGCTCGATGTTCATCGGCGGCGCCGGCCAGGGGCTCCTGCTGCTCCTGTTCAGCGTCCTCGCGCCGACCGGATGGTGGACGCTGCCGGTCCTGTTCGGCATCACGGTGACCGGCTCGGTGCTCGTCATCGCCCTCCAGCTGCGACTGATGGCCGTCGCCGAGGACGCGCAGACGATGGGCGCGGCCATGAACCACGCCGCCCTCAACGTGGCCAACGCCCTCGGCGCGTGGCTCGGCGGCCTGGTCATCGCCGCCGGGTGGGGCTATCGCGCGCCCGCGATCGTGGGGGCGGGGCTCGCCGTGCTCGGCCTGCTGGTGCTGGCCGTGGCCGCTTCCCGTGAGCGTCGCGAGGCCTGACAGAATCGCCCGCATGTCCGCACCGACCACCGCCCGGCCCCGGATCCTCTCCGGGATCCAACCGACGGCCGACTCGTTCCACTTCGGCAACTACCTCGGGGCGCTGCGGCAGTGGGTCGACCTGCAGGAGGAGCACCAGCCGTTCTTCTTCATCGCCGACCAGCACGCCATCACGGTCGAGCAGGACCCGAAGGTGCTGCGCGAGCGAACGCTGCGCGCGGCGGCCCAGCTGCTGGCGATGGGAGTTGACCCTGAACGCTCCGCGATCTTCGTGCAGAGCCAGATCCCGGCGCATGCGCAGCTCTCATGGGTGCTCCAGTGCCTGACCGGTTTCGGCGAGGCGCGCCGGATGACCCAGTTCAAGGACAAGTCATCGAAGGGTGGAGAGGGTGCCGCGAGCGTCGGCCTCTTCACCTACCCGATCCTGCAGGCCGCCGACATCCTCCTGTACCGCCCGCACTTCGTCCCGGTCGGTGAGGACCAGCGCCAGCACCTCGAGCTGACCCGGGACCTCGCGCAGCGGTTCAATCACCGCTACAAGAAGACCTTCCGCCTGCCCGAGCCCTACATCCTCAGGGCCACCGGGAAGATCGCCGATCTCCAGGACCCCACCGCGAAGATGTCGAAGTCGGCCTCCTCTCCGAGCGGGATCATCGAGCTGCTCGACGACCCATCGGTGAGCGCGAAGAAGATCCGGTCCGCGGTCACCGACTCCGAGAACGAGATCCGGTTCGACCCCGAGCAGAAGCCGGGCGTCTCCAACCTGCTCACCATCTTCTCGGCACTGACGGCGCGCCCGGTGGACGAGCTGGAGGCGTCGTACGCCGGGCAGGGCTACGGCGCGCTCAAGGGCGACCTGGCCGACGCGGTGGTCGAGATGGTGACTCCGTTCCGTGACCGCACGCTGGAGCTGCTCGAAGGGGAGCAGCAGTTGGCGGAGGTGTTGCAGCAGGGGATTCAGCAGGCAGGTGAGGTGGCCGAGGCCACCCTGCGTGACGTCTACGAGCGCGTCGGCTTCGTCGCGCCGGGCCGATAGGGTCGTTTCCATGCCCACCATCGGCGTCGCGATCGCCCTGCCGGAGCCCTGGGCCACCGACCTCCAGGAGTACCGAACGGCCCTCGGCGACGACACCGCCACTCTGATTCCCACCCACATCACGTTGGTTCCGCCGGTGGAGCTCGCCGACGACGCCATCGAGCGTGCGGAGAGCCATCTGGCCGAGGTCGCCGCGGCCTCCGACAGCTTCTGCATCCACCTGCGCGGCACCGGCACCTTCCGGCCGATCTCCCCGGTGGTCTTCGTCTCGCTCGTCGAGGGCATTTCGCAGTGCGAGACGCTCGCCGAACGGGTGCGCAGCGGACCTCTCGACGTCCCGCTCCTGTTCCCCTTCCATCCGCACGTCACCATCGCCCACCACATGCCCGAGCCCACCCTGGACCGGGCCTTCGAGGAGCTGGCGAGCTTCGACTGCACGTTCGACGCCGAGGCGTTCCATCTCTACCGACACGACGAGGAGAGCGGCTGGCGTCCTGCCCGGGACTTCACGCTGGCCACCACCCGATGACCACACCCCAGGAACGACTGGCATCCCTGCGGGCCCGCCGCCCCTTCATCGACCACGTGGTGCGCATGGTCGAGCACTTCGGCGAGGTGAAGGGCAGCCTCCAGGCGGGCGCCGTGACCTACTTCGCTTTCCTGTCGTTCTTCCCGATCCTGGCCCTCGGCTTCTACGTCGTGGGCAAGGTCGCCAAGTTCTACCCCCAGGCTCAAGACGACCTGGTCGATGCGATCGGCAACGTCTTCCCCGAGCTGGTGGGCGAGGACGGCGGCATCCCGATCAGCAGTCTCGAGGAGGCGGCCGGTGGCATCGCGCTGGCCGGCATCGCAGGTGTGCTCTACGCCGGCCTCGGGTGGATCACCGCGATGCGAGCGGCCATGGTGGCCGTCTTCGAGCTGCCCTCCGACGAACAGCTGAACTTCGTGCTCGGCAAGCTCCGCGACCTCGCGGTGCTGGCCACCATCGGTGCTCTCCTCGTCGTGAGCGTGGCGATCACCGGGTTCGTCTCCGGGTTCGCCGACCTGCTGCTCGGCTGGCTCGGGTTCGACACCCAGCTCGACTGGCTGGTGAAGCTGCTGGCGGGGGCGTTGGGCTTCGTGGCCAACGTGGTGCTCTTCTTCGCCCTCTTCCGGCTGCTGGGTCGTCCCCACGCGCCGAACCGGTCGTTGTGGTCCGGCGCGCTGCTCGGGGCGATCGCCTTCGAGGCACTCAAGCGGTTGTCCTTCCTCCTGCTCGCTTCGACCCAGAACCAGCCCGCGTTCCAGGCCTTCGGAGTCGCCCTGATCCTGGTGGTCTGGATCAACTACTTCTCGCGCGTCGTGCTCTACGCCGCGGCGTGGGCCCACACCACGCCGGCCGCCCGGGCGCAGCGCGACCGGGAGCGGCTGGAGGCTGACCGGAGTGAGATGAGGATGAAGGAGCTGGCCCACGTCCAGCTGCGGGAGACGCCACCGTCAGCCTCCCGCCGCGTCGGCCCGCGGAGCGCGTTTGCCGCCGGCGGGGCCTCGATGCTCGGTCTCGTCGCGCTGCTGCGGCGACGGAAGGACGACTCGTGAAGTTCGAACGCCGCCACGGGCTGCTGTTGCTGGGGGTGGCCCTCTGGAACCTGCTCACGTTCGGCATGTTCGCGCGCAACCTCTCCGCGGCGTACGTCGGTGGCGAGGACCGGGCCACCGGTTACTGGGTCGCCCACTCCGTGCTGATCGTCGTCAACGTCGCCATCGCCGCGGTCCTCGGGCGACTGGGCTGGAAGATCCTGCGCCACCCCTCCCGCTGACCCACTTCGAGTGGGTGTGCCGGGGGTTTCGAGGCTCGCTTCGCTCGCACCTCAACCACCGGCGTACGTCGAGGGCTGCGTTCGCACCTCAACCACCGGCGTTGCCGAGTCGGTGTGGTCCGGTGGTTGAGGTGCGAGGAGCGTTAGCGACGAGCCTCGAAACCCCCGGACTTCGAGTGAGTGCGCCGGGGGTTTCGAGGCTCGCTTCGCTCGCACCTCAACCACCGGCGGGATCAACCCTCTCCACAGGTCACGTGCCGGCCGGTTTGTGGGACCGGGAATCGGGCAGCCACACGGCATGCCGTGGACCTACGTTCTCGAGTGCGCTGACGGGTCGTTCTACGTCGGGAGCACGATCGGCCTCGAACGCCGCCTCGCCGAGCATCAGCAAGGAATGGGGTCGCGTTACACCGCTCGCCGTGACCGGCTGCCCGTCCGGCTGGCGTGGTCTGGCTACTTCGAGCGGATCGATGACGCCTTCTGGTTCGAGAAGCAGGTGCAGGGGTGGAGCCGAGCCAAGCGGATCGCACTCATCGAGGAGCGGTGGGGGGATCTGCCGGAGTTGTCACGGCGGCCGACGGCCAGAGACGCTCGTACGCCGGAGTGACCTCGGCCAGGGGCAGACTCCGGGGGTTTCGAGGCTCGCTTCGCTCGCACCTCAACCACCGGCGTGACCTCGGAGGGCGGACTCCGGGGGTTTCGAGGCTCGCTTCGCTCGCACCTCAACCACCGGCGTACGTCGGAGGTGGCTCGCCTCAACCCGGCGAAACGTCGAGGGCGGGTTCGCACCTCAACCACGGGCGGTGGTGCTGGGGCTACTTGCCGTGGCGCATCGCGGCGTGGAGGTCCCAGTTGAGGCGGGAGATCACGTCGAGGGGGATCTCCTTGGGGCACGCCGAGGTGCACTCGCCGATGTTGGTGCAACCACCGAAGCCCTCGGCGTCGTGCTGGGCCACCATGTTGACCACCCGGGTGTCGCGCTCGGCCTGGCCCTGGGGCAGCTCGCCGAGGTGGGTGATCTTGGCGCCGACGAACAGCGACGCCGACCCGTTCGGGCAGGCCGCGACACACGCACCGCAGCCGATGCAGGTCGCCACGTCGAAGGCGCGGTCGGCCTTGTCCTTGGGGACGGGGGTGGCGTGGGCGTCCGGAGCGGCGCCGGTGTTGACCGAGATGTAGCCACCCTGCTGGATGATGCGGTCGAAGGCCGAGCGGTCGACGACGAGGTCCTTGATGACCGGGAACGCGTCGGCCCGCCACGGCTCGACGGTGATGGTGTCGCCGTCGTTGAACGAACGCATGTGGAGCTGGCAGGTCGTCGTCACCTCGGGGCCGTGGGCGTCCCCGTCGATCATCAGCGAGCAGGCGCCGCAGATGCCCTCGCGGCAGTCGGAGTCGAAGGCGACCGGCTCCTCGCCATTCTCCTGGAGCTGCTCGTTGAGGACGTCGAGCATCTCCAGGAACGACATGTCCGGGGAGACGTCGTCCAGCTCGTAGGTGTGGATGCCGCCCTTGTCCGCCTTGTCCAGCTGGCGCCACACCTTCAGAGTCAGCTTCATTTGTACGACCTCTGCTTCATCTCGACGAACTCGTAGGTCAGGTTCTCCTTGTGCAGGACCGGCGGCTCGCCGTCCCCGGCCCACTCCCAGGCGGCGACGTAGGAGTACTGGTCGTCGTGACGCAGCGCCTCGCCGTCCTCGGTCTGCGACTCGCCGCGGAAGTGGCCGCCGCAGGACTCGCGGCGGTTCAGCGCGTCGATGCACATCAGCTCACCGAGCTCGAGGAAGTCGGCCACCCGGCCGGCCTTCTCCAGCGACTGGTTCATGGAGTCGGGGGTGCCGAGCACCTTGACGTTGCGCCAGAAGTCGTCGCGCAGGGTGCGGATCAGGTCGATCGCCTTCGTGAGGCCGTCCTGGGTGCGCTCCATGCCGCAGAACTCCCACATGATGTTGCCGAGCTCGCGGTGGTACGAGTCAACGCTGCGGGTGCCGTTGTTGTTCATGAAGTGGTCGATGCGCGACTGCACGGACTGTTGCGCCTCGACCACCGCGGGGTGGTCCTCCGGGACGCGGTCGAACGGGCCGTCCGCGAGGTAGTCGCGGATCGTGTTCGACAGCACGAAGTAGCCGTCGGCCAGGCCCTGCATCAGCGCGGAGGCGCCGAGCCGGTTCGCACCGTGGTCGGAGAAGTTCGCCTCGCCGGTCACGAAGAGGCCGGGGATCGAGGACTGGAGGTCGTAGTCGACCCAGAGGCCGCCCATGACGTAGTGGACAGCCGGGTAGATGCGCATCGGGACGGCGTACGGGTCCTCGCCGGTGATCCGGGCGTACATGTCGAAGAGGTTGCCGTACTTCGACTCGATGGCGTCGCGGCCCAGCCGTTCGATCGGCTCGGCGAAGTCGAGGTAGACGCCGCGGCGTACGCCGTCGACCTCGTGGCCGACCCCGCGCCCCTCGTCGCACATGTTCTTGGCCTGACGCGACGCGATGTCGCGGGGGACCAGGTTGCCGAACGCCGGGTAGATCCGCTCCAGGTAGTAGTCGCGGTCCTCCTCAGGGATCTCGCGCGGGTCCTTGTCGCAGTCCGCCTTTTTCTTCGGCACCCAGATCCGGCCGTCGTTGCGCAGCGACTCGCTCATCAGGGTCAGCTTCGACTGGTGGGCCCCCGAGACCGGGATGCAGGTCGGGTGGATCTGCGTGTAGCAGGGGTTGGCCATGTAGGCGCCCTTGCGGTGGGCCCGCCAGGTGGCGGTCACGTTGCAGCCCATGGCATTGGTGGAGAGGAAGAAGACGTTGCCGTAGCCGCCCGAGGCGAGCACGACGACGTCGGCGAAGTAGGTCTCCAGCTCGCCGGTGATCATGTCGCGCACGATGATGCCGCGAGCCCGGCCGTCGACGATGACCAGCTCGACCATCTCGTGACGGGCGTAGGTCTTGACCGTGCCTGCGGCGACCTGACGCTCCAGTGCCTGGTAGGCGCCGATCAGCAGCTGCTGGCCGGTCTGGCCCCGGGCGTAGAACGTCCTCGACACCTGGACGCCGCCGAAGGAGCGGTTGTCGAGGAGGCCGCCGTACTCACGGGCGAACGGGACGCCCTGCGCCACGCACTGGTCGATGATGGTCGCGCTGACCTCGGCGAGGCGGTAGACGTTCGACTCGCGGCTGCGGTAGTCGCCGCCCTTGATCGTGTCGTAGAAGAGTCGGTAGGTGGAGTCGCCGTCGCCCTTGTAGTTCTTGGCGGCGTTGATGCCGCCCTGGGCGGCGATCGAGTGCGCTCGCCGCGGAGAGTCCTGGTAGCAGAACGACTTGACGACGTAGCCGGCCTCGCCCAGCGTCGCGGCCGCCGAGGCACCCGCGAGGCCGGTGCCGACGACGATGATGGAGAGCCGGCGACGGTTGGCCGGGTTGGCGATCCTGGCCTCGAACTTGCGGGTCTGCCAACGGTCCTCGAGCGGGCCCCCGGGTGCCTTGGTGTCCTGGATCGGGTCGCCGTGGACGTAGAAGCCGGCGGCGTCGTCGTGCTCCTGGCCGCCGGGGCCACTGGTGTGGGACGCGTCGAAGGTGGTGGTGGTGTCGGGCATGTCAGTCATGGGCTCAGTGGCACCTTTCCTCAGTCAATGACGCCGGCGAGGACGAAGATCGGGACCAGGGAGAAGCCGCCGGCAATGACCACGGCCAGGATGGCTCCGAGGACCTTGGCGTTGCGGCGGGCCTTGGCGTTGTTGGTGAGGCCGAGGGTCTGGGCCGAGCTCCACACCCCGTGGTGCAGGTGCATCGCGAGGGCCACCATGGCCACCAGGTAGAGGAGGGTGAGCCACCAGATCTGGAACGTGTCGACCAGGAGGTTGTACGGGTCGTCGTTCGGACCCCCGGTGGGGTTGATCTTCCCGATCGTGAAGTTCAGCAGGTGCCAGATCAGGAAGAGCAGCAGCGTCACCCCACCCCACCGCATCCAGCGGGAGGAGATCGTCGAGTGGTTGTTCTTCTTCACGACGTACTTCACGGTGCGTGCGGAGGAGGCACGTCGCCACAGGGTCACCGCGCTGTAGACGTGGACGACCAGCGCGACGATGAGGCCGACCCGCAGGATCCAGAGCAGCCCGCCGTGGGGGAGCAGGGGCTCACCGATCTCCCGGAGGTGCTCGGCGTACTCGTTGAACGCGTCGTGACCGGCGAAGACCTTGAGGTTGCCGTACATGTGGGCCAGCACGAAGCCGATGAAGGCGAGGCCGCTCACCGCCATCAACATCTTCAGCGCGATGGTCGAGCGGGTCGATCGCGCACCCTTGACCAGAGTCGGAGTTGCCACGAACCGAAACGCTACCGTCCCGCGGCGCCCGGAGGGCGCGCGGGGCGTGTGAGATGCGCCCCGAGGAGGGAGGTCCTCAGCGGCGACGACGGATCTCCTCGACGACCGCCGGGACGACCTCGTGCATGTCGCCCACGACGGCGTACGTCGCCCGGGTCATCATCGGCGCCTCCGGGTCGGTGTTGATCGCCAGGATCGCCTTCGACGACGCGCAGCCCGCCCAGTGCTGGATCGCCCCGCTGATGCCGCAGGCGATGTAGAGGTCCGGCGAGATCCGGCTGCCGGTCTGCCCGACCTGTTCATGGTGGGGGCGCCACCCGAGACTGGTGACCACCCGGGTCACCCCGACCACGCCGCCGACCAGCTCGGCGAGCTCGGTGACCGGACCGAATCCGTTCGGCCCGCCGGCGCCACGGCCGGCGCCGACGACGATGCGCGCCGACGTCAGGGCCCCCGACTCGTCGGGCGTGGCGTCGGTGGTGCGTGCCACCCTCGCGACCAGGTCGGCGGCCGGCACGGTGACCTCCGTCTCGACCCAGGGGGCGGCGTCCGTGCCGCACGTCTCCGCCTGCCAGGAGTGGCCCGCCACGGTGAGAACGGCCGGCCGGGTCTGCAGGCGCATCTCCTCGAGCGCGGCACCACCGGCGACCTGGCGGCGCACCGTCAGCGGGGACAGGCCCTCGAAGGTCACCACGTTGGCCGCCATCGGGACTCCGAGCCGCGCCGCGAGGTGGGCCATCACCTCGTTGCCACGCGGGGTTCCGCCGGCCAGCACGGCGACGGAGCCGGTCTCCTCCCGCACCGCCTCCACGCCGGCCGCCCAGGCAGCGCCGCCGAAGCCGGCGACACCGTCGCCGGTCGCGTGCCGGACCTCGGCAGCGCCGTGGCGACCCAGCACGTCGGCAATCGCGGCGGGATCAGTCACAGGACCCACGACCAGCGCCCGGACCGCCACGCCGCCGCCGGTCGCCGACAGGCTCCGGGCCATCGCCAGCGTCTCCAGGGACACCTCGTCGACGCGGGACGTGACCGGGTCGACCTCGCACAGCACCAGGATCACGGGACCACCGCCATCCCTCGCAGCACGTCGACCACGGCGGCGGCCGCGCCGGGACCCTCGCCCAGCACCTGCGTGCTGCTCGGAGCGGGTGGGGGAAGGTGCCACCGGACCCGGCCGCTCCCGCTGGCCGTCGTGGCAGGGGGGCGGATCTGGACCTCCACCTTCTTGGCGGCCATCCGTCCCCTCAGCGAGGGGTAGCGTGGCTCGACCCCGCCCTCGAGCACGGAGGCCACGGCCGGCAACGGAACCTCGTAGGTCTCCTCGCCGTACGGTCCCTTCACCTGCGCGGTCAGTACGCCGTCGCGGACCTCGGCACGGCTGGCCCCGGTGACGACCGGGAGGCCGGCGGCGTAAGCCAGCCGGACCGGGACCTGGAAGTCACCGGTGTCGGCGGCGTCGTTCCCGAGCAGGACCAGGTCGAAGGGTTCGCCGGCGTCCCGTGCCTCGGCCATCACGGCTGCGATCTCGGCGGCGACGTCGGCAGGACCGAGTGCCACCGGATCGGCCTCCACGAGGACGCCGGCCACGGCTCCCAGTGCCAGCCCCGTACGGATCTGCTCGACCGCCTCGGCCGGCCCCACGCTCAGCACCGTCACCGACCCGGCGGTGGACTCGGCGATCCGGATCGCGAGCTCGGTGGCACACGCGTCGTGCTCGCCGATCGTGTAGCCGGCGAACCTGCCGTCCATCCCCTGCTCGTCCGGGGTCAGCACCACCTCGCCGGAGGACTCCACCACCCGCTTGATGGCCACCAGCACTCGGGTCACGAGCGGATCCGCTCGTTGTCGGGGTCGAACACCGGCGTCGCGTCGGCGCTGACGACGGTGACGGGATAGAGCTCCTCCATGTAGGAGACGGCCAGGGAGGTGCCGACCGACGCCTGCTCGGGGGGCAGGTAGGACATCAGCAGGTGCTGGCCAAGGCTCGGTGCGGAACCGGCCGAGGTGACGTAGGGGTGGTGTCCGTGCCCGTCCATGAGCGGGCCACCGTCGGGGGTGAGGATCGGTTCCCCGCCGAGCATGTACCGCTTGATCCCCGAGGCGGAGGTGTGGTCGTCGACCGCGAGCGTGCACAGCACGCGCACCGGGTCCTGCTCACGCTGCTTGAGGTAGGCCTCACGGCCGGTGAAGTCGGCGGCCTTCACCTTGGGCCGCTGCATTCCTGCCTCGACGATGCTGCGCTCGCCGTCGAGCTCGGCACCGAACGCCCGGTAGCCCTTCTCCAGCCGCCCGCTACCGGTGTAGACGCCGATGCCGACGGGAACCGCACCGTGAGCCGACCCGGCCTCGTGCAGGGCGTGCCAGAGCTGGGCACCCTGCTCCATCGGGACGTAGAGCTCCCAACCCAGCTCGCCGACGTAGGAGATCCGCGAGGCCAGCACCGCCAGGCTGCCGACCTCGATCGACCGGCAGCTCAGGAACCCGAAACCCTCGTGACTGATGTCGGCGGTGGTCAGCTCGCCGAGGACGTCGCGAGCGCGGGGTCCCCACAGCCCGATCGTGGTGTACGCCGTGGTCAGGTCCACCACCGCGGCGGCGTACCCGCGGGCGTGGTCGGCGAACCACTTGCGGTCGGCCATGCCGTGGGCGCCACCGGTGACGACGCGGAAGTGGTCGTGGCCGAGCCGCATCACGGTCAGGTCGGCGCGGAAGCCGCCCCGACCGTCGAGCACCGGGGTGTAGACGACCCGGCCCGGCGCGACGTCGACCTGCGCCACGACGGTGCGCTGGACGACGTCGAGGGCCTGCGGGCCCACCACGTCGAAGAGGGCGAACGCCGACAGGTCGACGATGCCGGCCCGCTCGCGCATCGCGAGGTGCTCGGCGTTGATGATCGGGCTCCACCAGCGGCTGTCCCACTCGTGCTCGCGGGGCATCACCCGGTCGCCGTACTCGGCGAGCAGCGGCTCGTTGCCGGCGTACCACTGGGGTCGCTCCCACCCGACGGCCTCGAAGAACTCGGCACCGCGCTGACGCTGGTCGGCGTGCATCGGCGCGAGCCGCTTGCCGCGGTCGGAGGTCCACTGCTCACCCGGGTGGACGATCCCGTAGGTCTTGATGAAGGCCTCCGAGGTGCGCGCCCGGACATGCTCCCGGGTCCGCTGGTGGTCATGGAACCGGGCGATGTCGCTGTGGTGGATGTCGATCTCGGAGAAACCGTGGGTCATCCACTCCGCGACCGCCCGGCCGACGCCCGGCCCCTCCTTGATCCACACCGCCGCCGCCGACCACAGGCCACGGACCTCAGGGGTCTCGCCGAGGATGGGAGCACCGTCCGGCGTGAGCGAGAGGAGTCCGTTGATCGCGTAGCGGATCTCGGCTCCCTCCGCGCCCAGCGCGTCCGGCATCAGCTCCAGTGCGATCTCCAGCTGGGGGTCGAAGTCGTCGGCCGTGAAGGGCATCTCGGTGGGACTCAGCTTCGCCTGGTCGAGAGAGGGGATCTCCTCCGGGAGGTGCAGGATCGCGCGGTGGGCATAGGAACCCACCTCCATGTCGGCGCCGTGCTGTCGCTCGTAGCAGAGCGAGTCCATGTCCCGGACGATCGGGAAGGTGATCTCGCCGGTGGTCTCGGCCAGCTGGGGGATGGGACCGACGCTGATCATCTGGTGCACGGCCGGTGTCAACGGGATCGAGGCTCCCGCCATCGCGGCGAGCGCCGGGACTCCACACGCCGCAGGCGATGACCACCGATTCGCAGGCGATGTCGCCTCGGTCGGTGCGGACGCCGCGCAGGGCGCCGTCGACGACGTCCATCCCGGTGACCTCGACGTTCGGGACCACGGTGAGGGCACCGGCGGCCTCGGCTCCCTCACGCATCAGGGTCCCGGCCCGCAACGAGTCCACGACGCCGACCGAGGGTGTCCAGAACGCGCCGAGGCAGCTCCTCGGTCTCGAGGAACGGCACCCGCTCACGGACCTGCTCCGGGGTGACCAGCTCTGCCTCGATGCCCCAGGCGCGGGCGCTGGACATCCGGCGTCGCAGCTCCTCCATCCGCTCCTCGGTGCGCGCCAGCTCGTAGCCTCCGCACCGGGTGAAGACACCGAGCTCCTCGTACTGGCGCATCGAGTCCAGCGTGAGGTCGGTGATCTCGCGGGAGTGGTCGACGGGGAAGATGAAGTTCGACGCGTGCCCGGTCGACCCGCCGGGGTTGGGCAGCGGTCCCTGGTCGAGCTGCACGATGTCGCGCCACCCGAGTTTCGCCAGGTGGTGGACGAGGCTGTTGCCGACGATGCCGGCACCGATCACGACGACCTTCGCCGACTCGGGCAATGCCATGGGGACCTCCGAAACGACGGGAACGCATGTTGCGTGATACGCATCGACACGCGTCATGCGAGACACGACCACTCTCGGATGTCGGGGCCCCGGTGTCAATGCCCCGCGCGGGCCGGCTCAGCGGCGGTGGCCGGGCCAGCCCAGCGCGAGCGAGACCTCCGTGGCCGCCCCGAGCAGGGGCTCGACGGTGGCGGACATCGTGGCGGCGTCCATCCGGTAGGTGGAGCCGCTGACGCTCAGGGCGGCGATGACCTCGCCGTGCGCGTCGCGGACCGGCGCAGCCACGGCGCTGAGCCCCTCCTCGAGCTCGTCGACCGCCGTCGCGTACCCCCGCTCACGGATCTCGGCGAGCTGCCGGTTCAGCGTGGCCCGGCGGGTGATCGTGCGGGAGGTGTAGGTCTCCAGGCGGGGGAGGAGGTCGTCGATCCGGGCCGGGTCGACGTGGGCCATCAGCACCTTGCCGTTGCTGGTCGCGTGCAGCGGGATGCGTTGCCCCACCCAGTTGTGGGGCTGGAGGGCGGCTTCGCCGGCGATCTGGTCGAGGTACAGCGCCGCGGACCCGATCAGGACGGCGATGTTGATGGTCTCGCCGGTGGTGGCGGCGAGCTGCCGGCACACGGGCCGCGCCACGCGCACGATGTCGGTCCGGGCCGCGGAGGTGCCGGCCATCCTGACCAGCCCCAGGCCGATCCGGTACTTGCCCCGGTCGTCAGCTCTGCTCCACCAGCCCGCGCGCCTCCAGGGTGCCGATCAGCCGGAAGGCGGTGCTCTTGTGCACGCCGAGCTCGCGCGCCACCTCGGTCACCCCGGCCTCGTCCGTCCTGGCCAGGATCTCGAGTATCGTGATGGCTCGGTCCACCGACTGCACGAGGCCGAGATCCCGGCCCTGGTCGACGACGTCACTCATGGCGAGCACCTTAGTGGTTTGTTGCGCATGACGGAACAGTTTGCGTATGACGCAACGGGCGATCACGCCAGGCCGCGCACCTGCCCGTCGCCGTTGATCGACATCTGGGCACTGGCCGGCACCGTGGGCAGTCCGGGCATCGTCATCACGTCTCCGGTGACGAGCACCACGAACCCGGCGCCGGCGCTCAGCCGCACTTCCCGGACGTCGACCGTGTGCCCCTCGGGTGCCCCGCGCACCGAGGGGTCGGTGGAGAAGGAGTACTGCGTCTTGGCGAAGCACACCGGCAGGTGCCCGAACCCGTCGGCGACGACCAGGTCGAGCTGACGCCGGGCTCGGGCACTGAAGGTGACTCCCGTCGGCGCGGTAGATGCGACGCGCCACTGCGTTGGCCTTGTCGAGGATCTGGCCGGTGTCGGGGTAGCAGTAGGTGAACGCCACCTCGTCCTTGTCGAGCAGGTTCTGGACTGCCTCGGCCAGGTCGGCGGCCCCGGCGCCGCCGTCCACCGCGTGCGTGGTCTCCCACGCCTGGCAGTCGAGGGACTCCACGATCTCGCGGACCAGACCCACCTCGGCGTCGGTGTCGAGCGGGAACCGGTTGATCGCGACGATCGCCGGGACGCCGAACACGTCGCGCAGGTTCTCCAGGTGACGGCGCAGGTTGGCGGCTCCGCCCCGGATCGCCGGGAGGTTCTCCACCGTGAGCTCCGCCGCGGGCACGCCGCCGTGGAACTTCAACGCCCTGACCGAGACGACCACCACCGCCGCGTGGGGTCGAAGCCCGGACAGTCGGCACTTGAGGTCGAAGAACTTCTCCGCCCCCAGGTCCGCGCCGAACCCGGCTTCGGTCACCACCACGTCGTTGAGCTGGAGCGCAGTGCGGGTCGCCAGCACCGAGCTGCAGCCGTGGGCGATGTTGGCGAACGGCCCGCCGTGCACGAAGGCGGGTGAGTGTTCGAGGGTCTGGACCAGGTTGGGCTGGAGCGCCTGCGCCAGCAGGATCGTCATCGCCTCCGGCGCCTGGAGGTCGGCCGCGGTCACCGGCGCTCTCGCCCGGCTGTGCGCCACCACGATCCGGCCGATCCGGTCCTTGAGGTCGGTCAGCGAGGTCGCCAGGCAGAAGATCGCCATCAGCTCGCTGGCCACCACGATGTCCCAACCCTCCTCGCGTGGCACTCCGTTGGCCGTGCCCCCCAACCCCACGACGACGTCACGCAGGGCCCGGTCGTTCATGTCGATCACCCTCCGCCAGGTGATCGTCCGGGGATCGATGTCGAGGGAGTTGCCGTGGTGGAGGTGGTTGTCGATCAGTGCGGCCAGCAGGTTGTTGGCCGCGGCAATGGCGGCGAAGTCGCCGGTGAAGTGGAGGTTGATGTCGATCATCGGGACCACCTGGGCGTAGCCACCCCCGGCCGCGCCTCCCTTCAGTCCGAAGACCGGCCCCATGCTCGGCTCCCGGAGCGAGGCGGCTGCCCTCACCCCGATGCGTCGCAGGCCATCGGTGAGCCCGACCACGGTCGTGGTCTTGCCCTCGCCGGCCGGGGTCGGCGAGATGCCGGTCACGAGCACCAGCTTTCCCAGCGGGGCGTCCTCGAGGGTGGCCAGGAACGCGCGGTCCAGCTTGGCCATGTGCCGTCCGTACGGGACCAACGCCTCGTCCGGGACGCCGAGCCGCTCCGCCGCCACCCGGGCGATCGGCCACAGCTCGGCTTCCTCGGCGATCTCGGCGTCGCTCGGCATGCTAGACGGCGGCATCGAGGCCGCGTGCCTTCAGCAGCTCGCGCTGGTTGGGGTTGACCGAGGGGCGGAAGGGCATCTCGACCACCTCGGCCGGCACCGGTGTCCCCGGGACCTCGGCGTACTGGTCAGGCAGATGGACCCACAGCTGGGTGCCGAGGCTGCTCGCGGCGATCGGCACGTACCCCATGGCGATGTTGCTCTCGAGCTCGGGCGAGAACCACGGTGAGGTGACGTACCCGACCGCTTCGCCTTCCTCCGAGTCGCCGACCAGCCAGAAGTCGGGGGCGTAGTCGTCGATCGGCTTGCCTCCCAACCGCATGCCCACCAACGTGTGGGTGAAGGGTGGACTCCCTGCCTCGATCGCCTCCCGAGCGGCCTCCAGCGCCGCCTTCCCGACGTAGTCGGCCGCCTTGGAACGCGGCACCTGGTAGCCGAGGTTCACCTGGAAGGGGAACGTCTCGGCGTCCATGTCCTGTCCCCAGGAGAGGATGCCGGCGGCGATCCGGCGGTGGTGCGCGGGTGCGATGACCGCCAGCTGGTGCCGCTCGACCAGCTTCGAGCACGGCGTTCCACATCTTCTCCGCGTGCAGGGTGGCGTCGCGGAGGTAGATCTCGTAGCCCTTCTCGCCGGAGAAGCCGGTCTGGGACACGATCACGTCGCACCCGGCGATGGAGCCGGCGTGCAGTCCGTAGGGAGGCAGGTCCGCGATGTCGGGACCGAACAGGTCGTCCATCAGGGCCACCGACTTGGGTCCCTGGATCTGCACCGGGGACACGTCGATCTCGTTGATGTCCACGTCGAAGCGGCGGCCGACGTTGACTCCCTGGAGCCAGAACATCAGGTCTGAGTCGGAGAGACTGAACCAGTACTCGTCCTCGGCGATGCGCAGCAGCACCGGGTCGTTGAGGACACCGCCGGCCTCGTTGCACAAGATCACGTAGCGAGCGCGCATCGGCGGGATCAGCGTCGCATCCCGGGTGATGACGAAGTTGACGAACTCCGCCGCATCCGGGCCGATGACCTGGATCTGCCGCTCGACCGCGACATTCCACATCGTGACGTGGTTGACCAGGGACTCGTACTCCGCCATCGCGCCGCCGTCCTCGGGACGCACGTAGCCGCGGGGGTGGTACATCCGGTTGTAGACCGACGCGCGCCAGCATCCCGCCTCGGCGGAGAGGTGCCAGTAGGGCGACTTGCGCACCCGCGTGTCGATCAGCATCTGCACCGGCGTCCAGCCGGACTGGCGCAGGTTCACGGGGACGCGTCGGTCCGACTGGTCGACCGACGGGATGTTCTGGCTCATGGGTGGCTCCTGGTGGATGGACCCGCGGACGGGTCGACGGCGTCGAGGTGATGCGGTGGTGCGGTGCTGCGGTCGGACGGGCGGCTGGGTCAGCGGGCGCCCCCTTCGTGGAGTCGGGCGATCAGTTCGAGCCGCCAGGCCTCGGTCTCGGCGACCTGGTTGAACGTGAAGACGTGCAGCCCGGCGATCACCGACTCGTCTCGGGCGAGCGTGGGCGCGAGCCGCCGCAGGAAGGACTCGGCATCGAAGCCTCGGGGTGCGGCGAGGCGCGCCATCGTCCGACGGTGCTTGACCAGGAACCGCGCCGACTCCCCGACACCGATCCTGGTTGCGACGCCGAGCAGCCGGGCGGGGTCCACCCGGCCCGGTACGCCCAGCCACAGTGGCAGCGAGACGCCACGTTGCCGCACCCGGGCCAGCCAGGTCTCGACGACCCGTGGGTCGAACGTCAGGTTGCTCACCATCTCGGTGGCGTGCCGACGCTTGTCCCACATCGCCTGGACGGTCAGGTCGTCGGGAATCGTGGGGTGCGACTCGGGATAGCCGGTGATGCCGACGTACGGGAAGGGCGAACCCAGGGCGGCCAGCCCCGTGAGCAACGCGACCGCGTCGGGGTACCCCCCCGCCTGCTGGGCATCACCGCTGGGGACGAAGATCCGGCTGATGCCGGCCTCCTGGAGGCGGGCGACGATCTCGGCGAGATGGGCGGCGTCGGCGACCATCCTGGCGGCCAGGTGCGGAACCGCCTCATAGCCCAGACCGGCGAGCTCGACCGAGAGGGCCAAGGTGGGCTCGAGGCCGCGATTCGGGGACGCGGTCACCGTCAGCATCCGCCCCCCTGGCACGTGAGCGGCGACCAGCTCGGCCGTCCCGGCCGTCGGCAGGACCTCGAAGCGCGGCCGCTCCAGCAGATCGACCAACCCCGCGGTCGCCGGACGGCGCGGCGGTACCGACCGCCGAGCGGCGCGCGGCGTACCGCGGGGGGATCTGACCTTCATGTTGCGCATGGCGCAATCCGTTTCATGATGCGCATCCTGGTGACGCCACCGTAGGCCCCGAACCGGGTTTCCGGTAGAGGCGCGGCGCAGGAAAGTCGTGGCACCTGCGGAGGGCGCTCTCGGCCTCGGGGACGCAGCGTGGGAATCGGGTTGCCGCCCACCCCCCGGGGATCCTTGAATGAGCCCATGGACGAGCTGGCTTTCGACCGATCCGGACCCGCCGGCGACGTCCCGGTGCTGCTGCTGCATGCCGGGGTCGCGGACCGCAGGATGTGGGATCCGGTGCTCGACCGGCTCCGGGAGCGACGTGACGTGCTCCGGGTCGATCTGCGCGGCTTCGGGGCCTCCACGGGGCGGCCGGACGGAGAGCTGGCGCCGCACCAGGACGTCCTCGACGTGCTGACGCGCGTCGACGTCGAGCACGCCCACGTCGTGGGTGCCTCCTTCGGGGCGGGAGTCGCCGTCGAGGTGGCCCTGACCGATCCCGGGCGGGTCTCCTCCCTGCTCCTGGTGGCGCCCGGCGGCTCGCTGATCCCGGAGATGACGCCGCAGCTGCGGGCCTTCGTGGACGCTGAGAACCTCGCCCTGGCGGCAGGCGACCTCGACGCCGCGGTCGAGGCGAACCTGGCCACGTGGGTGGACGGGCCCGGTCAGGGGGCGGGCCGGGTCGCGCCCGAGGTGCGTGCCCGGGTGGGGACGATGCAGCGGCTGGCCTTCGAGCTGACCGCGGACTGGGACGACGTCGAGGAGTTCGAGCTCGAGCCGCCGGCGCTCGACCGGCTCGGCGAGATCGACGTGCGGACGCTGGTGCTGAGCGGCGCTCTCGACCTCGACGCCATCGACCGGGCCGCGACGGCCGTCCTCTCCGGGGTCACCGGCTCCCGTCAGGTGGTCTGGCCCGACGCGGCCCACCTGCCGTCCCTGGAGCACCCCGACGCGTTCGCGACCCTGCTGCTGGACTGGATCGCGGAGGCCGAGGCCGAGTAGCCGGACCTTTCACCGCCACGTGGACTCCGGCGGAGTGGCCTGCTTCACATGTGGCTCCCGGCAGGCAAGACTGCAACCCGTCGTACGGCGGGTATCTGATTCGAGAGGCACACATGACGACTGGAGTGACCGGCCCCGGCCGGGCCAGCATCGAGGAGCGGACGCTGCGAAGCGACCGGTGGTGGCTCGCCCCGCTGGCGACTTTCGTGGTGTTCTTCGCGTTCATCGTCTACGCCACGGTGCGGGCGTTCATGGGACGCGACTACTACGCCTCGCCCTACCTCTCGCCGTTCTACTCACCGTGCCTGGGCGACTGCGTGGAGGGGGCCAGCGACTTCGGTCAGCCGTTCGCAGCGTTCCCCTTCTCCGCGGCCCTGATCATCCTGGTGTTCCCGCTCGGGTTCCGGATGACCTGCTACTACTACCGCAAGGCCTACTACCGGGCGTTCTGGCTCAGCCCGCCGGCGTGCGGCGTCGCCGAGCCCCACAAGGCGTACTCCGGCGAGACCCGGTTCCCGCTGATCTTCCAGAACGCACACCGCTGGTTCTGGTACGCCGCGGTCGTGGTCGGCCTGGTGCTGAGCTTCGACGTGGTGCTGGCGTTCCGCAACGAGCAGCACGAGTGGGGGCACATGGGCCTCGGCACGCTGCTGATGCTCATCAACGTCGTCCTGATCTGGCTCTACACGCTGTCGTGCCACTCCTGCCGCCATGTCGTCGGTGGCCGGCTGCGCCACTTCTCCAAGCACCCGGTCCGCTACCGGATGTGGACCTGGGTCTCGACGCTCAACCAGCACCACGCCCGCTACGCGTGGTACTCCCTGTTCTCGGTGGCGCTGGTCGACCTCTACATCTACCTGCTCGCCACCAACGTGATCGAGGACGTGAAATTCTTCTGAACCACCCCACGACGTTGATCGCTCCTCCCGCTCCGCTCCTCCCGCTCACAACGCCGCGGGGACCCCGGAAGGCCTCACATGACTGAATCCCCGAACAGACACCCCATGACCGGCAACGAGATGTCCGGCGACGCGCCCTCCGGCGCGGAACACCACTCCTACGACGTGGTCGTGATCGGCGCGGGTGGCGCCGGGCTGCGGGCGGCGATCGCGGCGCACGGGGCGGGCGCCCGGACCGCGATCGTCTGCAAGTCGCTGCTGGGCAAGGCCCACACGGTGATGGCCGAGGGCGGGGCCGCCGCCGCGCTCGGCAACCGCTGGCCCGAGGACAACTGGCAGGTCCACTTCCGCGACACCATGCGCGGCGGGAAGATGCTCAACAACTGGCGGATGGCCCAGCTCCACGCCCAGGAGGCGCCCGAGCGGGTGCTCGAGCTCGAGGACTGGGGGGCGCTGTTCGACCGCACCGAGGACGGCCTCATCAGCCAGCGGGACTTCGGCGGCCACAAGTACGCCCGGCTCGCCCACGTCGGCGACCGCACCGGCCTGGAGCTGATCCGCACACTCCAGCAGCGGGCGGTCCAGCTCGGCATCGACGTCTACATGGAGTGCACGGTCACCGAGATCCTCAAGGCGGGGGACGCCGTCGCCGGCGCCGTGGCCTACTGGCGCGAGACGGGCCGCTTCATCACCTTCGAGGCGCCCAGCGTGATCCTGGCGACCGGCGGCATCGGCAAGTCCTACAAGGTCACCTCGAACTCGTGGGAGTACACCGGGGACGGCCACGCGCTCGCGCTGCGGGCCGGTGCCGCGCTGATCAACATGGAGTTCGTCCAGTTCCACCCGACCGGCATGGTGTGGCCACCGTCGGTGAAGGGGCTGCTGGTCACCGAATCGGTGCGCGGCGACGGCGGCATCCTGAAGAACTCCGAGGGCAAGCGGTTCATGTTCGACTACATCCCCGAGTTCTTCAAGGCGGAGACGGCCGACTCCGAGGAGGAGGCCGACCGGTGGTACGACGACAAGGCGAACAACCGGCGGCCACCCGAGCTGCTGCCGCGTGACGAGGTGGCGCGGGCGATCAACTCCGAGATCAAGGCCGGCCGCGGCACGCCCCACGGCGGCATCTACCTCGACATCGCGTCGCGGCGTACGCCGGAGTTCATCCGCAAGCGGCTGCCGTCGATGTACCACCAGTTCAAGGAGCTGGCCGACGTCGACATCACGGCCGAGGCGATGGAGATCGGGCCGACCTGCCACTACGTCATGGGCGGTGTCGAGGTCGACCCCGACACCCAGCAGAGCGCAGTGACCGGGCTGTACGCCGCCGGGGAGGTGTCCGGTGGCATGCACGGATCGAACCGGCTCGGCGGCAACTCGCTGTCCGACCTGCTGGTCTTCGGCAAGCGCGCCGGCGAAGCGGCTGCGTCGTACACCGCAGGGCTCGGCGAGGACCGGCCGTCGGTGGTCGAGGGCGAGGTGAAGGCGGCACAGCAGGCTGCCGTCGCGCCGTTCGAGGTCGAGGGGGGCGAGAACCCCTACACGATCCAGTCCGACCTCCAGGGCACCATGAACGACCTGGTCGGCATCATCCGGACCGCGCCGGAGCTGGAGGAGTCGCTCACG
This sequence comes from uncultured Actinomycetota bacterium, assembly GCA_963806945.1. Classification (GTDB taxonomy): domain Bacteria; phylum Actinomycetota; class Actinomycetes; order Propionibacteriales; family Nocardioidaceae; genus Nocardioides. The sequence continues at coordinate 184,592 of CAWDZH010000003.1, forward strand.
GCGCTGACGACGTTCAAGCAGCGGGCCGCCAGGATGGTCGTCGAGGGCCACCGCCAGTACAACCCGGGCTGGCACCTGGCGCTCGACCTGCACAACATGCTGCTGGTCTCGGAGTGCATCGCGAAGGCGGCGCTGGCGCGGCAGGAGTCGCGCGGCGGCCACACCCGCGAGGACTTCCCGGGGCCCAACCCCGAGTGGGGTGCCAAGAACCTGGTGCTCACGCTCAACCAGTCCGGTGACGGTGTCGACCTCGCGGAGCAAGCGCTCCCAGTCATGCCCGACGACCTCAAGACGTTCTTCGAGGACCCTTCGACAGGCTCAGGACAAGGAAGTTGACATGAGTGGCTACGACCTGAAGATGCGTGTCTGGCGCGGCGACGCCGAGGGCGGCGACCTCGGCGACTACACCGTCGAGGTGTCCGAGGGTGAGGTCGTCCTCGACGCACTGCACCGGGTGCAGGCGACCCAGGCCGGCGACCTCGCGATCCGCTGGAACTGCAAGGCGGGCAAGTGCGGTTCGTGCAGCGCCGAGATCAACGGCCGTCCGCGGCTGCTGTGCATGACCCGGCTCTCCGACTTCGACCCGTCGGAGACGATCACGGTCACGCCGCTGCGCGCGTTCCCGATCATCCGCGACCTGGTCACCGATGTCTCGTTCAACTACGAGAAGGCCAAGGAGCTGCCCTACGCCGAGCTGCCGCCACGCGACGAGGACGGCAAGCGGCGGATGATGCAGGAGGACGTCGAGCGCGGGCAGGAGTTCCGCAAGTGCATCGAGTGCTTCCTGTGCCAGGACGTGTGCCACGTGGTGCGCGACCACGAGGAGAACAAGCCGGCCTTCGCAGGGCCGCGGCTCTTCATCCGGTACGCCGAGCTCGACATGCATCCCCTGGACACCCAGGACCGCCGCAAGCTGGCCCAGGAGCAGGCCGGCATCGGGATGTGCAACATCACCAAGTGCTGCACCGAGGTCTGCCCCGAGGGCATCAAGATCACCGACAACGCGATCATCCCGATGAAGGAGCGCGTGGCCGACCGGAAGTACGACCCCCTGGTCTGGCTGGGCAACAAGATCGGGATGCGCAACAAGGACACCGACAGCCGCACCGAGGTGTAGTCGGCTCAGCCTGCGGCGAGACGTTCCAGGATCAGGTCGAGCAGCGGCTCGGCCTGATCGGTGTCGAAGATGTTCTGGGCGTGCGCCGAGCCCGGCAGCAGCTCGACCGCGTTCTCGTCACCGGCAGCAGAGTCGGCCAGCTCCTCCGAGACGTCGGCGACGCTCTCGTCCTCGCTGGCCACGAAGAGCTTGGGCTGGTCGCCCTCCAGTCGTACCGCCGAGTTGGGGGAGATCAGGATCAGCTCGGAGGCGAGGTCCGGCTGGTCGCTCAACAGCTGCAGGATCGCGTCGGCACCGGAGCTGCCGCCGATCAGCGCAATGTCCTCGATCCCTTCGTCCCGGAGCGCTGCGACGGCAGCCTCGATGCTGTCCGGGCTGGTGTCCTCGACCGCCACCACGGTCGCTCCCTGTTCCGCGATCGCGGTCGCCTGCGCCTCCCAGCTGGCCGCGTCGAAGGCGGAACCGTGCGCCAGGACGACGCCGCGCTCGCCTGATCCCCACCTCAGTGCGTCGGCGCCGTCGACGGTGGTCTCCGCGGAGGACCCTCCGGTCGGTGCCTCGTCGCTGGTGCCGCAGCCCGCGAGGACGAGGGCGAGGGCCGGCAGGACCAGCAGGCGTGGGTGCATCAGCCCAGTGAAACAGTGCCGACACACACTGCCCGAACGGGTCAGGCCGGCTGAGTCTTCGAACTCATCCCAACCACCCCTGTCAGCGGGACACTGACGTCATGAAGCCTGCCGAGGACACCGCCAGCGCCCCCGTCCGCCGCCTCGTTGTCTGGCTGACCATCGGGTCCTTCAGCATCGCGGCCCTGATGGGGGTGATCGCGCTGCTGGGAGGCGGCGCGTTCGGGGAGGTCGAGGGCCAGGTCCTGATGACGACCCTCATCGTCGGCACCACCAGCGTCGCGATGCTGTGCTACCTCGCCACGGCCGGCACACGTTTCCAACTCGTCGGCGTGGTGGGCGGGATCGTGGTGCTGCTGCCGTTCGTCACCGCTCTGGTCGTGGTCTGGGGCGACGTCGGGGGCGGGTTGGCTCGCCTGTTCGGGGTCGGCGTCACTCTCGCTGCGACCCTGGCCCAGCTGTCCCTGCTGCTGGCCCTGGCCGGTGCCCGTGCCCGGGTCCGGGTGGTGCTGTGGCCGACGGTCGTCCTCGCGGTGGCGGTCGCGGCGATCGTGTGCGCGATGATCGTGTCCGAGTCCGGCTCGGACGGCATGCTCCGGCTGCTGGGCGTGCTCGCCATCCTCGACGTCCTGGGCACCGTCATCACCCTCGCCCTGGCACTGTTCGGCAAGCGCGGGGCGGACGAGCCCGGTGCCGCCGTCCGGATCCCGGCCCGGCTGGAGCAGCAGGTCGCCGAGGCGGCCACGAGCTCCGGCACCACCCGCGACCAGGTGGTGGCCGAGGCGCTGGAGCGCTACTTCGCGCAACCGACCGGGACCACGAGTCCGTCCGAGGTCACTCGGTAGCCACCAGCGTGGCGCCCAGCCCGATCATCATCACGCCACCTGCGGTGCTCATCGTGTCGAGGCGGCGGGGCCGGCGGGCGAACCAGAGCCGCGCACGCCCCGCGACCACCGCCCAGATGCTGTCGGAGGCCACGGCGAGCAGGCCGAAGGTCAGGCCGAGCAACGCGAGCTGCGGGCCGGTGGCCGAGTTCGGCGAGGTGAACTGGGGCAGGAAGGCGACGAAGAAGACGATCGTCTTCGGATTGGTGACCCCCACGACGAAGCCGGTGCGCAACGCCGCGGTGGCACGCTCGGGCGGCCGCTGCCCCGACAACAGAGCGATCCGGGCATCACCACGGTGGCGGATCGCCTGAACACCCAGCCAGACGACGTACGCCGCCCCGACGATCTTCAACCCCGTGTAGGCCGTCGTGCTCGCGGCCACGACGGCTCCGAGCCCGATCGCGACCAGCATCACCTGGGCGACCAGACCGAGTGCGTTGCCGGCGACCGAGACCAGGGCATCGCGCAGGCTGACGGTCAGCGCCCGGCCGAGCATGAACAACAGGCTCGGCCCCGGCACCTGGATGAACAGGAGCGAGGCGACGACGAAGGCGAGCCACTGGCTGGAGCTGGGCATGGCACGAGTATGGGGTCGCCGGCCCGCCCGCGGCGACGGCTTTCAGCTGGTGGTTCGGGCCGGGAGTGGCGGCGGGGTGATGGTGCCGTGGAGGCACACGTCGTGGCGGCGTACCTGACCGTCCGGGTCTCGCAGCGGCAGGAAGCCGCGCCGGATGCCTTCCTGCTCGAGACCCGCGGCCAGGGCGACCCGGCAGGAGGCCGGGTTCTCGATGCTGTGGTCGAGCTGCACGCGCCCCAGGGCGCGTCCGTCAGGGGCCAGCAGCCAACGAGTCAGCAGCACGATGGCCTTCCGGCCGACCCCGCGGCCGCGGGCGTCCGGGTGCACGACGTAGCCGAGTTCCGCGACGCCGAGACTCTCGCTCGACGTCCAGCGCCACGAGATGTCCCCGAGGAAGTGAAAGGGGTCGGCCGCGTCGGCGATCACCAACGTGCCCGGCCGGCGCTCGGCCCAGTCCTCGATCGAGCGGGCGAACTTCTCGGTGGCCCCAGCCGCATCGCTGGTCACCGAGACGAACGAGGGAGTGCCGAACTGTCGGTACTCGGCGTCCTCGAGCATCGCCAGCCACCGCGGAGCATCATCGTTGAGCGGCGTGCGCAGGACGACGTCGAGCCCCTCGTCGATGGCCACGGGGGTCAGCTGGAACGGGCGTGCCCGGGCTTGCCGGACGGGTGGTGGGGGTGAGGCTTGGTGCCGCACGCCTGCTCGGGGTCGAACTGGTCCCGGCCACGCCGGGGCTCGGCCTCCGCGACGCAGGCGCTCCACGTCTTCTTGGCCGTGACGAAGGCACGCTGCTGACGGTGCTTGTCCGCCTTGTCGTGCTTCTTCTCCGCCTTCTCCCGCTTGTCCTTCTTGTCCTTCTTGTCCTTCGGGTCGTCCTCGGCGGTCGGAGCCGCCTCTGCCCGGCTGGCGTTCGTGGGGTCGGCGGAGGTCAGGGTGCCGCTCAGGACCCCGCCCAGCGCGCCGCCGGACAGCACCAGCACGGCGGCACCGATGGCCACGGGGATCCTCATCGGTCCAGCATGACGCCACCGCGAGCGTCACGCACCGGGAATGAAGCAATCAGCGGACCGGCCGGGGTTAGGTCACACTCGGTGGCCCCCGGGCGGCCACCCTCCTATCGTTCGTCCCATGACGTCAGACGAGCCGCTCGACGGCGGGTTGGACGAGCCCACCGAGCTCGAGCCCGCACAGGGCTCGCTCGCGCTGGCCGCTCCCGAGGACGAGCACGACCGCACGGAGTGGGAAGCCGCCGCCGCGGCTGTGCTTCGCAAGGCCGGTCGACTCGGCGCGGACGACGCCGACGAACTCGCCTGGCATGAACTCACCCGCACCACGCTGGACGGGATCGCCGTGCCGCCTCTCGGTACGCCGGACCTGCTCGACGACCTGGCCACCTCCGGTCGGCCGACCCGGGTCGGCGGCTGGCACGTCCGCACCAGGGTGACCGACCGCGAGCAGGCTCTGTCCGACCTCGACACCGGGGCGACCTCACTCTGGGTCGCCGCCGACGCGGACCTGGCGTCGCTCCTCGACGGTGTGCTGCTCGACCTCGCCCCCGTGGTGCTCGACGGCACCACCCCCGACCGGGCCCGCACCTTCCTCGACCTGCTCACCTACGTCGACCCCGCCGAGGGCACCAACCTGGGCGCCGACGCCGCGGCAGACGACGTCATCGAGATCGCCGAGCTGGCGCGGGCCGCCGGCGTGCTCGCCGCCGTCGTCGACGGCACGGCGGTGCACGACCGTGGCGCCTCGGATGTCCAGGAGCTCGGCCACGCTCTCGCCACCGCAGCGTCGTACCTGCGCACCCTGACCGGAGCGGGCTTCACGGTCGACGAGGCCGCCGGCCTGGTGGAGTTCAGGCTGGCCGCGACCGACGAACAGTTCCCGACGATCGCCAAGTTCCGCGCCGCGCGTCGACTCTGGGCGCGGATGCTCGAGCTGAGCGGTGCCGACGACTGCGCGATGCGGATCCACGCCGTCACCAGTCGACCGATGATGAGCAAGTACGACCCGTGGGTCAACCTGCTGCGCACCACCGTGGCCGCCTTCGGAGCCGGTATCGGCGGCGCCGACGCGGTCACCGTGATCCCGTTCGACAGCCCGCTCGGCGAGTCGGACGCGTTCGCCCGTCGGATCGCCCGGAACACCTCGCCGCTGCTGATCTCCGAGTCCCACCTCGGCCGGGTCGCCGACCCCGCCGGCGGCTCCTACGCCGTCGAGAAGCTGACCGACGACCTGGCCCTGGCCGCCTGGGACGAGCTGGGGCGGATCGAGTCCGAGGGCGCCGAGGCGTTCGACGCGCGGGTCGCCGACGTGGTCGAGCGCCGCGACGCCGCGATCGCCACCCGGCGGCGTCCGATCACCGGCCTCACCGAGTTCCCGAACCTCGCCGAGTCGCTGCCCGAGCGGCCCGGTCGCTGGCATGACGGGGTACGCCGCTGGGGCGCCCCCTTCGAGGAGTTGCGCGACGAACCCGCCACGACCCCGGTGTTCCTGGCAACGATGGGTCCGGTCGCGGCCCACACCGTGCGCGCCGGGTTCGCCACCAACCTGTTCGCTGCCGGGGGAGTGCCGGTCGCCCCGGCCGGTCCGACCGAGGGCGTCGAGTCCGTCCTCGCGGCGTACGACGGCCAACCGGTCGCCTGCCTGGCCGGCACGGACCCGACCTACGCCGAGTGGGGGGCCGACCTGGTCGCCGCGCTGCGGGAGGCCGGCGCCCGCCATGTCATCGTGGCTGGCAGGGCTGACCTCGGCGCCGACGACCAGTGCTGGACCGGGATGGACGCGCTGGACTTCCTGCGCCGGACGAGGGGAGTGCTGGCATGAGCGTTCCGGAGAGCTTCGCGGGGCTGGAGCTGGGGGGTGCCGGGGGTTTCGAGGCTCGCACGTCCACCACCGGCAGCGGCGAGCCGTGGACCAGCCCGGAGGGCATCGACATCCTGCCGCAGTACGGGCCGGAGCAGCTCGCGAATCTCGATGCGCTCGACACCTGGCCCGGACTCAGCCCCTTCCTGCGCGGGCCCTATCCGACGATGTACACCACCCAGCCGTGGACGGTCCGCCAGTACGCCGGCTTCTCGACCGCCGAGGCGTCCAACGCGTTCTACCGCCGCAACCTCGCCGCGGGCCAGAAGGGCCTGAGCGTGGCCTTCGATCTGGCGACCCATCGCGGCTACGACTCCGACCACCCACGGGTGCGGGGCGACGTGGGCATGGCCGGCGTGGCGATCGACTCCATCTACGACGCGCGCACCCTCTTCGACGGCATCCCCCTCGACCAGATGTCGGTGTCGATGACGATGAACGGCGCCGTGCTCCCGGTGATGGCGCTCTACATCGCGGCGGCCGAGGAGCAGGGGGTGAAACCGGAACACCTCGCGGGGACGATCCAGAACGACATCCTCAAGGAGTTCATGGTCCGCAACACCTACATCTATCCACCCGCGCCGAGCATGCGGATCATCTCCGACATCTTCGCGTTCACCGCCGAGCGGATGCCTCGGTTCAACTCGATCTCGATCTCCGGCTACCACATGCAGGAGGCGGGAGCGACCGCCGATCTCGAGCTCGCCTACACCTTGGCCGACGGCGTGGAGTACCTCCGGGCCGGCGTGGAGGCGGGCCTCGACATCGACCGGTTCGCCCCGCGGCTCAGCTTCTTCTGGGCGATCGGCATGAACTTCTTCATGGAGGTCGCCAAGATGCGCGCAGCGCGTGCCATCTGGAGCCGGTTGGTGCGCGAGTTCGAGCCGCAGAACCCGAAGTCACTCAGCCTGCGGACCCATTGCCAGACCAGCGGCTGGTCACTCACCGCCCAGGACGTGTTCAACAACGTGGGTCGCACCTGCATCGAGGCGATGGCCGCCACCCAGGGCCACACCCAGTCGTTGCACACCAACGCTCTCGACGAGGCGATCGCCCTGCCGACCGACTTCTCGGCCCGGATCGCGCGGAACACCCAGCTCCTGCTGCAGCAGGAGAGCGGGACGACCGACACCATCGACCCGTGGGCGGGCTCCTACTACGTCGAGCGGCTCACCCACGACCTCGCCGAGCGGGCGTGGGGTCACATCCGTGAGGCCGAGCAGGCCGGCGGCATGGCGGCCGCCATCGAGCAGGGCATCCCGAAGATGCGTATCGAGGAGGCGGCGGCCCGGACCCAGGCGCGGATCGACTCCGGTCACCAGCAGGTGATCGGGGTGAACACCTTCCGCCTGGAGACCGAGGACAAGCTCGACGTGCTCCGTGTCGACAACGATGACGTCTATCGCCAGCAGATGGCCAAGCTCGAGCGGTTGCGGGCCGAGCGAGACCAGGCTGAGGTGGACCGCACGCTCGAGACCCTCACCCGCAGCGCCGAGAACGGCGGCGGTTCCGGTCTCGATGGCAACCTGCTCGGGCTCGCGGTCGACGCGGCGCGGGCCAAGGCCACGGTCGGCGAGATCTCCGGGGCCCTCGAGAAGGTCTATGGGCGGCACCAGGCCGTGATCCGTACCATCTCCGGCGTGTACCGCGACGAGTCCGGCAACGACGGTCCGGTGCAGCGCGTCATCGCCCTGGCCGACGAGTTCGAGGAGCACGAAGGTCGCCGCCCCCGGATCCTGGTCGCCAAGATGGGACAGGACGGACACGATCGCGGCCAGAAGGTCGTGGTGAGCGCCTTCGCCGACATGGGCTTCGACGTCGACGTGGGGCCACTGTTCTCGACCCCCGACGAGGTCGCCCAGCAGGCCGTCGACGCCGACGTCCACATCGTGGGGGTCTCGTCGCTGGCGGCCGGTCACCTCGTGCTTCTCCCGCAGCTGCGTCACGCGCTCGCCGATCTCGGTCGCGACGACATCATGGTCGTCATCGGCGGGGTGATCCCGCCCGACGACGTTCCGACCCTCCAGGAGATGGGGGCCGCCGCGGTGTTCCTGCCCGGGACCGTGATCGCCGAGTCGGCCCTCGACCTGCTCCACAAGCTGGCGGAGCAGCTCGGGCATTGAACGACCTCGACAGCCTCGCCGCCGGCATCCGGGAGCGGCAGCGCGCCGCGGTCTCGCGTGGCATCACGCTGATGGAGTCGACGCGCGCCGAGCACCGCGCGTTGGCGCGCGACCTGCTCGCCCGGTTCGAGCCGGGCGACGCGGTGCGGGTGGGGATCTCGGGGGTCCCCGGGGTCGGCAAGTCCACCTTCATCGAGCAGCTCGGCACCCGGCTCACGGCCGCCGGGCATCGGGTCGGGGTGCTGGCGGTCGACCCGTCGAGCGTCCGCACCGGAGGCTCGGTCCTCGGCGACAAGACCCGGATGGGCCGACTCGCCGTCGATCCCGCCGCCTACATCAGGCCGTCACCCGCCGCGGGCACGCTCGGCGGAGTGGCGCGGGCGACGACGCAGGCGATGACGGTGCTCGAGGCAGCCGGGTACGACGTGGTGCTCGTCGAGACGGTCGGGGTCGGTCAGTCCGAGATCACCGTCGCCGGAATGGTCGACACCTTCCTCTTCCTCACCCTCGCCCGCACCGGGGACCAGCTGCAGGGCATCAAGAAGGGCATCCTCGAGATCGCCGACGTGATCGCGGTCAACAAGGCCGACGACGGCGGGGGCGACGACCGTCGGGGCGAGGCCCGCAGCGCGGCTCGCGAGCTCGCCGGCGCACTGCGACTGGTCCGCGGTCACGACGAGTGGGCGCCCCCCGTGGTCACCTGCTCGGGGCTGACCGGCGAGGGCGTCGACGACGTCTGGAGGCGGGTCCTGGACCACCGCGAACACCTCGGCGAACAGGGCCTCGCCACCAAGCGGGCCGAGCAGCAGCTGGACTTCACCTGGGCCCTCGTCCGTGACGAGCTCGCCGACCGGCTCCGCCGCTCACCGAGCGTCATCGCGATCCGCGAGGACCTTCGCCGGCGCGTGCTGGCCGGAGAGATCACGGCCCCGGTGGCGGCCGACCTCGTCCTGGCCGCGTACGACGGTCGTCAGGTCTGACGACCGTTCTAGGACGCGGGATGCCCCCGCGAGATTGACGATTCTGCGTATGCGCGGCCAGACGCTCCCTTACGCTCCCACAAGTTCGTCTCGCCGTTGAGATGGCTGCGCAGGTGCGCTGTGTCCGGTATTCGCACGGAATCGACCGAAGGGAGGGGCCCCCATGAGGACGGTGGATCAGCCTGCCGAATTCGACCGCATCCGCGACGAGATCGAGGGCCAACTCCACGCGGTGATGGCGCGTGGTGCCAAGGCCGAGCTGCTCGAAATTGACGACCCTCACACCCTCGATGGCCCGGACCTGGTGCGGGCCATGGACGCGGTTCGAGATGTGCGCGATCGGACGATGCGAGAGATCGGCGCCGGCTTGATGAACCCCCAGTTGCTCCGGGAGGACCGCGCCGTCGAAGCCTGGATGCGCCTGCGGAAGCACGCGCTGGCGCTCCACCCCATCTACGTGGCCGGAGAACACGGCACCCTCGGATCCGGCGTCACGCCCTTCAATCTGCGGCAGTGCGAGATCGGTGGTCGACCACCCGCCGACATCCTTGTCGAGCTCATCGGGGAGGAGCGTGCCGAGGCTCGTCTCCAGGCCTATGACCACTTCCTCACGTCCCCGTACACCGAGTGGGCGAGCTTCTTGATGCAGGGAACGCTCGACGGTCGTGCGATCCGGACGAGGGCCCTGGCAGCAGCCGGGCTCCTGGGTGAGTCCTTGTCCGAACGTGGCGCCCCCGTGACGATGGCCAGTCTGGCGTGCGGTGCTGCGGGGCCGGCCGTCGACATCCTGGCCGATCTGCACGCGCGCGGGGTGGCTGTCGAGGGGTTGACGATGCTGGACCGTGACCCGCTCGCCCTCGCCGTCGCCAGCGAGGTGACCCGCCAGCGCGACCCCGGAGTTCCGGTCCGGCTCCTCCTGAATGATCTGGTGGACCTGGACCGTTTCGAAGCGATCGATCTCGCTGCGGTGCTGGGCGCCGGATCGATGACCGCCGTCGAGATGCTCGGACTGTTCGAGTACCTGCCTGACCCGTTGGCGATCTCGCTGCTCCAGCGAGTGGCCGAAGCGCTCGAGCCCGGCGGGCTCATCGTGTTCGCCAACATGCTGACGCCTCGCCCCGAGCAGGACGTCTTCGAGCACGTGATCCAGTGGCCGTCGCTCTTCCAGCGTCGCGTGGACCAGGTCATGGATCTCGTTGAGGCTGCCGGCTTCTCGCCCGCCCAGACCCACTTCGTGATTCCTGAGGGCGATCTCGTCTATCAGATCGTGCTGGTGGACACCGCCCACTGGCGTGCCCGCTGATGGACTTCGACATCACGGCGGCTGCCCGAGCAGTCCTCCATGCCGTTCGCATCGCAGGGCCTGGCGTCGCGGGACTGGGTCTCGTCCTCGTGATGGCGGCCGTGACGACTCGACCTGGGCGCGCGAGGCTCAAGCTGGCGCTGGTTGGTCTGTCAGGGGAGGCTCGCCGACGGTCCTCGACCCTGTTCCTGACAGCCCTGGTGGTGCCGTCCATCGCCGTCACCGTGCTCGCGGTGTCCCTGGCGCTGGAGGCCGAGGTCCGTGAGGGCCCCAACCGGATGGTGGATCGCCTCGTGGCCGGTGTGGGCGAACCGGCCGACCTGACCTGGGTGATGCAGAGCGGCACCGAACACTTCATGAACGACAGCAGGATCCGCGACAGCGCGGAGGCAGCCTTCTCGGCCTCGTCCTCGCCGGGCGTCCTGGCGTACTGGTCTCAGCTCGCCGAGATCGGGTTCGCAGACGGTGGCCGTCAGGCGTCACTCGTGCTGGCCCCGGCGCAGGGCGAAGGAGTCTCGCTCCTGGCCCCGGAAGTGGACCCCACCAGCGCCCAGTGCGAACTCGAGAACGGTCGATGCCACCTGGAGCCTCATGCCGTGGTGGCAGACGCTGACGTGGGCGGCATCGGCGAGGTGGTGACGATCCGGGGCCGGGACCTGCGGATCGTCGCCCACCCGCTCGACCCGATGAGCCTGCTCAACCGGGCGGTCGTCTTCACGTCGCCGGACTTGTTCCGCGCGCCCTCCGACGCGACACCCGACGCGGACGCCTACGGGTTCATCGTCGCGGGGCCCGACTCGCGCTCACGCGCGGAGGAGTTCTTGGCGAGCACCGCGTTGAACGACGTGCAGCTGATCAGCACCGCAGATGTCGAAGAGGCGAACAGCGAGTTCTGGGCCGGCAACGGAACCACGCTGGTCCTCCTCGTGATCGCCATGACGACGCTGTTCAGCGGCGCCTCGCTCTACAACGCTCGACGCGCGTCCCAGGAACAGGCTCGGGTGTCGATCGCGACCCTGCGAGCCATCGGACTCACCCCCGCACGATCGGTCTCGGTCGACCTGACCCGCACCCTTCTCCTCACGGTCGGTGCGGCCGTCATCGCCGCACCGTGCGCGGCCGCCGTGATCGCGCTGACCAATGCCGGGATCCTCGGCTTCCACGCGATGGTCACCCCGACGATGGTGGTGGCCGGCGCCGGGATCCTGGTCCTGGCGGATCTCGTCGGCAGCGGAGTCCTCTGGCTGCGCCTGAGTCGCGCGTCGATCGTGGAGGCCATCAATGGCTCCTGAGGCACCACTGATCGAAGCAGTCAACCTGACCCGGACCTATGGACGACAAAGGACAGCCAACGCCGTCACGGCGATCGATGAGGTGAACATCCGCGTGGAGCGCGCGACCCTCCACGCCATCGTCGGACCCTCCGGTTCCGGGAAGTCCACGCTGCTGCACCTGCTCGGTGCTCTTGACCGTCCGACGTCGGGACTCGTCGTCTTCCACGGCGAGGACCTGGGTGGAAAGACCGAACGGGTCCTGGCCCGGATGAGGTCCCGCCAGTTCGGCTTCATCTTCCAGCGGTTCAACCTGGTCCCGTCCCTGACGGCGGCCGACAACATCGCCCTCCCGGGCAGACTCGCAGGCGTGGGTGTCGACCCGGCCTGGCTGGACACCCTGACGGACCGGCTGAGCCTGGATCGGCAGACCCTTCGACGCAAGCCCGACCAGCTCTCGGGAGGAGAACAACAGCGCGTCGCCATCGCCCGCGCACTGGCGGCGCGACCCGAGCTGGTGTTCGCCGACGAACCCACCGGCAGCCTCGACAGTGAAACTGCGGCGCAGACGGTCGAGATCCTGCGCGGTGTCACCGTCGACCTCGGCACGTCCGTGGTCATCGTGACTCACGATCTGCTCATCGCTGATCAAGCCGATCACCTGACACATCTGCTCGATGGTCGGGTCATCCCGATGCCGAGTGCATCGGCAGACGTCGTGGTCAGGCCCGAGGCCGCCCCCGTGGACGGGACTCTGGCCGGCGCGTAGGCGTGGGTGCCCACGGTCCCCGATGGGCCTCGACAGCGCCCGGTGAACTAACCTCGAAGGGCGATGCCGAGCTCACCCACCGACCCCACCGATGCTTCCAGCACCATCGACTCCGTCGTCGAGAAGTGCACCGACGACCTGGTCGAGTTTCGTCGCGACCTCCACGCCCACCCTGAGCTGTCCTGGGGCGAGCACCGCACCACGGCGGCGGTGGCCGACCGGCTGGAGACGGCCGGGATCGCCCTCACCCGCCTCGAGGGCACCGGCCTCATCGCCGACATCGGCCATGACGGGCCGCTGGTCGCGCTCCGGGCCGACCTGGACGCGCTGCCGGTCGACGACACCACGGGTCTGCCCTGGGCGAGCACGACCCCCGGCGTCGCCCACGCCTGCGGGCACGACGTCCACACCGCAGGTCTCGTCGGTGCCGGGCTGGCGCTGAGCGAGGCCCATCACCGCGGCCAGCTCCCGGGCCGGGTCCGGTTGCTCTTCCAGCCGGCCGAGGAGATCATGCCGGGGGGAGCGCTGCAGCTCATGGGCTGCGGAGCACTCGAGGACGTGGACCGGATCTTCATGCTCCACTGCGACCCCAGCGTCGATGTCGGCCTCGTCGGCATCAAGGACGGGGCCCTCACCGGCGCCGCCGACGCACTGTCGGTGCGGCTCACCGGCCGGGGTGGGCACACCTCCCGACCCCATCTCACCGAGGACCTCACCTTTGCCCTCGGAAAGCTCGTCGTCGAGCTTCCCGCGATCCTGTCCCGCCGGCTCGACCCACGCGCGGGCGCCAGCGTGGTGTGGGGCATCGTGCAGGCCGGTTCCGCGCCCAACGTGATCCCTGGCAGCGGCTACGCCGCCGGCACGATCCGGATGCTCGATGCGGTCGCGTGGGCCGATGCCGAGTCGCTGGTGCGCGTCATGATCGACGAGATCGTGGCCCCGTACGGCGTGACGGCCGACGTGGACTACAAGCGCGGGGTGCCGCCGGTGGTCAACGAACGTGGCTCGACCGAGGTGCTCGGCACCGCCGTGCGCCGGGTGCTCGGGGACGACGGTCAGGTCCCGGCCACCCAGAGCCTCGGCGGCGAGGACTTCGGGTGGTACGTCGAGCGGGTGCCCGGTGCGATGGGTCGACTCGGGACCCGGACGCCGGGGGGTGCCACCTACGACCTGCACCAGGGAAACCTCACCGTCGACGAGCGCGCGACCACCATCGCGGCGCGTGTCCTGGCCCATGCGGCGGTCATCGCGCTGGTCACCGCTCGGTAACAACCCCGCGATTATCTGCTGTGTCCCCTTGCGCGGCCCCCCCCGACCACTAGTGTCAGGCCTGATCTCGCGCCAGTTCCGTGTGGCGCGCACTTAAATCGAGGAGGCATCTTGCGTCGTCTGACCAAGATCGGAGCGGCCTCGGCAGTGCTGGTATTCGCACTCGCCAGCTGCGCCCAGGATGATGAGGGGTCGACGGGGTCCGCCCCGAAGGACCTGTGTGACGTGGACGGCGACGGCCCCAAGGTCGGTCTTGCCTACGACGTGGGTGGCCGTGGCGACCAGTCGTTCAACGACTCGGCCGCAGTCGGCATGCAGAAGGCGATCGACGATGTCGGCGCCACCTGCACCGAGGCCGAGGCCCAGGACGGCGAGGCCGAGTCGGCTCGCGAGGACCGTCTGCGCTCGCTCGCCGAGGGAGACCACAACCCGATCATCGGGGTCGGGTTCGCCTACAGCGACGCGGCCAATGCCGTGGCCCCCGACTTCCCGGAGATCAACTTCGCGGTCGTTGATGGTTTTGACCCGGACGAGGAGCCCAACGACAACGTGGCCTACCTCGGCTTCGCCGAGCAGGAGGGCTCGTTCCTCGTCGGTGTCGCTGCTGCCCTGACCACCGAGACCGACCACGTCGGGTTCGTCGGTGGTGTCAACGTCGACCTGATCAAGAAGTTCGAGGCCGGCTACGCCGCTGGTGTGGCCGCGGTCGACGAGGCGATCGAGGTCGACGTCACCTACATCGAGGAGACCGACCTCAAGGGCTTCAACGACCCGGCGGGCGGCAAGGCTGCGGCCGACGCGATGTACCAGGGAGGCGCCGACGTGGTCTACCACGCCGCGGGCGGTTCTGGTGCTGGCGTCTTCGACGCCGCTGTCACGGCGGGCGAGGGCATGTGGGCGATCGGTGTCGACTCCGACCAGTACCTCAGCGCGAGCGACGAGGCGCAGGCGCACATCCTGACCTCCATGCTGAAGCGCGTCGACACGGCGACCTTCGACATGATCCAGGCGCAGGCGGACGGCGAGCCGTTGGTGAGCTACCAGACCTACGACCTGGCCGCTGACGGAGTGGGGTACTCCACCTCCGGTGACTTCCTCAGCGAGGACGTCACCGGTCAGATCGACGACTTCGCCGAACAGATCAAGGCGGGCGACATCGAGGTCCCGGACGCTCCCTGAGCTGAGGTGACCAGAACAGGCCCGGGGGCACGCGGTAGCGTGACTCCGGGCCTGTCCGCCGTGCGGAGCACGGGTGGGGCAGGTTTCGTGAGACCGGTGAGGGAGACAGATGAGTGCCACGGCTGCGTCGCCGGCCACCGCCGATGCGGTGCAGATCCAGGGGATAGGGAAGAGCTTCCCGGGTGTCATTGCCAACCATGACGTCGACATCACCATCCGGGCCGGCACGGTCCACGCGCTGATCGGGGAGAACGGCGCCGGCAAGTCCACGCTGATGAAGATCCTCTACGGCGTGCAGAAGCCCGACGAGGGCACCTTGATCGTCAACGGCGAGAAGGTCACCTTCTCCTCGCCCATCGACGCCATCGCGCACGGCATCGGCATGGTCTTCCAGCACTTCATGCTGGCCGACAACCTCACCGTCCTGGAGAACGTCGTTCTCGGCTCCGAGAAGATGCACGGCATCGGCGACGCCGCCCGGGCCAAGATCGTCGAGATCTCCGACGCCTACGGCTTCGACCTCGACCCCGACGAACTGGTCGAGGACCTGGGCGTCGGTGAGCGCCAGCGGGTGGAGATCCTCAAGGTCCTCTTCCGCGGCGCCAAGATCATCATCCTCGACGAGCCGACCGCGGTGCTGGTGCCTCAGGAGGTCGACGCGCTCTTCGAGAACCTCCGCGAGCTCAGGGCCGAAGGCCACACCATCCTGTTCATCTCGCACAAGCTCGACGAGGTGCTCGCGATCGCCGACGACATCACGGTGATGCGCCGCGGCACCACGGTCGGCGTGGCCAAGCCGGAGGACACCGACAAGCAGCAGCTGGCCGAGCTGATGGTGGGATCCGAGCTGCCGTCGCCCGAGACCGGCGAGTCGACCGTGACCGACCAGGTGCTGCTCGAGGTGGCCGATCTCAGCCTCACCGACTCCTTCGGCCGGGCCCTGCTGAGCGACATCGACCTCACCATCCACCGCGGCGAGGTCCTCGGCATCGCCGGGGTCGAGGGCAACGGTCAGGCGGAACTGGTCGAGACCATCATGGGCATCCGCCGGGCCACCGGCGGGACGGTCACCGTCGGTGGCGAGGACATCACCCGGTGGGACACCCGCGACCGCCGCCTGGCCGGCATCGGCTACATCCCGGAGGACCGGCACCGGCACGGGCTGCTGCTCGACGCCCCGCTCTGGGAGAACCGGATCCTCGGCTTCCAGACCCGACCGCCGGCGGCGAAGGGGCTCCTGATCGACCGCCGCGGCGCCCGCGAGGACACCCAACGCATCGTCGAGTCCTACGACGTCCGCACCCCCGGCATCGACACCGCGGCGCGCGCGCTGTCCGGTGGCAACCAGCAGAAGCTGATCGTCGGCCGGGAGATGAGCGGCGACCCGGTGCTGGTGATCGCCGCGCACCCGACGCGCGGTGTCGACGTGGGCGCCCAGGCCGCCATCTGGGAGCACATCAAGAAGGCCCGCCGTGAAGGTCTGGCCGTCCTGCTGATCTCGGCCGACCTCGACGAGCTGATCGGGCTGTCGGACACGATCCGGGTGATCCTGCGCGGCCGGGTCGTCGGTGAGTTCGACCCCCAGACCGTCACCCCCAAGGAGCTCGGCTCGGCCATGACCGGCGGGCACGACGAGGAGTCCGAATGAGCGTCGTGTCGCGGATCCTGAACCCGCTGCTCGCCCCACTGATCGCGGTCGTGGCCGCGATGGCCATCACCAGCGTGCTGATCGTCTTCGCCGGCAGCAGTCCCGCCGACTTCTGGGCGATCATCATCGATCCGCCCGCCGGCCGCGCCATCGTCAACATCGTCAACCAGTCGTCGATGATCTTCCTGTCGGCGCTCGCGGCGGCCATCGGTTTCAAGATGAACCTGTTCAACATCGGGGTCGAAGGCCAGTACGTCGTGGCGTCGTACGTCGCTGCGGTCGTTGCGGGGCTCGCCCTGCTCCCCGGCTACGGCAACGTCATCCTGAGCATCGTGGTGGCCATGGCCGTGGGGTCGATCTGGGCCGGCATCGCAGGTCTGCTCAAGGTCACCCGAGGCGTGAGCGAGGTGATCTCGACGATCATGCTCAACGCGATCGCGGTCACGCTGACCGGTTACTTCCTCAACACCTACGGCGACCGGGCGGGCAACTCGCGGCGCACGACGGTGCTCCCCGAGGGCAGCCGGCTCGACGGCTTCACGCCGTTCCTGGACCGGGACGGGTCGATCTGGACCCTTGCCATCCTCGCGATCCTCGCCGGCATCGGCTTCTCCTTCCTGCTCAACCGCACCAGCTTCGGCTTCGACCTGCGGGCCACCGGCATGTCCGAGACGGCGGCAGTGGCGTCCGGCGTCAAGGTCAACCGGATGATCGTCATCTCGATGATGCTGTCCGGCGCCATCGCCGGCTTGATCTGGATGCCCGCGCTGTTCGGCTCCGCCCACTCCTACGGGACGACGTTCCAGGCGGGGCTGGGATTCACCGGTATCGCGGTTGCCCTGCTCGGGCAGAACCGCCCGCTCGGCATCGTCTTCGGAGCCGTGCTGTTCGCCTACCTCAACGAGCAGTCGAACCGGTTGACCATCGAGACCGACATCTCCCAGAACGTCGTCCAGATCACCCAGGGCGTGATCGTGCTCGCGGTCGTGGTGGCCTACGCGGTCGTCCGCCGGCGACGGGTCGCGGCCGAGCAGAACGCCGTCAAGAAGCAGCTCGAAACGGCCACGGCCGCGAAGGAAGAGGCGGTCTCCTGATGAGCACGACCAAGACGGAGCCGACGACGACCCCCACCGAGCGGTCCGGCCGCTCCCACTACAAGTGGCTCCTGGTCGTCCTGCTCGCGGTCGCCGCCGTGTCCGCCGTCCGGGTGATCACCGGGGCCAACCAGCTGGACACCCCGGGCAGCCTGCGGGCCGCCCTGATCGCCACCTGCCCGATCCTGATGGCCGCCATGGGTGGTCTCTGGGCCGAGCGCGCCGGCGTGGTCAACATCGGCCTCGAGGGGCAGATGATCCTCGGCACCTGGGGGGCGGCGTACTTCACCTACTTCTACGGCCCCTGGGTCGGCATCCTCGGCGCTGCCCTCCTCGGCGCCATCGGCGGTGCGCTGCACGCCCTGGCCACCGTCACCTTCGGCGTCGACCACATCGTCTCCGGGGTCGCGATCAACATCATCGGGCTGGGGGCCTCGAAGTTCCTGGCCGAGGCCTACTTCGCCGACCTCGACGGTGGTGGCGTCAAACAGCTCACCGGACTGGACCGACCACCGAGCTTCACGGTGCCCGGGCTCGCAGACGCCGCGGACCGGTTGTCCGACCAGAACTGGTTCTTCATCTCCGACATCGCTTCAGTCGTGGCCGCCCTGACCACCAACCTGAACGCCTTCACGGTCCTGGTCTTCGCCCTGGTCGGCGTCACCGGCTGGGCGCTGTGGCGGACCACGTTCGGACTGCGGCTTCGCTCCTGCGGGGAGAACCCGCAGGCGGCCGAGAGCCTCGGGGTCAACGTGATCCGCTACAAGTGGATCGCGGTGCTCATCTCCGGAGGCTTCGCCGGCATCGGCGGCGGCTTCCTCGCCCTGGTCGCGTCCAGCGGCTTCGTCACCGGTCAGACCGGTGGCCGTGGCTACATCGGCCTGGCCGCGATGATCTTCGGCAACTGGCGACCCGGCGGGATCCTGACCGGCTCCCTGATGTTCGGCTACACCGACAGCCTGCCGCTGCGGTCCTCCGACACGATCCACGCCCTGCTGCTGCTGGTCACGATCGGCCTGGTCGCGCTGTCAGCGTGGCGCTTCTACCGGGGCCACCGCATCCACGGTGTGGTGTTCGGCGTGCTTGCGGCGCTCTTCCTGCTGTGGTTCCTCACGACCGACGAGGTCCCGCGCGAGTTCACCGGGATGACGCCCTACCTCGCCACATTGCTGGTGTTGGCGTTCGCCTCGCAACGGCTCCGAATGCCCAAGGCCGACGGCCAGACGTATCGCAAGGGAAGCGCGGGATAGCCATGCCCACGTTCGGTGAGGCCGACTGGGAGGACCTGCGGCAACAGGCGGTCGAGGTCATGGGTCACGCCTACGCCCCCTACTCCCACTACCGGGTGGGCGCCGCCGCGCGGGTCGACGACGGCCGGGTCGTGGTGGGCTGCAACGTCGAGAACGCGGCGTACGGCGTCGCCCTGTGCGCCGAGTGCGGCATGGTGTCGTCGTTGCACGCCTCGGGAGGCGGTCGGCTCACCCATGCGATCTGCGTCGACGGCACGGGAGCGGTGATCATGCCGTGTGGCCGCTGCCGGCAGATCCTGTTCGAGAGCGGTGGGCCCGACCTGCTGCTGATGACCGTCTCGGGTGTCCGTCGGATGGACGAGGTGCTGCCGGATGCCTTCGGTCCCGACAACCTCGCTTGACCTGACCCGGGCGGAGGTCGTCGCCGACCCCTATCCGTTCCTCGCCGCGGAGCGGGCGCGGCACGCGGTCGCCTGGCACGAGGCATCGCAGTCGTTCCTGACGTTCACCCACGCCACCGTCTCCACCGTGCAGCGCACCCGCACGCTGGGCCGGCTGTGGACCGACCGGGAGCCGCAGGAGGCGATGGAGCCGTTCAACCTGCTCCACCGCAACCAGATGATGGAGAACGAGCCGCCCGACCACACCCGACTTCGACGCCCGGTCGCGTCCGCGTTCGCCCGCGGTCACGTCGAGCGGCTGCGGCCGCGGGTGCGGGCGCTGGCGAGCCAGCTGCTCGACGAGGTCGACCCGGCCGGCTTCGACGTCGTCGAGGCGTACGCCGAACCGTTGCCGGTGCTGGTCATCGCCGAGCTGCTCGGGGTCCCGTCGTCGTACGCACCCGACCTGCGCCACTGGTCGCAGGCGATCGTGCGCATGTACGAACCCGCCCCTGGCCCGGCCGTGGCCGAGGCTGCGGTCCGGGCGGCGACGGACTTCGCGGGACTGGTGCGCGAGCTGATCGGCGAGCGACGCGCGCGCCCGGCCGACGACCTGATCAGCGACCTCGCCGCCACCGAGCTCACCGAGGACGAGCAGGTCGCTGCCGTCGTCCTCCTCCTGAACGCCGGGCACGAGGCTTCGGTCAACGTCTTCGGGAACGGGCTCAGCGCGATGCTGTCGCGGGGGCTGGTGCCGGGGGAGGACCTGGCGTTGACGGTGGAGGAGATGCTGCGCTACGACTCCGCACTCCAGCTGTTCGAGCGCACCGCGACCGAACCGGTGCAGGTGGGTGACGTGCTCGTGGAGCCGGGGCAACGGATCGCGGCCCTGCTCGGCGCGGCCAACCGGGACCCGGCGGTCTTCGACCGGCCCGACGACTTCGACGTCGCCCGTGACCCCAACCCGCACCTCGCGTTCGGCGTCGGCGTGCACTTCTGCCTGGGCGCGCCGCTGGCGCGGATGGAGCTGGTGGAGTCGCTGGGCGCGTTGTTCGCACGCTTCCCCGAGCTGACGTCGGCGGGGGAGCCGGAGAGCCGGGGCACGTTCGTGCTGCGGGGGTTCCGTAGGGTTCCAGTCGGTGTGCCAGTCGGGGCGAGCGGGAGGTAGGCAGATGCACGATGCGGTCGAGGTGATCCTGGCCAAGCGGGACGGCGCGGAGCTGTCCGACAGCCAGATCGACTGGGTGATCGACGCCTACACGCGAGGCGACGTCGCCGACGAGCAGATGTCCTCGCTGGCGATGGCGATCCTGCTCAACGGCATGAACCGGCGTGAGATCGCCCGCTGGACCGGGGCGATGATCGCGTCGGGGGAGCGGATGGACTTCAGTGCGCTGTCGCGGCCCACCGCGGACAAGCACTCCACGGGCGGCGTGGGCGACAAGATCACACTGCCGCTGGCTCCGCTGGTAGCCGCCTGCGGCGTCGCCGTACCCCAGCTGTCGGGACGCGGCCTCGGCCACACCGGCGGCACCCTCGACAAGCTCGAGTCCATCCCCGGCTGGCGGGCAGCACTCTCGAACGAGGAGATGTTCGCCCAGCTCGAGTCGGTCGGCGCGGTGATCTGCGCCGCCGGCGACGGCCTGGCCCCGGCGGACAAGAAGCTCTACGCGCTCCGCGACGTGACGGGCACCGTCGAGGCGATCCCGCTGATCGCGTCGTCGATCATGTCGAAGAAGATCGCCGAGGGCACCGGCGCGCTCGTGCTCGACGTCAAGGTCGGCACCGGCGCGTTCATGAAGGACGTCGACACCGCCCAGGAGCTGGCCGAGACCATGGTCGCGCTCGGCACCGACGCCGGGGTCCACACCGTGGCCCTCCTGACCGACATGAGTACGCCGCTGGGTCGGACGGCGGGCAACGCGATCGAGGTCGCGGAGTCGGTCGAGGTGCTCGCCGGCGGCGGCCCGGCGGACGTGGTCGAGCTGACCGTTGCCCTGGCCCGCGAGATGCTCGCCGGCGCCGGGCGCGACGACGTCGACCCGGCCGAGGTGCTGGCCTCCGGCCGGGCGATGGACGCCTGGAAGCAGATGATCCGGGCCCAGGACGGCGACCCCGATGCGGCCCTGCCGACCGCGCGCCACGCCCACGACGTCCTCGCTCCGACGAGCGGGACCCTCACGCGGCTCGACGCGATGGCGGTCGGTCTTGCCGCCTGGCGGCTCGGAGCCGGCCGGGCGCGCAAGGAGGATCCGGTGCAAGCCGGAGCCGGCGTGGTCTGGCACGCCCGCCCCGGCGACGAGGTCACCGAGGGGGCGCCCCTGTTCACGCTGCTCACCGATGACGAGACCCGCATCGACCGGGCGCTGGCCTCGCTGGAGGGTGGCTGGGAGATCGAGGGAGCCGCAGAGGTCGGGGGGAGCGACGCTGCGGCGTCGTACACCCCCACCCCGCTGATCCTCGGCCGCGTCGCCCGCTGACCGACCACCCACCCCCACTCAACCTGTCAGGGGAGGAGGAGGACGACCGTCTCGGCGACGCAGGCGGGTTTGTCCTGGACCTGACCGTCGGGGCCCTCGATCTCCATGACGTGGCCGAGCACGAGCTGCTTGCCGGCGGGGAGATCGGTGACCTCCTTGACCGACACCCTGGTGCGCACCCGGGAGCCGACGCGGACCGGGTTCGGGAAGCGGACCCGGTTGACGCCGTAGTTGAGCTTGGCGCCCGGGGTCTCGAGGGCGAAGACCTGCGAGCCGAGGAACGGGATCAGCGACAACGTGAGGTAGCCGTGGGCGATCGTCCCGCCGAAGGGCCCCGAAGCGGCACGCTCGACGTCGACGTGGATCCACTGGTGATCGCCGGTCGCGTCGGCGAACCGGTCGACCCGGTCCTGCTCGATGGGGAACCACTCGCTGGTGCCGAGATCGTGGCCGATGGCGTCGGTCAGCTCGTCAACACTGGTGAAGATGCGCATGACTGGAAGGATAGGAGGGTGACCACGCCGACGAGAGACCAGGTACGCCGCGCACCCAAGGTGCTGCTCCACGACCACCTCGATGGCGGACTGCGCCCGCAGACCGTCCTCGAGCTGGCAGCCGAGTGCGGCCACGTGCTCCCAGACGGACTGGCGGACGCCGAGGCGTTGGGCCGGTGGTTCGCCGAGTCGGCCGACTCGGGCTCGCTGGTGCGCTATCTCGAGACCTTCGACCACACCGTGGGCGTGATGCAGACCGAGGCGGCCCTGGCCCGGGTCGCCCGTGAGTGCGTCGAGGACCTCGCCGCCGACGGGGTCGTCTACGCCGAGGTGCGCTACGCGCCCGAGCAGCACGTCGAGTCGGGGCTCTCCCTCGACGAGGTCGTCGCCGCCGTGCAAGCCGGGTTCGACGAAGGTGTGGCGGCAGTGGCGCAGGCTGGCTCGGGCCGGATCGTGGTTCGCCAGCTGCTGACCGCGATGCGCCACCAGGCCCGCTCGAACGAGATCGCGGAGCTCGCGGTCGCCTGGCGCGACCGTGGCGTGGCGGGCTTCGACATCGCCGGCGCCGAGGCCGGGTACCCCCCGACCCGCCACCTCGACGCGTTCGAGTACCTCCAGCGCGAGAACTTCCACTTCACGATCCATGCCGGTGAGGCCTTCGGGTTGCCGTCGATCTGGCAGGCGATCCAGTGGTGCGGCGCCGACCGGCTCGGCCACGGTGTCCGGATCATCGACGACATCACGGTCGACGACGCGGGCGTCCCGACGCTGGGACCGTTGGCGGCGTACGTCCGCGACAAGCGGATCCCGCTCGAGATGTGCCCGGCCTCCAACGTGCAGACCGGAGCGGCCGACACCATTGCGGACCACCCGATCGGGCTGCTCACGCAGCTGCGCTTCCGGGTCACCGTCAACACCGACAACCGGCTGATGAGCCAGACGTCCATGACCGACGAGATGTGGTCGCTGGTCGAGGCGTTCGGCTATGAGCTGGCTGATCTCCGCTGGTTCACCATCAACGCCATGAAGTCGGCCTTCCTTCCCTTCGATGAGCGTCTCGCGCTCATCGACGACGTCGTCAAGCCGGGCTACGCGGCGCTGGGCTGACCCGCTGCTCGGGGTCGGCGCGGCTTGAGCGGCCGCAGGCTGCGGATCTCGGCCTGGCAGGCGCCGGCCGACCGGGCGGGTACCTCGTCACACGCCTGCGCGAGAACGGTCTTGGCCTCCTCGCGGCGCCCGTCGTCGCTGAGCAGCCGGGCCCGCGCGACCTGGTTGCGGACGCCGTACTCAGGTCCGTAGGCGTCGGCCAGCGCTCCCATCGCCTCGATCACCCCCGCGCGACCGGACTGGCGTGCGGTGGGTGCGTAGAGGGTGAACCGGTCGAGGGCGGCGGATCGGCTCGAAGCCGTCCACCTCGCGGTTCCATGCGGGTTCAGGGTCGTCGCACGCCACGGTGGAGACGCACGCGCCGTCGATCAGCAACAGATAGACCGGACCCGCGTCCGCGGCCACCTTGATCCGGCCTCTGGCGATCATGGTGGTGTTGGTCAGCACCTGCGGGTGGTCGTCGTCCTCGAAGAAGCGGGACTCACCGAAGAAGGGCTGGCGCCAGTACCCGATCCGCGAGGGGCCGTCGTAGACCACGAGGGCGTCGTCGGGGAGCTCGCGCTCGATGAGCGCCGTGGCGGCCCTGACGTCGAGGGCGTCGTTGCGGGTGAGGACGTAGGCGGTCGTCGGGAGCTGACTGGCCAGCAGGGCACCGACCAGGAGGGGCCCGGTCCACAGGCCGACGCCCGGGCTGACCCGGCGCAGCAGTGTGCTGAGACCGTACGAAGCCAGCGCCACCAGGACCGTCAACGACGGGATCCAGAAGGAGGCGAACCGGATCCGGTAGTGCCGTTCGTCGAGGGGGTAGGGATTCACGGTGTGATAGGCCACGAGGAACACGAGCGGCCCGAGCACGAGCGGGAGCCACCACCATGACAGGCCCAGATTCGATGTGAGCACCCGCCGGGGGGCCGGCAGCAGCAGGGCCAGCGCGATCACGAGCACCGTGATCGGCCACCACGGGAACCAGTCGCCGTAGAGCGGGAGCACGAAGTTCCAGAGGTCGCGCAGGCCGGTCGGCACCCGGTCGATCGCCCGCCCGGGATTGAGGTCGATGATCGACTGGCCGGTCCGGGAGGCGGTGGCGCCACTGAGCCGGAGGATCGACAGCGCGCCGACACTGACCATCGCCACCACCATCCCGCCGGCCAGTTGCCGAGCCCGACGTCGCGGCAACCACTGACGCCACCCGGCTACGAGGAGCACGATCACCGACGACGCGAGGAAGACGACCGGCTCCGGAACCCGGGTCAGGGGGAGCAGGAAAGCGGCTCCGACCGCGACGCCCAGCCAGCGGCGGCTGCCGTCGTCGAGCCAGCGGCTCCCGGCGTACGCACAGAGCATCATCAGCATGAGCGGCAGTGCATAGGGGCGGGCATAGGCGTTGTAGCGCAGGAACAGTGGTGCGGTGGCCATGAACCACAGTGCGACGACGCCGTGGAGGTGCAACCGGAAGCGGTACAGCAGCAGCGCCACGAGGATCAGCGAGCCGACGCCGGCCAGCACCGGCACGATCCGTTGCTGGAGCTGACCGATGCCGACAGCGTGCTGCACCAGGGCACCGAGGATCGGGTCGAGCGGGGGTTGCCGGGTCCCGCTGGTGACGACTGCGGGATCCCAGGAGTCGTACGGCTCGATCTGCGCCCACTCGTTCTGGTTGTAGGGCTGGTTGATCGCGGCGAGCACGGAGAGCGCAGCGCCCAGCAGCACAGCCAAAGACATGAGGAGTCGTTCGAGTCGGCGGTTCCACCAACCCGGCAACGGGGGCGCCTCAGCCATGGGGGGTCGGTTCGAGTGCGCGGATCTCGAGGTAGGCACGATCGGGGGCGACGCGCTCGCAGCCGAGGGCGACCGCGTGGCGCACCACCTCGCGCTGCCCACGCAACAACGCCCAGCCACGGCGCACCAGCATCAGCGGGGGCTTCCGGTGCTCCCGGAGGTCGCGCGTGAGGCGTCGCCAGAAGGTGACGTACGGGTGCTGGGTGACGCAGTACGCCGCGGCGAGCAGTCCCTCGCGCGCGCAGCCGGGGACGATCTCCTGGGCGAAGATCCCCTCCGCGATGAAGAGGTCGGCTCCGTCGAGGTCGAGCACCTGTTCGCCACATCGGCCGTCCCGGGCGATGTCGTAGACCGGGACGGTGGCCCGGCCGTCGGCGCACAGCATCCGCACCGCGGCCATCGCGTCAGACTGTTGCCAGGATGCGGGGTGGTCCCAGTCGGTGAGGCCCGCGTTCGCACCCGACCTGATGAGCGGCAGCGTCGGGTCGGCGCCGGACTTGTAGAAGTCGTCGAGCCGGAGCACCGGCAGCCCCAACCGCTCGGCCAGGCGTGACTTGCCGGCACCGGAGGGTCCGGCCAGCACGATCACGTGCGCGGAGTTCGGAGGCACCCGGAGATTGTGCCTGATCCGCTGATCGTCCCCGGCACGGCCATGTCGCCGACCGCTCGTTCCGGGTCAGTGGGCGACTCAGCCGACGACGAACCAGGGCCGGTCCCAACCGGCGAGGGAGAGCGAGCCGGCGAGGAACGCCTCACGGGCGACCGTGACGGTGCGGCCGGAGGAGGGCTCGAAGACGTGAGCCACCTCCGCATCGGCGTCGACGACGAGGACCACGTGGCGGGGGAGGAGCCGGTTGCCGACGAACAGTGCCACTGGTCGCTGAGCTCCTGCGAGACGTGCCCAGGCCTCGCGACGGTCGAGGACCGGCGTGACCCGTGGCGACCCGGGCAGCTCCCTGGCCAGGGCCCACGGCTGGGTGCCGAGCGCCCGCGGCCACGGCAGCTGCGGGCGTCCGCGAGCGTCCAACGCCCGGTTGGTACGTCGGTGCGTGCGCAGCGCCTCGTCCGCGAAGCGTGCGGCGGAGTCGCCCGCCGAGCGCAGCCACCGGTCGTAGGCCGGATCGGCGAGCATCCGGGCCCGAACCAGGACGGCGGAGCCGCAGGTCGTCGGATCGGGCTGCCGGAACACCACCATCGGGACCCTAGACGCCGATGGGGTGCCAGACGGTCTTGATCTCGAGGAAGCTGGTGAGGGCGTCGAGGCCGGGGTCGAGGGTCCAGTCGGGCTCGGTGGCGGGGGCGCGACGAACGCGTTTGAGGTTGTCGGCAGCGGCGACCTCCAGCGCGGTGGCGAGCTCCGGGTCACCGGCCCCAGCACTGGCCAGGCCGGTGAGGTCGATGGCATTGACGTCCATGTGGGCCGCGAGCCAGGGGGCGGTGTCGGCGGGGTTGCCGGTGAGGATGTTGACCACGCCGCCGGGGACGTCGCTGGTGGCGAGGACCTCGGAGAACGTGACGGCCGGCAACGGTCGGGTGTGGGAGGTCATCACCACGGCGGTGTTGCCGGTGACGATGATCGGGGCGATGACACTGATGAGGCCGAGGAGGCTGGATTCCTCGGGCGCGATGACGGCCACGACGCCGGTGGGTTCGGGGGTGGAGAGGTTGAAGAACGGTCCCGCCACCGGGTTGGCGTTCCCGACGACCTGGGTGATCTTGTCGGCCCAGCCGGCGTACCAGACGAGCCGGTCGATCGACTCATCGAGCACCTTGTTCGCACGGGTCGCGGTGAGGCCCTCGGACTGGCGCAGCGACTCGAGGAACTGGGGGCGCCGGTCCTCCATGACCTCCGCGATCCGGTAGAGGATCTGGGCCCGGTTGTAGGCCGTCTTCCCCGACCAGCCGGTGAAGGCCTTGCGGGCGGCCTGGACGGCGTCGCGGGCGTCCTTGCGCGAGGCCTTGGCGGCGTTGGCCACGAAGCGTCCCTTCGAGTCGTTCACGACGTAGGAGTGGCCCGACTCCGAGCGGGGGAACGCCCCACCGATGTAGAGCTTGTAGGTCTTGCGCACGTCGACGCGGCTCATCAGCTGTTCCCGCCCTTCAGGTAGGCGGCGAGACCGTGGCGGCCGCCCTCGCGGCCGTAGCCGGACTCCTGGTAGCCACCGAACGGGCTGGTGGGGTCGAACTTGTTGAACGTGTTGGCCCACACCACCCCCGCGCGGAGCTGGTTGGCCATGTGCAGGATTCGTGATCCCTTGTCGGTCCACACCCCCGCCGAGAGCCCGTAGGGAGTGTTGTTGGCCTTCTCGACCGCCTCCGCGGGGGTACGGAACGTCAGCACCGACAACACCGGCCCGAAGATCTCCTCCCGCGCGATCCGGTGTGCCTGGGAGACACCGGTGAAGATCGTCGGCGGGAACCAGAAGCCCTGGGTCGGGAGGTCGCACGGCGGGGACCAGCGGCCCGCGCCCTCGGCCTCGCCGATGTCGGAGAGCGTCTTGATGCGTTCGAGCTGCTCGGCGGAGTTGATGGCGCCGATGTCGGTGTTCTTGTCCAACGGGTCACCGATCCGCAGCGTCGCGACCCGACGCTTGAGCCGGTCGAGGACCTCCTCGGCCACCGACTCCTGGACCAGCAGCCGCGACCCGGCACAGCACACGTGGCCCTGGTTGAAGAAGATGCCGGTCACGATCCCCTCGACGGCCTGGTCGATGGGGGCGTCGTCGAACACGACGTTCGCGGCCTTCCCACCCAGCTCCAGGGTGACCTTCTTCTCCGTCCCGGCCACGGACCGCGCGATCGCCTTGCCCACCCCGGTGGAACCGGTGAACGCGACCTTGTCCACATCCGGGTGCTCGACCAGTGCCGCACCCGTGGCGCCGGCACCGGTGACGATGTTGACGACCCCCGCCGGGAGATCGGCCTGCTGGCAGATCTCGGCGAACAACAACGCCGTCAACGGCGTCGTCTCTGCCGGCTTGAGGACCACCGTGTTCCCACACGCCAGTGCGGGCGCGATCTTCCACGCCAACATCAACAGCGGGAAGTTCCACGGAATGATCTGGCCTGCGACCCCCAACGGCTGCGGGTTCCCACCGCCATAGCCCGAGTACTCCAGCTTGTCGGCCCACCCTGCGTAGTAGAAGAAGAACGCCGCCACCGTCGGGATGTCGACATCCCGGGTCTCCTTGATCGGCTTGCCGTTGTCGATCGACTCCAGCACCGCCAGCTCACGACCACGTTCCTGGATGATCCGCGCGATCCGGTACAGGTACTTCGCCCGCTCCGAACCCGGCATCTTCGACCAGACCCGCGTATAGGCGCGACGGGCCGCCTTCACCGCCGCGTCCACATCCGCCGCGTCCGCCTCCGCGACCTCGGCCAGCACCTCCTCGGTCGAGGGACTGATCGTCTTGAACGACGACCCGTGACCATCCACGAACTCACCGTCGATGAACAGCCCGTAGGAGGCCTTGATGTCGACGATGCTCCGCGACTCGGGAGCCGGCGCGTACTCGAAACTCACAGCGGAACTCTTGAGGGAACTCTTGGGGGAACTCATGGGGGACCTCAGTCCAGGGTGAAGTAGTCGGGACCGGAGTAACGACCGGTCGTCATCTTGGTCCGCTGCATCAACAGGTCGTTGAGCAACGTCGAGGCCCCGAACCGGAACCAGTCCGGATCCAGCCAGTCCGCACCGGCGATCTCGTTGACCATCACCAGGTACTTGATCGCATCCTTCGCCGAACGGATCCCGCCGGCAGGCTTCACACCCACCATCCGGCCCGTTGCCTCACGCCAGTCTCGGACCGCCTCGAGCATCACCAACGTCACCGGCAACGTCGCGGCCGGCTGGGTCTTCCCGGTCGAGGTCTTGATGAAGTCAGCCCCCGCCATCATCGCCAACCAGGACACCCGACGGACGTTGTCGTAGGTCTGCAGCTCACCGGTCTCGAAGATCACCTTCAGGTGCGCATCCGCGCCATCCGGCCTGGCACACGCCCCGCGGACCGCCGCGATCTCCTCGAAGACCTGCAGGTATCGCCCCGCCAGGAACGCGCCCCGGTCGATCACCATGTCGATCTCGTCCGCACCCGCCGCCACCGCGTCACGGGTATCGGCCAACTTGATGTCCATCGCCGCACGACCACTCGGGAACGCCGTCGCCACCGCGGCCACATGCACCCCCGAATCGCCCAGCGTCTCCTTCGCGATCCCGACCATGTCGCCGTAGACACACACCGCCGCCGCCGCCGGACATGACGGATCCGCCGGATCCGGACGCATCGCCTTCGACGCCAACGCCCGGACCTTGCCCGGCGTGTCCGCACCCTCCAACGTGGTCAGGTCCACCATCCGGATCGCCAGATCCAACGCATACGCCTTCGCCGACGTCTTGATCGACCGCGTCCCCAGACCCGCCGCACGAGCCTCCGCACCCACCTGATCCACCCCGGGCAGACCATGCAGGAACCGGCGCAGCGAGGATTCGTTCCGGATGATCTCAGCGACGTCGCTGTCGGGGAGGAGAGAGGTGGCTGTCACCTGGTCAGCATAGGACCGCGCGGGGGTCCCGGGACAATCATGGTCTGGCCGCTTCCGACCGAGGCCTTGCTCAGATGCCGGCAGCGGCCTTGATGTCGCTGCGGAGTGCGTCGAGACGCCCTGCAGCCGCGATCCGGGCGGCGTCGACGCCGTCCTCCTCGCCCTCCTCGACCGGGATCACCACCTCGAGGTAGCACTTGAGCTTCGGCTCGGTGCCGCTGGGCCGGACGATCACGCGCGCGCCGTCAGCGAGCCGGTAGCGCAGCCCGTCGGTCGGGGGCAGCTCGGCGCTGCCCTCGTTGAGGTCGTCGATGCGCTCGACAGCGAGCCCGCCCAGGGTCGTCGGCGGCGTACGACGCAACCGGTCCATCGCGCTCGCGATGTCCGACAGGTCGCTCACCCGCACCGACAACTGGTCAGTGGCGTGCAGGCCGTGGATCCGGGCGAGGTCGTCGAGCAGGTCGACCAGTCCGCGGCCCTGCGCCTTCGCCTCAGCCGCGATCTCGCAGAGCAGGAGCAGGGCCGACACGCCGTCCTTGTCGCGGACGTGCTCGGGGTCGACGCAGTAGCCCAGCGCCTCCTCGTAGCCGAAGACGAGGCCCTCGACCCGGGCAATCCACTTGAAGCCGGTCAGCGTCTCCACGTACGGCTGGCCGTGGGCCGCGGCGAGCTTGCCGAGAAGCGAGGACGAGACGATCGAGGCGGCGTAGGTGCCCTCCGTGCCCCGGGCCAGCAGGTGCTGACCCAGCAACACGCCGACCTCGTCACCGCGCAGCATCTGCCAGCCGTGGGGCCCCGGGACGGCCGCGGCACAGCGGTCGGCGTCGGGGTCGTTGGCGACGACCAGATCAGCGCCGGTGGAGTCCGCGAGGGCCAGGGCGAGGTCCATCGCCCCCGGCTCCTCGGGGTTCGGGAAGGCCACCGTGGGGAACCGAGGGTCGGGCTGCTCCTGTTGCTCGACGACCTGGGGCGCGTCGAAGCCGGCCGTCTCCAGGACCTGCAGCACCGAGGTGCCACCGACGCCGTGGAGCGGGGTGTAGACGGTGCGCAGGTCACGCGGTCCGTCGGTCGCGAGGTCGGCGACCGTGTCGAGGTACCGGTCGACGATCTCGTCGGTCAGGACCTGGCCGGTGCCGCCACGCGGGATGTCGGCGACCGCGCCCACTGCCGCGATCCGGTGCGCGATGCCGCTGTCGGCCGGGGGCACGATCTGGCTCCCGTCGCCGAGATAGACCTTGTAGCCGTTGTCCTGCGGCGGGTTGTGGCTCGCGGTCACCATGACACCGGCGACGCACCCGAGCTCGCGGATCGCGAAGGCCAGCAACGGTGTCGGCAGTGGTCGCGGCATCACCATCGGCCGGAAACCCGCCCCCGACATCACCTCGGCCGTGTCGCGGGCGAAGACATCGGAGTTGATGCGGGCGTCGTACCCGATCACGACCGGGCTCCCGGGCCTCGCGCCTTCTGCCAGGAGGTACGCCGCCAGGCCGGCGGCCGCGCGGAGCACCACGACCCGGTTCATCCGGTTCGGCCCGGCGCCGAGGGCGCCGCGCAGACCGGCGGTGCCGAACTCCAGGGTGCCGTCGAAGCGGTCGACGAGATCGGTCGGGTCGCCGCCCGCCTCGACCTCCGAGACGACCTGCTCGAGCTCCGCCCGGGTCTCCGGGTCGGGATCAGCGGTGGCCCAGGCGCGGGCCCGGGCGAGGAGGTCGGAGGTGTCGGTCATGGGAGGCACGGTAGACCCGCGGCGGCCATGATGGCGCCATGGGGGAACGACCCGTGGCCGAGCTGATCGGCGAGCTGGCCGAGCGGCTGGGTCGCGCCGCGTTCACGGACGTCTGCGTCGCACTGTTGCGTGGCGCCCCGCGTGAGGAGCATCTCGACGTGCTGCCGTGGCTCACCGGCCACGACTGGTCCGAGGGGGCCGCAGTGCGTGACCGGGCGGCGTGGCGCGACTACTGGCTGCGCACCTGGGGTGCCCGGGGCCTGCTGCACGTCTGGGACGACCCCGAGGGAATCGCCACGACCGCCGTTCTGACGGGGCTCGCCGACGAGCACTGGCGGCCGGCCGAGATGTGCCTCAAGGTCGCCGCGGCCCATGACGTGGCCGGAGCTGGCGACGGGGCGGCGACCCTCGCCGACCACGCTCTCCCTCGGGTCCGCGTGGCCGCGATGCGCGCGCTCGCGGTGGTCGGGGACTCCGAGCACGTCGAGTCGTCCGCGACCGTCTCGACGACCCCGATCCCGCCGTACGCCGGACCGCGGGTCGCTCGCTGGACACGCGTCACCGGCTGGACCTGGCGTGGGAGCCCGGACCTGAGGATCAGAGGACAGCGAGCGCCGCGTCGTAGTCCGGCTCCTGGGAGATATCGCTGACCAGTTCGGTGTGGGCGACGGTGCCCTGCTCGTCGACGACGACGACAGCGCGGGCGAGCAGGCCGGCGAACTTGCCGTCGGTCAGCGTCACGCCGTAGGTCTCACCGAAGTCGCTGCGGAAGGCCGAGGCGACCGAGACGTGGTCGATGCCCTCGGCCCCGCAGAAGCCGGTGAGGGCGAAGGGCAGGTCGTTGGACACGCACAGGACCGTGGTGTTCTCGAGGCCGGCCGCGAGCTCGTTGAACTTCCGGAGGCTCGAGGCACACACGCCGGTGCCGACGCTCGGGAAGATGCTGAGGATCACCCGCCCGCCGGAGGTCTCGGCCTGGGTGACCTCGGCAAGATCTCTGTCGACGAGCGTGTACGCGGGAGCTGGGGTGCCGACGGCGGGCAGGTCGCCGACGGTGTGGGCGGGGGTGCCGCCGAGTGCGGTAGTAGCCATGGGGAAAGTTCTACCCGACGACTGGTCAGCCCTCGTTGTCGCCGACGGCGTAGGTCTTCTCGGCCTCGGAGTAGTCCGGGTTGTCGGTGAACATCCCGGCCTCGTCGTCGAAGGTGCGCTCGGTGTTGTCGATCTCCGCGCCCTCGGGCCGGTTCTCCTCGGCGAGCCGTTCCTCGCGCTCCTGCTCGATCTGCTTCTTCTTCTCGTCGCTCAACTCGTCGGCGTCGGGAAGGCCGGCGGGCTCGTGCTCGGCCTCTTGCTCGGGCTGGGTCTCGCTCATGGGGTCCCCCTTCGAGTGGTCGGTGACCACTCAAACACGACGAGGGGGCGGACTAGCAACCACCCGAACGGGTGCGTCGCACCGTGGGGGTGAGCCTCTCGCTCAGATCCTGCCCACGATCTGGGACAGCAGACCGCCCATCCGCGAGGCGGCGGTGCGGCCGGCTTCGAGAACCTCCTCGTGGTTGAGCGGCTCACCGGAGATCCCGGCCGCGAGGTTGGTGACCAGGCTGATGCCGAGCACCTCCAGGCCGGCCTCACGCGCGGCGATCGCCTCGAGCGTCGTACTCATCCCGACCAGGTCGCCGCCGATGGCGCGCACCATGGCGATCTCGGCCGGCGTCTCGTAGTGGGGACCGGGGAACTGGACGTACACGCCCTCGTCGAGGCTCGGGTCGACCTCGCGGCACATCGCGCGCAGCCGTGACGAGTACAGGTCGGTGAGGTCGACGAAGTTCGCGCCCTCGATCGGCGACGTGGCGGTCAGGTTGACGTGGTCCGAGATCAGCACCGGCGTGCCCGGCGACCAGGTCTCCTTGAGTCCGCCGCAGCCGTTGGTGAGCACGATCGCCCGGCACCCGGCGGCGGCCGCGGTGCGGATCGGGTGGACGACGGCCCGCACGCCCTTGCCCTCGTAGAAGTGGGTCCGCGAGAGGAAGACCAGCAGGTTCTTGTCGCCGGCGCGGATGCTGCGGATCCGGCCGCTGTGGCCGGCGACCGCGGCGGCGCCGAAGCCGGGCAGATCGGTCGTCGCGATCTCCGCGGTCGGCTCGCCCAGCGCATCGACGGCCGGCAGCCAGCCGGAGCCGAGCACGAGGGCCACGTCGTGGGTCTCTACGCCGGTCAGCTCCGCGAGGGTGTCGGCGGCTTCCTGGGCGAGCTGCTGGGTCTGGTTCACCCGAGGACTCTAGGCCCTACAGCCCGGTCGAGCGGCAGGCCCGGCGGCGCAGCCCGGCCACGTAGTCGGCGGGCGCATCGGCCGCCTCGGCGGCGTCGGCCAGCACACCCAGGTACGACGCCGAGGGCAATCCGCCCTCGTAGGCGTCCAGCACATAGGTCCAGACGACCAGCTCACCGGTCATCGTGGAGACCCGCACCTTGGTCTTGCGGTAGAGCCCGAGGTCGGCACCCTCCCACCCGTCGAGCTGCAGCTCGTCCTCGCGGGTGATGTCGTAGACGCCGACGAAGACCTGCTCGATCGGGTCCTCGACGATCGTGGAGAGCGCGCCGTCCCAGCCGTGTTCCTCGCCGCCGAAGGTCAACCGCCAGCCGGTCAGCCACCCCGTCGTCCGCATCGGCGAGTGGGGACAGCGCTCGCCCATGCGGGCCGGATCGAGGTTGGTGCCGTAGGCGGCGTACAGCGTCACGAGGAGCAGGCTAGCGCTGGCCGCTCCGCCTTGGCCGCGCGCGCGGCCGGGCCCTAGGGTGGTGCGCGTGAGCGACAACCACTTCGATGTCCTGATCCTCGGCGCCGGCCCCGGCGGCTACGTCGCCGCCATCCGCGCGGCGCAGCTCGGCAAGTCCGTCGGCGTGGTGGAGGAGAAGTACTGGGGTGGGGTCTGCCTCAACGTCGGCTGCATCCCCTCCAAGGCGCTGCTCAAGAACGCCGAGCTGGCGCACACCCTCGCCCACCGCAAGGACGAGTTCGGCATCGAGGGCGACGCGACCATGGCCTACGCCCCGACCCATCGGCGGTCCCGCGAGGTGAGCGACTCGATCGTCAAGGGCGTCCACTTCCTGATGAAGAAGAACAAGGTCACCGAGATCAACGGTTGGGGGACGCTCAAGTCCGCCACCGAGATCGACGTGGACGGCACGACCTACACCTGCACCGACCTGATCATCGCCACCGGCGCGACGGTGCGGATGCTGCCCGGGATGAAGACCAGCGAGAACGTCGTCACCTACGAGGAGCAGATCCTCGACGCCGAGCTGCCCTCGAGCATCATCATCGGTGGCTCCGGTGCGATCGGCGTCGAGTTCGCCTACGTGATGAAGAACTTCGGGGTCGACGTCACCATCGTGGAGTTCCTCGACCGGATGGTCCCCACCGAGGACGCCGACGTCTCCAAGGAGCTCCTCAAGCACTACAAGAAGCTCGGCGTGAAGGTCATGCTCAAGACCAAGGTCGAGAACGTCGAGGACACCGGCTCGGGCGTCAAGGTGACCGTGAGCCCCGCCGATGGGGGTGACTCGCAGGTCATCGAGGCCGACAAGATGCTGGCCGCGTTCGGCTTCGCGCCGCGGTTGGAGGGCTACGGCCTGGACGCCATCGGCGTCGAGACCACCGAGCGCGGTGCCATCGCGATCGACGACTTCTGCCGCACCAACGTCGACCACGTCTACGCCATCGGTGACGTCACCGGGAAGCTGATGCTGGCCCACGTCGCCGACGCGATGGCGATGGTCGCAGCCGAGACGATCGCCGGGGCGGAGACGATGCCGGTCGACTACGACATGGTGCCGCGGGCGACGTACTGCCAGCCCCAGATCGGCTCGTTCGGCTACAGCGAGGAGCAGGCCAAGGAGAAGGGCCACGACGTGAAGACCGCGGCGTTCCCGTTCTCGGCCAACGGCAAGGCGAAGGGTCTCGGCGAGACCGCCGGGTTCGTGAAGATCGTGGCGGACGCCGAGTACAACGAGATCCTCGGGGTCCACATGATCGGACCCGACGTCACCGAGCTGCTGCCCGCGATGACGCTCGCCCAGAAGTGGGACCTGACGGCCGACGAGGTGGCGCGCAACGTGTTCGCGCACCCGACCCTGTCCGAGGCCGTCAAGGAAGCCGTGCACGGCATCGCCGGCCACATGATCCACCTGTGATCAGGCTGCCCTTCCCGTCACCGACGCTTCCGATCGACTCCCGGTCGGAGGTCTTCCTCGGCTACCTCGACTACTTCCGGGCCGTCGTCGTCAGCAGGGTGGAGGACCTGGCCGAGCCCGACCTGCGGCACAGCCGACTGCCGTCCGGCTGGACGCCGATCGAGCTGGTCAAGCACCTGACCCATGTGGAGCGACGTTGGCTGGTTTGGGGCTTCGAGGGGCAGCCGGTGGCCGACCCGTGGGCCGACCGCCGCAACGACCGTTGGTACGTCGCCCCCGACGAGGGCCTCGCCGACGTGCTGGCGGCGCTGGCGGCGCAGGCCGTGGAAACCAGGCGGGTGGTGGAGGGTCACGAGCTGTCCGAGGTGGGTCGCCCCGGTGGCCGCTGGGAGGGCGCCGAGCCGGCGACGCTCGAGCGGGTGCTGTTCCACCTGGTGCAGGAGTACGCGCGGCACGCCGGCCACCTTGACGTGGTGCGGGAGCTCATCGACGGCGAGACTGGTGAATGACGAAGGTGGAGACATGAGCACGGAGAAGGTCGTCATCATCGGCGGAGGCCCCGGCGGGTACGAAGCCGCCCACGTCGCCGCCCAGCTCGGGGCCGAGGTCACCGTCGTCGACAGCGACGGCCTCGGCGGCTCCGCCGTCCTCACCGACTGCGTGCCGAGCAAGACCCTGATCGCGACCGCCGAGGTGATGACCGAGATGGGCGACGCCGCCGAGCTCGGTGTCCACGTCCGCGACCACGGCGGCGACCTGGCCACCTCGATCTCGGTCGACCTGGCCACGGTCAACACCCGGGTGCTCGCGCTCGCCGCCGACCAGTCGGCCGACATCGCCCGTCGGCTCGAGCGCGACGGCGTCTCGGTCATCGCCGGGCGGGCACGGCTCGGCGGCGCCGACCAGGTGGTCGTCACCCTCAACGGGGGTGGCGAGCAGACGCTGGAGGCCGACGCGATCCTGCTGGCCACCGGTGCCGCGCCCCGCACCCTGCCGAGCGCCCAGCCGGACGGCGAGCGGATCCTGACCTGGGAGCAGGTCTACGACCTGACCGAGGAGCCGGAGCACCTCATCGTGGTCGGCTCGGGCGTGACGGGCGCCGAGTTCGCCTCGGCGTACCTCGCCCTCGGCATCGAGGTCAGCCTGGTCTCCTCACGCGACCGCGTGCTGCCCGGTGAGGACGCCGACGCCGCCCTGGTCCTCGAGGAGGTGCTGACCCGACGCGGCATGAACGTCCTGTCGAAGTCGCGGATGGAGTCGGTCACCCGTGACGGTGACACCGTCACCGTCACCCTCACGGACGGACGTACTGTCCAGGGCTCCCACTGCATCCTCGCGCTCGGCTCGGTGCCGAAGACCGACGATCTGGGGCTCGAGGAGGCCGGGGTCGCCCTCGACGACGGCGGCTTCATCACCGTCGACCGGGTCTCGCGGACCACTGCTCGCGGCGTGTACGCCGCCGGCGACTGCACCGGAGTGCTGATGCTCGCCTCGGTGGCCGCGATGCAGGGCCGGATCGCGATGTGGCACTTCCTCGGCGACGCGGTGACGCCGCTCGACCTCAAGCAGGTCTCCTCCAACGTGTTCACCTCCCCGGAGATCGCCACCGTCGGCTGGTCGCAGCAGGCGGTCGACGCCGGCGAGATGAACGCCGAGGTCGTGACGCTCCCGCTCAGCGGCAACGCGAGGGCCAAGATGCAGGGCGTGCGGGACGGGTTCGTGAAGCTGTTCTGCCGACCCGGCACCGGCATCGTGGTCGGCGGCGTCGTCGTCGGTCCACGCGCCAGCGAGCTGATCCATCCGGTCTCGATCGCGGTCTCCTGCTCCCTCACCGCCGACCAGCTCGCGCACGCCTTCACCGTCTACCCGTCGATGAGCGGATCGCTGGCTGAGGCTGCGAGGCGCTTGCATCTCGTGTAACGATGGCCCGCATGTCTCGGGGGATTCGTGCAGTCACGCTCGCAACCATGCTCGTCCTGACGGCGTTGGCCGCGCCGGCCTCAGCCGACCCGGGCTTCGACGTACCCGACCATGCCGTCATCACCATCAAGGGTGACGGCAGCGGCCACGGGCGCGGGATGTCGCAGTACGGCGCCTACTCGGCCGCCCGCAAGGGCGTGAAGCACGGCCGGATCCTGGGCACCTACTACCCGAAGACCCGCTGGGCGAAGGCCGGCGGCTCGATCGAGGTGCTCGTGTCGGCCGATGACGACGACGATCTCGTCGTCCGGGACGTGAAGCGGCTCAAGGTCAAGGCCGTGGGCGGCCGCAGCTGGGCCGCCGACGAGCCGGGCGCCACGCGCTGGCGGATCCGACCCACGCCCACCGGCGGCAACGAGGTCTCGTACTTCGACGGGTCCTGGACCGTGTGGCGCACGATCTCCCGCGAGGCCGAGTTCCGCGCCGGGAGGAAGAAGCTGCCACTGCTCACCCCCGAGGGGTCGGTCGCCTACCGGGGGTCGTTGCGATCCTCGGTCGACGACTTCGGCGACCGGGTGACGGTCAACGTCGTGGGTCTCGAGCAGTACGTCCGCGGCGTCGTGCCCTCCGAGATGGCGGCCGGGTGGCCGCAGCAGGCGCTGCGAGCCCAGGCCGTCGCCTCCCGCAGCTATGCCGCCTGGCGTCGCCATCACCCGATCGACGTCGCCTACGACCTGTGCGACAGCGCCCTGTGCCAGGTCTACGGCGGCGCCTCAGCCGAGCACGCCTCGAGCAACAAGGCCGCGCGTGGCACGGCGAAGCAGGTGCTGACGTTCCGCGGCAAGCCGATCTTCGCGGAGTTCTCCGCAGCCAACGGCGGCCACACGGTGTCAGGCGGCAAGCGCTACCTCCCGGCCAGGCGCGACCCCTTCGAGGGGAAGTCCTCGGACTACTACGGCTGGAAGCGCACGATCACGGCAGCGCAGATGGAGGCCGAGTACAACTACGACGACCTCGACCGGATCCGGATCGAGGCGCGCGACGGGCGCGGCCGTCGCGGTGGCCGCGTCGAGCAGGTCCGGGTGACCGCAGCCTCCGGCTTCACCGACACCATCACCGGTGACGACTTCCGGCGTGACTGGGGTCTGCCGTCGACACTGTTCACCATCGCGAACGTGAGCTGACGACCTACCATCGGCTGATGCGTCCTCTGGTCTCCGTCGTTGCCGCCTGCGCTCTCGCGTGGGGGGTTGCGCTGGGTGCCGCGCCGGCGTACGCCGCCGACCGGTGGGACGTGCCGAACAAGGCCACCATCAGGATCGTGGGCCACGGCTACGGCCACGGGCACGGCATGTCGCAGTACGGCGCGGAGGGCGCGGCCCGTGAGGGTCTGTCGTTCGACGAGATCGCGGAGTTCTACTACCCCGGCACGACCTGGGGGAAGGCGAAGCGCCGGATCCGGGTGCAGATCACCGGCGACACCACCGACGACCTGGTGGTGCTGGCCCGTACCGGCCTGAAGGTGCGCGACCTCGGGTCGGGGGAGACGTTCGCGCTGCCCGACAAGGATGCTTCCCGCTGGCGGGTCGTCCGCATCAAGGACGGGCGCAACCGGGTCAGCTTCTACGCGAATCGCTGGCGGCGGTGGCGCACGCTCACCGGCGAGGGCGCCTTCACCGCCGGCGGTGCCCCGGTCACGCTGGTCACGCCGGCCGGCAACCGCGCCTACCGCGGCCAGCTCGCTGCCCTCGCCCCGGCCGACGCGCCGGCCGCCCGGGTCACCGTGAACACGCTCAAGCTCGAGCAGTACCTCAAGGGCGTCGTACCCCTGGAGATGCCGGCCCTCTGGTCGCCCGCCGCGGTCCAGGCGCAGGCGGTGGCCGCCCGCACCTATTCGGCGTACGAGCGGGCCCACCCGCGTGCCTCGATCTTCGACCTCTGCGACACCACGTCGTGCCAGGTCTACGGCGGCGTCTCGGCCGAGCACCCCGCCGCGTCCGCGGCGATCGCCGCGACCCGACGCAAGATCTTGCGGTACGACGGCAAGCCCGCGTTCACGCAGTTCAGCTCGAGCAGCGGCGGCTGGACCGCGGCCGGTTCCGTCCCCTACCTCACCGCGCAGCGCGACCCCTACGACGGCTGGGCGGGCAACCCGAACCACGACTGGTCGGTCACGGTGAACGACGCCCGGTTCGAGTCCACCTGGCCGGCGCTGGGCAACCTGCAGCGGATCGTCGTCCCCTCCCGAGACGGCAACGGCGCCTGGGGCGGCCGGGTCCGCACGCTGAAGCTGGTCGGCTCGAAGTCCACCGTCACCGTCTCCGGCGACACCATGCGCTCGGCCCTCGGCCTCAAGTCGACCTGGGTGACCTTCCGCGTCAGCTGACCAGGTGCCGCGTGTGCCTGAGAACGCCCTAGAGGTAGGTCTCAGGCACACGCCGCGGTCGGTCAGCCGCGGATCAGGCAGAACGGGTGGCCGGCGGGGTCGAGGTAGACCCGGAAGCCGTCGTTCTCCGACGGCTGGTGGTCGTGCTTGCGGGCGCCGGCGGCGAGTACGGCGGCCTCGGAGGCGTCCATGTCCGGCGTTGCGAGGTCGAGGTGGAACTGCTGGGGGTGGGCACCGCCCGGCCAGGTCGGCTCGACCCAGTCGTCGATCTTCTGGAAGGCGAGCGTGGTCCGACCGTCCGGGTTGTCGGGCGAGACGCCGCCAGCCGGCGGGATCAGGGTGCACCAGTGCTGGTCGGCACCGTCCTCCATCCCCCAACCGAGGACGTCGGCGTAGAACGTGCCCAGGGCGAGTGCGTCGGGGCAGTCGAGGATGACCAGGTCGAGCTTCGGCTTGAGATCCATGGGGCCGAGGCTAGCCGCGATTCGGGACGCTCCGCGTCCGGGTCACCGGTGCCCGCGACCTGTGTGTGGCACGGTGAGCAGGTGATCACGACCGAGGGCCTGACGATGCGGTTCGGTCGGATCACCGCGCTCGACTCGCTGAGCGTCGACGTGGAGCCGGGGGTCACCGGCCTGGTGGGCGCGAACGGGGCGGGGAAGTCGACGCTGCTCAAGATCCTGCTCGGGCTGCTGCCCGCGACCGAGGGGACGGCGCGGGTGCTGGACCTCGACGTCGCGACCGACGGGCCGGCGATCCGGGAGCGGGTCGGTTACATGCCCGAGCACGACTGTCTCCCGCCGGACGTCTCGGCGACCGAGTTCGTGGTCCACATGGGGCGGATGTCGGGGTT
This sequence comes from uncultured Actinomycetota bacterium, assembly GCA_963806945.1. Classification (GTDB taxonomy): domain Bacteria; phylum Actinomycetota; class Actinomycetes; order Propionibacteriales; family Nocardioidaceae; genus Nocardioides. The sequence goes on from CAWDZH010000003.1 coordinate 225,420, forward strand.
GCCGACGACCGCGGCCCGCGAGCGCACCGCCGACACGCTGCGCCACGTCGGCCTCTACGAGGAGCGCTACCGGCCGATGGGCGGTTACTCCACCGGCATGCGGCAGCGGGTCAAGCTCGCGCAGGCGCTGGTGCACGACCCGACCCTGGTGCTGCTCGACGAGCCGACCAACGGACTCGACCCGGCCGGTCGCGACGACATGCTGGGCCTGATCCGGCGGATCGGCGTCGACTTCGGCATCTCGCTGATCGTCACCTCCCACCTGCTCGGCGAGCTGGAGCGGGTCTGCGACGGGATCGTGGTGATCGACGGCGGCCGGCTGCTCACCCACTCCTCGACCGCGTCGGTCACCGCCCAGACACCGGTGGTCACGGTCGAGGTCGACGGCGACCACGTCCCGCTCCTGGCGCGGCTCACCGACGCCGGGCTGGGCGTTCGGGCTGAGGGCCGGCTGCTGCAGATCGACCTCGCCGACGACGCGACGTACGACGTGGTGCGCGACGCGGTCGCCGAGCTCGGCCTCGGCCTGGTCCGGATGGAGCGCCAACGACACCGGATGGTGGAGGTGTTCGGATGACTGCATCGACCGGGCCCACCGGGCCCACCGGTGCCATCCACGACATCGGATACCGCCACTACGACGGCTCGCGCCTCGGGGCGTCGTACATCCGGCGCTCGCTGTATGTCGACACGCTGCGCGGGGCGTTCGGGCTCGGCCGTTCGGCCCGGTCGAAGGTGATGCCGCTGCTGCTGCTCGCGGTGATGGTGTTGCCGGCGGTCACGATGGGGATCGTGACCGGCTACTTCGGCCTGGAGGAGCTGCCGATCGGCTACACCTCCTACTACTTGTCGTTCCAGGTCGTGATCACGATCTTCGTGGCGTCCCAGTCGCCGGCCGCGATGTCACGCGACCTGCGGTTCCGGATCGCGCCGCTCTACTTCTCGCGGCCGCTGAGCCGGCAGCAGTACGTGCAGGCCAAGTACGCCGCGATGGCGACCGCGATCTTCGTCCTCACCGCGCTGCCGATCACGCTGCTCTTCGTCAGCGCGCTGCTGGCCGAGCTGCCGCTGGGTGAGCAGGTGCCCGACTTCCTGCGGGCGCTCGGGGGCGCGGTGGTGCTGGCGGCGCTGCTGGCCGGGATCGGGCTGATGGTCGCGGCGTTGACGCCGCGCCGCGGGCTGGGGGTGGCCGCGGTGGTCGGCGTCCTGCTGGTGCTGTCGGGGATCCAGGCCACGGTGCGGGCGCTGGCCGACGAGTTCGGGACCGACGCCGCCGCCGGTTACGCCGGACTCATCTCGCCGTTCACCATGGTCGACGGGGTGATGGCGGGGCCGTTCGGCGCGGAGTCCGGCGTCCTGCACGGGCCCGCCGATGCGCTGGCCTCCGCGGTGTTCTGCGTCGTGGTCGTGCTGCTCGTCGTGGCCTGCTACGCCGGCCTCGTGGTCCGCTTCCGCAAGGCCATCGGATGACCAACCCGTGAGCACTTTCGTCCTCGACCAGGTCTCGCGCTGGTTCGGCAACGTGGTCGCCGTCAACGACGTGACGATGCGGCTCGGACCCGGCGTGACCGGGCTGCTCGGGCCCAACGGTGCGGGCAAGTCGACGCTGATCCACATGATGTCCGGGTTCCTGGCGCCGTCGGCGGGCCGCGTGACCCTCGACGACCGGCCGGTCCACCGCGACCCCGAGATCTACCGCGAGATCGGGCTCGTGCCCGAACGCGAGGAGATGTACGACGCGGTCAGCGGCTGGAGCTTCGTGCTGGCCAACGCCAGGCTGCACCAGCTGGCCGACCCCGAGTCCGCGGCCCAGCGGGCGATCGCGACGGTCGAGATGGCCGACGCGCAGGACCGCGACATCCGCACCTACTCCAAGGGCATGAAGCAGCGGATCAAGATGGCGACCGCGCTGGTGCACGATCCCGCCGTACTGCTCCTCGACGAGCCGTTCAACGGCATGGACCCCCGGCAGCGGCTGCACCTGATGGAGCTGCTCCACCGGCTCGGCGACGAAGGACGGACCATCCTCTTCAGCTCCCACATCCTCGAGGAGGTCGAGCAGATCGCGGCCCGGATCGAGGTCATGGTCGCCGGCCGGCACGCCGCCTCCGGTGACTTCCGGGAGATCCGGCGGCTGATGACGCAGCGGCCGCACCAGTACACGATCCGCTCCGACAACGACCGCGCGCTGGCGTCGGCGGTGATCGCGGACGTGAGCGCGTCGTCGGTGGAGCTGGTCGGCGACGGCGCGGGCGGCAGCCTGGTCCGGGTCGAGGCGACCGACTTCGCCGCGTTCACCCACGCCCTGCCACGACTTGCCTCGCAGCACGGCATCCGGCTGCTCGAGGTCCATCCTGCCGACGAGTCTCTCGAGAGCGTCTTCTCCTACCTGGTGGCCCGATGAGTGGCGGACCGATCAACGCGACGGTGGCCCAGCTCACCGCCCGCAGCCTGCTCGGCCGGCGCCGCACGATCGTGCTGATGCTGCTGCCGCTGGCGTTGCTCGCGCTGGCGGTGCTGGTGCGGGCACTGGCGGGGACGGATCTGTACACGGCGTCGGGCCTGCTCGGCACGTTCGGGATCGCGATCATGATGCCGCTGCTCGGCCTGATCGTCGGCACCGGCTCCATCGGCCCCGAGATCGACGAGGGCTCGATCGTCTACCTGCTCGCCAAGCCGCTCAACCGCTACTCCATCGTCGTCACCAAGCTCACCGTCGCGGTCGGCGTGATCGTCGCGTTCGGCGTCGTGCCGATCGCGATCGCCGGCGTCATCACGTCCGGCTCGTTCAGCGGCGTCACCGCGGCGTACACCGTCGGCGCCCTCGCGGCGGGCCTCGCCTACGGCGCGGTCTTCCTCTGCCTCGCGGTGGTCACCCGGAATGCGGTCGTCGTCGGCCTGATCTACGCACTGATCTGGGAGTCACTGATCGGTGGCATCGTCCCCGGCGCGCAGGCCCTCTCCGTCCAGCAGTGGTCGCTGGCGGTGGCCGAGCAGGTCCAGGGTCGCGGCATCAGTTCCGCCGTGGACTTCAGCACCGGCCTGGTCCTGCTCCTCGTCGTGATCGTCGGCGCCACGGCGTACGCCGGACGTCGGCTGCAGACGCTCCGCCTCAACGACGACTCCTGACCGAGAGCGAAGTGAACGACTCGAAGTCACCTCTCTGCCTCCGGGGCGAGGCAGCAGGACCTGGTTAGGCTGCGGTGTGCCCGAGTTCACCTGGCGGCCGGCCAACCACGCAACGCCCGAGGACGTCGAGGCGGTGTTCGACACCGGTGGCGCCAGCAAGTGCCGTTGCCAGGCGCTCAAGGCGCCAGGCTGGATCTGGCGCGACACCACCCAGGAGCAGCGGGACGCCGCCCTGCTCGAGCAGACCGGCTGCGGCACCGACGGACCCACGTCCGGCCTGATCGGGTACGTCGACGGCGAGCCGGCCGGCTGGGTCGCGGTCGAGCCGCGGGCGAACTACCCGAGGGTGTGGAGCCGCAAGAAGTCGTGGATGCGGATGGACCCCGAGCTCGAGGGCGTCTGGTCGGTCACCTGCTTCGTCGTACGCAAGGGCTTCCGCAAGCAGGGGCTGATGTACGAGCTGGCCGCCGCCACCGTCGAGTACGGGAGGCAGGTCGGCGCCCGCGTCCTGGAGGGCTATCCCACCGAGCCGCCGCCCGGGAAGACCGTGATCTGGGACGAGGCGTCGGTCGGGCCGCTGCAGGTCTTCCTCGACGCCGGTTACGAGGTGGTGGCCTCACCGACCCTGCGCCGGCGGGTGGTGCGTCACCGACTCGGCGGGTCGTCCTGACGAACCGCGTGGTGACCACGGCAGACGCCACGTGACTCCTACGATCGACGCGTGGCCGTGAACCGGAGTCGTCGCGCACGGGTGGCGCGGCGGCGGACCCGACGGATCGCGGGGGTCGTCAACGACCTGAGCGCCGAGCAGTGGGCCGCGCTCCAGGAGGCGTGGGGTGGCTGTGCGTACTGCGGAAGGGCCGGCACGCCGCTGCAACGTGACTGCGTGCTTGCCCATCTCCCGCGGCGGTCGCTACACGCTCGACAACATCGCGCCGGCCTGCGGCTCCTGCAATGCGAGCAAGTGCAACCAGGAAGTCACCACCTGGCTGCGACACAAGCGGCTCGACGAGCGCGCCTTTCTCGAGCGGCACTACGAGATCCAGCGGGCGCTCAGCGCCTGAGCCCAGCCGCGCGGAGACACACCCGCCGCCCCTCTGCGGGTGAAGGGGCCGGTCGAGGCGCCCACCGCGTGGACCGGCGGTGCGCCGTCGAGCGCGAGCCCCAGGGGCTCGCTCCCACGGCCTTCACAGGGTGACCCGGAACGGTTACCGTGTCGCCACGGGGCGGTGACTCGCGTGCGCTGTCCAATATCTCGGAGGTGGACAGGCATGAACATGAGACTCGTGGTCTCGATCCTGGTGGCGGCACTGGTGGGAGCGGTCGGCGTCGGGGTGTCGTACGGCGGAAGTCCCGATCGGGACAACGTGCACAACGCCACCGGCTCGGAGCAGGCGAAGCAGTTCGCCGAGGTCACCGGCAAGGACACGTCTGCAGCCAAGCGGATGCCTCGCACGTCCGAGAAGTGCAAGCGAGGCATGGCCGGCGACTTCCCGTGCGACGGCATCGACATGCTCAGCCAGGTCACCCGCGCGCAGCTCGGGCTCAGTTTCGTCAACGACATCTGGGGCTGGACCGACCCACGCAACCGCCACCACTACGCGCTCGTGGGCGGTACGGAGGGCACGGTCTTCGTCGACATCACGAAGCCGAAGCGCCCCGACATCGTCGGCACGCTCCCCACCCACTCGACTGCGGGCGGCGGGTTCTGGCGCGACATCAAGGTCTTCGACGACCACGCCTACATCGTCTCCGAGCACGACGGCCACCAGATGCAGGTCTTCGACCTTCGGCAGCTGCGCGGCGTGAGCGGCGCCCCGGTCACGTTCGGTGAGACCGCGGTGTACGACGTCGGCGGTTCGGGCAACACCCACAACCTCAACATCAACACCGACACCGGGTACGCCTACCTCCTGGGCACCAGCACGTGCCGGGGCGGGCTGCACATGGTCGACCTCAACGAGCCGGCGGACCCGACGTACGCAGGCTGCTTCGACGATCACGGCTACATCCACGACGCCCAGTGCGTGATCTACGAGGGACCGGACCGGGCCCACCGTGGTCGCGAGATCTGCTTCAACGCCAACGCCGAGTTCGTGGGTCCGACGATCGAGGACATCGAGAACACGCTCTCGATCGTCGACGTCACCGACAAGGACAACCCGGTGGCCCTGTCCCGTGTGTTCTACGGCAATGATGGCTACAGCCACCAGGGCTGGCTGGATGACAGTCAGGGGTACTACCTCCACGGGGACGAGCTGGACGAGGTGCTGACCGGCAGCAACACCCGCACCCGGGTCTGGGACGTGCGTGACCTCGACGCCCCCAACGTTCACGGTGTCTTCGACAACGAGACCACCTCGATCGACCACAACCTCTACACCAAGGACGGGAAGTCCTACCACTCCAACTACACGTCGGGCCTTCGGATCTACGACCTCACCCGACTCGGGCAGGGCCAGCTGTCGGAGGCGGCGTTCTTCGACCTGTACCCGGAGAACGACGACCCCACCTTCGAGGGCGGCACGTGGAGCAACTACCCGTACTACCAGCGGGAGAAGTTCGTCGCGGTCAGCTCGATCGACCGCGGTCTGTTCGTACTCCAGCCGGATGCGAAGGTACGTCGGTAGCGTGGTCCGCGGTCCGTGGCCGCGACCTCGAACCGGTTGAACTGACAGAAGGGCGCGGAGCTGACTGACTACTCCGTCGAGGCCCATGGCATCGGCGGAGCAGCAGACCTTCCGATCCCGTTGTCGTTCGTCGTGGTCGGCGCGGGCATCGCGCTGGCCGCGTCGTTCGCCGTCCTCATCTTTGCGTGGCGGACGCCCCGGCTGGACGGTGCCAGCGCGGGTCGTCCGCTCCCGCTCTGGGTCGGCGCCAGCGTGGACTCGCCGTGGCTCCACCGCGCCGTGCGCCTGGTGGGGCTGGTGGTCGCGGCGTACGTCGGATGGGCCGCCGTGGCCGGAGCGGACGCCCCGGCGAACCCCACGTTGGGGGTCTTCTACATCTACCTGTGGGTGGGGCTGGTGCCGCTCTCGTTGGCCCTGGGCAACGTGTGGCCGCTGCTGTCGCCGATGCGGACGCTCCACCTCAGCGTCTCGCGACTGCTGCGCAGTCCGCCGGAGCGCGGTGTGGTCGACTACCCGGCGTGGCTCGGCTACTGGCCCGCCGCAGTCGGCCTCTTCGCCTTCGTCTGGACCGAACTGGTCAACCCGGACGCCGAGTACGTCTCGACGGTCGTCACCTGGGTGATGCTGTACGCCGCAGTGATGCTGTTCGGCTCGACGCTGTTCGGCGACCGGTTCCTGGCCCACGCCGACCCGTTCGAGGCGTGGTTCGGTCTGGTCGCCACGCTCTCGCCGTGGGGCCGGCGCTGCGACGCCGAGGGCCGGCGCCGAGTGGTGCTGCGCAACCCACTGTCGGGTCTCGACACCGTGACCCCCCGGCCGGGGTTGGTTGCCCTGGTCTCCGTGCTGCTCGGCTCGACGGCCTACGACAGCTTCAGCCGGTCCTTCTTCTGGATCAGGAGGACCGGCGTGCCGGGCGATCTGGATCCGGTCCTGCGCGAGAGCCTGGTGCTGGCAGGGTTCGTCGCCTTCGTGCTCGTGACGTTCTCGGCGGCCTCGATGGTGGGCAGCGGGCTGCCCCGAAGGCAGCGTCGGGAGATGCCGCGATCCATGGCCCACTCGCTGGTGCCCATCGGCGTCGGGTACGTTGCCGCGCACTACCTGACGCTGCTCCTGGAATCGGGGCAGGCCTACCTGATCTTCCTCTCCGATCCGCTGGTGACCGGCGGGGCTGACTACCTTGGCACCGTGGACTGGACGGTGGACTACTACCTGTCCACGCGCCCCGGACTGCTCGCCACGCTCAAGGTCGGATTCGTCCTCGGCGGGCACGTTCTGGCGGTGGTCGCGGCCCACGACCGGGCGGTGCGGCTGCTCCCCGAACGCCATCGCGTGTCCGGACAGCTGGCGATGCTGGCGTTGATGGTCGTCTACACCGTGGGGGGACTGCTGCTGCTGTTCAGCGTCTGACGCGGGCGCCAGCGCTCACCCACAGCCACGTGGCCCCCCAGCGGGTCGTTGATCGGCTCAGCTCCGCGTCCGGTACGCCCGGGCCGGTGCTGCCGCCGGTGACGAACCTAGACCTTGACCCTGGCCGAGGTGGGGTCGTAGAGCGGGCGCAGCGACACCTCGACCGGATGCCGTACGCCGGCGATGTCGACCTCCCAGGCGCCGGCCTCGAGCCATTCCTTGGTGACCGGCTCACCACCGCCGGAGACCATGGCCAGGCCGACCGCGCCGCCCAGCGTCCAGCCGTAGGACCCGGCCCGGACGTAGCCGACCGCCTCACCGTCGCGGTGGAGCACCTCCGCGTGGAACAACAGCGGGTCGGGGTCCAGCAACCGGACCTGCACGATCCGCTGGCTCATCCCGCCCGCGGCCCGGTTGGCCGCCTTGCGGGCGAGCACGGCGTCCTTCCCGATGAAGCCGCCGGGCTTGTCCAGGGCGAGGGCGAAGCCGAGCCCGGCCTCGAGCGGACAGTCGGTGTTGTCGATGTCGTGGCCGAAGTCGCGGTAGCCCTTCTCCATCCGCAGCGAGCTCAGCGCCTTGAGCCCGACCGGCTGCAGCCCGTACGCCGCCCCGGTGGCCAGCAACGCGTCGTACACGGTCGGGGTGTCGGTCGCCGGGACGTAGAGCTCGTAGCCCAGCTCGCCGAGGTAGGTGATCCGCACGCACAGCACCTCGACGCCCGCGACCTCGATCCAGCGCGCGGTGCGGAAGCCGAATGCCTCCGTCGACAGGTCGGCTTCGGTCAGCCGGGTCAGCAGCTCGCGGGACCGGGGCCCCTGGACGTTGAGCTGGCCGTAGTCGGCGGTGACATCGGTGACCGTGCACTCGGCGTCGCCGGCGTGGCGGGCGAGCCAGGCCAGGGTGTGGCCGTGCGCGGTGTCGGAGGCGACCACGAAGAAGTCGCCCTCGGCCAGCTTGGTGACCGTGAGGTCGCCCTCGATCCGGCCGTCCTCGTCGAGCCACTGGGTGTAGGTGATCGTCTCGGTCTGTTCGTTGACGGCACCCGCAGAGACACGGTCGAGCACGTCACCGGCGTCGGGGCCCTGCACCCGGAACTTCGCCATGAAGCTCATGTCCATCAGCCCGACGCCCTCGCGCACGGCTCGGTGCTCGGCCTCCCACTGCTCGAACCAGGGCGCCCGGCCCCACGTGGGCTCGGCCACCGGGGTGGCGCCGGGTCCGGCGAACCAGTCGGCGCCCTCCCAGCCGGACACCTCGCGCAGGTAGCCACCCTGCGCGACCAGCCGGTCGTGGACCGGCGAGAGCAACGTGTTGCGGGCGGTGCGCAACTGCTTGCCGGGTGTGTGGGCTGCGTAGACGGTGCCGAGGATCTCGGTGGTGCGCGCCGCGCGGTAGCCGTCCTCACCCTGCCACGGCCGGAACCGGTCGACGTTGAAGCCGGTGACGTCGACGTCCGGTCGGCCGCTGATGATCCAGTGGGCGAGCACCCGGCCGAGGCCGCCGGCGGACAGGATCCCCACGGAGTTCATTCCGGCGGCGACGAAGTAGTGGTGGATCCCCGGGGCCTCGCCGACGGCGGGGGCGAGGTCAGGGGTGAACGACTCCGGGCCGCAGAAGAAGGTGCGGACGCCGGCCTCGAGGGTGATCGGGACGCGGGCCATGGCCTTCTCCAGGAACGGCGCCATCCGGTCCCAGTCGGGCGGGAGGGTGCCGAAGGAGAAGTCGCGCGGGATGCCCTCGACCCGCCAGGGCGCTGCCTTCGGCTCGAAGAGGCCGACCATCATCCCGCCGCCCTCCTCGCGGTAGTAGCCGTAGGAGGCGGGGTCCTCGAACACCGGCGCGTCGGGATCGAGCCCTGGGATGGTGTCGGTGATCAGGTAGTAGTGCTCGGCTGCCTGGTTGGGGATCACCAGGCCGTTCCTCGCGCCGAGCTCGCGGGCCCACATGCCGGCGCAGTTGACGACGTACTCGGCCTCGATCTCGGTGGTCTCGCCGGGCGTGCCGGTGGCGACCCGCACGCCGGTCACGGCACTGGACCCGCCGGGGGAGACCAGGACGTCCTCGACCGAGACGCCTTCGACGATGCGTACGCCGAGGCGTCGGGCGCCCTTGGCGAGCGCGGTGGTGAGGTCGACGGGGTTGACCCGTCCGTCACCGGGGACGTGGAAGCCGGCGAGCAGGTCGTCGGTCTTCGCCCAGGGGAAGAGGTCGGACATCTCCCGGGGTGAGATCTCATCGATGTCGAGGCCGAGGGTGCGCTGGAACGCGGCGACGCGGCGGTACTCCTCCAGGCGGTCCTCGTCGGCTGCTGCCTCGATCAGCCCGACCGGCTTGAAGCCGGTGGCTTGGCCGGTCTCCTCCTCCAGTCGCGCATAGAGGTCGCGGGAGTACAGCCGGATCGCGGTCGCAGTCTCCGACGTCGACCCGAAGCAGGTCATCAGACCGGCCGCGTGCCAGGTGGTGCCGGAGGTGAGGCGGTCGCGCTCGAGCAGGAGCACGTCGGTCCAGCCGGCGTGGGCGAGGTGGTAGGCGACGGAACAGCCGATCACGCCGCCGCCGATGATGACGACGCGGGCACGGTCGGGGAGCTGACGTCCGACAGCGGGGGTCATGGGTGTGAACCTACTGGCCATTCAGGGGGTCTGGCGGGGTGGCCCTCCGTGCGCCGGGTGAACGTCGCTGCGCCGTTCCTGCCGGCCTTCCAGCTGATAGCGCGGTCAATCGCTCGCCGCACAGGTCGACGCGGCGAATCTGGACCAATGCTTGGACGGCCTAGGGCGACGATCGGATGCGGAGCCGACGGAGGTCTGCTTCGTCCGTGGACGCCACAGCCAACGCCGAAAGGTCGTCGTCGACGACCACGACACGACCGGCAAGTGCGTCGGCGTCACCGGCGACGATGCGACGCATCAGATGCTGCGCGCTCGTACCGTCGCCCCAGTGGTCGGGCGCGCGGTCACCGAATGCGGGGAGCCACTGGCGACCGTCGGCGCTCGACGCCAGATGTTCGGTCATCGGGGTGTGCACGAAACCAGGGTGCATGCAGACGGCGACCACCCCACTTCCTACAAGCTCGCTCGCCAGCGTCTCGGTGAATCGTGCTACCCCGGCCTTCGCGGTCGCGAACGCAGAAACGTGCTCGCGGCCGTCATCGCCGAGATTGCCGTAAACCGTCACGATTCGGCCCGCACGCCGCGGGATCATCGTTGAGAGCGCAGCTCGAGCGCACAACATGGTGCCGCGCAAGTCGACTGTCACCGATCTCCACCAACGCTCGGGGTCGACACTTGCGATCGGACCCAATGCGTCCATGCTGCCCGCACACGTAACTACCAAGGTCGGGTCGCCCACCTTCTCGCCGGCACTCTTGAATCCCGACGTCACCGAAGAGGGATCGCCTACGTCCATCGGGATCGCTACCAGTGCGCCCGGATGGCTGCTCAACGACTCCAGGTCGTCACTCGCACGAGCGAAACCGGCGACCCGCGCTCCATCAGCGGCGAGCGACGTGGCGAGCAGCCGTCCGATCCCTCTGCTCGCTCCTGTGACGTAGGCCACGGTGGTCGACACATCGCGAATCATTGCATGACGACAGGCGGCATTCGTTGATCACGCCGATGCCACGATCGACCCGAGCGGCGGCGCCGGGCCAAGGACCGTTAGCCAGCGTTCTGGAGTGCCTTGACCTCATCGCGGGCGGCGACGACCGCGGCCTGCTGGCGTACGACGACCTCGCGGAAGCCTGCGCTGAGGTCCATCTTGAGGGCGTCCTCGTACTCCGAGACCGCGTGGTCCTCGCCGGTCGCGGCCGCCTTCAGCACGGCGTCTGCGTCGTCGCCGGTGAGGGCGTCCTTCAGCGAGATCCAGCCCCGGTGCGCGGCCGCAGCGACAGTGCCGCTCTCATCGACGTCGTCGTCGTAGTCGTGCCCGAGGTCGACGATTTCACGCCAGAAGCCTGCGCGCTGCTCGGCGAGGCGCTGTAGCGGCGTGGCCCACTCGGGGTGCTCGCCGTCGCGGAGCTTCTCGGCAGCGTCGGCGAAGCCCCGCTCGCCGTCCTTGAGCGTCTCGACCAGTTCCTTGGCCGCCTTGGCGTCATCAGACATGCTGCGCTCCTTCGTGAGGTGTCGATCCCAGCCTCGTCGCCTCGCCACCTCGACGGATCACCCTTAGGGATGTTGGTGCTTCTCGTGCAGCCGCTGCCGCGCTCTGATCCTCGCCAAGCGGAACGGCAGTTCGCAGACCCCCGTCACTGGTCGAAGGCCCTTGTGCCGCCGGCCCGAGCCACCCGCTGACTCGGATCGGCGGCACTGTCCTGCAGACGAACGGGGGGGTACGTCGTCGGCGGTGGGCCAGCCACGCTTCTCCTGAGTGAAACGGTGGCTGAGTCACCGCCCGCTTCTGCCGCGTTCCGCGCACCGGGTCGATGTGACCCGTGACAGACTGCGCCCGTGATTTGGAGGCTGCCACACCCGGTGCGTGGGATGGTCGCGTTCCTTGCGGTGTGGGTGTGCGGAGCGGCACTCGTTTCCTTCGGCGTCGGCCTTCCCGAGATGATTGGCCTGATGCTCCTGTCCATGGGGGTGTTCGTGCTGGCCAGCAGGCGGACTGCGAGCGAACGCGCCGACTCCGCCTGATTCCGACGTCTCCAGATCTCATCGATGTCTGCAGGTGACAACCGCTGATAGTGCTGACGCGCCATCGCGACCTCCTTGAGTCAAGGAAGTGTTGCGATGACTCGTTGAGAGCATCCCGCTATCCGAGCGCCTCTGACCGTGCGTCACTCCGCCGCCTCTGGGACAGCCGCTATGGTCAACGAATGCAGGCAGAAGATGGAGCGGGCGAGCCGAAGGCCGAGCAGGACTACCGCAGTCTGCCGCCGGGAGTCTGCCTCGACGAGACCATCGCAAGTGTCGAGCCGGACGCCGCGCCTGACCCGGACGCCGGTCGCAACGTCGAACAGCACCGGGCGCTGCGAGACGACTGAACCGCGGCGCCTCCCCGCACATCGGGCCGCTGCGTTCCGCCGCAATACGGCGCCGACTCAGCGGTCCAGGAACCAAGGCTTGCACGCGCAAGTCAGAGCGTCCCTCGGTCCTCGCGGCCCTGCGCCCCTGAGAGCAGGCCGAAGTCGAGAAGCACTGCGACCCCCACACTGTTCGCGTCGAACCCCACCCACGCCGGGTGCAGATCCTTGCCGCACATGAACGCCGCCGCCAACGTCTGCCCGTCGGCCTCGATCGGGACGATTGATTCCACAAGCGCCTGGTTGAAGATCCCCTGCATGTACACGTCGTCCTCGAAGAGCGGCCGGAGGACATCTGCGTCGGTGATCTCATAGAACGCTCCGAGCGAGGAATCGGAGTCGAGCTGGAACTGGCCATCGTCGGCGAGCGGGTGCCATACGGCCACATCGTCCACGGCGCCAACAGTCGCGGCCACCGGCCACACCTCGCTGTCTCCGGTCTCCGCATGAGTGCGCGTGATCACGGTGACCGCCGTTGGGTAGTCCTTCGCGCCCAAGCCAAGCACCGGCGCTGCACCTGCAGCCGCAGGGAACCAGGGGTCGGCAATGGTGATCGCACCCCACTTCATCGACAGCGTGGGCCCGGGCTTGGCAGTCAGCGTCACGGTCTCGCGCTGGTAGCGGCCGTTCTTCGGGAACGTGTACCTGGCGCCGAACTCCACGAGGTCTTGTGGCTCCACGATGATGCCGCCGGGCACATCAGGCTGGTCAAGGCTCTCCTTCAGCCGCTCCATCACCACGGCCCGCTCAGCACGCGGCAGCGCAAGGACTGCCTCGATGGCTTCGTCGATGTTCTGGCTCACCCATCGAACGCTAACGGCGAGGGAAGGGGCCCGCGCCGATATGCGTCATATGGCCGCGATCCGAGCGTGTCCTGCATGAGACGTGACTTCTCCGGACGTCATACGGTTCGGTCGCTATAGGCCACGGTTCGTATGACGTCCTGCCGCGCTCTTCTGCCGCCCTTCGCGCGTTGGCTGGCCCGCTGCAGCGGCCCTATCCGACCACGAGGATCAGGTCGCCGCCGTCGACCTGCTGGGTGCCGGTGATGGCGAGACGTTCGACCTTGCCGGCGGAGGGAGCGGTGATGGCGGCCTCCATCTTCATCGCCTCGATGGTGGCGACGGTGTCACCGGCGGCGACGGTGTCACCCTCGGCGACGATGACGGTGACCGCGCCCTGGAAGGGTGCGGCCACCTGGCCGGCCTTCGACGGGTCGGCCTTCTCGGCGGCGGCGACCTCGGCGGAGACCGACGAGTCGCGGATGCTGACCGGGCGCATGTGGCCGTTGATCGTGGCCAGCACGGTGCGGAAGCCGCGCTCGTCCGGCTCGCTGATCGCCTCCAGCCCGAAGAGCACGGTCTTGCCCTCGCCGATGCTGACGGAGTGCTCGTCCCCGGGATGCATGCCGTAGAGGTAGTCCAGCGTGGGAAGGACCGAGACGTCGCCGTAGGTCTCCCGGGACTCCTCGAAGTCCTTGGTGGGGCCCGGGAACAGCAGCCGGTTGAGGGTACGGCGCCGCGAGGTCGGGCCGCCCTCGAGACCGGACCGCGCCTCGTCGTCCAGCTCCTCGGCCCGGGCCTCCCAGGTGCGACCCGCCAGCGCCTTGCTGCGGAACGGCTCCGGCCAGCCACCCGGCGGGTCGCCGAGCTCGCCGTTGAGGAAGCCGATCACCGAGTCGGGGATGTCGAAGGACCCGGGGTCCTCCGCGAACTCGGCAGGATCGGCGCCGACCGCGACCAGGTGGAGCGCCAGGTCGCCGACCACCTTCGACGACGGCGTCACCTTGACCACGTTGCCGAGGATCCGGTTCGCGGCGGCGTACATGTCCTCGATCTGCTCGAACTTCTCGCCGAGGCCCAGCGCGATCGCCTGCTGCCGCAGGTTGGAGAGCTGGCCGCCGGGGATCTCGTGGGTGTAGACGCGTCCGGTCGGCGACGGCAGCCCGGACTCGAACGGCGCGTAGACCCGGCGGGTGGCCTCCCAGTACGGCTCGAGCTCGCAGAGTGCCGCCAGCGACAGCCCGGTCTCGCGGTCGGAGTGGTCGGTGGCCGACACCAGGGCGGACAGCGACGGCTGGGACGTCGTCCCCGCCATCGGGGCGCTCGCCGCGTCGACCGCGTCGACCCCGGCCTCGATGGCTGTCAGCAGCGTGGCGAGCTGGCCGCCCGGGGTGTCGTGGGTGTGGAGGTGGACCGGCAGCTCGAACCGCTCGCGCAGCGCGGTCACCAGCGTCCGCGCGGCCGGCGCCCGCAGCAGTCCGGCCATGTCCTTGATCGCCAGCACGTGGGCGCCGGCGTCGACGATCCGCTCGGCCAACGCGAGGTAGTAGTCGAGCGTGTAGAGCGACTCATCGGGGTTCGACAGGTCGCCGGTGTAGCAGAGCGCCACCTCGGCCACGGTGGTCCCGGTCTCGCGCACCGCCTCGATCGCCGGCCGCATCTGCTCGACGTCGTTGAGGGCGTCGAAGATCCGGAACACGTCGATGCCGGTCTCGGCCGCCTCCTGGACGAACGCCTGCGTGACCTCAGTGGGGTACGGCGTGTAGCCGACCGTGTTGCGGCCGCGCAGCAGCATCTGCAGGCAGATGTTCGGTGCGGCCTGGCGCAGCGCGGCCAGCCGCTCCCACGGGTCCTCGGCCAGGAAGCGCAACGCCACGTCGTAGGTCGCGCCGCCCCACGCCTCGATCGACCACAGCTCGGGCGTCATCCGGGCCACATGGCCGGCGACCGCCGTCAGGTCGCGGGTGCGCACCCGCGTCGCGAGGAGTGACTGGTGGGCGTCGCGGAAGGTGGTCTCGGTGACCGCCACCCGGTCCTGGGCGCGCAACCGCCGCGCGAACTCCTCCGGGCCGACGTCCAGCAGCAGCTGTCGGGTGCCGTCGGGCGCGGGGACCCGCAGGTCCAGCGTGGGCAGCTTGGTCGCCGGGTCGAGGTCGACCGGCGCCGGGCCGTGCGGCTGGTTGACGGTCACGTCGGCGAGGTAGGTGAGCAGCTTCGTGCCGCGGTCGCCCACACCGCGCGCGGTCAGCAACTGCGGGTGGGTCTCGATGAACGAGGTCGTCACACCGCCGGCGGCGAAGTCGGGATCGTCGAGCACGGCCTGCAGGAACGGGATGTTGGTCGAGACGCCGCGGATCCGGAACTCCGCCACCGCGCGCCGGGCGCGCTCCACCGCCTTGTCGAACGTGCGGGCGCGGCAGGTGAGCTTGGCGAGCATCGAGTCGAAGTGCGCGGACACCTCGGCCCCGGTGTACGTCGTACCGCCGTCGAGGCGGACGCCGGCGCCACCGGGGGAGCGGTACGTCGTGATCCGGCCCGTGTCGGGGCGGAAGTTGTTGGCGGGGTCCTCGGTGGTGATGCGGCACTGCAGCGCGGCGCCGTGCAACTGGACGGTCTCCTGGCTCAGGCCGAGGTCGTCGAGGGTCTCGCCCGAGGCGATCCGCAGCTGGGACTGGACCAGGTCGACGTCGGTGACCTCCTCGGTGACGGTGTGCTCGACCTGGATCCGGGGGTTCATCTCGATGAACACGTAGTTGCCCTCGGGGTCGAGCAGGAACTCGACCGTGCCCGCATTGCGGTAGCCGATCTCCTGGGCGAACCGCACCGCGTCGGCGCACATCCGGTCCCGCAGGTCGGGGTCGAGATTGGGTGCCGGGGCGATCTCGATGACCTTCTGGTGACGCCGCTGCACCGAGCAGTCGCGCTCGAAGAGGTGGATCACGTTGCCCTCGCCGTCGGCGAGGATCTGCACCTCGATGTGGCGCGGGTCGACCACCGCCTGCTCGATGAAGACGGTCGCGTCTCCGAACGCGCCCTCGCCCTCCCGCATGCAGGTCTCGATCGCCTCGCGCAGGTCCTCGGGCCGCTCGACCCGCCGCATGCCGCGACCGCCACCGCCCGCGACCGCCTTGACGAACAGGGGTAGGGAAGCTCCGCGGAGGCCTCGACCAGGGCGTCGACGTCGGTCGACGGTTCGATGCTGGCCAAGGTGGGGACACCGGCGGCCTTGGCGGCGGCGATGGCGCTGGCCTTGTTGCCGGTCAGCGTCAGCACCTCGGCGGTCGGGCCGATGAACGTGATGCCGGCGTTGGCGCAGGCCTCGGCCAGGGTCGGGTTCTCCGAGAGGAAGCCGTAGCCGGGATAGACGGCGTCGGCGCCGGCACGGATGGCGACCTCGACGATCCCGTCCGGGTCGAGGTAGGCACGGACCGGGTGACCGCGGTCCCCGATCTCATAGGCCTCGTCGGCCTTGAGTCGGTGCTCGGAGCCGCGGTCCTCGTACGGGAACACCGCGACCGTCCGGGCGCCGATCTCATAGGCAGCGCGGAACGCACGGATCGCGATCTCGCCACGGTTGGCGACGAGCACCTTGGAGAACATGCGCCGAGGCTATCGAGGCCGGGCCCCGACGCGCCGGGACGGCTCAGTGGCCGGGATGGCGACGGCTCCCGGGTGATCATGGAGCGGTCACCCCGTCTCTGTCTTGGAGCTCCTCATGCACGCCCTCCGGTGGGCCCCCCCGGTCCTGGTCCTGGTGCTTCTCACCGCGTCCTCACCGCTGTCCTCCTCGGCCGCCGGCACACCTCAGTGCGGCGGACGGCCGGCCACGATCGTGGGCACCTCCGGGGCCGACTCACTGACCGGCACCGCGCGGGCCGACGTGATCGTCGGTCTCGGCGGCGACGACCTCATCGACGGGCTCGGTGGCGACGACCGGATCTGCGGCGGACCGGGCTCCGACCGGCTGGTCGGAGGCGGTGGCGACGACGCGTTGTACGGAGGGGCCGACAAGCTCGGTGACGGACCCGGCGGCAGCTTCCTGGTCGGCGACCTGTTGCTCGGCGGGCCCGGCGACGACGTCCTCGACGGTGGGGTCGACGACCGGAGGGCCGACTCCCGCCGCCGACCCGACACCGTCTCCTTCGCCGACGCCCCGTCCGGCGTCGTGGTGGACCTCTCCGGCACCGTCACCCCCGGCGTCGGGACGGCCGTCGGTGAGGGCGGGGACACGATCGTGCTCGGGGTCGCCCACGGCGTCGTCGGAACCGGGTACGCCGACACGATCACCGGCTCGAGGGGCCACGACCGGGTCGACGGCGGCGCCGGGCCGGACACCATCTCGACCGGCGGCGGTGCCGACCTGGTCTTTCCCGACGGGCTGGACGGCCGGCCGGGCCGCGACGTCGTGGAGACCGGTCCGGGGGCCGACCTGGTCTCGAGCCTGAGTGGCCGCGACCAGATCAGCACCGGCCGCGGCGCCGACTTCGTGGAGGCGTTCAGCCCGGAGCCGACCGCGGTCGACCTCGGTCCCGGCAAGGACTACCTCGGCCAGAACATCACCCCCGGCGACGGTGCGGACTCCCAGGGTGGAGGGGGCGACGACGTGATCGCGTTCTACGGGTCGCTGCTGGCGGGCGAGGCCCCGTCCGCGCGCTTCACCGTCGACTACCGGACCGGCGTCACGGCGGCCTCGGGGTCGGTCGCCGCCTCCGGCACCATCGGCGGCTTCGAGGGGCATCGGCTCCTGGGGTCGCTGCGGTGGCGGTTCATCGGGTCGGATCTTCCCGAGCGGGTCTGGGCGATCCAGGGCGGCCCGTTGCGGGCGAAGATGGGTGGCGGGGCCGACCAGATCACCGGCACGCCGCGCAACGACCTGCTCGACGGCGGCCAGGGCACCGACGTCGGCTACGGCAAGGGGGGCGACGACACCTGTCGCAGCGTGGAGCGCGGCGACTGCTGACGCGGGCCGATCTGGGCGAGGGGGCTCGGGGGTTTCGAGGCTCGCTCCGCTCGCACCTCAACCACCGAGCAGGCCGCGACCTGGGCGAGGCTCGCTTCGCTCGCACCTCGACCACCGAGCAGGCAGGCGGTCGCACCTCAACCACCGAGCAAGGGGTTTCGAGGCTCGCTTCGCTCGCACCTCAACCACCGAGCAGGCGGTGACCTGGGCGAGGCTCGCTCCGCTCGCACCTCAACCACCGAGAGCCGCCGGTGGTTGAGGTGCGAGGCCGGTCACGGCCGAGCCTCGAAACCCCCGGCCGCTCGCAGGCTCGCGGTCAGCGCTCGGAGAACTGGTTGAGGAGATCCGGGACCGCGGCGTCCGCGAGGTCGACCGCGGCAGCGGCCGGGACGTCCAGGACGACGACCGCCTGGCGACCGCCCGCGGTGGTGGCGACCAGGGTCACCAGTCCCGCACGACGCTGGAACCAGGTGCTGCTCAGGTTCCAGCCGATGATCGCGTCGGTGGCGAGCAGCTCGCGCTTGCGGGTCAGGCTGCCGGAGCGGGCGACCAGCCAGCCGTCGACCAGGGCGTGCCCGAGCGACCGGGTGCGGTCCCAGCCCAGTGCCACGGCGAGCAGGAGCGGCAACGGAGCCAGGATCGCGAGCCAGACGAGATCGGCGCCGACCGCGACCGCGATGGGCGCCAGCGCGACGACGGCCGCGGGCACGAGTGCGCGCGTGTAGCGGCGGGTCCGTGCCCGGGGACCGTGCTCGACCAGTGCCGCGTGCACCGGCGCCGGCGTACCGATCACGTCACCCGCCACCCGGTCGACCAGCTCACGAGGTGTCGGCGGCAGCAGCGCGGAGCTGCCGGACTCGCTGCGGTCGAGGCCGGTCACGATCGCGCTCAGCCGGCCACCCCTGACGACGCGCAGCCCCCACGGCTCACCCAACGCCACGCCCCGCAGCCGGTCGTCGTCGAGGCTGGTCTCGCGGGTGGTGATCAGGCCGCGCCGGACGTGCCAGGAACCGTCCGGCATGGTGTGGCTGAGCGCGAAGTTCCCGTTCGTGACCAGATAGCCGAGGACGGAGAAGACCGCCGCCACGATCGCGACCACGATCAACACCGCCGGCAGGACGACCAGCGCGCCGAGCCCGGTCACGGTCTGGTCGATCGTCTCGCCATTGAGGTTGTCGAAGACGCCGAGCCCCTCGAGGACCTGGCTGCCGACGCCGATGATGCCCGCGACGAGCACCAGCCCCGCAGAGGTGAAGGGGGCGTAGCGCAGCCAGCTCGGCTCGAAGCGCGCCACCATCCGCTCCCCGCCCGGTGTCGGCAGTGGGGCGTCCGTGCCGGGTTCCGCAGGGGCGGTCGCGGACGAGATCGAGGTCAGCAGCTGGGCGCGCAGGGCGCGGGCCCGGTCGGCCGGCAGTCCGTCGAGGTCGAGACCGCCCTCGCCGAGCTTGGCGCCGGTGCCGGTCCCGATCCGGACCGTGGACAGCCCGAGGATCCGGTGGACCGGCGAGGCGCTCAGGTCGACGGTGCGGACCCGGTCGAGCGGGGTGGCGAGGATGTGGGTGCTGAGCAGGCCTCGTCTGAGCTCCACGCGCTCGGCGTGGATCCGGTAGCGGGTGGTGTAGTAGCGGGCCAGGCCGAGCCCGATCGGGATCACGATCGCGACCGCCTGGAACCAGCCGAAGCGGTTGGTCGCGGCGCCGGCGATGAACAGCCCGATCAGGGCCGGCAGGAACCGCATCACCTCGCGGATCGGGTGGACCAGCAGCATCCGCGGGTCGAGTCGCTGCCACTCGGTCTCGGCCGGACCCGGTGCGGCCGGTGCGAGCTCCGCGGGTGGATCCGGTAGTGGATCCGGCGCGGGATCCGGTGGGGCGTCCGGAGTGCTCACGTGGCGTCACCGGGTACGGCGTCGGCGCGACGGGTGAGCTGGTCGACCAGCTCCCTGGCCAGGCGCTTGTCGAGTCCGTCGATCGCGAGCGCACCTGCTGCCGACGCGGTGGTGACGGTGACCGAGGCGAGGCCGAACAGCCGGGCGAACGCCGATTCCTGGTAGTCGACGGTCTGGATCCGTGACATCGGGGCGATCCGCTGCTCGATGGTCCACCAGCCGGTCTGGGTGTAGACGGCCGTCTCGGTCGCCTCCCAGCGGTGGACGGCGTAACGCCAGCGCGGCATCACGAGGGTGTAGCCGAGGAAGGCCAGCCCGACCAGTGCCGCCCACCACCACGTCACCTCGAACGGCTGCCACACGAACGCGACGACCAGCAGTACTCCGTAGGTGAACACGCTGTTGGCGAGGGCGCCCAGGGTCCACATCAGCCGGGCGCGCGGGCTGACCCGCTCGGAGGGTTCACGCAGAGTCGTCACGCCCAGAGCCTATGTGGGCGCTGGGTTTGCGGTGGCTGAGGCACCGTTCGTCCGCGGCAATCGGTTCCTGACGCACCGCTGGTCCGGAGTTGGCGCGGAGCGTCAGTCCTTGAGCTCGCAGATCACGGCGCCGCTGGTGACGGTCGAACCGACCTCGGCCTGAAGGCCGGTGACGGTGCCGGCCTTGTGGGCCTTGAGCGGCTGCTCCATCTTCATCGCCTCGAGCACGACGACGGTGTCGCCCTCGGCGACCTGCTGACCCTCCTCGACGACCACCTTGACGATGGTGCCCTGCATCGGGCTCGCCACCGCGTCGCCCGAGGCGGCGGCGCCGGCCTTCTTGCCGGCGCTGCGCTTCGGCTTCTTCGTGCCGCCGCCGCCCGCGCCGAGGCCACCCAGCCCGCCAGGCAGCACGACCTCGATCCGACGGCCGTCCACCTCGACGGTCACCCGCTGCCGTTCGGCCGGCTCGTCGGCCTCGGCCGCGGCGCCGCCGTACGGCGTGATCTGGTTGTCGAAGTCGGTCTCGATCCAGGTCGTGTAGACCGTGAACGCGCCGCCGTCGCCGATGAAGGCGGGGTCGTCGACCACCGCGCGGTGGAACGGGATCACCGTGGGCATGCCGTCGACGACGAACTCGTCGAGCGCGCGGCGGGAGCGCTCCAGGGCCTGGGTGCGGTCGCGCCCGGTGACGATCAGCTTGGCGATCAGCGAGTCGAAGGCGCCAGGGACCGTCTCGCCGTTCTCGTAGCCGCCGTCCAGTCGTACGCCGGGGCCCTGCGGCGGGCTCCACGCGGTCAGCGTGCCGGGGGCGGGCATGAAGTTGGCGCCGCCGTCCTCGGCGTTGATGCGGTACTCGATCGAGTGGCCGCGGACCTCGGGGTCGTCGTAGCCGAGCTCCTCACCGGCGGCGATGCGGAACATCTCGCGCACCAGGTCGATCCCGGTGACCTCCTCGGAGACGCAGTGCTCGACCTGGAGCCGGGTGTTGACCTCGAGGAAGGAGATGGTGCCGTCCTTGGCCACCAGGAACTCGCAGGTGCCGGCGCCGACGTAGCCGGCCTCGCGCAGGATCGCCTTCGAGGCGTCGTAGAGGCGGCTGACCTGGTCATCGGTGAGGAACGGCGCGGGTGCCTCCTCGACGAGCTTCTGGTGCCGGCGCTGCAAGGAGCAGTCGCGGGTCGAGACGACCACCACGTTGCCGTGCTGGTCGGCCAGGCACTGGGTCTCGACGTGGCGGGGCCGGTCGAGGAACTTCTCGACGAAGCACTCGCCGCGGCCGAAGGCGCTCACGGCCTCGCGCACCGCGGACTCGAAGGCGTCGGCGACCTCGTCCAGCTCGCGGGCGACCTTGAGGCCGCGGCCGCCACCACCGAAGGCGGCCTTGATCGCGATCGGGAGTCCGTGTTCCTTCGCGAACGTGACCGCCTCGTCGGCGTTCTCCAGCGGGTCCTTGGTGCCGGGGGCGAGCGGCGCTCCCACCCGCTCGGCGATGTGCCGTGCCTTCACCTTGTCGCCGAGGTTCTCGATCGCGCTGGGCGGAGGGCCGATCCAGATCAGCCCGGCGTCGAGGACCGCCTGGGCGAACTCGGCGTTCTCGGCGAGGAAGCCGTAGCCGGGGTGGACCGAGTCGGCGCCGGACTTCTTCGCGACGTCGAGCAGCTTGCCGATGTCGAGGTAGGAGTCGGCCGGGGTCGACCCGCCGAGGCTGTGCGCCTCGTCGGCGATCCGCACGAACAGCGCGTCGCGATCGGGCTCGGCGTACACCGCGACCGAGCCGATGCCGCTGTCCTTGCAGGCGCGGATGACCCGAACCGCGATCTCGCCGCGGTTGGCGATCAGGACCTTCGTCAGGGGAGTCGTCTCAGCCACGCAGGGCAGCGTATCGCTCCCGCAACGTCGGCCCCTCGGGGCCGGGCGAGGAGAGACGGCCGACCCGGCGCAGGAGCGGGCGGGTGAGCCACCAGTAGCCGATGCCGAGCCCGAGTGACGCCAGCGTTGCCGCGAGCGGGAAGCGGTCCTCGAGGTGGGGGTAGACCTGCCAGTGGGTCAGGTAGACGAACAGTGACGACGAGGCCAGCACCGACAGTGGCGCGACCAGCCGGCGCGGGACCCGCACCGACGAGACGTGGACCAGCAGGGCGATCCCGGCCACGATCATCGCCTCGCGCCACGGGTCGCCGAAGAACCCGATCGTGCCGACGGCGGCCAGGGCCACCACGCTCCACCGCCGGGCCGGGGTGTCGGCCCGGGTCCCCAACCAGCCGAGCAGGAACCACCACGCGACCACACCGATCGTGTAGCGCTCGGTCGCGCCGGCATGGAGCCCGACCCACGCGAAGCGCAGCGCCAGGGCGGCGAGCACCAGCCCCAGCGCGAAGCGGTACGGCGCACGCCGCTCGAGCCGGTCGAGCGCCGGGACCGCCACGATCGCCAGCGCGGCGGCCGTGGTCCACACCAGCGACTCGAGGAACCAGAACTGCCACTGCACCGTCCAGGCGTCGCTGCCGAGCGCGCCGTTGAGGAAGCCGGCCGTCGCGGGCCGGTAGAAGCCGGTGACGAGCCCGACGGCACCGATCCAGGCCGTGGCCGGCAGCACCACCTGGGCCAGCGACGTGACGCCGTGTCGGATCCGGCCGGACCGGGTGGGGGCGGCGAGCTGGAACCGTGCGAAGTTCCACCCGGCCACGGCCAGCAGCACGTGCGCCCCGCCGACGACGGTCCAGAGGTTGGCGTGGGTGCCGACGATGGCCAGGATCGCGACCGCGCGGAGCACGACGCTGGTGTCGAGCCGGGCGCCGGCCCGGGGCTGCTCGGGCGCCCCGAGCTCGGCGATCGGGAGGGTGTGCCAGTCCGACGGCAGGTCGCCGAGCCGCGCGGCGAGCCGGGTGGCCAGCTCGACGTAGGACAGGGAATCGCCGCCGAGGCTGACGAACGAGTCGGCGGTGGTGGCGTCGGGGCGGCCGAGCACCAGGGCGAACTCGTCCCGCAGCGACGTCGGCGCTGGTGCGGTCGCGACCAGCCGGGCCTGGGCCTCCAACGCGGCCAGGTCGGGTTTGCCGGACTCCGTGCGCGGCAGTGCACTCAGCGTGGTCACCCGGATCGCGCTGGCCGGCAGACCGCTGGCGCTCACCAGCGACGCGAGCAGCCGCTCGACATGTCGCGGCCGCGTGGTGAAGGCGTGGAGAGTGTCGTCGACCGCCACCAGGTGGGCGTCCGGCACCTGGCGTTCGAGGTGGTCGAGGTCGAGCCGCAGCCCGAACAGCTTGGCGTGCCGGCCGCGTCGCCCCACGATCTCCCAGACGCCGTCGGTGCAGCGGGCGAGGTCGCCGGTGTGCAGCGAGCGCGGACCGGAGTCGCGGCCCAGGTCGGCCGGCGCTTCGGCGTACCCGAGCATCACGTTCGGGCCCTCGAAGACGAGCTCGCCGACGCCGGGTTCGGTGATCTCCGGGACCGGGGCGAGCCGGAACGATCCGCCCGGGACCGGCACCCCGACGGCGCCCGGGTGGGCCTCGGCCAGGGTCGGCGGCAGCCAGGCCATCCGGGCGGTGGCCTCGGTCTGGCCGTACATCACGACCAGGTCCCAGCCGGCCGCCTGACCGCGGCGGCGCCACGCGGCCACCCGGTCGGCCGCCAGCTTTCCGCCGGCCTGGGTCACGTAGCGCAGTCGAGGGAGGTCGCGCTCGGCGAAGCCCGAGCGCTCGAGCAGGTCGAAGGTGTAGGGCACGCCGGCGAAGGAGGTCGCGCCGGCGTCGGCGGCGAGCCGCCAGAAGCAGTCGTCGACGACCGAGAGGTCGGTGAGGGCCAGCCCGGCACCGGCGAGCAGGTGGCTGTGGACCACCGACAGGCCGTAGCAGTAGTGGAGGGGCAGCGAGGTGATCGCGGTGTCGTCGGGGGTCAACTGGAGGAAGCCGGCGATGGCCCGCGCGTTGCTGAGCAGGTTGTCGTGGGAGAGCCGCACCAGCTTCGGCGAGCCGGTCGAGCCGGACGTGCTGAGCAGCAGGGCGAGGTCGGGGTGGAGGTCGTGGGCGGTTCCCTCCCGGCGGATCCGCACGTCGTTCCCGGCGATCACGTCGGGATCCCAGACCTGGGCGAGCTGCTGGGCGGGGCGGCCCGGCGGCGCGAGCAGGACGACGTGGCCGCGGGTCAGCGCGGCGAGGTACGCGGTGAGCGACTCGATGGTGTTCGCCCCCTCGACCAGCACCAGTCGGCGGGTGCTCACCCAGCCGCTCGGCGACCGCAGCGACTCGACCGGCCAGCTCGGCGTAGGTCACCGTCTCGGTGACGGTGTGCAGCGCGATCCGGTCGCCGTGGCCGGCGAGGTCGAGGACGCGCGGGGCGTCGACCTCGGGTGGGGAGAGCAGGCTGGTCACTCCCACAGAGTATTAGGTAAGCCTTACCTTGGTCCAGTCGGGCGGCGTGTCAGCCGACGGGGAAGGCCACCACCGGCCCGGTGACGCCGATCCCGACCTCGGAGTCGGGGGCCGGAGCCTCCAGCCCGGAGACCCGGGCGACGACCGCCGGCCCGTCGGGCAGCACCCGCAGTCGCACCGAGGCGTCGTGGCCGTAGAAGTGGACCTGCTCCACCCGGGCGCCGGTCCCGTTGTGGTGGACCAGGATCTGCTCGGGTCGCAGCAATACCCGGGCCTCGCCGTCCGGAGCGGCCGCTGCCAACGGGGCCGATCCGAAGGAGAACGTGGCGCGCCCCTCTGCGACCTGGGCCCGGACCACGGTGGCGCCGCCGACGAAGGCTCCCACCTCGGGGTCGACCGGAGCGCGGTAGAGATCGCGCGGGGCGTCGGTCTGGATGACGTGGCCGTGCCGCATCACCGCGACCTGGTCGGCCAGCGACAGTGCCTCGTCCTGGTCGTGGGTGACCAGGACCGCCGTGGTGCCGGTCGCGGCGAGGGCGTGGGCGACCGCCCGTCCGGTGCTGGTGCGCAGGGAAGCGTCGAGGGAGGAGAACGGCTCGTCGAGCAGCACCACCCACGGGTTCGGCGCGAGCGCGCGGGCCAGGGCGACCCGCTGCTGCTGCCCACCGGAGAGCTCGTGGGGCGAGCGGGCGGCGTACTCGGCGGGCAGCTCGACCAGGTCGAGCATCTCGGTGACACGCACCGACCCGCGCCGCGCCGACCGTTCGGACTTGGGGAGACCGAAGCCGATGTTGGCGGCCACGTCGAGATGGGGGAAGAGCGCGCCCTCCTGCGGCACGTAGCCGACCCGGCGCTGCTGCGGCGGCATCGAGGTGCCCTCGCCGGCCACGACGCGGTCGTCGAAGCGGATCGTGCCGGCCTGCGGGGCGAGGAAGCCCGCAATCAGGCGCAGCAGGGTCGTCTTCCCGCAACCGGAGGGCCCGAGGACGGCGGTGAAGGACCCTTCGGGGACGACCAGGCTCACCTCGTCGACGGCGCGCACGGCACCGAAGGCGTGGGTCACCCCCGTCAGTTCGACCCGGCTCACCTGTCCAGTCTCCCTTGCCGCATCAGGAGCAGCGTGGCGGGGATCGAGATCAGCACGAGGAGCAGGGCGTACGGCGCGGCGGCGCCGTACCTGAGGTCGGAGGAGGCCGACCAGAAGCTGGTCGCCAGGGTGTCGGTGCCGATCGGCGACAGCATCAGGGTGGCGGTCAGCTCGGTGGAGATCGCCAGGAAGACGAGCGCCGCGCCGGCGCCGATGCTGGGCGCGATCACCGGAAGCGTCACCCGACGTGCGGTGGCGAGGGGCGAGGCGCCCAGGCTGTGAGCGACGTCGTCGAGCATCTCCGGGGCCTGTTCGAGCCCGGCGCGGACCGAGACGACCGCGCGAGGAAGGAAGAGCACGGCGTACGCCGTGACCAGCAGCAGGGCGGTCTGGTAGATCCCCGGCACCAGTCGCAGGCTGACGGTGATGAACGCGAGCGCGACCACGATCCCGGGCAGCGCGTTGGCGACGTAGGTGCTGCGCTCGATCACCGTGGACATCGTGCCGCGGTGGCGGACCGCCAGCCAGGCGACCGGGAGCGCGAGCAGTGTCGTCACGGCCGCGCCGGACGCCGCCAGCATGAGCGTGGAGCCGGCCGCTGCCGCGAGGTCGCCGAGGGGGAACTCGGTGGAGGCGCCGACCCGCAGCCAGTGCAGCAGGGCGTAGGTCGGCACGCCGACGGAGAGGGTGACCAGACCGACCAGTCCCGCCACGACCGGGATCCGGGCGCGCGCGAGCTGTACCGGAACGGCCGCTCGTGCGGCGCCGTGACCGATCCTCGCGAAGCGGCGACGGCCGCGCAGTCGCAGCTCGCCGAGCAGGAGCAGCAGGCAGCAGAACACGAGCACGCCGGCGATCATGTTGGCGGCGGCGCCGTTGAAGGTGGAGCCGTAGAGGTCGTAGATGGCGGTGGTGAAGGTCGGGAACCGCAGCTGCTGGAGCGCGCCGAACTCCGCGAGCAGGTGCAACCCGACCAGCAGTGTCCCGCCGAGCAGGGCCGGCCGGAGCTGGGGGAGCACCACCGTCCAGAACGAGCGCCACCGACTGTGGCCCAGCGACCAGGCCGACTCCTCCAGCGCGGGGTCGAGCCCCCGCAGGGTGGCCACCGCGGGCAGGTAGACCAGCGGGTAGTAGCTGAGGGTGATGACCAGCAGCGCGCCGCCGTACCCGACGATCGACCGGTCGAGGGACACCCACGCATAGCTGTTCACGAACGCGGGTACGGCGAGCGGCGCGACCAGCAGGCCGTGCCACAGGCCCTTGGCGGGGACGTTGGTGCGCTCGACGACGAACGCCAGGCCGACGCCGAGGGCCGCCGACAGCACCATGCACCCGACCGCGAGCCGGACCGTGTTCCAGAGCAGCATCCCCACCCGCGGGCGGGCGATCAGCGCCCACGCCTCGCTCGGCCCGATGATCACGGTGTAGGTGGCGATGAACCCCAGCGGCACCAGGGCGAGCAGGGCCACCGCCCCGCCGCCGGCAAGCAGCGGCCACGGCGCCGGGCGCGACGGCGCGCCGCGGCGGGCCCGCGGTGCGGGGCCGGTCGCGAGATCGGGGGTGGTGAGGAGAGTCAGAGCAGGCCCGCCTCGGTCATCAGCTCGGTGACGAGCGGGCCGTTGAGGGTCGCGGGGTCGATCTCCGGGGGCTCGAGCTCGTCGAACGGCATGACCTCGGAGGAGAGTGTGGCCTCCGGATTCAGGGGGTACTCCAGCGCGTAGGAGTCGGCCATCGCCTGCTGGCCGTCGAGGCTGGTGAGGAACTCGACGAACTGCTGGGCGGTGTCCTGGTGCTCGCTGCTGGCGAGGACCCCGGCGCCCGGAGATGCTCACGAAGGCGCCGGGGTCCTGGTCGCCGAAGAAGTGGAGGGCGGTCGAGTCGGAGTTCTCGCCCGACTCCTGCTGGTCGCGGTACCAGTAGTAGTGGTAGGCGATGCCGGCGTCGATGTCACCCTCGTTGACGCTCTGCATCACCACGAGGTTGTTGTCGAGGACGGTGCCGTGCTCCTTCAGGCCGGCCAGCCAGTCGGCGGTGGCCTCCTCGCCCTCGGCCTCGAGGACCGCGCTGACGATCGCCTGGAAGTCGGCGCCGGTGGGGGAGAAGCCGACGCGGCCGGCCCACGCGGGGTCGGCGAAGTCGAGGATGGAGGCGGGCAGGTCGGCGTCGGTGAGGGCGTCGGTGTTGTACATGGCGACGGTGGAGCGGGCCAGGATCCCGGTCCAGTTGCCGGAGCTCGGGACATAGGCGTCGGGGATCGGTGCCACCGCGGCGTCCGACACCGCCGTGAAGAGGCCGGCGTTGTCGACGATGCTCATCGCGGGTGAGTTCTCGGTCAGGAAGACGTCGGCGGGGGAGTCGGTGCCTTCGGCGACCAGCTGGTTGGCGAGCTCGAGGTCCTTGCCGTTGCGCAGCTCGACGTCGAGGCCGGACTCCTCCTCGAAGAGCGGCACGATCTCGTTCATCAGCTCTTCGTGCTGGGCGTTGTAGATCACCAGGTCTGCTCCGCCCAGCAGGCCGCAGCCGCCGAGCAGCGGGGCGGTGGTCAGCACGGTGGCGGCGATCGCGAGCGCGCGCTTCGTCACAGGAGATCCTTCCGATTGTTAGGGCTGCCTAACCTTACCGCGCACCGGTGGGACCGGGGATTCGAGGCTCGCTTCGCTCGCACCTCAACGCCCGGTGGTTGAGGTGCGAAGGCCGGCTGACGGCCTGAGCCTCGAAACCCCCGGGCGCCGAGTCGGCCGGGCCGGCCGGCGAGGTTAACAACCGCTAACCAGACGGGTAGAGTCGCGGCCATGAGCTTCGAGTTGTCTGCCGAGCACGAGCAGTTCCGTCGTACGGTCCGCGACTTCGCCGAGAAGGAGATCGCCCCCCACGCCGCCCAGTGGGACCGCGACCACCACTTCCCGGTGGACGTGGTGGCGAAGATGGGCCAGCTCGGACTGATGGGACTGACCGCGCCGGAGGAGTACGGCGGCGCGGGCCTGGCCGGCGAGGACGGCGGATTCACCAGCCTGTGCCTGGCGATCGAGGAGATCGGCCGGGTCGACCAGTCGATGGGCATCACGCTCGAGGCGGCGGTCGGCCTCGGCATCAACCCGATCCTCACCTACGGCACCGCCGAGCAGAAGCAGACCTGGCTGCCCGAGCTGGTCTCCGGCGAGAAGCTGGCCGGCTTCGGTCTCACCGAGCCGGGTGCCGGTTCCGACGCGGGCGCCACGAAGACCAAGGCCGTGCTCGCCGACGGTGAGTGGGTCATCAACGGCGCCAAGCAGTTCATCACCAACTCCGGCTCCGAGGTCACCTCGTGCGTGACGGTCACCGCCAAGACCGGCGAACGCGAGGACGGCAAGCCCGAGCTCTCCGCGATCATCGTTCCCGCAGGGACGCCCGGCTTCACCGCCGAGAAGGCCTACGACAAGCTCGGCTGGCACGCCTCGGACACCCACCCGCTCTCCTTCGAGGACTGCCGGGTGCCCGAGGCGAACCTGCTCGGTGACCGCGGCCGTGGTTACGCGCAGTTCCTCGCCACCCTCGACGACGGCCGGGTCGCCATCGCCGCGCTCGCCGTCGGCTGCCTCCAGGCCTGCGTCGACCTCTCCTTGCAGTACGCCGGTGAGCGGCAGACCTTCGGCGTACCCATCGGTCGCAAGCAAGGCCTGGCCTTCCAGATCGCCGACCTCCAGGTGATGCTCGATGCCTCGCGCCTGCTCACCTACAAGGCGGCCGCGATGAAGGACGCCCTCGACCACGGAGGCTCCGGCGCCCCGTCGATCAAGGACTTCAAGCAGGCCGCCGCCGTCGCCAAGCTCTACGCCACCGAGTCGGCCGTCACCGGAACCCGCATCGCCACCCAGGTCTTCGGTGGCTACGGCTTCATGGAGGAGTACCCCGTCGTCCGGTTCTACCGCGACGCCAAGGTGCTCGAGATCGGTGAGGGCACCAGCGAGGTGCAGCGGATGCTGATCGCGCGCGGCCTCGGCCTCCCCGTCGAGTAGGGCGCGAGATCGTGCCGGTGGGCGGCGACACCGGGCGCGGGAGTGAAACGCCGCCGCGGATACGATTCACCACCATGGGGGAGCGGTGGCAGCGGTTCGCGGGTGAGGTGAGCCGGTTCCTCGCCGTCGGCTTCGCCGCCACCGTGGTCTCGATCCTGCTCTTCAACTTCCTGGTCCACGGCTTCACCACGACGAACTGGGCACCGCTCAACGACCGCCCCGAGCTGGCCTACCTGATCGCCAGCAGCGTCGGCATGGTGATCAGCTTCAACGGCACCAAGCAGTGGGCCTTCAAGCACCGGGAAGCGCGGCACGCCGACGGTGGCCTGCTGGCCTTCGTCGGGATCAACCTGTTGACGATGCTGATCCCGATCGCCTTCCTCTGGGTCAGCCGCAACGCGCTCGGTCTCGACGACCCGCTTTCGGACAACGTCTCCGCCAACGTCGTGGGCCTCCTCTTCGCCAATGCCGCCCGCTTCGTGCTGTTCCGGCAGTTCGTCTTCCCGCACTCCGGGCGCGACCGGGCCGAGGTCGGCTAGGCGCCCTCAGTGCGCCGGGCGGCCGGCCCACAGGTCCGGCCACGAGTGGCCCAGCTCGCCCACGAGGTCGCGCAGCAGCGGCAGGCTGAGCCCGACGACGTTGTGGTGATCGCCCTCGATCCGGGTGACGAAGGCACCGCCGATGCCGTCGACGGTGAAGGCTCCGGCCACGTGGAGCGGCTCACCGGTCGCGACGTACGCCGTGATCTCGGCATCGGAGAGGTCGGCGAAGTGGACGGTGGTCGACCCGGTGGCGGCGGCGACGTGGCCGCTCGCGGTGTCGCGCAGGCAGTGGCCGGTGTGGAGCACCCCCGCCCGGCCACGCATCGCCTGCCAGCGGCGTACCGCGTCCTCGGGGCCGTCCGGCTTGCCGAGTGCCTCGCCGTCGAGCTCGAGCACGGAGTCACATCCCAGCACCAGCGCGTCGTCCGGGAGGCCGTCGCGCGTCGCGACCGCCCCGCACTTGAGCTCGGCCAGCTGCAGCGCCAGCTCTGCGGGCGGCAGGTCGACCAGCTGCGACTCGTCGACGCCCGACACGATCACGACCGGCTCGACCCCCGCCGATCGCAGCACCGCGAGCCGCGCCGGCGACTGCGACGCGAGCACGAGCGGGGTCACGGGCTCCAGTCTGCGTTCGATCACGGGGCGACCCTAGATGAGAGCACTCCCTAGATGACCGCACTGGGGAAGGCGTCCCGATAACCCCGCATGCCGCCGGCGGACTCGGCGAGCACCACCCCGCGGGCGACTGCTCGGGTGACGGTGTCGCCGGCTGCGGTGAGCAGCGCGTGGAAGCCGGCCGGATCCGGCGCCGGCCGGGACCCGGTGGCGAGGGTGAAGACGGTGTCGCCGTCGTACATCGTGTGGACCGGGTTGATCGCACGGGCCAGCCCGTCGTGGCCGATACCGCTGACCTTCTGGCACTGCGCCTTGGTCAAGGTCGTGTCGGTGGCGAGCACCACGAGGGTCGTGGCGAGCGGGGGCCTCGGCTCGGGCTGCTCGGCGGCGCGTTGCCTCGCCGCGTCGAGGTCGCGCTGGTGTGGCCGCCGGAGATCGGGCAGGTCGCCGGCGATGCAGTGCCGGGCCGCCCACAGCTCGCCGGTGTCGGGGTCGATCGCGGAGCCCACCGCGTTGACGACCGCGAGCGCGCCGACCGTCGTGCCGTCCGGCAGCGCCGTCGACGCGGTGCCGACCCCGCCCTTCAGGCCGCCGACCCGGGCGCCGGTGCCCGCGCCGTGGCTGCCCTCGGCCACGTCGAGGCTCGCCGCGTCGTACGCAGCGGCGCCGAGGGCGGCGTCGGGGTGGTGGGCGAACGTCCCGCCACGACCGAGGTCGAAGATCACCGCCGCCGGGACGATCGGGACGACCTCGCCAGGCTCGGCGCCGACCGGGTAGCCGATCCCGGCCGCGAGCAGCCGCTGCACCACGCCGTCGACCG
Source organism: uncultured Actinomycetota bacterium (assembly GCA_963806945.1). Taxonomy (GTDB): domain Bacteria; phylum Actinomycetota; class Actinomycetes; order Propionibacteriales; family Nocardioidaceae; genus Nocardioides. Next base: position 257,150 of record CAWDZH010000003.1, read on the forward strand.
ACGCGAGGCCCAGCGCGGAACCGCCGGTCAGGACGAGGGCGTGGATCCGTTCGACGGCGTTGCGCGGGTCGAGGAGGTCGGTCTCTCGGGTGCCCGGGCCGCCGCCACGGACGTCCACCCCCGCGACCACGCCCCCCGGCGGCGGCACCACGACGGTGACGCCCGTCAGCCAGCCGTCCCCGATCCGCTCGGCCTGCCCGACCCGGATGCCTGGTACGTCGGTGATCGTGTTCCGCATGCGCGCCAGTCTGCCTGCTCAAGGACGGTCGCGTGTGCCTGAGAACGCCCTATGGGTAGGTCTCAGGCACACGCCGCGATCGGTTCAGCGGGGGAGGCCGCTGGCGCGCCAGGCGCCGTCGCCCTGCCGGTGGGTGACGCGGGTCAGTCGGGCGGGGCGGTTCCACTCCGGCGTACGGCGCGGGGAGGGTTCATCCCCCGAACCCAACGCTGCGAACACCGCCACGATCGCGGCGACCTCCGCCGGGGTCGCGCCCGGCGTGACGATGCGCAGCACCGGGGGTGCCTCGTCGCTCACAGCGGGATGTTCCCGTGCTTCTTCGCGGGCAGCACCTCGCGCTTGGAGCGGAGCAGCCGCAGCGCCTTGACGACCTCGAGCCGGGTCTCGTGCGGGCTGATCACGGCGTCGATGTAGCCGCGCTCGGCCGCGATGTAGGGGTTGGCGAGGGTCTGCTCGTAGTCGTCGATCAGCTCGGCCCGCTTGGCCTCGACGTCCTCGCCGGCCTTCTCGGCGGCGGCGAGCGTCTTGCGGTGGAGGATGTTGACGGCGCCCTGCGCACCCATCACCGCGATCTGCGCAGTCGGCCACGCCACGTTCATGTCGGCGCCGAGGTGCTTGGAGCCCATCACGTCGTAGGCGCCGCCGTAGGCCTTGCGCGTGATCACCGTGATCAGCGGGACCGTCGCCTCGGCGTAGGCATAGATCAGCTTCGCGCCGCGGCGGATGATGCCGTCCCACTCCTGGTCGGTGCCCGGCAGGAAGCCCGGCACGTCGACGAACGTGAGGACGGGGATGTTGAAGGCGTCGCAGAACCGCACGAAACGGGCGGCCTTCTCCGACGCATCGATGTCGAGGGTGCCGGCGAACTGCTGCGGCTGGTTGGCGACCACGCCGACCGAGCTGCCCTCGACCCGACCGAAGCCGACCAGGATGTTCGGCGCGAACATCGCCTGCACCTCGAGGAAGTCCTCGTCATCGAGCACCGCAGTGATCACGTCGTGCATGTCGTAGGGCTGGTTGGCGCCGTCCGGGATCAGTACGTCGAGCGAGCGGTCGAGGTCGGTGAGCTCCGGCTCCGCCGGCAGGTCGTACGTCGGGGCCGGGTCCAGGTTGTTCTGGGGGAGGAACGACAGCAGCCCCTTGACGTACTCGAGCGCGTCCTCCTCGTCGGCGCCCATGTAGTGGGCGTTGCCGGACTTGGTGTTGTGGGTCCGCGCGCCGCCGAGGTCCTCCATCGTGACGTCCTCGCCGGTGACGGTCTTGATGACGTCCGGTCCGGTGATGAACATCGCCGAGGTCTGGTCGACCATGACCGTGAAGTCGGTGACGGCGGGGGAGTAGACGTGCCCGCCGGCGCAGTTGCCCATGATCAGGCTGATCTGGGGGATGACGCCGGACGCGTGCACGTTGCGGCGGAAGATCTCGCCGTACAGGCCGAGCGAGACCACGCCCTCCTGGATCCGGGCGCCGGCCCCCTCGTTGATGCCGACGATCGGGCAGCCGGTCTTGATGGCGAGGTCCATCACCTTGGTGATCTTCTCGCCGTAGACCTCGCCCAGCGAGCCGCCGAAGACCGTGAAGTCCTGGGAGAACACGCAGACCTGCCGACCGTCGATGGTGCCGTAGCCGGTCACCACGCCGTCGCCGTAGGGGCGATTCTTCTCGAGACCGAACGCCGTCGACCGGTGTCGTGCCAGCTCGTCGATCTCCACGAAGGAGCCCTCGTCGAAGAGGATCTCGATCCGCTCGCGGGCGGTCTTGCGGCCCTTGGCGTGCTGCTTCTCGACCGCCTTCGCCGAGCCCGCGTGCACCGCCTCGTCGAGGCGGCGCTCGAGGTCGGCCAGCTTGCCCGCCGTCGTGTGGGTGTCGATGTCGTCCGGAACGTCGGTGCCCTCACCGGGGCTCGCCTGTGCACTCACCCGTGTCAATGTAGTGCCCGTGCCGACCTCTGCCGACCCGCGCCCACCTCTCGACGCTGACCACCTGGCACCGTTCGGCGTCGAGATCGTGCCGCAGACCGGGTCGACCAACGCCCTGGTCGTCGACCGGGCGCGCGGAGGAGCCGCGGAATGGCTGGTGATCGTCACCGAGCACCAGACCGCGGGCCGGGGGCGGCTCGACCGCACCTGGGAGACGCCCGACCGGGCGGCGCTGACCTTCTCGACCCTGCTCCGTCCCACCCGGCCGGGCGTCGAGTGGCCGTGGCTGCCGCTGGTGGCTGGCATCGCCGTCGTCGGGGCGCTGCGTGAGCACGGTGTTCCGGCGGGTCTGAAGTGGCCCAACGACGTCATGCTGGACGCACAGGCCACCGGCGACGGGGTCGATCGCAAGCTGGCGGGGATCCTCGCCGAACGCGTCGAGACCCCTGCGGGTGCGGCCGCGGTCGTGGGGATCGGGCTCAACGTGAGCCAGACCGCCGACGAGCTGCCGGTCGAGACCGCGACCTCGGTCTCGCTCGCGACCGGAACCACGCCCGACCGGACCGCGCTGCTGGCGAGCCTGCTCGCCCGGCTCCGGCAGGAGTACGACGTGTGGTCGACCGGTGGGGGAGCGCGCGTGCGCGGCGACTACCTCGAGGCCTGCGTCACGCTCGGTCGTGAGGTGCGGGTGAGCCTCCCCGGCGGTGGAGAGGTCACCGGCGAGGCCACCGACGTCGACGCGTCCGGCCGGTTGGTCGTTGCGGGCACGGCGGTCGCTGCGGGCGACGTGCTGCACGTGCGCCCCGCGCAGTGACATGATCGGGACGTGGCCATCAACCCCAAGCTCCTCAACGACGGAGAGCAGGTCGTCGTCTCGACGCGCACCCATCCCAAGGTGCTGCTGCTGCCGTTGCTCATCCTGATCGTGATCCTGGCCATCGCGGTGCTGTTCCAGGGCCTCGGCTCAGGAAGTGCCGCCGGGATCATGCACCTGGTGGTCTGGATCCTGGCCCTCGTGGCGATCCTCTGGTTCGTCGCTCGCCCGGTCGTGGTCTGGGCCACCACGACCTACACGTTCACCAACCGTCGCTTCATGAAGCGGTCCGGCCTGATCGCCAAGGAGGGTCGCACGATCCCGCTGAACCGGATCAGCGGCGTCGACTTCGAGATCGGCGTGATCGACCGGCTCTTCGGCTGCGGCACGCTCGTGGTCACCGACGCCAGCGAGCACGGCCACGTCATGCTCGACGACATCCCGAGGGTCGAGGAGGTCCAGAGGACGATCTCGGCCGAGCTGGACCGGTTGGCCGGTCACCGCGCGGACGATGGCACCTGACCGGACGCCGGACCCGGCCTCGCTGGAACAGGCGATCCTCGGCGAGGAGCCGGTCCACAGCGCCCTCGAGGTCGGGGCCGAGACCGGCCTCTCCCTGGAGGAGCTGCAGCGGCTCTGGCGGGCGCTCGGCTTCCCCGAGCACGGGGCCGAGATCGCCTACAACCGGGCCGATGTCGACGCCGTCTCCACGCTGAACACCATCGTGGAGTCGGGTGCCATCGACTTCGACGTGGCGGTGATGTTGACCCGCGGAGTCGGCCAGACGATGGCCCGGCTCGCCGACTGGGAGGTCGGCACCCTGGTCCACCGGGTCGAGGAGCTCGAGCGCTCCGCGGCAGCGACCGGGTCGCGGGCGGAGACAGCCGCCCGGATGGTCGTGGACGTCAACCCACCGTTCGAGCAGCTGCTGGTCTATGCCTGGCGTCGCCACCTGGCCGCTGCGGTCGCCCGGATCGAGGCCCTCGGGGCGTCCGAGTCGGATCTCCACACCACCCAGCTCACGATCGGGTTCGCCGACATCGTCGCCTTCACCGCGCTCTCCAACGAGGTCTCGCGCGACCGGATCGGCGACATCGTGGAGACGTTCGAGACCCGGTGCGCCGACGTCGTCGCCAGCCGACGGGGTCGCGTCATCAAGAGCCTCGGCGATTCGGTGCTCTTCGTCCACACGGACCCGATCGCGGCGTACGACGTCGCCGAGGGAATCATCAACGTCGTCGGCCGCGACCCCCGGATGCCGGAAGTGCGGGTCGGCCTGGCCAGCGGCGCGGTCGTGATGCGGCTGGGCGACGTCTTCGGGCCGCCCGTCAACATGGCCGCCCGGCTCACCGCCGTGGCCCGGCGCAACCGGATCATCATCGACCAGGAGACCGCCGACCTGCTGCCCGACGACCAGTTCGAGACCCGGCGACTGCCTGCCCGCCCGGTGCGCGGGTTCGGGCTCGTGGAGCCCCTGACGGTGCGCCGCCACTGAGCGAGGTGGCGGTAACAAAAGTACCCAATCTTGGCGTTCTGCCACGCGCGCGGCCAAGAATTCCTACCGTTCATCGTGTGCTGACCGTTCAAGACGTGAGACTCGACCCGTTGACCCGCCGGGTCTGGCTGTCGGGTGAGGAGATCTTGTTCTCCCGCAAGGAGTTCGACCTCCTGCACGCGCTCATGTCTCGGGCCGGTGAGCTGGTCACGCGCGAGGAGCTGATGCGCGAGGTGTGGGACACCACCTTCTGGACGTCGTCGAAGACGATCGACGTCCATCTCGGGTGGGTTCGCCGCAAGCTCGGCGAAGACAGCCGAGGGCCGCGGCGGATCACCACGATCCGAGGTCGCGGGCTGCGGTTCGAGTCGGAGGACCTCGCTGCGGAGCCGCAGCGCGACGTCGGGCCTGACATGGCCTAATCTCTGCTGCGTGCCCGAACCCGCCCCCCGCGTCGCCGTGATCGGCGGCGGACAGCTGGCCAGGATGATGGCCGAGCCGGCAGCCGCGCTGGGACTGCCGCTCCGACTGCTCGCGGAGGCTGAGGGCGTCTCTGCCGCCCAGGTCGTCCCCGACCATCTCGTCGGCGACTACCGCGACCTCGCCACCCTGCGCGCGGTCACGGCCGGCTGCCAGGTCGTCACCTTCGACCACGAACACGTGCCGACGGAGCACCTCCACGCGCTCGCTGACGACGGGATCGCAGTGCGGCCAGGCCCCGACGCCCTGGTCCACGCCCAGGACAAGGCCGTCATGCGCGAGCGGCTCGGCTCCCTCGGTGTCCCGTGCCCCCGCCACGCCGTCGTCGCCGAGGTGGCCGACGTCGAGGCCTTCGGGTTCCCCTGCGTGCTGAAGACGACCCGGGGCGGGTACGACGGCAAGGGGGTCTGGTTCGTCGCCGGTCCTGAGGAGTGCGTCGAGGCGTTCGAGGTGGCGGCAGCATCGGGCGTCCCGCTGCTGGCCGAGGAGCGGGTCGACTTTCGACGCGAGCTCTCCGCCCTGGTCGTGCGGTCACCCAGCGGTCAGGCCGCGTCGTACCCCGTGGTCGCCTCCGTCCAGCGTGACGGGATCTGTCACGAGGTCGTGGCGCCGGCGCCCGACCTCGACGCCGACCTGGCCGTGGGCGCGCAGCAGATCGCGCTGACGATCGCGAGGGAGCTCGACGTGACCGGCGTGCTGGCGGTCGAGCTGTTCGAGACCACCGACGGCCGGGTGCTGGTCAACGAGCTGGCGATGCGGCCGCACAACACCGGTCACTGGACCCAGGACGGCGCCGTCACCTCGCAGTTCGAGAACCACCTGCGGGCCGTGCTCGACCTGCCGCTCGGCTCGCCCGCCCCGCGCGCCCGCTGGACGGTGATGGTCAACATCCTGGGCGGCCCCGACGCAGCGGGCGCGGCCGCCGGGCGCCTGTACGACGGCTATCCGCATGCGCTGGCCCGCGACCCGCGGCTGCGGGTCCACCTCTACGGCAAGGAGCTGAGACCGGGCCGCAAGGTCGGGCACGTGAACGCCTACGGTGAGGACCTGGACGACTGCCTCGAGCGCGCCCGCCACGCGGCGGCGTGGTTTCGCGGCGACCTGGGCAACGAGAGCGAGTGAGTGACATGACCACAGCCCCGCGCGTCGGCATCGTGATGGGCTCGGACTCGGACTGGCCGGTGATGGAGGCCGCCGCCGAGGCGCTGACGGAGTTCGACATCGCCGTCGAGTGCGATGTCGTCTCCGCTCACCGGATGCCCGAGGAGATGATCGCCTGGGGCAAGGCCGCGGCCGGCCGCGGGCTCCAGGTCGTGATCGCCGGCGCGGGCGGGGCGGCCCACCTGCCGGGCATGCTGGCTGCGGTGACGCCGCTGCCCGTGATCGGCGTCCCCGTCGCGCTCAAGCACCTCGACGGCCTCGACTCGCTGCTCTCGATGGTGCAGATGCCGGCCGGGGTGCCGGTCGCGACGGTCGCGGTCGGCAACGCCCGCAACGCCGGGTTGCTCGCGGTCCGGATCCTGGCGGCCACCGACCCCGCGCTCCAGCAGCGGATGCTCGACTTCCAGCAGTCCCTGAAGGAATCCGCCCGTGACAAGGGCGCTGTCGTCCGCGGCGAGCGGCGCCTCGGATTCTGACGGTGCCCGGCGCCGCGCGTCTCGTCGGCCTCGACGTGGCCCGCGCCCTGGCCCTGCTCGGCATGGTGGCCACCCATCTGCTGCCGGCCGTGGCGGATGATGGTGGGCAGACCTGGCCGCACGAGCTGGCCGGGGGCCGGTCCGCGGCGCTGTTCGCCGTCCTGGCGGGGGTCACGCTCGCCTTCCTCACCGGACGCCGTACGCCGATGCGCGGGCGGGCTCGGCTGGGTGCCTCGATCGGCCTCGCCGCGCGGGCGGTGATGATCGCCCTCATCGGGTTGGCGTTGGCGACCCAGGAGACCGGGCTCGCGGTGATCCTCACCTACTACGGCGTGCTGTTCCTGCTCGGCATCCCCTTCGCTGGGCTGGGCGCGCGTTCTCTGGCGCTGCTCGCGGCGGGCTGGGTGGTGCTGGCTCCGGTGGTGTCGTTCTGGTTGCGCCCCGACCTGACCCCCTTCGGCTTCGACAACCCCGAGTTCGCCCGGCTGGACCAACCCGGAACCCTGCTCGGGGAGCTGCTGTTCACCGGCTACTACCCCGCCGTGCCGTGGCTCGCCTACCTCTTCGCCGGGATGGCGGTCGGTCGCAGCGACCTGGCCCGGCGCGGCGTACAGGCGGGTCTGCTGGTCGGCGGGGTGGTCCTGGCAGGGCTCGCCTCCTTCCTCTCCCACGTCCTGGCCGCTGGCCAGTTCACTGAGGCGGTGCTGGCGGACGCCGACTTCGGCTTGTTCGGCAACACCCCCACCGACCGGTGGGCCTGGCTGCTGGTCGGCGCCCCGCACAGCTCGACCCCCTTCGACCTCGCGCAGACCATCGGCAGCGGCCTGGCGGTGATCGGCGGGTGCCTGCTGCTCGTGGGCGTGCTTCCCCGGCCGGTCGGTCGGGTGGTGGCGGTGGTCTTCGGCGCCGGCACCATGACGCTGACGCTCTACTCGCTGCACGCCGTCCTCCGCACCGACCGGTTCTGGCCGCCCGAGGACGGTTCCTTCACCCGGCACGTCGTGCTGCTCGGGGTGATCGGGGCAGGATTCGTGCTGCTGCGGTGGCGCGGGCCGCTGGAGGTCGCGGTCGGCCTGCCCACCCGGCTGCTGCGGCGCCCGAACCGCACCTACCCGTCCTGAACGCGGCCACGCAGCGCCTTGGTCTGACTGCGACGACGCTTGGACTCGGCCCGACGGCGACGCGAACCCTTCGACGGCTTGGTCGGCACCCGTGGCACCTGGGGGGCCAGCGCGGTGCGGATCTGGTGTGCGAGCCGTTCGCGAGCCGCGGTCCGGTTCTGGTGCTGGGAGCGGTGCTCGGAGGCGACGACGCGGATCGTGCCGACGCGCTGCCGTTCCTCCTCGGTGAGCACCGACGAGGTCGTGCCGTCGAAGACCAGCTCCACCCGGCTGTCCGTGGTGTTCACCGACTGGCCGCCCGGCCCGGACGAGCGACTGAAACGCTCCCTCAGCTCCGACTCCGGGATCACCAGCCCCTCCGGCAGGCCCGGGCCCGACCGGACGTGGAGATCGGTCACCGGCGGTTCCACTCGATCGCGGGGCAGGTGTCCATGACCATCGGGACCCCCGCCCCCAGGAGGAACCTCAGGGTCTCGGAGTCGCGCCACGTGATCACGTGACCATCCTGCCCCGGCCGGCTGGCCTTGCCTTGGCTACCCGCCAGTAGGATCGCTGCCATGAGTGACGTTCCCCTGTTCGCGTTGTCCGAGGAGCACCAGGCGATCCGCGAGGCGGTCCGAGCGGTGTGCGACGCCAAGGTCGCGCCGTACGCCGCGGCCGTGGACGAGGAGGCCCGTTACCCGCGCGAAGCGGCCGAGGCGCTGCTGGCCGCCGACTTCCACGCCCCGCACGTCCCCGAGGAGTACGGCGGAGCCGGCGCCGACGCGCTCGCCACCTGCCTGGTCATCGAGGAGGTGGCGCGTGCGTGCGTCAGCTCCAGCCTGATCCCGGCGGTCAACAAGCTGGGCTCGCTCCCGGTTCAGATCGCCGGGTCCGAAGAGCTCAAACAGCGCTACCTGACCAAGCTGGCGGCGGGCGAGGGCGGCTTCTCGTACTGCCTCTCCGAGCCCGATGCCGGCTCGGACGCCGGTGCCATGAAGACCCGGGCGGTCCGCGACGGTGACGACTGGGTGCTCGACGGCGTGAAGCGCTGGATCACCAACGCCGAGGAGTCGGAGTTCTACACCGTCCTGGCCGTGACCGACCCGGAGCTGGGCAGCCGCGGCGGAGTCACCGCCTTCGTGGTCGAGAAGTCCGACGCGGGTGTCTCCTTCGGTGCACCGGAGAAGAAGCTCGGGATCAAGGGCAGCCCCACCAGGGAGGTCTACTTCGACGGGGTCCGGATCCCGGGCGACCGGATCATCGGCGAGGAGGGCGAGGGCTTCTCGATCGCGATGCGCACCCTCGACCACACCCGCGTCACCATCGCGGCCCAGGCCGTCGGAGTCGCCCAGGGCGCGCTCGACTATGCACTCGGCTACGCCAAGGAGCGCCAGCAGTTCGGCAAGTCGATCGCGGAGTTCCAGGGTCTCCAGTTCATGCTGGCCGACATGGGCATGAAGGTGGAGGCGGCCCGCCAGATCACCTACGCCGCCGCCGGTCGCTCCGAGCGCGGCGACCCGGACCTCACGTTCTTCGGAGCGGCTGCGAAGTGCTTCGCCTCGGACACCGCGATGGAGGTGACCACCAACGCGGTGCAGGTGCTCGGCGGCTACGGCTACACCCGCGACTACCCGGTCGAGCGGATGATGCGCGACGCCAAGATCACCCAGATCTACGAGGGCACCAACCAGGTCCAACGGATCGTGATGGCCCGGCAGCTCCTCGCCGGGATCCAGTCGGACCTCTGAGGGCGACGGCGGCGGCACTCCCCCTTGAGGGTGAGGCTAGCGACGGAAGTCTCTGCTTGCGTGGAACCTCGGAACTCGGTGTCCATGAGGGGAGCACACAGATGTCAGCTACATCCAAGATCGCCCTGGGGGTGGCCAGCGGTTACCTGCTGGGCCGCACCAAGAAGCTGCGGCTGGCCGTGACGGTCGCGGGTCTCCTGGCCGGCCGCAAGGTCGCCACGAACCCGCAGGCCCTGCTCGCCCAGGGCTCCGAGCTGATCGAGAAGAACCCGGAGCTGAAGAAGCTGCAGGACCAGGTCACCGGGAAGATGCTGGACGCTGCCAAGGGCGCGGCGATGACGACGGCCACCCACCGGCTGGAGCTGCTCAGCAGCTCGCTGCGTGATCCCGGCGGGGGCGACGAGGACGAGTACGACGAGGACGAGTACGACGACGAGGGCGAGTACGAGGGCGAGGAAGCCGACGAGGGCGAGCCCGAGGACGAGCCGACGAGGAGCCCGAGGAGGCGAGGAGAGCCCGAGGACGGCGAGGAAGAGCCCGAGGAAGAGCCCGAGGAAGAGCCCGAGGAAGAGCCCGAGGAAGAGCCGGAGGAAGAGCCGGAACCGCCTCGGCGCAGGAGCAGGAGATCGAACCGGTCGTCGACGGCCAAGAAGTCCCCGCGAAGAAGTCGGCCGCGAAGAAGGCTCCCGCGAAGAAGGCTCCGGCCAAGAAGTCGGCCGCGAAGAAGGCTCCCGCGAAGAAGGCTCCGGCGAAGAAGGCGCCGGCCAAGAAGTCCGCCGCGAAGAAGGCTCCGGCCAAGAAGTCGGCCGCGAAGAAGGCCCCCGCGAAGAAGGCTCCGGCCAAGAAGTCGGCCAGGGCGCGAAGAAGGCCCCGGCCAAGAAGTCCACCACCAAGAAGTCCAGCTCGTCCCGGTCGCGGTCGAGCCGGTCGAGGAGCTGACGCGCGATGAGTTCCAACGAAGCCATGGACAAGCTCAAGGATGCGGGCCGTGACGCACTGTCTGCCCTGGGCGAGAAGACGATGGGCGGTCTCTCCGACCGGCTCACCGGATGGACCGACAAGCTGCAGGACGTCGCCGACGGCGGACCCGTCGGCAAGGCTGCGGCCCAGGGCGCGCGAGGAGTCCGCCGAGGGTGGATCCGGGGTCATGGGGGCACTCAAGGGCGCCGCGTCGGGGGTCAAGGACAAGATCACCGGCGGCGGTGGGAGCGGCGGTGGCAGCGGGGGAGGCAAAGCCACGAAGTCGACGAACATCATCGAGACCATCGATGTCGGCGTACCGCTCTCGGTGGCCTACAACCAGTGGACCGAGTTCGGTTCCTTCCCGAGCTTCATGAAGAAGGTCGAGAGCGTCGAGGCACCTGACGAGACCAAGATCGAGTTCAAGGCGCAGATCTTCTGGTCCCACCGGAGCTGGCAGGCCACCATCCGGTCGCAGATCCCGGACGAGCGCATCGTGTGGCGCTCCAAGGGGGAGAAGGGCCACGTGGACGGTGCGGTGACCTTCCATGAGATCGGGCCCAACCTGACTCGGATCCTGGTCGTCCTCGAGTACTACCCGCAGGGGTTCTTCGAGAAGACCGGCAACATCTGGGAGGCCCAGGGGCGCCGTGCCCGTGCCGAGCTCCGACACTTCCGCCGGCACGTGATGACGCGCACCCTGCTGGACCCCGACGAGGTCGAGGGTTGGCGCGGCACGATCGAGGACGGTGAGGTCGTCGAGTCCCACGAGGACGCCGTCGAGCGGGAGGAGCAGGAGCAGGCCGAGGACGAGTACTCCGAGCAGGAGGAGCAGTCCGAGGGTGAGTACGACGAGGAGGCGGACGCCGACGAGGAGGAGTTCGAGGAGGAGGGGAGGAGCCGCCGAGGACGAAGCCGAGGACGAGCCCGAGGACGAGTTCGAGGAGGGCGAGGAGCCAGCCGAGGAGGAGCCCGAGGAGGAGTTCGAGGAGGACGAGGAGCCGCCGAGGAGGAGCCCGAGGACGAGTACGAGGAGTCCGAGGCCGAGGACGAGCCCGAGGAGGAGTTCGAGGAGGACGAAGAGCCTGCCGAGGAGGAGCCCGAGGACGAGGAAGAGCCCGACGAGGCTGAGGAAGAGCCCGAGGAAGAAGCCCGTCCTCGTCGCAAGCGCCGAGCCAACTGACCGACCCGAGCGAGGAGACCACTCATGACCGCACAGACCCAGCGCCGCTCCGGCGGATATCTCGAACGCCCCGCACCCAGCGGGCTCGCAGACGTCGTGGAAGTCATCCTCGACAAGGGCATCGTGATCGACGCCTACATCCGCGTGTCCCTGGTCGGCATCGAGCTGCTGACGATCGATGCCCGCATCGTCATCGCGAGCGTGGACACCTACCTGCGCTTCGCCGAGGCGACCAACCGGCTCGACCTGGTCGAGAAGGGCGGCGGCAAGCCGCTCGACGAGTTCATCGGCAACATGCAGGAGCAGGGTGCCGGCGGCAAGGTGAAGGGTGCGGTCAGCGGCGCCAAGAAGGCGTTGAGCAGCAGCAGCAGTGACGATGACGACGACGATGAGGGCCGCCGACCGGCGAAGAAGTCGTCGTCGCGTCGCCGGTCCACTGCATGATCAGCACCGCCATGGCCACGGCAGGTACGACGTCGGACGGCGACCCCGAGACGGGGTGGTTCGTGTACGGCGTGGTGGCCGTCGGCACCCTCGTGCCGACCGGCCTGAGGGGCCTCGACGACGCACCGGTGCAGCTGCCACGCCCACGGTCGCGTCGCCGTTCTCGTGAGCCCGGTGACGCTGGATCGCCCACCGGGACGCGGGGCGGACCTGCGGGCCTACCTCGACGGTGCTGGACTCCGTCGCGGAGCTCGGCGCGGCCGTGGCTCCGGTCCGGTTCGGCTCGGTGCTCGACGACGAGGATGCACTCACCCAGGACCTGCTGGCTCCTCAGGAGGACTACTTCGCCGACCTGCTCGAGGGTCTCGAGGGTCGGTGCCAGCTCGTGGTGCCAGGGACTCTACGAGCAGGAGCTGCTGCTCAGTGCCGTCGTCGAGGCAGATCCCGAGATCGCCGAGCTGCGCAGCGTGACCAGGGACCTGCCCGAGGACGTCGCCTACGCGGAACGGGTCCGGCTCGGAGAGCTGGTGGCCCGTGCCGTCGAGGATCGGCAGCTCAGTGATGCGAGCCTGGTCCTGGACGAGGTGGCGTCGTTCTGCGATGCCGTCGTCGAACGGCCGGTCGCCGGTCTGGAGCGCGCACTCGATGCGGCACTGCTGGTGCCCGAGTCGCGACGCGAGGAGCTCGAAGTGCGGCTGGAACGTCTCGCCGAGGAGCTCCATCCACACATCCGGCTGCAGCTGCGCGGCCCGATGGCGCCCTACGACTTCGTCGGAGCCGGCTGATGGGGCTGCTGGCCGGGATCCTGAAGCTGCCGTTGGCCCCGCTGACCGGCACGGTCTCGGTGGCCGAGCAGGTGCTGCGGCAGGCTGAGAAGGAGTTCTACGACGCCGGCCGGATCCGCGCCGAGCTCGACGAGGTCGCACGGCTCCGTGAGGAGGGGTCCCTGACCGACGACGAGGCCACGACTGGGAGGACGTCCTCGTGGAGCGACTGATGATCGGACAGCAACGAGCACGGGAGGAACCCCATGGCTGAGGGGACAGCAGGCATCGACGGCGGGCAAGAAGTCGACCGCCAAGAAGACCACGGCCAAGAAGACGAGCGGCCAAGAAGACGACGGCCAAGAAGAGCCCGCGGAAGCAGGCGAGCGCGCCGCGCACCGAGCCGGCACGTCGGACGTCCGGGGTGCGCATCGCGGCCGAGGCGGCGCGGCAGTTGGCTGAGCTGACCGACGAGGAGGTCGAGGGCGTGACCGGTCTGCAGAAGGCGGACGACGGCTGGCGGGTCGAGGTCGAGCTCCTCGAGCTGAGTCGGGTGCCGACCACGACCGACGTGTTGGCCACCTACGAGGTCGACGTCGACGCCTCCGGCGACCTGCAGGGATACCGGCGGACCCGCCGCTACGTGCGCGGCAAGGCCGAGGGTGCGTCGTGAGCGAGCAGGGCGGACTGCCGACGTCCCGACCGTACGGCGGCGGTGCCGGACAGATGGCCAGGCCCGCAGGCCGCCAACCTCGCCGACATCTTGGAGCGAGTGCTCGACAAGGGCATCATCATCGCCGGCGACATCCGGGTGAACCTTCTCGACATCGAGCTGCTGACGATCAAGATCAGACTGCTGGTGGTCTCGGTCGACAAGGCTGAGGAGATGGGCATCGACTGGTGGCGCAACGACCCGATGCTGAACACGCGCGCGCAGGACCTCCAGGACGAGAACGAGCAGCTGCGGCAGCGGCTCGAGCAGCTCGAGTCCGGTGACGGCGACCAGTGAGCGACCCTGAGTCAGCGCGCTACGCCTACGCCGTGACCCGCGCTCTCGACGCCGCCGCACTCGACGGGCTGGACCGGTCTCCGTGGTGCCCGCCTCGAGGTGGTCCGCCACGAGGGTCTCGATGCCGTGGTCAGCGACGTGCCGCTCCCGGAGTTCGGCGAGGACGGGCTGCGCGAGCATCTCGAACGCCTGCCCTGGCTCGAGGAGGTCGCTCGCACCCACGACGAGGTCGTGCGGGCGTGGCCGACCACGGCCCGACCGCGCCGTTGCGGCTCGCCACCATCTTTCACGACGACGAGGCCGTTCGACGCCGCATCGCTGCGTGGCACGACGATCTCGTGGACGTCCTGGATCGGGTGGACGGCCGGGCGGAGTGGAGCGTCAAGATGATCGTCACCGGCCGACACCGGCTGCGGAGATCGCGCCGGCGTCGGAGCCGACCACCGGCACCGAGTTCCTCCGTCGGCGCAAGGAGCAGGCAGGGGGAGCAGACCGAGCACGCAGGACGCGCGCGGCCCGGGTCGCCGAGAAGGCGCACCACGAGCTCGCGGAGGTCGCGGAGGCCACCCGGTTCCTGCAGCCCCAGGATCCGCAGCTGACCGGACACGTCGGCACGATGGTCCTCAACGGCGCCTACCTGGTGCCTCACGACGGCAGTGACCGCTTCGAACAGTGTGTGGATGACCTGCGAGGTCGCTACGACGGATCACGTTCGAGGTGGCTGGCCCGTGGCCGCCGTACTCGTTCGCGGTCCTGGGGGAGTCGTCATGACGACAGACCGCCGTGGACGCACGTTCCCGGACGCCATCGCCCCGCCCCAGCAGATCGCCCTGGTCGACCTGCTCGACCGGCTGGTCGGCAACGGTGTCGTGCTCTCGGGGGACCTGGTGATCTCGCTGGCGGGGGTGGACCTGGTGCAGGTCAGCCTGCGCGCCCTGATCACCTCGGTCCGTGCCGAGATGGCGGAGGGACGGCCGTGACCGAGGGCCCGAGCCTGCGACGACGGCTGGAGACAGACCACGAGAACGTGGAGCGCGACCTGCTGCGCCTGGTCCTCACGATTGTCGAGCTGGTCCGCCAGCTGATGGAGAAGCAGGCACTGAGAAGGGTCGACGAAGGGGATCTCTCGGACGAGCAGGTGGAGGGCCTCGGCCTGGGGCTGATGCACCTCGAACGCGCCATGGAGGAGCTCAAGTCCCGCTACGACCTGAGCACCGAGGACCTGAACATCGACCTGGGACCGCTCGGGTCCCTGCTGTGAGCACCGACCTGTGACCACTGTCGGTGAATCAACGAAGTGAATCCATCCGAGGAGGAGCCATGGCGGAGAACCCGCAGGAGCGTCAGCGGCAGAGCGTGCTCGACCTGTTGATCTCGAAGGTCCGTGAGGACACGTACCCGTCCGCGACCCACCTGGACATGATCGAGCAGCTGCTGACGCCGGACGACCTCGACACCTATCGCGAGGTCCTCTTCGAGAAGGTCGCGAACGAGACCTACCCGAGCACCTCGATCCTGAACCGCTTGGTCGACCTGGGGTCCTGACCGCTAGGGCTCGGACCGGGAGATGGCCACCGCCCGCTGGATGTCGGCCAGGGTCTCGGCCTGCTCACGGGCCCGCTCTGCCAATGTCAGGAGCCGATCCAGCGGCAGTCGCGCGTCGTGCTCGGCGAGAACCGCCAGGGTCTCCCACCCCGCCAGCTTGATGGTCACCGCGCCTCGGAAGATCTCCAGCTCGAGGACGTCGGACACCGGCGAGCGGCGAATCAGGTGGCCGTTCGGCTTGAGTCGACCCGCTCGCTCGGCGATCCGGGCGGCGAAGGGAATGACCACCCCGGGGCGGGTCCCGACGGCCTTCATGATCTCGCGCAAGGTCTCCCGGTCCTCGTGCACGTCGGCGCGTACCCGATCGAGGTCCGCACCGATGGCAGTGCCGCGGTGGGAGCCGGCGACCCGGTCGGCGAAGTCGATCCCGCCCGTCGCAGCGGCCCAGTGGTTCTGCAGGTGTACATGAAGATCGTCCATGCCCACCATTGTGAGACATGGACCCCAGACCCGGTCGGCCTCCCGTCGATCGAACCAGAGAAGAGGAGTCACGGTGCCGCAGCAGGCGTGGAGCAAGAAGCGTGAGCGTCAGTACGAGCACATCAAGGACGGTCTCGAGGACCGTGGCCGCAGCGAGGACGAGGCCGAGGAGATCGCCGCTCGCACCGTGAACAAGGAGCGCGCTCGAGCCGGCGAGTCGGAGGAAGCCAGCACGACGTC
Source organism: uncultured Actinomycetota bacterium (assembly GCA_963806945.1). Taxonomy (GTDB): domain Bacteria; phylum Actinomycetota; class Actinomycetes; order Propionibacteriales; family Nocardioidaceae; genus Nocardioides. Next base: position 273,209 of record CAWDZH010000003.1, read on the forward strand.
CACCGACGACGTGTCCCCGTCGCGTCGGGGCGGGCTCCGGTCCCACTCGGGTAGCGGTGGCCGCACCCGCGACCAGCTCTATGCGGAGGCCCGCAAGAGGAACATCAAGGGCCGCTCGACGATGTCCAAGAGTGAGCTGGAGAAGGCCGTGGGCCGGGGATGACCGACCTCGACCGATCAGCGTCCGGCATGATCGGTCCCATGGCTTCCAGCAGTTCCACCAGCCGGTATCCGCTCCACCCCGCGGGGCCCCGGTCCGCCGACCTCGTGCTGGCCGGGCAGCGCCTGCCGCTGGCGGGAGCCGCCCGCATCTACACCTGCGGGATCACGCCGTACGACGTCACCCACCTCGGCCACGCTGCCACGTTCGTGTGGTCTGACCTGCTCGCCAGCGTCGCCCGTGCGGTGGAGGTTCGGACCGTGACCTCGCGCAACGTGACCGATGTCGACGACGTGCTGACGGCCGCCGCCGACGAGCGGCATCGGCACTACGACGACGTCGCGGTCACGCAGGAGTTCCTCTTCGACCGGGACATGAACGACCTGGCCGTCGCCCGCCCCGACGCCACCCCGCGCGCCAGGGCCCACGTCTCACAGGTGGTGCAGCTGGCCGACGCCCTGCTCAAACTCGGCAGCGCCTACGAGCAGGACGGAACCGTCTTCTTCCGCACCCCCGAGGGCCTCGACCGCGGCGGCCTCACCGAGGAGGCCGCCCAGGCGGCGTTCTCCGAGTTCGGGGACCGTGCCGACGACGGGCGCCATCAGCTGTGGGACGTGCCGCTCTGGCGACCGTCCGAGGACCCGCATCCGGCGTGGCCCAGCCCGTGGGGGTGGGGGCGACCCGCGTGGCACGTCGAGTGCGCGGCGATGGCGATGACCGTCTTCGGGGCGAACGTCGATGTCCTGGTCGGCGGCGCCGACCTCGCCTTTCCGCACCACGCCTACCAGGCGGCCATGGTCGAGGCTGCCACCGGCACGGCGCCGTTCGCGCGTCGCACCATGCACGTGGGCACGGTCCACGTCGAGGGCGCCAAGATGGCCAAGTCGACCGGCAACCTGGTGCTGGTGCGCGACCTGCTCGACCAGCACGAGGGTGCCGCGGTCCGGTTGCTGCTGCTCCACCGTCGCTGGTCCGAGGCGTGGGAGTTCCACCCCGACGCCCTTCCGGAGGCCGAACGGCTGCTCGCGCGGCTGCGCACCGCGGCCGGTCGTGAGGGCGATGTCGCGGGCCGTGGGGCGGTGCTGGAGGCGTTGCTCGACGATCTCGACGTCCCCGCCGCGGTGGCGCACGCCGAGGAACAGGGCGGCGAGGCGGCCCGCACCCTGCTCTCGGTGCTGCGGCTCTCACCGTGAGACCGCAGGAGGTGGCCGAGGCCAGTGCCGCGGCCATGTGGGCGGGCGACGCCGCGAGCCGCGCCCTCGGGATGCGGATCGTCGAGGTCGGGCCCGGCCGGGCCGTCCTGGCCATGACGGTGCGCGCCGACATGGTCAACGGCCACGCCATCGGCCATGGTGGGCTCACCTTCACCCTGGCCGACAGCGCGTTCGCCTTCGCCTGCAACTCCCACGACCGCCGTACCGTCGCGGCCGGGGCCGAGATCCAGTTCCGGGCGCCGACCAGGCTCGGGGACGAGCTCGTCGCGTCCGCCGTCGAGCGCCACCGCGAGGGCCGAGACGGTCTCTACGACGTCTCGGTGACCGTCGGCGACGTGGTCGTCGCCGAGTTCGTCGGCCGGTCGAGGGAGATCGACGGCGCCTGTCGGAAGAAGCCTGATCGCTGAAGGGGTCGCCGACCGCGAACCTCACCAGATGTCGGGGAGCTCGCTGGCGCGGCCGGTGAAGCGCGGCGCGCGCTTCTCCCGGAAGGCGGCCACCCCCTCCACGCCGTCGCCGACCGAGGTCCACCACATCGCCAGCGAGTCGGCGAGGTGCGCCTCGAGCGGGTGGTCGACCGCAGCGTTGCGGTAGATCAGCTGCCGGGCGAGCGCGAGGGCCACCGGCGACCGGTCGACGACGAACGAACGGGCCAGCGCCAGGGCGTCGGCCACCAGCGTCTCGGGGTCGTGGAGAGACCTGACCAGCCCACCGTCGTACGCCGCCTGCGCGGTGAGGAGGTCGGCCGAGTAGATCCACTCCAGTGCGGTCGGGAGGCCGACGATCCGGGGGAGGAACCAGGTCGAGCAGGCCTCGGGCACGATGCCGAGCCGACCGAAGACGAACCCGATCCGGGCGCGGGTCGACGCCATCCGCAGGTCCATCGCCAGGGTCATCGTGGCGCCGATCCCCACCGCCGGTCCGTTGATGGCGGCGATCACCGGTGTGCGGCACGCGTGGATGGCCAGCGTCACGCGCCCGCCGGTGTCGCGGACACCGTCGTGGAACGGCTCCTCGGTGAGGTGCTCACGCAGCTCGGTCGGCGTGGGTCGGACGCTCTCGTCGAGGCCGAACACGTTGCCCTCGACCGCAAGGTCCATGCCGGCGCAGAACGCACGTCCGGCGCCGGTCACCACGATCGCGCGGATGGTGTCGTCGGTGGCGGCGTCGAGGAAGAACCGCTCGAGCTCGCGGGCCATGGTCACGTCGAAGGCGTTGAGCGCGTCCTCGCGGCTCAGCGTCAGCAGCGCCACGCCGTCGTCGTCGACGGCCAGGTCGAGGGTCTCGTAGGCGCTCACGCCGGTCAGCGGGGGAACCCGGTCGGCGTGCAGAGCTGCTTCGGGATGCTCTCGGTGTCGTCCTCGATGATGTAGTTGAACATCTGGGAGGACCGCTCGTCGTCCCAGTTGACCGCGAAGTCGGCGACGGGGACGCCGCAGGTCAGGCCGTTCTCACCGTTCACGCGGGTCATCGCCAGCGCCCATCGAGCCATGGCGAACGGCGAGGTGCCTTCGCTGACGCGCACCGCACGGGAACCGGCCATGTTGAGCTTGTAGTACCGCACCGGGTTGAGGATCGACCACGGCGAGACCGCCTCCCGGCCGATGGCCGAGACGACTTCGCGCTGGCGGGAAGCGCGACCGAGGTCGCCGAACTTCTGGTCGGTCTTGCGGGAGCGGGCGTAACCGAGGGCGGTCGGACCGTCGACCTCCTGACAGCCCTTCTTGAGGTTGATCTTGGCCAGCGGGTCGTCCATGGCGAACGGCGGGCAGACGTTGATCCCGCCGACGGCGTCCACGAGGTCGACGAAACCGCCGAAACCCACCTCGACGAAGTGGTCGATCTTGATGCCGGTCTCGTTCTCGACCGTCTGCACCAGCAGCTTGGGGCCCTTGTAGGCGTAGGCGGCGTTGATCTTGGTCGTGCCGTAGCCGGGAACGTCGACGAGCGAGTCGCGCGGAATCGACATCAGCAGGTTGGGCCCGGCGCCGGTGTGGAGCACCATGATCGTGTCGGTGCGCTGACCCGACGCGTTGCCGGTGCCGTACTTCTTGCGCTCCTCTGCGGTGAGGTCGCCGCGGGAGTCGGAGCCGACCATCAGGTAGGTGGTTCCTGGCTGGTCGTCGGGGCGGTTCCCGCCCGGGAACGCCTCGACCTTGTCGACCTTCGACCACGCCCAGAGTGGGATCGCGATCAGGAAGACCAGCCACAGCACGAGCAGAGCCCACAGCCACTTCCACCGGAACGACGGGCGCCAGCCCTTGCGGGAGGGCGCGGCGGGGACCGGCTTCCGTGGCGGGGGCGGCGACGTCGGCGGGGGTGCCTGCTGACCGCGGGCGTCGCGGCTCGCGGTCGGCATCATCCGGGTCTCGTCGGGACGGGACTGCTGGGGCACCGCCCGGGTCTCGTCACCGGACGGTTGCTGACCCTTCGAGCCGTAGAGCCAGTTGTACTCCGGTGTCCCCTTCTCGGGGCCACCCTGCGGACGGTCAGCCATGGCGCAGAAACTACCGTGCCGTCCTGAGTCCCGAGCGGCCGTCCCCTGGGACCGGCCGCCCGCCGTACCCCTCCCCTCGAGCAGGCCACCTCCTCCCGTCGCCCGGCGAGTCGTGACGGCTGTGGCGGGTGTGACTGGTGATACTGGCTCTCACGCTGCTTACTTCCCCGAGCACCGAGAGGCACGACCCCATGCCCGCACCTTCCCCCGGGCCGACCACCCGCCGCGACGCCGGCGAGCGCGCTGCACGCGTCCGCTTCCGCCGCGCCATCGCGCTGATGCTGATGACGTTGGTGCTGCCGGGCTCGGCGCAGTTGGTGGCGGGCAACCGCGAGGTCGGCCGGATCGCGATGCGGACCTGGTTCGTGGTGGCACTGGTTGCGATCGTGGCTCTCGCGTCCGCCCTGATGTGGCGCCCCGTCGCGTACTGGCTGGTCTCCGACGTCCTCGTCCTCGCGGTGCTGCGCTTCGGCCTGATCCTGCTCGCGCTGGGCTGGGCGCTCCTCATCGTCGACGCCTGGCGGATCGGCCAGCCGCTCACGCTGAGCCAGCAGCACCGCCGCGCCGTGGTCGGCGTCAACGGCGTGCTGTGCTTCTCGGTCGCCGGCGCCCTGCTCTTCGGCTCCCACCTGGTCGCCGTGCAGCGCGACCTCATCACCACCATGTTCGGCAGCGGCGAGGCGGTGGGCGCCTCCCAGGGTCGCTACAACGTGGCGCTGTTCGGAGGTGACGCCGGCGCTGGTCGGTGGGGTCTGCGGCCCGACTCGATCACGGTGGCCAGCATCGACGCCGAGACCGGCCAGACGGTGCTGATCAGCCTGCCCCGCAACATGACCAACTTCCCGTTCGCCGAGGGCTCGGTGATGGACAAGCAGTTCCCGGACGGCTTCGATGCCGACTACCTCAACGGGGTGAGCACCTGGGCCGGCGACCACACCGAGTTGTTCCGCAAGTCGGAGACCCCCGGCCTCGATGCCACGATCATGGCCATCGAGGGGATCACCGACCTCGAGATCAACTACTGGGCGATGGTCAACCTCGAGGGCTTCAAGGACCTCGTCGACGCCTTCGGCGGCGTCACCCTCGAGGTGCGCGACGCGATCCCCGTCGGGCTGCCGCACGAGGACTACTTCCACTACATCCAGCCCGGCACCCGCACGCTCGACGGTGTCGAGACGCTCTGGTTCGCCCGCGCCCGCTACGGCTCCGACGACTACTCCCGGATGGCGCGGCAGAAGTGCGTGATGAGCGCGATGCTGCAACAGATCAGCCCACAGGTCGCGCTCCAGAACTTCCAGAAGATCGCCAGCGCCAGCTCGGCGATGGTCTCGACCAGCATCCCGTCCTCCGAGGTGGGCCGGTTCCTGGACCTCGGCGTCAAGGCCAAGGGCCAGAAGGTCTCCACGCTGTCGCTGGTCCCGCCGCTGGTCAACACCGGAGACCCCGACATCGATGAGGTGCACGATCTGGTCGCCCTGGCCATCGACCGTGCCGAGGGCACCGCCCCGCCGCCGGTCGCTGCGAAGAAGAAGCGGAAGAACCAGCCGTCGACCGCCACCACCGGCGGCTCGATCGGCTCCCTGGCCGACGGGTACGCCGCCAACCAGTCGGCCGACCTCGGCGCTTCCTGCTGATCGAAACCCGGTGAGGCGAAATCCGGACGGTGGTCCCGACTGCCGGACCGGACTTCCCTAGGGTGTACGCGTGACCGAGCCCGACCGACCGCGCATCATCGCGGCGGTGGTCACCTTCAACCGCCTCGCGCTGGTACGCCGGCTGGTCGATCGGCTGGCGGAGGTCGACGGTCTCGACGAGATCATCGTGGTCGACAACGCCTCCAGCGACGGGACGGGGGAGTGGCTCGCGGGGCTCGCAGCTCGCTCCGATCGCACCTCGACCTCCGGGGACGTGGTGGCTCACATCCTCGACCGCAACCGGGGCGGCGCCGGCGGGTTCCACGAGGGATTGCGGTTGGCCGTCGAGCACGGTGCCGACCTGGTGTGGCTGATGGACGACGACGGCCTGCCCGACCCCGACTGCCTCGACCTGCTGCTGGCCCATCGGGGCGAGCTGGACTTCTGGGGCCCGGCCGTCGTGGACGAGGCCGACCCGGAGCGGCTGGTCTTCCCGATCCGACTGCCCGGGGGCACCCGGGTCGTCCACGCGACCGACGCCGTCGAACGGGCCGCCGTCGACGGGCTGGTCCGCGACGTGGTGATCCCGTTCAACGGCGTCCTGGTCACCCGTGACCTGGCTGAGCAGATCGGCTACCCCCGCGAGGACTTCTTCATCTGGGGCGACGACCACGAGTACCGGTTGCGCGCCGAGCGGGCGGGAGCCAGGATCGCGACCGTCGCGGCCGCTCGGGTCCGCCACCCCTCGGTGGGGGAGCTCGGCACCCCGCTGATGTTCGGCCGCACGACGTACAACCACAGCCCCAGCGACCTGAAGCACTACTGCATGGCCCGCAACAACACGATCAACCTGCGCGACTACCGCGGCTGGCCGCATGTGCTCATGTTCTGGGCCAAGACGCTCTGGTTCTACACGCTCACCCGCCCCGACCTGGGTCGGCTCCGACTGAGCGCGCAGGCGATCCGGGCCGCGCTGAGCGGCGACTTCACCGGTCACCAGAGGTTCCTGTGATGTCCGGGGGTTTCGAGGCTCGCTCCGCTCTCACCTCAACCACCGGAGCCGCCGAAACAGTCGCTGTGGTGGTCGTGACCTACAACCGCGCCGACCTGCTCGCCCGGATGCTCGACGGCCTCGCCGCGCAGACCCGCCCTCCCGACGCGGTCTATGTCGTCGACAACGCCAGCACCGACCACACCTCCGAAGTCCTCGAGCGCCACCACGGCGCCGGCCTGCCGCTCCAGGTCACCCACAGCCCGGACAACCTCGGCGGCGCCGGCGGGTTCCACCTCGGCGTCCGCAGGGCGTACGCCGACGGCTGGGACCGGGTCTGGCTGATGGACGACGACGTGGTGCCGGCCCCCGACTGCCTGGCGGTGCTGATGGCCTGCGACGAGGACTGCCTGATGGCGGTCCGCGAGGACACGTCGGGTCAGCTGGTCGAGAAGGCCGCGCTCCGCTTCGACCTCACCAACCCGTTCGCTATCAAGCCGAAGACCGCGATGGTCGAGACCACCTTTGGCGCCCGCGCGGCGATGCCGGAACGGGTCGAGCTCGAGAACGTCGCCTTCGAGGGATTCATGGTGCGCCGCTCGGTCGTGGAGCGGATCGGACTGCCCGACCCGTCGTACTTCATCTTCTACGACGACGTCGACTTCGCGCTGCGCGCCCGTCGGGCCGGATCACGGATCTGGGCGATCCGCGACGCCGTCCTGGTCCGGCAGCTCGACTTCCACCAGCAGCACGACCTGGGGTCCTGGAAGGGGCTCTACATGTACCGCAACCTGTTCGTCGTGCACTTCCGCTACGGCGAGAACCTGCTCGTGCGGCTCAAGCCCTGGCTGATCACCGCGGTCGTGGTGCTGCTCAGCCCGCTACGCGGTGGCCGGGGCGAGGCGCGCAACGTGATCCGGGCCCTCCGCGCCGCACGCGGAATGCGGAACCACCCGTCCACATCCGTAGACTGATCCATCGCGTACACCCAGAGGAGATCTCTTGAGCAGCAGTCCTGACCTAGTCATCGTCGGCTCCGGCTTCTTCGGCCTCACCATCGCCGAGCGCTGCGCGAGCGAGCTGGACCTCAAGGTGCTGGTGCTCGATCGCCGCCACCACCTCGGTGGCAACGCGTACAGCGAGGTAGACGGGGAGACGGGCATCGAGGTGCACAAGTACGGAGCGCACCTCTTCCACACCTCCAACCAGCGCGTCTGGGAGTACGTCAACCGCTTCACCTCCTTCACCAACTACCAGCACCGGGTCTTCGCGAAGTACCAGGGGCAGGTCTACTCGTTCCCGATGAACCTGGGTCTCATCAACCAGTTCTTCGGGAAGGCGCACACGCCCGACGAGGCCCGAGCGCTGATCAAGGAGCAGTCGAGCGAGATCGCCACCGAGGACGCCAGCAACCTCGAGGAGAAGGCGATCAGCCTGATCGGCCGCCCGCTGTACGAGGCGTTCGTCAAGGGCTACACCTCCAAGCAGTGGCAGACCGACCCCACCGAGCTCAGCGCCGACATCATCACCCGGCTCCCGGTCCGCTACACCTTCGACAACCGCTACTTCAACGACACCTACGAGGGGCTGCCGACCGACGGCTACACCGCGTGGCTGACCCGGATGGCCGACCACCCGAACATCGAGGTGCGTCTGGAGACCGACTTCTTCGAGGTCGCCGACGAGTTCAAGGGGAAGGTCCCGATCGTCTACACCGGCCCCGTCGACGAGTACTTCGGCAACTCCGAGGGCCGGCTGTCGTGGCGCACGGTCGACCTCGAGCAGAGCGTCGTCGACGTCGACGACTTCCAGGGCACCTCGGTCGTCAACGCCAACGACGAAGACGTCCCCTTCACCCGGATCCTCGAGTTCAAGCACTTCCACCCCGAGCGGGTGAAGACGCACCTGCCCGGCAAGACCGTGATCGTGCACGAGTACAGCCGTGCGGCCGAGCCGGACGACGAGCCGTACTACCCGATCAACACCGCCGAGGACCGCGAGAAGCTGAAGAAGTACCGCGACCTCGCCAAGAAGGAACCGATGGTGCTCTTCGGCGGCCGGCTGGGCACCTACAAGTATCTGGACATGCACATGGCGATCGGCTCGGCCCTCTCCATGTTCGACAACAAGCTCAAGCCTCACTTCGCTGATGGTGCCGAGCTCACCAGCGGAGGAGTCGACGAATGACCGTCACCCACACCCAGACCCAGGCAGACCCCGCGAGCGCCGCCCCCGGCACCGCCCGGGTGTTGCTGCAGCGGCAGATCATGCCGGCCGAGCGTGACACCGACGTCATCAAGCTGTACGCCGACCCGGACCCCGCCGCGCTCGACGCCGACAAGTACGAGATCGGCCACACCCGGGCGGCCAACGAGGCCAACGCGATCGCCACCCGGATCCAGAACGCCGCCCGCGGGGCCTCCCAGATCCATCCTGACCAGATCGAGTCCCGCACCGCCTTCCGCGTCGAGCAGGGCGACAGCGTCTCCTTCGGCACCTACTTCAACGCGTTTCCCGCCTCCTACTGGCGGCGCCACACCATCGTGACCGACGTGCGGCTCACGGTTCGCCTGAAGGGCGAGGGTGCCACCGTCACCGTCTACCGCTCGATGGCCAACGGTCGCTCGCAGCGAGTGGACTCGGCGTCGGTGGAGGGCTCGTCGGGCGAGTTCTCCTTCGATCTCCCGCTCAAGCCGTTCGTCGACGGCGGGTGGTACTGGTACGACGTGATCGCCGCCGACGAGAACGCCGTCGTCGAGTCGGCTGAGTGGACCGCGGAGGTGCCCGAGGACCGCGCCCAGCGCGGCACCGTCACCATCGGCATCACCACCATGAACCGACCGGACTTCTGCGCCAAGCTGCTCTCGCAGCTCGGCGAGTCCGGGCACCTCGAGGACCTCGTCGACGAGGTCGTGGTGATGGAGCAGGGCACCGAGAAGGTGATCGACTCGGAGTTCTTCCCCGCGGCCGAGAAGGTGCTGGGTGACCGACTCCGCATCATCGAGCAGGGCAACCTCGGTGGTTCGGGCGGCTTCGCCCGGGCGCAGTACGAAGGACTCAAGGCGGGCCGCTCCACCTACGTGATGATGCTCGACGACGATGTCGAGTGCGAGACCGAGGGCATCGTCCGCGCGGTGACCTTCGGCGACCTGTGCCACAAGACGACCATCGTCGGTGGCCACATGTTCAGCCTCTTCCAGAAGACCCAGCTGCACTCCTTCGGCGAGCGGGTGTCGCCCTACACCTTCTGGTGGGGCTCGGCGCCCGGTGTCTTCGCCGCCTGGGACTTCGCGGAGCGCAACCTGCGCTCTTCCCGTTGGCTGCACGCCCGGGTCGACGTCGACTACACCGGGTGGTTCATGTGCCTGATCCCCACTGAGGTGCTCGCCGACATCGGGCTCTCGCTGCCGATCTTCATCAAGTGGGACGACTCCGAGTACGGCCTGCGCGCCAAGAGCGCCGGCTACCCGACGGTGACCTTCCCGGGCGCGGCCGTCTGGCACGTCCCGTGGACCGACAAGAACGACGCCCTGGACTGGCAGTCCTACTTCCACGTCCGCAACCGCTTCATCGCCGCACTGCTGCACTCGCCCTACCCCCGGGGCGGCCGGCTGGTCCGCGAGAGCTTCAACCACCAGGTCAAGCACATGGTGTCGATGCAGTACTCCACCGTCGAGCTGCGGCACAAGGCGCTCGAGGACGTGTTGACCGGGCCCGACCGGCTCCACGAGCTGCTGCCCACGGTGCTGCCGGAGATCCGCGGGATGGTCAAGGGCTACGACGACGCGACCTACATCACCGATCCCAGCGCGCTGCCCGAGGTCAAGCGGCACAAGCTGCCGCGCAAGGGCAAGGAGGCCTCGCCGGTGATCTCCGGCAGGCAGGCCACGCTCCAGGCACTGCTCCAGCCGCTGCGACAGCTGCGCAAGCCGCGCGAGATGGCGCAGCTCCATCCCGAGGCCGAGATCATGGCCCAGGACTCGCGGTGGCACAAGATCGGTCGCTACGACTCCGCGATCGTCTCGCTGCCGGACCAGACATCGGCCGCTTTCTACAAGCGCGACCGCGACCGCTTCGTGGACCAGATGAAGCGGACCGTCGACATCCACCGTCGGCTCGCGGCCGAGTGGGACGACCTGGCCAAGCAGTACCGCGAGGCGCTGCCCCGGATCACCTCTCCGGAGGAGTGGGAGAAGACCTTCGGGCCGTGGATGGACACCGATGACCGCTGAGGCGCGCGAGGAGCTGCCGGAGCTGAGCCCGGCCAGCCACAACAACGGCCTGCTGGAGGTCTTCCGTCGGCGCTACCTGCTCCGGCTCCTGGTGCGCAGCACGGTGCAGGCGCGCTACCAGGGCACGGTCCTGGGCTGGTTCTGGAGCTACGCGCAGCCCGCCGTGCGATTCTGCATGTACTACTTCGTGTTCCAGGTCCTGATCGGCCGTGGGGCGAACCTCTACCCGTTCGCCATCCACCTGGCCGCCGGCATGGTGCTGGTCCACTTCTTCACCGAGACCTTCAACGGTGGTACCCGTTCGCTGGTCAGCAACCGCGGACTGATCATCAAGCTGCCCATGCCCCGCGAGCTGTTCCCGGTGGCGAGCATGCTGGTCTCGTTCTGGCACATGATCCCGATGCTGGTGATCACCCTCTTCGCCAGCGTCCTGCTCGGCTGGACGCCCGACCCGATGGGGATCCTCGCGGCGCTGTTGGCCATGGCGCTGGTGGGCGTGCTCGGACTGGCCCTCGCGCTGCTGTTCAGCGTGGCCAACGTCTTCTTCCGCGACTTCAGCAAGGTGACCCAGACGCTGACCCAGTTCACCACCTTCAGCGTGCCGATGATCTACCCCTTCTCGTTGGTGGAGGACCGGTTCTCCAAGGTGCCCTGGGTCGCGGACGTCTACCTGCTGAACCCGCTCGCGGAAGCGGTGCTGCTGATGCAGCGTTGTTTCTGGGTTCCGCTGACCGATGACCCCGAGGCCGCGATGGTCGAGCACCTGCCTGCCGACCTCTGGGAACGCGGGCTGGTGATGCTCGGGTTGTCGATCATCGCTCTCGTTCTGGCGCAGGTCTGGTTCAGCAAGCTCGAGCGCCGGGTTCCGGAGCGCCTCTGATGACCACGGTGATCAAGGCGGACAACGTCACCAAGGCGTTCACGATGCAGTACCACCGGTCGCTGAAGCAGATGGCGCTCGCGCGGGCGCGGGGCATGAAGACCCACGACCGCTTCAACGCCGTCGACGACGTGTCCTTCACCGTCGAGCAGGGAGAGTCGGTGGGGCTGATGGGCCTCAACGGCTCGGGAAAGTCGACGCTGATGAAACTGGTCAGCGGCGTCATGCAGCCCGACGGCGGCACGATGCTCACCCGGGGACGGGTGGCGGGACTGATCGCCACCGGCGCGGGGTTCCAGCCCCAGGTCAGCGGCCGCGAGAACCTCTGGCTCAACGCAGCCATCCTCGGCATGAGCGAGGCCGAGACCCGCCGCAAGCTGGACGAGATCATCGACTTCGCCGACCTCGGCAAGTTCATCGACACCCCCGTCGTCTACTACAGCTCGGGCATGAAGGCCCGGCTCGGCTTCGCGGTCGCGATCAACGTCGATGCCGATGTCTTCATCGCCGACGAAGCGCTGGCCGTGGGCGACCGGCCGTTCAAGCTCAAGTGCAAGATCCGGATGCGTGAGATCCGGGAGAACGGCACCACGATCTTCTTCGTCAGCCATGCTCCCGGGGCGGTCAAGCAGCTGTGCGACCGGGTGCTGATCCTCGAGAAGGGGAGGCTCGGTTTCGACGGCGACGTCACGCAGGGGATCAAGTACCTCCACTACGACGAGGGTGACGACGACGGGGACGATGACGAGGGCTTCGGCAGGGACGACTGACGCCGACTCGGCGCTTGCTGACTCTCTGGTCCCGCCGAGTCGGCGCTTGCTGACTCTTTGGTCCCGCTGAGTCGGCGCTTGCTCACCTCCTCCGCTTCGCTCCTCCGGTGACCAAGCGCCGACTACCGCCGCAAGTTCGCTGCGCTCACCGCGGCGCCGCTGCTTGACATTTCGCTGATGGCCCGGCGTGTCGACTGGAAATTACAAGTTTGTAGTTACTCAGAACCGCTGGACGCACTCGTGTGACGGGTGTGAATCTTGCTACTCGTGTGAATCTTCCCCCACACAGGAGTAGCCCCCGATGCGTCCGAATCAGGCCCATTTCGTCACCTCGTGCCAGCAGCTGCTGGCGCTCGGTGCGGTGCTGGCCGTGCTCACCCCGGCGGCCGCGGTCCTGAGCCTCGACGTCGTCGGCCAGGCCCCGGCCCCGCAGGGTCCCCGTGGCGGCGTGGCCGGCAGCGGCCATGCCCTCGAGTTCAGCGCCTACACCCGCGAGACCCAGCGGACGTCTCGGGTGCCGACCGCGCCCGTCGACTCGACGGTCGCCGAGTACTCGCTGACGGCCGAGCCCGGCCGGACCGGCAGGTCGGCGTACCGCCCGATCGAGGCCCGCACCATCGCCGACGCGACGTCGGGCACCAGGTCGGTCCTCAGCCGCCCCGAGCCGGTCGTCGGGTACGGCGGCGTCGGCGTCACCTGGGACCCCAGCGCGACTGCCGACGACGAGGACCTCTCCTTCCAGGTCCGGACCCGCACCGATGGCACCTGGTCGGACTGGGCCGACCTCGAGTACCACGACGAGCACGCGGCCGACCCCGAGGAGGGCGGCCGGACCCGACCCGGCACCGACGTGCTGTTCGTCGGCCACGTCGACGACGTCCAGGTCCGGGCAGACGCCCGGGGAATCCTGCCGCCGGCAGGGATGCGGCTGGCTGTGATCGAGCCCGGCCGGGCAACCGAGACCGAGCGTGAGGCGCCGGCCATCGACACCGAGGTGCTGCCCTCGGCGCGGTCGGTCGAGGACCAGTCCCCCCGGCTCGCGGCGGTCACGCCCAAGCCCACGATCTACTCCCGCTCCCAGTGGGGCGCCAACGAGAACCTGCGTGACAAGGGTTCCCTGCGCTACTACGAGGTGCACGCGGGCTTCGTCCACCACACGGTGAACGCCAACGACTACACGCGGGCCGAGGTGCCCGGGCTGCTGCGCAGCATCTACGCCTACCACACCCAGTCGCGCGGCTGGAGCGACGTCGGCTACAACTATCTGGTCGACCGGTTCGGGCGGATCTGGGAGGGCCGCTACGGCGGGGTCGACCGAGCGGTCGTCGGTGCCCACACCCTCGGGTACAACGAGTACTCCTTCGCGATGTCGGCCATCGGCAACTACGACGTCAAGAAGCCCACCAGCGCCATGGTGCAGGCCTACGGCGCGCTCTTCGCCTGGAAGCTCTCGCTGCACGGCATCGATGCCTCGTCCCCGCGACAGACCGTCGGACCCGACAACTTCCCGGCCGTCAACGGACATCGCGACGCCGGCAGCACCGCCTGCCCGGGCCGCTACCTCTACGCCAAGCTGGGCAAGATCCGCGAGCTGGCGAAGGGCACCCAGCAGGACTGGGCGGGGCGCGAGCTTCAGTCGGACCTGGCCGCCACCGACCACCCCGATCTGATCACGCGGCGCGCCAGCGACGGCCGGGTGTTCGTGCTGCCGACGGGTGGGATCGGTGGATTCACCAAGCCGGTCGTGAGCCCGGGGCTCGCCGCCGATGCGGACGCGGTCGTGGCCTCGCCCGACCTCACCGGCGACGGCACCGGAGATCTTCTGGTGAGGCGCACCAGCGGCACCACCGAGCTCCTTCCCGGGGACGGCGCGGGCGGCTACGCCACGGCGGCCAGGTCCTACGGCGCCTTCGCTGATCGCGACCTGATCACCGCCGTCGGTGACCTCGACGGCGACGGTCGCAACGACGTGGTGGCGCGCGACCCTGCTTCCGGAAGTCTCTACGCCTACCTCGGCAACGGCACCGGTGGGTTCTCCCGTGATCGCCTCCCCGGCGACTGGTCGTCCTACCGACTGCTGACCGCGACCGGGGACCTCAACGGCGACGGCTTCGTCGACCTGCTGGCCCGCGACTCCACCGGCGCCCTGTGGGCGGCGCCGGGAACCGGTGCGGTCGGCTTCGGTGCACCGGTACGGGTGAGTGGCGCGTGGAACAAGTGGGCCACCATCTCGGGGGCCGGTGACTTCACCCGCGACGGGCGCACGGACCTCGTCGTGCGCGGCGCACCCGGTGGCCCTGCGTGGATCCTGCCGTCCCGCGGCAACCTGTCCTTCGGGCAGCCGCTCGGGCCGATCGGACGCTTCACGAAGGCGGGCACCCTCGCGGGTGCCGCTCAGTACGCCCGGGACGAGCTGCCCGACGTCGTGTCACGCCGCGGCGACACCGTGCTCACGTACCCCAACCGGGGGACCGTGAACCTGCTCCCGCCGATCAACACCGGCGTGTCGCTGCGAGGAGCGAATGCGATCTTCAACGCCGGAGACTGGGACCGCGACGGTGACGGCGACTTCATCTACCGGACCAAGAAGGGCACGCTGTTCCTGCGGCCCGGCGACGGCACCGGAACCTTCGGTGACCGGGTCCGGCTCGCCCGCGGCTTCGGTCAGGTCCGCCTGCTCGCCGCGGTCGGCGACATGACCGGGGACGGCTGGCCGGACCTGATGGGACAGCCGTCGGGATCGTCGATGCGGATCTACCCCGGGAACGGGACGTCCGGTCTCAGGTCGAGCTACGTCGCGCACACGCCCATCAACGCCGCCGAGCAGGTGCCGATCGGGCGGTGGGACACCGACGGGGCCCCCGACAGCCTGTTCCGCAGCGGCGGCACGCTCTCGCTCTATCCGGGCAACGGACCGGGCGGACTGACCGGGTCGCAACGGCTCCGGGTCGACGTCAGCGGCTACGACTGGGTCATCGGCGTCAGCGACCTACGCCTGAACGGCCACGCCGACGTCATCGTCCGGGAGAAGGCGACCGGCGTCCTCTACGCGCTCAACGCCACCGCCAAGAAGGGTTTCACCTCGCGGCGCATCCTGGGAGAGGGGATGGGGATCTACGACCTCGCTGGATAGCACGACCGGCTGAGCATGGGGTTCAGCCGGTCGCCGATCAGGCCCGGGCCGTGGCCCGTTCCGCGTGATAGGTCTCCTCGACGCGGGACGGGTCCGGATGGGCCAGCAGGACCACGGAACCGCTGCGAACCAGCGGTTCGGTGAGGGAGGCGAGGCCGGAAGGGGAAGCCGGGTTCGCCTCACTGAAGAGGCGGCCGCCGTCGGCGAGGAGACTCCCGGCGGCGGCCCCCTCCCAGAGCTCGCGGTGACTCTGGGCGTCGGTGGCCGGGTCGTCCGGCCCGGGTGGGTCGAGGGCGACGAACGAGTCGGGCTGCGACCAGACCTCGACCCCCAGGTCGTGCACGTCGGCCGGAAGCTGCCTGCTCGAAGGGCCTGCCCAGGGGGTGCAACGCGGTCGCCAGCACGACCCGCCGGTCGGCCTGCCCCGCCCACGCGGTCACCGAGTCGGGGCCGCAGACGACCAGGTCGGCGTCGTCGTCCTCGGTCACCACCAGCCCGACGCTCCAGGCCGCGCCGAGCAGCACCGGCCCGAGCCAGTGCGCCGGGAGGTCGAGCCGCACCCGCTGCCCGCGCTCGAGGTCGTACTCCTCGGTCAGCAGGGAGGCGGTCTTCGCCACCCAGTTGGCGTACGTCGCCACCGAGAGCTCGGTCCTCTCGCCGCTGGCGTGGTCGTAGAAGGTGACCAGCGGTCGCCCGGGGTCGGTGCGCAGCAGGCGGGTGAGGATCGTCGCGAAGGTGGTCATGGTCGTAGGGTCGCACCCATGCCTGCCCTCGATCACTTCTGGGCCGTGGTCCCCGCCGGGGGTGCCGGCACCCGGCTCTGGCCGGTCTCGCGGGCCGCGGCGCCGAAGTTCCTGCACGACCTGAGCGGTGACGGCCGCTCCTTGATCCAGCAGACCGTCGACCGGCTCCGGCCACTGGCCGAGGACCGACTGCTCGTCGTCACCGGCGCCGCCCATCGGGAAGCGGTGCTCGCGCAGCTGCCCGGCGTCGACCCAGCTGCCGTCGTCGCGGAACCGAGTCCGCGCGACTCCATGGCCGCGATCGGGCTGGCGGCAGCCATGCTCGAGCGGACCGATCCGCGGGCTGTGCTGGGCTCCTTTGCGGCTGACCACGTCGTCAGCGACCCCGGGGCGTTCGAGGAGGCCGTGGCCAAGGCCGCTGCGGTGGCCCGAGAGGGCTGGCTGGTCACCCTGGGCATCACGCCGACCTACGCCGCCACCGGGTTCGGGTACATCCACCTCGGTGACCGGCTCTCCGGGCATCCCGGCGTCCACCGGGTCGACGCGTTCGTCGAGAAGCCGTCGGCCGACGTGGCGCAGCAGTACGTCGACGATGGCGCCCACCGGTGGAACGCCGGCATGTTCGTGGCCCGACCGACGGTCCTGCTCGACCTGCTGGCCGAGAACGACGCCGGCTTCGCGGAACGACTGCGCGCCATTGCGGCCGAGCCGGCCCGGCTGGACGAGCTCTGGGATCAGCTGCCCCGGATCGCGGTCGACCACGCCGTCGCCGAGCCGGCCGCCGCCGCCGGCCGGGTCGCGGTCGTGCCCGTCGATCCCGGCTGGGACGACATCGGCGACTTCGACGCCCTGGCGGGGCAGCTCGGGGCGGACGAGGGGCGGTTGGCGGTGCTCGGCGAGGAGTCACTCGTGCGAGCGGTGGCCTCCAGCGGACTCGTCATCCCGGGATCGGGGCGACTGGTGACGTTGGTCGGCCTCGACGACGTGGTCGTGGTGGACACCCCCGACGCGCTGCTGGTCACCAGCCGGGCGCACGCCCAGCGGGTGAAGGACATCGTGGCCGGCCTCCGCGAGGAGACCGGCCACGACGACGTGCTGTAACGGGGATCAGCCCGCGGTCGGCTCCGGGGAGTCGAGGTACGGGTAGTCCTTCATGAACGTGTCGAGCGCCTCGCCGCTGGTCGCCGAGCAGTACTGCCACACGCCGGTCTGTTCCGCTTCGGGGTCACTGGGGTCGCCGGACCAGTGGCTGAAGGCCACGTGCATGTCGTCGGGGAAGGCGTCGCCGTCCTCGGAGGTCCACGGCGCCGCGATGAACTTCGACCGCTGGTTGCTGCTGCCCGCGAACTTTCCGGCCAGGGCGCGCAGCTCGGTGACCGCGTCGTCGTCGTCGGCGACCGTCTCGTCGTACCAGAGGATGGTGTAGCCGTGCTCCAGGTTGTGGACCAGTGACTCCAGCTCCGGGCGGTCGGAGGCGGTGTAGAACTTCCGCTCGAACGGTGCCGGGGCGACCCCCAGCTCGTTCCAGTGGGGACCGAAGGCCGGCGGGGCCTCGTCGTAGGTCACCTGCTCGCCGGCCTCCACGTGCTCGGCGTTCCCGGTGGCCGGCTTCGTCTCGACGTCAGCGCACTCGGAGGCGGGGGCACCGATGGCGGCGAGGTCGAGGTCGTTGAACTCGCGCTGGTCCAGCCAGCTCTTGATCGGCTGGTAGGCGGCGGCGCCGACGATCAGCAGCGCGACCACGACGGAGACGCCGACGATCATCAGGCCCCGGCGACGCTCCTCGCTCTTCTGTTGGCCGCGAATCGCGTCGATCTTCGCCTGGCGTTCGTTCTTCTGGGACTTGGCCTTGGCCACGGTCGGCTTCCTCGTCGTCGAGCGGGTGGGTCCGTGCGGGTCCTACGCAGAGGGATTCTACGGATGCCCCGGTCGCAGCCGGACCAGGCCGTCCGGTTGGTCGGTCGAAGGACCCGTCATGACGGTCCAGCCATGGGCGAAGGCCAGCGCCCGCACGGCCTCGGCCGAGGCGCCGGAGCCGGCGATCCGCAACCCGGGACCGTCGGGTTCAGAGGGGGAGCCGGTGAGCAGGGCGAGCGCCTCGGCCATCTCGGCGACGGAGCCGGCCACCCCGAACGGCGCCCGGTCCGCCGGGTCGCCGCGGAGCGCGCGGAGCACTGCCTCGCGGGAGCCCCAGCCGAACATGTCGCTCGCCTCCGGCCGCACCAGCGCGGCGGCGCCCGGCCCGTCCTCCCCGCGGGGCAGCACCAGGTCGGAGCGGCCACGGACCACGGCGAACGGGCGGGCGCGGAGCTTGCCCTGAGCGAGCTCGGCGGCACCGGCGAGCTCGTCGGCGACAGCCGGCGCGGTCACCAGCAGGTCGTTGCCGTAGCCGTCCTGACGCCCGGCGAAGTCCTCCAGGACCTCCAGTCCGGCGGCGCCGACGGCCAGGTCGGTCTGCCCCTCGCGCCACGGCCGACCGGCGGTGTCGGTGACGATCACGGCGACATTGCGGCCGGTCAACTCACCCAGCCGCGCTCGCAGGGACCGGGCCGAGGCATCCGGGTCGCGGGGCAGCAGCACGACCTGGCCGACGGCCACGTTGCTGGCGTCGATCCCTGCCGCGGCGAGGGTCAGGCCGTGGTGGGTGCGCACGATCCGGGTGGGGCCCCGCCGGGCGACCACCCGCGCGGTCTCGCCCGGCAGCGCCTCCTCACGCGTGCCGGGCACCACCCGCCCCTCGGACTTGCTCACGACCTTGCTCGTCACCAGCACCACGTCGCCGTCGACCAGCGGGGTCGCGTCTGCGAGCAGGTCGACCAGGATCGCGGCCAGGTCGTCGCCGCGGCGCACCTCGCCCGCCCCGTCGGGGGACCACACCCGCAGCTCGGTCACGCGGGGCTCCTTCGCCGACCTCACCGGGTGACCAGGTCGATGGCCGCGGCGGCCATCGCGGCGGTGGCGTCGTCGTCGGTCATCAGCAGCGGCACCGCCTCGGCCCGCAGGCCGATCGCGTGGAGCGCGTCGAGGTGGTCCGCGTCGCTGTCGTCGACCAGCCAGCCGTCCAGCACGCCGTCGGCGACGCGGGCGCCGTAGTGCCCGCCGACCCCGCCGGCACTCACCTCGACGCCGATCGTGGTCAGCAGCTGCTCGGCCATGCCGTGGACGTGGCGGCCGCCGATGATCGGGGAGATCCCGACCACGGGAGCCTTCGTCGCCGCGATCGCCTCCCGCACCCGGGGGACACCGAGGATGGTGCCGACCGACACCACCGGGTTGGACGGCGGCAGCACCACCAGGTCCGCGTCGACGATCGCGTCGATCACGCCGGGTGCGGGGGAGCAGTCCTCCTGACCGATCATGAGGACCGCCTCGGCCGGCGGCTCCGCGCGCAACCGCACCCAGTACTCCTGGAAGTGGACGACCCGGCGCCCGCTCGGGGAGTCGGGATCGGTGATCGCGATGTGGGTCTCGACCCGGTCGTCGGTCATCGGCAGCAGGCGCACCCCGGCCCCGGAATCAGGGGGCAGCCAGCGACGACAGAGCGCCTCGGTGACCCGGGAGAGCGGGTAGCCGGCGTCGATCATCTGGGTGCGGACCAGGTGGGTGGCCAGGTCGCGGTCGCCCAGGCCGAACCAGGCGCGATCCACGCCGTACGCCGCCAGCTCGTCGCGTGCGTGCCAGGTCTCGTCGCGTCGACCCCAGCCCCGCTCGGTGTCGATGCCGTCGCCGAGGGTGTACATCACGGTGTCGAGGTCGGGGCAGATCTTGAGGCCGTGCAGCCACCAGTCGTCGGCGGTGTTGGCGATGACGGTGACCTCGGCGCCGCTGTCGACGCCGGGTAGGGTCCCGGCCCTGATGCCGTGGCGGAGTCCGCGCACGAAGCGGGCACCCCCGACGCCGCCGGAGAGCACCGTAATCTGCCGTATCGACGCGCCCATGGCATCAGCCTGCCGTACATCAGAAATAGTCATTCTGGGTGGTTGTCACCCATACCAGAACTCCGCTTGACTTCTGGTGTACGACAGGCGTGTAATTCCCACAGTGTTCTTCTGCTTCGACACGGGCTCGACCCGCTAGGGGACGCAGGGCATGGGGTCACACAGAGAACATCATCCGGGGGCCAGGCGGAGACGTCGGGCCCGGGTCGAAAGGGCGAGTGCCGTGAGAGAACTGCTTCTCCTCGACGGAGGCGCCGAGGACGACGGCTGGCAGGAACGGGCGCTGTGTGCGCAGACCGATCCTGAGGCCTTCTTCCCCGAGAAGGGTGGATCCACCAGGGAGGCCAAGAAGGTCTGCCTGACGTGTGAGGTCCGCAACGACTGCCTCGAGTACGCGCTGATGAACGACGAGCGCTTCGGGATCTGGGGAGGGTTGTCCGAGCGCGAGCGCCGCAAGCTGAAGAAGGCAGCGGTCTGAGCCCAGCCGACGCCACGAGCGCAGCGAGTGGTGCCGGCGTCGGGCGAAGAGATTGAGGGAGCGGGGCAGGGCCGAACGCAGTGAGGGACTGCGCGCCGGTCGTCTCGAGATCCGTTGAGCCCAGCCGACGCCACGAGCGCAGCGAGTGGTGCCGGCGTCGGGCGAAGGGTGCGCATTCGGCGGCCCGTGGGGGTCGCCGATAAGGTCATCGGCTGTGTCTGCCACGGTCGTCGCCCTGCTCGTCAGCCATGACGGCGCACGATGGCTGCCCACCGTCATCGACGGGATCCGCGCCCAGCGCCGACCCCCCGACCGGGTGATCGCGGTCGACACCACCAGCCGCGACGAGAGCCCCGCGCTGCTGACCGACGCCTTCGGCGCCCCGATCCTCGCCCCCGGCGGCACCGGTTACCCGGCCGCCGTCCGGCTCGGCCTTGCCGAAGCCGGAGATGCCGACTGGATCTGGCTCCTCCACGACGACTCCACCCCCGACCCGGCCGCCCTCGCCGAGCTGCTGGCCGCGGCCGAGGCCGACCCGGGGGCCGACATCCTCGGTCCGAAGCTCCGTGAGTGGCCCTCGCTGCGCCGGCTCCTCGAGCTCGGCATCACGATCTCCGGCACCGGCCGGCGTGAGACCGGGCTCGAGCGGGGCGAGTACGACCAGGGCCAGCACGACGACATCCGCCCGGTCCTGGCGGTCAACACCGCCGGCATGCTGGTGCGCCGCACCGTCCTGGAGTCGCTCGGGGGCTTCGACGAGCAGATGCCGGTCTTCGGCAACGACATCGACTTCGGCTGGCGGGCCGCCGCCGCCGGCCACCGCACGGTGATCGTCCCGCAGGCCGTGGTCTTCCACGCCGAGGCCGCTCACCGCGGCGTACGCCGCACCCCGCTCACCGGGCGTCACATCCACTACCAGGAACGCCGGGCCGCGCTCTACACGCTGCTGGTCAACTCCGGTACCCGCTCGCTGCCCTGGCGGGTGCTACGCCTCGGGTTGGGGACGCTGGTCCGGATGGTCGGGCTGCTGCTGGTGCGCCAGGTCGGCCAGGCGCTGGACGAGCTGGCCGCACTGGTCTCCCTCTACGGCAACCCTCGGTTGCTGCTGCGGGCGCGGCGCGACCGGCGGCTGCGGCGCTCGACGTCGGGGTCGGAACCGGTCGACGTGAAGCCGATGCTGGCGCCCGCGTGGGTTCCCTACCGGCACGGGCTCGACTTCGTCAGCGACCTGGCCGCGGCCGCCACCAACCAGGCCTCCGACGTGGCCGAGCGGCGGCGCGTCGCCACGGGTGCGCCGATGCGGGTGGTGGACGAGGAGGACCCGTGGGCCGCGGAGCAGGGCTGGGTGACCCGGTTCTTCACCAACCCGGTCGCCCTCGGCGGAGTCCTGTTCCTGCTGCTCGCCCTGGTCGGTGCGCGCGAGGCCTTCGGGACAGTCGCGGGTGGCGCCCTCTCGCCGGCCCCGGAGAGTGTGTCGGAGTGGTGGCGCCTCCACGTCGAGTCGCAGCACGCGCTCGGGCAGGGGACCGACGTCCCGGCTCCGGCGTACCTGCTGCCGTTGGCGCTGCTCGGCTCTCTGGTCGGCCCGACCGCCGCGGTGAGCCTGCTGCTGGTGCTCGCGGTCCCGCTCTCGTTCTGGGGCTCGTGGCGGTTCCTACGCGTCGTCGGGCGGCTGCTCGACGAGCAGGGCCCACCGACGTGGTTGCTGTTCCTCGGGGCCACGACGTGGGCGTTGATCCCCGCCGCCAGCGGTGCGTGGGGGCTCGGCCGGCTCGGCGTCGTCGTCGCGGCGACCGTGCTGCCCTGGCTGGCCCACGCGGCGCTCGGGTTCGCAGATCCGGAGCCGGACCGCCGGTGGCGATCTGCCTGGCGCGCCGGCCTGCTGCTGACGCTGGCCGCCGCCTTCGCCCCGTTGGCGTTCTGGTTCGCCCTGGTGCTGGCCATGCTGGTCGTCGGTGCCGGGTTCTGGATCAGCGCCCGCGCCATGCGTGACCGCTCGGTGTGGGGACCCCCCGCCGTCGCGCTCGCCTGCCCGGTGCTGCTGCTGACGCCGTGGTGGCTGCCGGCACTCTGGACCGGGGCGGGTCCGGCGCTGGTGCTCGACGTCGGCCGGCTGCCGATGGCGACCGTCGGTTTCGCCGATCTCGTCACCGGTCACCTCGGTGACGCCGGGGCGCCCGCCGTTCTCGGCCTGCTGCTGCTGGCCGCGGCGGTGCTGGCCCTGGTGCCGGCCGCGACCCGGATCCCCGTGCTGGTCTGCTGGATCGTGGTGCTCGCCGCTGCTCTGGTGGCCGCGGCGCTGGCCTTTGTCAGCTTCGAGCGCGACGCCGTCACCACGGAGGCCGGGCTCGGCTTCCTGGTCCTGGTGATCCAGGCGGGGTTCGTCGTCGCGGCCGTCGTCGGCGCGCAGGGAGCGCTCCGCCGGTCCCCGGCCGGGTGGTGGCGCCGGGGTGTCGTCGCGATCATCGGGGTGGCCGCGATCGTGCCGCTGGTCGGCCTCGGCTGGTTCGTCATCCACGGCCCCGGCGACCTCGAGGACACGGCCGACACCGGAATCCCGGAGTACATGCGGCAGAGCGCCGAGCTCGGCCCCTCCCACGGCATCCTCGTGGTCGAGGGCGACGTCGAGACCGGGCTCACCTGGTCGGTCGAGCGCGGCGACGGTCTCACCCTCGGCGAGGACGAGGTCGTGGGCCTGATGTCCGCCGACGACGAGCTCGGTCGGGACGTGCAGACCCTGGTCTCGGCCCCGGAGCAGGAGACGGCCGCAACCCTGCCGGGGCACGGCATCGAGTACGTCGTGCTGCCCGCGCCCGCCGATGGCAACGTCGCCTCCGTCCTCGATGCGACGGCCGGCCTCGAGCAGGCGAGCGCCGAGGACCGCGCCACCCGCGCCTGGCGCGTCGCCGCCACGGTCGACGAGGAGGCGGTCACGCGCCAGACCGGATGGTGGCGGACCGTGCTCGTGGCCCTCCAGGGTCTCGGGATCGTGGTGGTCGCCGTGCTCTGTGTCCCCACGGCAGGACGGGAGGAGCGGCCATGAGTGACACCGGCCGCCGCAGCGCGGCGCCGACCTCGGGCCGACGCTCCGCCGTACGCCGAGCCCTGCACCCGACCGTGCTGCTGGCCGTGTTGCTGCCACTGCTGACGGTCGGGGCGCTCGCTCTCGTGCAGCCCGACCCGGTCTCGACCCCGGATCGTGCGGCGGAGCAGGTGTCGCCCTCACGGACCGATCTCGTGTGCCCCTCGGGCCCCGGCGGTTCGACGCTGCTCGTGGCCGCCGCCGGGACCGCCGAGGGCCAGGTGTCGTCGTACTCACGCGGCGATGCCGACCCGTCGCCGATCTCCCTGGTGTCCGACGCCGTGTCGACCGTGACCCGGGGCGACGCGACGTTCGTCCGCGGCACCGGTGCGGTCGCCGCGGAGCTGATCGGCGCCCGGATCGACGAGAAGGAGCTGGCCACCACGGAGTGCGTGCTGCCGCGACCGGAGTACTGGCTGACCGGCATCGGCGCCGGCGCCGAGCACGCCTCGACCCTCGAGCTCAGCAATCCCGACGCGGGGCTCGCCGTCGCCGACGTCACCGTCTGGGGCCGCGCCGGGCGCATCGACGTCCCCGGTCTGCGGGGGGTGACCGTGCCGGGTGGGGAGACCCAGCGGCTCGACCTGGCCGAGGTGCTGCCGCGGCGCATCGAGCTGGCGGTGCAGGTCGTCGTGTCGCGCGGGCGGATGGCGGTCACGGCCGTCGACCGGATCAGCGAGCTGGGCCGGGCCCCCGCCACGACGGACTGGTTGCCCACCGTCGACGAGCCGGCCACCGAGCAGCTGCTCCTGGGACTGGTCGGGGGCGCCGGCACCGACACGCTGGTGCTGGGCAACCCGGGCTCCGACGAAGCTCGGGTCGAGGTGCGGATCGTGACCCAGGACGCTGCGTTCGTGCCGGAGGGCCAGGAGTCGATCCGGCTGTCACCCGACTCGGTCCGGACGATCAGGTTGACCGAGACGGTGCGCGCACAGATCCGCGAGGGCGCGATCGGGTTGCAGATCGTGTCCACCGAGCCGGTGACAGCCGCGTTGCGGTCCGTGATCGACGACGACCTGGTCCACGCCCCGACGGTCTCCTCCGCCTCGGAGCCGATGACCGCACTGGTGCCTGACGGCTCGGCCACGCTGGTCCTGGCCCGAGCCGGGGGAGCGGGTGTCGCACTCGTGTCGGCGTACGACGACGGCGAGCTGCTCGAGGAGAAGCGGATCGAGCTCGCCGAGGGCAGCGGCGCGACGGTCGACCTGCCGCGCGGCACCAGCCTGGTCCGGGTCACCCCCCGGCGTACCGATGTGTCCGGCGCGGTGGTGGTCACCTCCGACGCGGGCGCCGGCGTGGTGCCGCTGCGCGAGCTGGTCCGCTACTCGCTCATCCCGAACGTCCGCCCCGGTCTTCCCTGACCCTCGGACACGCGTCGCCGTGATGGCGGTGCCGCGCTGTGGGGCTAGTCGCGATCACCGACTTCGACTCGTTGGAGTCGCCCGGCCTCACCCTGGTGACCGTCGTCGGGGCGCTGGGCGCGCTTCCCGACCTCAGGCGACGAACCCCCAGGGTCGGGGCGGACCGTGTCGGCGAGTCCGTCACTTGGTACCCGAAGTTTCGGCTACCAAGTGACGGTTTCCCCGGTCGACCGGGGAAACCGCAGCCCCTACGCCAGCGCCAGCGTCAGCGCCAACAACAGGTCGCCCTCGACGTCCTCGCGCCGGCCCTGCGGAGCAGCCACGAACGCAGCGCTACTCGTCGCGGGGCCGGTAGCGCGGGTCGACCAGCTCGGCGTCGATGCCGAGCAGCTCGGCGACCTGCTCGACCACGACGGTCAGGACCAGCGCCTCGAGATCGGAGCGGGTCTCGGCGCGGTGCTCGATCGGGCGGCGGAACAGCACCAGTCGGGTGGGAGCGCCCTTCGCCCCGCGCACCAGCGACGAGAGGGGGACGGTGTCGGGGTGCCAGTCGTCGGGAATCTGGGGTGCGTCCTCGACGGCGTACTCCAGGAGCCCGAGCCGGTCCGCCCAGCGATCGTCGAGCGCGGTGACGATGTCGACCACGAGGTGGTCGAAGCGCTCCCGGTCGGTGCGCCGCACCGGGATGCCCGGCGTCGACGGCAGCACGCCCGGACCGCGCATCCCATGGCCCCGACGGTCACGACGACGCGCACGGGCGGGCTGCTCCTCGACTCCGGGTTCCACGACCGCGAGCCTAAAGGGCAACCCCGCCCCCAGTGGGTACCGTCGGGTGGGTGAGTGGATCCCGGCGGTGTTCGAGGTCGGCGTGCGGCCGCCGCGCGGCCAACACGCTGACCTATGTGTACGCCGACCAGACGGCCGTCCTGGGTCCGCTGTCCACCTACGCCGAGCCCCACGCCTACGACTTGTGTGACGTGCACAGCGAGCGGCTCTCCGTCCCGCGTGGCTGGGAGGTGATGCGGCTCGCTGCCGACCCCGCAGCCCAGGGACCGACCCACGACGACCTGCTCGCCCTCGCCGATGCCGTCCGCGAGGCGGGGCGTCCGCCGCCGCCAGCGAGCGTCCCGTCGCTGGCCGAGGAGCCCGGCCGTGAGGTGCAGCGCCGCGGTCACCTGCGCGTCCTCACCACCGACTGATCGCCCACGCTCGCGCCGGATAGGCTCACCACGCCGAACCCCGCCAGATCAGGAGCCACCGATGCCGCTCGACCCCGCCCTGCTCGACATCATCGTCTGCCCCGACTGTCACGGCGACCTGGTCATGACCGGCGCGGAGCTGGTCTGCCAGTCCTGTGGGCTGGCCTACCCGGTTCGCGACGACATCCCGGTGCTGCTGGTCGACGAGGCCCGGCGCCCCGGCTGACATGGCGACCTGGTTCGACGAGTCGCGCCTCGACGACGAGGCCGTGTGGCAGCGCGCCGACGCGCGGCTGCGGGGGCTGGCCGAGACCGGTGCACGCGTACGCCGTGAGGTGGCCGAGGCCGAGCCGGCGACCGCCGACGCCGTGGTCCGGGCCACCGAGCAGCAGCGGCCACGGGCGGTGGTCGCGGCCGGGCCGGACTCGAGGTTGCTCCGCGCCGTCCTCGAGCCCTGGTGCCCGGTGCCGTTCGTGGCCTGGCCCAACCCGTCGCTCCCCGGGTGGGCCGGCGGTCTCGACCTGGTGGTCGTGCTCGCCCCCGACGGCGGCGTGGAGTCCGCGTCGGCGGTCGCCGAAGCAGTACGCCGCGGCTGCCAGGTCGTCGTGGCCTGCCCGCCCGGCTCCACGGTGGCTGACCACGCCACGGGTCGCTGGGCCACGATCCTGCCCACGCCCGCCCGCGACCAGCTCGCCGCCGCGGTCGTGATGCTCGACTTCCTGGAGCGCGTACAGCTCGGTCCCCGCGTCGACGCCGAGCGGGTCGCGGTCGCCCTCGACGACGTGGCCATCTCCTGTTCGCCGCACCGGGACCTGGCCGTCAACCCGGCCAAGGTGCTGGCGATCGCGTTGGCCGAGACCCTGCCCGTGGTCTGGGGTGGCAGCGTGCTGGCGGCCCGCGCCGCCCGCCGGATGGCGGAGTCGCTGCGCCGGGTGAGTGGCCGCAGCGCGCTGGCTGGTGACGCCGAGCACCTGCTGCCGGTCCTGGAGGCTGCCCGCACCCGGAATGTCTTCGACGACCCGTTCGCCGACGAGGCCCGAGATCTCCAGCCGATGCTCCTGATCCTCGACGACGGCAGCGAGGAGCCGGTGGTGCGCGAATCCCGCGGCCGACTGCAGAGCGCCGCCACCGAGCGCGGCGTACGCATCGAGACGCTGACCACCGATGCGCCGACCGAAGTGGCGCGCTACGCCTCGCTCTTCCTCAGCGGCAGCTATGCCGCCGAGTATCTCCGCCTCGGCCTGGTGGAGGACTGAGCCGCCGCACCGGGTGGCAGTAGGTTGGAGCCATGACCCCCGATGCAGGTCTCGTCGTGACGGGGTGAGCACCGCGGAGCGGGCTGCGGAAGTCCGCGAGCTTGTGCTGCGCGAGGCCTCCCTCCTCGATGACCGGCCGCTGGTGGCCGGCTGGTTGCAGAAGATGTGTCGTGCCGCCGCACGTGACCTACCGGCGGCAGGGGTCGGTGTGAGCCTGCTCTCCGAGGCTGGTGACGTGGTGACCGCGGCCGCCTCGGGGGCGAGGAGCATGTTGGTGGAGGAGCTCCAGTTCACCTTCGGCGAGGGGCCGTGCATCGCGGCGTTCGGCTCGGGTGCCCCGGTGCTGGTGCCAGACCTCAACGCGACCGCCTCGAGCACCTGGCCGGCGTACGCTCCGGCGGCCCGGGAGCACGGGGTTCGCTCGGTCTTCGCCTTTCCGCTCCGACGCGGGTCCGCCAGGCTGGGGGCGATGGACGTCTACCGCGAGGACGTGGGGGAGCTCTCGTCCGTGGCGCTGGAACGGGCCCTGACCTTCGCCGAGGTCACCATGGAGAATCTGCTCGAGGCTGGTGCCAGCGACGGCGCCGTGGCCGCCTTGCTTGACGGCGCACGGGGCGTCAGGTTCGAGGTCTACCAGGCGCAAGGCATGGTGATGGTGCAGCTCGGCGTGGCAGCCGACGAGGCGCTGGCCAGGATGCGTGCCCAGGCCTTTCTCCACGGCCGCCGATTGCTGGACGTGGCGCAGGACGTGGTGGATCGTAGACTGATCATGGAACCCGATGACCGTGATGACCACACCACGTGAGTTGGAACGTCCAGAGGACGAGGGGATGGGCGTGAGTAGAGGATGAGCCTGATCGCCCCCGAGCGGCTGGCCCGGGCGCTGGTCGACGTGGCCGACACGCTCGTCGACGACTTCGACCTGATCGAGTTCCTGCAGATGGTCACGATGCACGCCTCCGAGTTGGTGGAGGCCAGTGCGGCGGGACTGCTCCTGGCTGACCCTCACAGGCGGCTGCAGTTGATGGCCGCATCCGACGAGCGGGCCGAGATGATCGAGCTCTTCCAGGTGCAGGCCGTGCAGGGGCCCTGTCAGGACTGTTTCCGACTGGGGACGGCTGTGATCACCGATGACCTGACCCGGGCCACGGAGCGGTGGCCGGCCTTTGCGCCCCGGGCCGTGGAAGCGGGCTACCGGTCGGTGCACGCCTTCCCGTTGCGCCTGCGCAAGCAGGTGCTGGGCGCGCTCAACCTGTTCGGCGACAGCACCGGAAGCCTGAGCCCGGCCGACGCCCGAGTGATCCAGTCGCTGGCCGACATTGCCACCATCGGGCTACTGCAGCAGCAGGCGATCCGTCGCGGTGAGGAGCTCTCCCGGCAGCTGCAGGGTGCGCTGGACAGTCGGATCATCATCGAGCAGGCGAAGGGAGCGCTCGCCCAGATCCACGGCAGCACCCCGGACAGCGCGTTCGAGATGATGCGTTCCTACTGCCGCTGGAACGGCCTGCGACTCGGAGACGTCGCCCGAGCCATCACCCAGTACCCCGACACCGTCCCGGAGCTCACACGTCGCAGGTCCAGCGACGGGTGAGGTCCAGCAACCGGAGTTGCTAGCCGCGCAGCTGTGCGGCCAAGCGGGCAGTCGAACGGGTCTCGGGCCCGGAGGCCGACGTGGTTGAGGTAGTCGATCACCAGCGCGTAGGAACGCAACAGCCCCACCTCGTGGTAGACGATGCCGGCGCGCTCACAGTGTTCGCGCACCAGAGGTCTGACCTTCTTGAGGTTGCAGCGCGGCATGCTGGGGAAGAGGTGATGCTCGATCTGATAGTTCAGACCACCCATCGCGAAGTCGACCGCGGGGTTGCCACGGACGTTGCGCGAGACCAGCACCTGACGGCGTAGGAAGTCGAGCTTCATCGTGGCCGGGATGATCGGCATTCCCTTGTGGGCCGGCGCGAAGGAGGCACCGAGACAGACACCGAAAACGGCCATCTGAACCGTGAAGAAGGCCACGGCGATGTCCCACGGGAGGAACACCAGGAGCACGACGACGTACCCGATCAGCCGGGTCAGCACCAGACCCAGCTCGAGCCTGCGCCACGGCTCCGTCGACGTTCTGTCCAGACCCGCCCGGACGCTGGACACGTGCAGGTTGAGGCCCTCGAGGGTCAGCAGCGGGAAGAAGAGCCACCCCTGACGCTGGGCGAGCCAACCCGGCAGTCCCGTGCGTTCACTGACGATCTGCGGGGTGAAAGCGATGGCCCCGGCCGCGATGTCAGGGTCGGCGCCCTCCTTGTTGGGCGCCTGATGGTGTCGGTTGTGCTTGGCGCGCCACCAGGCGAAGCTGAGCCCGGCGAAGCCCCCTGCGAGAACCCGTGCCGTCCAGGTGTTCCAGCGCGGGGAGAGGAACATCTGTCGGTGTGCTGCGTCGTGCCCGAGGAAGCCGAACTGCGTGACGACGAGGCCGAGCGCCGCCGCCAGGAGCAGCTGGAACCACGAGTCGCCGAGGAGTGCGAACCCGACCCAGATCGCGACGAAGGCCGTCACGGCGCAGCCGAGCTCGGTCCAGTAGTAGAGGTAGCGACGCCGCAGCAGTCCGGAATCCCGGACGCTCTGGGCGAGGTCGGTGTAGAGGCTGACGAAGCGCTCGTTCGGTGCGGTGCCGGGCTCCGCGGCCAGGGTCATGGCGTGACCCGCGCCTGAATCTCGTCCTCCACCACCAGCCGCAGGTGCGACGTGCCGTCGGACCCGGCCAGCTCCCTGGACACCCGGCACGCAGTACTGAGTATCCAACCACGCGCGGCACGGGGGTCTCTCGGAATCGCGCCGGGTGAGCGCCAGGCCGCGCCGAACGTGCGGATCGTCGCCTGCGCAGCCATCTCGCGGTCGTCGGAGACCAGCAGACTCACGTACCAGACCGCCCCACCGATCTCGTCGAAGAGTTCACCCAGGCCCGAGACCAACCCGGCGGAGATCGCCTCGATGGACTCGCACAGGCAGCGATCCCGCTCGCGGCTCGACGCGGCGGTCGGCACACCACTGATGTCAGCCATCCGACCCCTGCCTCGCCTCTTTGCCACCGGCCGGGGTCTCGGACCATCACGTCAACTGAGTTCGATCGTACCCAGCCTCAGGCTCCCTGACCAGAGCCGCCGCAGCCGGAGGGAGCCAGCCACGCGGGTTTCTCCCGACCTGTCGAAGGGCCCGCTGGATCGAGACCTTGGGCACTGTCGGAGCCGCTCCGTGCGCGGCAACGTGGACGCCACGGGGCCCGAGGAATCCAGTCACGGAGGTGTCGTCATGACCGAGCCGAACCCCCACCCTGTCGTCGTAGCGGTGGGTCACGATCCGATCGAGGTCGCCCTGGGCTTCGGCGCCGACGAAGCCCTCCGCGCCGGATGCGGTCTGCACCTGGTCCACGTGGTTCACCTGGTCGTTCAAGGCCCGGAGACGGTCCTGGTGGCGGAAACCGACCTCGAGCGAGTCGGCCGCCAGGCTCTCAACGCCGCCCTCGAGCGTGCCCGTGACCTCGTGCCCGTGGATGTGCCGGTCACTTCCGAGCTGCGCGTCGGAGCGGTGGTCCCGACCCTGGTCGACCTGGCCACCGACGCCAGGATGATCGTCCTCGAGCGCCGCGAGCTCTCCGGCATGAGGCGCGTCGTCACCCGCTCGGTCTCCAGCGGCGTCGCCGCCCACGCGCGAGTCCCTGTGGTCTCCGTGCCGACGCGCTGGTCGCCATCCGGCAGCGGCGTGGAGGTCCCGACCGTCACGGTGGGCGTCGACGTCCCCGATCGGGCCGAACAGGTGCTGCGCGCCGCACTTGCCGAAGCACGGAGCCGGGGCGCGGTCCTGCGTGTCCTGCACACCTGGCGCTACGCGGGCAGCTACGACGGCATCGTCCTGAGCCGGACCGAGAGCGAGGAATGGACCGCGCGCGCGACCAGGGAGCTGCAGTCCGCGCTGGGGAAACTCGGTGACGACGCCGCGGGGGTCACGGTGCGGATCGAGGCTCGTCACGCGTACGCCGCGGACGCCCTGATCGAGGCCAGCAGCGAAGCCGACCTGTTGGTGATCGGCAGGCACGACCCGCTCGTGCCGATCGGATCACACCTGGGACCGATCGCCCGTGCCGTCCTGCGCGAGGCCCACTGCCCGGTCCTGCTGGCCGACCCGCGGCCCTCGCGCGGCCGCCAGCGGCGGCGCCACCAGGCCACGGAAGGCGCCGCCCAGTCGGTCTGACCGGCGAAACCACCGACCCCAGGAGGGGACATGAACAACGACACCGTCACCAACCTGCCGGACGACGAGTGCTGGAGGCTGCTCGATGCGCAAGCCCTGGGTCGGCTGGCCTTCCACCTCGCCGACCAGGTGCACATCGCCCCCGTCAACTACGTCGTGGACCAGGAGACCCTGCTGTTCCGGACGGCGGAGGGCAGCAAGCTGCTCGGCGTCGTGATGAACGAGGACGTCGCCTTCGAGATCGATGGAGTCGACGGCGACAACGCCTGGAGCGTGATCGTGCGGGGGAGCGCGAAGCGCCTCGACGAGGATGCGGCACACCGTGCCGACGACCTCCCGCTGCGGTCCTGGGTCGGCTCCTACAAGTACGACGTCATCGAGATCACCCCCACCACGATCAGCGGACGTCGCTTCACGCTGGACCGGAGCCCGCACATCGGGTGATGGGGAGTTCGGGGTCGGGTCGAGGTCCGGGGGTTTCGAGGCTCGTCGCCGGCGCTCCTCGCACCTCAACCACCGGACGGCACGATGGCGTTCCTGGCACCTCAACCACCGGACGCACGATGGCGTTCCTCGCACCTCAACCACCGGACGGCACGATGGCGCTCTTTGCGCCTCACCCACCGGACAGCACGAAGGCGCTCTTCGCACCTCAACCACCGGACGGCACGATGGCGCTCTTTGCGCCTCGACCCACCGGACGGCACGATGGCGCTCTTCGCACCTCAACCACCGGACGGCACGAAGGCGCTCTTCGCACCTCAAACCACCGGCCTCGGATCCCGCCGGAGCCGCGGCTAGGGTGAACCCACACCAACCAGGGGAGCGAGATGGCCGGCGGACTGTTCGCTCTGCTCGACGACGTGGCTGCGCTGGCCCGGGTTGCCGCGGCGTCGGTCGACGACGTCACCGCTGCTGCGGGACGCGCGAGTGCCAAGGCGGCCGGGCTGGTGGTCGACGACACCGCGGTCACCCCTCAGTACCTGGCGGGCTCCACGCCGGCGCGCGAGCTGCCGATCATCAAGAAGATCACCATCGGCTCGCTGCGGAACAAGCTGGTCTTCATCCTGCCCGCGGCGCTGCTCCTCAGCGAGTTCCTCCCGGACGCTCTGCCGGTACTGCTGATCCTGGGCGGCAGCTATCTCGCCTACGAGGGCGCCGAGAAGGTCTGGGAGCGGGTCACCGGTCACCACGAGACCGAGGCGGAGGCGCAACTCGTCGAGCGGGGTGAGTTCACCCCGGAGCACGAGAAGAAGACCGTCGCCGGAGCCATCCGGACCGACCTGATCCTGTCGGCCGAGATCATGGTGATCGCGCTCAAGGAGGTCGTCACGTCGATGCCCGACGCCGGATTCGTGATGCGCGCGGCCATCCTCGTGGTGGTCGCCGTCTTCATCACGGTGTTGGTCTACGGCGTGGTCGCCCTCATCGTGAAGATGGACGACGTCGGCCTGCACCTCGCCGAGCGACCCTCGCCCCGCGCCAGGCGGATCGGGCTGGCCCTGGTGGCGGCGATGCCGAAGCTGCTGGCGGCGATCTCCCTCATCGGCACCCTCGCCATGCTCTGGGTCGGCGGCCACATCCTGCTGACCAGTCTCGACGAGCTCGGACTGCACGCGCCGTACGACGTCGTGCACCACCTCGAGGAGGCGGTCCACGACGCCGTCGCCGGGATCGGCGGACTGCTCGCGTGGCTGGTCAACACCCTGGCCTCGGCGGTGGTCGGCCTCGTGGTCGGTGCCCTGTTGGTGGCCGTGATGCACGCCGTGCCCCGGAAGGGTGCTCACGCGGATTCCTGAATCCGGTCTCGCTCGTCCTACCCTTGCGTGGTCCGCGTGGGAGATCCCACCACGCGCAGATGCGCGACGCGGACCTGGCTCCAACGTCCGAGGAGACACTCATGGATTTCAAGGTTGCTGACCTCACGCTGGCCGACTTCGGCCGCATGGA
The DNA here is from genome assembly GCA_963806945.1 of uncultured Actinomycetota bacterium. GTDB lineage: Bacteria > Actinomycetota > Actinomycetes > Propionibacteriales > Nocardioidaceae > Nocardioides. The sequence continues at coordinate 306,966 of CAWDZH010000003.1, forward strand.
GATTGCCCTCGCCGAGCACGAGATGCCCGGCCTGATGGCGATGCGCGAGCGCTACGGCGCTGACAAGCCGCTCGCCGGCGCCCGCATCGCAGGCTCGCTCCACATGACCGTCCAGACGGCCGTGCTCATCGAGACGCTGGTCGAGCTCGGCGCCGAGGTGCGCTGGGCGTCCTGCAACATCTTCTCCACCCAGGACCACGCCGCGGCCGCCGTCGTGGTGGGCCCCGAGGGCACCGTCGACGCCCCCGCCGGCGTCCCCGTCTTCGCCTGGAAGGGCGAGACGCTGGAGGAGTACTGGTGGTGCACCCAGCAGATCCTGAACTGGCCGGGCGACACCTTCGCCAACATGATCCTCGACGACGGTGGCGACGCCACCATGCTCGTCCACCTCGGCCTCGACGCCGAGAAGGCCGGCGTCGCTCCCGACCCGACCACGGCGAAGAGCCACGAGCAGAAGGTCGTCTTCGACGTGCTGAACGCCTCGCTGGCCGAGAGCAAGGACCGCTGGACCACCGTCGGCGGCCACATCCGCGGCGTCACCGAGGAGACGACCACCGGTGTGCTGCGCCTCTACGACATGATGCGCGAGGGCTCGCTGCTCTTCCCCGCCATCAACGTCAACGACTCGGTGACCAAGTCGAAGTTCGACAACAAGTACGGCTGCCGCCACTCGTTGATCGACGGCATCAACCGCGCCACCGACGTCCTGATCGGCGGCAAGGTGGCGGTCGTGTGCGGCTACGGCGACGTGGGCAAGGGCTGCGCCGACTCGCTCCGCGGTCAGGGTGCCCGGGTGATCGTCACCGAGATCGACCCGATCTGCGCGCTCCAGGCCGCCATGGACGGCTACCAGGTCACGACGCTGGACGACGTGATCGACACCGCCGACATCATCATCACCGCGACCGGCAACAAGGACGTCGTCACGGTCGACCAGATGAAGCGGATGAAGCACAACGCGATCCTCGGCAACATCGGTCACTTCGACAACGAGATCGACATGGCCGGCCTCGAGGCCGAGGGCGTCGCGGTCCGCAAGAACATCAAGCCGCAGGTCGACGTCTGGACCTTCCCCGGCGACCGGGCGATCATCGTGCTCTCCGAGGGGCGCCTGATGAACCTCGGCAACGCCACCGGCCACCCGTCGTTCGTGATGTCGAACTCCTTCACCAACCAGGTGCTGGCCCAGATCGAGATCTTCACCAAGCCCGAGGACTACCCCGTCGGCGTCTACGTGCTGCCCAAGCACCTGGACGAAGAGGTCGCCCGGCTGCACCTCGGATCGCTCGGCGTGAAGCTCACGACGCTGACCGAGGACCAGGCCGGTTACCTCGGTCTCGCGGTCGAGGGTCCCTACAAGTCCGACCAGTACCGATACTGATCACCGTGAGTGCGGCAGTATTGGGCGCATGAGCCAGGCAGCAGACGTCGCGCAGCGCGCCCGCATCCTGGTCGTCGACGACGACGCCTCCCTCGCGGAGATGCTCACGATCGTCCTCCGGCAGGAGGGCTTCGAGAGCCAGATGTGTGCGCGCGGCGACCTGGCGATGGACCAGTTCCGGGCCTACAAGCCCGACCTGGTCCTGCTCGACCTGATGCTGCCCGGGCGTGGCGGCATCGACGTCTGCAAGGAGATCCGCGGCGAGTCCGGGGTCCCGATCGTGATGCTGACCGCCAAGGGCGACACCATCGACGTGGTCCTCGGTCTGGAGTCCGGCGCCGACGACTACATCGTCAAGCCCTTCAAGCCCAAGGAACTGGTTGCCCGGATCCGGGCCCGGGTTCGCCGCTTCGACGAACCCGCCCCGGAGTCGATCACGGTCGGCGACCTCGAGATCGACGTCGCCGGACACTCGGTCACCCGCGCCGATTCGGTGATCAACCTGACGCCGCTCGAGTTCGACCTGCTGGTCTGCCTGGCCCGCAAGCCGTGGCAGGTGTTCAGTCGTGAGGTGCTGCTCGAGCAGGTCTGGGGGTATCGGCACGCCGCCGACACCCGGCTGGTGAACGTGCACGTGCAACGGCTGCGGTCGAAGGTCGAGCACGACCCGGAGAATCCCGAGATCGTGGTCACCGTCCGCGGCGTGGGGTACAAGGCCGGCAGTTCCTGAGGCCTGCCGTGGCTCCCGACACGCTGGGCCGCCAGCAGCATGCTGGGGCGATCACCCGAAGCCTGACGTTCTGGCGTCGGTCCATCCAGGCCCGGGTGGTCGCCAGCACGGTGGTGTTGTCCGCGTTGGTCATCGGCGTCGTCGGCTGGTTCCTGGTGCAGCAGACCCGCGATGGCCTGCTCGACCAGCGCGAGGAGGCCGCGGTGACCGAGGCGACCCGCATCACCGCCGAGGCGCGCGAGCGGCTCCGCGGCGTACCCCCCACCGAGACCGACGTCGCCAAACAGCTCGCCGACCTGGTCGAGCCGATCATCGAGCTCGGCTCGACCCGCGACTTCGCCGTCGTGCTCAGCGGCCCAGCCGGCGAGTCGCGGATCGCTGACTCCGCGCAGTACACGCCCAGACTCGACAAGACGAGCGTGCCGAGCTCCATGGAGGAGCACTTCGACACCATCGCCGCCACCACCGCCTTCTCCTACACCCGGCTGCGGACGACCGCGTCCGACGGCACGTCCGGCACGGAACCGGCGATCGTGGTTGGTTCCCAGGTGCGGCTGCCGGCCGACTCGAGGACCGTACACCCTCTATTACCTCTTCCCGCTCTCCGACGAGGTCGACACGCTGAGCCTGCTGGGACGTGCCATCCTCACCGCGGCCGGCCTGCTGGTGCTGCTCGTGGCGGCCCTGACCTGGCTGGTGACCCGCCAGGTCGTGACCCCGGTGCGGATGGCCCGTCGGGTCGCGGAGCGACTGGCCGCCGGTCAGCTGCAGGAGCGGCTGCGGGTGTCCGGCGAGGATGACCTGGCCCGACTCGCGACGTCGTTCAACCAGATGGCCACGAACCTGCAGCGCCAGATCCGCCAGCTCGAGGAGCTCTCGCGAGTGCAACGACGGTTCGTCGCCGACGTGTCGCACGAGTTGCGCACTCCGCTCACCACGGTCCGGATGGCCAGCGACGTGCTGTACGACGCGCGCGCCGACTTCGATGCGACGACGGCCCGGGCCGCGGAGCTGTTGCAGACCGAGCTCGACCGGTTCGAGGGCCTGCTGGTCGACCTGCTGGAGATCAGTCGCTTCGACGCGGGGGCGGCGGTGCTCGAGATCGACGACGTCAACCTGATCGACGTTGCCCACCGGATCGAGGGCGCCACCTCGGCCCTGGCGCACCAGAACGGATGCCGGGTGCTGGTCGAGGCACCGGACCACCCCTGCCTGGCCGAGGCCGATGTTCGCCGGGTCGAGCGGATCGTCCGCAACCTGGTCACCAACGCCATCGACCACGCCGAGAGCGGCGACATCTGGATCAGGGTCGCCGGTGACGATCACGCGTCGGCGATCGCGGTCCGTGACCACGGTGTGGGCCTGGACGTGGGGGAGACCTCGATGGTCTTCGACCGATTCTGGCGCGCCGATCCGTCGCGGGCCCGCACCAGCGGTGGCACCGGCCTCGGGTTGTCGATCTCGCTGGAGGACACCCGGCTGCACGGCGGGTGGCTGCAGGCGTGGGGGCGTCCCGGTGAGGGCGCACAGTTCCGGTTGACGTTGCCTCGTCGGGCGGGCGACGTGCTGCGGCGGAGCCCGCTGCCGCTGGTCCCCGAAGACAGCACGGAGCCGGTCCGGTGAGGCGCCGGCTCGGCGTACTGCTGGGGGGTCTGGCGCTGGCCACCACCGGCTGCGTCGGCATCCCCGACCAGGGCCCGATCGTGGAGTCACAGTCCGACGTGGACCCGGGGGAGGAGCTGGGGTACTACAACGACCCGCGCCCGCCCACCCCGGGAGCCGCGCCGACCGAGATCGTGAAGGGCTTCCTCGACGCCCAGGCCGCGATCCCCGTGCAGACCAACACCGCTGAGCAGTTCCTCACCCGCGACGAGGCGGCGACGTGGCAGCCCGAGCGCACCACCGTCACCTACGCAGCAGCCTCACTGCCGCGAGGCAGCAACCGGATCCTCGTCGAGCTCAACGGCGCCAACCAGATCAATGCTCGAGGTTCGTGGCTGGGCCCGGTGCCGCGCGACGAGCAGGAGCTGTCGTTCACGATGCAGCGCGAGGACGGCGAGTGGCGCATCGACGACGCCCCCGACGCCCTGGTCGTTCCCGAGTCGTGGTTCGGCCAGGCCTACCGGCGGGTCTCCCTGTACTACTTCGACCCGACCGCCCGGATCCTGGTGCCGGAGCCGGTCTTCGTGCCACGGGGGGACCAGTTCGCGAGCGCGCTCATCGATGGGCTGCTCCGCGGACCCCCCGGGGGAAGGAACGGCGTCGAGCGCAGTGCCATCCCGGCTGGCCTCGACCTCGACCTGTCGGTCTCCGTCACCGACGAAGGCATCGGCCAGGTGGATCTGCTCGGGGGCACCTCGAGACCGACGGAGCGGGACGCCAGCTTGATGGTGGCTCAGATCGGGCGCACGCTCGCGCAGGACTCCACGCTCAGCGGCTTCCGGGTGAGCATCGACGGCGAACCCCTCAGCGTGGCCGGCGGCGAAACCACCTTCACGATGGAGGAGGGATCCGACGTCGACCCGGCCGGGAGCCGATCGACGTCGCTGTTGTTCGGGCTCCGGCAGGGCCGGCTGGTGCAGGGGCCGCCGGGTGCCCTCGAGCCGTCCACCGGTCCGTTCGGCGTCGAGGACCAGGCCGTGCGGTCGATCGGTGTCAACCTGTCCGGCGCACGGGTGGCGGGCGTGGGCTCCGGCGGTGACCGGGTGCTGCTCACCGACGTCCGCGATCCCGACGCGGACGTCGACGAGATCCTCAGCGGCGGCTCCGACCTGCTGCCGCCGGTGTGGGACTTCGCGGACCGGCTCTGGCTCCTCGACCGACGCTCGGGCAGCGCCCAGGTCCTCGTCCGGAACAGCGACTCGTCGCGCCGGCCGCGCGAGGTCGACGTCCCGGGGATCACCGGCGCGGACGTCTCGCGGTTCCTGGTGTCGCGAGACGGCTCGCGGCTGATCGGGATCCTCGACCGGCGGACCGATGACCGGGTGCTGGTCAGCCGGCTTCGCTACGACGCCCGCGGCCGGGCGGTCTCCGGCACTCCAGCTCGCGAGATCTCGTGGGACGACCAGACGCGACTCTCCCTGCTCGACATCGGGTGGTCCTCACCGACCTCGATCGTGATCGCCCACCGGCTCAGCGGGGACCTGTTCCAGGCGCGGACGATGTCCGTCGACGGCGCACCGGCCGGACTCACCGGCCTCGCCACGACGATCCAGGAGCGTCCGCGTGGTGTGGCGTCGTCGCCGCGTGCCACCGACCCGATCTACATCGACACCCGGAACGGCTTGCTCGACGCGCTCAGCAGCTCGCGGGTCGCGCTCGCTGATTCCGAGCTCACTGGGCTGACGTACGTCGGCGGCTGAGCGTTTCCACAGGATTCGCTGCCCGGTTGTGGAGCCGAGCCGGCCGTGGTCGGATCCCCCGGTGCGTGACGCCGCCCTCGACCTGCTGCTCGGAGGCAGCTGTGTGGGGTGCGGTCGGCCGGGGCGGTCACTGTGTCTGAGTTGTCGCGCCGATCTGCCGGACGTCGCCCGACCCGCGTGGCCCGATCCCGCGCCGGCCGGGCTCGCGCCACCGTGGGCCGGTGGCCCCTACGACGCAGTGGTGCGCGCGATGCTGCTCGCCCACAAGGAGCGCCACGTCGCCGGACTCGGCTCGCCCTTGGCAACGTTGCTCGCCCGCGCCGTGGTCGCCGCCGGACCGGGGCCGGTGCTGCTGGTGCCGGTGCCCAGCCGCCCCGGGGTGACGCGGCGCCGCGGACACGACCCGCTCCTCGACGTCGTACGCCGAGCCGCGAGACTCGTGCCGGGGGTCGACGTGGCGCCGCTGCTGCGCTCGCGTGGTGGGGTGCGGGACCAGGCTGGCCTGAGCGCCGTGGAGCGGGCAGCGAATCTCGCCGGCTCGCTGTGGTGCCCCACGGCGGCGCTGCGCCGTTTCGCTGGACAACCGGGCCGGGTCATCGTGTGCGACGACGTGCTGACGACCGGGGCGACCGCACGGGAGGCGCAGCGCGCCCTGGCGGCCTCTGGTCTGGACGTCTCGGCGATCGCGACGGTCGCGGCCACCGCCCGACGACGCCTGTCGACTCCTTCGACATGGCCTGAAGGGGGCGGCAGCAACGAATTGTCCGACCGACGGCTTTCGTCGGGGGTGCCAGTCGACTAGCGTCGGTACATGGAGTCCGTCCGGGTCCGTGGTTGCATCGTCGGGATGCGCCGGTCACCCGGAGCGTCGCGGCGACTAGCCGATGCCAGTCGCAGGCGAAACGGCCCACGTAACCCCACTCCCTACCTTCAGGGGGCAGGGGGATCACGGTGCGGCTTAGACGTAAGTCCTGCCTCGACCGACTCGCCAGATGCGGGCCGGCGCGGGAGAAGGTCAGTAGTGGCAGCCAAGCTGCGAGCACCTCAGCAGGCGATTGTGGGGACGAAGACCAGGTCGGCCGGGCGGACTCCATGCTCGTCACATCCCACCAACTGGCTCATCCCAGGCACAGGAGGTTGACATGGAAGTTGTCGTCACGGGTCGTCACATCGAACTCTCGGATCGGTTCCGCACCCATGTGAGCGAGAAGCTCTCCCGGCTGGAGAAGCATGATCACCGGATCATGCGAGTACAGGTCGAGGTGGAAAGTGAACGAAACCCGCGGCAACACGACCGTGCGATCAAGGTCGAGCTGACCGCCTTCTCGAAGGGCCCGGTCATCCGAGCGGAGGCGGCCGCCGAGGACAAGATGAGTGCGCTCGACCTGGCCCTGGACAAGATGGCCTCCCAGATGCGCAAGGCTGCCGATCGGCGCCGCGTCCACCGCGGTCGCCCGCCCGCCTCCGTGGGGGAGGCCCTGGCCGGCATGGAGACGGTGCCTCCGGCCGCCCCCGAGGAGGACCCCGCCACCACCGTCGTCGAACGGACGGTCGGGCCGATCGAGGTGACCGGTGACGGTCCGCTCGTGGTGCGTGAGAAGAGCCACCCGGCCTCGCCGATGACCCTGGACCAGGCGCTCTATGAGATGGAGCTGGTCGGTCACGACTTCTACCTGTTCGTCGACAAGGAGAGCGAGCGGCCCGCGGTCGTCTACCGGCGCCGCGGTTATGACTACGGCGTGATCTCGTTGGAGATGGACCGCTCCTGACCTGTACGCCGACGGCGCGGTCGACCCGGGTGGTCGGCCGCGCCGCTGCGTGACGGCCTCTCCCGACGCGGGCTCCGCTGCGCTGCGCCTGGTGATCCTCGCCCGACGCCCGGCCCCGCTTCGCTGGGGCCCGGCTGCGCTCGGACGTGTCATGATGTCGCCGTGACGACGAGTGCGGGCGACCTCGGGGAGCCCATCCGGGTGTTGGTGGTCGACGACCAGGAGCTGTTCCGTCGCGGCCTGATCATGCTGCTGGGCAGCGAGGAGGGCATCGAGGTCGTGGGCGAGGCCGGTGACGGGCTCGAGGGGACCACCCTGGCCGAGTCGATGGCCCCCGACGTGGTGCTGCTCGACGTCCGGATGCCGAAGCGTTCGGGCATCGAGGCCTGCCTGGCCATCAAGGAGAGCGTGCCGTCGGCGAAGATCATCATGCTCACCGTCTCCGACGAGGAGGCGGACCTCTACGAAGCGGTCAAGAGCGGAGCCGCCGGCTACCTGCTGAAGGACTCCTCGATCGAGGACGTCGCCCAGGCGGTGCGTGTGGTCTCCGACGGCCAGTCCCTGATCAGCCCGTCGATGGCGGTCAAGCTGATCGACGAGTTCAAGCAGATGTCGCGCCCCGAGAAGCAGAGCCAGGTGCCCGGGTTGCGCCTCACCGCGCGTGAGCTCGAGGTGCTGCGCCTCGTCGCCACCGGCATGAACAACCGCGAGATAGCCAGGCAACTGGTCATCAGCGAGAACACGGTGAAGAACCACGTACGCAACATCCTGGAGAAGCTCCAGCTCCACTCCCGCATGGAGGCCGTGATGTACGCGGTCAGGGAGAAGCTGCTTGATCTGCCGTAGAGCTGCGGTTTCCCCGGTCGACCGGGGAAACCACAACGTGGCATGCGAAGCATCGCCAGCGAGGTTGTGGACTCGCTGACGAGGTCTGGGGTCACCGGTGGGCAGCACGTGTCACCCGACCGTGGTTGAGTTCACCGGGTGATCGAGCTGTCCAAGACGCAGGCGCGCCGGATCGCGTTGGCGGCCCAGGGATTCCTCGACCCGCCGCACGACCCGCCGACGATGCGGACCTTCAACCGGACGCTCGCCCGCACCGGGGTGCTCCAGGTCGACTCGGTCAACGTCCTGGCCCGGGCACACCTGATGCCGCTCTATTCGCGGATGGGCCCGTACGACCCCCGGTTGCTGGCCCGTGCCGGCTCCGGGCGGGAGTCCCGGCGGGTGGTGGAGTACTGGGCGCACGTCCAGGCGTTCATGCCGGTCGAGCTGTGGCCGGCGATGCAGTGGCGGATGGACTCCTACCGGGCCAAGCGGGGCAAGTGGGGCTTCACCGCCGACCCCGCCCTGGAGCCGGCGGTGCTCGCCGCCGTCCGTGACCGGGGACCGGTCACTGCTCGCGACCTCGACGTCGAGTTCAGCAGCGGCCCGCGGACCAAGGAGCACTGGGGCTGGAACTGGTCGCAGACCAGGCAGGTGCTCGACTACCTGTTCCTGGTCGGCGACGTCGCGATCGCTGGCCGCAACCCGCAGTTCGAGGTCGTCTACGACATCCCCGAGCGGGTGCTGCCGCGCGCGGTCCTGGAGGCGCCGACACCGACCCCCGAGGAAGCCGGCCGCGAGCTGGTGCGTCGCGCCGCCCGCTCGCACGGTGTCGGCACGGCCGGCTGCCTGGCCGACTACTACCGGATGCGGTCCCTCCCGGGGAACGGGATGCCGAGCGCGCAGGAGGCGATCCATGACCTGGTCGCCGACGGTGAGCTCGAGCCGGTGCGGATCGAGGGGTGGAACCGGCCGGCCTACCTGGACCCCACGGCTCGTCGCCCCCGAGCGGTGGGCGCCCGGGCGCTGCTGAGCCCGTTCGATCCGCTGGTCTGGCAGCGGGCCCGCGCCGAGTCGTTGTTCGACTTCCACTACCGGATCGAGATCTACGTCCCCGCCCCCCAACGGCGGCACGGCTACTACGTGCTGCCGTTCCTGCTCGGCGACCGGCTCGTCGGCCGGGTCGACCTCAAGGCCGACCGCGCCCATGGCCGGTTGCTCGTGCAGGCGGCGTACGCCGAGGACGGTGCTCCCGCGGAGACGGCCGCCGAGCTCGCCGCCGAGCTGCGGCGACTGGCCGGCTGGTTGCAGCTCCCCGACGTCGTGGTCGCCCCACGCGGCGACCTCGCCGGGCCACTCGGCGTCGAGCTCGCCTGAGAAGTTGTCCGGAACCGGCGTCGACGCCGGGGTTCGGGTCCTGCTTCGATCGCTGGGTAGCATGGCCGATGGCCTCCGCGGACCGTGGGCGCCACCCAGACGTCAACTCCAGGAGTCAGTCCCCAGTGCCTGCCATCTTCGACAAGATCCTCCGCATCGGCGAGGGCAAGATCGTTCGTCAGCTCGAGTCGATCTCCCAGGCCGTCAATGCCGTCGAGGACGACTTCGTGGCGATGAGCGACGACGAGCTGCGCGGCATGACCGAGGAGTTCCGCACGCGTCTCGCCGGCGGCGAGAGCCTCGACGACATCATGCCGGAAGCGTTCGCGACGGTGCGCGAGGCCGCGAAGCGGGTGCTGGGCCTGCGTCCGTTCGACGTGCAGGTGATGGGCGCGGCGGCGCTCCACCTCGGCAACATCGCGGAGATGAAGACCGGTGAGGGCAAGACCCTGGTCGCCGTGCTCCCGTCCTACCTCAACGCGCTCTCGGGCAAGGGCGTCCACATCGTCACCGTGAACGACTACCTCGCCAAGTTCCAGTCCGAGCAGATGGGTCGCGTCCACCACTTCCTCGGGCTGACCGTCGGCGTGATCCTGCCGTCGATGCGTCCCGCCGAACGTCGCGAGGCCTACGCCTGTGACATCACCTACGCGACCAACAACGAGCTCGGCTTCGACTACCTCCGCGACAACATGGCCAGCACCCTCGAGGACTGTGTGCAGCGGGGCCACAACTTCTCCATCGTCGACGAGGTCGACTCGATCCTGATCGACGAGGCCAGGACCCCGCTCATCATCAGCGGCCCGACCCAGGACGAGGTGCGCTGGTACGGCGAGTTCTCGAAGATCGCCGCCAAGCTGACCCGCGACGTCGACTACGAGGTCGACGAGAAGAAGCGCACCATCTCCGTGCTCGAGCCGGGCATCACCAAGGTCGAGGACCACCTCGGCATCGTGAACCTCTACGACTCCGTCAACACTCCGCTGATCTCGTTCATGCACAACTCCATCAAGGCCAAGGAGTTGTTCCACAACGACAAGGAGTACGTCCTCATCGACGGCGAGGTGCTCATCGTCGACGAGCACACCGGACGCATCCTGGCCGGCCGCCGCTACAACGACGGGCTCCACCAGGCGATCGAGGCGAAGGAGGGCGTGGAGGTCCGCGAGGAGTACCAGACACTGGCCACCATCACGCTCCAGAACTACTTCCGGCTCTACGACAAGTTGTCCGGCATGACCGGCACCGCGATGACCGAGGCCAGCGAGTTCGACAAGATCTACGGCCTCGGCGTGGTCCCGATCCCGACCAACCAGCCGATGCGGCGCGACGACCAGGGCGACCTCGTCTACCGCACCGAGGAGGCGAAGTACGACGCGGTCACCGAGGACATCGCCGAGCGCCACCGCCGGGGTCAACCGGTCCTGATCGGCACCGTCTCGGTCGAGAAGTCCGAGCACCTCTCCGCCAAGCTGAAGAAGCTCGGCGTCCCCCACACCGTCCTCAACGCCAAGCAGCACGCCGACGAGGCGAAGGTCGTCGCGCTGGCCGGTCACAAGGGCTCGGTCACCGTGGCCACGAACATGGCGGGTCGAGGCACCGACATCATGCTCGGCGGGTCGGTGGACTTCCTGGCCGACATGGAGCTGCGCCAGAAGGGCCTCGACCCGGTCGAGAACGTCGACGAGTACGACGCGGCATGGCCGGGCGCGGTCGAACGGATCAAGGCCCAGGTGGCTGCCGAGCACGACGAGGTCAAGGAGCTCGGCGGCCTCTACGTCGTCGGCACCGAGCGTCACGAGTCGCGCCGTATCGACAACCAGCTGCGCGGCCGATCCGGGCGCCAGGGCGACCCGGGCGAGTCGCGGTTCTACCTCTCGCTCGAGGACGAGCTGATGCGGCTGTTCAAGTCGGAGTGGGTTGACCGGATCCTCCAGGTCATGAAGATCCCCGACGACGTCCCGATCGAGAACAAGCGGGTCACCGGCGCGATCGCCAACGCCCAGGGCCAGGTCGAGTCCCAGAACTTCGAGTCCCGCAAGAACGTCCTCAAGTACGACGACGTGATGAGCCGTCAGCGCGAGGTCATCTACGGCGAGCGCCGCAAGGTGCTCGAGGGTGCCGACCTCGAATCCCAGGTGCGCGAGTTCATGAACGACGTGATCGCTGGCTACGTCGCGACCACCACGGAGGAGCTCCCGGAGGACTGGGACCTCGACGCGCTGTGGTCCGCGCTCGGACAGCTCTACGACCTCACCCTCGACCAGCAGGCCTACGTCGAGCGGCACGGGGGTCGCCAGGGCCTCTCCCGCGAGGTGATGATCGAGGACCTCCAGGCTGACGCCCAGGCGGCGTACGACCGCCGCGTGGCGGAGGTGGGTGAGGAGGTGATGCGTGAGCTGGAGCGGCGCGTCGTCCTCTCGGTGCTGGACCGCAAGTGGCGCGAGCACCTCTACGAGATGGACTACCTCCGCGAGGGCATCTACCTGCGCGCCTACTCCCAGCGCGACCCGCTGGTCGAGTACCAGCGCGAGGGCTTCGACATGTTCGCGACGATGATGCTCGGCATCAAGGAGGAGTCGGTCGGCTTCCTGTTCAACCTCGAGGTCACCATCGACGAGGAGGACGACGACGAGGAGGTCGAGGAGGTCGAGGAGCCGATGCGCCGGCAGGTGCCGACCGCGGCCGGCGGCGCGAACGGTGTTCCCGCCGAGGCCCCGGCCGCCGTCGCGACCCGCGAAGCGCCGCACATCCACGCGAAGGGACTCGAGAAGCCGAAGCGGCCGCAGAAGCTCACCTACTCCGGCCCCGAGGAGGGGGTGAGCGAGGTCGGCGACGACAACGTGCCCGTCCCCGGCACCACCGCCACCAACGCCGGCGACCCCTACGCCACGGCCGGACGCAACGAGGAATGCCCCTGCGGGTCAGGCAAGAAGTTCAAGAAGTGCCACGGCGCACCGGGCGGCCCGACCGGCCTCACCGCCCGCGCCAACGGTTGAGTTGGGCGTGCGCAACGGTTGAGTGGGGCGTGCGCAACGGTTGAGTGGGGACGGGGACCTGCTCACGCGAACTCGAGCGCGACCGCCTGCCAGCGGTCGGCGCGCTGCTCGAACCGGACGGCGACCGCACGCGAACGGCGTCCGTAGCGCACCCGGGCGCTGACCTCGACGACCTCGTCGTCGATCCAGCAGGCGTGCAGGCTCTCCACCTGTGGCCGCACCTGCTGCAGCCGCACCGTCGAGGACTCGCGCAGGGCGGCGGTCCTGACCAGCTGGGCGCGGCGGGCCAGGTCGTCGTAGACCGTGGGGACCGCCCAGCGCAGCAGCTGGGCCACCGGCCGGTCACCGCCGGCGATCTCGACCGCCGCCTGGACGAAGCGGTGGGCCCACACCTCGAGCCGTTTCCGCTCGCGCATCCCCAGCTGGAGCGCGGGTCCCGGGGGTGGCTCGTGCGGCTCCTCCGGCCCCCTGCCCAGGTCGAGTGCCAGCGTGCCCTGCACGGTGGCCAGCGGCTCCGGGTGGCGCAGCGGCACGACTTTCTGGTGGTACGGCGACATCGGGGTTCCTCTCATGGGCGATCGCCCCGGGGGTGTGGCAGCAGCAAGCGCTGGCCGGGCCGGATCAGGTCGGGGTCGGCGCCGATGGCGTCGCGGTTGGTGCGGTAGATCTGCCGCCAGCGCCGGTCGATCTCCTCGGACCCGGCGTCGGCGGGAAGACCGGCTGCGGCCAGCCCCCAGAGCGTGTCCCCGGGCTGCACCCGGATCGCGTCCGGCCGTGGCGAGGGCCGCGGCGACTCGGTGGGCCGTGATCGGGCGAGCGCGCCGAGCGAGCCCAGCCAGGCGGTGGTGCTCGTGGCCCGGTCCGGCAGTGGCAGCCCTTCCAGCAGTGACTCGGTCGCACTCGCGGACGTCGGTCCCGGCACGGGGCGGTCCGCGCGGGCCGCGTGGGCCGGTGTGGTCAGGCCACCGGCGAGCGAGAGCCCGCACAGGCCGAGCACGATCCGGCGTACCACGGGCGGGATGCCGGCCCGGGCAGGTCGATCCCCACGGGCGTCGGCGACGACCAGCGTCACCAGCAGCCACAGCCAGCCGGTGCAGGCGGCCCCCGCCAGTGCACAGCAGGCCACCAGCAGCTGCCCGAAGCCTCCAGGCTGCGCGGCGCCGCCGGGTGCCACCGGTGGCAGCAGCCAGGCCACCAGGGCTCCGGCGAGGATCGTCGTCATCACCCAGACGGCGAGGCAGCGGATCGCACTCATCGCCCGCACCTTTCGTTTACGTCTGTTTGCGATAGTTAACGTCTGTGCGTTGCTGAATGCAAGTGTTTCTCCACAAGCTGCGTGTGGCAGGCTTTCGGCCGTGAACTGGGACGAGCAGCTGTTCGCGGTGCTCGACGACCTCGAGCAGCAGGCCGAGTCGCTCTACGACGCCGAGCGCGACGCGGAGGTGGCCGACCGGAGTCGGGCGGAGTACGGCGCGGTCACCCTCGCCAGCCGGCTGATGGCCAGCGTCGACGCCCAGATCTGCGTCGAGGTCGCCGGGGTCGGCCGGGTGAGCGGCACCCTGCGCCGCGTCGCCACGGGCTGGGTCCTGCTGGAGTCCGGCGGTTCCCAGTGGGTCGTGCCGACCGGTGCCGTCGCCGCCGTCGGCGGGGCCTCGCCCCGCTCCGTCCCCGAGGTGGCGTGGTCGCCGGTGACCCGGCTCGGGTTCGGTTCGGCGCTGCGTCGGCTCAGTGAGGCGGGGGAGCGGTGCCTGGTGCACCACACCGACGGCAGCCGCCACGAGGGCGTCGTGCGGCGGGTCGGCGCCGACTTCGCCGAGATCGAGCTCGCCCCCGGCAGGGTCGAGCTGGTGGCCTTCGCCGCGCTGGCCGCGGTCCAGAGCCACGGCTGAGGCGGGAGAGCGTCAGGTCGCCTCGGCGTCGTACGGCGGGACCTCGCCGTCGTCGAGGGGACGCAGCCCGCGGCGCTTGGGCTGGGAGGACTCGGCCTCGGCCTCCTCCATCGCCTCCATCACGTGCTTGCGGACGATGCTGCGCGGGTCGAGGTCGCGCAGCTGGAGATCGGCGAACTCCGGCCCGAGCTCGGCGCGCAGGTCGTCGCGGGCACCGGTCGCGAAGAGCTTCATCCGGTGCAGGAAGCGGCCGGCCTGCTTGGCGAACTCCGGCAGCTTGTCGGGTCCGAAGATCACAATGGCCACCAAGGCGATCACCGCCATCTCTGGTAGCCCGACTCCGAACACAGGTCAGAACCTACTGGTCGGCGTCAACCCCAGCTGCATGCCGGCAAGTCCTCGGCTGCGTCCGGACAGTCGGGTGGCGATCTCGACGAGGACTCCGGCAGCCGCAGCAGTGGGATCTGACTCGACGATCGGCTTGCCGGCGTCGCCGCCCTCGCGCAGCGACGGATCGAGCGGGATCCGGCCCAGCACGGGCACGTCGTAGCCGAATCGCTGGGAGAGCGTGGCGGCGACACGGTCCCCGCCGCCCGAGCCGAAGAGCTCCAGGTGGTGGTCCTTGCCCTCGGAGGCGCAGTGGGGACAGGCGAGGTAGCTCATGTTCTCGACGACGCCGACCACACGCTGGTGCATCATCGACGCCATGGTGCCGGCCCGCTCGGCGACCTCGGCGGCTGCCTCCTGGGGAGTGGTGACCACCACGACCTCGGCGCTCGGCAGGTGCTGGCCGAGCGAGATCGGCCACGTCTCCGGTGCCCGGCGGCAGGTCCAGCAGGAGTACGTCGAGGTCGCCCCAGAAGACGTCGGCGAGCATCTGGACGAGCGCCCGATCGAGCATCGGCCCGCGCCAGGCGACGACCTGGTCGCGGCGCGGCTTGAGCATGCCGATCGAGATGACCGAGACCCCCGAGGGCGTCGGCACCGGCATGATCAGCTCCTCGACCTGGGTCGGCCGCGCGTCGGCGACGCCGAGCATCGCCGGGACGCTGTGGCCGTAGATGTCAGCGTCGACCACACCGACCCGGAGGCCCTGCGCCGCCATCGCGAGCGCGAGGTTGACCGTCACCGACGACTTGCCGACTCCACCCTTGCCGCTCGCGATCGCGAACACCTTGGTGAGCGACGCGGGCTGGGCGAAGGGGATCTCGCGCGGCGCCTGGCCGCCCCGGAGCGAGTCCTGCAGGCCGGAGCGCTGATCGGCCGTCATCACGCCCAGCGTGAGGTCGACCCCGGTGACGCCGTCGACCGCGCCGACCGCGGTGGTCACGTCGCGGGTGATGGTGTCCTTGAGCGGGCAGCCGGCCACGGTGAGCAGCACCGTCACCCGCACGAACCCCTCGTCGGAGATGTCGACGGAGTCGACCATGCCGAGGTCGGTGATGGGGCGCTTGATCTCGGGGTCGTTGACCGTCGCGAGGGCAGCGTTGACGCGGTCCAGCAGGGAGGCACTCATGATGGGCCCAGCCTAGTTGCCCGGTGGTGCGGCATCCCGGGTGGCCCAGTCAGGCGCCGGGGGTGGTGCCGGCGTCGTCCTGTTCATCCTCGGCCCGGGCCCGCTCGTCGAGCTCGGCCAGCAGCGCTCGCAGCTCGGAGCGGACGTAGTCGCGGGTGGCGACCTCGCCGACCGCCATCCGCAGTGCGGCCACCTCGCGGGCCAGGAACTCCATGTCGGCGTGGGCGCGCGCGTTGGCCTGCCGGTCCCGTTCGGCGATGACGCGGTCGCGGTCCTCCTGCCGGTTCTGTGCCAGCAGGATCAGCGGAGCGGCGTACGACGCCTGCAGGCTCAGCATCAGGGTGAGGAAGATGAACGGGTAGAGATCCCAGCTCAGGTTGTCGGGCGCGAGCCAGTTCCACGCCAGCCAGACCACGACCAACCCGGTCATGTAGATCAGGAACCGGGCGGTGCCCATGAAACGCGCGAACTGCTCGGCGAACGACCCGAACGCGTCGGCGTCGTACGTCGGCCGTCGCACCAGCGGGCGCCGGATCTCCTTCGGGGTGTCGAGGCGGGGACGGTGGCTCTCAGCCATGGCCCGCCCCCAGGGTCTGGTTGCCCGCGGCGTCGTCGCGCCAGTTGACCGGGAGCATGTGGTCCAGCAGGTCGTCGACGGTCACCGCACCCAGCAGTCGCCCCTCCTCGTCGACCACCGGCGCGGCGACCAGGTTGTACGTCGCCAGGTGGGCCGCCACCTCGCCGATCGGCGCTTCGGGCCGCAGCGCGTCCAGGGAGTCGTCCACGGCCGCGGCGGCCAGCGACGACGGAGGCTCGCGCAGCAGTCGCTGGATGTGGGCGCTGCCGAGCAGCCGCCCGGTCGGCGTCTCGAGCGGCGGCCGGCAGACGTAGACCATCGCCGCGAGAGACACCGGCAGGTCGGGGTTGCGGACGTGGGCCAGCGCGTCGGCGATGGTGGCGTTGGGGCCGAGGATGACCGGTTCGGGCGTCATCATGCCGCCGGCGGTCTCCTCGGGGTAGGACATCAGCCGGCGCACGTCCTCGGCGTCCTCGGACTCCATCAGCTCCAGCAGCGCCGCCGCCTGCTCCGGCGGGAGATCGGCCATCAGGTCGGCAGCGTCGTCGGCTGACATCTCCTCGAGGACGTCTGCGGCGCGCTCCGCCTCGAGGAGACCCATGATCTGGACCTGGTCCTCCTCGGGCAGCTCCTCGAGCACGTCGGCCAGGCGCTCGTCGTCCATCGCCTCGACCACGGCCGTACGTCGCTCCGGGGGCAGGTCGTGCAGGACGTGGGCGGCGTCGGCGGGCTTCATCTCCGAGAGCTGCTCGATCAGGAGGGTGGCGCCCTGCGTCTCGTCGCGTCGGGTGAGGCCGTCGACCTCGCCCCACTCCACCACGTGGGTCTGGCCGCGGCGCCGGAACGTGCTGCCCGGCTCCTGGACGGCGACCCGCGAGATCACCCAGTCGCGGTTGCGGGCCTGCTCCATGGCGACGTCGTACACGGTGCCGGTGACGCCGGTGTGCGCGATGGTGACGGTGCGGTCGAGCATCTGGCCCAGCACCAGGGTCTCGGTGGAGCGCTGCTCGAAGCGGCGCATGTTCAGCAGGCCGGTCGTGTAGACCTGCCCGCTGTCGACGTTGGTCACCCGGGTCATCGGCACGAAGATCCGGCGGCGGCCGAACACCTCGGCGACCAGGCCCAGCACCCGTGGCTGGTTGACCTCCGAGCGCACCGCGACCACCAGGTCTCGGACCTTGCCCACCTGGTCACCCTGGGGGTCGAAGATCGGCAGCCCGACCAGGCGGGCGACGTACACGCGGGTGGGGGCGGTGCTCACGTGCTGAGGTTAGCGGCCGGGTCCGGCGCATCGGCGCCGGACGGACCGACGCGGACCCCGGGATCGGGGACGACAGCACGTATAGTTCGCGGCATGGGTTTCACGACGGGACGGCGCGCCGCCACGACGATCGCGCTCGCGCTCACGCTCACGGCGCTGTCCGGCTGCGGTGACGCCACCGACGAGGCCCAGGAGCCCGCCTCGGACCCGTCGTCGACGTCGAGCCCGGAGTCCTCCGAGCCGGAGGAGTCCGAACCCAGCACCGAGATCCCCGCCAACGCGCCGCAGTGCCTGGACGTCTGGGCCGACGGGAGCCCACTCCCACGCACCTACCGGGGTTGCGTCGACGACGCCGGCGCCTACGTCGAACGGGACGCCGTCGGCTGCTCGTCCGGGCAGCGCCTCGTCATCTTCGATGACGCCTACTGGGGTGTGCTGGGAGGCACGGTGAACGAAGCGCAGGAGTCACTCGACTCGGATCGCGACTACCGCGCCGCCACTCGACGGTGCGCTGCCTAGCCCCTCAGTTCTACCCGGCGACCGACCAGTCGCCCCACCACGCCACCACCACCACGATGGGACTCGTTCATGTTCGTCAGGACCCTGGCCCTGCTGCTCGTCACCGCTGGCTTGATGCTGCCGACGAGCACCACGCCTGCTTCGGCCGCACCCGACAACTTCACCCCGAGGCCGGGCCCGACGTTCAACAGTCCGGTCGGCAACCGGGTGCAGCAGCGGAAGATCTTCCGCCGCGTCATGCGGTCCATCAACTCGGTCCCGAAGAACGGCGAGATCGACATCTTCTCGTGGAACTTCCTGACCTCCGAGGGCACTGACGCACTGCTGCGCGCTCAGCGGCGCGGCATCCGGGTCCGGCTGATCATGGACGACCGCAACGTCGAGGTGCTCGACAATCCGCCGTTCGCGCGGTTGCGCCGCGGGCTGCGCAACTGGAACCAGGACCACCCCCAGAAGCGCACCAGCTGGGCCCGGCTCTGCAAGGGCACCTGCCGCAGCAAGAACGGCTCCGCCCACTCCAAGTTCTTCCTGTTCTCCCAGGTCGGACGGTCCAAGCGAGTGGTGATGCAGGGGTCGGCCAACTTCACCGTCGCCTCCACCACCAACCAGTGGAACGACATGTACACCCACACCAGGAACCGCGAGGTCTGGAAGTTCTACACCCGGATCTTCAACCAGGCCGCCAAGGACAAGCCGGTCTACCCGGCGTACGCCGACAAGAAGGTGGGCAAGTTCCGCCTCATCGCGTTCCCGCTCCGCGGCAAGAAGGCAGTCGACCCGGTGATGCAGATGCTGAACCGCGTGACGTGCCGGGGCGCGACCAACACCGGCAACGGCCGGACCAAGATCCAGATCGCCCCCGACGTGATCCGGCAGGCGCGCGGCATGCGGCTGGCCAAGAAGCTCCGCAGGATGTGGCAGAGCGGCTGCAACATCCGGATCGGCTACACCGTCGTGGGGATCGCGATCGGCCGGATGCTGCGTGACAGCTCCGGTCGTGGCCCGGTGCCCATGAAGCACCTCACCCAGGACTTCGACGGTGACGGCGAGTTCGACAACTACTTCCACCTCAAGTCGATGACCATCCGCGGCAGGTACCTCGGCGACCGCTCCAGCCATGCCCTGCTCAACGGGTCGGCGAACTGGTCCGGCCTGGCGAAGGTCAGCGACGAGAACGTGGGCATCTACCGCGACAAGAACCGGGTGCTTCGCTACGAGAAGCACCTCGACTACTGGTACGAGAACTTCCCCGGCGACGGCCGTGCCCCCCGCGACAACGCACGACGCATCGACGAGGACCGCCTGGTCTTCGGCGGGGGGAGGAACGCGGTCTACGAGGACGGCGAGTCCGTCACCGACGGTCGCTTCAACCCCTTCGCCTCGATGCAGGACTGAGGCAGGTCGCCGGTGGCGCCGAGGCCACGGATCCGCAGGGTCGACGACGACGGGCTGGTCGTCCACGCGTTCGCGGACCGGGCGCTGGATGTGCTCTTCGACGGCCGCCGGGTCTGGACGTTCTGGACGCTGCGCGACACCGACGGCACCGGCCCGTTCCGGCGGGTCCCGTGGCCGCTGCCGCTGGTGCGCCACCTCGAGGGCCGGAGCCGGGTTGCGGTGCGCGATTCGGCCTCCGGGGAGACCTACTTCGACGAGGAGCGGGTCCTCGGGTCCGGCGAGGGCCGGGTGGAGATCCGCAACGCCCGCGGGGACGAGCTCGGCTTCGACAAGTCCGGCAAGCTCGTCACGACCTTCGCCGGCCGGTCCGAGCGTGACCTCGATGCGCTGCTCGACGCCACCGAGGCGGTCGTGGCAGCGCTGCGGGAATGCGGCCTGGAACCCTTCCTCGCCTACGGCACGCTGCTGGGAGCCGTCCGTGAGGGGGCAGTCCTCGGCCATGACTCGGACGCCGACCTGGGCTACGTCAGTGGCCACTCCTCGCCGGTGGACGTCGCCCGCGAGTCCTTCCGGGTGCAGCGCGATCTCGCCGGGCGGGGGTTCGCGACCTACCGGTACAGCGGGGGCGCCTTCCGGGTCGACGTCCGTGAGGGTGGGGTGACCCGTGGTCTGGACGTCTTCGGGGGGTTCTTCGACCGTGGCCGGCTCTACCTGATGGGTGAGATCGGCACCGACTTCCGCGAGGAGTGGATCCGACCCCTCGGGACGGCACAGCTCAGTGGCCGGACGATGCCGGTTCCGGCCGTCCCCGAGCGGCTGCTGGAGGCGACGTACGGGCCGGGCTGGAAGGTGCCGGACCCGGCGTTCAAGTTCACGACTCCCGACCGCACCGTCCGTGCGCTCGAAGGCTGGTTCCGCGGCACCCAGCCGGGCATCCGCTACTGGGAGCGGCGCGCCGGGTCCCGTCCGAACCAGTCCTTCGCGGCTCCGTCGGTGCTGGCGCGGCGGGCGGCGCGATTCGCGCAGGAGCACGGCGCGGAGGTGCTCGACGTCGGAGCCGGCCGTGGCGCCGACAGCGTCTGGCTGGCACGCCAGGGCGTGAAGGTCACCGCCTACGACTACGTGCCGCGCGCGTTGCGCGACGCCGCGGCGGTTGCCGCGGCGGAGGGCCTCCCGCTCGAGGTTCGCCCGCTGAACCTCACCGAGTGGCGCTCCACGCTCTCCGAGGGTGCCCGGCTCGCCGCTGACCCGCGACCCCGGGTGGTCGTCGCGCGCCACGTCATGGATGCGACCACCGCCTTCGGCCGGGAGTCCCTGGTGCGACTGTGCTCGATGGCGCTGCGCGGCGGCGGCGGACGGCTGTTGGCCGACCTGCACGTCGTCGACCGCTCCGACGACGACATCCGCGAGGCTGACCTCGCCGAGGACGCACCGGACTGGATGGTCGGTCGGCCCGACCCGGAGGCGCTCACTACGCTGTTGCGCAAGGCGGGCGCGACCCGGGTGACGGTCAAGCAGCTGCCCAACCGGCAGCGGCCGACGGTGAGAGTGGTGGGAGAGTGGTCAGCGTGGACCTGAACAACCTGCGTCCGGGGTCGAACGCCGCCGTACGACGCCTCGAGGCGCGCGTCGCCGACCTCGAGGCGGACATCGCCGAGATGCGCCAGCACCAGCTGCGGCTGGCCGAGCTCGCCGACGTGGTCCAGGAGCTGCTCATCCCAGCGGCCCAGCGCGACGAGGCTGCCGTGACGGCGGCCGTCGAGCAGTTCCGGAAGACCTTGTAGTGGTGCGGCGGGTCTTCGTCCACATCGGGCTGCCGAAGACCGCGACGTCGTACCTCCAGACCATCATCTGGTCGCGGCGCGAGGAACTGCGCGCACGGGGTGTCGTGGTGCCGGGCCGGGAGCGCCGGGACCACCTGTGGGCCTCACGCACGATCCGTGAGGATCCCGCCCAGAGACGGGCGCCGCAACGTCACCGCACCGCATGGCGTCGCATCGTCGAGGAGCTGGCGGCCACCGAGGGCACCGGCCTGATCAGTCACGAGTTCTTCGCCGCGGCCTCCCCGGAGCAGGCCTCGGCCATGGTCGCGGCCCTGCCCGGCGACGAGGTCCACGTCGTGGTGACCGCCCGGGAGCCACTCGGTCTCTTCACGGCCAGTTGGCAGGAGAGCCTGAAGAACGGCGCGACCACCCCGATGGCTGACTACGGCCGGAAGGTGTCACGCAAGTCGACGGCCATCTGGAACTGGCGAACCCTCGACCTCCGGCTGGTGCTCGAGCGATGGTCCCAGGCCGTACCCCCCGAGCGGATCCACGTGCTGGTGCTCGATCCCTCCGCGCCGCGGGAGGACGTCTGGCGCAAGTTCGCCGGCGTGGTGGGCTTCGGGGCCGAGGGCATCGACCTGTCCGGCTCGTTCCCCAACTCCTCGATGGGCGTGGCCGAGGCAGAGACGCTGCGCCGCATCAACGGTTCGCTCGACGACTTCGGCTCGGCCTTCGACCGCGGCGTCTACATCCGGACCTTCCTGGCCGACCAGCGGCTGGTGCCGCGCGGCGGCGATCGGTTCTGGCCCGAGCCCGACCAGGTCGAGGACGCTCGCCGTCGCGGTGAGGAGACGATCGAGCACCTCCGCTCCGCGGCGTACGACCTGGTGGGCGAGCTCGACCACCTCCGCGTGCCGGCCGAGCTCGAGGAGCGACGCAGCACCGGCTCGGTCACCGACGCCGAGGTGGCAGGGGTGGCCGTCGACCTCGCCGCCACCATGCTCGGCGACGTGCGCTCGCTGCGCACGCAGCTGGCCGGACAGAAGACCCCTCCACGCGCCGCACGCGGGCTGGCCCGGTGGCTCCCGGGGCGCGCGCGCCGGGCCGCGCTCCGGCTGCGCCGCCGGGGCTGACCGCGGTCGGGCCCGGAGCGGCAGGTCAGGAGCGGCGAGTCATCCGCTTCAGCCGGCCGGCCGCCGCGCGGGCCTTCGCGGCCGGGGAGTCCTCGGCGGACCCGTCGCTGTCGGAGACCCGGTCGGCCACGAAGAAGGACTGCTTGGGAACCCCGCGCAGCTCCTCGACCCGAGCCGCCAGCACGGCGGCGGCACCGACCGGCAGGTCCCGGGCGGGGACGGGTTCGCGCACCGGGTCCACGTCGGTCAGGAGCCCGAGGTCGTCCAGCAGGTCCACGTCGTCGCGGGTGGTGAGGTCGTAGATGCGGCGCAGGTAGTCCTCGCGCACGGAGTCGGGGAGGTCCTTGGCGATGAGGGTCTTCAGCGCACGGGCCATCGGCACCCGAGACTTGCGGTAGCGAGCGTGGCCGGCGCGGGCGAGCGCGCTCCACTTCCGCACGAACTCCTCACCGGACACGGCGTCGTAGTGGAGCACGCCCAGCCGATCGTCCTGGTGGCGCTCCACCCGCTCACCGTCGGCGGAGATCGCCTCGTGCAGCGTCAGCGCCAGCCCGGCACGGGGACGGATCCCCGACTTCCCCATCACGTGGCCGTGGAAGTAGGCCTGGTTGGTCGGCTCCGCCAGCGCCCCCAGCACATGGAGGAGGGTCAGGTCGTCGTCGTCGAGCAGCCGCTTGAACCGGGTGGGGCGCTGCGCCGGCTCGGGCTCGCTGACCGCTTCCCACGGCGGAAGCCACACCGCGTCGACCCCGGCAGGAACGGCAGCGAGGGCGTCCCGGTCGACCCGCGCCACCTCGTCGCCGTCGACGTGGAAGAGCCATTCGGCCCAGGCGAGGGGCTCGAGCAGTGCCCGGGTCCAGTTGGCGTTGATCCGCTGCCGGACGTTGAGGCCCGGGGGGCGGCCGTCGGTCCACCATCCCTTGCGCCCGGTGCGGATGCAGGTGACCCGGGGTTCCGCGGCCAGCATCTCGGCCACCTCGGCCTGGCCCGGCTCCTGGGGGGCGTCGAGGAAGACCACCATGTGGTCGACACCCGAGGCGAGGTTGGCGGAGACGAAGAACCGCACGTTCTCGGGGGAGTCCATGACGGTGGAGGCCGTGACCAGCATGGCGGTCACCCTAGACCGGGACCACCGTGCCGTCGGTCGACAGATCGGGCGCAGGGGGTGCCGCGTGATAATTTGCGCCGGTGTCGAGTCCTGCCCATCGTGATGCCTCCGGGGGTGGGCGCCGCGTCTCCCGGATGGTCGTCGCACTGGTCGCCCTCGGCCTGATGGTCCCCGTGGTGGGGGTGTTCGCGGCGATGCAGCTCTCCGACGAGCAGCCGCAGGTGGCGACGGAGTCACTCCCGGAGGTGCAGCGCGTCGTCGCCGGGCTCTCGGTGCTCTCCGCACGTCGCGTGGTGCCGGCGACCGAGCTGGTCAAGGTCGACCGCGAGGCGCTGCTGCGCGAGAAGGCCGAGAAGGCCGCCAAGGCCGAGGAGGCGAAGCAGGCCGCCCTCCGTGAGGCGCCCTTCAGCGTCCGGGTCGGAAGCTTCAACGTGCTGGGCAGCCAGCACACCGCGCCCGGCGGATCCCGCACCCGTTATCCGCCTGCCTCGACCCGCAACGTCGGCGCCGGCAACCTCATCGCCAAGCACGGCGTGGACATCCTCGGCACCCAGGAGCTCCAGGCCGACCAGTTGCGAGCGCTCCAGGCGCGCACGGGGATGGCCGCCTACCCCGGCTTCGCCTGGGGCGAGGTGGAGACGGACAACTCCATCCTCTGGGACTCCGGCCTGTTCGAACTGGTGAGCGGCAGCCAGTTCACGATCCCGTTCATGGGCCGCCCCCGGCCCCAGCCGATCGTCCGGCTGCGCCACCTGGCGACCGGCCGGGAGCTCTACGTCGTCAACACCCACCCCTCCGCCGGCGGGGGCAGGTACGCCGCCGAGCGGGCCAGCGGCCAGAACTCACTCGTCAGCGTCGTCAACGGGCTCAAGGCCGAGGGCCTGCCCGTCCTGGTCACCGGTGACATGAACGACCGCGAGGCGTTCTACTGCAGCGTGATGCCGCGCACCGGCATGGCGGCCAGCAACGGCGGCAGCTACGCCGGCGGCTGCCGGCCGCCGCCCTCGCCGCTTCCCGTCGACTGGGTGGTCGGCACCGGCGCGGCCTGGAGCGGCTACTGGCGCGACACGTCGCCGGTGACCCAACGCATCAGCGACCACTACTTCATCAGCGCGCAGGCTGATGTCGGCTGACCCCTCGCGGCGCGGCCCGCTCGGTTTCCGACCCGACATCCAGGGCATCCGCGCCCTCGCCGTGCTGCTGGTGATCGCTCACCACATCGCACCCTCGGCCCTCACCGGCGGCTACCTCGGCGTCGACGTGTTCTTCGTCGTCTCCGGCTACCTCATCACGGCCCTGCTGCTGCGCGAGGCCGACCGCGACGGTCGGGTGTCGCTGTCCGGCTTCTACGCCCGTCGGGCCCGCCGGATCCTGCCGGCGGCGACGCTGGTCACCGTCGTCACCGTGATCGGGTCGCTGCTGACGCTCTCGCTGCTGCGCACCCAGACCGTGTTGGTCGACGCGCTGTGGGCCACCGGTTTCGCCGCCAACGTCCGGCTCGCCCTGACCGGCACCGACTACTTCGCCCAGGGCCAGCCGCCGTCGCCGTTGCGCCACTACTGGTCGCTGGCGGTCGAGGAGCAGTTCTACCTGCTCTGGCCGTTGCTGCTACTCCTGCTGGTCCTGCTCGTACGCCGTCGCGGCGGCGGGGCCACCGAGTTGCGCCGCGTTGCGGGGGCGTTGCTCGCGGTCGTCATCGGTGGGTCCCTGGCGTGGTCGCTGTGGGCGACTCACGTCTCGCCGACCACGGCGTACTTCTCGACCTTCACCCGGGCCCACGAGCTCGCGATCGGGGCGGCGTGTGCCCTCCTTCCGCGCACGCTGCGGCTGCCCGGCGCGCTGCGCGAGGTGCTCGCGGTCGTCGGTCTCGTCGGCATCGGGGCCACCGCGGTGCTCTACACCCTCCAGACCGACTTCCCGGGCGTGGCCGCCCTCGCCCCGGTGCTGGCCACCGCGGCGCTGGTCGTCGCCGGAGAGGGCGCCGGTGACCGGCCCTCGCTGGTCGGCCGGGTGCTGGGGAGCGCTCCGTTGGTGAGGATCGGCGACTGGTCCTACTCGCTCTACCTGTGGCACTGGCCGGTCATCGTGCTGGTCCGCAGCAACCTGGGTCCGGAGCGCTTCGGCAGCATCCCGGTGAGGCTGCTGACGCTGGCGGTGGTGGTGGTGCTCAGCTGGGCGACGTACCGATTCGTGGAGACCCCGTTCCGCACCGCTCGGCCGTGGCAGCGCGTGCCTCGCGCGTTGACCATCTACCCCGTCTCGGTGGCTGCCGTCGTCCTCACCGTCGTGGCCAGTCAGCAGGTCATGAGCTACCGGCTCGGGGAGTTCTCCGACGAACCGGCGATCACCACCTCCGACTACGACCCCGACGCGGTGGGGGAGGACCCCTACGTCGCGCTGGTCCGAGCCTCGACGCTCGCCGCGGAGGAGGGACGACCAGTTCCGAGCCGGCTCGTGCCGGGGCTGCTCGACCTGCGCGCCCAGACCGCGTCACTGGGCGAGTGCGACTACCGCACCGGCACCACGCGCCTGTGTCCGATCGGTGACCCGTCTGCCGACAGGTCGATCGTGGTGCTCGGTGACAGCCACGCCCGCGCCCTCTCGCCGGCGATCGAGGAGATCGGCGCCGCGGAGGGCTACCGCGTCTACGTCCTGGTCTACAGCGCCTGCATGGCGACCGACCTGACCCAGATCCAGCGCGCCACCGGACGCGCCTGGGAGGAGTGCGAGGCGTTCAAGGACTGGGCGCAGGGGACGATTGCCGACCTGGCTCCCGATCTGGTCGTGGTCTCCACCTCCGCCGGCCGGGTCCAGGACCCCGAGACCGGTGACACCGTGGCGGGCAGCCCCGAGCTGAAGCGATACCGGGCGCTGCTGCGACAGGGCTGGAGCGAGTTGTTCACCCAGCTGGACGACGTGGCCGGTGAGGTCGCCGTGGTGGGCAACACCCCCAAGCTGCCGTTCGAGACCGGCGTCTGCTTGAGCCGTGGCCGTCCGGACCTCGGGGACTGCGCCTTCGAGCCGGGCCGGTACGCCGAACGCGAGGCGCGCATCTCGTTCGCCGCCGCACGCGACGCCGGTGTCCGCGCCGTCAACGCGGAGCGCTGGTTCTGCTCCGGGGGACTGTGCCCGTCGGTCGTCGGTGACTTCATCACCATGCGCGACTCCGAACACATGACGCCGGACTACGCCCGGTGGTTGGCACCCGCGGTGGCCGAGGCCCTCGGCCTGGCGCCCTTGCCGCGCGCCGGCTGAGGCGACCTCGCAGGTGCTGTGCCGCCGCCTGTGAACTACAGCGCTGTAGTTCACGAGAACCGATTGCGTGTGACGTGAGGGGGTGGTGTGATTCCTGTGACTCGATCCCTGATCGGCGCCTGCCCCCTGCTCGAGGAGCCCCCATGTCCACCGCGCCCGCCCCCCGACCGCGCGCCCCCCGACGCCGTCTGCGCACCGCATCCACCGCCGTCATCGTGGCCGCGGCGACCGGACTGGCCGGTGTGCTGGTGGCGTCCCCGTCCGCGGCCCTCGCGTCAGCCCCCGCCTCGTCCTCCCGTGTGACCGAGAGGTCGACCGGCGACATCACGATGGTCCACGCCAACATCAAGTCGAGTCTGAGCGTCGAGCGGTTCCAGTCCGACGTCCGCAAGGTGCTGGCCGGGCGTCCGGACTTCGTCTCCTACAACGAGGTGCCGCTGCGGGTCGACAGCGTGCTGGCACCCGACGGCTACGCCGTTCACCGCTCCACGAAGAACCGGTACACCGCTGCCTCGCCGGTGGCGTGGCGCACCGACCGTTGGACCCTCGTCGACGCCGGCACCTACCGGATCTCGAACTACCGGGAGATCCCGCGGGGTCGCAACATCCGGCTCGGCCTGCGCTTTGCGAACTGGGTGACGTTGAGCTCGGGCGAGCGCCAGGTCTCGGTGGTGTCGGCGCACGTCGCGCCGCTGGACAAGAACATGCCCGACCTCCTGCGCCCCACGGTCCGACGGATCGGCGGTCTGGTCGAGCAGCTGGCACCCCAGGGTCCGGTCCTCGTCGGCGGCGACTTCAACGTCCACTACAAGAGCGGCCGCTACCCCCGCGACCTGCTCACCGAGGCCGGCATGACCCCGACCTACGACACGCTGAAGACCTACTTCGCCACCGGCGACCACCAGGGCGCCACCATCGACTACGTCTTCAACCGGGGCGCGGACCTCCTCGCCGCCGAGCAGCACCAGCCGATGGAGCTCTACTCCGACCACGACGCGGTGCTCGCCGACCTCAACTGGGTGGTGGATGCCCCCACGGACACCCAGCGGCTCGCCAGCGACCCGGCCGGCGACAACGAAGCCAAGCGTCGCGCCGTGGCGGCCCTCGCCGGGACCGTCGCGGCGACCGAGCCCGGGCAGTCCCTCGACCTCGTCGGTACCGACCTGACGGTCCGTGCGGTCTTCCGCCGGCTGCGGGGCGCGGTCCTGCGCGGGGTCGAGGTCGACTACCTCACCCGCAGCGCCGACCTGACCCGTCGCGAACGGAGACTGGCTCGGATCGTGGAGTCGGTCGGCGGTGGGAGCTCGGTGGCCCAGTGCCACGACGCCTGTGCTCGCGCCTGGCGCGATGAGCGCATGGCACGCACGTTCGTGATGGTGCGCGACCTCGACGGCAATGCCGTGCAGCGGATCGACGCCAACCGGGTGCTGAACGCGAGCATGGTGCAACGGCGAACCCGCCTGGTCCTCAGGACCGGGCAGATCGGCCTCGCCGAGGGCGAGGAGATGCTGGCCGCGCTGCGCTGAGCCGAGCCTCGTGCTCGGTCTCCGGCCAGGTGGGTTTGCCGCGGTGGCCGTGATGCCGTAGGAGTGGTCCATGCCCGATCAGCCCGAAGCACCACGGCGTCGCGTCTACCTCCACCTCGGTCTCCAGAAGACGGGCACCTCCTACCTGCAGGGCGTGCTGTGGGAGAACGCCACCCGACTGGCCGATCAGGGCCTCGACCTGCTCCCCGCCACCCGCCGGGAGGCGTTCGAGCTGATGCTCGTGGTCCGCGAGCGCTACAACGCCGACCGGGACCCGGCATCGGCGGCGGGTGCCCTGGACCGGTTCTCTGCCGCGCTCGACACGGCCCGCGGGACCCGCGCGCTGGTCAGCCAGGAGTCGTTGGCGGCGGTCCACCCCGGGCAGGCCCGGCGGCTGCTGGAAGCCTGCAGTGACCGTGAGGTCCACGTCGTGCTCACCGTGCGCGACCTCGCGCGGCAGCTGCCCTCCTCGTGGCAGCAGGAGCTGAAGTCGGGCAAGTCCGAGGGATACGCCGACTACCTGCGCCGACTGCGTGACTATCAGGAGCGCGGCCTGACCCGGCACCCCTGGATCCAGCTCGACCCGGTCCGGGTGCTGTCGCGCTGGCAGGACCTGCTGCCTCCCGAGCAGATCCATGTGGTCACCGTGCCGCCGCGGGGCAGTCGCACCGATCTGCTGCTGGCCCGGTTCTGCTCGGTGCTCGACG
The DNA here is from genome assembly GCA_963806945.1 of uncultured Actinomycetota bacterium. Taxonomy (GTDB): domain Bacteria; phylum Actinomycetota; class Actinomycetes; order Propionibacteriales; family Nocardioidaceae; genus Nocardioides. The sequence continues at coordinate 336,061 of CAWDZH010000003.1, forward strand.
TCGACCCCGGGAGCCTCGAGCCTCACGTGCAGGCCAGCAACACCAGCCTCGGGATGGCACAGACCGAGCTGCTGCGGCGGGTCAACGGTGAGCTCAGCGACGATCACCGCCGCCGCCAGGTCTACGGCGACGTCGGCAAGCGGTTCTTCGCCTCCCAGGTGCTCGGCGGTCAGCGCGGCGAGCGGATCCTGGTCCCGGCCGAGCTGCGCGAGTGGTGCCTGTCGGTCGCCGAGCAGCAGGTGACGGAGATCGCCGAGGCCGGCTACGACATCGTGGGCACATTGCAGGACCTGCGCTGCTCGGAGTCCGCCTTCGCCGCGGAGGACACCGGGCCCGACGAGGAAGCCGTCGCGCGGGCCGCGGTCGAGGCGCTCGGTACGGTCCTCACACTCCGTGCCGAGGCGACGCTGCGGCGACGCCGCGATGTCAGCCGGATCGGCCGCTGGCGCGCACGAGGACGCCGTTGGGTGGGCCGCTCCGACTCGGCCGGACAGGACGCCGATGCCGAGGCGCCCTAGGCTGACCCCGTGACCGTCCCTGGTGAGGATGCGGTGCCGGTCGACGCCGCCGTTCCGCAACGGCTCTACTTCCACATCGGCCTCCCCAAGAGCGGGTCCACGTACCTGCAGGCGGCCCTGGCGAGCAACCGGGAGTCGCTCAAGCATCACGGCTTCCTCTACCCGTACGTGCGCCACGAGGGCATGTTCGTCGCGGCCGTGGAGATGGTCGGGTCCGCCCGCCGGTGGGGCTTCGACCCCGACGACATCGCCGGGACCTTCGCGCACCTGTTGCGCCGCGGGCGCCGGTTGGGCGGGACCGTGGTGATCAGCCACGAGATCTTCAGCTTCGCCACGCGCGAGCAGATCGCCACGATGACCGAGATGGTGGCGGGCTACGACGTCCACCTGGTGGTGTCGGCCCGCGACCTCGGCCGGACCGCCACCGCGGAGTGGCAGGAGCAGGTCAAGAACGGTGATCCCCTGTCCTTCGCAGACTTCGTCGGCCACCTGCTCGCCGATCTGCCCGAGGATCCGGCTCAGGCCACGGCCTTCTGGCGCTCGCAGAACCTGCTGCGGCTGCTCGACCGCTGGTCGATCCTGGCGCCGCCGGAGAAGACCCATCTCGTGACCTGCCCCCGCTCCGGTGCGCCCAAGGACCTGTTGTGGGAGCGATTCGCCGACGCCCTCGGGCTCGCGCCGCAGGCCGCCGATCTCACGCAGGTCCCGCGCCGCAACGAGTCACTGGGAACCTCGCAGATCGCGCTCCTGCGCGACGTGCTGGTCGAGGTCGGAGACCGGCTCGAGCAACCGTGGCACTCACGGCTGGTCAAGCGGTGGTTCGCGCAGACACTGCTCACCCGCAGCAGGTCGGAGCCGCCGGTCACCCCGCCGGAGGTGGCCGAGCGGCTGCGCGTCGTCTCGCAGCACTGGATCGACGTGATCGGGTCCGGCGGTACCCAGGTCCACGGCGACCTGGCCGAACTGCTGCCCGATCCCGCCGCCGCCGGCGCCCGGCACCCCGACGAGGTCGACGAACAGGCCAAGCTCGACGCATTGCCGGAGGTGCTGGCCGAGATGCTGCTGCGGGTCCGTCGGGTCAGCGAGGAGGCCGAGCGCCTGGCCGGCGACGTCGCGGCGCTCACCGACGAGCGCGACCAGCTCGCCGCCCGCGTGGCCGAGCTGGAGAGCCACCTGGCGGCTTCCGGCCTGGCTCCGACGGCGTGGGACGCCCTGAGCGCGGACACGATCCCTCGACGGGCTGCAGTCTCCGCGATCCGACCGGGGGCGGCCACCGTCGCGGCCCAGGCCGGTGACCCGGTGACGCAGTGAGCCCACCGCCCGCCGGGCCGCGGCCGGGGCGGAGCCGGAGGCACCACTGCCTGGACGTTGCGCCCGGCGTGACCGCTGGGTGCGGCCACGCTTCTTGGCCTTGCGACGGCGCCGAGCGTGGCCGGCGGCGAGGTCGGCCAGCGAAGCCGTGGCGGCCTGGGCCACCTCGGCGTCGGTGGCCGGCACGAAGTCGTCGCCGGGGAGCGAGGGCCAGATGAAGCCCTCGCGGTCGCCGAGCAGCTCGCATCCCTCGCGACGGAGTTCCTCGACCTGACGGGCCGCCTCGTCGGAGGCCCAGGCCTCGAGCTCGCGGGGCAGCCGGATCTTGGCGCCCGACGAGCTGCTCATCAGGGTGGCCACGGCGATCCACTTGCGCACGCTGTAGCGGTAGTTGCCGCGCCGGTTCTGGAGCCGGTCTCCCAGGGCGACGTTGACCAGCCGGAGCACCTCGGCCTTCTCGTGGCTGAGCGACTCGTTGATCATCCGGTCGGGGATCGCCAGATCGCTGGGCGCCACCCCGATGACCTCGCAGAAGAGGTCGACCAGCCCGGGCCGGGTGTGGCGGCTCAGGGGGACCAGGATGACGTGGGCCGGCAGGTTCGGGTCGGCGGCACGCCACCGGCGGACAACGTCGGCCACGTCCTGACGGTGGCGGAAGTCGGCCGCCTCCTGCGCCAGCTCCCCGGCAGCGGACTCGGGATGCCGTACCGCCCCGGCATAGTCGAGGTAGCCACCGGTGAAGCGCGACTTCACGCGCTGCTGCCACTCGCTGGGGATCGTCAGCGGCCACGGTCGGACGGTCACGATGAGGCGGGTGTCGAACTCGGCCAGACCGGACACGATCAGCGACGTCGCCTCGGCCGGGAGCTCGGCGAGCGCCTCGAGCGTGATCAGGTGGCGAGGCTGATCGCTGCGGCGGATCGTCGCGGCGAGCTCGGCGATCGCGGCCCGGCCCGCGTCCTCGTCGCCGTCGAGCGCGCGCTGGACGGGGGCGAGCAGGCCGGCCACGGTGCCGCCGCGGGCACCGAGGGGCTGCTCGAGTCCCAGCGCCCGGAGCTGGTCGGCGGCCCGTCGGAGACCCAGCTGGAGGGCGGAGGTGCCCGACTTCCGGCACCCGACGTGCAGGAAGACGGTCTTGGTGTGGTCCGACATGGGGGCATCCTCGCCGTCCGTCCTCACCCGCGGCAAACCGGGCGGTCCGAGTGCGCAGTCTCACACCCTGGCGGCAGCTGGCCCAGGTTCCGCGCCGGTAGGCTGCTCGATCACCAGCCGAAGGGAGTCGACCCATGGGTCGTTTGTGCCAGACCGACGGTCTCACCGAGGACCAGCAGGAGATCCTGAAGGCGGTGCGCACCTTCGTGGAGGAGAAGATCCTCCCCGTGGCCACCGAGCTCGAGCACGCCGACGAGTACCCCACCGAGATCGTGGAGGGGCTCAAGGAGCTCGGCATCTTCGGGCTGATGATCCCCGAGGAGTACGACGGGCTCGGGGAGTCGCTGCTGACCTACGCGCTGTGCGTGGAGGAGATCGCGCGCGGCTGGATGAGCGTCTCCGGGGTCATCAACACCCACTTCATCGTGGCCTACATGGTGATGCGCCACGGCACCGAGGAGCAGAAGCGGAAGTACCTGCCGAAGATGGCGACCGGCGAGGTCCGTGGCGCCTTCTCGATGTCCGAGCCGGGCATGGGTTCCGACGTCGCGGCGGTGAAGTCGAAGGCCATCCGGACCGACGACGGCGGCTACGAGCTGTCCGGCCAGAAGATGTGGCTGACCAACGGCGGCACCTCGACCCTGGTCGCGGTGCTCGCCAAGACCGACGAGGACGCCGACTCGGTCTACAAGAACATGACCACCTTCCTGGTCGAGAAGGAGCCGGGCTTCGGCGAGGTCGCGCAGGGCGTCACCGTCCCCGGCAAGATCGACAAGATGGGCTACAAGGGCGTCGACACCACCGAGATGGTGTTCGACAAGCACGTGCTGCGCGCCGACCAGGTGCTCGGCGAGGCCCCGGGTCGCGGCTTCTACCAGATGATGGACGGCGTCGAGGTCGGCCGCGTCAACGTCGCCGCCCGCGCCTGCGGCATCGCCAACCGCGCCTTCGAGCTCGGCATCGCCTATGCCCAGCAGCGCGAGACCTTCGGCAAGCCGATCGCGCAGCACCAGGCGGTGCTGTTCCGGCTCGCGGAGATGGCGACGAAGGTCGAGACCGCCCACTCGATGATGGTGCGCGCCGCCCGGATGAAGGACAGCGGTGAGCGCAACGACGTCGAGTCCGGCATGGCCAAGATGCTGGCCTCGGAGTACTGCAACGAGGTCGTCGAAGCATCGTTCCGGATCCACGGCGGCTACGGCTACTCCAAGGAGTACGAGATCGAGCGGCTCTACCGCGAGGCCGCGTTCATGCTGATCGGCGAAGGCACCTCCGACATCCAGAAGATGATCATCGGGCGCAGCCTGCTCGAGGACTACAAGCTCCGCTGAGGCCGACGCTGCGGTGGCTGGTCGCGGCGTCCTGGCTCCAGGGGGTGCGGGCGGGCCGGTAGCGTTCCCGCCATGCCGTCCGACCAGCCCCACCCCGTCACGCTGCACGTCGGTACGCCGAAGAGCGGCACCACCTCGCTGCAGAACATCCTCGCCGGCAACCGCGAGCTGCTGCGGGAGCACGGGTACCTCTATCCGGGCGACAACCAGGGCCACTTCATCGAGGCGCTGAGCCTGCGCGACTCCGGCTTCCGCGGCCACAACTTCGACAGCTCCGAGGGCGCCTGGGAGCGCACCGTCGCCGAGATCCTCGCCCATGACGGCCCCACCCTGTTGTCCCACGAGATCCTCGGCGGCTCCAAGCGCAAGATCGTGAAGCGTGCCGCCGAGTCGCTGCCGGGTCGCCGGCTCCGCGTCGTCATCACCTGCCGCGACCTGGGCCGCCAGTTCCCGGCCGTGTGGCAGGAGGGGGTCAAGAACGGTGACACGATCACCTACGAGCAGTTCCTCTCCGACGCCTGGGAGGCGTGGGACGGGCCGGGCGCCGCGACCGGGATGTGGCGCGGTCAGAACCTCGCCGGGGTCGCCGAGCGCTGGGGCTCGGTCACCGGCCCCGAGAACGTCACGGTCGTCACCGTGCCGCCGTCGGGCACGGACCACGACGTCCTGTGGCGCCGCTTCGGCGAAGCGATCGGGCTGCCCGAGGCCGGCTACGTCATCCCCGAGAAGCCTCGCAACCCCTCGCTCGGCACGGTCGAGACGGAGCTGTTGCGCCGCGTGGTGAGCCGGCTCCCCGAAGACGTGCCGTGGCCGACGTACGCCCGGCAGGTGAAGCGCCGACTGGCCCAGCGCCGGCTGGTCAAGGAGCGGGTGGGCGGCAGCCTCTCCGTCCCCGAGCACCACCGCGACCGCACCCGCGAGGTCTCCGCGGAGATGCGTGACGCGATCCGAGCCCAGGGATTCCGGGTCGTCGGCGACCTCGCCGACCTCGAGCCTGCCTTTCTCGAGGGAGGTACGACGCCCGACGACGTCACCGACGAGCAGCTCCTGGAGCGCGCCCTCGACGTGCTGGTCCCGATGGTCCTCACTGACGGCGCCCAGCCCGAGAAGAAGCGCAACCGCTAGCCCGGCCAGCGCCGCGTGCGGTCACGGGTGACCGGCGGACGCGCCGCGGCCACTCAGCCTCGCTCGGCCGCAATCTCCTCGGCGAGCGCGATCCACCGGTCGGTGACGGCCTCGGCGTCATAGTCGCGGGCGGTCTCGAGGGCCTGGGCTCCCAGACGACGTCGCAGCCCTTCGTCGTCCATCAGCCGGCGCAGCGCGGCGGTGAGGGCGGGGACGTCGCCCTCGGGGACGAGCAGGCCGTTGACACCGTCGTCGATGAGCTGGCGAGGCCCCTCGGGGCAGTCGAAGGAGACCGGGGGGACTCCCTTGCTCAGCGCCTCGAGCAGCACCATCGGCAAGCCCTCGAAACGCGAGGACATGGCGTAGATCGCGCTGTTGGCGAGCTCCGCCTCGAGGTCGTCGGTGACGCCTCCCATGAAGATCCGGTCACCGACGTCGGCGGCGGCCACCTGCTCGGTGAGGGCATCCCAGCGCGGGCCGTCGCCGTAGATCCGAAGCTGCCAGTCCGGGTGGCTGGTGGCCAGCGGCGTCCAGGCGTCGACGAGCCGCTCGTAGCCCTTCTGCGCGGTGAGCCGACCGGCCGTGATGACCACCTTGGTGGTGAGGGGCGCGGGCTCGGCGACCTGGAACGGCGTCGGGTTGGGGATGACGCCGGTGCGGACGACGTGGTCGCCCTGCTGCTCGCCGAGGTACTCGCGCCAGCGCTCGTGGTCGGCCTCGGTGAGGGCGAGCAGCGCGTCGATCGGTCGGGCCGGCCCGCGACCCAGCGCCAGGTCGCGCAGGGCGGCCCGGAGCGGTTCGGGGCGCGGCACGAACGAGAGATGCTCCTGGTGCAGCAGGATCGAGCCGGGATCGCTCCACAGGCTGGCCGCGACCGCGAACTCGGGGCGGGTGCTCACGATGACGCCCGGCGGACGTCCCTCGAGCTGCTCGCGCAGCAGCTGGTCGACCAGGGCCGAGAAGGTCTGCTTCGCACCGTCGACCAGGCGCGAGGCGGCGCGATCGAGCTTGCGCAACGCCGGGTCGGACCCGGGGTCGTTCTTCGCGGCCCGACGCGGCTTGTCGGGGTTGTCGGGGTTGTAGCGGTCCTGCAGCGCGACCAGCTCGACCGCCGGGTCGAGGTGGAACTTAGGCTCGGCCGAGGACCGGCCCAGGGTCAGGATCCGGACCTCGTGGCCGCGGGCGACCAGGGCGTTGGCGGTGGTGAAGACGGTGCGGGCGATCCCACCGGCGGCGTACGCCGAGGGGACCATGAACGTCCAGCGCCGGGTCCGGTCGGTGACGTCGCCCCGGTGGGTTGCCATGGAATCGGCGTAGTCGACGCCCGGCGCTCGCCGCTGCCGGGCGGGAGGCCCGGGGTCGCCCTGCGTGGTCTCCACGGTCTCGTCCTCGCTGTCGTCGATGGCTTCGTCGGTCTCGTTCCCAGGGGAGTCGGACGGTGCGCCGGCCGCGGCCTCGATCCGGCCCGCGAGGAGCCCCACCGCGAGCAACCGCGAGGCCTCGAGCAGCTCCTCACCGGTCACGCTGTCGGGGTGGCGTGCCCCGTCACGATCGGTGCCGCCGAGCAGCTCCTCGAGGTCGCCGGTCACCGGGCAGCCGAGGTCGTGCAGGTCCGCAACGCTGCGCTCGCCGCGCTGCTGCAGCGATGTCCGCAGTTCCGCGCCGACGCCGATCGGGTCACCGGGCACCTCGGACAGCACCTGGCGGACCACCGCCGTACGCAGCCACCGGGCGTGACCGCGCCAGCTGGCGTCGTGGCGGTCGACCTCATCCTTCAGGGCCGGCCCGAACTCCTGCATCAGGCGTGCGGACTGCACCGACATCGACTCGTTGGCCTCGTGAGTCGGCAGCTCCACGGCGTGCGGGTCGAAGCCCACCGTGGCGGCGAACCGCTCCCACAGCTGTCCGGTGCGCGAGGGACGCTCGGGCATGGTGACGACGTGGACCCGATCCGGGCCCACGACCCCGGCCCAGTGCCGAGCGACCATCGCCGGGTCGACGACCTCCCAGGTCCACTTGATGTGGCCTTCGGAGAGGCCCTCGACGAAGTCGGTGAGGCTGTGTCCGCGGCCCACCTTGAGGCTCTCCTGCCAGGCAGCGGGCACGATCCGGACCAGGGTGCGCGTGGTGACGACGACGTGCACGTCGCCGCCGAGCTGCTCGACCGCGGCCGCGATCTGCTCCTGGGAGGCAGCCAGGTACCACTCGTTGCTCAACACCACGGTGCCGTCGAAGTCGGCGGTCTCGGAGACGATGCGCTGCCACGCTGGAGGCGTCTGCTTGCGGCCCGGCAGGTGCTTGCCTTGGCGCACCGCGATCGAGGCGCGGTTCTGGTCGAAGGGAACGCGGCCGGGGAAGAGGACCCCGAGGTCGCGCAGTGCGTCGCGGTTCTGCCAGAGGCCGGCCTGCAGGTAGGTCGTGCCGGACTTGGGGGTGCCGACGTGCAGGTACACGCGCTGTGCCAAGGGGGCTCCTCACTTCGCTCGGCGTCAGTCTAGGGTGTGCGCTGGGGCGAGACCGGCCACCGGGCCCCGTGCCCGCCACCTGCACGAGACGACCGGAAGGCAGCCGATGAGCACGCCGACGCAGAGCACCGAGGGGACCGTGACCACCGCGCGCGTCGTCGTCGTCGCCGGGTCCGGCCGCAGTGGCACGAGCACCATTGCCGGTGTCCTGAAGTCGGCCGGCCTCCTCATCCCGCCGCCGGAGGTCCCGGGCAACCGGAGCAACCCGCGCGGCTTCTTCGAGCCCCGTTGGGTGGTCGATTTCCAGACCAGGTTGTTGCGGCGCGCGTCGGTGGTGCTGACCGACGCCCGCCCTGCGGCCTTCGAGCTGAGCGCCGCCGCGGCCGACGCGGACGACGTGCGCCACGAGGTCAGTGGCTGGGTGAGAGACCACCTGGCGCGGTGCCCGGAACTGATGGTCAAGGACCCCCGCAACAGCTGGTTCCTGCCGATGTGGCGGAGCGCTGCAGCCGACGCCGGCGCCGAGGTCGCCTTCCTGACGATGCTGCGCCACCCGGCCGAGGTCGTGGGCAGCAAGGACAAGTACTACAAGACCACGAGCGCCGGTGAGTCCCCGCGGCAGGCACAGACCACGCGGGTGGCGAGCTGGCTGAACGTCGCGCTCTTCTCCGAGGCCACGACCCGCGACGCGCGCCGTACCTTCGTCCTCTACAACGACCTGCTCGACGACTGGCGCGGCGTGTTGGCCCGGGTCGTCGACGAGCTGGGCCTGGAGCGCGGCCGCCACCTCGACGAGGCGCAGGTCGCGGAGATCGACGAGTTCGTCGACCCCGACCTCCGGCGCGTCCGCACGGAGTGGTCCGACATCGACTGCTCCGACGACATCCGTGAGCTCGCCCAGGAGGTGTGGGACCTCAACGTCGTCCTGGCCGGCAGTGGCGGCTCCGACGCCGAGGCGGAGCAGCGGCTCGACGTGCTGCGCGAGCGCTACGTGGAGATGTACGTCGACGCCGAGGCGCTGGCCCAGTCCTCGGCCGAGGCCGCCCGCCGGCTCGGTCAGCGCAAGGGTCGTCGCGCGCTGCTCAAGGAGCAGCGCCAGCAGCAGAAGCGGGGCGGCGACGAGCGTGGGCGGTCGGTCGCTCCGACCGGCCCGGTGGCGCGTGCCCGTTCCGTGGCCGGGCGGGTGGTGCGCAAGGCGCGCCACCGCTGAACGCGGCCCAGGTCCTACCGTTCCGCGCGGCGCTGCTGGCGTCGGTCGAGCTCGAGCAGCAGCATCCGGGAGAGCGCTCCGACCGACAGGTCCGCGACCTCGGCCTCCTCCACCTCGTCCGGGGTGCGGCCCGGGCCGGGCGCGGGAGCGGGGACCAGGTCCGCCAGGTCACCGACGACGTGGAGGTCACGCTCGCGCAGTGCGGCGACCATCGCCGTACCCCGCTCGAGGGCCCACGCGTGGACGTCCGGGGGCAGCACGAACGTCTCGGCGGTCCCGGCCGGCACCAGCACCCGCTGGGTGAACCAGTTGGTCGCGATCCTTCGGACGTCGAGACCGCGGCGTTCGTCGGGGATGGCGGCATGGACCCGGCGCATCACCTCGACCTCGGCCAGGCCCAGGGAGTCGTTGGTCCGTTCGATGTCGACGGTGAGCCCCGCGGCGTCGACCCCGATGAGCGTGCAGGCCTGCCGCCACAACAGGTCGCGCGGCGCGCCCGGGGGAGGGAGCACGACCAGGTGACGGCGGTCGGCCGGCAGGCCCGCCGTCCAACGGTCCAGCAGTGCGGGGACGTCCTGGAAGGTCCAGAACGGGTCGTCGAGGTGGTCGCGGGCCTGCTCCCAGAACTCGCGCAGCGTTGCGGTGCGGCCCTGCTTCACGTTCTGCTGCCAGCCGGACGGGAGCTGTCGGGCCAGATCGCGGCTGGTGACGACGACGTGGACCTCGTCGGCCACCTCCCCGAGCCGGGCCAGCGCGATCGCTGCCTGTTCGGAGGTCGCCTGCGCGAACAGCTCGTGGCTGACCAGGGCCGTGCCCTCCCAGCCGTGGATCTCCTCGAGCAGACGGTCCCACGTCGCCCGCTGAGTGGGGCTCAGCCGGTCGACGACCTCGCGGCGGTCGCTGACCAGCGCGGAGGCGTGGAAGTGGTCGGCGCTCGCGGTGCCGGGCAGCAGCAGGCCGCGCGCGGAGAGGGCGCCGCGGTGGTGCCACCACAGCGACTGCAGGAACGTGGTGCCCGACTTGGGAGTCCCGACGTGGAGGAACACCCGGCGTGCCACGCGGCGAGGGTAACGCACCCCACGCTCCGCCTGGCCCTCGACCTGCGGCTGCCGGTTTGGCACAGTAGGCACCCCGACAAGGGCAGGAGGAATGGCGTGGCGAACGACGATCTGAAAGCCAAGATGCGCGAGGCGCTGGAGAAGAAGAACTCCAAGACGAAGGGTGTCCACCAGGACGGCCCGACTCCGGAGAAGGCGCACGGCTCGGAGGTCGAGGGTGGCGCAGCGCCCCAGATGCACCGGCGCAAGGCGGGAGGCGGGGGCTCGTAGGTCCGAAGTCAGGTGAGAAACCGCACCCGCCGACGGGTGTCGGCGGGTGCGGATCCTCCGCAAGGATGTGCTCATGCAATTCGGACGGAGTTACGAAGAGTTCGAGGTCGGTGCGACCTACCGCCACTGGCCGGGCAAGACGGTCACCGAGTTCGATGACCACATGTTCTGCCTGCTCACCATGAATCACCACCCGCTCCACCTCGACGAGAACTACGCGAGCGAGACGACACAGTTCGGCAAGAACGTCGTCGTGGGCAACTACGTCTACTCGATCCTGCTGGGCATGTCGGTCCCCGACGTCTCCGGGAAGGCGATCGCCAACCTGGAGATCGAGTCGCTGCGCCACGTCGCGCCGACCTTCCACGGCGACACGTTGTACGGCGAGACGACCGTGCTCGACAAGTGGGAGTCGACCTCGAAGGACGATCGTGGGGTCGTCCACGTGGAGACCATCGGCTACAACCAGGACGGCAAGGTGGTGTGCATCTTCCGGCGCAAGGTGATGGTGCCGAAGGACAACTACCTCGAGGCCCGCGGCGGCGAGCAGCCCGGCCGGCCGGTGCCGCAGCCGGACAAGAACTGGCCCGGCCGCGAGCCTGATGGTGCCGAGAGGTCAGGACGGACCTGACCGTGACCGGCGACGTGGGGGTGGTGCGCCACGGAGACCGGGTCGGCTACGAGCGGGAGACGCCGGTCATCGTGCGCTGGAACGCTTGACGGCGAGAACCTGGGTCACGACCGTGGAGCCATGAGCCTGAGCGCGTGGTGCCCGCGCTGCCGTGAGCGCCTCATCGCGGGCCGCGGCGGCCCCGCCTGTCCGCTGCACGGTGCGCAGCTCCCGCTGTGGCGCCCCGACGAGGTGTCGTACGTCGCCTTCACGGACCACCTGCGCACCGCGGAGGGCTTCCCCACCTATCTGCCGTGGCCGATGGGCTCGGGCTGGCGGGTCTCCGACTTCGGAGTCGTCGCCGCACCGGAGGGTCGACCGGTCGCGACCGTCACCTGCTCGACGGGCACCACCGGACCGGACGGTCGCGTCGACGTGCTGGTGGTCGCGGAGGAGGTCGGTGTCGGCCTCGGTGGCCGGTGTGCCGGGCTGGAGCGCAGTGACCCCGGCGACGGGTTCGGGCACGGTCAGCCGTTCGTGCGGATCCGGATCGGCAGCCAGGCGGTCCCGCTGTGGCCGGTGTCGACGAGCGGGGCCACCGGGGACCTCGACCGGTCCGTGCTGGCCGGCGAGGCCGAGGGACGGTGGCTCTGGATCGTGCTGCTGCCCGCGTCGGCGATGCTCCTGATGAAGGACGAGTGGATCCTGCGCGACGTGTCCGGTGACGGACCTCACCTCCTGGCGATGCCGATCGAGGGGCTGGGACCGGTCTGGTGAGTCACCGGGCCGGGTCACCGGGCCGGGTCACCGGGCCGGGTCAGCCGGCTGGGGCCAGGAACCGGGCCAGCACGGGGCGCAGCGCCTCCGGCGCCTCCAGGTGGAGGTCGGGGCCGGCGCCGCTGACGACGGCCAGCTCGGTGTCGGGCCGCAGGGCACACATGCTTTCGACCTGCCGTTCGGGGATCGAACCGTGCTCGCCGCGCACCACCAGCGTCGGCGCCCGTACCGACGACCACTCCTCGAGGTGCTCGCGCTCGGCCACCGCGGCCAACGCCTCCGCCAGCGTGTCGGCGTCCCACTGCGGCCACAGGCCGTCGGACCTCTCCTCCAGGCCATCGGCCCATCCCTCGGCGACCCCGCGGCTGCCGCCGAAGAAGGTCAGGAAGGCGTCGCGGTCGGCGAACGGTGCCGGCCACCCACGCAGCCACGCGGCCAGGGCCTCCACATCCCCCGCGCCGCCGCCACCCAACCCGCTCTCGACCAGCACCAGCCGGCTGACCCGCTCGGGGTGGTGGGCCGCGAGCAGCATCGCCGTGTGGCCGCCCATCGACTGCCCGATCACCGGCACCGCCTCGGCGGTGAGATCGTCGAGCACGGCGACGACGTCGGCGACGTACGCCGCACGCGACACGTCCCCGGGACGCCGGGTGCTGCTGCCGTGTCCACGCTGCTCCACCGAGATGACCCGCCACTCCTCACGCAGCGAGGCGATCGTCGCGCCCCACTCGAGGGCGTAGCCGGCGAGACCGTGGAGGAGGACGAGGACCGGGAGGTCCCCGGCCGTGTCGTGGTACCAGATCTGGGCATCGGGCCGCTCGACCCGCCCCCAGCCGTCCCTCATGAGGCCAGTCAACCACCGAGCCGCGGGGCGCGATCCCGCGCGCGATCGCCCTACTTGCGGCCCAGGGACTGGAACCGCTGGAGGAACCGCGTGGGGACGAGCGTGATGGCGGCCCGGATCGCCTTGTACTGCGCGCCCGGCACCGAGAACACCCGGCCGCGGTCATAGTCCGCGAGCGCCTCACGCACCAGGAAGTCGGCTTCGAGCCACAGCACGCCACTGCCCCGGCGTACGCCCATGCGTTCGTGGAACTCGGTCCTCACGAATCCCGGGCACAGCGTCATCACCGTGATTCCGCGAGGGCCGTACTCGGCTGCGGCCCACTCCCCGAACCGGTTCAGCCACATCTTCGCCGCGCTGTAGGTGCCTCGGGGGAGGAACGCGGCGACGCTGGAGACGTTGATGACGCCGCCGTGGCCACGCGCCGCCTGGGCGCGCAGCGCGGCGTGGGAGAGCCGTAGGGGAGCGGTGACGAGGAGGTCGAGCATCCGCTCCTCGTCATCGACGTCGTTGTCGAGGAAGCGGCCCTTGAGACCGAAGCCGGCGTTGTTGACCAACAGGTCCACCGGTCGATCGGGGTCAGCCAGTCGCGCCTCGACACTGGCGAGCTGCGCGCGGTCGACCAGGTCCGCGGTCAGGATCTCCACGTCCCGGCCGGTGCGCCGCAGGTCGTCGGCGACCCGACTCAGCCGCTCGGTGTCACGGGCGACCAGCACCAGGTCGTGACCCCGGTCGGCGAGCTGGCGGGCGAACTCGAGGCCGATACCGGCCGTGGCGCCGGTGACCAACGCCGTACCTGTGGCAGACATGGCCCCCATCGAACCGGTGTCGTCACCATTCCGGCAACTTGCTCCGGCATGATGGGGCCCACCATGACCACCACCCTTGCCGTAGCCAACCAGAAGGGCGGCGTCGCCAAGACCACCTCCGTCGCCTCCATCGGGGCGGCGTTGGTCGAGCTCGGCCAACGGGTGCTGCTGGTCGACCTCGACCCGCAGGCCTGCCTGACCTTCTCGCTCGGCATCGACCCCGAGGACCTCGAGGTGTCGGTCCACCAGGTCCTCACCCAGGGCCTCGACCCGGGTGAGGTCATCCTCGAGACCGAGGACGGCGTCGACCTGCTGCCGTCGACCATCGAACTGGCTCGCGCCGAAGCGGACCTGCTCACCCGCACCGGGCGCGAGCACGCAGTGAAGGCCGCGCTCGAGCTGGTCGACGACTCCTACGACTGGGTGCTGCTCGACTGCCCACCGTCGCTCGGCGTGCTCACGGTGGCGGCACTGACGGCCGCCGACGGCGTGCTGATCCCGCTCCAGTGCGAGACGCTGTCCCACCGCGGCGTCGGCCAGCTGCTCGACACCGTCCACGACGTCCGCCGGTTCACCAACCGCGGCCTTCAGGTCTGGGGTGTGCTTCCCACCCTCTATGACGGTCGCACCAACCACGCCCGGACCGTGCTGGAGACGATCTCGGAGACCTACGACCTCGATGTCGTCGAGCCGCCGATCCCCAAGACGATCAAGTTCGCCGAGGCTCCCGCACGCGGCCGGTCGATCCTCGCCACGAGCCGCACCAGCAAGGGGGCCCAGGCCTACCGGCAGGTCGCCGCCCACCTGATCGCCCGGTCGGCGGACAGGGTCGGGAGCTGAGCCGATGACCACCCACCGCCGCCAGGTCCGCCCGCGCTACGGGCGGTTGGTCGCGATGCTGTCGTCGATGGGGGTGACGTCGGTGGCGGTGCTGGCCGGATTCGGCCTGCTCCCGTCGACGGCCCAGGAAGCTGCGCCCCGCGGCGCGCTGGCGGTGGCCGCCGCGGCCGAGCGCACCCCGACGCCGTCGGCGCCGACGCGTCGGGTCGCCACGGCGGCCGAACGCGGCGTCTCGACCCCCGGTGAACGCCGCCGAGTCACCGCGGCGGACCTGCTCCCCGCCGACTCCGGCTCCGGCAGGAGGGTGGTGTTCAGCGAGGAGCAGCAACGAGTGTGGCTGGTCGGCGGGCAGGGCACCGTCCGGCGTACGTACCTGGTGTCGGGCAGCGTCACCGACAACCTCGATCCAGGGACCTATCCGGTCTACTCACGCTCGCTGAACGCCATCGGCATCGACGACTCCGGGACGATGCAGTACTTCGTCCGCTTCACCCAGGGCGACACCGGCGCCGCGATCGGCTTCCACGACATCCCGGTCGACGACGGGTCCCGGGTGCAGACCGTCGACCAGCTCGGCACCCCCACCTCGCACGGCTGCATCCGGCAGCGGACGTCGGACGCGCAGGCGATGTGGGAGTTCGCGGCACTCGGCACCACGGTCGTCGTGACCGCCTAGCCCGCGCTCCTGCCGCGCTTGCCGCGGTGAGGACGCGGCCGTTGGTGGACCGCCAGGTTGGCGAGGGTGTCGACGGCCGCCGCGGCGACCTCGGCCTCGTCGATGGCCGGGAGGGGAGCGGCCGCGTCGGGTCCGGGGACCAGATCGGTGAGCTCGCCATGGATCCGGATTCCCGAGTCGCGCAGCCAGGAGACCTGGGCCTCCGCACGCTCGGTGACCCATCCCAGCGCCTCGGTCGGCAACGGGATACGGGTGCTGGCGCCCCGTGGGAGCACGCCCTTGACGAAGGGCCAGCGTACGGCGGGCTGGTAGACGTTCTCGTAGTTCTTCAGGCGCTGGCCCAGGGCCGCGTTGACCCGGCGGTAGAGCTCGGCTTCGGTGTAGCCCCACGAGGCGTTGATGTCCTTGTCCGGCCACTGCATCACCGCAGGGTCGAAGCCCACGACCGAGCCGAAGAGCCGGTAGAGGCCCTCGGGGTCGGTCGAGCGGGGCGGGGTGATGATGACGTCGAGCTCGCCGGCCCCCACGACCTCGCTCCAGCGGCGGCAGATCTCCGCCGCGTCCTGGCGGAGCCAGAAATGCCGGGCCCAGGGACCCTGTCCCTCGCGGAGCTTCTCCAGGAAGGTGGGGTAGTCCAGGGTCATCCGGTGCTTGAGGAACTGTTGCCACTCCGACGGCACCACCGTGGCCAGGCCGCGCAGCGTCAGCACCACGCGCAGCCGCAGGCCGGCCCGCTCTGCCAGGTCCCGGATGACCCCGATCCGGCCGGTGTCGGCCTCGCAGAGGTCCTCGCAGGTCATCAGCAGCCGCTCGCCCTGGCACGCCCGCAGCACCGGCACCAGCGGCGCGAGGGCGTCCGGGGGGTAGTCGTCGACGAAGCCCGACGCGGTCACCCATCCGAGCGGGCGCAGCACCCGCTCGACGTGGGCGTGCCGGCTCTCCAGGGGCACGCCGATGCCCTGCGACGCCAGCTCGTCGGCCGAACCGAACAGGCCGCGCTGCAGGGACGAGGTGCCGGTCTTGCTGGCTCCGATGTGCAGGGTCAGCAACGGGTCACCCATGGCGCGCATCCTAGTGATGAGAGGTGTGGGTGAAGGTCAGCCGTCGGTGCCGGTCGACTCGGCCGAACCGCTCCCTGCTGGACGCGAGGAGGAGCGGCGTCGCCGCCGGTTCCGGTTGCCGGACCGCTCGCCCGAGGACTCATCGCCGCCGGTCGGGGTGGCGGCGGCGCCGTCACCCGGAACGGTCTCGCCACTGCGGGTGCGAGTGCGGTTGCGGTTCCGGTTGCGCGGGGGACGGTCGGCGGACCGCTCCGGGCGGCCTCCGCGGTCGGGCCGCTCGGCCTTCTCCCGCGGCGCCGGGTCGACGACGCGACCCTTGGTGCCCGGCGGGATGCCCTGGTCGTGGAAGAGGTGCTCGGAGGTCGAATAGGTCTCGGGCACCTCGTGGAAGGGCAGGTCGAGCGTCTTGTTGATCATCTTCCAGCGGGCCAGGTCGGCCCAGTCGACGAAGGTGATCGCGGTGCCGGTGGCGCCGGCCCGGCCGGTGCGGCCGATCCGGTGGATGTAGGCCTTGTCGTCCTCCGGGCAGGAGTAGTTGATGACGTGGGAGACCCCCTGCACGTCGATGCCGCGGGCGGCGACGTCGGTGCAGACGAGGACCTGCATCTTGTCCTCGCGGAACCGGGTCAGCGCCTTCTCGCGGGCGACCTGGGCCATGTCGCCGTGGAGGGGCGAGGACTTGAAGCCGCGCTCGTCGAGGTCGTCGGCGATGCGCTGGGCCTGCCGCTTGGTGCGGGTGAACACGATGATCTTGCCGACGTCCTCCGCCTGGAGCACCCGACCGATGATCTCCGGCTTGTCGAGGTCGTGGACCTGGTAGATGAACTGGGCCGTCGCGGGCACGGTCGCGTTCTCGTACGACGACTCGGCGCGGATGTTCATCGGGTGGCGCATGTGGATCCGGGCCAGCGACACGATCGCCGCCGGCATGGTGGCCGAGAACAGCATCGTCTGCCGGGTCTCGGGCGTCTTGCTGATCAGCTTGACCACGTCAGGCAGGAAGCCGAGGTCGAGCATCTCGTCGGCCTCGTCGAGCACCAGGGCGTGGACGTGGGAGAGGTCGAGCGCACGACGGTCGGCGAGGTCGATCAGCCGGCCGGGCGTCCCGACGACGACGTCGACACCAGCCTTGAGCGTGTCGAGCTGGGTGTCGTAGCCCACGCCGCCGTACACGGTGAGCACCCGGAGACCGCGGTCGGCACCGGCCAGCGCGAGGTCCTTCGAGACCTGGAGCGCGAGCTCACGGGTGGGGGCCACGATCAGCGCCTGCGGCTTGCCCTGCGGGAGGTCGGCGTAGTCGGGGTCCTTGGGAGCCACCGAGCGCTGCAGCAGCGGGATACCGAACGCCAGCGTCTTGCCGGTGCCGGTGCGGGCCTGCCCGATGAGGTCGGTGCCCAGGAGGGCGACGGAGAGCGTCATCTCCTGGATGGCGAACGGCGTGGTGATGCCGGCGCGTTCGAGGGAGTCACAGATTTCGGGGAGCACCCCGAGTTCACGGAAGGTAGTCAGTGTTCTCTTCACTTTCGGTGAGCACTACATGAGTCAGCCAGCGGCTGATTCACAGGCTCAGCCGCGCACATCCGGATCGCCGTGGACCGGCGATGAGCAGCGCCCCGGGTCGCCCCGGGCGCCGCTTCCTGACCCCATGGTATCGGTAGGCTGCGCGCATGTCTGAATCGCATGACGACGCCGTGCCGCGCGCCGAGAGCGGGGCCCTCGAGGACCCCGCCTACCGTGAGGCCGTCGTCGACCTGCTCGGCGCGATCGCCTACGGCGAGATCTCTGCCTTCGAACGACTGGTCGAGGACTCGAAACTGGCCCCCACCCTCGAGGACAAGCTGGCGATCGGGCGGATGGCCTGCCACGAGTTCGCGCACCTCGAGCTGCTTCAGGCCCGCATCGAGGAGCTGGGTGCCGACCCCTTCGCGGCGATGGCGCCCTTCAAGGCAGCCCTCGACCTGTTCCATGCTCACACCGCGCCGGCCGACTTCCACGAGGGCTTGGTCAAGGCGTACGTCGGCGACGGCATGGCCGCCGACTTCTACCGTGAGATCGCCGCCTACCTTGACCCCCGGACCCGGGACGTGGTGATCACGTCCCTGGCCGACTCGGGCCACGCCGCGTTCGTCATCGACCGGGTCCAGGCCGCGATCACGGCCGACCACAAGCTGGGCGGCAGGCTCGCACTGTGGGGCCGACGGCTGATGGGGGAGGCGCTGATCCAGGCGCAGCGGGTGGCCGCGGAGAGGGACGCCCTGTCGGCGCTGCTGGCCGGTGGCGTGGACCGACCGGCGCTCGACCTGGCCGCCATCGGCCGGATGTTCGCCCGGATCACCGAGCTTCACGCGGAGCGGATGGCCAAGCTCGGTCTCGACGCCTGAGCTCGGCCACCCGGAGGCTCAGACCTTCTTGGCCGTGTTTCGTCCCGTCAGGGTCGACGCCGCGATCACCAGTGCCACCGCGGTGAGCACGGTGACCAGTCCCTGGGTCCAGTCGAGGCCACGGCTGCCGTCACCGCCGAACGCGCGGTAGATGACGTCGCCGAGGAGCATGCCGCCGATGCCGCAGACGATCACGAGCCAGAACGGGATGTTGTCCTTGTCGCCCGGGGCCAGGAACTTGCCCAGCAGGCCGACGATCGTGCCCACGATCAGGTAGAAGAGGATCGTTCCGATTTCCACGGTCCACACCTTTCAGTTCGCGACCGAGAGCTCTCGGTCGTCAACGATGAGCATGCGACGCGGCCGCAGCCGCAGGCAACTTCTCGGAGGGGCGTCCCGCGTCAGGACCGGAAGCCGACCTGACCGCTGACGCCGCCGCCGATCTCGACGTACGTCAGCCGGGCTGCGGGCACCAGGACGCGTCGGCCCCGGCTGTCGGTGAGGGTGAGCAGGCCGTCGCCGGCGAGGGCGTCGGCGATGTGCTGCTCGACCTGCTCCGCGCTCTCGTCGGACTCCACGATCAGCTCGCGGGAGGAATGCTGCACGCCGATCTTGATCTCCATCGGGGGCTCCTTGTGGTTCGGGGGTGGGTGGCGGGTCAGTGTTCGTCGGTGAGGGGGTAGCCGCGGATGCCTCGCCACGCGAGACCGGAGACCAGCGCCACCGCCTCGGGCTGGCTGATGCCACCCGCGTCGGTCACCCAGAACCGGGCACTGACCTGAGCCATTCCCACGAGCGAGACGGCGAGCAGGTTGGCGGCGGCGTCCGGCAGGCCGGTGTCGTCGTGGATGACCAGGGCGATCATGGCGGCGCACTCGCTGGTGACCCGGTCGACGGCCGCGCGGACCGCAGGCTCGTTGGTCAGGTCGGACTCGAAGACCAGACGGAAGGCGCCGTCGTTGCCGGCGATGTACTCGTAGAACGCCTCCATCGCGGCCCCGACCCGCAGCTTGTTGTCCTGGGTCGAGTTCAGGGCGGCCCGGCAGTTGTCGATGATCGCGTCGCACGAGGTGTCGAGCAGTGCGGTGTAGAGGTCGAGCTTGCCGGGGAAGTGCTGGTAGAGCACGGGCTTGGACACGCCCGCCCGCTCGGCGATGTCGTCCATGGCGGCCGCGTGGTAGCCCTGCGCCACGAAGACCTCGAGCGCCGACTCGAGCAGCTGGACGCGTCGTTCGCGACGCGGCATCCGACCACCACGAGGGCGAGCTGCCTGTTCGTACGCCGCCACGTGTCACTCCTCCCAGTCGGGTCCCATTCCGGGGCACCGCCTGGTGCCGCCGTGAACACTACCGGCACGTAGGTTCGGCCGACCCGTCCCGACACGTCCAGATCCCGGGATGGACGTCCGGGTGTCGAGCCGACTCGGGAACATGGGACAGCGGGCGGGCGTTGACCCGTCACCCGCACAGACCCGCGAGCCACCGGCTCGGGCCTGCACCGTCGATCCGAGGAGTGTCACCGTGTCGTTCGCGCCGATCGTGGAGCCCGCCGACGAGCTCAGCGTCGACGAGGTCCGCCGCTACAGCCGGCACCTCATCATCCCCGACGTGGGGATGTCCGGGCAGAAACGCCTCAAGAACGCCAAGGTGCTGGTCATCGGCGCCGGCGGACTCGGGAGTCCCGCGCTGATGTACCTCGCGGCAGCCGGGGTCGGCACGATCGGCATCGCCGAGTTCGACGAGGTCGACGAGTCCAACCTGCAACGCCAGGTCATCCACGGGCAGTCCGACATCGGTCGACCCAAGGGCGAGTCGGCCCGCGACTCGATCACCGAGGTGAACCCGTACGTCAACGTGGTGCTGCACCCGGAGCGGCTCGACAACGACAACGTCAAGCAGGTCTTCGAGGGCTACGACCTCATCGTCGACGGCACCGACAACTTCGCCACGCGCTACATGGTCAACGACGCGGCGTACTTCCTCGGCATCCCCTACGTCTGGGGCTCGATCTACCGCTTCGACGGCCAAGCCTCGGTGTTCGCGCCGATGCTGGGCGAGGAGCTGCCCTGCTACCGCTGCCTCTACCCGGAGCCGCCGCCGCCGGGCATGGTGCCGAGCTGCGCCGAGGGCGGCGTCCTCGGCGTGTTGTGCGCCAGCATCGGCGCCATCCAGGGCACCGAGGCGATCAAGCTGCTGACGGGCATCGGAGACCCGCTCGCCGGCTCTTTGATGATCTACGACGCCCTCGAGATGGAGTACCGCAAGCTGCGGGTGCGCAAGGACCCGAACTGCGCACTCTGCGGCGAGAACCCGACGGTCACCGACCTGATCGACTACGACGCCTTCTGCGGGGCGATCTCGGACGAGGCAGCCGACGCGGCGGCGGGCTCGACGATCTCGGTCACCGACCTCGAGCACATGCTCAAGGAGCGTGAGGAGGGTAGCCGCGACTTCGTCCTCGTCGACGTCCGCGAGCCCAACGAGTACGAGATCAACCGGATCCCGGGCTCGGTGCTGATCCCCAAGGGGGAGTTCCTCAACGGCAACGCCCTGGGAGAGCTCACCCCCGACAAGCAGGTGGTGCTGCACTGCAAGGGCGGAGTCCGCTCGGCCGAGGCGTTGGCGGTCCTCAAGGGCGCCGGTTACTCCGACGCCGTCCACGTCGGCGGCGGCGTGGTGGCGTGGGTCAACCAGATCGATCCCTCACAACCGTCGTACTGAGGCCGTAACCTCGGCCGCGTTCGGCCGTTGTACCCAGTCAACATCGCCCGTCGGCGACCCCCGCGGTCGTCGGCTTGACTGGGAGGGACCCCCTTGCGTTCAGCACACCCCATCACTCGTCGGATCGTCGGCGCCGTCGCCGCCCTCGCGAGCGCCGGCACCGTCGCCGCGCTCTCGACCGTGGCCCCCGCTGCCGCCGCCCCGCAGGGAGATGTCGCCGCCGCGTACGCGCCGGCCGACACCGCTGAGATCACCCCGGGCGTGCAGATGTACACCGACGGTGCCCAGTGCACCGCCAACTTCGTCTACACCGACGGCGCCGGTGCCACCTATGTCGGGTACGCCGCCCACTGCGCCGGCCTGGGTGCCGCGACCGACACCAACGGCTGTGACGCCGGCTCGCTCCCGCTCGGCACACGCGTCACCTTCGCCCGCGGCGGCTCACTGGTCAGCCGGGGCACCACCGTCGGACACGGCACGCTGGCCTACAGCTCCTGGTTGACGATGCAGGGCCGCAACGAGACCAACGGCGACGCCTGCGCCTACAACGACCTCGCCCTGGTCAAGGTCGATGCCGCCGACGTCAGCAAGGTCAACCCGAGCATCCCGTTCTGGGGCGGTCCGGTGGGCCTCAACACCGACGGCACCGCTGCCGGTGAGCGCGTCTACTCCTACGGCAACTCCAGCCTCCGCGGCGGCATCGAGCAGCTCTCGCCCAAGACCGGGGCCAGCCTCGGCACGCAGGGCAACGGCTGGACCCACCCGGTCTACACCGCCAGCCCCGGCGTCCCCGGTGACTCCGGCAGCGCCTTCCTCGACGCCGAGGGCAACGCCCTCGGCACCCTGTCCACGCTGGCGATCGCCCCGCTCGCCGGGTCGAACGGCGTGGGTGACCTGAAGCACGAGTTGTCCTACGCCCAGCAGTTCGGCGGCATCGCCGGCCTGCAGCTGGTCCCGGGCACCGAGCCGTTCGAGCCGGCGCTCTGAGCACGGCGTGAACCCCTGACCGACCCCCCCCAGGCACCGCCCCGTCCGTGACCGGACGGGGCGGTGCTCGTTGTGAGGACATGCGCACCAGAACTCTCGGAACCTTGCTGACCATCCTCGTCGCCGTGCTGGCGGGACTCGTCGTACCGACCGGAGTCGCCGCGGCGGCCGCCCCGGCGGGGCGGATCGGGCCGGGTGTGCAGATGTTCACCGAGGGCGCCCAGTGCACCGCCAACTTCGTCTTCCGCGACCGCGAGGGGCGACGCTACGTCGGGTACGCCGCCCACTGTGCCGGTCTCGGGGAGGCGACCGACACCAACGGATGTCTGGCGCGGTCGCTGCCGCTCGGCACGAAGGTCCGCTTCGCCGAGGGCGCGACCGCGGTCGACTCCGGCGCCACCCTCGGCCGGGGCAGGCTCGCCTACAGCTCCTGGGACACGATGCACTCCCTCGGCACCTCCGAGAACAACATCTGTGAGGCCAACGACTTCGCCCTGGTCCGGGTGGGCGCACGCTTCGCGCACCGGGTCGACCCGACGGTCCCGTTCTGGGGCGGCCCCAGCGGGCTGGGTTCGTCGGCCGAGGCCGGCAGCCAGGTCTTCTCGTTCGGCCACTCCAGCCTGCGTCCCACCACCGTCCTCTCCCCGAAGACAGGTGTCTCGCTCGGTGCCACGAACGGCGGCTGGGGGCTCGAGGTCTACACGGCGAGCCCGGGCATCCCCGGTGACTCCGGTTCCGGCTTCCTCGACGACCGGGGCCGCGCGGTGGGCACGCTCTCGACGGTCGCCATCGCGCCGCTCGCCGGCTCCAACGGACTCGGCAGCCTCCGCCGGGAACTGGCGTTCGCCCGGCAGCACTCCGGCATCGCCGGGCTGCGGCTGGTCAAGGGCGACGCGTTCACCCCGGTTCCCTGAGGACGTGCTGAGGGATCGTCGGATCGTCCCTGGCGGTGCGTGGAGCGACGGAATGGCATCCTGATTCGGTGGCTGAGCCACCGCCGGGGGTGGGTGGGACCCGGCGGCGGGCCTAGGTTGGCGCGCGTGAGCGGCCGGATCGACCCCGAGGAGTACGCCGAGCTGGTGCTGCGCTGCGTGGAGCAGGTGCCCCGCGGCCGGGTGACGACGTACGGCGCTGTCGCCGAGGTGGTCGGTGCCCTCGTCGGCGGTGGCGGGCCGCGCCAGGTCGGCTCGGTGATGGCGACGCAGGGCGGGTCCGTCGCGTGGTGGCGGGTGGTCCGCGCCGACGGCACCCTGCCGCCGAGCCACCAGGGCGAGGCGCGGCAGGCCTACCTCGAGGAGGCCACCCCGCTCCGCCCCTCGGGCAACGTCGACCTGCGCAGCGCGTTCTTCCGACCGGCGCTCAGCCCGCCGCCAGCTCCGCCAGCCGGGCCAGGGCCTTCGGGAAGATCTCTGCGGGCGGAGTGACCAGCCCCGCGCCGACCTGTCCGACCCCGGCGCGCTTGCCGGCCATGCCGGTGTTGATCTGCGGCAGGATCCCGGTCCGGCAGACGCGGGAGACGTCGATGCCGGTGGGGACACCGGTGAAGTCGAGCACCGGGATCGACCAGCGTGGGTTCTCCGACAGGGTGATCTCGCGCATCCTCCGGCTGGTGGCGAGCGCATCGGGCACGGTGCCGCCGACGAACCGGACGATCGCGGGAGCGGTCGCCATCGCGAAGCCGCCGATGCCGGCGGTCTCGGTGATCGCGGAGTCGCCGATGTCGGGGTTGGCGTCGTCGGGACCGAAGTCCCCCAGGAAGAGCCCGTCGGCGAGCTGTGCGGGTCCGGTGAACCACTCGTCGCCGGTGCCGGACACCTGGATCCCGAAGTCGGTGCCGTTGCGGGACATGGCGACGACCATCGTCGAGCCCGGCACGTCCCGCCCCGCGTCGAGAGCCAGCTTGCAGGCCGGCATCCCCAGGTTGAGGAAGAAGTGGTCGTTGCCGCCCATGAACCGCAGCGACTGCGCGATGTCCTCGGGATCGGCGCCGCTGGAGACCATCGCCGGCGCCAGGTCGCGCAGCAGCATCAGCGTGCCCGCCCGGTTCCGGTTGTGGGCCTCGTCGCCCATCTGGAGCATCTGGGTGAGGATCCCGGTGATGTCGACCGGTCCGGTGCGGCGCACTGCCTCGCGCAGCAGCGGGCCGAGCACGTCGGACATCCACCGCAGTCGCGTCAGCACCTCCGGCCCGTAGGCGCCGTAGCGCAGCACCTTGCCGAGCCCCTCGTTCAAGGTGCAGAACGAGCGCCGACCACTGGCCCGGTCCTCCAGCACGAACATCCACATCGACGGCGTGACCACGCCGGCCATCGGCCCGACCGCGCCGTGGTGGTGGCAGGGGTCGAGGCTCACGCCGGTCCCGGACTCGAAGAGCGCCACCGCGTCCTCCGGGTCGTCGACGAGACCCTCGAGGGCCGCCCCGCCCATGAGTGCCCCGCGCATCGGTCCCGCAGCTCGCTCCCAGGTGATCGGGGGCCCGGCGTGGAGGAACTGCCCGGGCTGGAGGCCGAGCAGGTCGCGGGCGGGCGCCACGTCGACCAGGTCGGCGGTGACGCCCAGCATCGCCTCGACCGCCCGGTCGTTGGCCGCGCGACGGCGGGGGTCGGCGGCGACCGCGGCCAGATCATCCTCGGTGCCGGGCATCGGGGGGCGCCAGGCCACCCGCTCGACCTCGACCGCCTGGGCGCTCACCGCGTCGGCGAGCAGGTCGGCGCCGGCGGTCACGACCCGGGTCGGCACCTCGATCCGCGGTGTCATCGGGTGCCTCCGGCGAGCTCGAGCGCGCGGCGGGTGGCCGCGGCGTTGGACAGGTGAACCTCGGCGCCGGACTCCACCAGGGTCCGGACCTGCCGGTCGCGGTCCTGCGGATCCAGCGCGGTGCCGATCACGCTGACGACCACCGGCTGTCGGATCTGCGAGAGCGCCGGGGCCAGCAGCAGGCCGGGATCCGGCTCGGCGCCGTGCCCGAGCACCACGTCGAGCAGCAGCACACCGGTGGCGGTGTCGGCGGCAGCCTGCCGCAGGTGGTCGAGCCGCAGCGTGGGATCGATCATCGGGTGGGCGCGACCCTGGGTCCAGGCGTCGTCGCCGAAGTCGACGAAGGTGTGTCCGCCGTCGTCGCCGGCGATCAGCCGCGCCTCCTGGCACAGCGTGCCGCCCACGAAGAGACCGCGGATCCCGCCGCCGGTCCCCGGGCCGGCGCGGCCGTCGACCGGCCAGGCCGGCACGGGTGTGCCGAGTCGGCGCAGCACCGCCTCGGTGGCCGCAGTGAGGTCCGGGCGGCCCGCCCCGAGCAGCGCCAGCTCGACCGGAGTGTCCAGCCCTGCGGCGTACTGCTCGATGCGGGACGCGACCTCGGGGGCGGGCGGCTTGGAGACGACCACGATCAGCTCGACCTCGTCGTCGGCGTCGAGCCGCCGCATCGCCTCGATCGTGGACAGGCCACCGACCTCGGCGGAGAGGTCGCGACCACCGACGCCGAGCGCCGAGGTGACGCCGACGCCGGCCCGGTCGAGGAGTGCCAGGAGCTGCTGGCAGCCGGTCCCGGACGCCGCCACCAGGCCCACCGGTCCCGGGCGGGTGGCGTTGGCGAAGCCGAGGCCGAGGCCGCCGACGACCGCGGTGCCGCAGTCGGGGCCCATCACCAGCAGCCCGCGTCCGGCGGCGGTCCGTTTGAGGATGACCTCCTGCTCCACGGGCACGTTGTCGCTGAAGATCATCACGTCGCACCCGGCGTCGAGGGCGTCCATGGCCTCGACCAGCGCACTCGCCCCGGGGACCGACACGAGGGCGAGCGCCGGTCCGTCGAGCAGGGCCGTCGCCGTCGTACGCCGGGGCTCGGCCGCGAACCCGTCCCCGCCGGTGCGCGGCGTGGGCGCGAGGGCCCGCTCGACCGCGGCGAGGGCCGCGGCAAGCTCCCCGTCCGGTGCCAGCCGGATCGCGACCACCAGGTCGTTGGGGGTCACTCCCTCGGGGACCGAGAAGCCCATGGTGCCGAGCACCTCGACGTTCAGGGGCGTCGCCATCGCGACCTGGGCGGTGACGACCCCGGGCGACTGCTGGACGCTACGACTGACCTGGAGGAGCGCGACGGAGTCGGCGTAGGCACCGGGACGGAGCTCGACGTGATCGGTGGTCATGCGGTCTCCTGAAGCTGGTTGAGGGCGATCCGGGCGCCGTGGAGCAGGCCGGCGCCGGAGGTGGCGCCGACGGCGCAGAGGTCGCGCCCTCGCGCCGGAGCATCGGGGGTGCCCAGCGCCCACACCCACGCGGCGAACTCGGGAAGGACCTCACCGTGCCGGGCGCAGTCGAGGAGGGTCGCGGACAGCAGCGTGGTTCGAGGGGAGTGGGAGGCGACCACGGCGTCGACCTCCGGGGTGGCGACCCCGACGGCCCGGTGGATCGCGAGCCACCCGGCGAGCAGGTCGTCGCCGAGGGGGGTCAGACCCTCGCCGGCCCCGATCAGCCCGGCCGCGGACCGGGCGTCGATCCGTGCCGACGGCAGCGTGCTCGCGACGAAACCGGCCACCGCCGGGGGAGTGACCTCGCGGCTTCGCGCGACCGTTGCCAGGACCGTGGCGAGGTCGAGCCGAGGCACACGCGCTCCTTCGAGCCGGTGGATCGGCAACCGACGATCGCCGACGTGCAGCGTGCCTCCCTCGACGTACGCCGATACCCGGCCGGCCGCGAGGGACGCCGGGAACTGATCGACGGCGGGCCGGAGCGCACAGGGGACCCGGGCCGCGCCGTGCGTGACGACCCCGACGCACCAGCCGCCGACGTCGACGTAGAGCGCGTGCTCGCCACGGTGGACCATCGCCACCGGGCCGTCCGGCGCGGCGTGCAGCCGGTCGCGCACCCGCGGCGGGGCGGCGACGGCCAGCGATCCCACCGGGGTCATGCTTCCGACGCTAGTCGGCGCTCGGTAGCGTGCGCGATGTGAGGTTGTGCCAACGTGTGGTCGGATCTGGGACACAAGGTGATAACCGGTGACCGCCGAGTCGGGGGCTCGGGACGCCGCTGCCGCCCTGGCGCGCGTCGACGCCCTCCACACCGCGCTCACCGAGATCGTGCTCGAGGGCGGTGACCTGGCGAGGATCACCGCCGAGGTGGCCGGGGTGCTCGGCGGTGCCGTCCTGGTGACCTCCTCCGACGGTCGGGAGCAGGCAGGTCACGTCTCCACCGAGGACCGGGAGGCGCTGGCCGAGGCCGACCTCGTCGACCCCACCGGGCGGTTGCGGGTGGAGCGGATCGGCGGCGACGGGGCCCGCGTCGGCAGGGGTGAGGCCCGCACACTCCGGGTGGCGGCCGCGGGCACCGATCTGGCCCGCCTGGTCGCTGTTCGCCGGGACGGTCCGATCCCGGCCGACGACGTGCACGCGCTCGAGCGAGCAGCCACCGTCGCCGCGCTCCTGATCACCCAGCAGGAGGCGATCGGCGCGGTCGAGAACAAGTACCAGGGCGACTTCCTCCGTGAGCTCTTCGCGCACCGCGCCCGCGACCCGGCCTACGTCGAGGAGCACGAGACCGCCTTCGGGTGGACCCTCGGTCGCCCGGTCGTCGTGGTGGCCGCCGAGATCGACCCGCCGGACCCGGCGGACGAGCCGCCGACCTCGCACCAGCGACGGCGCTTCCAGGAGCGGTTCGCTGCCGCCTGGCGCCAGGTCACCCAGGACCTCGACCCCGGGATTCCGTCGGTCGACTTCTCCTCCGAGGCCGTCTCGTTGCTGCCGGTGGCGGACGCCGACGAGACGCCCCGGGGCGCCGACGTCGTACGCCGGGCCGTGGCAGCCGTGGCCGGCGACCGGGGTGGCGGTCGGCGCTCGTTCTCGGTCGGCGTCAGCCGGGTCGCCACGAGTCTCGACGACCTCCCCGGCTGCTACGGGCAGGCGCGGCGTGCGGTCGAGGTCGGCCGGCGCGTGTCGGGCAACGGCTCGACCACGTTCTTCGACCAGCTCGGTCTGCACCGGCTGATCGCTCTGGTGCCCGACGCCGCCGAGCTGCGGACCTTCGCCCACGACATCCTCGGACCGCTGGCGCTGCGCACGCCCGAGGCGGCCGACCTGCGCGAGACGCTGCAGGTGCTGCTCGACACCAACTTCAACGTGGCGCAGGCGGCGCGGCTGCAGTTCTTCCACTACAACACGATGCGCTACCGGGTCGGGAAGCTGGAACGGCTGCTGGGCCCCCTGTCCTCGGACCCTCATCTGCGGCTCGACGTCGCCGTGGCGCTCCGCGTCCTGGACATCAGCGGTTGACGCTTCCGGGAGTCGGTGAGACGCGCGGGCGACGAGCGTCTACGATGGGGGTCAGGTCCGGCTGACGCCGGGCTCCCGACGATGACCGATCCCTGGACCACGACCCGGTCCGGCGCGAGGCACGTCCGTCGGGATCGCCTCGAGGTCCGGGGTGGCACGCTCCTCGTGCCCCGTCCGGGATCGTCGTCGCCGCAGGTCAGAGCATCGAACAACGACCACGTGCAGAGGAGGGTCGGTGGCCGGATCAGGTCAGCGAAGGTCCGATCGCGGACGGACCGCGCAGCGGGGGCGTCGCCGTCCCCTGGACAACGACGGCATCATCCCGGTGCTGGCGAAGGCGGTGCGCGAGGTCGAGACCGGTGTGCAGCGTGGTCGTGGCGAGGGCACCCGGTTCCAGGTCGTGGCGCTGCTGGTGCGCGAGGAACGGGCCCGGCTGAAGTCCGACGTCGAGCTGGGGGAGACCGAGCGCGCCGCGCAGCTGAAGCGGCTCGACGGCATCGCGACGATCCTGGCGCAGACCGCGGCCCGCGAGCCGTCCCTGTTCGCGTTGCTGGCCGAGGACGCCGAGACCACCGAGGCGACCCGTCGGCTCAAGCGTGAGATGCAGATCGCGGGCGGCCTCGAGCCGGAGCCCGAGGTGGAGCGAACCGCCCGGACGGCGACGACCGCCGTACGCACCGAGCGACAGGTGGTGCCGCAGTCGGTCACCCGGGCGCAGCTGTCCAACCCCTTCATGCCGCCCGACTTCAGTGCGGCACCGGTCCGGCCCCGTGAGCGGAGACTGGCCGGGTGGGAGCTGATCGGCTCGCTGCTCAACTCCTTCGAGCACGTCGCTCCGGGGGCGCCCTCCTGCATGGCGCTGCCCTCGGCCCGGCCGGTGGCGCTCCCCGACGGGCTGGACCTCATGGACCACCAGTCCCGGTTGGTCGCGGCGGTGGCCGAAGGTCACCGGACCTTCCTGCTCGCCGACGAGCCGGGCCTCGGCAAGACCGCCCAGGCGCTGCTGGCTGCCCAGGCAGCCGGCGCCTATCCGCTGCTGGCCGTGGTGCCGAACGTGGTGAAGACCAACTGGGCGCGGGAGGCCGAGCTCTGGACCCCGTCGAAGACCGTCAGCGTGGTGCACAGCGACGGTGATGCCGTGGACGGGTTCGCCGACATCATCGTGGTGAACTACGAGATCCTCGACCGCCACGTCGGCTGGATCGGGGACCACGGGTTCCGCGGGATGATCGTGGACGAAGCCCACTTCATCAAGAACAAGAAGTCGCAGCGCTCGCAGCACGTGCTCGAGATCTCCGACCGGATCCGGCAGCGTGTCGCGCGCCCACTGATGATGGCGCTGACCGGCACGCCGCTGATCAACGACGTCGAGGACTTCCGTGCCATCTGGCAGTTCCTCGGCTGGATCGAGGAGAAGAAGCCCGGCCCCAGGCTGATGGCGGCACTGGAGGAGACCGGCCTCTCGCCCGCGGACCACGGCTTCTACCCGGCCGCCCGGCAGGCCACCGTCGACCTGGGGATCGTGCGTCGCCGCAAGGTCGAGGTGGCCGCCGACATCCCGGCCCGCCGGATCGCCGACCTGCCGGTCGAGCTGGACGACGCAGGCGGCCGCTCCATCCGCGCGGCCGAGCAGGTGCTCGCGAAGCGGCTGGTGAAGCGTTACGACAGCGCGCTCGCGGCCCGACGCAGCGGCCACGAGGTGGAAGGGATCGACCTCGAGCTCGTGCGGCGGGTGGCCGGGTGGGAGCTGTCCGACGACGAGAACTCGACGTCCACCGACAACGTCTTCTCGATGGTTCGTCGGATCGGTCAGGCCAAGGCCGGGCTCGCCGCCGACTACGCCGCGCAGCTGGCGCGCAGCGCCGGCAAGGTGGTCTTCTTCGCCAAGCACCGCGATGTCATGGACGCCGCCGGCGAGGTGTTCACCAAGCGCGACATCAGATTCACCGAGATCCGGGGTGAGCAGTCGGCCACTGCGCGGCAGAAGGCCCTCGACGGGTTCGTCAACGACCCCGGCGTCTCGATCATCATCTGTTCGCTGACCGCGGCCGGCGTCGGGATCAACCTCCAGGTCGCCTCCAACGTGGTGTTGGCCGAGCTCTCCTGGACCGATGCCGAGCAGACCCAGGCCATCGACCGGGTGCACCGGATCGGGCAGACCGAGCCGGTCACGGCGTGGCGGGTCATCGCCGCCCAGACCATGGACGCCCGGATCGCCGAGCTGATCGACAGCAAGGCCGGCCTGGTGGCGAGGGCGCTCGACGGAGCCGACGAGGAGTCGACCTCGACCACCGACGTACGCCTCGAGGCGCTGGTGGCGCTGCTCAGTGACTCGCTGGCCGAGCGGGCTGCGTAGCAGTTCTCATGACGGGAGTCGCTGACCCCACCGTGAGGTAGTCCACGGACTTTCGGTCGCGTCCGACGCGGTTATCGGGACCGAAAGTCCGTGGACTATCGCGTACACCCACTGGGCGACGCGCCGCAACACGTGCCAGCGGCCTCGGCGTTCCTTCGGCATCTCTCGCCGTCGAGGGTGTGTCATGGACGCCACTACCTTGTGGAGCCTCGGGCCACATCAGCGCCAGAGAAGGGGTCATCATGTCGATGTTCAAGTGGGACGTAGTCGATCCGGGGCCTGGCGAGGCCGTGGCGCCGCACCAGCGGCTCAGCTGGGGCAAGACCACGGGCCTCGGTGCCCAGCACGTGATCGCGATGTTCGGGGCGACGTTCGTCTTCCCGATCATCATGGGGCTGAACGCCAACCTCGCGATCATGATGAGCGGCATCGCCACGATCTGCTTCCTGCTGATCGTGAAGGGCAAGGTGCCGAGCTATCTCGGGACCTCCGCCTCCTTCGTCGGTGGCGCCGGCGCGATCTACCTCCAGGGAGGCGGTCCCGAAGACGTCACCGGAGCGATCCTGGTCGCGGGTGTGGTGCTGGCGATCGTCGGCCTGATCATCCACTTCCTCGGATCGGGCGTCGTCAACGCGGTGTTGCCGCCGGTCGTCACCGGCGCCGTGGTGATGCTGATCGGGTTCAACCTCGCCCCGGTCGCCGCCACCGTCTACATGCCGGCCGACCCCTGGGTCGCGATCATCACGATGACCGCCGTCATCCTGATGGCTGTCGGCTTCCGAGGATTCCTCGGCAGGATCGCGATCTTCCTCGGCCTGATCGTCGGCTACCTCGTCTCCTGGGTGGCGGACCTGATCTTCGGTCAGACCTCGCTGCCGACCCCGGCCGCGGCCGACCCCGGCCCGCACGACCGCGTGGACTGGAGCGGGGTCAGCAACGCGGACTGGTTCGGCTTCCCCGCGAAGACCATCGAGGGTCTGGTCGGAAACCAGACCGAGGCCGGCAACCTGGCCGCCGTCGGCTGGCACTTCCCGAGCTTCTCGCTGACGTTCACCCTGCTCGTCCTGCCGGCCGTGATCGCGCTGGTCGCCGAGAACGTCGGGCACGTCAAGGCGGTGGCCGAGATGACCGGGACCGACCTCGACCCGGTGATGGGCCGGGCCGTGGCCGCCGACGGTGTCGCCACCGTGATCACCTCGTCCGTGGGCGGCTCGCCGACCACGACCTACGCCGAGAACATCGGCGTCATGGCCGCCACCCGGGTCTACTCGACGGCCGCGTACTTCGTGGCCGCCGCGGTGGCGATCCTGCTCGGTCTGGTGCCCAAGTTCGGCGCGATCGTCAACGCGACGCCGCCGGCTGTGCTCGGCGGCATCACGTTGGTGCTCTACGGCATGATCGGCCTGCTCGGGGCCAAGATCTGGAAGGAGAACGCGGTCGACTTCGCCAATCCCGTCAACCTGGTCCCGGTCTCCGCGGGCATCATCTTGGGCATCGTCCCCGCCAGCACCCTGAAGTTCACCGACGACTTCTCCCTCACCGGAATCGCGCTCGGTACGGTCGTGGTGGTGGGTGGCTATCACTTGGCGAAGTTGGTGGCCCCCCGGGCCGGGGACGGGACGATGCTCGCCGTCGGTCACCCCGGTGCCCACCGCGAGGACCACGCGCCGCCGCACAAGGACAGCTAGGAAGTCAGTGAAACCAGCACCATTCGCGTACCTCCGGCCGGGGTCGCTGACCGCCGCGCTGGCGGCCCTGGCGGAGGCGCCGGACGCCAAGGTGCTGGCCGGCGGTCAGAGCCTGGTGCCGTTGCTCTCGATGCGGCTGGCCGCGCCCGCGTCGCTGGTCGACATCAACCGGGTGCCCGACCTGGACGGAGTCGTCGTCGGCGCCGACGGCGTCCGGGTCGGGGCACTGGCCCGTCACGCCGACGTGCTGGCTGACGCCGCGGCCGCGGAGTGCCAACCGCTGCTGGCGATGGCGCTCTCGCACGTCGCCCACGCCACCATCCGCAACCGGGGTACGACGGTCGGCTCGATCGTCCATGCCGACGCCGCGGCGGAGATGCCGGTCGTGTTGTCGCTGCTGGGTGGCTCGGTGGAGGTGGCGTCCGTGCGCGGCACCCGCACCATCGCCGCCGCCGACCTGTTCGCAGGTCCCCTGGAGTCGACGCTGGCTGCCGACGAGATCGCCACCGAGGCGTTCTTCCCGGCGCTACGCCCTGATCAGGGGGTGGGCTTCGCCGAGATCGCCCGCCGGCACGGTGACTACGCGCTGGTCGGGGTCGCCGGCGTGGTGCGGCTCGAGGCTGACGAGGTCGCCGAAGCACGGCTGGGCTTCCTCTCCGTCAACGACGTCCCGACGGTCATCGACGTGGGGGCACGCTCACCGGACGAGGCCGCCGAGCACGTCCTCACCGAGCTCGATCCGGCCGACGACATCCATGCGACCGCGGCGTACCGTGCTCACCTCGTGCGGGTACTCACCCGTCGGGTGCTGGTGGCCGCCACTGACCACGCCCGGTCACGGGCAGGGGAGAGGACCGCATGAGCGAGGAGCTCCACGACGTCCGGCTCCAGGTCAACGGAGCCAGCCACGACATCCGGGTGCCGGCCCGGCGGTTGCTCTCCGACGCGTTGCGGCACGACTGCGGGTTGACCGGCACCCACGTCGGCTGCGAACACGGTGTCTGCGGGGCCTGCACCGTGCTGCTCGACGACCGGCCGGTCCGCTCCTGCCTGATGTTCGCGGTTTCCGCGGAGGATGCCGCGATCACCACGGTCGAGGGGCTGACCGAGGCCGACGGGTCGTTGTCGCCGGTCCAGCAGGCGTTCTCGGACTGTCACGGTCTCCAGTGCGGCTTCTGCACCCCCGGCTTCCTCACCACCATCACCGCGGGACTGCGCGAGACGCCCGCGCCGAGCGAGGACGAGGCCCGCGACATGATCGCCGGCAACCTCTGCCGCTGCACCGGCTACCAGAA
Source organism: uncultured Actinomycetota bacterium (assembly GCA_963806945.1). GTDB lineage: Bacteria > Actinomycetota > Actinomycetes > Propionibacteriales > Nocardioidaceae > Nocardioides. The sequence goes on from CAWDZH010000003.1 coordinate 369,802, forward strand.
CATCGTCAAGTCCGTGCTCCGCGCTGCCGAGATCACGCGGGAGCGGGCATGACGACGAAGTTGTTCGGCACCAAGGTCCCGCGTGTCGAGGACCAGCGCTTCCTGCGCGGCCAGGGCCGCTACGCCGACGACGTGCTGGTCGGGCAGCGGGTGCTGCACGCCGCCGTGCTGCGGTCTCCCCATGCGCACGCCCGGATCCTCGACATCGACGTCAGCGGCGTCCTCGACGTCGAGGGTGTCCACGCGGTGTGGACCCACGACGATCTGGCCGGCCCGATGGCGGAGCCGTTGCCGCTGTTGATCCCCCACCCGGCGCTCACCCACGGCCGCACCCAGTTCGCGCTGGCCAGGGACGAGGTCAACTACGTCGGGGAGGCGATCGCGTTCGTGGTCGCCGACGATCGCTACGTCGCCGAGGACGCCGTCGACCGGATCCGGGTCGACTACGAGTTCCTCCCGCCCGTGGTCGGCATCCCGGCGGCCCGTGCCGCCGCCGCGCTGGTCCACGAGGACGTGCCGGGCAACGTCGGCGCCAGGCTGGAGCAGGAGAACGGCGACGCCCGGGGTGCGATCGCGGCGGCGCCCCGCACGCTCAGCCTCGACCTCACCATCGAGCGGTCGTCCTGCCAGCCGCTCGAGGGGCGTGGCACCGTCGCCCGCTGGGATCCCGACCTCGGCCGGCTGACGGTGTGGACGTCGACCCAGACCTCGACCGGCGTCCGCGGCTGCGTCGCTGCCAAGCTCGGCCTCGACCTCGGCCAGGTCGACGTGATCACCCCCGACGTGGGCGGCGGCTTCGGCGTGAAGATCAACCACCCCTGGCCGGAGGAGCTGCTGGTGCCGCTGGCGGCCCGCGCACTCGGCGTGCCGGTCAAGTTCACCGAGGACCGCCGTGAACACTTCATCTCCTCCGCGCACGAACGCGGCCAGGAGCACCACGTCGAGGTCGGTTTCGACGACGAGGGCCGGATCCTCGGCCTCGACGTCGAGTTCTGGCACGACCACGGTGCGTACTCGCCGTACGGCCTGATCGTCCCGATCATCACGTCCACCCAGCTGCTCGGACCCTACAAACCGGCCAACTACCGGGTCGCCTTCGAGAGCCTCTTCACCAACACCGTCATGGTGACGCCCTACCGCGGCGCCGGCCGGCCGCAGGGTTGCTTCGTCATGGAACGCACCATGGACGCGATCGCGGCCGCGCTCGGCAAGGACCGCACCGAGGTGCGGGCGGCGAACTTCATCCAGCCCGACGAGTTCCCCTACGACCAGGGGTTGATCTTCCAGGACGGTCGCGAGCTCGAGTACGACTCCGGCGACTATCCGGCGTTGCTCGCCAAGCTCAAGGACCTGGTCGGCTGGGACGAGTTCCCGGCGTTCCGCGAGGAGATGGCAGCGCAGGGGCGGCAGGTCGGCATCGGTCTGGCCTGCTACGTCGAGGGCACCGGCGTCGGGCCCTACGAAGGCGCCCACGTCCACATCGAGACGTCCGGCAAGGTCAAGGTCGCCACCGGTCTCACCACCCAGGGGCAGGGCCACCAGACGGCGTTCGCCCAGATCGTGGCGGACGCCCTCGGTGTCCCCTTCGACCGGGTCGAGGTGGTCACCGGCGACACCCGCCGGATGCCGTACGCCGTCGGCACCTTCGCGTCGCGCGCGGCCGTGATGAGCGGCTCGGCCATCCATCTCGCGGCGTTGCGGACGCGGGAGAAGGCGCTGCGGATCGCGGCCGACGCGCTCGAGGCGGACGAGGCCGATCTCGAGATCGTCGACGGCGTGGTCCGGGTGAAGGGCACCGAGTCGCAGATCGACCTCGGAACCGTGGCCGTGCTGTCCAACCCGCTGCGCTACGCCTTCGACGAGGCGTCGAAGGCGGCGACCCAGTTCTCGGTGGGTGATCCTGGGAAGCCGCCGGTCGCCGAGGACGACGAGCCGGGCCTGGAGGGCCGTGACTTCTACTCGCCGGAGCGGTCGACCTTCGCCTCCGGCATGCACGCGGTGATCGTGGAGACCGACCCCGAGACCGCCGAGATCACGATCCTCAAGTACGCCGTCGTCCACGACTGCGGCCACCTGATCAACCCGATGATCGTCGAGGGCCAGATCCACGGCGGTGTGGCCCAGGGGGTGGGCGGCGCGCTCTACGAACGGATGGTCTACGACGAGGCCGGGCAGCTGCTCAACGCCTCCTTCATGGACTTCCTGATGCCCTACGTCACCGAGGTGCCGACCCGCATCGACATCGACCACCTGGAGACGCCGTCCCCCCTGAACCCGCTCGGCATCAAGGGCGCCGGGGAGGCCGGTGTGATCCCGTCGGCTGCTGTCTTCGCCGCGGCGATCGAGGACGCCGAGGGCATCGAGATCACCGCGATGCCGATCTCGCCGTCGGAGCTGTTCCACCTGCGCCGCCAGAAGGAGTCCACATGAAGTTCACCGGGGAGAACCTGCTGCCCGCGCCCGTCGAGAAGGTCTGGGACGCGCTGCTCGACCCTGTCGTGCTGGTCCGGACGATCCCCGGGTGCGAGAGGCTGGAGGCCGTGCCCTCCGAGGAGGGTGAGCAGGCCTACGCGATGACCGTCACCGCCGGGGTCGCCGCGATCAAGGGCAGCTACAGCGGGTCGTGCGTGCTCTCCGACCTGGTGCCGCACGAGTCGCTGGTGATGCGGCTCCAGGGGGCCGGAGCTCCCGGCACGATCGGCGCGACGGTCGCCGTGCGCTTCGCCCCCTCCGACGAGGGCACCGTCGTGACCTACGACGCCGACGCCGTCGTCGGCGGCATGATCGGCGGCGTCGGCCAGCGGATGCTCACCTCGGTCTCCCGGCGGATGGCGGGGGAGTTCTTCGGCAACGTCGCGGGCGTTCTCACCGGCGCCCTGACGCCTGGCGCACCAGCGTCCACGTTCGGCGCCGGTGACGACGGGATGCCGGTGTTCTACACCGACGCCGCGCCCGGTCGGGTCGGGTCGCAACGCGACTTCCTCACCGGTGTCGCAGTGGGCGCCGGCCTCGTCGTGCTCGGCGTGCTGCTCGGCCGTCGCCGGTGACCCCGCCAGCGGTGGGTGAGCCACCGATTCGTCGTTACATTAGGCCGCTGAGCCACCGCCACCTGACGGCGCGGGTGGCAGGGTGACCGGATGACCATCAGCGTCGAGTGGACCGCCCGCGGGCAGGCCGAGGCCGTACGCCGCCGTGACATCTCCGCGCGCGAGCTGCTCGAGCTCCACCTCGCCCGGATCGCCGAGCGCAACCCGGAGCTCAACGCCATCGTGTCGCTCGACGAGGAGCGCGCCAGAGCGGGGGCGGCAGCTGCCGACGAGCACCTCGCCGGCGGCCATCCGGTCGGTCCGCTGCACGGGCTTCCGTTCGCGGTCAAGGACACCCATGCCGTGGCGGGCTGGCGCACGACCTACGGCTCGCCGCTGTTCGCCGACCACGTCCCGGAGACCGACGACCTGATCGTGGAGCGGATCCGGCGGGCCGGAGCCGTGATCCTCGGCAAGACCAACGTGCCGGAGTTCGCGGCCGGCTCCCACACGTTCAACCGGGTCTTCGGTACGACCCGCAACCCGGTCGACCCCGCGCGCTCGGCCGGCGGCTCCAGCGGGGGTGCCGCGTGCGCGCTGTCAGCCGGGATGGTGCCGCTCGCTGAGGGGTCCGACATGGGCGGCAGCCTGCGCAACCCGGCCTCGTTCTGCGGCGTCGTCGGGCTGCGACCCAGTCTGGGTCGGGTGCCGACCTGGCCGACCACGAACCACTGGGAGACGACCTCGGTCGGTGGCCCGCTGGCGCGCAATGTCGGGGACGTCGCGCTCCTGCTGTCCGTGCTCGCCGGCCCCGATCCGCGGGCGCCGTTCGCCCTGGGGGATGCGGGTGGAACGTTCGCGCCCCCCTTGCAGGGCACCCTCGCCGGGCTGCGGGTCGGCTACACCGTCGACCTCGGCGGCGCCTTCGCGGTGGACCCACGGGTGGCCGCAGTGCTCGAGACGGCGGGGCGACTGCTGGTCCGGTCCGGTGCCTCGGTCTTCGACGCCCACCCGGACCTGTCCGCCGGCGAGGACACGTTCCGCACGCTGCGCGCGTGGCACTTCCAGGCGACGTTCGGGGATCTGCTCCGCCGCCACCCCGACGGGTTCAAGCAGTCTCTCGCCGACAACATCCGCGCTGGGGAGGGTCTCACCGGCGCCGACGTGGCCCGCGCGTACGCCCAACGGACCGCGCTGTCGGAGACGATGCGCGGATTCTTCGCCGAGTACGACCTGCTGGTGCTGCCGACGTCGCAGGTGCCGCCGTTCCCGGCCGACCAGGAGTTCCCGACCGAGATCGATGGCAGCCCGATGACGTCGTACCTCGACTGGATGAGGTCGGCCTACCTGATCAGCGTCACCGGTTGTCCGGCGATTTCGGTCCCTGCCGGCCGTACGCCGGAAGGCTGGCCGGTCGGCGTCCAGCTCGTGGCGGCCCACGGTCAGGACCGCCGGCTCCTCGAGATAGCGGCCGCCTTCGAGATAGTGCAACCGCACTAACCCGGAACCGGTTCTTTCGAAGCATCACGGAAAGGGGCTACCGCTTCTAGAGTGGTCCGGTGGGAAGCCCTCTGTCCGCGAGCACCCAGCAACGGGTCTTCGCCATCGCCATCGCCGTGGTCGTCGCGGTCGCAGGCGCGGCCATCATCCTGCTGGACCCCCGGCTTCCCCAGGGATTTCGCGAGAGCGTGAGCGCGCTGCTGTTCGTGCTGGTCGGGGTTCTCGTTGCGGGCAGCTGCGCCTACCGCGCCCGGCAGAGCACGGGGCGTCGGCGTCACTCATGGCGGTTGTTCCTGGTGGCAACCCTGGTGGCGCTCATCGGCAATGTGTCCGGCGCCCTCAGCGGCCAGCTGGCGGTCACTGATGGCGGCGTGGTCGTGGCCCTGCTGCTCACCATCGCCGGACTGGCCGCGTTCCCCGGCGTACGGCGCCGAGGCGCGGGCCAGGTCATGGCGCTCATCGACGGGTTGGCCGCCGGAGTCGGCGTGCTGGCCATCGTGTCCGTGCTGGTCTACCCACAATTGCTGCACCCCGGGCAGGTGTCTGCCGCCACGTTCATGGGCGCCATCGTGATCCCGGTGCTCGATGTCTTGCTGGTGACCGTCGCGATCGTGCTGCTGCTCCGCGCCGGCGGGCCCGACCGGCGTAGCCTGATCCTGATCGCGTTGGGCTTCGTGATCTACGCCGGGACCGATCTTGCCTATGCGGTGCAGGTCGCCCAGGACAGTTTCGAATGGGGCTCGAGGCTGGACCTCGGCTGGATCATCGGCTACCTCGTGGTGATGCTGGCGGCGCTGACGCCCAGCCTGCCGGCAGACCGCGACGCCACCCGGCCACCCTCGGACACCCGTGGAGCGCTCCTTGTCTTCGCCGTGCTTCTGGTGGCCGGCTCGGTCCAGAGCTTGTCCCCCGAGCAGCTGACCACTCCCGTCGCCGTGCTCTGGCTGCTCCTGGTCCTGCTGGCGGGAACCCGGCAGACCATCCTCTCGGCCGTCAACGACTCGCTCCGGCACGGGCTGGAGCGCCGTGTCGACGAGCAGACCGCCGATCTCCACCGGCTGGCTGCTCAGAATGCGCTGCTCCTCACCTCGGTCGGCGACGGCATCTACGGCGTTGACCCGCAGGGGCAGATCACCTTCGTCAACCCCTCAGCGGCAGAGGCAGTCGGGCTGCGCACCCGTGACCTGCTCGGCCGCGACGCCCACGAGACCCTGCACGCCGGCCAGGGAGAGCACACCGCCGACGACTGCTACGTCATGCTTGCGGCACTCTCCGGTGAGATGGTCAGTCAGATCGACGACACGTATCGACGGGTCGGAGGAGAGCCCTTCCCGGTCGAGGTGACGGCCAGTCCCGTCGTGGATCCCGACGACGGCCAACCGCGAGGCGCCGTCGTGGTCTTCCGGGACATCACGGAGCGACGCGACGTCGAACGGATGAAGAGCGAGTTCCTGTCCGTGGTCAGCCACGAGCTGCGGACACCGCTCACCGCCATCCGGGGGACGTTGGGATTGCTCGCGGGTGGTGCCGTGGGTGAGCTGTCACCGCGGGTCGAGGCCATGGTGACGGTGGCGTCCGAGAGCAGTGAACGCCTCACCCGCCTGATCAACGACCTGCTCGACATGGAGCGGATCGGCTCGGGGGGCTCCGAGATGGAGCTGACCGAGGCCGACGCTGGCGACCTGGTCCGCGCCGCCGCGCAGGAGATGAGGGGCGCCGGCGTGGAACGCGACATCACGCTCGAGGTGGGCCCCTGCGGCGGGCGGGTGCTCGGGGATGAGGACCAGATCATGCAGACGTTGTCGAACCTGCTCGGCAACGCCATCAAGTTCTCCGACCCCGGGGGGGTCGTGGTGGTCTCCGCGCATGCTGCGGACGGGCACGTGGTGTTCCGGGTGCGTGACGAGGGGCGGGGCATCCCCAGCAGCAAGCTGGCGCTGATCTTCGAACCCTTCGCCCAGGTGGACTCCTCCGACGCACGGGAGAAGGGCGGGACCGGACTCGGGCTGGCGATCTGCCGAGCGATCGTCGAACGCCACGGGGGCCGGATCTGGGCCGAGAGTCGCGCCGGCGCCGGCACCACGATGCTGTTCACTTTGCCGGCGTCGGAACCCGCCTCGACCCGCCGGCTGCAGGAAGTCGGCGGATGACGCGGGTGTTGGTCGTCGATGACGACGAATCGATCCGGATGGTGGCGGAGGTCGCGCTGGAGTCGGTCGGCGGCTGGGAGGTGCTCACCGCGGACGGGGGTCAAGCGGCGCTGGAACTGGCTGCCGCGCACCACCTGGACGCGATCCTGCTCGACGTGATGATGCCCGGCATGGATGGGCTGGAGACCTACCGACGGCTGGCCGCCGATCCTGCCACCGCCGACATCCCCGTCGTCCTGGTGACCGCCAAGGTCCGGGTGGGTGATCGGGCCGACTGGGACGGTCTCGGCGTGGCGGGCATGATCCCCAAGCCGTTCGACCCGATGACGCTGTCCCGAGACGTCTCGGACCTGCTCGGCTGGCCCTCCTAGCCACGAATCCGTCGTCCACAGGGGCGGGGTCAGGCTGTGGAGAAGTGGCCGCAGGCTGGGGATGGCATGCCGATCCCCTGGGGAGGACGCGCCGGAACTCGAAGTATGTGGAGAAAAGTCGGCGAAACCCCTTGCGGGGCTGGGCTTTCGCCACATAGAACTCTCCTCACGGCCTTCCGCAAGGGGGGTCGGGATGGCTCGGAGACGAGGGTCCGTTCGGCGGGAACTGGTTCGCCAGGGAACGTCGCAGGCGTCGGGTGATGAGACGGCTGGGGCCGGAGTCGAGGAGCGATCGACCGGGAGCATCACCAGTACTGGTCACCCGAAGGGCCCTTGGAGCTCATACCTACAAGGGCCCTTCACCTATTTGCGAGCCCCCTGCACCGGCTCCGCCGTTGGATGCGTCATACGGACAGAGCGCTTCGGCGCACTCTCCGCATGACGGATCCCGGTCGGTTCTCCCCAGAAGGCTCACGGGGTCTGGCGTCGACGACTCCCGGCGCGGACGGTACAGCGATGGACTCCTCCTTCCGCTCCTCTGAGCGGCGCGTGGCCGCCCTCGAACTTGCCAGGGCCCAGGGGGGTGTCGCGTCGCGCCGTCAGCTCTACGCCCTGGCGGTCACCCGGTGGGAGATCCGGGCCGAGGTCCGGGGCGGTCGCTGGCAGCTGATCGGCGATCAGTCGGTCCACCTGGCCAATGGTGAGCTCGGTGAGGTCGGACTTCGCTGGGCTGCGGTCTTCCAGGGCGGCCCACGCGCCTGCCTCGATGGTGCGTCAGCCCTGGTGGCCGGCGGGCTGAAGCACTACGCCGAGGACCGGGTGCGGGTCTCGGTGCCGCGCGGCGCCCGGGTTCGGCGTACCCCCTGGTTCGACATCCGGCAGACCCGCCGCTGGTCTGCCGACGACGTCGTCACCTCGGGGGTCCCGCGCACTCGCGCCCCGGTGGCCGCGGTTCGGGCGGGTCTGTGGGCACGCACCGACAAGCAGGCGGCGCTGCTGCTGACGATGACCGTGCAGCAGGGCCTGGCACCGGCGGAGATCGTGGCCACCGAGATGCTGCGGGTCCGCAAGGCGCCACGACGCCGGTTCCTGCACGCAGTGGTCAACGATCTGCTCGACGGTGCTCGGTCGCTGGGCGAGCTCGACCTCGGCCGGGAGCTGCAGCGCCGCGGCCTGCCGCCGCCCGAACGCCAGACGCTGCGCCGCGACCAGCGCGGCCGCTACTACCTCGACCTCTACTGGCCGCAGTTCCGGCTGGTCGTCGAGATCGACGGCATCCATCACACCTGGGCCATGAACGTCGTCGGGGACGCGCTCCGGCAGAACGTGCTCGTCCTCGCCGGAGACACCGTGCTGCGGCTGCCGCTGCTCGGGCTGCGTCTCGAGCCCGATGCCTTCATCTGCCAGATCGAACAGGCCCTGGTGGCCGGTGGCTGGGCCCGCGCGGCCTGACCCACCCGATGCGTCATCCGGGCGGAGCCCCCGAGCGCACCCTCCGTATGACGCATCCCGAAGTGCACAGGCAGTGGCCGGATCTGTGGAGAAGTCGGCACCTAACTGGGGACGAGACCGGGCGGTTCTGGGGAGGACACGCCGGAACCCGAAGTATGTGAGGAATTGTCCCCGGAACCCCTTGCGGGGCGGTGTCCCGACCGCATAGAACTCTCCCTACGACCTCCTGCAAGGGGGGTCGGGATGACTCGGAAACGAGGGTCCATCCGGCGGGAACTGGTTCGCCCAGGGAACGTCGCAGCCGCCCGGTGACGGGGCTGGCTGGGGCCGGAGAAGACGAGTGCATCGACCGGGATGTCACCAGAGCGGTCGCCGGTGGGACGAAGGCTTCGGCTGGAGTTCTGCCACTCGAAGGGCCCTTGTAGCTCATACCTATGAGGGCCCTTCACCTATTTCGGCCCACTTGGACGGCGTCGTCTCCCGCCCGGCCCAACCGGCATGATGGGCGCCATGCTCTACGAGGTCACTCACACCATCGTGCCGCCGGTCGCCAAGGTCCTGTGGCGACCACGGGTCACCGGCCTCGAGCACGTCCCGGCCACCGGGGCGGTGATCCTGGCCAGCAACCACCTCAGCTTCGCCGACAGCCTCGTGATCCCGATCGTGGTGCCGCGCAAGGTCGCGTTCCTCGCCAAGAAGGACTACTTCGAGGGCACCGGCGTGAAGGGCGCGCTCACCCGATGGTGGTTCGAGGGCATCGGCATGCTGCCGGTCGACCGCGACGACCAGGCAGCGGCGCTGGCCAGCCTCGACACGGCGCTGGCGGTCCTCGGCCGCGGCGAGGCCTTCGGGATCTACCCCGAGGGAACCCGTTCTCGGGACGGCCGGATCTATCGCGGTCGCACCGGCGTCGCCCACCTGGCGCTCACCGCCGGCTGCCCCGTCGTCCCCGTCGGTCTCACCGGCACCCAGGACATCCAACCCGTGGGCGCCACCCTTCCCCGGCTCGCGAAGGTCTCGGTGACCTTCGGTGCGCCGCTGCACTTCGCCGACCGGTTCGAGGGCGTGCCGTCGGGCCGCGCCCGACGTGAGGTGACCGACGAGATCATGACCGCGATCGCCGCGCTCAGCGGCCAGGAGGCGGCCGGGGTCTACAACGAGCGTCCGACGGACGCGTGAGCGACGGCCCACTGGCAGGTCGTGCCAACCCGGACGGGTTCGGTGGGCAGAATGTGCCGTGGCCCGGGTCGCCGGGTCAGGCTTGAATCATCACCATGACCCAGCGGATCCGGATCGGCATCGACACCGGCGGCACGTTCACCGACGTGGTCGCGGTCGATGAGGACACCGGTGACGTGGTCACGACCAAGACTCCCTCCACCCCGGCCAACCCTGCCGACGGCTTCCTGGCCGGGATCGAGAAGGTGCTCGAGCTGCTCGGCGCGGGCGGGGACGCGATCACCGCGGTCAGCCACGGCACCACCGTCGCGACCAACCAGCTGCTGGAGGGCAAGGTCGACCGGCTGGGATACCTGACCACCAGTGGCTACGAGGCGATGCTCGAGATCGCGCGCCAGTCGGTCCCCGACGGCTACGGCAACTCCTACTTCTGGGTGAAGCCCCCCAGGATCGTCCCGCGTGACCTGGTCCGTGGCGTCGGCGGTCGGCTCGACTTCACCGGAGCCGAGGTGCGTCCCTTCGACGAGGACGGTGCCCGCGAGGCGGCCCGCTGGTTCCGCGCCCAGGGCATCACCACCCTCGGCGTCTGCTTCCTCCACGCCTACACCAACCCCGCCCACGAGGAGCGGATGCGGGAGATCCTCGCCGAGGAGCACCCCGAGGCGGTGGTGTCGATCAGCAGCCAGGTGCTGCGCGAGTACCGCGAGTACGAGCGCGCCATGACCACCCTCGTGGACGCGGCGGTCAAGCCGCGGCTCTCGGCGTACGTCACGAACATCAAGGCCAGGCTCACCGCCTACGACGACCGCGAGATCCCGTTCTACGTGATGAAGTCCAACGGTGGCGTGCTCAGCGCCGAGGAGGTGGTCCACCAGCCGATCACCACGGTGCTGTCGGGGCCGGCCGCGGGGGCACTGGGTGCCGCCCTGATCGCCCAGGTGGCGGGCTTCGACAAGGTGCTGACCAGCGACGGCGGCGGGACGTCGACCGACGTCAGCGTGGTCATCGGCGGCGAGCCGACCCTGACCACGGAGGGCAGCGTCGGCGCCTTCCCCTCGAAGATCCCGATGATCGACGTCGTGACGGTGGGAGCGGGCGGTGGCTCCATCGCCCACGTCTCGCCCGAGGGAACGCTCAAGGTCGGCCCACAGTCGGCCGGCGCCGACCCCGGACCGCTCTGCTACGGCAACGGAGGCGACGACGGAGCGGTCACCATCACCGACGCCCACCTCGTGCTGGGCCGGATCCCGCCCCACCTGCTGGGTGGGGAGATCCCGCTGGACATCGAGGCGGCCCGCGCCGGCGTCGTGCAGCTGGCCGACCGGCTCGGGCTCACCCCCGAGCGCGCCGCGGTCGGTGTCCTGGAGATCTCGGCCTGGAACCAGGCCAACGCGCTGCGCCAGGTGACGGTCAAGCGCGGTCTCGACGTCCGCGACTTCGCCCTCACCACGTTCGGCGGGTCGGGCTCGTTGCTGCTCTGCCGACTGATGGACGTGCTCGGCATCCCGACCGTGCTGGTGCCGCCCAATCCCGGCAACGTCTCGGCCTTCGGGCTGCTCACGGTCGACGTGAAGAACGACTACGTGCAGACCGACGTCACGCTCGCCGAGGCGCTCGATCCCGCCGACGTCGCGACCCGGTACGACGAGCTCCTGGACCGGGCCGCCGAGGCGCTGCGTACCGAGGGGTTCGTCGACGCCCAACACCAGTTCGTCCGCACCGCCGACCTGCGCTACTTCGGGCAGGCCTTCGAAGTCCGGGTCGCGGTGCCCGAGGGTCGGTTCGATTCCTCCGTCGCCGACGAGGTGGCACGCCGCTTCCATGCCGAGCACCGCGCCCTCTACGGCTACGACTTCGCCACCGACCCCAGCCAGCAGGTCGAATGGGTCAACCTCCGCGTCTCCGGCATCGGCCCGATCAACCGGCCCGAGATCAGGCGTCATGGCTCCGGGGGTCTCGAGGCTCGCTCCGCTCGCCCCTCGACCACCGGTCACCGACCGGTCTGCTTCGAGCCCGAGGACGGGTACGTCGAGACCCCGGTGTTCTGGCGCGACGACCTCGGCCCCGGGGCGAGCGTGACCGGCCCCGCGATCGTGCAGGAGTTCGGCTCGACGGTGCCGCTCCACCCGGGCTTCACCGCCCGGGTCGACGACTACCTGAACCTGATCGTCACCCGGAGCGACTCATGAGCCGGCGAGCCCCCACCCAGTTCCCGTTCGGCCCGCTGACGGCCGACGCCGGCGCGAGCGCCGACCCGGTGCTGACCGAGATCGTGCAGGGGTCGCTGGCCAGCGTCGAGATGGAGGTCGAGACGGCCATCGCCCGCACCAGCCGCAGCCCGATGATCCGCGACGCGCACGACTTCCGCGCCGGCATCCACGACCGGTTGCTGCGCAAGCTCACCGGCCGCTCCTACTCCGCCCTCGTCCATCCGGTCGCTCGCGACTTCCCGATCGACCAGATGCGGGAGGGCGACGTCTACTTCCACAACGACGTCTACCGCTCCGAGGGCGGCATCGGTCACCTGCCCGACCTCTGCGTCACGGTTCCCGTGTTCTCCGAAGGTCGGGTCGTGGCGTTCGTGCAGGCGTTCGGTCACCACGACGACATCGGCGGCGCCGTGCCCGGCTCCATGCCCAGCCACGCGACCTCGGTGTTCGAGGAGGGGCTGATGGTGCCGCCGATCAAGCTGTGGGACGCCGGCGTCCCCAACCGCGCGGCGCTCGCCATCATGACCCGCAACTCGCGGATGCCGGAGTCACTGGCAGCCGACCTCGACGCGGAGTGCTCGGCCTGCCTGATGGGGGCGCGCAGGCTCGGGGAGATGTTCGACCGCTACGGCGTCGACGCGGTCGAGTCGTGCTTCGACGCGATCATCAGCCGCACCACCGAGACCTACCGGCGCGAGATCCTCTCCAAGATCCCGGTCGGGTCGTGGACGTGGGAGGACTACGCCGAGCACGACGGTGTCGACGAACCACGTCTCCACACGCAGCGGATCACGCTGACCCGGACGCCGGCCGAGGATCCTGGAGGCGAACGGTTGGTGCTCGACTTCGACGGCACCGGCCCGCAGGCCAGGGGCCCGATCAACCACTGCGGCGACTACTCCGACGGTGTCTTCCTGAAGAAGTGGCTGGCACCGATCCTGCGCAACCTGGCCGACACCCCGGAGCGGATGGCCGAGCTCGACGTCAACGAGGGGATCGTGCCGCTGATCGAGATGCGGTTCCCCGAGCCCGGCACCCTGCTCACCCCCGTCTTCCCCGCGCCGACCAATGCCCGCACCTTCGTGATCCTGCGCCTGCTCGGCGTGCTGGCCGGGGTCGTCGCGAAGGCGGTCGACGGCAAGATGCCGGCCGACCAGGAGACGATCCGCTACACCGGCGTCTACGGCGACGACCGGGACGGCCGGCCCTACCTGATGCGCGAGGTGCTCGGCGGCGGCTCGGGCGGGCGCTACTACGCCGACGGCGAGGACACCATCCACGTCGTACCCGACTCCCGGAACCTCCCGAGCGAGTTCACCGAGTCCCGGTTCCCGTTCCTGGTCGAGTCGTTGTCGTTGGCGTGCGACTCGGGCGGGGCCGGGGAGTTCCGCGGCGGTCTGGGATACGAGAAGCACATCCGGATGCTCAAGGACGCCCACTTCATGTCCATCGCCGACCGGTCGATCCTGGCTTGCTGGGGCGTGCGCGGCGGCAAGGCCGGGCGGTCGTTCGAGGTGGTGATCGACCCGGGCGGTCCGGCCGAGCGGCAGGTGGACGCGCTGGCCGACGCAGAGCCGGTGGAGGCCGGCGAGGTGATCCGGATCCGGACCACGGGTGGCGGTGGCTGGGGCGACCCCCTGCAGCGCGATCCCGCGCTGGTGGTCCGCGACGTGGTGTGGCACAAGGTCTCACCCGAGGCGGCGCTCGCCGACTACGGCGTGGTGCTCACCGGCTCGGTCGACGGGGACGACCTCGGCCACGACGCCGATGCCACCGCCGCCGAGCGCGCCGGCCGGCCCCGCGACGTCGAGGAGCCGTTCTTCGACCGCGGCCCTGGCTACGCCGCGCTCTCCGGCGGCGCGACGTACGCCGACGTCGACCAACTAGGTTCGCGGTCATGAGGGTCCTGCTCGCACTCGGTGGCAACGCCATGACGAACCGGGAGGGCCGCGCCCGGGTGGAGGACCAGCAGGCAGCCGCCGCCGTCGCCATGCGCGCCGTCGCCGAGCTGATCGAGGACGGCGCCGACGTCGTCATCACCCACGGCAACGGTCCCCAGGTCGGCAACCTGCTGGTGAAGAACGAGGTCGCCGCCGCCGTCGTACCCCCGGTGCCGTTGGACTGGTGCGGTGCACAGACCCAGGCCACGCTCGGCTTCACCCTGATGAACGCCCTCGACAACGAGCTCACCGCCCGCGGGGTCGACCGGCCCAGCGCCACCGTGGTGACCCGCGCCCTCGTCGCGGCCGACGACCCGGGGCTGCGACACCCGAGCAAGCCGATCGGCCGCTTCCTCCCCGAGGCCGAGGCCCGCCGGCTGATCGCGCACGGCGAGCACTGGGAGGACCGGGGCGAGAAGGGGTGGCGCCGCATCGTCGCCTCGCCCGAACCACTCGAGGTCCTCGACGGCCGCGCGGTGCGCACGCTCGTCGACGCCGGCTACGTCGTCGTCGCCAACGGCGGGGGCGGCATCCCGACCGTGCGGGAGGACGGCGTGCTGCGTGGGGTCGAGGCGGTCATCGACAAGGACCTCGGGGCAGCCGTGCTGGCCCTGACCGTGTCCGCCGACGTGCTCGTGGTCGCCACCGACGTGCCGAATGCCGTGCTCGGCTTCGGCACCCCCGACGCGGAGCCACTGGGCCGGGTGACGGTGGCCCGGATGCGCGACCACCTCGCCGCCGGTCACTTCGCCAGCGGCTCGATGGGTCCCAAGGTCGACGCCGCCTGCCGGTTCGTCGAGCAGGGCGGCTCCCACGCCGTCATCACCGAGCTGTCCCAGATCCTCGACGCCGTGGCCGGCCGCGCCGGCACCGTCGTCGTACCCGACTGAACGTCCCCACCCAGAGAGAGGCCCGCCATGCCCAGCGCCATCGAGGTCCGCAAGGTACCGATCCACTCCGTTGCCGACGCGAGCGAGCTCGCCACCCTGATCGACGACGGGGTGATGGAGGCCGGCCGGGTGATCGCGATCATCGGCAAGACCGAGGGCAACGGCGGGGTGAACGACTACACCCGGATCATCTCCGACCGTGCGTTCCGTGAGGTGCTCGTCGCCAAGGGCGCGGACCCGGAGGCGGTCAAGCAGGTCCCGATCGTGTGGTCCGGCGGCACCGATGGCGTGATCAGCCCGCACGCAACCATCTTCGCGACCGTGGACGCCGAGCCGATCGACGAGCCGAGGCTGACCGTCGGTTTCGCGATGAGCGAGCAGCTGCTGCCCGAGGACATCGGCCGGGTCGCGATGGTCAGCAAGGTGGCGGAGGCGGTGAAGGTCGCCATGGAGAAGGCCGGCATCACCGATCCCGCCGACGTGCACTACGTGCAGACCAAGACCCCGTTGCTGACCGTGCACACGATCCGTGACGCCAAGTCGCGTGGCAAGACGGTGTGGACCGAGCACACCCACGAGTCGATGGACCTCTCCAACGGTTGCACGGCGCTCGGCATCGCGGTCGCACTGGGTGAGATCGACATGCCTCGCGACGAGGACGTCATGCACGACCGGTCGCTGTTCTCCGCGGTGGCCTCGTGCTCCTCGGGCGTCGAGCTCGACGTGGCCCAGATCGTCGTGGTCGGCAACGCGCCGGGCGTCGGCGGCCGGTACGCCGTGGGCCACTCCGTCATGAAGGACGCGCTCGACCAGGACGGCATCTGGGAGGCGATCCGCTCCGCCGGGCTCGACCTGCCCGACCGGCCGCGCACCGCCGATCTCGACGGCAAGCTGGTCAACGTCTTCCTGAAGTGTGAGGTCTCCCAGGACGGCCAGGTCCGCGGCCGTCGCAACGCGATGCTCGACGACTCCGACGTCCACTGGCACCGGCAGATCAAGGCAGCGGTCGGGGGAGTGACCGCGGCGGTCACCGGCGACCCGGCGGTCTTCGTCTCGGTCTCCGCGGCCCACCAGGGCCCGGACGGCGGCGGTCCGGTGGCCGCGATCGTCGACCTCGGCTGACACGGCGTCGACATGGGCGGTGGCTCAGCCACCGTCTTGGTAGCGCAAACGGTGGCTGACACACCGCCGCTCGGGCGATCCGTGCCCGGGCGGTGACTCAGCCATCGTTTCGACGTCGCACACTGTGGCTCAGCCACCGCTGCCCGGGTGAGGCACGGAAGGTGGCGGCGGGGTCGTCGACCCGATCGGGCACCGCCGACCAGTCGGGCGAGGTGCCGCGCGCCTGCTCCAGCAGGAGACCGGCGCCCACCGCGAGGTGGGCCATCAGCTGCCCGACGTCCCAGTCGGCGCACGGAGTCGGGTCATTCACCTGCTCGACGCGCACCGCGGCCATCACCTGGGCGGTCTGGTCGATCGCGCGGGAGAGGGCAGCTGCGGACTCCTCGTTCTCTGCCATGCCGCCACCTGGCCACCACCCCACGACGGGCGCGAGGGTCGCGCAGCCTGTCGGCGCCGCATGATGAGGTGTGCCCATGACGACGTACCGCCTCGTGCGCGAGGAGCGCCCGGTCGCCGAGCGGCCGGTGCTCGATGCCGAGCAGCAGGCTGTCGTCGACCACGCCGGCGGGCCGCTGCTGGTCCTGGCCGGCCCCGGGACCGGCAAGACCACGACCCTGGTCGAGGCGATCGCGCAGCGGATCGAGGACGGCGCCGACCCTTCCTCCGTGCTGGCGCTGACGTTCTCCCGCAAGGCCGCCGAACAGCTGCGAGACCGGGTCACCGCGCGACTGGGACGCACCACGGGTGCGGCCCTGTGCTCGACCTTCCACTCGTTCGCCTACGGGCTGATCCGCGCCCACAGCCCGACCGGGCTCTACGACGCGCCGCTGCGGCTGCTGTCGGCTCCGGAGGCGGACGTGGTGCTGCGCGAGCTGCTCACCGAGGCCCCGGAGTCGGTGGCGTGGCCTGCCTCGCTGCAGCGCGCGCTCGGCACCCACGGCTTCGTGCGCGAGGTCCAGGCGGTGCTGAGCCGGGCGCGTGAGAAGCAGCTCGACGGGTCACAGCTCCGGTCGCTCGGGGAGACCCACGACCTGCCGGAGTTCGTCGCCGCGGGCAGGTTCCTCGACCAGTACCTCACCGTCCTCGACCACCTTGGCGCCACCGACTACGCCGACCTGATCCGCCGGGCCGTGATCGAGGCGAACGCTCATCGCGACGAGCTCCGGCGTCGTTACGCCCACGTCTTCGTCGACGAGTACCAGGACACCGACCCCGGTCAGGTGGCGCTGCTTCAGGCGCTGGCCGGCGACGGTCGCGACCTGGTCGTCGTCGGCGACCCACACCAGTCCATCTACGGCTTCCGGGGTGCCGAGGTCCGGGGCATCCAGGACTTCCCGTCCGCGTTCCCGACGGTGGCCGGTGAACGCGCGCCGGTGGTCGTGCTCCGCCACACCCGCCGGTTCGGACCGCGGCTGGCGATCGCGACTGCTCGGGTCTCGGCCCGGATCGGCCACACCGGCTTCGACGCGGCGACCGCGGCAGCCTTCGCCGACCCGGTGGCGGACGAGACCGCCCGGGGGCCGGGCCGGGTGGAGGTGCGCACCTTCGACACCGACCGCGCCGAGGCCGAGCACCTCGCCGACCTCCTGCGTCGCGCCCATCTCGAGGACGGTCTCGCGTGGTCCGACATGGCGGTGCTGGTGCGCTCCGGGCAGAACCAGATCCCACCGCTGCGCCGTGCCCTGGCCGCCGCCGGGGTTCCCGTCGAGGTCGCCAGCGATGACCTGCCGTTGGTGCGGGATCCCGCCGTACGCCCCCTCCTCGATGCTCTCCGCGCGGTCCTCCACCTCGACGACACCGACGCCGGGTCCGTCGACCATGTCGACCCCAGTCGCGCCGAGGCGTTGCTCCTGTCGCCGCTCGGGGGCCTCGACGCCGGCGATGTCCGGGTGCTGCAACGCCAGCTCCGTCGCCGCGAGAAGGAGAGCGCTGCGGCCGAGGAACGGCCGCCCGCGCCCTCGCGCGAGCTGCTGCGGCGCGCGGTCGTCGAGGAAGGGTTCCTCGACGGCCTGACCGGCGTCGAGGCCGAGCGTGCCCGGTCCCTGGCCGGGCTGCTCCGCGCCGCCGCCCGGAGGCTGGCGGAGTCCGCTCCGGCCGAGGAGGTGCTCTGGGACCTCTGGGCCGGGACGTCGTGGCCCCAGCGACTGCGGCGCTCCGTCGACATCGGTGGTGGCGCCGCCCGACGTGCCCACCGTGACCTCGACGCGCTGTGCGCGCTCTTCGAGACCGCAGCCCGAGCCGAGGAACGCACCGATCACCTCGGCGTACGACCGTTCCTCGACAGCCTGCTGGCCCAGCAGATCCCCGCGGACACCCTGGCCGACCGGGGAGTGCGCGGTTCCGCGGTCCGACTGCTCACGGCCCACCGGTCCAAGGGGCTCGAGTGGGAGCTGGTCGTCGTCGCCCACGTCCAGCAGGAGAGCTGGCCCGACCTGCGCCGCCGCTCCACCTTGCTGCGGTCCGACCGCATCGACAGCCACCAGGGGCGGGGCGAGCTGGTCGAGCCGGTCACGCCGCGCGAGCTGCTCAAGGAGGAGCGGCGCCTCTTCTACGTCGCCTGCACCCGCGCCCGTCGGCGGCTCGTGGTGACGGCGGTCCGGTCGGCCGACGACGACGGCGAGCAGCCCTCCCGCTTCCTCGACGAGCTCGGGGTGGCGCCGACCCACGTCGACGGCCGACCGCCCCGCCCGCTGTCGCTCCCGGGACTGGTCGCCGACCTCCGGCGCACGCTCACCGACCCGGAGTCCCCGGAACCGATCCGCACCGCCGCAGCGCTGCGGCTGGCTCGGCTGGCCCGCGAGACGGCGGGCGACCGGGTCCTCGTGCCGCAGGCGGATCCGGGTTCGTGGTGGGGCACGCGTGCGGTGTCCCGCGCACAGCGACCGGTCCGAGACCCGGAGCGACCGGTGCCGGTGTCGGCCAGCATGCTCGACGCGGTCGCCACCTGTCCGACCCACTGGTTCCTGCGGGCCGAGGCCGGGGGAGTGGCGGTCGCCCATCAGTCGGCCAACCTCGGCCAGATCGTCCACGCCCTCGCCCAGCGTGTCGCCGACGGCGACCTGCCCCCCGACCTCGACGCGCTGATGGCGGAGGTGGACGGCGTGTGGGACCGGCTCTCGTTCCGCACGCCGTGGTCGAAGGGGCGCGAACACGACCGGGTGCAGGCCGCCCTCGGCCGGTTCCTCGCCTGGCACGCCGCCAACCCCCGCGAACTGGTCGATGTCGAGCGCAGGTTCAGCGCCGAGATCGAGCTCGACGGTGGCGAGCGGGTGCAGCTGGCCGGCTACGCCGACCGGCTCGAGGTCGACGCGGACGGGGACATCGTGGTGGTCGACCTCAAGACCTCCCGCAACGCGCCGAGTGGCCCAGCGGTGGCCGGCGACCGTCAGTTGGGGCTCTACCAGTACGCCGTCGAGCAGGGCGCGTTCGCCGACGACGCCGGCGAGCCCCGCTCCGGCGGGGCGGAGCTGGTCCAGCTCGGGCTGCTCGATGGTGGGGACACTGCCAAGGTGCAGGCCCAGGACCCCCAGCACGACGGAGACCCGCGACGGACGGCCCTGCGCGGCGAGATGGCCCGCGCCGCGGCCTACCTGCGCGAGGAGAACTTCCCGGCCGTCGCCGGTCAGCACTGCCGCGAGTGCGCCTTCGTGTCGCTGTGTCCCGTCAAGGGCGCCGGGTCGGTGACCATCCAGTGACCGCGACCGGTGCGCATCGACAGCCCCGCCCAGCTGGCGACGCTGATGGGGCTCGACTTCGAGCACAGCGCCCAGCAGTGGGCGGCGATCACCGCCCCGCTGGAGCCTGCGGTCGTGATCGCCGGCGCCGGGTCCGGCAAGACGTCGCTGATGGCGGCCCGCGTGGTCTACCTCGTCGCGACCGGTCAGGTCCGGCCCGAGGAGGTCCTCGGCCTCACCTTCACCACGAAGGCAGCCGCCGAGCTGCGGCACCGCATCCACTCCGCGCTCGATCACGCCGGTCTGCTGGGTCCCCCGGAGGGGGTCGCGGCCGACCCTGACGACGAGGCGGAGGAGGTGCTCGAGCCGACCGTGGCGACGTACCACGCCTATGCCGCGGGGCTGCTCACCGACCACGGGCTGCGGATCGGCCACGAGCCCGAGACCCGGGTCGTCTCCGATGCCTCCCGCTACCAGCTCGGCGCCCGCGTCGTGGAGCGGTTCACCGGTGAAGTCCATCACCTCACCGACCATCCCCCGACCGCCATCCAGAACCTGCTGGCCCTCGACTCGGCCATGAGCGAACACCTCGTCGGCCCCGACGACGTACGCCGGATCGACGGTGAGGCCCGGGCCGGGTTCGAGCGTGCCTGCGAGACCGAACAGGCCGGCAAGAACCGCAAGGGTCACCGGGATGCGGTCGAGAAGGCGATGTTCGCGATCGATCGACGCGATGAGCTGTTGCGGCTGGTCGACGGCTATCGCCGGCTCAAGCACGACCTCGGACTGATGGACTTCTCCGACCAGATCGAGCTGGCCGCGCGGCTCGCCCATGAGCAGCCGGAGGTCGGCGTCGCCGAGCGGGCCCGGTTCCGGGTCGTGCTGCTCGACGAGTACCAGGACACCTCGGTCGCACAGGCGGTCATGCTCGCGCGGCTCTTCTCCGGCCCCGACGTGGCGTCCGGGCTCGGCCACCCGGTCATCGCGGTCGGCGACCCCAACCAGGCGATCTACGGCTGGCGCGGCGCGTCGGTCTCCAACATCCTCGGCTTCGGCGAGACGTTCCCGGCCGCGTCGGGTCGGCCACCGATCCTGCCGCTCACCGTCAACCGCCGCTCCGACCGCCGGATCCTCGCCGTCGCCAATCGCCTCGCCGATCCGCTGATGAGGAAGTACGCCGACCAGGTCGCCCCGCTGGAGGCCAAGCCCGCAGCCGACGAGGGCGTCGTCGAAGTCCACGTCTTCGAGCGCCACCTCGACGAGCTGGCCTGGCTGATCGACGCTGCGAGGGGCTCGCACGACGAGGTGCCCGACCGGCTGTGGTCCGACCTGGGTGTCCTCACTCGCGACAACGCCCACGCCGAGGAGGTCTTCGACGCGCTGACCGGCGCGGGCATCCCGGTGGAGATCGTCGGACTGTCCGGGCTCCTCAGACTGCCGGAGGTCGCTGAGGTCGTCGCCCTCCTCACGCTCATGCACGACCTGACCGACAACGCCGCGCTGCTCACCCTGCTCACCGGGCCGCGCTGGGCGATCGGGCCGCGGGACCTTCGCCTCCTCGGCGAGCGGGCCCAGGTGCTGTCGGGCCGGGCGGGACGCGTCGAGCACGCCGACATCGGCACCGAGCTGCTCCACATCGCCGACGGCATCGACCCGGCGGAGATCCCCACCCTCAGTGACGCCCTCGAGTCACCCGGCGACGGCGACTACTCGCCCGAGGCACGGGAGCGGTTCACCCTGCTCGCCGACGAGCTGCGCCACCTGCGCGCGGCCGTGGGGGAGCCGCTGCTCGACGTCGTACGCCGGATCATCGACCTCACCGGCGTCGACATCGAGCTGGCCGCCGCGGTGAGCCCGGCGGCCGCGGCTCGCCGCGACAACCTCGACCTGTTCGTGAAGGCGGTCGCCGAGTTCCGATCCGTCGACGGCGCCGTGACGCTGCCGGCACTGCTGGCCTACCTGACCGCCGAGGACGACCAGGGCAACGGCCTCGACGTGGCGACCCCGACAGCTGCCGACTCGGTCAAGCTGCTCACCGTCCACCGTGCCAAGGGTCTCGAGTGGTCGGCGGTGTTCCTCGTCGGAGCCTGCGAGACCCGGTTCCCCAGCAACCGCTCTCGCACCCTCTGGACCTCCTCGCCCGCGATCCTGCCGGCGCCGCTGCGCGGTGACGCGGTCGATCTTCCGCAGCTCGACGGCTGGGACAAGGCCGCACTCGACGCCTACCGCTCAGCCACCCGCGACCACGACGCGGAGGAGGAGCTGCGGCTCGGCTACGTCGCGCTGACCCGCGCCGCCCACCGGCTGTGCGTCTCGTCCTACCTGTGGAGCCCTCGCGCCACCCCGTTCGGTCCCTCCGACTACCAGGCGGTGCTGCGCGACCAGCTGACCGAGTGGGGAGATCCCCCCGAGCGGTGGCTCGACAAGCCGGCCAAGGGAGCGGCCCATCCCTACGACGACATCGACCCGTCGCGGCCCTGGCCGGTCCCCGGCCCCGGTCGCGAGCAGCAGCTGCGGCTGGCGGCCGCGGCACGGGTCGCCGCGACCGATCCCGGCTCGCCCGACCCCGAGCTCGATCTCGTCGCCCAGTCGACGGTCGCCGAGTGGGACGAGGAGATCGAGCGGCTGCTGGTGGAGGCCCGGGCCGCCCGCGCCGACGTCATCGGCGTACCGCTCCCCTCGAGCCTGTCGGCGACGGCGGTCGCCAAGCTCCGCGACGACCCGGAGGCCTTCGCCGCCGAGCTGGCCAGGCCGATGCCGCGACCGCCGTCCCCGACCGCCCGTTTCGGCACCCGGTTCCACGCCTGGGTCGAGTCGCGGTTCGGGCAACAGGACCTGTTCGACCCCGACGAGCTCCCAGGTCGCGCCGATGTCGGCATCGACAGCGACGAGGACCTGCGCGAGCTGATCGCCCGGTTCGAGTCAGGTCCCTTCGCCGACCGGCTTCCCCACCAGGTGGAGGCGCCGTTCGCGCTCGTCCTCGGCGGCCAGGTGGTCCGCGGACGGATCGACGCCGTCTATGCCGAGGAGGTGCACGGTGAGCCCGGGTTCCTCGTCGTGGACTGGAAGACCAACCGACAACAGACCGCCGACCCGCTGCAGCTGGCCCTCTACCGGCTGGCCTGGGCCGAGCTCGCCGGGGTGCCCGTCGAGCGGGTGCGCGCCGGTTTCTACTACGTCCGCCACGGCGAGCTGGTCGAGCCCGAGGGGTTGCCCGGCCGGGCCGAGATCGAGCAGCTGTTCAGCCCCAGCGGTGGCTGACGCACCGTTGCGCCGGCCGATCCGGTGGCAGGACTCACCGCCGATGCCCGACCAGCTCGAGAGGCGGATCAGGCGGAGCTGGAGCCGGCGGTCAGTGCGACCTCGACCATCCGCCCGAAGGTCTGCTCGCGCTCCTGCGACGTGGTCTCCTCGCCGGTGACGATGTGGTCGGAGACGGTGCAGATCGCCAGCGCCCGCGCGCCGTACTTCGCGGCGAGCGTGTAGAGCGCGCTGGCCTCCATCTCGACCGCCAGGACCCCGTAGCCGACCATGCGGGAGACCAGCTCGGGACGGGCGGAGTAGAAGGAGTCGCTGGAGAAGATCAGGCCCACGTGGGCCTCCGGGGCCGCCGCGGCGGCGTCACGGAGCAGGCCGAAGTCGGCGACCGGCGCGTAGTCGAGGCCCTCGAACGCGATCCGGTTCATCGCGGAGTCGGTGCAGGCGCCGGCGGCGATCACCAGGTCACGCACGGCGAGCTTCTCGGTCAACGCCCCGCAGGAACCGACCCGGATGATGCTCTGCACGTCGTAGTCGCGCAGCAGCTCGTTGGCGTAGATCGCCATCGACGGCTGGCCCATGCCTGAGCCCTGCACGGAGACGCGCTGGCCCTGGTAGGTGCCGGTGTAGCCGAACATGCCGCGCACCTCGGAGTAGCAGCGGGCGTCCTCGAGGAACGTCTCCGCGATCCACTTCGCGCGCAGCGGGTCACCGGGCATGAGGACGAGGGGTGCGATGTCGCCGGGCTGGGCGCCGATGTGGGTGCTCACGGCCGGGAACTTACCCGCACCGCCGCGCAGTAACCTCATTCGAGTGACCGAGGCCGACCAGCAGCTCCACCCCCACGTCGCACTGTCCCGGCATGCCCACAACCGGCTGGGGCTGCAACGCACCGACGACGAATGGCTGGCCGATCGGTGGGCCGACCCGGCGACCCGCGTGCTCGTGATCGCCGGGAACCGGTTGCGGCCGGTCGACGGCGCCATCGAGTGGCAGACGCCGGGCGCGGTACCCCCGGGCACCCGCGTGCTGCTCGGTCAGGAGAAGGACACGACCTACATGGCCACGCTGGTGGCGCCCGAGGACGCTCCCGGGGCCCGGGAGGAGTGGGTCCCGCTGCGCGGGTTGCTGCCGGTGCTGTCCGACCACATCGAGGCGGCGCCGCTGCTCTTCCACGCGATCGGGCTGGCCGAGTGGCACTTCGCGACCCGGTACTGCCCCCGGTGCGGCGGGATCCTGGTCTCCCGCGCCGCCGGCCACGAGCTGCGCTGCACCCAGTGCGATCGGCCGCAGTTCCCCCGCACCGATCCGGCCGTGATCATGGCCGTCGTCGATGACGGCGGCTCGATCCTGCTGGGTCGCCAGCACTCATGGCCGGCCGGTCGCTGGTCGACGCTGGCCGGGTTCTGCGAGCCGGGGGAGACCCTCGAGGACGCCGTACGCCGTGAGGTCCTCGAGGAGGTGGGGGTGCCGGTCGGTGAGGTGACCTACTTCGGCAACCAGCCGTGGCCGCTGCCGGCCAGCCTGATGGTCGGTTTCGTCGCCCGCGCGCTCTCGCGGCAGGTCGATGTCGACGGCGCCGAGATCGAGGAGGCGCGCTGGTTCACCCGCGGCGAGCTGCGCGAGGCGGCCGAGACCGGCGACGTGCACATCCCCCGCAGCGTCTCGATCTCGTCCTCGCTGCTGGCCCACTGGTACGGCGGCCCGTTGCCCGGGACCTGGTAGGAGCTCGGTGGACCCCTCAGGCGAGGGCGGCGAGCTTCTGCTTGACCTGGGCCATCGAGGGGTTGGTCTGGGTGGAGCCGTCGGCGAAGACCAGCGTCGGCACGGTCTGGTTGCCGCCGTTGGCCCGCTCGACGGTCGTGACGTGCTCGGGCTGCTGCTCGATGTCGACCATCGTGAAGTTGATCCCCTCGCGCTGCAGCTGGCCCTTGAGCCGGTGGCAGTAGCCGCACCAGGGGGTGCTGTACATGGTGAACGTCATCGTCAGGGTGTCCTCGGTCGCGTCTAGGGTGTGGTCTCTGCCCACCCCAACCACGACCCGCGCGGAGTTGTTCCACCCATGCCCTCACCCGACGAGCTGCTCGCAGCGCTCGATCCCGAGCAGCGGCAGGTCGCCGAGGCCCTCCGGGGGCCGGTGCGGGTGCTGGCAGGCGCCGGAACCGGGAAGACCCGCGCGATCACCCACCGCATCGCCTACGGCGTCGCCACCGGCCTCTACGAGCCGGCCGAGATCCTCGCGGTCACCTTCACCACCCGCGCCGCCGGCGAGATGCGGACCCGGTTGCGTCAGCTCGGCGCCAGCGGCGTGCAGGCGCGGACCTTCCACTCGGCGGCGCTTCGCCAGCTGCGGTTCTTCTGGCCCCACGTCCACGGCACCGAGCTGCCGACCCTGACCGAGTCCAAGATCGCTCTCCTCGCCGGCGCTGCCCGGCGTTGCCGGGTCCCGGCCGACCAGGCGCTGCTGCGTGACGTCGCCTCCGAGATCGAGTGGGCCAAGGTCAGCAACGTCCATCCCGACGACTACGCGCGGGTCGCGAGCACCCGCGGCAGGGCGGTCACCGGCCAGGCGCCCGAGGCCGTGGCGCAGCTGTTCTCGGCGTACGAGGACGGCAAGCGCAGCCAGGGCCGGATGGACATGGAGGACGTGCTGCTCTTCACCGCCGGTCTCCTCGCCGACGACGAGCGGGTCGCGGCCCAGGTCCGCCGCCAGTACAAGCGGTTCGTGGTCGACGAGTTCCAGGACGTCTCGCCGCTCCAGTCGGCGCTGCTCGACCTGTGGCTCGGCGGTCGCGGTGAGCTGTGCGTGGTCGGCGACCCCGCCCAGACGATCTACTCGTTCGCCGGGGCCCGCTCCGACCACCTCATCGGCTTCCCGGCGAAGTTCCCGGGCACCACCTCCATCGAGCTCGTCCGCAACTACCGCTCCACCCCCCAGGTGGTCACCGCCGCCAACCAGCTGCTCGCCGGCACCACCAGCCAGGGCGTCGAGCTCCGGGCCCAGCAGCCGGCCGGGCCCGAGGTCGGCTACGCCGGCCACACCGACGAGGTCGCTGAGGCCGCCGCCATCGCCGACCACGTGAAGCGCCTCGCCGCCGATGGCACGGCGTACGGCCAGGTTGCGGTGCTGTTCCGGATCAACGCCCAGTCCGAGGCCCACGAGGAGGCGCTGACCAGCCGCGGCATCCCGTACGTCGTACGTGGTGCGGCGCGATTCTTCGACCGCCCCGAGGTGCGGCAGGCGGTGACGCTGCTGCGCGGGACCGCTCGCTCTGAGGAGGGTTCCGCAGACTTCGTCGGGACCGTCCGCGGCACCCTGTCCGGGCTCGGGTGGACGACCGAGGCGCCGACCGCGCGCGGTCAGGTGCGCGACCGGTGGGAGTCCTGGCAGGCGTTGGTCGACCAGGCCACCGAGTTCGCGCAGGGCGGCGGCGACCTCGGTGGTTTCGTCGACGAGCTCGACCGGCGCGCCGCCGAGCAGCACGCCCCGGTGGCAGACGGGGTCACCCTCACCACCTTCCATGCCGCGAAGGGCCTGGAGTGGGACGCCGTCTTCCTGGCCGGCCTCCAGGACGGCACCCTGCCGATCACCTACGCCACCACGCCCGCCGAGGTCGAGGAGGAGCGACGGCTGCTCTACGTGGGGATGACCCGCGCCCGGCGGGTGCTGTCTCTCTCGTGGAGCTTGGCCCGCAACCCGGGCGGGCGGCAGTCGCGCAAGCCCTCGCCGTTCCTGGCCGAGCTGCTTCCCGAGAGTGCTCAGCCGAAACCGGCCGGCAAGAGTCGCCGCCGGGCCGTCCACTGTCGTGAGTGCGGCCAGCCGCTGGCCACGCCTGCGCAGAAGAAGATCGGTCGCTGCGCCGACTGTCCGGCGTCCTACGACGAGGCGCTCTTCGAGCAGTTGCGTGAGTGGCGCAAGGCGCGTGCCGACGAGGACGGCGTCCCGGCGTTCGTGATCTTCACCGACGCCACCCTCCAGCTGATCGCCGAGCACAAGCCGGTCGACGAGCAGGGCCTGCTCAAGATCAGCGGAGTGGGTCGGTCCAAGCTCGACCGCTACGGCACCGCAGTCCTCCAGTTGTCCCGTGAAAGACACGTCGTTTAAATCAGTTGCCTTCGACTGAAAGCAGCCGATACCTTGATTCAGCACACGTAGACGCGCCTGCGGTCCTGGCACGACCGGCGCCCGAGATGAGATGGAGGTGGCTCACATGAACAGCAACAAGTCCTGGCTGACGGCTCAGATCCCGTCCGGCTTTGGCATGTCCCTGTCCGCTGCCACCTTCGGCACCGGCGTGGCCATGACCACCGGAGCAGCGGTCTGCGCCGCCCCCACGTACGTCGAGCGTGATCGGCACGTGGCCGGCATTGCCCTCGCCCAGGCCTCCCGCCCGGAGTCCACCGCCTGGAGTCCACCGATCTGTTGATTTTTCAGCAGTATCGGCTACCTCCAGGCCGCGGACCCGAAACCGGGATCCGCGGCCTTTCTGTTTCACCAGCACACCAGCGATCAGGTCCAGGAGGTGACCACATGACCATCAGCGTTCTCAACCGCACTGATGGGTCCTGCGTCACGCAGGAGAGAACACCCAGGCTCGGCGGGCTGCACGACGCCGCCGGCGGTGTCGACGAAACGCAGCTGCCCTGCCGGGTCAACGACCCGGAGCTGTGGTTCGCCGAGTCACCGAGCGACGTCGAGTTCGCCAAGATGCTGTGCACGGACTGTCCCGTGCGCGAACTCTGCCTCGAGGGCGCCCGAGAGCGCCGGGAGCCATGGGGCGTCTGGGGTGGCGAGCTCTTCCTGCAGGGGCTCGTGATTCCGCGCAAGCGGCCTCGTGGCCGCCCCCGCAAGGACGCCGCCTGACCCGCTCCTCCCGGGGAGCGGCACCACACATCAGATCATCACCATCGTAGGGAGCACAGCCATGGACCTCATGAACGAAGAACTCGCACGGACCCAGATGTCCGTGCGCCTGGGAGAGGCGCAGCAACTGCGCCGGGCGAGCCACGTGGCCCACGCTCGGCGCGTGAGCCGCAAGGCCGAGAAGGCCGCGCGGCAGGCACGCCTCGCTCTCGCCCGCGCGATCTGAGAGAGCCGGCGGCCGACGTCACAGAGTCGATCCTCTGGGGACGATGGGCCACCTCCACCCTGATCGCTGGGTGAGCTGAACGACGAGGGCCGGGTACGACGCCTGAGGGCGACGTGCCCGGCCCTCGTCCTGTCCGACGCCGTCCGGTCCGGCGTAGCCTGAGCCGATGACCACCTGTGACCTGTGCGGCCGTCAGGAGCCGGACGTGGCCGCGACCCTGACCTGGACCCGAGCGGTCGAGCAGGGCCGGCGCCGCAGCTATTGCGACGAGTGCTCACGGGCGAACCTGCGTGCCATGGAGGGCAAGCTCGACAGCGAGTTCTGGTGAGCCGGCGCCGTTAGCCGACGAGGGCGTCACCCCAGGCACACCCGCACCTCGGGTGTCGCCGCCACGCCTGGATGACCGGCGGCCCGGACTCGAGGTCGACCGTGGCCGACCACGTCGTGGGCCGATCTCCCTCGATCAGGGCCACCAGGTCCCGCACCGCCCAGGCCAGCGCCAGGCTCAGGTCGGCGGCCGGCGCCTCGTCCTCGAGATCCACGTCGAGGTGCTGCTCGACCACGAGCGGATGCCGTGGGTCCCGGTCGGTCAGGTGCGCGTCGACGCAGCGCAGACACGCGGTCAGCCCCGGGACGACACACGGCCCGACCCGGACCCGCCCGGCGACCGCAGTGACCAGGAGGTGGGGGGTGTCGGACTGGACGAGCCGGTCGATCGACTCCCGGCGCGGTTCTGCGCCCGTCGTGACGATCAGGGCGACCGACCCGGAACGGCCAGGGGAGTCGGGGAGACCGACCTCCCCGAGCAGCCGCACGATGTGGGGGGTGAGCGCCGGGTCGGCGGACACTCGCACCCGGGTGCGGTCCCTGACCCGGGAGCGCAGCAGCCCGTCGTCGGGGTCGACCAGGAGGCCCGCGTCTCGCAGCCGATTCAGCGGGTCTCGCTGATCGATGGACACCCGGTCCGCATCGATGCCATGGGCGAGCACGGAGAGCAGGGCCCGGACGTCGCCGGTGTCGGGGAGCACGACGTGGCGCCCCGGGTGCAGTCCGACCTGCACGGTCGAGTCGCTGCGGTCACTGACGCGCATCCCGGGACGCAGACGCAGGCGAGGCATGACCGGCACCCTGCCACCTCGCGGCGCCCGCGGCGGCTCCGTCTCCACAGGCACGACTCCGGAGCCACAACGTCGAACGGCGGCACCCGCCCGAGAGCCGGGTGGGTGCCGCCGCAACGATGTGGGGAGTTCTCAGGCCTTGCCGAGAATCCGGTTGAGGTTGGTGCTGCAGACGGGGCACACGGCCTTGGCCATGCGGGTGCCCTTGTCGTTCACCCTGACCTCGCCCTCGGCCTCGCGCTTCTCCTTGCACTTGACGCAGTAGAACTCGCCGCTCCAGGTCTCCGCCATGACGGCCTCCTTGGTGTTGTGATGTTCGGTCGTCGCGGCGGGAATTGGTGAGGAAGCCCGCCGGGGACCAGGGTTAGAAGCCCCTGAGCCGCTCCTGACACTACACACGGGTGAGCGTGGGCGCACGAGGCACGCCCTGAGCGTGGCCTGAGCGTGAAATGAGTCCGTCGGGAGAATGAGGGGGCCACCGAGGTCTCCAGGGCCCTCACTACCCTGCTCCGCATGGCTGACTACGAGCACCTGCGCCTTGACCGAACCTCCGACGGCGTGGCCGTGCTGACCCTCGACAACCCCGATCAGCGCAATGCGATGTCGGAACAGATGACCGCGTCGTGGGTCGCTGCCGTCGACGAGCTGGCGGCCGACCGTACGGTCCGGGCCGTGGTCGTCACCGGCGCCGGCTCCGCGTTCTGCTCCGGCGGCAACACGTCGTGGATCGCCAGTGAACCGGACGCGACCGTCGACGAGCTGCGCACCCGGATGCTGCCTTTCTACCGTGCCTGGCTCTCGATCCGTCGGCTCGAGGTGCCGACGATCGCGGCGATCAACGGCCACGCGATCGGCGCCGGGCTGTGCCTGGCCCTGGCCTGCGACATCCGCTACGCCGCACCGGGCGCCCGGATGGGACTGCCGTTCGTGAAGCTCGGGATGCATGCGGGGATGGCGGGGACCTACCTGCTCCCCAACGTCGTGGGACCCGCTCACGCTCGTGACCTGCTGCTGACCGGCCGGGTGGTGGACGCCGAGGAGGCGCTGCGGCTGGGGTTGGTGTCGCGGGTGATCGGCGAGTCGTTCCTCGACGAGGTGGTGGCGACCGCGACCGGCATCGCGGGCACGGCCCCGATCGCGAGCCGGTTGACGACGCTCGCGCTCCGCGACGGCGGCCACGAGGACCTCGAGTCGTGCCTCCAGTGGGAGGCGATGGCGCAGCCGCTGACGCTGGCCACCGCCGACCTCCAGGAGGGGATCGCAGCCGCCCGGGACCAGCGGACCCCGCGCTTCACCGGCCGCTGAGGGGTCGCGTGTGCCTGAGACCGGCGTATGGGTAGGTCTCAGGCACACGCCGCGGCCCAGTAGGGACAGCAGAAGAGGCCCCCGGCCCGCTTCGCGACACCTGCCTTCCCCTGCGGATGTCGTTCGACGGGCCCGGGGCCTCATCTGGGTGTCACGCTAGGAGAGGACGGGTCGCCCGGTCAACGGGGTGGACCCGATTCGACCTCGCGGCTGTGGACAAACCTGTGGACAACGTTGTGGAGTGTCCTCCCCAGCGGTGGAGCAACGGTTGAGAGCGCTGTGGAACGATCGCCGGTGTCCCTCGCCCGCACCGGGTCTGACCAGCCACCATGGACTTCCAGCGGCTGTGGACAGAAGAAATCGGACCGAAAGGAGCCGCGTGAGCACCCCCTACGACGCCGGACCGGTGGCGGCACTGCGCCGGATCGCCTTCCTGATGGAGCGGGGACGTGAGGAGTCCCGTCGGATCGAGGCGTTCCGCTCGGCGGCGGCGACGATCCTGCCGCTGGGCGACGACGAGGTGGCAGCGCGCGCCGAGGCCGGCACCCTCACCGAGCTGCCCGGGATCGGGCCGAGCACCGGGTCGGTGATCACTGACGCCGTCCGCGGCCGGCTGCCCGAGCGGTTGGAGAAGCTGGAGGCGCGAGCACACCGGTCCGCTGGCGCCGGGAGGCCGGGAGATCCGCGCCGCGCTGCGCGGTGACCTGCACAGCCACTCCGACTGGTCCGACGGTGGCTCGCCGATCGAGGAGATGGCGTTCACCGCGATGGAGCTCGGCCACGAGTACCTCGTCCTCACCGACCACTCGCCGCGGCTGAAGGTGGCCCGCGGGTTGAGCCCGGAGCGGCTGGCGCGTCAGCTCGACGTCGTGGACGCCGTCAACACCCACCTCGACGGGGCGTTCACCCTGCTCAAGGGCATCGAGGTGGACATCCTCGACGACGGCACCCTCGACCAGACCGATGAGATGCTGGACCGACTCGACCTGCGCGTCGCCAGCGTCCACTCCAAGCTGCGCATGGAGGCTGCGCCGATGACCCGCCGGATGATCGGCGCGATCGAGAACCCGTTCACCAACGTGCTCGGCCACTGCACGGGTCGGCTGGTCACCGGCAACCGCGGCACCCGACCGAGCAGCGAGTTCGACGCCCGGGCCGTCTTCGAGGCGTGCCTGGCCCACGACGTGGCGGTGGAGATCAACTCCCGCCCCGAGCGTCGGGACCCGCCCACGTCGCTGCTCGAGCTCGCCCGCGACGTCGGTTGCCTGTTCTCCATCGACAGTGACTCCCATGCTCCGGGTCAGCTCGACATGCTCGACTACGGCTGCGAGCGGGCGGAGCAGGCCGGGATCGAGACCGACCGGATCGTCAACAC
Organism: uncultured Actinomycetota bacterium; assembly: GCA_963806945.1. Taxonomy (GTDB): domain Bacteria; phylum Actinomycetota; class Actinomycetes; order Propionibacteriales; family Nocardioidaceae; genus Nocardioides. The sequence goes on from CAWDZH010000003.1 coordinate 401,462, forward strand.
CTGGCCGCGAGAGCGGCTGCTGGCCTGGGCCAACCGTTAGATTGCGACCATGCCCGAGCGTCCCTCGTCCCCAGCTGAGGTGGAGGTACGCCGTTCGCGTCGTCGTCGTCGGACGGTCTCGGCCTACCGCGAGGGCGACCGGATCGTGGTGATGATCCCGGCGACCATGTCCCGAGCGCAGGAAGCCGAATGGGTCGGCACGATGATCGCGCGGCTGGAGAAGTCCGAACGCCGCAAGCAACTCAGTGACGACGACCTGATGAAGCGCGCCCGCCGACTGAGCGACCGGTTCCTCGGCGGCATGGCGGTGCCCGAGTCGGTGCGGTGGGTCGACAACCAGGTCTCGCGGTGGGGGTCGTGCACCCCCGCGGACCGCACCATCCGGCTCTCGGCCCGGCTCCAGCAGATGCCGACCTGGGTCCAGGACTACGTGCTGATCCACGAGCTCGCTCATCTCCTGGAAGCAGGCCACGACGCGAGATTCTGGGCGTGGGTCGAGCGCTACCCGCAGGCAGAGAAGGCGAAGGGTTACCTGCTGGGGTGGTCGACCGCCGCGAAGCTCGAGCCGCCGCCGGGCGACGACGTCGACTGAGGGCCGCGGGCCAGGGCGAGTGCCGCGAAGGGCGCCAGCTCAGGGTTCGGCAGGTCGTCGAGCGCCCACCAGGCGACATCGTCGGACTCGTCGCTGACGGCATGGGCGGCGCCGTCGCGGGCGGTGGCCCGGAACATGACGTCGAGATGCCGGGCGTCGCCGTCGGGCCCGCAGAACGGGACGACGTGGGCGTCGAGCAGCACCGGGATCGGGTCGAGGACGAGGTCGGTCTCGGTGAGCCCCGACTCCTCCAGGCCTTCACGTAGTGCGGCCTCGGCCAGCGACGCGTCGCCCGGCTCGGCATGCCCGCCGAACTGGAACCAGCGGCCGGACTTCGCGTGGAGGGTCAGCAGCAGCCGGGCGCCGGCCTCGTCGAAGACCAGCACGCTCGCGGTGACGTGGTCGGGCAGGCAGGAGCGCCACACCCCGTCAGGGTGGGCGTCGAGGTGGGCGAGGTAGAGCTCGCGCAACGCCGCCTGCTCCTGGTTCGGCGGTCGCCACCGCCGGAGGACGGCGAGGGCGTCGTCGCGCAGGCTCACTCGTCGTCGGCGGGGCGGTCCAGCAGGTCGCGCAGCCCGGCCTCGAAGTCCTCGTCGCTGAGCTCCTCCGGGGCGGCGGCGCCCTCACGGAACCCGAGGGGGTCGTCGAGATCGGCGGCGGTCGGGAGCAGGTGCGGACTCATCCAGACGCCGTCGCGGGCCTCGGTGCCCTGCCGGGTGCGGAGCGAGCCCCACAGGGTGGAGGCGTCGCGCAGCCGGCGCGGGCGCAGCTCGAGGCCGACCAGCGACGCGAAGGTCTGCTCGGCCGGGCCGCCCGAGGCACGGCGACGGCGTACGGCCTCCTGCAACTTGCCCGCGGCCGGCATCCGCTCGACGGTCGCCTGACTCACGACCTCGTCCACCCAGCCCTCGACCAGGGCGAGGGTGACCTCGAGCCGCTGCAGCGCCGCCTTCTGCTCGGGGCTCTGCGTCAGGTCGAACAGGCCGCCGTCGGTGAGCTGCGAGAGCGACTCGGGGTTCGTGAGGTCCAGGCCGCGCAGCTGTTCCTCGATGCTCGACTGGAGGTTGGCGGTGTTGACCTCGAGGCCGCGGGCGTAGTCCGTGACCGCGCCGATGAGGTGGTCGCGCAGCCATGGGACGTGGGCGAAGAGCCGCTGGTGGGCGGCCTCGCGGAGCGCGAGGTAGAGCAGGACGTCGTCCTCGGAGACGTCGAGCCCCTCGGCGAAGGTCGCCACGTTGACCGGCACCAGCGCCGCCTTGCCGGGGGCGCCGAGCGGGAGTCCGATGTCGGAGGCGGTCAGCACCTCACCGGCGAGGGCGCCGAGGCCGGAACCGATCTGAGAGGCGAGCATGGCGCCGATCGCGCGTTGGATCATGTCGAGCAGCGGCCCGCCCATGGCCTGCGCCTCGGGGGGCATCACCGACCCCAGCGAGTTGACCGAGGACGCGGCGATCGGCTCGACCAACCCCTTCCACACGTCGGTGGTGCCGACGATCCACTCGGCGCGGCTCCACGCCACGGTAGAGATCACGCCGGACTCGAACTCGGTGGCCTCGTCGAGCCAGAGGTCGGCCAGACGGACGGCGTCGGCGACCTGGGTCTGCTGGCGTTCGGTGGGGGTGGGGTCGGCCGTGGCGGCCGCCTGCCGGCGGGCCAGGTCGAGGGCCACGTCCCAGTTCAGGGGACCGTCGTGGGGCTGCATCATGGCTTGGATCTGGCTGAAGAGGGCGCCGAGGTCCGGCGCACCCCCCGGGCCGGGCGTGGCGTTGAAGCCGAGGCCCCCGCCACCTCCCTGACCGCCGCCGAGGGCGTTGAAGAACTGCTCGAAGGGGGTGCCCTTGAAGGGGTTCTGGCCCTCGTTGGGATCGTCGCTCATGTCCTCCACGGTACGCGTCGGCCGGAAACCGACGCACCGACCGGGGTCCGCATTTGGTCCGACTAGTCTCGGAGGGGTGACCGACTCTTCACACCGGCCCGAGGTCAGGCTGGTCGCCCTCCGCGAGACGCCCCTCGACATCGATGAGGTGGTGGCCTCGCTCGACGACGAGGCGTCCGGTGGGCTGACCCTGTTCGTGGGCCGGGTTCGCGACCACGACGGGGGAAAGAGCGTCGACGGACTGGACTACTCGGCCCACCCGATGGCGCTGGAGCGGCTCCACCAGGTCTGCGACCGCGTCGCCGAGGAGTACGACGTGCATGGCGTCGCCGCGGTCCACCGGGTCGGCACGCTGGCGATCGGTGACATCGCCGTCGTGGTGGCCACCACCGCCTCCCATCGCGGAGAGGCCTTCACCGCTTCCCGGGCCCTCATCGACACGCTCAAGGGCGAGGTCCCGATCTGGAAGCACCAGCGCTTCGGCGACGGCACCGACGAGTGGGTCGGCGCGCCCTGAAGCCGGCGACCCGCCCGGCCGCCTACCCTCGGAGCTGTGGAGATCCTGCTCTGGCTGGTGCCGACCGCCGTCGTGACCTCGGTCGCGATGATGTGGGTGGCCTGGCTGGGTCGGGAGGGTCGGGGCGAGATCGACCGGGACGTGGCCGTGCAGCGGCTTGCCGGGGCGATGCAGCGCGAGCATCCCGCCACCGGGAGACAGCGTCCGACCGCGCCCCCCGACCGCAGCACCGGCATCGCCGTACGTCCCTCGCGGGCCCGCCCATCTGCTTGATTTTCGCCGGGTGAGAAGGTTGTCGCCATGACTCAGCGCACGCTCGCCGGCCTGGTGGCCGTGCCGTTGCTGCTTGCGCTGTGGATCCAGGTGCTGCGCGAGCCGCTGCCCTACGTCGTCTACTCGCCCGGGCTCACGGTCGACGTGCTCGGCACCGCGGAGGATGGCGACGACGACTCGGAGATCATCGAGGTGTCCGGCGCCAAGACCTATGACGACGAGGGTCAGCTGCGCCTGACCACCGTCCTGGTCACCCAGCCCCAGAGCGATGTCAACCTCTTCCAGCTGCTCGGCGCGTGGCTCGACGGCGACGACGCGATCTACCCGTACGACTCGATCTACGGCCCGGAGGACACCGACGATTCGAAGGAGCAGGAGGGCGCCTTCCAGATGGCGTCCTCGCAGGACAACGCCATCGCCGTGGCGTTGACCGAGCTCGGCTACGACGTGGATCCGTCGGCCGTGGTGTCGGTGATCGTGGACGGAGCGCCCGCCGACGGTGAGCTCGAGGTCGGTGACCACCTGCTGGAGGTCGACGGCACGAAGGTGACCTCCATCGAGGAGGTCGCCCAGACCGTGGACGACGCCCCGGACGGGGAGCCGGTCGACCTGTTGATCCAGCGCGACGGCGACGAGAAGAGTTTCTCCCTGACCCGCGAGATGATCGATGGTGACCTGCGGTTGGGTTTCGAGATGCGCAACTCCTACCAGTTTCCGGTGGAGGTCACGGTCGGTGTCGACCCCGCCATCGGTGGGCCGAGCGCCGGGCTGATGTTCTCCCTGGGCATCTACGACACCCTCACCGAGGAGTCGCTGACCGGCGGGGGAGCGGTCGCCGGCACCGGCACCATCGCCGCGGACGGCGCGATCGGCCCGATCGGCGGCATCGACCAGAAGATCGCCGGCGCTCGCGGGGACGGCGTGGAGCTGTTCCTCGTCCCGGCCGACAACTGTGACGACGCTTTCGAGTCCCCGAACGGCGACATGCGACTCACCCGGGTCGCCACCATGAGCGAGGCCGTCGACGCCCTCGAGGCCTGGGCGGCCGACCGCGACGCCGACCTGCCCCAGTGCACGGCCGAGGGGACGACGGAGGTGGGGGAGACCAGTGAGTGATCCATTGGCCGGGCTCGACGCCGATCCGGCGCTGGCCGCGGCGGTCCTCGAGATCGAGTCCCACGTCGCCGGGGACGGTTGGGACCGCCCGGCGCGTCTCTACGCGCTCGTCGACACGGTCCGGCTCGCCGCGCAGGCGCCGGCCCTCGCCGACTCGGTGGGGCTCAGCGACGCCTCCGCGCAGGGATCCCTGACGCCGGTCGAGCAGGACCAGCTGCGGCCCGACCAGCCGCTGGAGAACGTCCTGGAGGAGATCGTCTGGCCGGCCGGGGTGGACGGTTGCGCCGCCGTGGTCGAACGCCTCGTGCTGCCCCCGGGCGCGGATTCCGACCTTCCCGACGACCCCACCGCCGCCGAGGAGTTCGCTCGCGACCACCCCGACCGCCAAGAGGTGCGGATCGTGGCCGGCGCGACCCGCGCCGGCTCGACGTACTGTGCTCTACGCCTCCGTGCCCACGACGACGAGCAATCGGTCGTGGCCGGGATTGACCTGGTGCCCGCGCTGCTGCAGCTGCTGGTGACCACCCTGGAAGAACCTGACGAGCCCGAGGAGACCCCGTGAGTGACACCTTCGACGATGGAGAGGCACAGCGACCGCAGGCGGTGGAGGAACCGCGCCGGTCACGTGCGCTGATCATCACGGCGGGAATCCTGATCGTCGGCTTCTTCGCCCTCACCACCTTCTCGGCGTTCTGGACCGACCGGGCGTGGTACCGGACGTCCGGCTTCTCCAACGTGTTCTCCACCCTGCTGTGGACCCGGGTCGGGCTGTTCCTCGTCTTCGGCGGTTTGATGGCCCTGATCGCCGGCGCGAACATGTACCTCGCCTTCCGCTTCCGGCCGCTCTTCCGCCCGCCGTCCCCCGAACAGTCGGGGCTCGACCGGTACCGCGAGGTGGTGACGCCGATCCGACTCTGGCTGACCATCGGCGTCGCCGTGCTGCTCGGCCTGTTCGCCGGTACGTCGGCGTCGGGTCAGTGGCGGCAGTACCTGCTCTGGCGCAACGGTGTGCCCTTCGGTAGCGAGGACGCTTATTTCGAGCGTGACCTGGGCTTCTACGTGTTCGACCTGCCCTGGTTCCACTATCTCGTCGACTCCGCGATGGCGTTCGCGGTGGTGTCACTGCTGATGGCCGGCCTGGTGCACTACCTGTTCGGCGGAATCCAGCTCCAGACCCGCGGCGACCGTCTCTCCGGCGCCGCCCAGGTGCAGCTCTCGGCGCTGCTGGGAGTCTTCGTGCTGGCCAAGGGTGCCGACTACTGGCTGGACCGGTTCGACCTCGTCAACGACAAGGGCTCGCTCATCACCGGCATGACCTACACCGGCGAGAACGCGGTGCTGCCGGCCAAGAACATCCTGATGGGCATCGCCGTGATCTGTGCGGTGCTGTTCTTCCTCAACGTCTGGCGCCGGACCTGGATGCTGCCGTCGGTCGGGCTCGCGCTGCTGGCGCTCAGCGCCGTGCTGCTCGGCATGATCTGGCCGGCCCTGGTCCAGCAGTTCCGGGTCAACCCGAGCGAGCCGGACCGGGAGGCGCCGTACATCGCGGCGAACATCGACGCCACGCGAGCGGCGTACGACATGGAGGACATCGAAGTCGAACCGTTCTCGAGCCAGAGCTCTGCGGCCACGAGCCAGCTCTCGGCGCTGGCGAGCGAGACCGCGACGGTGCCGCTGGTCGACCCGGAGATCGTGAACCGGACCTTCGAGCAGGTGCAGCAGGTGCGCGCCTACTACTCGGTCGCCCCGGTGCTCGACGTGGACCGCTACGAGATCGACGGCACCGACCGGGCGCTCGTGCTCGGCGTCCGTGAGCTCGACCAGGACGGCATCTCGGACGACAGCAAGAACTGGTCGAACCTCCACACCGTCTACACCCACGGCAACGGCGTCATCGCGGCCTACGCCAACCAGCGTGGCCAGGACGACGGGAGCGAGCGGACCGACCTGCAGTGGGCCGAGGGCCAGCAGGCCGGTGAGGACGCGCTGGACAGCCTGGACCCCGACGGTTACGAGGACCGGGTCTACTTCGGTGAGCAGAGCCCGACCTACTCCGTCGTCGGCAAGCCCAGCGAGGACGCGCCGAGCGTCGAACTCGACCTCGGCAACGCCGCCAGCGACGACGAGGGTCAGACCACGACGTACGACGGCGAGGCGGGCGTGCCGGTCGGCGACCTGTTCTCGAAGGTGATGTTCGCGGTCCGCTACGGGGAGCCGAACTTCCTGCTCTCGGGACGCGTCCACGGCAACAGCTCGGTGCTCTACAACCGGACGCCGCGCGAGCGGCTGGAGAAGGTCGCGCCGTGGCTGACGGTGGACTCCGACCCGTACCCGGCAGTGATCGACGGCCGGATCCAGTGGATCCTCGACGGCTACACCACGACCGATCGCTACCCGCTGTCCGAGCGCGAGTCGGTCGACACCATGCTCGACGACTCGCTGACTCCGGAGACCACGTTCGGCACGCTGCCGACCGACGAGATCAACTACCTGCGCAATGCCGTGAAGGCGACGGTCGATGCCTACGACGGCACCGTCACCCTCTACGCCTGGGACGAGGCCGACCCGATCCTCGAGGCGTGGCGCAACTCGTTCCCGGGGACGGTCAAGGACCGGGACGAGATCCCCGATTCGCTGATGGAGCACCTGCGCTACCCCGAGGACATGTTCAAGGTGCAGCGCTACCACTTCGCGCGCTACCACGTGACCAACCCGGGTGACTTCTACCAGGCCAACGACCGCTGGCTGGTCCCCGAGGACCCGTACATCGCCGGCACCTACCAGCCGCCGTACCGACTCTTCATCGACGACCCGACCGTGCCCGGCGGGGAGGCCTGGTCGCTCACCTCGGTCTACGTGCCGCGCGACAAGGACAACCTGGCGGCGTTCGTGTCGGTGAACTCGGATGCGACCAGTGACGACTACGGCAAGATCAAGGCCCTGCAGCTGCCGAACGAGCAGACGCCTGGCCCGGGACTGATCGCCAACCAGATGGCCAACAGCGACAACGTCCGGCAGGAGCTGCTGGCGTTCAACGCCGGCGAGGCCAAGCCCACCTTCGGCAACCTGCTCACGCTGCCGGTCGGTGACGGGTTGATGTATGTCCAGCCGGTCTACGCGGTGCGCCAGCTCTCCGACTCCACCTACCCGATCCTGCAGTTCGTGATCGTGTCCTACGGGAACAAGGTCGGCATCGGCAACACCCTGCTCGATTCGCTGGGCGACGTGCTCGGAGTCGATCCGAATGCCACGCCGACCGAACCGACCGGGAACGGCGACGGCGACGGTGAGGGGAACGGCAAGGGGAACGGGGACGGCAACGGGCAGCCCGACGACCCCGGGACGCCTCAGGAGCAGATCGCCTCCCTGTTCAACCGCGCCCAGAGCGCCTTCGAGAAGGCCGACGCCGCCTTCGCGCAAGGCGACACCATCACCTGGGCCGAGCAGACGGAGAAGGGTCGCACGCTGTTCGAGCGCGCTGTCCGGCTCTTCGACGCCAGCCAGTCGGGCCCCGCAGCGGAGTAGCTGAACGCTCCGGTGGCGTCGCGGACGCGGCGGCTCCGGTGGTTGAGGTGCGAAGGCGTGCCACGCCTGAGCCTCGAAACCCCCGGAGCAATGTGGCGAACCCCACCACACCCCCGATTTGAGCCACCCTGCGCCATCCCGTAAGGTTCTGATCACCGACGCGGGGTGGAGCAGTTCGGTAGCTCGCTGGGCTCATAACCCAGAGGTCGCAGGTTCAAATCCTGCCCCCGCTACCACACGACGAAGGCCCGGACCATGAGGTCCGGGCCTTCGTCATTCGTCGAGGCGGGCGGCGTCCGACCGGCGCTCGGTGCCCCCGGCGGACCCGGAGCTCGCGCGGGCCTCCGTCACGGCCGCGCGAAGTCTTCGATGTCGGCCCCGAACTCGCGGACGGTCGTCTCGCTGAGCGTGGGGCGGACCTGGCCCAGGACGGTCAGGAAGTCCTCGGTCGTCCCTGGCCGGCGTGAACCGCGGTCGACGGTTCGTTCGAACATCAGCTGGGCCATGGCGCGGGCGGCATGCTCGATGTCAGCGGGGGTGAAGTTCTCGGTCCGTTCGACCAGCACGTCGAGGTCGACACAGCTCTCGCCCATGCTGGCGACGTGGCGCTCCCACATGGCACGGCGGGCGGCGGGATCGGGTGGCCCGATGGGCAGGACGTAGTCGAATCGTCCGTGGCGCAGGAAGGCTGCGTCGAGGTCCCGCACGGAGTTGGTCGCACACACGAACAGTCGCCCGGGCCGCGAGCGGAACGTCACGAGCACCTTCAACAGCTCGTTGACCACGGCGACACTGCCGCTCGCCGCGGTGCGGTGCGATGCGACCTCCTCGACCTCGTCGATGAAGACAACCACGTGCTCGAGCTCGTAGAGGTCGGCGAACACGTTGCTCAGCCCGGCCGGGAGGCCCCCTTCAGCGCCAGCCATGCGGGACGGGAACAGCTCCACGAAGGGCCACCCGAGACGACTCGCCACGGCACGGGCGAAGGTGGTCTTCCCGGTCCCGGGCGGGCCGAACAGCAGGACCGCGCGCGGTGGGTGGACGCCGTGAGCGGCCGCCACGTCGGAGTGAGCCAGAGGAAGGACGAGGCGGCGCTCGATGAGCGTCCGCTCCGCCGTCATGCCCGAGATGCGGTCCCACAGGTCGTCGGGGAGGACCTCCCCTCCGAGCTCGCGCAGCAGGCGCGCCGCCTGCGGATCGGTCCGCTCCTCCTTCTCGAACACCAGCATGGGGCCGCGGGAGCGGAAGCCGGAGTTGAGGAAGGCCTGGGTGCCGGTCTCGTCGTCGGGCAGGATGCCGCGGATGCGACGAGTTCCACGAGCGACCAGCCGTTGTTCGAGCTCTCTGATCAGCGCGCTGCCGAGGCCCTGGCGACGAGCCTTCGGGTGCAGGGCCAGACGCAGGATCCAGGCGGTGTCGCCGGAGACAGCGCTGACGGCCGCGCCGACCAGGACGCCGTCGCGGACGGCCACCACCGCCGGATGACGCTCCGCGATCGCGGACACCACCTCGGCCATCGGGAACGCCGGATCGACGTGCGCGGTCGAGGAGGCGTCGTCCAGACGGACGAGGTCCTCGAGGTCCGTGGGGGCGGCGTCGCGCAGGTGCCAGTCCATGTCAGTCGGTCCCGGGGGGCCGGAGCGGCGCCGTCACCGGGGGCACCCGTGTGAGCATCGTCGAGTCGCAGCCCAACTCGACAGGGCGCGCGGTGCCGTGACGGGCGACGATCCTGTGCGTGGATGCCATCTGAGGGTCATGTCTCCCGTTCAGGTTGCGGCGACCGGATGCCCGGACATTTCGATGGCGCGTCACGGTAGTGCCCCGCATCGTGCTGCACAAGCACTCCCGGGAGCATCGGCAGGCTCCTGCTGAGGACGCGTCAAGGTCGCGATAGTCAGGGTCTGGCCTTAGATGCGCGGACATGCATATAGTGACCCGCGCCACTCGGAAAGGGCGAAGAATGCAGCGCGATCTCGGAGACGACCACTCATCCATCCTGCCCGCGAGCCGTCGGTCTGAAGGCTCGACCTCCTTGTACGCACGCTTGGTGCAGCCTGTCGTCCGCGGTCTGGACGCCGAGATCGAGGCTCGGGGCGAGGCCCTCGCTCGCGACGTGGAGCTGTGTGACCTGGCTCGCCGGACGGGTGACCGCGAGAGTGTCGACGCGCTGGAGTTCCGGATGCGGGAGACCTACGGCGAGCTCCTCCCACGGGTGGTCGTCCGCGGTCTGGTCAACGTGGTGCCTCATCTGGGCGTGCTGCTCGCCCTCTACTCCCTGCTGCCGGTCCTGACGCTCCCCGGCGACGTGGCTGTGTCGACCGTGAGCACCTACATCGCCGTCGGGATCACCGTGCTGCTCGTGCGCGCTCTCTCGAGTGCGCTCACGAGGCGCCGGGGAGATGACCAGCCTCACCTGCAGTCAGAGAACGTCTGAACGTCGTAGTCCCGATCTGCTCGGAGAAGGGAAGTTGCATGTCCAACGCGCCAGGCTCTACAGAGATCAAGGCCGAGACCAAGACCAAGAGAAAGCTCGACGTCACCCTCGTGGTGATCGCGGTCCTGGCGGTCCTCGGTCTGGTGGTCACCTCGCTCATGGGGATCCGTACGTTCGGGGAGGCGGGGGTCTCCACTCCTGTGGTGGTCCCCTTCGCGTGGGCCATGTTCGTGGGGGTGGTCTTCTCGACGATCGGCGCAGCGGGCGGCACCCTCGCGGGAGTCGGCCACATCAGCGTCATCGGCCTGCAGAACGCCAACGACATCAAGCCGATGAACCAGATGCTGACCCTGGTCAGCCCCTTCTTCTCGGTGCCGACCTACCTGCGCCAGCGACGCGTGGTCCTCACCCTGGCCGGGCTGCTCGCGGTGGGAGCCGTGGTCGGCTCGACACTGGGCGCGTGGTTCTCCTCCAACGTGCTCTCGAGCCTGGACTCGTACAAGCCGGTCTTCGGGGCGATCACTCTCTTCGTCGCGATCCGGTCGCTCTACGAGACGACCGGCCGCTACCGCCGGCACAAGCAGGCCCTCCTGGCAGCGTCCGAGCGCTTCGAGCGGGCCGCCAGGTCGGCCCCGGAGGACTCCCGGGCCCATGGGGTCAAGACGGTCGACTGGTCCCCGCGCCGCATCAGCATCTCGTTCTTCGGTGAGGAGTTCGGCTTCAACCCGGTCTGGCCCGTGCTGGCCGGAGTCCTCATCTCCTTCATCTCAGCGATGCTGGGCGTGGGCGGCGGGTTCCTGCTCGTCCCGTTCATGGCCACGATCCTGGGCATGCCGATGTTCATCGTTGCCGGGACCTCGCTGGTGGCGATCGTCATCGCCAGCCTGGTCAGCATCACCAGCTACCTGACGCTGGGCTCCCAGCTCGACGTACCGCTGCTCACCATCGAGATCCTGGGGATCATCATCGGGTCGCTGGCCGGTCCGTTCCTCTCCAAGTACCTCAAGGAGAGCTGGCTGCGACTGCTGCTCGGCCTGATCCTGCTCTACGTCGGCATCGGCTACCTCTTGGGCAGCGTCATCGAGAGCGTGACCGGCATCAAGATCATCTAGCAGGGGGGACGGCCCCCGGTCTCGGGGGCCGGCTCGGCAAGGCGGGACGCACGCCGTACTCATCACGGAAGGCCGGACAGGGTTGATGACCATCCAGAACGGATCGGGGCGCAAGACCATCCTCTTCGCTGGGGGTGGGCACGCACACCTCTATGCACTCAGACGTACGCACGAGCTGCGTGCGGCCGGGTTCGAGGTGGTCCTCGTCAATCCCAGCCGGTTCCTCTACTACTCGGGCATGGCGCCCGGGTTGCTCTCGAGGATCTACCGACCCGAGGAAGACCGCATCGACGTCAAGTACCTCGTCGAGAAGGGTGGCGGCAGCTTCGTCAAGGACCGCATCAAGCGGGTCCAGACCGAGGCCAACCTCGTCGAGCTGGACAGTGGCCGGACCTTGCACTACGACGCCATGAGCATGTGCCTGGGGAGCGGGGTGCCGAACGACGACTTCGCGAGGCACCAGGACCAGTTCACCCCCGTGAAGCCCGTGGAGAACATGGAGAACCTGCACTGGCGGCTCCGCGCCCTCAAGGAGCTCGAGCGCAGCCCGCGCGTCCTCGTCGTCGGCGGAGGCCCAGCAGGGTGCGAGATGGCGTGCAACTCCCAGAAGGTGTTCGAGGACTACGGCATCGAGGGAAGGATCGTCCTCGCCAACTCCAACAGCCGGCTTCTCAAGTCGGCACCGGAGCGGGCGCAGCAGCAAGCGCTGCGATTCATGCGGGACCGTGGCATCGAGGTGATGCTCGACTCCGAGGTCGTAGGGCTGGACCAGGGCGCTGCTCGCACCCGCGATGGTCGACGGATCGAGTTCGACCTGCTCATCCTGGCGGTCGGCATCAAGCCTCCGGCGATCTTCCGTGAGTCGGGCCTGGCAGTCGCCCACGACGATGGGCTGTGGATCAACGACCACCTGCAGAGCGTCTCGGACCCGCGGATCTTCGGCGGGGGTGACTCGGTGTCCTTCAACGGGGAACCGCTGACCAGGCTCGGCGTGTTCGCGATCCGGCAGGGGCCGGTGCTCTTCCACAACCTCCAGGCGTACCTCCGGGGGGAGCCGATGAAGGCGTTCGAGCCACAGTCGAAGTTCCTCTACATCCTCAACCTCGGAAACCACGAGGGGCTCGCAATCTGGGGTCCGCTCGTGCTCAAAGGCAGGCGGGCGTGGAGGCTGAAGGACCGCATCGACACCCGGTTCATGCGGCTCTACCAGTACCCCGAGGACCAACCCGGCGAGGTGAAGGAGTACTTCGAGCGGCTGTCCGACGAGGACGTGAGGGACGTCGGCCAGGGGATCTGGGGGCCGGGAGCCTCGAGCGCCGCCCTGGGAGTCGCGCAAGCCTCGGAACCCGGGCGGGCTGGACCCCGGGACCCCACGCTCCTGGACGCCAGCGGTGCCGCACCGGCACCGCTGGTCGACGCCCAGATTCCTCGACGACGACACAGAAGGGACGACCGGTGACAGACGCGCAGACCGGGGGATACGCACGCCCGGAGATGCTGGCGGACACGGACTGGCTGCTGGCGAGGCTCGACGACCCGAACCTCAGGATCATCGACTGCCGGGACGAGTCGGCAGACTACGAGGTCTCCCACATCGCGGGTGCGGTCTACATGAACTACAAGTTGACCAAGACCAAGAACGGCGGGTTGCACGTCCTCACCCCTGACGAGGCGCGGCACGTCTTCGGGGAGATGGGCATCGGCGACGATGACGAGGTCGTCGTCTACGACGACATCGGTTCCTACGCCGGTCGGATCTGGTGGACCCTCTTCCACCTTGGTCACGAGAATGTCCGCATCCTCAACGGCGGCTGGACGAAGTGGGTCGCCGAGCGCAAGCCCGTGACCCGCGAGATCCCCCGGCCGCAGCCGGCCACGTTCACCCCTCGTCCGCGCGAGGACGACATCGTGAGCGCGGAGGACGTGATGAACCGGATCGGCGACCCCGACACGGTCATCTTCGACACCCGGAGCGCGGTGGAGTACTTCGGCGTCCTCGAGAGGCTCGGCTACCGCGAGAGGGCGCGGCGTGGCGGCCACATCCCTTCCGCCCGCTGGGTCAACTGGACCCGCTCGCTCGAGCGGGACCGCACCATCAAGCCCGCGCCGGAGCTCGATGAGATGTTCGGCCGGGAGGGGTTCGACCCGGCCAAGGAGACCATCGTCTACTGCCAGAGCGCGGCCCGGTCAGGGCATCAGCTGTTCACGCTCCGGCTGCTCGGTCACGACCGGGTGAGGAACTACGACGGCTCGTGGAAGGAGTGGGGCAACAGCGACCGCCCGGTCCAGGCCAAGCCGGTGCCCTCGAGGGCCGCGGCCGGCGCCGTCGCCCTCGGCGGCGCTGGTCTCGTCGCGCTGACCGCGTCCGCCGTCGCCGCCGGCAGGTCGATCCGCCGGCTGGCCCGGTGACCTCACCGCCGGGCCAGGCACTCCGGCGATCAGGGCCGCTGGCTCCTCGCGGGCTGGTCGCGACGGGGTCCTGCCTGAGCGGTGGCGATGACCTCGAGCAGGCAACGGGTGCTCGCGTTGAGCTGGGTCGAGCGGCTCCAGACCGCGACCAGGTCGCGGGCGAGGTCGAGGCCGTCCACCGAGACCTCGACCAGGAGGCCATGGGCGAGGTCACCAAGAACGGCGAAGTCGCTGAGCACTGCCGGCCCGATGCCGGCCTTGACTGCGCCCTTGACGGCCTCGTTGGACCCCAGCTCGAGCAGCGACGGAGCCGGAGTGACGTCCTGGGAGCTGCGCTCCAGGGTGGCCCGGGTGCCGGACCCCGGTTCCCGCGTCACGAGTGGGGTGGCCAGGAGGAGCGCCCGGTCCACGCTGTGATCGGGGCTCGCCCAGGGGTGGTCGGGGGCGACCACCACGACCAGGCGGTCGCGGGCCACGGTCAGGTGCTCCAGGTCGGCGTCCAGGTCGGGTCCCTCGACGAAGCCGAGCTCTGCCTCGCCCTCGCGAACCCGGCGGATCACCGTCTCCGAGTTCGCCACCTCCAGCCCGACGTGCACCTCGGGCAGCTCCGAGTGCAGCGCGGCCAGCCAGCCGGGGACGAGGTGCTCGGCGATGGTGAGGCTCGAGGCGACTCTCAGGCTGCTCGAGGTGTCGGCGGCCAGCGAGGACACCGCGCCCATCATGTGGTCGACGGCATCGACGATGCTGCTGGCCCATGCGGCCACCACCTTGCCGTGCTCGGTGAGGTAGGAGCCGACCGGTCGTCGCTCGAGCAGCTGGAGGCCGACGCTGCGCTCGAGCAGCACCATCTGCTTGCTGGCGGCCGGCTGCGTGATGCCGTGGGTCCGGGCGGCCTTGCCGAGGCTCTGGGTCCTGCCGACCTCGACGAGGAGCCGCAGCGACGACAGGGTGGGTTCGCGCATGGTCACAACCAAAGTTTATGACCTCAGCGAGGTTTGTGGTCTACCGCGCACGCCGGTCGGCGACCACGCTTGGACTTCACACGAGACCTGACGATCCGAGGAGAGGACTGTGCCGTGCGTTACGGCTTCGCGATTGACCAGCGGACCTGCATCGGGTGTCATGCCTGCACGGTCGCGTGCAAGACCGAGCACGAGGTGCCGGTCGGCCAGTTCCGCACCTGGGTGAAGTACGTCGACTCCGGCAGCTTCCCGGACACGACGCGTTCCTTCGGCGTCATGCGGTGCAACCACTGCACGGACGCTCCCTGCCTGAAGATCTGTCCGACGACGGCGCTGTTCAAGCGCGAGGATGGCATCGTCGACTTCGACAAGGACCGATGCATCGGATGCAAGTCCTGCATGCAGGCCTGTCCCTACGACGCGATCTACATCGACGAGGACACCCACACCGCGGCGAAGTGCAACCTGTGCGCACACCGGATCGACGACGACCTGGAGCCGGCCTGCGTGGTCGTCTGCCCGACCCACTCGATCTGGGTCGGCGACCTCGACGACCCCACCTCGGGGATCGCCCAGCTGGTCAGCACGAACGACACGGCGGTCCGCGCCCCTGAGCAGAACACCGGACCGAACGTGTTCTACCTCGGAGCCGACCGGGCGGTCCTCGACCCGCTCGCCGCCCCGGTCGACGAGACCTACATCTGGGCCAAGCCCGACGCGCAGCGGCTGGCGACCCGCGGCGACCTCACCCCCGACCCGACCACCCGTGACCGCACCACCCTCAACACCGCCCATCCGCCTCCCTGGGGCTGGCGGGTGACGACCTACCTGTGGACCAAGGGAGTGGGCGCGGGCGCCCTGGCCCTGGCCCTGCTGGCCCACCTGATGGGCCTCGACCTCGGCGTGGTCGGCGGGGTCATTGCCCCCGTCCTCGGCTTCGCCGGTGCCGCGGTCACGGGTGTCCTGCTGGTGTGGGACCTCAAGCGCCCCGACCGCTTCTACTACCTGTTCACCAAACCCCACTGGTCCTCCTGGCTCGTGCTCGGTGGGCTGGTGCTGAGCGCCTTCGCCGGCGGTTCGATCCTGTGGCTGCTGGTCTGGGCCCTCGACCTCGGGTGGGCGATGACGGTGCTGGCCTGGACCGGCATCCCGGTCGCGGCCATGATGGCCGGCTACACCGCCTTCCTCTTCGGCCAGGCCGAGGGGCGCGACCTGTGGCAGTCGCCGCTGCTGTTCTGGCACCTGCTCGCCCAGGCCGCCATGGTCGGCGGGGGTGCGCTCGCGATCGTGGCGCCGTTCGTCGACCTCGGCGATCGCGCGTGGGGCCTCATCGCGGCGTTCTTCACGCTGGGCACGCTGGCGCACCTGTTGATGGTCGCGATCGAGTACTCCGGGACGCACGCCAGCCGCCAGGCCGCGGTCGCCGCCCACCAGATCACCCACGGTCGCTATGCGCGTCTGTTCTGGCTCGGGGCCATCGCGCCCGCGACCGTGGCACTCGCGCTGGCAGCCCTCGGCTGGCTCGCCGGCCCGGTCTGGCCCCTGGTGTTGGCAGGAATCCTGGTGCAGCCGGCCCTGCTGGCCTACGAGTCCTGCTTCGTTCGGGCGGGCCAGGACCCACCCCTGTCATGACGTGGCCGAGGATCGACCCCACCATCGGAGGGATCGCATGACCCAGGAGAAGACCGGGAAGAACGGAACCGGAGTGCCCATGCCGGGGCTGCGTTCCCACGAGAACCTGCGCAACTACCCGCACCCCTCGACGTGGGACCACCACGTCGAGCACGACGCGAAGGCCCACCCGCGCAAGGTCCCCCACACCTACTCGCTCGTGCCGACCACCTGCTTCAACTGCGAGTCCTCCTGCGGTCTGCTCGCCTACGTCGACCACGAGGACCTCTCGATCAAGAAGTTCGAGGGCAACCCGGTGCACCCCGGCTCCCGCGGCCGCAACTGCGCCAAGGGTCCTGCCACCATCAACCAGACCAACGACCCGGAGCGGATCCTGCATCCGATGCGACGGGTGGGGGAGCGGGGCTCCGGACAGTTCGAGGAGGTCAGCTGGGACGAGGCGCTCAAGGACATCGCGGGCCGGATCCGGAAGGCCATCGTGGAGGACCGTCGCGACGAGGTGATGTACCACGTCGGGCGGCCGGGGGAGGACGGCTTCGCGGAGCGCGTCCTGGCCGCGTGGGGTGTCGACGGACACAACAGCCACACCAACGTGTGCTCGTCGTCGGGGCGCACCGGCTACACCCACTGGATGGGCTTCGACCGGCCCTCGCCCGACTACGCCAACGCGCGCACCATCGTGCTGCTCTCGTCCCACCTCGAGACCGGCCACTACTTCAACCCGCACGCCCAGCGGATCATGGAGGCGAAGCAGAACGGGGCCAAGGTCGTCGTCCTCGACCTGCGGCTCTCCAACTCCGCCGCCCACGCCGACCTGTGGATCTCGCCGTGGCCGGGCAGCGAGGGCGCGATCTTCCTGGCCGTTGCGTCCCACCTCATCCGCGAGCGGCGCATCGACCGAGCGTTCGTCGAGCGCTGGGTCAACTGGGACGTCTACCTCCGGCGCCTGCACCCGGACGCGCCGCTGGACTTCGAGACCTTCCTCGACCGGTTGGAGGCCGACTACGCGGAGTGGACCTTCGAGCGCGCCGCGGAGCTGGCCCACGTCCCGGTCGCCCAGGTCGAGGAGCTGGCACGGTTGGTGGCCCAGGCGGGCACCCGACTGGCCACCCACACCTGGCGTTCCGCGACCGCGGGCAACCTCGGTGGCTGGCAGATCACCCGGGCCCTGTTCTTCCTCAACGTGCTGACGGGGGCGGTCGGGACCGAGGGCGGCACCCACCCCAACGGCTGGGACAAGTTCATCCCGCACTTCCCCGTCAAGCCAGAGCCCAACGACGTGTGGTCGGAGATGCTGTGGCCCACCGAGTTCCCGCTCTGCACCAACGAGATGTCCATCCTGCTGCCACACTTCCTCAAGGACGGGCGCGGCCGGCTCGAGGTCTACTTCAGCCGGGTCTACAACCCGATCTGGGTCAACCCGGACGGCTTCACCTGGATCGACGCGCTCACCGACGAGTCGAAGGTGGGCCTCCACGTCGCGCTCACGCCGACCTGGTCGGAGTCGGCCACCTTCGCCGACTACGTGCTACCCATGGGGCACGCCGGCGAGCGTCACGACACGGTCTCCATGGAGACCCACGCAGGCAAGTGGCTGTCGTTCCGGCAGCCGGTCCGCCGCGTCGCGATGGCACAGCAGGGCATTCCGTTCCAGGACTCGCGGGACGCCAATCCCGGCGAGGTCTGGGAGGAGAACGAGTTCTGGTTCGCGCTGTCGTGGGAGATCGACCCGGACGGTTCGCTCGGGATCCGTCAGTACTTCGAGTCCCGTGAGCACCCGGGACAGGTGATGACGATGGACGAGTACTACGAGATCCTCTTCTCCGAGTCGGTTCCCGGCCTCCCGGAGGCGGCTGCCGACGAGGGCATGACCCCGCTGGAGTACATGCGCAAGTACGGCGTCTTCGAGGTCGCCAAGGACCAGTACCGCCTCGACGAGCGGGTCCTCTCCGACGACGAGCTCTCGGGGACGACGGTCGACGGGAAGGGTGTCGTCCGCAGGGCCGACCCGGGACTCGACGTCGCCCCCCCGCTGGTGGGGGAGGTCGACTCGGTCGGCGTCCGTCACTCCGACGGCACCGTCACCCAGGGCTGGCTGTCGCCGTCGCGCAAGCTGGAGCTGTTCTCCGAGACACTCGCCGACTGGGGCTGGGGGGACCATGCCGTCCCGGCCTACTTCGAGTCCCAGGTGTCTGCCCGTCGGATCGACCGCGGCAACAGCGAGTTCGTCCTGATGCCCAACTTCCGGCTGCCGACGCTGATCCACACCCGCTCGGGGAACGCCAAGTACCTCAACGAGATCTCCAACACCCATCCGTTGTGGACGAACGCCGACGACGCGATGACCCTCGGCGTCTCCACCGGGGACCTGGTCCGGGTCACGACCGAGATCGGCCACTTCGTGGCTCGCGTGTGGGCGACCGAGGCGATCCGACCCGGCGTCGTAGGGCTGTCCCACCACATGGGCCGCTGGATGCAGGACGGCCATCCCGGCTCCCGGTGGGTCATGGGCAAGGTCAAGCTCGACCGCACGGACGGCGACGCGGAGAGTGGTGTCTGGAAGCTGCGCTACACCGACGGCATCCGTCCGTTCGAGAGCGAGGACCCGGACTCCTCGCGGATCTACTGGGACGACCCCGGGGTGCACCAGAACCTCACGTTCCCGGTGCAGCCCGACCCGGTCTCGGGCATGCACTGCTGGCACCAGAAGGTGCGGGTGGAGAAGGCGCACCCCGGCGACCAGTACGGCGACGTCGAGGTCGACATCGCACGGTCCCGGGAGGCCTACCGACGCTGGTTGGAGATGGCGCGCCCGGGTCCCGGGCCCGGCGGCCTGCGACGTCCGGAGTTCATGATGCGCCACGTCACGCCGAAGCGCTCGGCGTACCGGATGCCGGCAGGGACCGAGTGATGGGGGTCTTCGGGAACACCGCCACCCCGGTCGACGAGGCCGCGGTGCGTGAGGCAATCGGCGACGTCCAGGACCCCGAGCTCCACCTCGGGCTCGCCGAGGCCGGCATGCTCGAGGACGTCGTCGTCGACCGACGTGGGCGCGTCGAGGTCACGGTGCGGCTCACCACCCCCACCTGCCCGATGCGCGAGGCGCTGGGCGCGGCGGTCTCCGAGGCTGCCAGCACGGTTGCGGGCGTCACCCGGGTGGCGGTGCGGTGGTCCGCGATGGCCGAGCACGAGCGGATGGCGTTGGCCACCCGGCTTCGCGGCGGCCGCCCCGAGGGCAGTCACCCGTTCGGCATCGACTCGGGCACGAAGGTCTACGCCGTCGCTTCCGGCAAGGGCGGGGTAGGCAAGAGCACGGTGACCGCCAACCTGGCAGCCGCGCTCGCCGCACAGGGGCAGCGCGTCGGGATTCTGGACGCCGACGTCTGGGGGTACTCCATCCCCCTGCTGTACGGCGTCCGCCGGCCACCGGTGGCTCTCAAGGGCGTGATGCTGCCCGTGGAGGCCCACGGTGTGGCGCTCATGTCGGTCGGGTTCCTCGTCGACGACGAGCAACCTGTCGTGTGGCGCGGGCCGATGCTGCACAAGGCGATCGAGCAGTTCCTCACCGACGTGCACTGGGGCGAGCTCGACGTCCTCCTGGTCGACCTGCCACCCGGGACCGGAGATGTGACGATGTCACTGCTGCAGCTGCTCCCGGACGCACAGCTGGTCACCGTCACCACCCCCCAGCCGGCCGCGGCCTCCGTCGCCCAGCGGGTCGGCCGGATGGCGCTGGACATGCGGATGCCGGTCGCCGGTGTGGTGGAGAACATGTCGACTCTCGTGTGCGCCGCGTGCGGGGCCCACA
Organism: uncultured Actinomycetota bacterium; assembly: GCA_963806945.1. Taxonomy (GTDB): domain Bacteria; phylum Actinomycetota; class Actinomycetes; order Propionibacteriales; family Nocardioidaceae; genus Nocardioides. The sequence continues at coordinate 421,718 of CAWDZH010000003.1, forward strand.
CCCCACTCTTCGGGTCTGGAGGCGGTCGAGAGCTCGCCACCCGCCTGGGCGTGCCGCTCCTCGGAGAAGTGCCGCTCGACGTGACGCTGCGCGAGGCCGGTGACGCCGGCGTGCCGGCCGTGGTCTCCGCGCCGCACGCCGCTTCCTCCGCGGAGCTGATGCGGATCGCCGGCGCGCTTCCCGTGGTGCGTCGCACCCTCGTCGGGCGCCCGCTTCCGCTGGCGGTTGTCTGATCGGGCCCTGAACCATGGACTCCATGACGACGCGACTCCCGGTCCCACTGGCTGGGGTGAGGAATCCCGCCTGGCTCGCGGCTGACCTGGCCGTTCGCCACCCCAAGACGTTGCCTGCCGACACCACGATCGGCGTCGTTCGGCAGCAGCTGGCCGACGACCATGTGCACCTTGTGCTGCTCACCGAAGGCACGAGGTTGGTCGGGACCCTGGCCCGGGAGGACGTGGTGCCGACCCTCGAGGACTCCGATCCGGCGCGCCCCCATGCGCGGCTCGATGGACGCACGGTGCCGCCCACGCGACCGGCGTCGTGGGTTCTCGACGATCTTCGTGATCGGCAGGTACGGCGCGTGGCCGTGGTGTCCGACGACGGCACCTTGGTCGGCCTGGTCTGCTTGAACCGTCGCGGATCTGGTGTCTGCTCGGACGAAGGCATTGCCGCGAGGGCGGCTGAGCGACGACGGGTCGGGAGCCTGCCTGCGCCTTGAGGGAGAGCGCCCCACCAGGTGAACCTGCGCCCAGCCAGCCATCCGCTCGGGAACGGGGGCTGAGCCGCTGCTCGAGGGTGCACGGATCCAGCCGATGAGCGGATGTCGGCTGTGAGGACGCGTCCGCCCCTCGCTCTCATCACCGGTGGCATTGACGGACGATGGTGCATATCGGCTATCCGCCCCGGCGGTGCTGGTGGATCTCAAGGTCCTCGACGACGACGACAAGGCCTGAGCATCCCCGGTGCGGGCCCCGGGCTGCCGTAGTGCGGGAGAAAGGGGTCGACAAACGTGAGGGTCGGGGAGGATTCTGAAGTGGTTCGTGCATCTTCGGGAGGGGGCGTGGCCAGTGGCCGTCGACTTCGACCCGGGTGCACCGCCGAGCGTGGCCTTCGACAAGGGCCCCCCGATAGCGCTGGCCAGGCACTTCGCGCTCGTCCCGGCGGTCGCGCCACAGTTCCGGGAATGCTTCTGGTACGACTGGGGTCCGGTCTTCTACCGCGGCCGACTCAACGGCACGGCCCGAGTGATGGCGATCGCGTCCGACCCGGGGCCCACCGAGCGCCTGGTCGGGCGCACCTTGGTCGGCGACGCCGGTCAGCGGGTGCAGGGCTTCCTCGCCAAGCTCGGGCTCACCACCAGCTATCTGCTCGTCAACGCGTTCCCCTACGCCGTGCACCCCAGCAAGGTCTCGAAGGCGCTCCCGCTGTTGAAGGACCCGGACCAGCTGGCTTGGCGCAACCGGTTCTACGACCTTGCGACCGACTCGCGGCTCGAAGCCGTTGTCGCGTTCGGAAGGACGGCGCAGGCCGCCCTGCACCTGTGGGATCGCGCGCCTGCGGTGCCGCTCTTCGAGGTGCCCCACCCATCTGCCCACGACGCCGGCGATCTGGCCGCCGGCTGGCGGACCGCTCTTCCGGAGGCCCGCATGGCCGTCACCCCTGACCCGGACGGTGATCAAGGTGGACCCAACTACGGGGCGAGCATCGACGAGAGCGACTACCGCCCCATCCCGTCTGCCGACCTTCCCTATGGCCTGCCCCGCTGGGTCGGCGACGACCGATGGGGTCGTGCCGACACTCCGCGACACAACAACTGCGTCGGGCGTGACCCCGCCGACCCCGACCACACTCTGTCCTGGCAGGCACCGCACGGCTGAGAGCCCGACGGCCACGAGGGGGCCACCACCATGAAGCATCCACCCACCGCCCGCTATGTGCTCGAGGGGCGGGTCGCGACGATGGGGCCCGCCGGGGTGATCGACGACGGCGCCATCTACATCGACGCCGGGACGATCGACGCGGTGCAGGACGCCGGAGACCCGGCACCTGATCCCAAGTACGCCGACGCGCCTCGCATCCGCACGGGCGACACGATCTTTCCGGGGTTCATCGAGCTCCACAACCACCTGTCGTACAACGCGATGCCGTTGTGGGACGTCCCGACGTTGTACACGAACAACGGCCAGTGGCGCGGCACGGAGGCCTACACCCGCGACATCACGAAGCCCTCCCAGGTGCTCGGCCAGACCGACGGCGCCGCGCAGGCGCTGATTCGCTACGCCGAGTGCCGGGCCCTGCTCGGAGGCACCACCACCTCCCAAGGCATCACCCTGGCCAATGCCGGCGGCTCCACCAAGTACTACGCCGGGCTGATCCGCAACGCCGAAGGCCCCGACGATGAACGCCTCCCGAAGGCCGGGACCAATATCGCCAACCCGTCGACGAACGACGCCTCCGGCTACCTGCAGAAGCTGGCTGAGAACACCTGCTACCTCCAGCACCTCTCCGAGGGCACGGATCCCACCGCTCGCGGCTGGTTCCAACGACTCCAGATCGACGCCACGACGTGGGCGGTCAACGACGTGTTGTGCGCCATCCACTGCGCTGCACTCGAGACGGACGACTTCGCGACCCTCGCCGAGCGGGGGGCGGCGATGGTGTGGTCGCCGTTGAGCAACTACTTGCTCTACGGCGCCACCGCCGACATGGCCGCAGCCAAGGACTCCGGGATCTCGATCTCGCTCGGCTCGGACTGGGCGCCGAGCGGGACGAAGAACCTCCTGGGCGAGCTGAAGGTGGCCTGGCTGTCGGCCCGCGACCAGGGCAACCTGTTCTCCACGCAGGAACTGGTCGAGATGATCACCATCAATCCCGCCCGCGCGCTCAAGTGGGACACGCTGCTCGGCTCGATCGAGCCGGGCAAACTGGCCGACCTCGTGGTGATCAACGGCCGCGCCGACGATCCTTTCGAGGCCCTGCTCGCGGCGAAGGAAAGCTCCATCACCCTCGTGGTCATCGCCGGCACCCCGCGGGTGGGCCAGCCGCGCCTGATGCGCCGGTTCTGGACCGAGGCGCTGAGTAGTGCCGACTGGATCGACCGCACCAGCATCGGCCGCTCGTCGAGGTACCTGTTCTTCGAACACGACGCCGACCTCCTCGACGGGCTCGGTCTGAGTACCGCCCAAGCCACCCTCACCCAGGCCATGGCGAACCTGCCGGCGCTGGCGCAGCAGGTCGACGCGGCGGTGGGGACCGGCCACGCCATCGCCAGCGACGGGAGCGTCACGTTCGCCGACGGCATGGCGCTGCAGCATGAGCGACTCCGGGTCGTCCCCGACTTCGAACAGGAGGACAACCAACAACTCATCGCCACTCTCGGGCTCACGGCCGCGGCCCAGCCCTACGGCTTCTGGGTCACCGACTCGATGCGACTCGATCCCATCACTGTGGTCGACGACAAGGACCACCTGCGCACGCTGATGGGGGCCCGGAACCTGCCCGAGTTCATCAAGCGCGGGCTCCCCGGGCTCTATGGCCAGTCGATCCCCCTCCCGGACTCCGCCTCGTTCCTCGACACCGGGGGCGACCGGGTCGATCCCCGGGTCGCGGCCACGACGACCGACCTGAGGACCTTGTTGTCGAGCTTCGGTGAACTCACGCTCGCCGAGCGCAAACGGATCGTCGAGCAGGCCACGGTGCTGCTCAGCGAGAACTACGTCCACCTGCCGCTCAAGCACGCGATGCATGCCGTGGACCCGGTGCAACGGCTCCGGCTCCTCCGGCAACGACTCGACGAGCAGAGCCCGGCGACGATGCCCCCGGAGGTGGAGTTCCACGCCGAGGTGATGAAGATCTTCATCTCGATGCGCGATCTCCACACTTCCTACCGGCTCCCGACGCCGTTCGGGAACAAGGTGGCCTGGCTTCCGTTCCTGCTCGAGGAGGTGTGGGATCGCGGCCACCCGACCTACGTCCTGACCAAGTGGGTCGCAGGCAACTGGCCGCATCCGTCCATGGAAGGGGCAACGGTCACGCACTGGAACGGGACCGCGATCGCGACCGCGATCGCTCGCAACGCCGAACGCAACGCCGGGAGCAACCCCGACGCCCGCCACGCCCGCGGACTCAACAACCTCACGATCCGCCCCCTCTCGGTGGGCCTCCCGCCCGACGAGGACTGGATCACGCTTCGTTGGTCCGGACCCGACGGTGTGCCCCACGAGCACACCCAGGAGTGGCTGGTCTTCGAACCGGGTGCACCCATCGGCCCCGGTGCCCTGCTCACCGAATCGAGCGCCCTGGGGCTCGACAGCCTCACCGACGACATCCAGCAGGCACGCAAGATCCTCTACGCCCCCGCCGTCGCGACGGCCGAGCGACTCGCCACCGCCCAGGTGCTCGAGGAGCCGATCAGTTCCGGGGCGCAGACCTTCGACACCGTGATGCCGGGAGTGTTCCGCGCGATGGAGGTCCACCGGTCCGGAGAGGGCGAGCAGGGGTTCGGCTACATCCGGATCTTCACCTTCAACGTTCCATCAGCCGACACCTTCGTCGAGGAGTTCGTCAGGCTCGCCGGCCTCCTCCCGGACCGTGGCCTGATCATCGATGTCCGGGGCAACGGTGGTGGTCTGATCTACGCTGCCGAGGAACTCCTCCAGGTGCTGACCCCACGACGCGTCGAGCCGGAGCCCTCACAGTTCATCAACACCGCACTCAACCTGAAGATCTGCCGGAACCACCGGAACTCGACCGCACTTCCGGGGTTGTCCCTGGGACCCTGGATCGACTCGATCGAGGAGTCCACCCGGACCGGCGCCACCTTCTCCCGGGGAGTCCCCATCACCTCGCCTGCCCAGGCCAACCGTCGAGGCCAGCGCTACTTCGGGCCCGCAGTCCTCATCACCGATGCACTCTGCTACTCCGCCACCGACATCTTCGCCGCCGGGTTCCAGGACCACGAGATCGGCCCCGTGATCGGCGTCGGCGGAGCCACCGGCGCCGGAGGAGCCAACGTGCTGGACCCATGCCCTGCTACGCCGGCTCATGGAGCCCGACAACCAGGATCCGGGACCTTCGCCCTACGAACCGCTTCCCCGCGGCGCCGACCTCAGAGTCGCAGTCCGCCGCACCACCCGCGTCGGCACCAACGCGGGCAACATCCTCGAGGACCTCGGCGTCTCGCCCGACGTGCCCTACCGCATGAGCCGTCACGACGTGTTGGGCGACAACCAGGACCTGATCGACACAGCTGTGGACCTCCTCGCCGGTCGTCGGTCACACACCCTCGCCATCAGCCGCATCGAACGGCATCGAGACCGGGCCCCGACCGTGCACCTCGCCACCAGCAACCTCACCAGGATCGAAGCGGAGGCCGCGGGACGCCACCTGTCAACGCGCAAGGTCAGCAGGAACCGCGTCACGCTCCCGCTGCAAGAGGCCCTGGAGCACACCACCCACCGAGACGTCGAACTCCACATCTACGGCTACGACGGGGACGACCTCGCAGCCGCCCTCCGCGCCACCATCGAGAACACGCGGCCCTCGTGAGCCAACCCCGGCCGCCGGGCGGCCGGCATCGCCGCCGTGCCACGAGCCACCTTCAGGTGGTGATCTCGTTCCCGAGCCGACCCTGTTCGGCCAGGTCCTCGGCGAGGAACTCCCGCAGCAGGGCGACCGCCTGGATGACCTTCGTGCCGCGCAGCGAGTAGAGCACGCTGGTGCCGACGCGGCGGCTCGAAACCACGCCGCGTTCGCGGAGGACGGCCAGGTGCTGACTGACGTTGGACTGCGGCAGGTCCAGCGCCTCACACAGGTCGCTCACGCTGAGCTCGCGGTCGCCCAGCTCGTTGATGATCATCAGGCGTTTGGGGTCGGCGATGGCCTTGCACACGCGCGCGTGCAATTCGTGCAGCTCCGCTGCGACTTCCTTGTTCACCTGTCCTCCGGCCCTGAACCCTGAATCGTGAAGATCATTGTAGGTTCAACCGCCCGGGCGCAGGACCACGAGCGCAGCCATGAGAGACAGCAGCACGACCAGGGCCGCCATGACCCGGACTGCGCGGACCCCCATCGGCGCCGGCTCGGGCGCTGCGTCACCGTGTCGGTGGTGGTTGTCCGCGTGGACCAGCACCGCGAGCGCAGCGACCAGCCCGACGGCTCCCGGGGCGGACGCCACCAGGCTGCCGCCCGCGTCGTGGATGAGCAGCGCCGAGACCCCACCGACTCCCAGGGCGGTTCGCTGCCAGGCCATGGTGGTGCGCTCGGACTGTCGCCCGTTCTCGATGTTCAGGCCCCCGGCGTTCATGTCGGGGGTGCTCATGCCTGCACCAGGTCCACCACAGTGAGCACGAGCGCGACCACCGCGGCCAGGGTGAGCGTGACCGCGACCAGGCGCGGGATGGGGGAGCGGGGCAGCCGCTCCCCGAGGCGCATGGCTCGCTCGTTGCGCTCCCAGTGGAGGTAGGAGACGCCGGCGAGCAAGCCCCCCAGGAAGATGAGCAGCAGCCCGAGGGCGTGCCGCACCAGGTCGAGCCCGGGGATGAACTGCACCACAGCGACCCCGGCAGCCATCATCGCCAGTGCGGTGCGGACCCAGGCGAGGAACGTGCGCTCGTTCGCCAGCGTGAACCGGTAGTCGGGGGCCTCGCCGACGTCACGCAGCGGCGGGCGGCCGTGACGCCGCAGGAAGGACACCGCTCAGCCGAGCGACGTCGACGCGGCGCACTGGTTGCGTCCCACGTCGAGCACGTCGATCTCGTCCTCGGGTGGGGCCAGCTTGCCCGAGTTGACCAGCCGGATGGTGTCGTACGTGTCGGGAGCCGCCGGGAGCGACGACACGATCTCCTCGACGAACTTCTCCATCGCCCGCTCGTTGAGCAGCGTGGCGGTGAAGACGTCCTCGAGCGTGGTCACCACTCGGCCCTGGGCGTCGATCTCCTCAGCCGAGGACCAGTGCGCGGGAGCGATCACGGTCTGTGGGTCCAGCGGGCGCAACCGGTCGTGGACGCTGCGGAACAGGTCACGTGCCAGCTCCTCGGCCTGACCCGTGAGGTCGGGCCTGCCCAGGCCCCGCACGAACACGGTGTCCCCGACGAGCAGGACGCGGTCACTGACGAGCAGGGCGATGGTGCCCGGTGTGTGTCCGGGCAGGTGCATGCTCATCACCCGCACCTGGGCAGCGCCGAGATCGAGCACGTCACCGTCCTGCAGCGGACGGTTGGGGAACGGGACGACGCCGCCGCAGTCCTCCGGCGGCAGGTGGTACTCGACGCCCAGGTCGGCGGCCAGAGCCGGCCCACCGCTGATGTGGTCGGCGTGGACGTGGGTGTCCACCACGTGCGTCACGCTCATGTCGTGCTCGGCGGCCAGGTCGAGGTAGGGCTGCGGTTGTCGGGTCGGGTCCACCACGATGCACTTCTCCCCGGGAACGCCGATGAGGTAGGACAGGCAGGCCTTGGCGGGGCGCTGGAACTGCCAGACCCGTACCGGTGCGGGGAGGTCGGTGATCTCGACCGGCACGAGGAGCCGGTTCCAGGCGTCGGTGCCACCCTCGAGCGACCGCACCGACTTGCCGAGCTCGCCGAACTCCTCGGCCACGAGCTCGGAGCCGTTGCCCTGGCCGCAGATGACCACGGCCCCGTCGACCGTGCGCTCGCACTCGGCCTCGAGGTCCTCGACCACGCGGTAGACGGGCACATTGCGGGTGGGAACCTCCCTCGACCCCTCGACGCGACTCTCCTCGAACTCGTCGATGTTCCGCACGTCGAGGAACTCGGGGATCTTCCCGTCGGCGATCTCCTGGAACAGCTCGAGCGGTGTCACGGTCCCGGCCACGATGCCTCCTGCGAGGGGTCTTGTTATATGCGCAAGGACGAATGTAGTGTGCCGCATCACAGTTGGCAACGCCTCCTCCTGAAGAAACGAGGGTCCGTCGATGACGGAGACAGAGGACACCGAAGTACCGGAGAGCATGACGATCGTCGCGTGGAGCGGGGATCTCGACAAGATCTGGCCGACGCTGATCCTGGGCTCCACGGGGGCCGCGTACGGCATGCAGACCACGATCTTCTTCACGTTCTGGGGGCTGTTCCCCCTGGTGCGCGACGACGTCCGGATCACCGGCACCAACGCGATGACCAAGGGCCTGTCGGGGATGAACCGGCCAGGGATCAGCCACATGAAGCTCTCGAAGCTCAACGCGGCCGGCGCGGGCGCCTGGATGATGAACAAGCTCGCCACCGACCAGAAGGTCGCGAGCCCCAAGGAGCTCCTGGAGGCGTGCATCGAGCTCGGCGTCAACCTGTGGCCGTGCGAGATGACCATGGAAATGATGGGACTCCGTCAGGATCAACTCATCGAGGGCGCCGGAGACCCGGTCGGCGCCGCCACAGCACTGTCGGCCATGAGCAAGTCCCAGATCAACCTCTTCATCTAGGAGTGCGGATGAACCACCACATCGACCTGACCGTCGACGCCAAGGGCAAGAAGTGTCCGATGCCGGTGCTGTTGACGTCCAAGGGCATCAAGCAGATCGAGTCCGGCCAGATCATGCTCGTGGAGGCCACCGACGGCGGCTCACGCAGCGACATCCCGGCCTGGGCCAAGGACACCGGACACGAGTTGCTGGAGACCTCGGACGAGGACGGCTACTTCCGTTACGTGATCCGGAAGAGCTGAGCGCGGAGTGCAATACGGGTTCGCCATCGATCAACGCACCTGTATCGGCTGCCACGCCTGCACGGTTGCCTGCAAGACCGAGCACGAGGTTCCGGTCGGTCAGTTCCGCACCTGGGTGAAGTACGTCGACGCGGGGTCCTTCCCGGACACCACCCGGAACTTCGGGGTCATGCGGTGCAACCACTGCACCGACGCGCCGTGCATCAAGATCTGCCCGACCGAGGCGCTCTACAAGAGGGACGACGGGATCGTCGACTTCGACAAGGAGCGCTGCATCGGCTGCAAGAGCTGCATGCAGGCCTGCCCGTACGACGCGATCTACATCGACGCCGACACGAACACGGCGGCCAAGTGCAACCTGTGCGCGCACCGCGTCGACGAGAACCTGGAGCCCGCCTGCGTGGTGGTCTGTCCCACCCACTCGATCTGGGTGGGAGACCTCGACGATCCCGAGAGCGGCATCGCGAAGCTGGTGGCCAGCAACGAGACCGCGGTGAGGTCCCCGGAGCAGAACACGGGGCCCAACGTCTTCTACCTCGGTGCGGACCGGGCGGTGCTCGACCCCCTGGCCGCCCCGGTGGACGACACCTACATCTGGGCCAAGCCGGATGCCCAGCGCCTCGAGAACGCCGGTGACTTGACCCCGGATCCGGTCACGAACGCGCGCACGACCCTCAACACCGCCCACCCCCGGCCCTGGGGCTGGAAGGTCGTCACCTACCTGTGGACCAAGGGAATCGGGGCGGGCGCCCTCGCGCTGGCCCTGGTCGCGCACCTGCTGGGCATCGAGATGGGCGTGGTCGGCGACTACGTCGCACCGGCTCTCGGCCTGTTCGGGGCGGCTACGACCGGGGCACTGCTGGTGTGGGACCTCAAGCGACCCGAGCGATTCCTCTACATCTTCCTGAAGTCGAACTTCGGCTCCTGGCTGGTGCTGGGCGCCTACGTCCTGACTGCCTTCTCCGGCGGGGCGATCCTGTGGATGCTCGCGGTCGCCCTCGACGTGGGGTGGGCGGTGACGGTGCTGGCGTGGGTCGGGATCCCGGTCAGTGCCCTGATGGCCGCGTACACCGCCTTCCTCTTCGGTCAGGCCGAGGGCCGTGACCTGTGGCAGTCGCCGGTGCTCTTCTGGCACCTCATCGTGCAGGCACTGATGGTGGGAAGCGGGGCACTCGCCGTCGCCGCACTCTTCGCGGACTTCTCCGACGATGCCTGGCAGCTGCTGGCGATCGCGTTCGTGGCCTCGACCGTGCTCCACCTGGTGCTGCTCGGGGTCGAGTACGGCGGGACCCACCGCACCCAGCAGGCGACCGTGGCAGCGCGGATCGTCACTCACGGGCGCTACGCCCGGCTCTTCTGGTTCGGCGCGGTGGTGCCCACGGTCGTGGCCGTGCTCCTGGGCGCGCTGACCTGGGGCGGAGCCTCCGTCCTGCTGCTCGCCCTGGCCGGGGTGATCGTGCAACCCGCGCTGCTCGCCTACGAAAGTGCCTTCGTCCGAGCCGGACAGGACCCGCCCCTCTCATGACCACGAACGGAGCACCCGTGAATCCCCGCGTGAACCTGCCCGGAGAGCGCAGTCACGAGAACCTGCGCAACTACCCGCCGGTCGAGGACTGGGACCATCACGTCGAGTACGACGCCAAGGCTCACCCGCGCAAGGTGCCGCACACCTACTCGCTGATCCCGACGGTCTGCTTCAACTGCGAGTCGTCGTGCGGCCTGCTGGCCTACGTCGACCACGAGGACCTGTCGATCAAGAAGTTCGAGGGCAACCCTGCGCACCCGGGGTCGCGCGGTCGCAACTGCGCCAAGGGACCGGCCACGATCAACCAGGTGCACGACCCCGAGCGGATCCTCTACCCGTTGCGGCGGGTCGGCGAACGTGGGTCCGGCCAGTTCGAGCGGGTCTCCTGGGACGACGCAGTGGCCGACATCGCCGGCCGGATCCGGCAGGCGATCGTCGAGGACCGCAAGGACGAGGTGATGTACCACGTCGGACGACCCGGTGAGGACGGCTTCGTCGAGCGGGTCCTCCAGGCCTGGGGGGTCGACGGGCACAACAGCCACACCAACGTCTGTTCCTCCGGAGGCCGCAGCGGCTACACGCACTGGATGGGCTACGACCGGCCGTCTCCGGACTACACCAACGCGAAGACGATCGTGCTGCTCTCCAGCCACCTCGAGACCGGGCACTACTTCAACCCGCACGCACAGCGGATCATGGAGGCCAAGCAGAACGGTGCCAAGCTGGCCGTGCTCGACCTGCGGCTGTCGAACACCGCGTCGCAGGCCGACCTGTGGATCTCCCCCTGGCCGGGGAGCGAGGGTGTCATCTTCCTCGCCGTCGCCTCCTACCTGCTCCGCACCGGGAAGGTGGCCCGGGAGTACCTGCGGCGCTGGGTGAACTGGGACGTCTACCTGGAGCGGCTGCACCCGGACGCGCCGATGGACTTCGACGTGTTCCTGGAGCGGCTGACCGAGGACTACGCCCACTACACCTTCGAGCACGCCGCCGCCGAGGCCCACGTTCCGGTCGAGCAGATCGAGCGGCTGGCGGAGATGGTGGCCGACGCCGACACGCGGCTGGCCACCCACACCTGGCGGTCGGCGGCCGCGGGCAACCTCGGGGGCTGGCAGATCACACGCTGCATGTTCTTCCTCAACGTGCTCACCGGCAGCGTGGGCACCGAGGGCGGCACCCACCCCAACGGCTGGGACAAGTTCATCGCGCACTTCCCGGACATGCCGGAGGCCAACGACGGCTGGAGCGAGATGCTCTGGCCGAAGGAGTACCCGCTCACCACCAACGAGATGTCGATCCTGCTGCCACACCTCCTCAAGGACGGTCGAGGTCGCCTCGAGGTCTACTTCAGCCGCGTCTACAACCCGCTGTGGGTCAACCCCGACGGCTTCACGTGGATCGACGTGCTGAAGGACGAGTCCAAGATCGGCCTCCATGTCGCCCTCACCCCGTCCTGGAGCGAGTCGGCGACGTTCGCCGACTACGTGCTGCCGATGGGTCACGCCTCGGAGCGTCACGACACGATGTCGTTCGAGACTCACACGTCGAAGTGGCTCGCGTTCCGTCAGCCCGTCACCCGGGTGGCGATGGAGCAGCGCGGCATGCCCTACCGCGACAGCCGCGACACCAACCCCGGCGAGGTGTGGGAGGAGAACGAGTTCTGGTTCGAGGTGTCCTGGCAGATCGACCCCGACGGCAGCCTCGGCATCCGCAAGTTCTTCGAGTCCAAGGCACGACCTGGCGAGCGGATGACCCAGGACGAGTACTACGACACGCTGTTCTCGCAGAGCGTCCCCGGGCTTCCGGCGGCCGCCGAGGGGCAGGGCCTCACGCCGCTGCAGTACATGCGGAAGTACGGCGTGTTCGAGGTCGCCAAGGAGCTCTACCGGCTCGACGAGCGCGAGCTGACCGACGCCGAGCTCGACGGCGCCGTGGCCGACGACCGGGGTGTCCTGCGCAAGCCGGTCACCGACGAGACGCAGCCGCCGCTCGTCGGCGAGGCCGGGGCAGTGGGCGTGGTGCACGCGGACGGCACCCAGACCGCGGGATGGCTCTCACCCTCGCGCAAGCTGGAGCTGTTCTCCACGACCCTGGCCGACTGGGGTTGGCCCGAGCAGGCCACCCCCGGCCACATCGAGTCGCACGTGTCGGCGGGCCGAGTCGACCGGAGCAACGACGAGTTCGTGCTGATGCCCAACTTCCGGCTGCCCACGATGATCCACACCCGCTCGGGCAACGCGAAGTACCTCAACGAGATCTCCAACACCCACCCGCTGTGGTTCAACCAGGCCGACGCCACGGCGATGGGACTGACCACCGGCGAGCTGGTGCGGGTGACCACCGAGATCGGCCACTTCGTGGTCCGGCTGTGGGCGACCGAGGCGATCCGACCTGGCGTCGTCGGCCTGTCGCACCACATGGGACGCTGGCAACAGGACGGGCACCCCGGCAGCCGCTGGGTGATGGGCAAGGTCGACCTCGACCGCAGCGACGACGGGATCTGGAAGTTGCGTTACAAGGAAGGCATCAAACCCTTCAAGAGCGAGGACCCCGACTCCGAACGGATCTTCTGGGACGACCCGGGCGTCCACCAGAACCTCACCTTCCCCGTCCAGCCCGACCCCATCTCCGGCATGCACTGCTGGCACCAGAAGGTCAGGATCGAGAAGGCGCGAGCCGACGACCAGTACGGCGACGTCGAGGTCGACGTGAACAAGTCGCGGGAGGTCTATCGACGGTGGTTGGCCATGGCCCGGCCCGGGCCCGGGCCCGGTGGCCTGCGCCGGCCGGAGTTCCTGATGCGCCACGTCACCCCGAAACGCAAGGCCTACCGGGTGCCCGCCGGCGCCGAGGACGGTGGAGAGCGATGAGTCTGCTCGCCCGCCGCCGGCCAGGGGCAGAGGTGGACGTCGAGGCAGTACGCCGTGCCGCCGGCTCGGTGCTCGACCCGGAGCTCCACCTCACGCTGGCCGACGCCGGCATGCTCGGTGACGTCAGCGTCGACCGCTCCGGGGTCGCCGAGGTGACCGTGCGTCTCACGACGCCCACCTGTCCGATGCGTGAGCGGCTCGTCGCCGACGTGGGCGCTGCGGTCGACACCGTGCCCGGGGTCACCGGCGCGGCCGTGACGTTCGGCGCGATGAGCGAGCAGGAGCGGCTCGGGCTCGCCACGAGGCTGCGCGGCGGCCGGGAGGTCGGGCACCAGTTCGGCCCGGACTCGCGCACGCAGGTCTACGCCGTGGCCAGCGGCAAGGGGGGTGTCGGCAAGTCGACGGTCACCGCCAACCTGGCCGTAGCGCTGGCCCAGGAGGGCAAACGGGTCGGTGTCATGGACGCCGATGTCTGGGGCTACTCGGTACCGCAGCTGTTCGGAGTCCGGCAGCACCCCGTCGCCCTGAAGGGCCTGATGCTGCCGATCCAGGCGCACGGCGTCTCGCTGATGTCGGTCGGATTCCTGGTCGGCGAGGATGAGCCGGTGGTGTGGCGGGGACCGATGCTGCACAAGGCGATCGAACAGTTCCTCGGTGACGTGTACTGGGGCGATCTCGACGTCTTGCTGATCGACCTGCCGCCCGGTACCGGCGACGTCACGCTGACCCTGCTGGAGCTGCTTCCCGACGCCCAGCTGCTGGCGGTCACGACCCCTCAGCTCGCGGCGCAGTCGGTCGCCGCCCGCGTGGGACGGATGGCGCGCGATGCCCGGATGCCGGTGGCGGGCGTGGTGGAGAACATGTCGTCGCTGGTCTGCTCCGAGTGCGCCTCGCAGACCGCGATCTTCGGTGAGGGGGGCGGAGCCCGGCTGGCGGAGACGATCGGGACGACGCTGCTCGGTCAGGTGCCGCTCGACGTCGAGCTGCGGACCGCCGGTGACCGGGGAGAGCCGGCCATGGTCGCGGCTCCGGCGGCTGCCTCAGTGGTGGAGCTCCGCCGGATCGCGACCCACCTGCCCGTCGTACGCCGAGGTCTGGTCGGCCGCTCGCTGCCGCTGAGCGTGGTCTGAAGCGCCGTGCTCACCAGACCCGCGCGAGGGGACCTCGTGGCCGGGATCAGCGTGGCGATGGTCCTGGTGCCACAGGCGCTGGCGTACGCCACCATCGCCGGGGTCCCACCCGCCTACGGACTCCTCGCGGCGGTGGCCGCCCCGATCGCCGGTGCCCTGGTGGGGTCCTCCCCGTACTTGCAGACCGGCCCGGTCGCCGTGACCAGCCTGCTCACCTTCGGCGCTCTCAGCGCCGTCGCTGAGCCCTCGACCGCGCGGTTCGCCATGCTCGCCGGAGTGTTGGCGATCGTCGTGGGGTTGGTCCGCATCGGTCTGGGCCTGGCCGGGGCGGGACCGATCGCCTACCTGATGTCCCAGCCCGTCGTGGTCAGCTTCACCTCGGCCAGCGCGGTGCTGATCATCGGGACCCAGGTGCCGGCCCTGCTCGGGGTCGAGGTCGACGCCGGCAACCCCCTGCTCGGCGCCCTCCAGGCCGCCTCCGACCCGACCCGGTGGTCAGTCGTGGACCTGGTGCTGGGCGCCACCGCGCTGCTCGTGATGCTCGGCGGCCGACGGATCTGGGCGCTCTTCCCCGGTGCGCTGCTGGCGGTCCTGGGTGGCATCGTGTGGAGCCGGTGGACGGGTTACGAAGGTGCAGTGGTGGGTGACGTGGCCATCGAGCTGCGCGGCCTGTCGGGGGTCGCGGTCTCGGACGTGGCGGCACTGCTGATCCCCGGCGCGGTGATCGCGGTCGTGGGGTTCGCCGAACCGGCCTCGATCGCCCGACGGTACGCCGCGATGGACCGGCGCCCGTGGGACTCCAACCGTGAGTTCATCGGTCAGGGCCTGGCGAACCTGGCGTCCGGCGTGGTGGGGGCCTTTCCCGTGGGTGGCTCGTTCTCGCGCACGTCGCTCAACCGGCTGTCCGGGGCCCGGACCCGCTGGAGTGGCTTCCTCACCGGGGTCACCGTCGCGGCGCTGCTACCCCTGGCGTTCGTGCTGAAGCCGTTGCCGCTGTCGGTTCTCGCCGGCCTGGTGATCGGGGCCGTGGCGATGCTGATCGACGTCAAGGCGCCGGGTCAGTACTGGCGCTGGTCGCGGCCACAGTTCGCGGTCGGTGTCATCACCGGTGTCGCCACCCTCGCCCTCGCGCCGCGGGTCGACCTCGCGGTGCTGATCGGGGTGGGGGCGGCACTCGCCGTCCACCTCTGGCGGGAGATGGGGGTCGCGGTCCCGGCCAGCGTCGAGGGCGACGTCCTGCACCTGCGCCCCACCGGTGTCCTCTACTTCGGATCCACTCCCGCCGTGGAGCGCACGCTCAACGCGCTGATCGCCGACCACCCCGATGTCGCCCGCGTCGTCGTGCACCTGGACCGGGTCGGCCGGCTCGACGTCACCGGCGCGCTGATGCTGCGCGACATCCTGGAGGAGTCCCGGATCGCGGGCCGCGACCTCGAGATCAGGGGGGCGCGCGCTCACGCCGCGAAGCTGCTGACCCGCGTCATCGACATCCCGGTGGCCGTCGATCCCGAGGTGTCGCCATGAGCCTGACCTTCGACTCGACCTGCACCGTCGGCGAGGTCATGGTCACCGACCCGAAGACCATGGCCTGCGATGTCGCTGTCGGCGACGTCAGGGCGGTCTTCCGGAACGACCATGTGCACCTGGTGCTGCTGACCGGGGCGGGCGTCCTGCTCGGCACCCTCGTCCGGGACGACGTGCGCGATGCGCCCGACGAGGCTCCAGCGCTGCCCCTGGCGGTGCTCGCAGGCAGGACGATTCAGCCCACCGCCCCCGCGGACGAGGCGGGGCAGCTGCTGGTCGCGGCGGACGCACGCCGGTTGGCGGTCGTCGACGACGACGGCGTCCTCCTCGGGCTGCTCTGCCTGAAGCGCCGCCGCACCGGCTTCTGCAGCGACCGGGACGTGAGGGCGCGGGCGGCCGAAGCCGCGGTCACTACCTGACGAACCCAGGTCCGGTGCTGACTCGCGACGGCGTGCCGTACGTGGTGGTGCGCTCGCGGACCGGGCGGTCGACGCCGGCGGCGATGGCGGTCAGCTCCTCCACGGTCTTCGCCGAGCCGTGCTCAGACCCGGCCATGCGGGAGATGGTCTCCTCCATGAGGGTGCCGCCGAGGTCGTTGGCGCCGGCCCGGAGCATCGAGCGGGTGCCGTCCGTGCCGAGCTTGACCCAGCTGGTCTGGATGTTGTCGATCCGGCCGTGCAGCAGGATCCGCGCCACGGCGTGGACCGCGGTGTTGTCGCGCGGCGTCGGACCGGGTCGGGAGACGCCGGCGAGGTAGATCGGCGCGGAGTGGTGCACGAACGGCAGCGGGACGAACTCGGTGAAACCCCCGGTCTCGTCCTGGATCCGGGAGAGGACCCGGAGGTGGGTCACCCAGTGCCGCGGGTTGTCCACGTGGCCGTACATCATCGTCGAGCTGGAGCGCAGGCCCACCCGGTGCGCGGTGGTGACCACGTCGACCCAGGTGCTGGTCGGCAGCTTGCCCTTGGTGAGGATCCAGCGGACCTCGTCATCGAGGATCTCCGCCGCGGTCCCCGGAATGGTGTCCAGGCCCGACTCCCGCGCCTTGATCAGGAAGTCCTCCACCGACAGGCCGGTGCGGCTGGCGCCGTTGGTGATCTCCATGGGACTGAACGCATGGACGTGCATGTCGGGCACGCGTCGCTTCACCGCGGCCGCCAGGTCGAAGTACGCCGTCCCGGGGAGCTCCGGATCGATGCCTCCCTGCATGCACACCTCGGTGGCCCCGAGCTGCCAGGCCTCATCGGCACGGTCGGCCACCTGGTCCAGGGACAGCGAGTAGGCGTCCGCGTCCGTGCGCCGCTGGGCGAACGCACAGAACCGACAGCCGACGTAGCAGACGTTGGTGAAGTTGATGTTGCGGTTGACGACGTAGGTGACGGCGTCGCCCACCGTCTCGCGCCGGAGGTCGTCCGCGAGTCGGGTCACCTGGCTGAGCAGGTCACCCTCGGCGGTCATCAGCGTGAAGGCATGCTCGTCGGTGAGGGTGCCAGGGTCGGACTCGGCGGCGCGGAGGGCTGCTGCGCCCTCGGCGTGGAGGAGCGCCGGGAGAGCGATCCCCTCGGCTGCCTCCCGCACGGAGTCCCAGTCGCCATAGACGTCGGCGAAGTCCGAACGCCGGTCGTCGGTGCGTCCCTCGGTGTCGACCGCGGCGTGCAGGTCGGTCCGGCCCACCGACCGGAAGCCGCCGTCCGGTTCCTGCCAGGGCAGCCCGGTGGGGCGGACCTGGGGCCGGGCCAGGCCATCGGGGCCGGCGAGCGCCGCCACGTGGGCCGAGAGCCGCGGATCGAGCCATGGTTCACCGCGCAGCACGAACTCCGGGTGGACGGTCAGCCGGGCTCGCAGCTCGAACCCGGCCGCGGAACTGATCGAGCGCAGCCGATCGAGGGACGGCCACGGCCGCTCGGGATTCACGTGATCGGGGGTGAGGGGAGAGACGCCACCCCAGTCGTCGACGCCCGCGTCCAGCAGCGAGCGGCACTCCTCCAGGTCGACCAGGTTCGGAGGCGCCTGGACGCGCGCGCGGGGCCCGAGGACCAGGCGGGTGACGGCGATCGCGGCGCGGTACTCGTCGAGGTCGAGGTCGTCGGCGTGGCGCATGGCCGTGTCCGGCTTGGCACGGAAGTTCTGCACGATCACTTCCTGGACCGAGCCGTACTCCCGGGCGACCTGGCGCAACGCGAAGATGGTCTCGGCCCGCTCGCGGAGGTTCTCGCCGATGCCGACCAGCAGCCCGGTGGTGAAGGGGATGGCGAGCCGCCCCGCGTCCGCCAGGACCCGCAACCGGACGGCGGGGTCCTTGTCCGGTGATCCGTGGTGGGCCTGACCCGGCTCGGTGTGAAGGCGGGTCGAGGTCGTCTCGAGCATCATCCCCAGCGAGGGAGAGACGGCCTTGAGACGGTTCAACTCGTCCCAGGTCATCACTCCCGGGTTGAGGTGGGGCAGGAGGCCGGTCTCCTCCAGGACCCGGATGGCCATGGCCCGGCAGTAGGCCAGCGTGGAGTCGTATCCCTGTTCGTCGAGCCATGCCTGCGCTTCAGGCCAGCGGTCCTCCGGGCGGTCGCCGAGCGTGAACAGCGCCTCCAGGCAGCCCAGCTCGGCTCCCTGTCGGGCGATGTCGAGGATCTCGTCGGGTGAGAGGTACGGCGCGCGTCCGTCCCGGTCGGCCTGCCCCGGCGTCTCCACGAAGGTGCAGTAGTGGCACCGGTCCCGGCACAGCCGCGTGATCGGGATGAACACCTTGGGGGAGTAGGTGACGGTCGCGGGTCGCCCCGCCGCCATCAGTCCGGCGTCACGGACCCGGGCAGCGACGGCGCAGAGCCGCTCGAGGTCCCCACCCCGCGCGGACAGCAGAGCCACCGCCTCGTCGACGTCGAGGGTGGCACCGCGCTCGGCCCGGGCGAGCGCCCGGCGTACGGCCTGTGGCGTCGGCGTGTCGAGCCCTCCCTCGCCCGTCGGTGACGCTGAGCGAGCACCAGGGCGAGCATCGGATACCACCGCCCCACGCTAGCCCACATCGTTCGCCGGAGGCTCTCGGCGGACAGGCGCACGGACACTCCTCGCAGGTCGGATCTCGAGCACCCACCCGGGAACGCGGGAGGCGGGTCACCGGGTTCCCCGAGCATGACGACTTCCGCATCGCCGCGCACTGTCGAGCTCCCCGGGCTGGACGGCCAGCGCCTCGCCGGCCTCCTCGATCTGCCCGAAGGTGAGGTCCGCGCCACGGCGCTGTTCGCCCACTGCTTCACCTGCAGCAGTCGCTCCCACGCGGCGGCACGGATCTCACGTGCCCTGGCCGACGAGGGGGTGGCCGTGCTTCGGATCGACTTCACCGGCCTGGGGGAGTCGGGGGGCGACTTCGCCGACACCGGCTTCGGCACCAACGTCGAGGACCTCGTCGCCGCGGCGTCCTGGCTGGCCGACGAGCTCGGCCCGGTCAACCTGTTGGTGGGTCACTCGCTGGGTGGAGCCGCCGTCATCGCCGCCGCCGCTCAGCTGCCCGACGTGCAGGCCGTCGCCGTCATCGGGGCCCCTGCCTCCCCCGAGCACGTGGCGCACCTCGTCTCCGAGCTGGACGACGAGGCTTCCGCGGGAGACGACCCGGTGGAAGTCGACATCGGCGGCCGTCCCTTCCGGCTGCGGCGGTCCTTCCTGGACGAGGTCCGCGGGACCGATCAGGAGGCCCGGATCGCGGGGCTACGACGCCCGCTGCTGGTGCTGCACTCGCCCACCGACAACGTGGTCGGGGTCGACAACGCGCGCCGCCTCTTCGATGCCGCGGTCCACCCGAAGTCGTTCGTCTCCCTGGACGGCGCCGACCACCTGGTCAGTGACCCCGCCGATGCCCGCTGGATCGCGGCGTTGATCTCGATCTGGGCCGCTCGCTACGTGGTCAGCGAGCCCGAACCGGACTCTGAAGACGTTCTCGCTCCGGACGTCGAGGAGGGCCTGGTCGTGACCGAGCTGGACGCTGAGCAGGGTTACGCCCATCGCGCGGCGACACCCACCCACACCTGGCTGCTCGACGAACCGCCCGGCGTGGGCGGTGCGGACCGGGGGCCGAATCCCTACGACCAGCTCCTCGCGGCCCTCGGTGCCTGCACCTCGATGACGATGCGGATGTACGCCCGCCGCAAGGGCTGGGACGTCGGTGAGATGGAGGTACGGCTGCGGCACGACCGTGTGCACGCCGCCGACTGCGCCGACTGCGAGACCACCTCGGGCCAGGTGGACGTGATCGACCGGGAGGTCGTGCTGCCCGGTGGGCTCGACCCCGAGCGCCGTACGGCGCTGCTGGCCATCGCGGACAAGTGCCCGGTCCACCGCACCCTCACCCGCGAAGTGCGGATCCGTACGACCACGCCCTGACGTCGTCCGTGCGACGATCGCAGGATGCGGCGCGAGTTTCGGCGACTGGTTCTCGGGACTCGGCCCGGTGTCGTCCTGACGCTGCTCGACTTCGGTGCCGCCGTGCAGCGGCTCGAGGTCACCGGTGGGGACGGTGTCCGCCGCAACGTGGTGCTGGCGCACGATGACCCGGAGAGCCACGTCGGGACCGGCCTCTATCTCGGCGCAACGATCGGCAGGTACGCCAACCGGATCGCCTCCGGGCGCTTCGTCCTCGACGGCGAACCGGTGCAGGTCGACACCAACGACCGCGGCAACCACCTCCATGGTGGGTCGGAGGGCTTCGATCAACGGGTGTGGGACGTGCTCGACCACGACCAGCAGTCCGCCCGGCTGCAGCTGGTGAGCCCCCACGGGGACCAGGGGTTCCCGGGGCGACTGGTCGTCACGGCAGAGATCGCGGTCGAGGGCAACGACGTGCTCTGGTCGCTGGCAGCCGAGACCGACCGGCCGACCGTCGTCAACCTGACGCAGCACTCGTACTTCAACCTCGATGGCGAGGGCGCGGGGGCGCTCGACGAGCACGTCCTCTCCGTGCCCGCGGACCGGTTCACTCCCGTGGACCCGTCGGGGATCCCGCTGCCGACCGGTCACGCCCCTGTCATCGGCACGCCGTTCGACCTCCGGACGCCGAGGCGACTGGGTCCGATCATGCGCTCGAGTGCGGAGCAGGTCGTCCGCGGCCCGGGGATCGATCACAACTTCGTGGTGAAGGGCGCAGGGGAGCGCACGTGCGCAGTGGTCGCGTCGCCGGCGGCCGGGTTGCGTCTGGAGGTGCGGAGCAACCAGCCGGGGCTGCAGGTCTACACGGGCAACTTCCTCGACGGCACGGTCGCCGGGCCTTCGGGGCGGCTGTACCGCCAGGGCGATGGGATCGCCCTGGAGCCGCAGCGCCACCCGGACACCCCCAACCATCCCGCCTTCGGATCCGCCGTACTGCGTCCGGGGGACCGCTACGAGAGCACGGTGCGCTGGCGCTTCAGCACCGCCGCGCCACGCTGACCGGGAGAGCGCCTCCCGCATCCTGACCCAGGCCCAACTTCGACCCCATCGCCCAAGAGCTCAACGAACGCCCTCGACAGACCCTCGGCTTCAAGACACCATCACAAGCATGAGCCGAGGTGGTGCGTTGACTGCCTGAACCCCGCAGGCAGAGCAGGGTGGTTCTCGTGCGGGGCAACCCTTTCGGGGGTACGACCGCGTAGTAGAGCGAAGGCAGTTCCTGCTCAGGTTCGCTCGGGTCGGCCCCCGAAGAGGGTGATCGCATGGCCAGCAACGTGGAGTTCGACGAGTTCGTCGTCGCCCGCTCACCCGCGCTCCTGCGGACCGCCTACCTGCTCACCCGCGACGTCCAGCTCGCCGAGGACCTGCTGCAGACCGCGCTGACCAAGGCGTGGTTCGCGTGGAAGCGGATCGACGGCGACCCGGAGCCGTATGTGCGCCGCATCCTGGTCAATTCCTCGGTCTCCTGGTGGCGCACCCGCTCGACTCACGAGACGCCCACCGGGTTCGTGCCGGAGCCAGCGCTTGGAGCCGAGCCGTCGGTGGAGGTTCACGACCTGATGCTGGCTCTGGGAAGGCTTCCCCGCCGCCAGCGTGCCGTGGTGGTGCTGCGGTATGTCGAGGACCGCACCGAGCCCGAGACCGCGGCACTGATGGGCTGCTCGGTCGGCACGGTCAAGAGCCAGTGCTCCAAGGCGCTGGCGAAGCTGCGGGCGGACGTCGCACTCGACGCGCCCGCTGATGAGAGGAGCGTGCTGTGAACCCCGACCTCAGCTCATTGGCGCGGCATGCGTCTGCGCTCGACACGCAGCGTGCCGAGCGCCTCGCGGAGGTGCACGAGCGCATTGGCGTGGCCAGCAAGCGACGCCGACGTTCCGCACTTGGCGCAGCCGCCGTCGGCGCCGCAGTAGTCGTCGCGGTGGCCGCCATCGCGACGGGGGTTGACGACCAGCGCGGGGCCGAACCGGTGAAGAACCCAGATGACGCTCCGGCGCGACCGCTGGCTTACGCGGTCGGGGACACGATCCACTACGGCGACCGCTCCATCGACGTCGGCGAGGAGGTGCAGTTCCTGACGGTGACCGATGACGGTGTGGCGTTCGTGCGCGAGACCATGAGCAGACAGCCGGGCGACAAGCCGCTGTGGTTCACCGACGGATCGACGGTAGAGCAGATCGGCACGACCTCCGGATCATCCACCCGGGGCTACTCGGTCAAGGCCTCCGACACCGGATCGCTGCTGGTCGTGCGGGACTCCGGCGACGGCGGGGGACGGGCGTCCTTCGTCGTCATCGACACCAGCACCGGCCACCTCATCCACCGCGACTCTGCCTCGTACGGCGGCACGGACGTGGTCGTGCTCAGTGTGCACGCCGACGCGATCTACTGGGCTCTACCCGGCCGACAGTCCGTGCGAGCTCACCGGGGACCAGGCGCGCCGTGACTTCCTCACGCCAGAGATCACAGAGATCGGCGGCTGCCTGCGTTACCGGTCGGTGATCAGGTACGACGTCGCCGCGGACTCGCTTGCTCGGTGGTCCTGGGAGCGGTACGAGGAGGACCTGCGCAGCAGACCCAGGACGATCGTGGGCCCGGACCGCGGGACCCCGCAAGTCCCTGGCACCTTCGCTGTGGACTACCGGGTGATCTTCGACCGGGTGGGCACGGACCTCATTGCCCGCGACTACGACGGCGTCAGGGAACTCACGCTGAGCGAGGCGCACACGGGCGAACCCATCCGCCTCCGGGTGCCGCCCGGAGCCACCGAGGCGACGCGCTTCGAGTTCGCCCAGTGGCTCGACGACGACCGCCTCGTCCTGTTCGCCTACACGTCTCGCGTCTCGGAGGTGCCCGACGAGGGCGACATCTTCGTCTGCGCCCTGTCCTCCGGCCGCTGCCAACGTGAGCTGCAAGGGCAGCCCGGGGCGCGGTACCAACTCCCCGCCCTGGACTAGCGGCCATAGGAGCCCGCCTCGCAGGCCTGGTCGAGTCGACACGTGGGACACCCGGTGCGGGCGGCGGTCGGGTCCATCTGTCGACTGGCAGGATGTGCGCGTGTCGCCGAACAACCTCCAGGCCCGTCTGTCTCAGCCCCCCGCAGCGTCGATCTTCCGGAACGGCGACATCAGGGGCGTGATCGACGCGACGGATGACGACGGCCGGGTCGAGATCGATGAGTACACCATCCACTCCATCGCGACCCGGTACGGCGACGTCCTCGCCTCGATGGGCATCACCGAGGCGGTGGTCGGCTACGACAGCCGGTCGTACTCCTTCGGTCTCCACAACGCTGCCGTGCTGGGCCTGCTCGCCGCGGGCCTCGACGTCGTCGACGTCGGTCTGGCGACCACGCCCATGGTCCAGTGGCAACAGCACCGACAGGGGGCCGCCGGCGGGTTGATGGTGACCGCCAGCCACAACCCCAACGGCTGGGCCGGGCTCAAGCTCACGCCCACCCCCACCACGACCCTGGCCGCCGACGACTTCGCGACCCTCCAGCAGGGGTTGCCCGAGGTTCGGACCGCGGCACACCCCTCGACCTACCGGGCCCTGGACGTGGGGGAGGAGTACGTCGCCGACCTGGGTGACCGGGTGGACCGGACGGCACCGCTGCGGGTGGTGGTCGACGGCGGGAACGCCGTCGGCGGGCCACTCCTCGCGCGTGCCCTCACCCTGGCGGGTCACGACGTCGTGTCGATCAACCACGCGCTCGACTGGACCTTCCCGAACCACGAACCGGACCCGGACAAGCTCGAGTCGCGGCAACAGGCCTCGGCCGCCGTCCTCGATCACGGCGCCGACCTGGGGCTGCTGATCGACGGCGACGGGGACCGTCTCGGCGTGGTCGACGGAAGGGGTCGCGACGTGGGCCCCGACAGTGTCTTCGCCCTGTTCGCTGCCGACGTGTGCCGGCGGGTTCCCGGTGCGGTCATCGTCTACGACGTGAAGAGCTCGATGGCGATCGACGACCTGGTGCGCCAGCGCGGCGGACGCGCGGTGATGGCCCCCACCGGCCACATGAACATCAAGCGATCGATGCGTGATGTGGGCGCCGTGCTGGGCGGGGAGCGCAGCGGCCACTACTTCGACGTGCACCGCCACATCGGCACCGACGATGCGATCTTCGCCGCGCTGCGCCTGCTCGAGATCGTGGGAGCCTCAGGTCGGCCGGTCGCGGAGCTGGTCGCCGAGCTGCCGTCGTACCCGATGACGCCGACCATGCACACGGAGTGCCCGGCGCAACGGTCGGCGGAGACCGTCGAGGCATTCCTCGAGCACTGCCGCGGTCTCGAGCCCCTCGCCATCGAGACCATGGACGGAGCGCGGGTCCGCTTTACGGACGGCTGGATCCTGGTGCGGGCCTCCAACAACATGCCCCAGTTGGTCATCGTCGCGGAGGCCAGCGACGAGGCGGCCCTCGGCCGGCTCTACGCGGTCGTCCGAGAGGCCCTCGACCCGCTCGACCACGTTTCCACGAGCGTGGAGCAACGACCCGTGGGGCGGCCAGGTCGGGACGTCGTGACCGTGGTCAGCGGCGCGCGTTGACCACCGTGAACTTCATCTTGTAGGCCTTGTCGTCGTCCTTGGGGGTGCCCTTGCAGGAGTAGGTGAAGTCCCCCGACCCGCAGTCGAACCGGGTCGAGGCGTTGACCGCCACGACGTGGATGCGCTGGGTCTGGCGGCGGTTGAAGGGCACCGTGCGGGAGCCGATGCCGTTGCGGTTGAGCTTCACCAGCATCCGGGTGAGCTTGCCGGACTTCTTCTGCCACACCACGGCCGCCATCGGGCTCGTCTTCCCCTTCGGACCGTCGATGCGCACCTTGAGCTTGAACTTCCTGCTGCTCAGGTTCTGCTTCGGCGTGAGCTTGAAGACGTTGCTCGTCAGGTGGGAGATCTGCACTGTCCCGGAGGCGGCGTCGCCCCTGCCGAGCCGACCCTCGCCGGCCAGTGTGGGGCTCGGCCAGTGCTTCCCCTCGGGATAGGACCGTGCCGGCGTGGTGTTCGCGGCCGCGAACTGTGCGTAGACCTTCTTGAACGACGCCTTGCGCGGCAGCACCCGCTTCACGGCGTTGGTCGAGTAGGTCTTGCCGTCACCCTTGAAGTGCCCGGCCTGCGTCCAGATCCTCTTCATGACGCCCTGCCCGAAACGGAGGCCGAGGTACTCGAAGAACGCCCAGTTGCCGTACTGGATCGAACTGCCCTGGTCGAAGGTGTCCAGCGGAACGTAGGTCTGCTCGACCTGGCCGGCGCGGAGGTACTGACGGTTGTCGTTGATGTCGTCGGCGTAGCGCTCTTCGACCCAGGTCGCGGTCGCCTCCATCAGCCAGGGGTCCTCGCGGTAGTCGTAGGCGAACTGCACGGCGTGGAAGAACTCGTGCGCGGCGGTCACCTTCAGGGCCTTGAGCGGCTTGGTGCTGAACTGATCGCGGGAGAAATCGTTGTCGAGGACGCAGTAGCCCGAGGCGAGCCGGCGGTAACCCCTCTTGGTGGACTCCGGCGCGCAGTAGCCGTAGAGCCCCTGCGACCCGAGCTCCTTGAGGTAGACGTCGAACTTGCCGCCCCGGCCGCCGCGGCGTCCGTCCTTCACGGGTCGGCGGTACCCGAGCTTGCCGACCTCCTTGCGCCACACCTGCTTCAGGGTCCGCAGCGACGTGGCGACCCACTTCTTGCTGGGAGGCGCGTCACGCGTCGACGGGACCCAGTGGAGGCAGACCTGGTTGGTGCAGCGCTTCTTCGAGGCCACGGTGTAGCCGTCGCCGAAGTCATCCTGCGCGCCGTCGGTGGGCCGGGCCAGGATCTGCCCCGCCTGCCTCCGTTCGTCCCCGGTGAGCCGGGGGAATGCGAGGAAGAGGTCGCGCAGTGCCAGCGTGGCGTCGGGGCGTCGAGCACCGACGACGCGGCCGTCGAGCGCCTCCTCGGCCTGAGTCAGCGACTGAGACGGGGTCGGCACCTCGGCGGCAACAGCCGGGGTAGCCGGCGGGGCGAGCGTGAAACCGTCCTCGGCGTACGACGGGAGGGCGGCGAGCATGGCCGCAGCCAGGCTCAGCGTCACCGCAGTGGCAGCGAACGTACGGCGCATGGGGTCCCCCTCGGATCCAGGACGGTCGACGTGCGAAGCCTCCCCCACACCGGACCGAGCGTAGACGTCGCTGGCAAGCGGACCCGGCAAGGGTCTCAGCCGGTCGCGGAGATCTTCTCGATCAGCGCCGTGGTCGAGATGGCCGGTGTCCGGGTGAGGTAGACGACCTCGCAGATGTCCTCGAACTCGTCGAACTTTCCTGCCCAGTCATCACCCATCACGAGGACGTCGGCGGCGTGCTCGGTGATGTAGTGCCGCTTGAGCTCGAGACTCTCCTCGAGGAACACGTCGTGGACCGGTTTCAGGGCCGCGACGATGGCGAGTCGCTCCGCCTGGCTGAAGACCGGCTCGCGGCCCTTCTTGCGCAGGTTCAGCTCGTCCGCGGAGACACCGACCACCAGCCGGTCCCCGAGGGCGGCGGCGCGCTCGATGACGCGGAGGTGACCGACGTGGAACACGTCGAACGTCCCGAAGGTGATCACAGTGCGCGGCATCCCCGCATTCTGGCAGCCGGGCACTGGTGGGGGACAATCGCCCGTGATGAGCAGCGCCACGATGATCACCCCCGACCCGACCGCCGATGACGCGCGGCGTCGTGGCCTCCGACGGATGCGGAGCCTCGCCGTCGGGCTGCTCCTGTTCGCCGCCGTGGTCTACCTCCTCACTCTCGACCGGGACGGCTTCCTCGGCTTCGTCAACGCCGGTGCCGAGGCGTCGATGGTGGGCGCCATCGCCGACTGGTTCGCAGTGACCGCCCTGTTCCGCCACCCGCTCGGTCTGCCCATCCCGCACACGGCGCTGGTGCCGAAGCGCAAGGACGAGCTGGGCCGCAGCCTCGAGGAGTTCTTCGGAGAGAACTTCCTCCAGGAAGGGATCATCCGCGAGCGGGTCGCCGCCGCGACCATCGCGCGCCGGATCGGGGAGTGGGTGGCTGCGCCGGACAACGCACGACGCGTCGTCGACGAGGTCACCGAGGTCGCGGGCATCGCCCTCGGCAAGGTCGAGGATCACCACATCGCGGACCTGGTCGAGACGGCGCTGGTGCCGCGGTTCCGCGAGGAGCCGATCTCGCCGCTGCTGGGCACGTTCCTCGTCGAGGTCGTCCGCGACGACCTGCACCACGGCGTGGTCGACCTGGCGCTGGAGGAGCTGCACCGCTGGCTGGTGGAGCACCCCGAGACGGTGCGGGACGTGCTGAGCGAACGGGCACCGTGGTGGGCGCCGCCGCGGCTCAACGAGGCGGTCACCACCCGGATCCACGCCGAGACGGTGCGCTGGATCGACGACATCCGCCAGGATCCGTTCCATCATGCGCGTGCCGCGCTCGACTCGATGCTGGCCCAGCTGGGCCAGGATCTGCTCTTCGACGTCGACACCCAGGCCCGGGCCGAGGCCCTGAAGAACCGGCTCCTCGATCACCCTCAGTTCGCGACCACCGGCATCTCGTTGTGGAATGCGTTGCGCAAGGCGCTGCTCGGCGCGTTGGGCGACCCGGAGAGTGAGCTGCGCCGTCGGCTCCAGGCCGAGCTGGTGGCCTTCGGCGAACGACTCACGGTCGACGACGACCTGCGGCGACGACTCGACGGCCTGGCAGCGGACGCCGTGGTCTTCGCCGTGGAGCGGTACGGCGCCGAGCTGACCACCGTCATCACCAGCACCATCGAGCGCTGGGACGGCAAGGAGGCCTCCGACCGGATCGAGCTGCATGTCGGCCGAGACCTGCAGTTCATCCGGATCAACGGCACCATCGTCGGCGGGCTGGTCGGCATCGTCATCCACACGGTCGCGGTGCTGTCCTGATGGCCGAGCCCGTCGACGTCCCGCTGCGCGATGAATCGATCCGGCTCGGCCAGTTCCTCAAGCTCGCCAATCTGGTCGAGAGCGGCGCGGACGCGAAGCCGGTGATCCAGGGTGGCCTGGTCCGCGTCAACGGCGAGGTCGAGACCCGTCGTGGGCGCCAGTTGCGGCTCGGCGACGTGGTCGAGCTGGCCGGCCAGGCGGCGCGAGTCTCCGACGAATCTGCCGGTGACGATCTGCCGTGGTGAGCGAGCGGCCCGGGATCAGCTGACGTCGAGGAGGTCCACGACGAAGATCAGCGTCTCGCCCGGCTTGATCACGCCACCGGCGCCACGGTCGCCGTAGCCCAGGTGGGGCGGGATCACGAGCTGGCGACGACCGCCGACCTTCATGCCTTGCACGCCCTGGTCCCAGCCGGAGATGACCTGGCCGGCGCCGAGGCGGAACTGGAGCGGCGTGCCGCGGTTGTACGACGCGTCGAACTCCTCGCCGGAGGAGTGGGCGACGCCGACGTAGTGGACCGACACCGTGGCGCCGGAAGTGGCTTCGGCGCCATCCCCCTCCGTCACGTCGGTGGCGACCAGGTCGGTCGGGGGCTCAGGGTCGAAGAAGTCGATCTCGGGCTTGTCCATGGCCCCCATCATTCACGACTGGTGCACGTAGTGGTCCAGCTGGTCCCGCTCGAACTGCAACTGGTCCATCCGGTGCTTGACGACGTCGCCGATGGAGACGATCCCGACCAGGCGCTCGCCCTCGACCACGGGCACGTGGCGGATCCGGTTGTCGGTCATGATCTTCATCAGGTCGTCGAGCTGGGTGTCGCGCTCACAGGTCTGGACCGGCGAGGTCATGATCGCGCCGACGGTGTTGTTGATGACCGTGCCGTCCTGGTGCAGGTGACGGACGACGTCGCGCTCGCTGACGATGCCGTCGACGGTGTCGCCGTCGACGCTGACGATGAGCGCGCCGACGTTGTGCTCGTCCAGGAGCGCGATCAGGTCCTTCACCCCCGCATCGGGCGTGATGGTGACTACGTCCTGGCTCGGCTTGGCGCCGAGTACGTCGCCGATTCTCATGAGCCCACGCTAGCCGTGGCCGGTGCCCGTGAACAGGTGTCCGGGCGGTGAGACGCCCCGGGTCGGGCTCATTCCTCCCGCGGCCGGCGCTCCCGCAGCTCGGAGACCGAACCGGGGCCTCGCGGCGGCGAGTCGGGGTCGGAGTCGTCGTCGGGGAGCGAGCCGAGGAAGGCCAGGGCGGCGTCGTGGAGGTGGCCGTTGGAGGCCAGCGCGTTGCCACCGAACGGGCCGTCGGTGCCGTCGAGGGAGGAGAACCGGCCGCCGGCCTCACGCACGATGACCTCGGTCGCCGCCATGTCGTGCAACGCGAGCTCCGGCTCGGCCGCCAGGTCGAGCGCCCCCTCGGCCAGCAGCATGTACGACCAGAAGTCGCCGTAGGCACGGGTCCGCCAGCAGCGGCGCGACAGGGACAGGAAGTCGTCGAGCCGGCCGCGCTCGTCCCATCCGTGGAGGGAGGAGTAGGACAGCGAGGCGTCCTCGAGACGTCGTACGTCGGAGACCTGGCAGCGGGTCGCCTTGAGCAGGGACCGCCCGGTGTAGGCGCCGTTGCCCGTCGAGGCCCACCAGCGGCGCTGGAGCATGGGGGCCGAGACCACCCCCAGCACGACCTCGTCGTCGACGACCAGCGAGATCAGCGTGGCCCACACCGGGACACCGCGGACGTAGTTCTTGGTCCCGTCGATCGGGTCGATGACCCAGCGCCGCTGGCTGTGGCCGGTCGAGCCCTGCTCCTCGCCGGTGACGGCATCACGGGAACGGACCCGGGAGAGGGTCCGGCGGATGCTCTCCTCGACGTTCTCGTCCGCGTCGGTCACCGGGCTGAGATCGGGCTTGCTCATGACATGCAGGTCGAGCGCCTTGAACCGCGCCGTCGTCAGCGAGTCGGCGTCGTCGGCGAGCAGATGGGCCAGCCGCAGGTCGTCGGTGTAGTCAGGCACGGGCCTCACACTATTCTCATCAACCGCCGCTACCGTGTCATGGCATGGAGATCAGTGGTCTTCCACTCCACCCACTCGTGGTGCACGCGGCCGTGGTGTTCGGCCCGATCGGAGCCCTCGCCGCCCTCGCCTACACCGTCCTCCCACGCTGGCGGGACCGGCTCCGCATCCCCATGGTCACGCTCGCGCTGCTGGCCACCGGGTCGATCGTGGCGGCCTACCTGACCGGTGACAACTTCCTCGAGAGCAACCCCGGGCTCGCCCGGGAACCCATGGTGCAGACACACGAGGCCCGGGCCGGGCTGTTGCTCTGGCTGACGCTCGGCTTCGGGTTGCTCGCCGTCGCGGCCGGCTGGTGGCACGCCCGTCCGGGGGCGGCGCGGCTGGTGCTGCGGGTCGCGCTCGGGCTGGCCGCGGTCGCCGTGCTGGTCCAGGTGGTCCTCACCGGAGACGCGGGCGCCCGGGCGGTCTGGGGGCGGTTGTGACGAACCGCCACCGGGGGTGGTCCGGAGCCACTACCGTCGTGGCATGGAGATTGTCGGCCTCCCCCTGCACTCGGGGCTCGCGATCCTGGCCGCCGTGCTGGCGCCGCTGGGGTGCGTGGTCGCGCTGTGGTACTCCTTCAGGGTCGAGAGACGGGACACCTGGCGTTATCCGATGATGATCACGGCCACGCTGGCCACCGCCTCGATCCTCGGTGCGTTCTTCAGTGGAGAACGGATGCTGGACCTTCATCCCGAGCTCGCCAATGACGCGCAGGTCATAGCCCATCAGCAGTACGGCGCCCGGCTGGTGCTGCCGACCATCGGCTACTTCGTGCTCGCCGCCCTGACCGGCTGGCTCAACCCCCACACCGGTGCGCTCAAGCTGGCGCTGCCGGTGTTGCTGACCGGCTTCACGGTCGTGGTCCTGGTGCTCGTGGTGCTCTCGGGCGACGCGGGCGCCCGCTCCCTCTGGGAATCGGTCCTCAACCGCTTCTGACACCAGGTAGGTCAGGACACGGGGCAGTCAGTACACCGGCTCGCTGCGGGCAGCCAGCAGTCGGCGGAAGGACTCGACCCGGTCGGGGTCGGTGTCGCCCCGCGCGACTGCCTCGTCGAGACCGCACTCGGGCTCGTCCGTCCCGTGGGTGCACCCACGCGGGCACTCGGCGGTCATCTCGTCGAGATCGGGAAAGGCCTCGATCAGGTCCTCCGGCCGGACGTGCGCCAGCCCGAAGGAGCGGATGCCGGGGGTGTCGACGATCCAGCCGGCGTCCTCGGGCAGCGGCAGCATGAGTGCTGAGGTGGAGGTGTGGCGGCCCCGGCCGGTGACCGCGTTGACGTGGCCGATCGCGCGATGGGCCTCGGGCACCAGGGCGTTGACCAGCGTCGACTTGCCGACGCCGCTGTGGCCGATCAGCACGCTGGTGTGGTCGCGCAGCTCCGCCCGGATCCCGGCGAGGTCGCCGCCGCGCTGCGTCACGACCCACGGCACACCCAGCGAGCGGTAGGCCGCCACCAGCGTCTCCGGGTCGGCGAGATCCGCCTTGGTCAGGCACAGCAGCGGGCGCATGCCGGCGACGAAGGCGGCCACCAGTGCCCGGTCGATCAGGCCACGCCGCGGCTCCGGGTCGGCCAGGGCGATGACGATCACCAGCTGGTCGGCATTGGCGACGATGACCCGCTCGACCGGGTCGTTGTCGTCCGCCGTACGCCGGAGCACGGTGACGCGTTCGCGGACCTCGACGATCCGCGCCAGGCTGCCGTCCGTGCCGGACGTGTCGCCGACCACCCGGACCCGGTCGCCGACCACGACCCCCTTGCGTCCCAGTGGTCGGGCCTTCATCGCGGTGACCGTCGCGCCGTCGATCAACAGCGTGTAGCGGCCGCGGTCCACCGTGACCACGACCCCGTCGACGGCGTCGTCGTAGGTGGGGCGCTCCTTGGTGCGGGGCCGGGTCCGGCGGCGCGGGCGCTCGTAGTGCTCCTGGTCGTGGTCGGAGTAGCGACCGCTCACAGCAGCCCGGACCAGAAGTCAGCGAAGTCGGGGAACGTCTTCGCGGTCGTCGCGACGTCCTCGACCAGCACGTCGTCCACGGCGGCACCGACGATGACGCCGGCATGGGCCATCCGGTGGTCGGCGTAGGTGCGGAACACCCCGCCGTGCAGCGGTGCGGGTCGGAACGACAGACCGTCGGCATGCTCGGTGACGTCGGCGCCGAGCCCGCCGAGCTCGCGGGCGAGGGCGGACAAGCGGTCCGTCTCGTGGCCACGGATGTGGCCGATGCCGCGCAGGTGTGAGGGCGAGGTGGCGAGCGCGCAGAGGGCGGCCACGGCCGGGGTCAGCTCGCCGACGTCGTGGAGGTCGAGGTCGACGCCCCGGAGCGGACCCTGTCCCCGGACCCGCAGCCCGGCGTCGGTGTGGGTCGCCTCGCAACCCATGGCGGTGAGGATGTCGCGCAGCGCGTCGCCGGCCTGGCTGGTGATCCGCGGCCAGTCGCGCACCGTGATCTCCCCGCCGCTGACGGCGGCCAGCGCGAGGAAGGGGGCGGCGTTGGACAGGTCCGGCTCGATGGTCCGGTCAAGGGCGCGCAGCGGGCCCGGAGCGACCGCCCAGCGGTTCGTGTCGGAGTCGTCGACCTCGACGCCGTGCTCGCGCAGCATGCTGACGGTCATCTCGATGTGGGGGAGCGACGGGACCGGCGTGCCGTCGTGGCGGACATCGACACCTTCGTCGAACCGGGGCGCGGCCAGCAACAGTGCCGAGACGAACTGCGAGGAGGCCGACGCGTCCACGACAACGGTTCCCCCGCGCACGTGCCCGGCGCCACGGACGGTGAACGGGAGGCCGGTGCCGTCGATGTCCACGCCGAGGCTGCGGAGCGCGTCGAGCACCTCGCCGACGGGGCGCAGCCGCATGTGCGGATCGCCGTCGAAGTCCACCACGCCGGTCGCCAGGCCGGCGACCGGCGGCAGGAACCGCATCACGGTGCCGGCCAGGCCGCAGTCGATGCGCGCCGGACCGGACAACGGGCCGGGCGTGATGGCCCACTCCGAACGCCGTGCCTCGACGTGGCACCCGAGGCCCCGCAGCGCCGCCAGCATCAGCGAGGTGTCGCGGGACACCAACGGACGTCGTACGACACTGGGGCCGTCGGACAGGGCCGCCAGCACCAGCGCGCGGTTGGTCTGGGACTTGCTGCCGGGCAGTGAGACCACTGCGGACACCGGCTCGGTCGCGCGCGGCGCCGGCCAGGGATCGGCGAGATCGGCGGTGGTCGTCACCCGCGCAGCGTAGCGAGGCGGGTCAGGAGATCTGCGCGGCGGCGAGCTTCGCCTCACGCCGCGCGGAGCCGGCCAGGTGGCCCGCCCCGCGGCGCGCGTCCTTCGCGGCGCGACGGGCACGCCAGGCGACGCCGGGCTTCCCCTCGGTGTCGCCGGAGGCGATGATCAGCCCACCCAGCATCGAGACGTTCTTGAAGAAGTGGATCTTCTGGTTGGCGCGCTGGGTGGGGTCGCTCTCCTCCCAGTAGCGGTGCCCGGCGGCCGTGGTCGGCACGAGTGAGACCGCCAGCACTGTCGCCGACAGGCGCGGCACCCGCCCGGTGGCCAGCATCGCGGCGGCACCGATCTGGGCGATCGCGTTGATCCGGACCAGCGTCGCCGGTTCCGTGGGGATCGGCGCGTTGGGGAGGACCCGCTCGGCGAGGGGGATCAACTTGTCCGTCACGGGAACCGCCGCCTTGGCGCGGGTCTCGACGTTGCGCAACGCGTTCACCCCTCCCACCACGAACATCGAGGCGAGCATGGGACGGGCGAGGAGTCGCGAGATCGTCATGGGTCTTTCATACACGATGGTCCGAGTCGCCCGAGTCCTCAGGACACCGTCACCGTGCTGCGGTTGTTGCGAGACGCGGCATCGGTCCCGCCACCGACGAGGGTCACCTCGAAGGCGACGGTGCCTGCAGTGGCGACGAAGTGGTACGTCGTGGGGGTGGACGAGACCGTGCAGGTGGCGGCTCCCCCAGCAGTGCTGTGGCAGTAGCGGTCGAGCCTCGGGACCAGACCCCGGCCGCGCCCGACCAAGGTGGCGCTGCGTCCCGCGGGGAGACCCGTGACGGTCACGGTGATCATGCTGCCGCTGACGCCGGAGCGCACCACCGAGGTCTCGAGGGCGACGTCGTAACGCTCGGGCTCGCCCTGAGTCCCCGGCTGGGGGTCAGCCTGGGACACATCGGCCGCGGGAGCGGTCGGCTGGTCTGTCGCTGCCGCATCGGCGATGGTTCTCCCGACCTGGCGCACCAGCGGCGCCGACGGAACGCCGCTCCGCAGGGGCGCCGCTCCCCGGTCGCGCGCCGGAGCCAAGGCCTGCCTCTCGTGTTCCGCCTCGCGGTCGTCGTGCCGGCCATCGAACGCAGGAGGAGCTGTCTCGGGCCTCACCGTCTCGATCGGCGGTGCGCCGGCCGTCGGGGGTGTCATGGGGGGAGGCCCGGCCAGGACGATCGCGCCCCCGATCACCGTGGTCGCTGCCGCGCCTGCCACCGACGAGGCGACGTGGGTCGCCACGAAGTCCCTGATTCGGCCGAGCAGGCCGACCACGATCCCGACGGTCGAGGCGACCCACGACACGGCAGCCGGAACGGTCAGGGCGGGAGCCAGCAGGTCGGAGAGGCTCTGGTTGACGTGCGTGAGCTCGAGGTGGGTCGCAGCGCACGGACGGCACTGCTTCAGATGGGTTTCGAGGTTCCTGGTGGCGCGCCGCGACAGGCCGCCGCGGATGTAGCTTCCGAGGTTCTGTCCGACCCACCGGCAGCCGGCGTCGGCATGCTCGGCGACGTGCATGGACAGGAATGCCTGGCGCAGCCCCTCCCGGGCGCGGTAGGCGAGTGCCGACACTGCGTTGGGGCTCATGTTGAGCAACGCCGCCACCGCTGCGGGCTTCTGACCCTCGACCTCCGTGTGCCAGAGCACGAGCTGCCAGGTCTTCGGCAGCGAGGCGAACGCCCGCGCCGCGGCGGCGCACTCGAACCCCTCCACCGCCGTGTCACGGAACGGGATCCCGGCGTCGTACGGCGTGAGGTCGTCGGTCACCTTGACCCGAGCCCTGGCGCGACCTCGGTCGACGTGCAGTCGCCGGACGGTGGTCAGCAGGTAGGCGCGGAACGCGAGATCCGGCCCGCCGCCGCGCTGCAGCAGGACCAGCACCTTCGCGAAGGCCTCCGCCACGAGGTCCTCCGAGTCGGGACCGGGCGCGAGCTGCCGGGCGAGCCGTTGCGCGGCGGCCACATGGCGCTCGAACAACAGCCCGTAGGCCCGGGTGTCGCCGCCCCGGACGGCCGAGATGAGCTCGGCGTCCCCGGGGCCCTCGGTGCTCTGCAGAGCCGACGTCACGGTGGTACAACGAGCGAGCGGGCGAAGAATCACGGCTCCGAGGCCACAGATCTGCGTCATGGGAGGCCCACGACCACGTCCTATCGGTGTAGGGCCACCAGAGGTGTACGTGCGCCGGTTCCGCCACCGGTCACGCTCATCCCTCACAGATCGATCCGGGGCGGAGGTTGGCCTGCCACCACGCTGGCAGGCAGTGGGGGAGGCCGTCGCCCCGGATCCTGCGGTGCGCAGGGAGGCCCCGTCGGACGGTGCCGTGGCCGCCGTGCTCCACGGCCGGTGTGCCGCTGACGGTGTCTAGGCTGTCGGCATGTGCGGTCGCTACGCGTCGAGTCGGAAGCCCGAGGACCTGATCGAGGAGTTCGAGGTCGTCGACAACAGGGTCCAGCAGCCGCTCGAGGCCGACTACAACGTGGCCCCGACCAAGGAGGTCTATGCCGTGGTCCAGCGGCCGCCCTCCCGCGACTCCGACGAGCCGCCCCAGCGGCAGCTGCGAACCCTGCGCTGGGGCCTGGTGCCGTCGTGGGCGAAGGACCCGGGGATCGGGAGTCGGATGATCAACGCCCGGATGGAGACGGTCGCCGAGAAGCCGGCGTTCAAGCGGGCCTTCGCGGTCCGCCGATGCCTGCTGCCCGCCGACGGCTACTTCGAGTGGTACCCCACCTCTCAGACGGGCAAGAACGGCAAGCCGCTCAAACAGCCGTTCTTCGTCCGCCCCGCCGACGGCGGCGTGCTGGCGATGGCCGGTCTCTACGAGATCTGGCGTGACCCGACCCGCGACGAGCAGGATCCCGAGCGGTTCCGCTGGACCTGCACCGTGCTGACCACGCAGGCCGAGGACGACCTCGGCCACATCCACGACCGGATGCCGCTGATGGTCGAGGCCGCACGACGCGCCGCCTGGCTCGACCCGGCGGTGTCCTCGAGGGACGACCTGCTGTCGCTGTTGGTGCCCGCCGCCCCTGGTCAGCTCGAGGCCTTTCCCGTCGCGACGCTGGTCAACAACGTGCGCAACAACGGCCCTGAGCTCCTCGAGCCGCTGCCCCTCGAGGAGTCCCTCGCGTGAGCGAGTACGCCGTGCCCGGGCGCGAGTCGCGGTTCGCCACGCCCCACGGCGAGGCGCGCACGGTGAGCAACCGGGCCCGCGCCCCGGTCGCGACGTTGCTGCTCAGCCACGGTGCCGGCCGGGGGATCACGAGTCGTGACCTGGCCGCCCTCGCCACGACGTTGCCCCGACAGGGGGTGACCGTCGTCTGCTTCGAGCAGCCGTGGGTGCTGGCCGGCCGCAAGGTCGCCTCACCGCCGCCGACCCTC
The DNA here is from genome assembly GCA_963806945.1 of uncultured Actinomycetota bacterium. Classification (GTDB taxonomy): domain Bacteria; phylum Actinomycetota; class Actinomycetes; order Propionibacteriales; family Nocardioidaceae; genus Nocardioides. The sequence goes on from CAWDZH010000003.1 coordinate 458,426, forward strand.
GACGCCGGGCTCCGCGTGGCCGCCGGTCGGCTGCGGTCGTCGGCGCCCCTGATCGTCGGCGGACGGTCGGCCGGGGCCCGTTCGGCAGCGCGGTGCGCCACCGCGCTGGGAGCATCCGGCTGCCTGGCCCTGTCGTTCCCCTTGCACCCTCCGGGTCGTCCGGAGAAGAGCCGCCTCCACGAGTTGCAGGGAGTCGGCGTACCCACACTCGTGGTGCAGGGCGAGCGCGACCCCTTCGGCACCCCGGAGGAGTTCCCCGAGGACACCGACATGTGCGTGATCCCGGGTGGCGACCACGGATTCGCCGTGCCCAAGCGCGGCCCGGTGAACGAGCAGGAGTCGATGGAGATCGTGGTCGAGGCAACCCTGGAGTGGATCGTTCGCGAGGTCGTCGGGGAATCGTCGGAGGGGTGACGGTGTTGTGCCGGACGTGCTCGCTCTTCTCGAAAGACCCGATGCGCCCGAGGCCGGACTAGGCTGGGCCACGATGACAGACGACCTGACCGTCGACCAGATCGACGTGGACACCGAGACCAGCGACGACCGCGCTGCGCGCTTCGAGCGTGACGCGCTGCCGTTCCTCGACCAGCTCTATGCCGCGGGCATGCGAATGACCCGCAACCCGCAGGACGCGGAGGACCTGGTGCAGGAGACGTTCGCGAAGGCGTTCTCCTCCTTCCACCAGTTCAAGCCGGGCACCAACCTCAAGGCCTGGCTCTACCGCATCCTGACCAACACCTTCATCAACAACTACCGCAAGAAGCAGCGGCAGCCGTTGCAGTCGATGGCCGAGGACGTCGAGGACTGGCAGCTCGCCCGGGCCGAGAGTCACACCTCCAGCGGCCTGAAGTCAGCGGAGACCGAGGCGCTCGAGCGACTGCCCGACTCCCAGGTCAAGGACGCGCTGCAGCGTCTTCCCGAGGAGTTCCGGCTCGCGGTGTACCTCGCCGATGTCGAGGGCTTCGCCTACAAGGAGATCGCAGAGATCATGGACACCCCCATCGGGACCGTGATGTCGCGGCTGCACCGCGGTCGGCGCCAGTTGCGCGACATGCTGTCCGACCACGTGCGAGCCAACGACCTGCTGCCGGTGGGACGCAAGGGAGTCGAGTCGTGAGCCAGGAGCACAGCACCGAGGACTGCGCCGACTACCTCGAGCGCATCGTCTACTTCCTCGACAACGAGCTCGACGAGGCCGACTGCTCGGCGGTCCGCCTGCACCTCGACGAGTGCAACCCGTGCCTGGAGAAGTACGACCTCCAGCGCACCGTCAAGGCCGTCGTGGCCCGTTCCTGCTCCGAGGCCGCACCCAGCGAGCTGCGGCAGCGGGTGATGGTGCAGATCCGCGCCGTCCAGGTCCAGATCTCCGAGGGCTGACCTGCGCTGATTCGCGCCTGACCTCGGCGTTTGAGAGACTGCGCACAGCACTCGATCCAGGAGGACACCATGGGCAAGACCGGTCGCAAGCGCCGTTCGCGTCGCAAGAAGGCAGCGAACCACGGCAAGCGTCCCAACGCTGGCTGACGCACACACACGTTGAGTGGGGCCTCCGCAACACCGAATCGGTGTTGCGGAGGCCCCACTCATGTGTTGCGGAGGCCCAACTCAACGGAGGCGGGAGAGGAAGCGCTCTGCGTCGACCACGACACGGGTGACCTCGCCGGTGCCGACCAGCCTGCCGTCGCCGGTGTGGCGGGCCGCGATCGTGAACCGGTGCAGTCGGCCGTCGACGTACGCCGCCTCGGCCGTGACCTCGACCTCCGCACCGACGGGTGAGGCGACCAGGTGCTCCAGCGAGACGCGGGTGCCGACCGAGGTGCCGCCCTCCGGCAGCGCCGACTCGATCGCCGCGCAGGTCGCGGCCTCGGCCCACGCCAGCAGCCGAGGCGTCCCGAGCACCGGCAGCGAGCCGCTGCCCACCGCCGCCGCCGTGTCGTCGTCAGCGACCGTGAAGGTCAGGGTGGCCGCCAGTGTCTCGCTCACGTCAGCTCCTTGGTGAAGGCGATCAGGTGGACATCGGTCTGGGGGGACCAGTCGAGGTCGGGGCTGCGCGTGTACCCGAGCCGTCCGTAGACCCGGTGGGCGGCGTGCATCCGGTCCAGCGACGACAGCACCATCCGGGTTGCCCCAGCGGCTCTGGCCCGCTCCTCGCAGAGTGTCGCCAGGGCGGCTCCCGCTCCCCGGCCACGCCGCTCGGGATGCACCGCGAGCATCCGGAACTCACCGTCGCCGGCCCCCGTGGCCAGCTCTCGCCAGGGCGAGCCGGGCGGGCAGTGGGTGACGGTCCCGAGCAGGCCGCCCTCGTCGATCGCAATCCAGAGCTCTGCCTCCCGGGCCCGGCGCGCCGCGTCGCGCAACCGGAGGCGATAGCCGTCCTCGGCGCCGGTGAGGAACTCCTCGTACGCCGCGAGGGTCATCTCACCGACGGCGTCGAGCTCCTCGGGCCGGGCGAGCCGCAGCTCCATCAGATCCCGAAGGTCGCGCGGGGGTAGGCGGCCGCGACGTCGGTGATCACGTTGACGAGGTAGGGCACGTCGGCCGCGAAGGCGCGGTCGAGGGCAGGCCCGATCTGCTTCGGATCGGTGACGGTCTCCCCGCCGCCGCCGAGAGCCCTGACGACCTCGTCGTAGGGCGTCTGCGGGGCCAGGTCGGTGATGACGTCGTAGCCGTAGAGCATCTGCATGGGACCCTTCTCCAGCCCCCACGCCGAGTTGTTTCCGCAGACCATCACCACCGGCAGGTGGTGACGCACCAAGGTGTCGACGTCCATCAGCGAGAAGCCCGCTGCACCGTCACCGAGCAGCAGCACCACCTGGGCCGAGGGTCGGGCCAGTCGAGCGGCGATCGCCGATCCGATGCCGGCACCGAGGCAGCCGTAGGGACCGGGGTCGAGCCAGCCGCCGGGCCGCTTCGGCTCGACGAACTTGCCGGCGAAGCTGACGAAGTCGCCACCGTCGCCGATCACGACCGAGTCCTCGGCCAGCCGGGGCACCAGCTCGCCGTAGATCCGCGCAGGGTGGATCGGGTCCGCCTCGGCGCGCAACAGCGCGGAGTCGCGCTCCACGGCGGCCTTCACGGTGTCCTGCAGCTCGCCGACCCAGGTGGACCAGTCGGGACGGCGTACGAGCTGCTCCAGCGATGCCTGCAGACCATCGAAGACGGCGGTGAGGTCGCCGCTGACCGACGCCGCGAGGTCGGCGTGGCCGGAGACCTGACCGGGGGAGTCGGCGATGTGGATCACGTCAGCAGCAGCCGCGCCGGCGTTCTTCTCGGGGCCGCCGAAGACGCCGTAGCCGAGCCGGAAGTCGAGGGGGGTGCCCACCACGACGACCAGGTCGGCGCCGCCGAGCGCCTGACCGCGGGCCTTCGTCACCAGGTGCGGGTGACCACCCGGGATCACGCCGCGACCCATGCCGTTGGTGATCGTGGGGATCCCGGTGGTCTCGACGAAGCGCAGTGCGGCCTCCTCGGCCCCGTCGGCCCACACGTCGGTGCCCAGGACCAGCACGGGACGGGTCGCCTGACCCATCAGCTCCGCGATCTCGCCGAGGGTGTCGGTGTCGGGGTCCGCGCCGCGTGTGCCGGACCTGGTCGGCACGGAGCCGGAAGCGGAGTTGAAGAACTCGTCCATGGGGACGTCGACGAAGACCGGTCCGCGGTGGGAGGAGCGAGCGGCCGTGAAGGCCGTGTGCATCCCGTCGAGCACGGCGTCGGCGGTGTGGAGGGTGCGTGCCGACTTCGAGATCGAGGCGAGGATCGGAGGCTGGTCGAGCTCCTGCAGCGAGCCGCTGCCCCAGCGGTTGGCCGGCGCCCGGCCGCCGACCACCACCATCGGCGACCCGGAGAACTGCGCCTGGGCGATCGCACTCGTGGCGTTGGTGACTCCGGGACCGGCGGTGAGCACGGCCAGCCCGGGGACCCGGGTCAGCTTGCCGGTCGCCTCCGCGGCGAAGGCCGCCGTCTGCTCGTGGCGTACGTCGAGCAGCCGCATCGGCGGGTCCGCCTTCACGGCGCCGTCGTACATCGGGAAGACGTGGGCACCCGACAGCGTGAACATGGTCTCGACGCCGTGCGCACGGGCGACTGCCACTGCCAGCTCACCCGCGTGACCGGACAGCTCGGACCCGGGGGAGTCGGTGTCGCTCGGGGATGGGGACTCGTGGACGTCGGTCATGCTCCGCAGGCTACTCAACAGTAGTGAATGGCGGAACCGGGCCTCAGTGGGCGAGCGTGAAGGGGTTCGTCGACCGCAACGCGTCCACGGTGAAGAGGATGAGATCGGCGCGGTCGGCCGGCGGGTGAGGCCCGACCGCAAGCTGCAGGTAGATCGCCCGCAGCAGCTGCTGGGCATTGTTGGTGGGGCCGTAGGGCTCCGCGACCGACCGATCGCTGAACGCGTTGGCGTGAGCGGCGACCCGGGAGATCCACGGCTCGACGACGCTGGCCGGCACCAGGTTGCGGCGCAGCACGGCCATGGCCGCCAACGCCATCCGGTCGGGCTCGCCGCACAGCAGCGGTTCATCGATCGTCACCAGCCGGTCGACCAGGACGTCGAGCAGCACCGTGAGCTCGTTCTTGCCGAAGTGGGGCGAGCCGGCGAGCACGCCGAGGGCGTCGGCGCCGTGCGCCACCGCGTGGGCCCAGCCCTTGCCGGGCACGTGGGCACGCAGGTCCCGCTCCCGCAGGTACCAGGAGAAGATCTGGTCGCCCCAGCGCAGCACCTTCTCCGACGGCACCAGGCGCTGGGACCTGTCGCGATCGATGACGGTGGCCAGCACCAGCACGCTGAACGCACGTCGGAACACGGTGTCGGTCCCCGTCTCGCCCAGCCCGATCCCGAGGCCCGCGACCATCCCGTCACCGAGGCCGGTGATCAGCTCGTCGTAGACCCCGCGGTCGATCCAGGTCCCGAGCGCGGGGTAGGCGGTGCCGTCACGGACGTCGGGGTCGGTGGAGCCCAGCATCCGCGTCAACTCAGCCGTCAACTCGTCGAGCGGACGGTCGGTCGGCACCTCGAGTCCGCGCTCGAGCACCAACTTCCAGTAGACCCCCGGCATGGGGGTCATCCTGCCAGTCCGACCACGGTCGCCTCGACCCCAGGGAGCTGTCCGTGGCCGCACCCTAGGCTCTTCCTGTGCCGTCGCTCACCGAACTCGTGCGCAGCCACACCGATCTCGACTCCGACGACGTCGCGTGGCTGCAGCTGATCCAGGCTGACTGGCAGATCATCGCCGACCTCTCCTTCGCCGACCTGGTGCTGTGGCTGCCCGATCGCGACGGCCGGGGCTTCTGGGCCGGAGCCCAGATGCGGCCCACCACCGGCCCCACGGCGTACGTCGAGGACGTGGTCGGCACCTTCGTCGCGGCCGGACGGCGACGGATGCTCGACGCGGCCTACGACCAGGGCCGGCTGGTGCGTGATGGTGACCCGGAGTGGCGCGACCACGTCCCGGTGCGGGTCGAGACGATCCCGGTCCGGCGGGCCGATCGGGTGATCGCGGTGATCGCTCGCAACACGAACCTGCTCGGGGTCCGGCCGCCCAGCAGGCTCGAGCTGTCGTATCTGCAGACTGCGGCCGATCTCACCCAGATGATCGCGCACGGCCACTTTCCGGCGCCGGGGCAGCGCAGCGACCATGCCGACTCGCCGCGAGTCGGGGACGGCTTCGTCCGCATCGACGCTGGCGGCACGGTCACCTACGCGAGTCCCAACGCCCTGTCCGTCTTCCGACGGCTCGGCCTCTCGGGTGACCTCGAGGGGCTGCTGCTGGCCGACGTCACCCGCGACCTGGTGCCGCGCCGCCGACGGCCCGACGAGGAGACCCTCTCCGCGGTCCTCGGGGGTCGGGTGCATCGCGACACCGAGTTCGGTACCGATGACGTGTCGCTGATCGTGCGGTCCATCCCGCTCCGTCCGGTGGACGATCAGATCGGCGCGCTGGTGCTGGTGCGCGACGTCACCGACCTGCGGCGCCGTGACCGCGAGCTGGTCACCAAGGATGCGACGATCCGCGAGATCCACCACCGGGTGAAGAACAACCTGCAGACGGTGGCCGCCCTGCTGCGGCTGCAGGCGCGTCGGATCGACGCGGTCGAGGCGAAGGCGGCGTTGGAGGAGGCGGTGCGACGGGTCGGTTCGATCGCGATCGTGCACGAGACGTTGAGCGAGGCCGCCGACGAGGAAGTGGGTTTCGACGAGATCGCCGATCGGCTCTGCCGGATGGTCACCGAGGTGAGTGCGACGGGGGATCGGGTCCGCGTGGTGCGGTCCGGCTCCTTCGGGGTGCTCTCCTCCGATGCCGCGACCGCCATGGCCATGGTGCTCACCGAGGTGCTCCAGAACGCGGTCGAGCACGGGTACGCCGAGGACCAGTCGGGCCGGATCGAGATCAGTGTCGGCCGACTGGTGGGTCGGATGGAGGTCGCCGTCGTCGACGACGGTCGCGGGTTGCCGCCGGGCTTCGAGCTCGACACGTCGACCAGCCTGGGGCTGTCGATCGTGCGCACCCTGGTCGAGAGCGAGCTCGGGGGACGTCTGAGCGTCGTCGCGGCGCCCTCAGGCGTGGGGACGCGAGTCTCGCTCGACGTACCCCTTGCCTGAACCCGGCTCAGGCGGTGCGGACGCGGGCGCGGGCGTTGCGCCGCTTGAGCGCGCGACGCTCGTCCTCGCTCAGACCTCCCCAGACACCGTGGTCCTGTCCAGCCTCGAGCGCCCACTGCAGGCACTGCTCGCGCACGTCGCAGCGCCGACACACCTGCTTGGCCTCCTCGATCTGGAGGATGGCGGGGCCGGTGTTGCCGATGGGAAAGAACAGCTCCGGGTCCTCATCGAGGCATGCGGAACGGTCGCGCCAATCCATGGCTGGGGAATCCCTCTTCTCTGACGCTTGGGGGCGATGGGCATACGGGGCTCGTGCAAGGCGCCGCCAAGGGCCGGTGGCGGCAGGACTATGTGCACGCTTTCACGAGCGCATACCTAGAGTGGCAAGAGTTTGACCGCGATACAACCCCGTAGCACCGTCGATTCCGTCACAGAGGGCAGTCACACCGGTCGCAGGCGGTCCCCAACTAGGCTGACGGACGTGACACCGTCAGCAGCCGAGCCTGCCACGTCGAATCCGTGGCCTCGCAATCCGCCGCCGCTCACCGTCGCTGCCTCACTGACGGCGGTCGAGGGGGGACTGATGGTGCTGCTGGCTCTGGTGGAGATCGTCAGCGTCAGCGGCGACCGCCTCACCATGGGTCTCACCACGGCCGTGTTCTTCCTCGGGTACGGCGCCGGACTGCTCCTGTGTGCCTGGCAGCTCACCCGCCGCGCCTCGTGGGCGCGGAGCCCGGTCATCCTCGCCCAGCTGATCCAGCTCGGCCTCGCCTGGAGCTTCTGGGGCGGTGACACCACCCTGGTCGCCGTCGCGCTCGCGGTCGTCGCTCTGGTCGTGGGTGCCGGGCTGCTCCACCCCGACAGCATGCGTGCGCTGGCCGACGAGGAGCTCCGCTAGGCCTCCTGGAGCGACTCGCGCAACTCGGCCAGGGTCCGCGTGAGCAGCCGGGAGACGTGCATCTGGGAGACCCCGATCTCCTCCGCGATCTGCGACTGCGTCATGTTCTTGAAGAAGCGCAGGAGCAGGATCTTCTTCTCGCGGGCATCGAGTGCGTCGAGGAGGGGTTTGAGGGACTCCCGGATCTCCACGTGCTCCAGGTGGTCGTCGTGGGCGCCCAGCGCGTCCAGCAGCCTGGTGGCGCTGTCCTCCTGCTCGTCGCCGGCGTCGAGCGAGAGGGTCGAGTAGGCCCTGTTGGACTCCAGGCCCTCGATGATCTCCTCGACCGAGCAGCCGATCCGTTCCGCCAGCTCCCGCGCCGTCGGGGAGCGGCCCAGGCTCTGGTTGAGGTCCGAGGTGGCCGCCCCGATCTGCATCCGCAGCTCCTGCAGCCTGCGGGGGACCCGGATCGCCCAGCCCTTGTCCCGGAAGTGGCGCTTGATCTCGCCGATGATGGTCGGGGTCGCGTAGGTCGAGAACTCGACGCCGCGGCCCGCGTCGAACCGATCGATCGACTTCAGCAACCCGATGGTGCCGACCTGCACCAGGTCCTCGTAGGGCTCGCCGCGATTGCGAAAGCGTCGGGCGCAGTGCTGGACCAGGGCCAGATGGAGGTGCACCAGGCCCTCGCGAGCGACCGCGTGCGCCGGCTGACCTGCCTCGGGATCGTGGAGGACGGCGAAGAACTCGACGCTGCGACGTCGATTCTCCTGGTGTCCGGAAGCAGGCGCATCCCCCGGCGCGCCGCCCTGCCGGTTGCTGTCGGCCGTCATGTCACAGGCTGGGCTCCAGCGTCTCGGCCTGCATCGACAACGTGACCACGAACGTCTCGCCGACCACCTCGGCGGTCGCGCTGCCGGCGAGGGTGTCGAGCACCTGCCAGGCGAAGCTGTCGTAGTCCGGTTCGCCCACGTCGGAGCCGCTGACCGTGACCCGCACCCTCAGGTGGCCGGGGGACAGGAAGAACTCGGCGAGCAGCGGCGTGCCCGGTGCTGCCTCGGGCAGCACCAGTGCGCAGGCCTCGCCGACCGCGATCCGGAGGTCCTCGATGTCGTCGATGGTGAAGTCGAGACGGGCGGCCAGGCCGGCCGTCGTGGTGCGCACCACCGAGACGTAGGCGCCATCGGCCGGCAACATGAGCTCCACGTCGGCGCGTTGCTCGGAGGCATGGGTGGGTGATCCGGTGGCTGGCATAGGCGGGCAGTCCTCCCTCGCTCGTCTGGGGCGAGACTAGTCGGGACCGGCCGCCAGATGTGCCGAACGACGCCGTGTGTGCCTGAGACCGACCCCTAGGTCGTCCTCAGGCACACACGACCATCCGTGATCAGGCCTTCTTGGTCTCCCAGAAGATCTCCGCGATCTCGTCGATCTTCGCGAGCAGCTCGTCGGCCTTGCCGGCGTCGAGCTCGCCCTTGGTGCCGGAGGCGCCGGCGAGCTTGGTGGCCTCGTTGAAGAGCTGGTGGAGCTGGGGGTACTTCTCGAAGTGAGGCGGCTTGAAGTAGTCGGTCCACAGCACCCAGAGGTGGTGCTTGACCAGCTCGGAGCGCTGCTCCTTGATGAGGACGGCGCGGGTGCGGAAGTCCGCGTCGTCGTTGTCGGCGACCTTGGCGATGATGCCCTTGATCGACTCGGCCTCGATGCGGGCCTGGGCGGGGTCGTAGACGCCGCAGGGAAGGTCGCAGTGGGCCGAGACCTCGACGGTGCGGGTGAACAGCGTGTCGAACATGCTCGCGTGAGTCCTATCTGCTGGGGATCAGTCGTCCCTGCGACACTACTCCGCGTGTCTTCACCCTTGAAGGTGGGCTTGATCTCCCTCGGATGGGCCGTGGTCCGCGGAGATTCGATGCTCCCCGGGCTCGCGGACGGCGACCGGTTGCTGGTGCGCTACGGCGCCGACGTGCACGCCGGATCCGTGGTGGTGGCACGCTTCGCCGACGGGACGCTCGCCGTGAAACGCGCCACCGAACGACGTACGACGCGCGCCGGAGCCCCTGCCTGGTGGCTGCTCGGCGACAACCCGGACGGGGTCGACTCCCGCCACCGCGGCCCGGTGGCCGAGACCGACGTGATGGGTGTCGTGCTGGCCCGGGCGTGGCCGAGACCGCGGCGGCTGGCTAGATGAGTATTTCCAGGCCGCTTGACGGCGTGGCCGCCGTGCTGTGGGGCGAGCGGCCCAAGAGTCGGTACTGCTTGCCCAACGTCGAGTTCTGAAGGCCCACCTAGTCGAGCCAGACGAGCTCGAGGTCGTCGTCGATCTCGAGCTCATCGTGCTCGCACACCGGACGGTCACCGAAGTCGTGCTCGACCAGCACCGCGCCGTCGGCGTCGCGCACCTCGAAGGAACCGTCCTCGTCGACCAGGCACTGCCGCTCGCGATCGGTGAACTGGGTGTCGAAGCGGAACGCCGGGTCGAGGGCGGCGTCCATCAGGGGTCGCCCAGCGCCGTCCAGCACGAAGACCCGGAGGTCGTCGCTCTCCGACTCGTTGCGGAGCAGGGCCGTGCCGTCGTCGCTCGCCTCGCCCCCCGTGCATGCGGTCAGGCACAGGGCCAGCGCGAGCGCGGGGACGAGGCGGCGACGAGCGTTCACTGGTCCATCCTCCTACTGACGGGTCTGGCCGTCGTTGCGCGCAGGCTCGGAGGGGGTCGCGGTGCCCGCCACCTGTCCCCGAGCCAGGGCCGAGATTGGCCGGTTGAACCGCAGCCCGAACGCGAACGCGTTCGGCTCACCGGTGGTGGCTCCATCCGGGACGTCCGGCTCCGCCAGGCTCCACGCGTCGGCGTCGACGAGACGCAAGGCGTCCCTCGCCATCGCCGTCGTCGCCCCGGCGCCGTAGAACAGTGTGAACGTCACGGACTCGCCGGGGTCGATCTCCGGGAGCTGCATGTCGAACAGGGCTCCGTGGTCACCGGGTCCGAAGTCCTCGAACAGACCCCTCGCGCCCAGGTCGGTCGCCGGGTCGCGTGGATCGGGACTGGCGAACCCGTCGTTGGTCGCCTGCACCACCTCCGGTGGGAGGTGGCCGCCCTTGGCCCCGATGGTGACGTACTCGCTGAAGGCTGTCGGTTCGACGTCCCAGTCCATGACTCGGCGATAGGTGGGCGTGAGCGGGCCGTAGTCGTAGAGTCCGAGGAAGTAACCCGCGGCCGTGGTGTTGTTGGTGATGGTGACGTCCACCTGGAAGAGGTTGGCCGTCTCCTGCGCGATAGAGAACTCGTGCCTCACCACGAACGGTGACCCGACTCCGGCGCCCACCTCGGAAACCCCCGACGCTGTGTCGAAAGCCGCCTGCTGGAGCGTGAGGTCCTGCGTGCCGCCGAAGTTCTCGTTGGCCCACCCTCCGAGACCCGCGTCGATGTCAGCGATTCCCCAGCCCTCGCACTCACAGCCAGGTGCCAGTGCATCGGCATTGGTCGGCATCCAGCGCAGTCCGACCGTGGTCGTCCCGGTTCCCGATGAGGCGTCGTAGCCGGGGACGTTGAGGTGCCCCTCGGCGTGCACGCCCATCCTGATCAGGCCGTTGGTGATGGTGGTGTCGACGCGGTCACCGACCTCGATCGTCAACGCCCCGCTGGCGGTGTCGTAGAGACTCGGGTTCGAGATGACCACGCTCAGTCCTTGGCAGGCATCGGGGTCGTACTCGATGGTCCAGTCGTCACCGTCGCGCTGGGGCGTGCCGCACGTGTCTGGCCCGGTGGTCGGGTCGAGGTCGTAGTCGGTCAGCGGCAGTGCGCCCACCGCGACGGTTCCCTCGCTCATCGTCGGCGACAGTCTGATCATGGCGCGCTCGTCCAACTGGGCGTCGACCTCGACGAAGGTCGCACCACCCTTCCCGAGCGACACCGGGACGCTGATGCTGTCACCGTTGCCGAGGGTGAGGCTGGTCTCCACCGGGCGACGGCCTGAGACGGTCGCATACGGCGCTCGACCCGCCGTGTCCGCGAGCTGGGCGCGCCACTGGTCGGTCTCGGCGCGGTCGACGCGGCCGGGGATGTCGATGTCGAGCATGTAGAGATCCCGCCACATGAGGTCACTCACCGGGCCGATGGCGTGGGCCAGAGCCTCACGGGCCTTGCCGCTCTCGTCGATCGACTCCCACAGCGCCCGCACTGCGTCGGCCCCGTCCTTGGCATGGATCCACTCCATCACCGCGAAGGCGCCGTACTGACGGTTCGTGGACGAGTCCCAGGAGAGCAGGTCGCGCTGCGGCTCCTCGAGGAACAGCTCGATGTTGCGGAAGTACTCGGTCTTGTCGGAGTCGTTGTAGTCGCTGGGGTAGGCCTTGACCAGCTGGTGGCTCGCCCACTCGGCCGTCGCCTCGAGGGCCCAGGTGATGTCCTGGACGTCGAGGGTGTCCCGCGGGTCGAGCACGTCGATCGCGTTGAGGTACTCGTACTCGTACTGGTGGAACAGCTCGTGCCCGGCCGTCGCGGCCAGGTCCGGGTCGTCGCGGTTGAGGAGGACGTCGTCGTAGTAAGGAAGCGAGATGGCCCGCTCCTGGATGAGTCCCTTGGCCATGTAGACGTCGACGTCGCCGATGTCCTGCCAGGAGCGTGCGTCGAAGTACTCCTGGGCATTGGCCAGTCCCCGAGCCGCCTCGACGACCTTCGCAGGGACGTCGCCCTTCGGCTCGCTGTAGTCCTCGCTGTCCCACCAGAGCGTGACCTGTCCGACCTGGCCGACACAGTCGTATCCGCTGTGGAACAGGCTGCGGAGACGACTGCAGTCGGGGTCCGACACGTCCCCGGTCGTGAGGGCAAGGGTGGACGTGGAGGACCGAGCAGCCTGGGTCGACCGAGGTGCCGCGTCCTCGTCGACCGGGGTCATGAGGGTCTCGAGGGTCGCGCGCGCCGCGGGCGACATGTGCGACCGCAGCTGGAGCACGGACCAGGTCCACGCCGAGACCTCCTCGGGGAGGGGGCCGGCGTACTTGGGGTCGAGCTCGGGCTGGCCCAGGACGGCGTACATCGCCTGGAGCACGTAGGTGTCGACGTCGATCCGCCCGGCCTGGTAGTCGAGGTCCAGGCGGCGCAGCGGGCCACCGGTGTTATCGACGACCACCGGGATGAGGTCCCGTGCGGTGTTGCCCGCGGCGTCCACGGCCTCGACTGCTAGCGGCTGCTCGCCGTTCGGCAGCCCGGTGGTGTCGACCAGTGCCGAGAAGGGCGCCTGCTCGTCGGTGGCGACCAGACGACCGCCGAGCGTCACCGTGACTGCGGTGACGCCGACGTTGTCCGTTGCATCGACGTCGACGGCCACCTGACCGTAGATTTCTTCGCCGAAGGCCGGTGAAGAGATCTTCACCGTGGGTGCTGTGGTGTCGTCAGGGTGGGTGTCGACGTACGTGAGCTCCAGCGTCGGGGCGCCGGGGGATCCAGGTGCCGCGAAGAGCGCACGCGCGGGCATTCCGGCCACGCCGAGCGATGAGGCATCGGCGCTGAGGATCGCCTTGACGGCAGGCAGCGCGTCCAGGACGACCGTGCCGGGCGTCGAGACCGACGTGGTCGTCGCGGGCGAGTCCACGGATGGAGCGACGTCCGCCAGGAGCAGCCCCTGCGGAGCCGGGGTCGTGGTGGCGAAGACGGCCAAGTCGGACGCACGGGGTGCGTCGGTCACCGTGAAGCGCAACTTCGCGGCCGCGAGCGTGCTCCTCGCAGGAGGAGCAGGCAGCTCGATGTCCATCACCGCCGTGTAATCGAAGCGGCAGTGCCCGGGCGCTGCTCCCTCCTCCAAGCCAGCAGCGAGCTGGCCTTGCGGGACGTCCGGTCCAAGCTGCGAAGGCGGCGCGGGCCGCCCCGCGTTGGGACAGGGCTTCTCGGGCTTCCCCGTCTTTCCTGCGGCTACTGCGACGGTCCCGGCCTTCATGATCAAGGCTTCGCTCACCGTGGTCTGGGCATTGGCCGGTGACGTTGCCACCAGGCACGCCACCACCGCACCCATCGTGATGATCACACCTACTACCCGCCTCGAGCGGGCACCAGTCCTACCAAGCATGCGACGTTCCCCCGTCTGTGCTGGATATTTGCCGGGACGTTATCGGGTCGCCCCGCCCTTCGTCCGCGAAACAGGGAGAGAAGTCAGGACGTACTTCCACGACTCGCGCGGAGGGCTTCTCGCCGCTGAAGGGGATGCAGTGCCGATCGCTGACCTCGGTCGAGATCGCCGCCTACGAGGTTCCGGCGCCCGACGAGTGGATGTGCGCTTCTCCGAGATCCCGCTCATGCACCAGCCCCGTGACGGTTGGACCTACAACGCCTCCTACGACGTGCTCGGGGTACTGGTGGCGAGAGCCGTCGACCAGGACTGCTTCGGCGGCGGGGCCGACACCTCGCTGCTCGACTCGTGGACCGTCGGCGGTCGCTACGGCCGGTCGGCGGCACCGGCACGTCTGCGTACGTCCATCCCGCCCGTGATGTCGTCGCCATCCTGCTGACGCAGATGGTCCTCGGCCGCGCCCGGGATCGGGGACCCCCTGTGGCCACGCCGTCACAGGACCTGGAAGTACTCATCTAGGCGCTGAGACTCCCGAGCGGGGGGTTTCGAGACGGGAACCGCCGGCTCAACCTCCACGCCCTTCGTCCACCCCCTCGCTCCGCTCGGGGACGGCCGGATCGGATGTGGAAGGATCGACGGTCGTGGCTGACTCACTTCCGCACCCGCACGCCGGCGACCCGGTCTTCGACCTGCACGCCGGCGGCAAGATGGAGATCCGCTCCACGGCTCCGCTCGCGGGCAAGGAGGATCTCGCGCTCGCCTACACCCCCGGTGTGGCGCGCGTCTGCGAGGCGATCGCCGCCGACCCCGGACTGACGCGGCACTACACGTGGGTCCCCAACACGGTGGCTGTCGTCACCGACGGCACCGCCGTGCTCGGTCTGGGCGACATCGGTCCGGCCGCCGCGATGCCGGTCATGGAGGGCAAGGCGGTCCTGTTCAAGCAGTTCGGCGGGGTGGACGCGATCCCGATCTGTCTCGACACCACCGACGTCGAGGAGATCATCGAGACCGTGGTCCGGCTGGCGCCGAGCTTCGGCGGGATCAACCTCGAGGACATCTCCGCGCCGCGCTGCTTCGAGATCGAGCGCCGGCTGAAGGAACGTCTCGACATCCCGGTCTTCCACGACGACCAGCACGGCACGGCCGTGGTCGCCCTGGCAGCGCTCACGAACGCGCTGACGCTGACCGGGCGGCGCCCCGATGCCACCCGGGTCGTGATCTCCGGCGCCGGTGCCGCGGGCGTCGCCGTCGCCCGGATCCTGCTCGAGGCCGGCATCCACGACATCGCCGTGATCGACCGGCAGGGCGTCCTCAACTCTCAGCGCTCCGACCTCACCCCGGTCAAGGCGGCCCTGGCCCGCGACACCGCCGACCGCACCGGGCGCAGCGGCTCGCTCGCCGACGTGATGGCCGGCGCCGACGTCTACATCGGCGTCAGCGGCGGCACCGTGCCGGAGGAGATCGTCGCCTCGATGGCTGCCGAAGCCATCGTCTTCGGGCTGGCCAACCCCCATCCCGAGGTCCACCCCGAGGTCGCCCACCGTCACGCTCGCGTGGTCGCCACCGGCCGGTCGGACTTCCCCAACCAGATCAACAACGTGCTGGCATTCCCGGGCATCTTCCGCGGCGCCTTCGACGTGCACGCCACCGCCATCACCGAGGGCATGAAGGTCGCCGCCGCGCAGGCCATCGCCGCGCTGGTCGGGGAGGACCTGCGGGAGGACTTCATCGTTCCCTCGCCCTTCGACGACCGGGTCGGCCCGGCGGTCTCGTCGGCCGTCTCCGACGCGGCCCGCCGGGACGGCGTCGCCCGGATCTGAGGGGCCGCTAGCGTGGGTCGCATGTTTGCCGTCTACGCCGACACGTTCTCCGCCGACGACCCGATCTCCGGCCTGGTGGTCGGGGAGCGTCCCGATCCCGAGGTGCCGGAGGGGTGGACCACCGTCACGGTCAAGGCCGCCTCGCTCAACCACCACGACCTGTGGTCGCTGCGCGGGGTCGGGCTCAAGGAGGAGTCGCTGCCGATGATCCTGGGCTGCGACGCCGCCGGTCTCGACGAGGACGGCAACGAGGTCGTCGTCCACGCCGTGATCAGCGACCCGGCCTGGGGTGGTGACGAGACCTTCGACCCGAAGCGGTCGCTGCTGTCCGAACGCCACCAGGGCACCTTCGCGGACCGGGTCGCGGTCCCGCGTCGCAACGTCGTGCCGAAGCCGGAGTCACTGTCGTTCGAGGAAGCCGCCTGCCTGCCGACCGCCTGGTTGACGGCGTACCGGATGCTCTTCGGGCAGGGCGGTCTGAAGGCCGGCGACAGCGTGCTGGTGCAGGGTGCCGGGGGAGGGGTGGCGACCGCGTTGATCACGCTGGCGCGCGCCGGCGGCCTCCGCGTCCTGGCCACCAGCCGCGACGAGGGCAAGCGTGCCCGCGCCCTCGAGATCGGCGCCCACGACGTCTTCGAGTCCGGGGCCCGGCTGCCGATGAAGGTGGACGCGGTGATGGAGACCGTCGGCCGGGCCACCTGGTCCCACTCGATCCGGGCGTTGCGGCCCGGTGGCGCGATCGTCATCAGCGGCGCCACGTCGGGTCCCCAGCTCGACGACGCCGAGCTCACCCGGATCTTCTTCCTGCAGCTGCGCGTCATCGGCTCCACGATGGGCACCCGCGACGAGCTGGCGTCGCTGGTGTCGATGCTCGACGCGACCGGCACGAAGCCGCTGATCGACCGGATCCTGCCGATGGAGCAGGCAGCCGATGGCTTCGCGGCCATGGCCGAGGGCGAGGTCTTCGGCAAGGTCGTGTTCACCCGATGAGCCGTTCCTGGATCGTCACCGGTGCCGGCTCGGGGATCGGGGGCCTGGTGGCCGCAACCTTGCGCGACCGAGGCGACCGGCTGGTGCTGCCGCTGCGGTCGGCCGACCGGGTGGCCGACCTGCGGCCCGACTTCCCTGACGCCGAGCTGGTCGTCGCCGACCTGGCGCGTCCGGAGGCGGTCGGTGCGGTGGCCGAGGCGGCCGGCCCGACGTTGGACGGGATCGTCCACGCGGCGGGGGTGGTCACGCTCGGTGCCGTGGCGGACCTCGACGAGGAGGCGTGGCGCAGCCAGCTCGACGTCAACCTGATCGCCCCGGCGTTGTTGACCCGGGCACTGCTGCCGGCGTTGCGTGCCGCGCGCGGCACGGTGGTGCTCGTCAACTCCGGCGCCGGCCAGGTGGCTCACCCGGGCTGGGCGGCGTACGCCGCGTCGAAGCACGGACTGCGGGCGCTCGCCGACGCGTTGCGCGCCGAGGAGGCCGAGCACGGCGTCCGGGTCACCTCGGTCTATCCCGGGCGGACAGCGACCGCGATGCAGGAGAAGGTCCACGCCCAGGAGGGCAAGGACTACGACCCGGAGGCGTGGATCAGGCCGGAGACGGTGGCCGACGCCATCGTCGGTGTGCTCGACCTCGGCGAGGACGCCACCGTGCCGGACCTGTCGCTCAAGCCCCGCTGACCGGTTCGAGGAGGAAGACCCGCAGCCGCCGCGAGCTGCCGATCCGCTCGCGGTAGTGGAGGTAGCCGCGATAGAACGTGCCCGCCGTCTCGATGACGCGGGCCGTGTCGGCGTCGCTGGCGGGCCGGGCGACGACCTCGCGGGTGACTCCGCGGTAGGTGACGCTCGCCCGCGGGTCCGCTTCGAGGTTGACCACCCAGGCCGGGGTGCTCTCCTGGCCGAAGTTGCTCCCGATCAGGCCCAGCGTGCCGTCGATCGGGGTCGCGATCAGGTGACTGGTACGTCGCTGCCCGGACTTGCGGCCGGTGGTGGCGAGATCGAGCACGGCCAGCCCCGCGAGGAGGCCGGGTGCGCTCTGCCGGCCGCGCGAGATCCGGCCGATCACGTCGTCGAGGTGCCGCAACGAGCGGGAGAAGATCCAGGCGCCCGGCCTGGTCCCGCCGAACCAGCGCATGGCCCGGTGCAGCGGGTTGCCCGTGCCGTGCCGGTAGTCGAGGTCGTCAGCCAGTCCCATGGCGGGACCCTAACCTCCCGGATCAGCGCGTGACTTCCAGTTGTGTGCGCCGATCAGCACCATCCGCAGCTGGACGCGGGCGCGGGCCACGATCGCCGGCTCGGCGTCGGGGCCGGCGCCGATGATCTGCTCGGCCGTGGCGACGACCGAGGTCACGATCAGGTTGGCGAGCACGCCGAGGTCGTCGGGGGACCAGGTGTGGGTCCCCGGCAGCTGTGCCAGGTCGGCGGCGAGCTCCCGCTCGCAGAGCTCGATCTCGTGGCGGATCTCTTCGCGCACCACGGCCGGCCCGGCGGCGCGTTCGCGGGCGATGAAGCCGAAGTGGGCCCGGTGGGCGTGGACGTGCTCGACGAGCACGTCGAGCGAGCGGTCGATGATCTTGTCGAACGCTGGGGCGTCGCGGCGTACGTCGCGCAGCATCGCGCGCAGCGAGGCGAACGACTCCTCGACCAGCGCCAGGCCGAGGTCGTCGAGGGAGTCGAAGTGGCGATAGAACGCGGTCGGCACGACGCCGACCTCCTTGGCGACCTGCCGCAGCGACAGGGCGGCAAGCGTCTGCTCGCCGGAGAGCCGCAGCGCTGCGTCCAGGATCGCTCGCCGGGTGCGCTCCTTGCGCTCGCTGCGGGTGTCGGTCACGGCCGACATGCTAACTGTGCACATCTGTGCACAGAGGGGTTGGCGCCGACGCGGGTGTGACGCAGGCCTCTGGCCGCCAGGGCGCGGGTCCTTCACACTGGACCCATGGAGCGCTTCAGTAGGGCCGAGATCCGCAAGGACGCCGTGCAGAGCACGGTCGAGGCCGCTGCCGGCACGGTCGGCCAGGTCACCACGGTGCTGACCACGGCGGTCAGGGACGTCGCCGGATCTCCTCGGCGGATTCGCCACCGAGATCTTCGAGATCCGCGACTCCGCTCGGCGGGCAGCCGCGGATGGCGATGACTGACCCGGCTGGTCAGTCGACGCGTGAGGGGTCGAGCTCCGCCACCAGGGGGACCACGTCGGCGATCGAGTCCAGCACCTGTGAGGCCTGGTAAGGGAAGCTGTCGACCTGGTGGGGCGAGGTCGACCCGGTGAGCACGAGGATGGTGCGCAGCCCGGCCTCGAGTCCGCTGACGATGTCGGTGTCCATCCGGTCGCCGATCATCATGGTGGTCTCCGAGTGCGCCTCGAGCCGGTTGATTGCCGAGCGCATCATCAGCGTGTTCGGCTTGCCGACGTAGTAGGGCTGCTTCCCGGTGGCGGTCGAGATCAGGGCGGCCACCGACCCGGTGGCCGGCAGCGTGCCCGCGGGGCTGGGGCCGCTGGGGTCAGGATTGGTGGCGATGAACCGGGAGCCGGCCTCGATCAGCCGGATCGCCCGGGTGATCGCCTCGAACGAGTAGGTCCGGGTCTCCCCGAGCACGACGTAGTCGGGGTCGCGATCGTTCATGGTGTAGCCGACCTCGTGCAGCGCCGTCGTCATCCCGGCCTCGCCCACGACGTACGCACTCCCGCCTGGCCGCTGGTCGTCGAGGAACTGGGCGGTCGCGAGCGCGGAGGTCCAGATCGCCGACTCCGGCACGTCGATCTTTGCTCGCAGCAACCGGGCCCTCAGGTCGCGCGGCGTGTAGATCGAGTTGTTCGTCAGCACCAGGAACGGGCGGTCGTGCTTCTTCAGGGCGTCGAGGAACTCGGCGGCCCCCGGGATCGGCGAGTCCTCGTGCACGAGCACGCCGTCCATGTCGGTCAGCCAGGTCTCCACCGGGCGCGTGTTCGTCATGCGCCCATCGTCTCAGAGGGTCGCGTCCGGCCCACGTTCGCCGATCGAACGCGAGCGCCCCATCGGGTCGGATCGGGGCGGGCCGGCTGCACGTCGAGCCCGTCGAGCACAGCGGGGCCGACATCGAGGGGGCCTGAGCCGCCTACTCAGGCGGTGCACTCCCGTGCCGGTGAGCCACCTTCCACACGCCGTCCTCACGACGGTAGATCTGCGTGGCTCGCAGGGTGTAGGTCCGCGGTACGCCGTTGACGGATACGGAGGTGTGCTCGAGACCCACCGTATAGGCGGTGTTTCCGCGCACCTCGGCTGCGAGGAGCTCCAGCTCATGGGAGGTGCAGTCCGACAAGCTCTCGGCAAGATGCGTGAACAGGCCGTCCAGCTCTTGCTGCCCGCTCGCGTTCTTCCACGCCCCCAGCACGGTCACCGGGTCGTTCCGTGACCAGACGGCCCGGCGAGGCGCGGCGTCACCGTTGTGGAGGGCGATCTCGGCGTCGACGAGGACCGACTGCACCCAGGTCACGAACTCCTCGTACTGGTCCACGCCTTGATGATGCTCCGAATCGCGGTCAAGGACCACCGGGAGGACAATTGCGCCATACGTTCTGCCCCACGCTTCATGAGCGGCGCGCACGGCTGGCGCCGAACGGGACAGCGGGTCGTTCGCGCGTCGGCCCCGGAACCGCGAGCACCTGGCGGGGAGTTGCGTGCCCGACGTGCGCGGTGCTCGCTTCGTCCTCGACGAAGTCGTGGCTGCAGAGGTTCGAACTGACTACTTCTCCTGGTGAGTCAGTCGTTCCAACTGTTGGGCTGCCCTTCCGATGCTTGGCGCGAGTTCACGAACGCCTTCAGCGAGGTCAGCCCCCGCTGCGCCGCCTGCGCAGACGGTGGGAGCGAGTTGATGTCTGGCTAGCAGATCGGCGACCGTGATGGCGGCTGGACGATCCTCGTGGGTAGCGACCGCGAGCACGGCTGCTCGGGCTGCGTGGCTTGTCACCGCTGTCTCCCAACTGCTTGCCGGGACGTTGGCCCCGAGGTAGAGCACGTTCAAGCCACTCCTGCGGATCGCGGTGGCGAAGGCCAAGGCGCCGAACTCGTGCTGGCTACCTGACGGTAGTCCGACCACGACGGCGGGGCCTCGGGGGCTGCCGCCGGCGGCATCGAACGCCGCGGAGAGCCGCCGATGGACGGCATGGCTTGCGGCGTGTTCTCCCGCGACGTCGATCTCTCCACGTGCCCAGCCCTCGCCGAGCGCCGTGAGGGTGGGGAACAGCCACGAGTCGACGACGTGCTCGAACGACCCGAGCCCGAAGCCTGCGTCAAGACTCTCGTCGATGCCCGCGATGTCCAGGCGAGTGGCCGCGCTCAGAAACCGTGCGGTGTAGTGTCTGCGCCCGGCTGGGCGGGTCCGTTGGCGCTCGGGGTGTCGTCGTCGGCCCGTGAGCCCGGCTCGACACCAATCGTTCCGCTGCGCACCGCCTCGGCAGCGGCAGCCGGGGACCAGCCGTCGTCCACGAGTCGGCGCATGGTCGAGATGATCGCGAGTGCCTCGTGGTCGTACAACCGGTAGCCGGACTCGCTGCGCTGGGGGACTGGCACGCCGTACCTGCGCTCCCACGCTCGCAGCGATGTCTCGGGGACCCCAGTGAGCTGGGCCGCTCGCTTGATCGTGTACATAGTTCGTCAAAGGTACAGGCAGCAGAACCTTAGACAAAGCCTTGACAAAGTGCCTCGGTGTCGTATCTACTTCAACTTTGAACGATGAGCGCAGGCCCGCTGCGACGGTCGAGATGAAGCAGGCAATGATGGAAGCCGCACAACTGATGCCCCGTTCCCTGTTCGCGGCCCCGGCCGATAAGACCCGGTCGCGACACCGACGCAGAGCCTTCGCAGCCGGGCCGGCCTCTGCGGTGGCGGTAGAAACCGATGTGACCAACTCTGATGCCTGGGCCGAAGACCTGTGGAACAGCCACGGTCAGGCTGTCTACTCGCTCGCGCAGGCGCTGCTCGGTGACGAAGCGGCGGCCATGAAAGCGGTAGCCCTGGGGATGGTGGACTTCGCCCGCCGCGACATCGGTACGCCTGCCGAGGACACCGGACCTACCCTGGCCCGTCTCGTCTACCTGCGCAGTAGCGAGCTCGTGAACGAGACCTCCACCCCTACGGATCTGACGCCCGCGCTGAGATGGCTCGCGCAACTCGCCCAGCTCCAACGCGCGTCCCTGGCGTTGTGCACTTTCGGCGGACACACGTACGGCGATGCTGCCAAAGTGCTGGGCATCGCTCCCCTCACGGTGGCGCAACTTCTGACGTCAGGCCTGAACGAGCTCAGCCGCCTGTCACGGACGTGATCGCCAGCTGACGTTACTGCCGCCGCGTCAGGCGTGCTGCGGCCCGAGCCCCACGGGCCCGGGCCTTGAAGACCCGTCCGGTGCGGCCTCCTTCAGCTCCACGAAGATCACGTGGGTGGGAGTGTCGCCGATGTTCTCGCCGTGGTGCTCCTGGGCAGGCAGCCACCCGGCCAGACCCGACTCCAGCTCGACGTCTCGGTGGGTGTCACCGGAGACGAGCCGACGGCGGAAGCGGCTCAACGTGTACATGACGCTGTCGGGGTGCTGGTGTGGTGTCGTCTTGTCGCCGGGCTGGTCGGTGTACTCGAGCACGCGCACCCGATCGTTCTCGAAGACGACCTGGTAGTGCTCCGGGTTGGTGACGGCGGGGTCGAGGCTCATCTCGGCAGAATGCCAGAGAGTCCGCCACGCCGGTATGCGCCACGGATCCGGCGAGCGCTCAGTCGTCCGGGTCGTCCAACCTCGCCAGCCAGGTCGCGAACCGCTCGGTCGCGGTCTCGAACTCGGGGTGGAGGTCGGTGAACTCCTGAAGCCGGTCAGCGACCCAGGCCAGGGTGACCTCCTCGTCACCCCGGCGCTTCTCGAGCTCTTCGAGCCCACGGTCGGTGAAGTACACGTCAGTAGTCGGTGCCGGGCACGTCGCTGACCGGCGCGAAGGCCCGGTCCAGCAGGGCCTTCTGCTCCTCGACGTGACGCTTCTGCGTGCCGACGGACGGTGAGGACGACGAACCGCGCGTCACCGGGTCGACGGTGCGACCGAGCGCCGGCCACACGTTGAGGGCGTAGTGCGGCCACGGGCCCATGTTGCGGGGCTCGTCCTGCACCCAGCGGATCGCCTTCAGGTTCGGGAACGACTCGACGTACTCGTGGATCGCCTCGGTCGGGCGCGGGTAGAGCTGCTCGATGCGGGCGATCGCGAAGCGCTCGCCGTCCTCACGCTTGGCCCGGTCGACCTTGAGGTCCCAGGTGATCCGGCCCGAGCAGAACAGCAGCGTGTCCACCTTCTCCGGATCGGCGTCCGCGTCGAGGATCAGCGGCTCGAACTCGCCGGAGGTGAAGTCCTCGGGCTGCGAGGCGGCCTCCTTGCGCTTGAGCATCGACTTCGGGGTGAAGACCACCAGCGGGCGGTGGTCCTCGCCGAGCGAGTGCTGCCGCAGCAGGTGGAAGTACGACGCCGGCGTGGACGGCTGGGCGACCACGAACGCGTCCTCGGCGGCCATGTTGAGGAAGCGCTCGATCCGGGCCGAGCTGTGGTCGGGTCCCTGCCCCTCGTAGCCGTGGGGGAGCAGCAGCACGACGCCGGACTGCTGACGCCACTTGGTCTCGCCACTGGTGATGAACTCGTCGATGACGGTCTGGGCGCCGTTGACGAAGTCGCCGAACTGGGCCTCCCAGATCACCAGCGCGTCGGGGCGGGCCACGGAGTAGCCGTACTCGAAGCCGAGGGCGGCGTACTCGGAGAGCAGCGAGTCGTAGATGTGGAACTTCGCCTGGTCCTCGGTCAGCGAGCTGAGCGGGGTCCACTCGTCGGCGTTGACGCGGTCGATGATGGTGGCGAAGCGCGAGACGAAGGTGCCGCGTCGCGAGTCCTGGCCGGCCAGCCGGACCGGACGACCCGCCATCAGCAGTGAACCGAGCGCGATGATCTCGCCGGTGCCCCAGTCGATCGGGCCGTCGGTGATCGCCGCGGCACGGCGCTGGAGCTGGGGCATCACCTTCGGGTGGACCGTGAAGCCCTCGGGCGGGGTGACGTAGGCGTCCGAGATCCGCTTCATCACCTCTGCGCTCACCGCGGTCGTCGCCGAGCTGGCCGACTTCTCGGGGTAGTCGGGCACCGTGGTCCACTCGGCGAGCGGCTCGCTGCTCGCGTCGCGCACCTCGGTGAAGACCCGCTCCAGCTGCTGCTGGTAGTCCTTGAGGACCTGCTCGGCCTCTTCGATGGTGATGTCGCCACGACCGATGAGCGACTCGGTGTAGAGCTTGCGCACCGACCGCTTCTGCTCGATCAGGTCGTACATCAGCGGCTGGGTGTACGACGGGTCGTCGCCCTCGTTGTGGCCGCGCCGGCGGTAGCAGACGAGGTCGATGACGACGTCCTTGTTGAACTCCTGGCGGTAGTCGAAGGCCAACCGCGCGACCCGGATGCACGCCTCGGGGTCGTCACCGTTCACGTGGAAGATCGGCGCCTGGACCATCCGGGCCACGTCGGTGCAGTAGAGCGAGGACCGCGACGAGCCGGGCGACGTCGTGAAGCCGACCTGGTTGTTGACGACCACGTGGACGGTGCCGCCGGTGCGGTAGCCGCGCAGCTGCGACAGGTTGAGGGTCTCGGCGACCACGCCCTGCCCGGCGAACGCCGCGTCGCCGTGGACGAGCAGCGGCAGCACGGGGTAGGCGGCTCCCTGGTCGAGCACGTCCTGCTTGGCGCGGGCGATGCCTTCCAGGACGGGGTTGACCGCCTCGAGGTGGGACGGGTTCGCCGCGACCGACACCTTGATCTGGTCGCCGGACCCGGCGATGAACTCACCCTCGGCACCGAGGTGGTACTTCACGTCGCCGGAGCCCTGCACGGTCCGCGGGTCGATGTTGCCCTCGAACTCACGGAAGATCTGGGAGTACTTCTTGCCGACGATGTTGGCCAGCATGTTGAGCCGGCCGCGGTGGGCCATCCCGATCGTGACCTCGTCGAGGGACGCCTCGGCGGCGGCCTCACAGATCTCGTCGACGAGCGGGATCGTGGTCTCCCCGCCCTCGAGCGAGAACCGCTTCTGGCCGACGAACTTGGTCTGCAGGAACGTCTCGAAGGCCTCGGCCTGGTTGAGCTTCATCATGATCCGGAGCTGCTCCTCGCGGGGCGGCTTGGTGTGCGGCTGCTCCACGCGCTGCTGGATCCAGCGACGCTGCTCGGGATCCATGATGTGCATGTACTCGATACCGGTGGTGCGGCAGTAGGAGTCCCGCAGGATGCCGAGGATGGTGCGCAGCTTCATGAACCGCCGGCCCTCGCCGCCGAAGGAGCCGGTGGCGAACTCACGGTCGAGGTCCCACAGCGTCAGCCCGTGCGACTCGACCTCGAGGTCGGGGTGGCTGCGCTGGCGGTACTCGAGCGGGTCGGTGTCGGCCATCATGTGGCCGCGCACGCGGTAGGCGTGGATCAGCTCGAGGATCCGGGCCTGCTTGCTGATGTCGTCGTCGTGGGAGGTCGCGATGTCGACCGACCAGCGGATCGGCTCGTAGGGGATGCGCAGCGAGCGGAAGATCTCGTCGTAGAAGTCGTCCTCGCCGAGCAGTTGCGCGTGCACCCGCTTGAGGAACTCACCCGACTGGGCACCCTGGATCACGCGGTGGTCGTACGTCGAGGTCAGCGTCATGACCTTGCTGATCGCGCTGCGGGCGATCGCCTCCGGCGAGGCGCCCTGCCACTCCGGCGGGTACTCCATCGCGCCGACGCCGATGATCGCGCCCTGGCCCTTCATCAGCCGCGGCACGGAGTGGACGGTGCCGATGCCGCCGGGGTTGGTGAGGGAGATGGTGGTGCCCTTGAAGTCCTCGACGGCCAGCTTGCCGTCGCGTGCCTTGCGCACCATCTCTTCGTAGGCGGTCCAGAACCCGGCGAAGTCCATCGTCTCGGCGCCCTTGATCGAGGGCACCACCAGCTGCCGGGTGCCGTCGGACTTCTTCATGTCGATGGCCAGGCCGAGGTTGATGTGGGCCGGGGTGATCAGGTTGGGCTTGCCGTCGATGGTGTCGAAGCCGACGTTCATCTCCGGCATCGACCGCAGCGCCTTGACGAGCGCGAAGCCGATGATGTGGGTGAAGGAGACCTTGCCGCCGCGGGCACGGGCCAGGTGGTTGTTGATGACGGTCCGGTTGTCCCACAACAGCTTGACCGGGACCGAGCGGACCGACGTCGCGGTCGGGACCGTGAGCGAGGCGTCCATGTTCTGCGCCGTACGCGCCGAGGCGCCGCGCAGCACCGTGTAGGTCGGCTCGTCACTGGCCGAGGACTTCTCGGGCGGCTTGTTCTCCTTCGCGACCGGCGAGCTGGTGCCCTGGGCGGGCTCGGCGGCAGCAGCGGTCGGCCGCGGCTTGGCGACCGGCGCCGGGCTCTTGGTGTCAGCCTTCTCGCTGGTCTTCTCGGTGGCCTTCTCGCTGGTCTTCTCGCTGGCCTTGTCGTCGGCCTTCGCGGCCGGCTTCTGCGTGGCCTCCTGCTTCGGGGGCTCCTGCTTCGCCTCGGGGGAGGGGTCCTTGCGGCCATCGGCCGCGCCCGTCGTACCGTTGCCCTGACCGTTGGACTGGAAGTAGCGGACCCACTCGGGACCCACGCTGTTCGGATCGCGCTCGTACTGCTCGAGCATCTCCTCGACGAGCCACTCGTTGGCCCCGAACTCGCTGGAGGTGTCGGTGGACTGCTGGCCAGGGGACTGCGGCACTGGTTGCTTCGCCTCTTTCAGATCTGTGCGCGGGATGTCGGGTGCTGGTTTCCCACCGTGAAGGCTAGTCCCCCACGCCAGCAAATGCGCAGCCCAGCCCCAGAGTTCGGGCAGGGTGGCGCGCAACACACCAGACAGGGAGTTGGCAGGCATGATCAGGACCTCGCGTCCACGCCGGACCGTCGCCGCCCTGGCGACCCTCGGCGTCCTCGCGGTGACCGGCTGCAGCGGCGGCGATGCGCCCGAGCCGTCGTCCGATCCGTCCCAGACCCTGGGTGAGCCGTCCGGTGCGCCGACCTTCGCGGTCGAGCCGGTCACCACCTCGGGCCGCATCGTGGGTCGGCTCCCGCGCAAGGACCGTCAGCGCGTCGAGCAGTCGATCTCCGACCGCGCCGTCCGGTTCCTCAACGCGGCGTACCTCGGCGGCGACTACCCGCGGAACAACTTCCGCAACGCCTACCCGGGGTTCACGACCGGCACCGCCAAGGTCGCCCGCCGCGACCGCGCGCTGCTGACGAACCAGTCGATCGGGAAGCGCATCGACCAGGTCACGCCGACCGGGATCGGCGTCAAGGTCGACCTGCTCGCCAACAACCAGCGTGCGGTGGCTGCCACCGCACACGTGCAGTTGGCGTTCCGCACCACCGGGAAGACCAGCCAGCGGGTCCGGGTCCGGGGGCGGCTGCTGATGACCAAGCGCGACGGCCGCTGGAAGATCTTCGCCTACGACCTCAGCAAGGGAGCCCGCTGATGACGCTCGCCGTGCCCCGTCCCTGGTCCCTGGTCCGGACCGCGCTGCTGGTGCTGTGCCTCGCGGCCGTCGGCATCACCGTCCCCGACAGCGCCGTACGCCCGGCCGAGGTGAGCCTGGTCAAGGTGCGCAGCGCCAGTGGTGTCGACGTGGGCGACAACGTGGTCTGGATCCTCGCCATCGGCTCGGACGCTCGCCCGGGCGAGGCGATGACCCGCGCCCGTGGAGACGCCATCCAGATGGTCGGCCTCAACACCCGGACCGGGGCCGCCTCGGCCATCGGCATCCCGCGCGACTCCTGGGTGTCGATCCCCGGTTACGGCCGCAACCGGATCAACGCGTCACTGACCTTCGGTGGCCCCGCGCTGATGGGGCGGACCGTGGGCAACCTGGTCGGCGTCCGGCCCGACTACGTGATGGTCACCCGGTTCCCGTTCTTCGAGGCGATGATCAACTCGATCGGCGGCATCTACGTGGACAACCCACGCCGGTTCAGTGACCAGTACCTGAAGCCGAAGGGCTTCCGCCAGGGTCACATCAAGCTCGATGGCTACTCGGCCATGGCGTTCTCGCGGATCCGCAAGAGCCTGGCCGGCGGCGACTTCGATCGCTCGGCCAACCAGCAGCGGGTGCTGCGCGGGATCCAGTCGAGGATCGCCACCCGCGCCGACCAGCCGGGGTTCATCGAGCGGGGCGTGCTGTCGGTGATGCGGAACATGGACACCAACCTGCCGCCGTCCGAGCTCTTCGAGCTGGCCCAGGCCGTCGCTCAGGTCGACCGACGCAAGATCCGCTCCTGTGTCGTCGGCGGCTCGTTCGGCAACGTCGGCGGCGCCAGCATCATCTTCCCGAACGTCGCGCAGGCTCGCCGCTACGGCAACGCGGCCCGCAGGGACGCCACCCTCGGCCCCTGCTAGCGAAAACAGACGTGGCGTGTGCCTGAGAACGCCCTCTGGGTCGCTCTCAGGCACACGCCGCGATGCGGCGCCTCCGGCAGGATTCGAACCTGCGGCACCTGGTACCGGAAACCAGTGCTCTATCCCCTGAGCTACGGAGGCCAGCGCCTCGCAGCGCTGGTTGAGGGCTGCCTGCGGGGCGCGACGAACAGTACCGGCCACTCCTGATGAGAATGAAACCGGAGGGCGCCGATAGGCTTGGCCGGGTGAATCCAGCCCAGCTCTCCGCCGCCGTCGTCGACGCGTTGGCGACGCTCGTCGACCAGGGCGCGCTCGTCCTGCCCGACGGCGTCCCTGCCGAGGTGACGGTGGAGCGACCGCGGGAGAAGGGTCACGGCGACTACGCCACCAACGTGGCGATGCAGCTGGCGAAGAAGGCCGGCACGAACCCGCGGGCGCTGGGCGAGCTGCTCGCGACCGCGCTGCGGGAGACCGACGGCATCACGGCCGTCGAGGTGGCGGGTCCGGGCTTCCTCAACATCACCATCGACGCCGGAGCCCAGGGCCAGGTGGCTGCCGACATCGTCGCCGCGGGCGACGGCTACGGCGGCAGCAAACTGCTCGCCGGGCACAACATCAACGTCGAGTTCGTCTCCGCCAACCCCACCGGGGCACTGCACCTCGGCGGCACGAGGTGGGCGGCGGTGGGCGATGCGCTCTCGCGGGTCTTCGAGTTCGTGGGGGCTTCGGTCACTCGCGAGTACTACTTCAACGACCACGGCGCCCAGATCGACCGGTTCTCCCGCTCGCTGCTGGCCAGGGCCCGCGGGGAGGACCCGCCCGAGGACGGCTACGGCGGGGACCACATCGCCGAGATCACCGCCCAGGTGATCGAGCGGCGGCCCGACGTCACGGCCCTGCCGGACGCCGACGCCCAGGAGGTGTTCCGGGAGGTGGGCGTCAACTTGATGTTCGACGAGATCAAGGCCGACCTCCACGCGTTCGGGGTCGACTTCGACGTCTACTTCCACGAGAACTCGGTCCACGAATCGGGTGCCGTCGAGCGCGCCATCCAGCGGCTCACCGACCTTGGCAACACCTACGAGCAGGACGGTGCGCTCTGGCTGGCCACCGAGAAGTTCGGTGATGACAAGGACCGGGTGATCGTCCGGTCCAACGGGTCCCCGGCGTACCTCTCCGGTGACCTCGCCTACTACCTCAACAAGCGGGAGCGCGGCTTCGACCGCTGCTTCATCCTGCTCGGTGCCGACCATCACGGCTACGTCGGCCGGATGATGGCGATGTGTGCGGCCTTCGGCGACGTACCGCACGAGAACCTCGAGATCCTGATCGGTCAGATGGTCAATCTGCTCCAGGACGGAAAACCCCTGCGGATGTCCAAGCGGGCCGGGACGGGCGTCACCATGAACGATCTCGTCGAGTCGATCGGCGTCGACGCCTCGCGCTACGCGTTGGCCCGCTACACCAACGACACCACGATCGACATCGACATCGACCTGTGGTCGCGTGCCTCCAGCGACAACCCCGTCTTCTACGTCCAGTACGGCCACGCCCGCACCTGCCGGATGATGGCCAACGCGGCCGATCTCGGGATGCAGGTCTCGACCGGCTCGACCGACGTGAGCCTGTTGACGCACGATCGCGACCGCGAGCTGCTCCGGGCGCTCGCCGACTTCCCGAAGGTCGTCACCGCGGCCGCGGAGCTGCGCGAGCCCCACCGCATCGCTCGCTACCTCGAGGACACCACGGCGGTGTTCAACAAGTGGTACGACACCAAGGAGTGCCGGATGCTCCCGCAGGGCGACGAGCCGGTCGCTCCCGTCAACGAGGCCCGGCTGATGCTCGTGATGGCCAGCCGGACCGTCCTGGCCAACGGCCTCGGTCTGCTCGGTGTCTCCGCTCCCGAACGGATGTAGCACCGGTGCCGACCTCCCATCCCTCCGGCTGGGCGCACGCCGACGGCGCGCTCCGGGGACCGACCTGGCTGCGTGAGCCGGGCGACCCCAACGCGCTCGTCCCCCACCTGTGGTCGAGCACCGCCCGCAAGATCGACGGAGTCCTCCACGTCGGAGGCGCGGCGGTCCCCGACGTGGTGGCCGGCGTCAACACGCCGGCGTACCTCCTCGACGAGGACGACTTCCGGGGCCGGGCCCGCGCCTTCCGGGACGCGTTCGCCGACTACGACGTCTACTACGCCGGCAAGGCGTTCCTCTGCACCGCCGTGGCCCGCTGGGTCAGCGAGGAGGGGCTCTTCCTCGACGTCTGCACAGACGGTGAGCTGACGGTCGCGCTCCGCGCCGACGTCGATCCCGCCCGGATCGGCTTCCACGGCAACAACAAGTCCTGGGCCGAGCTGCGGCGCGCCGTGAGCGTCGGGGTCGGCCGGATCATCGTCGACTCCTTCCACGAGATCGAGCGCCTCGAGCAGGTCACCGCCGAGCTGGGCCGGACCGTGCCGGTGATGGTCCGCGTGACCCCCGGCGTCGAGGCCCACACCCACGAGTACATCGCGACGGCCCACGAGGACCAGAAGTTCGGGTTCTCGATCACCGGCGGCGACGCCCTCGACGCCGTACGCCGCATCGTCGCCGCTCCCGGCCTGGACCT
Source organism: uncultured Actinomycetota bacterium (assembly GCA_963806945.1). Classification (GTDB taxonomy): domain Bacteria; phylum Actinomycetota; class Actinomycetes; order Propionibacteriales; family Nocardioidaceae; genus Nocardioides. The sequence goes on from CAWDZH010000003.1 coordinate 488,779, forward strand.
GAGGGGCCTCCACTGCCACATCGGCAGCCAGATCTTCGACTCCTCGGGGTTCGAGGTCGCGGCCCGCCGGGTGCTGGCTCTGCACGCCACCGTGTCCTCCGAGCTGGACGTCGCGATGCCCGAGATGGACCTCGGCGGCGGGTTCGGCATCGCCTACACGACCCAGGACGACCCCGCCGAGCCGCGCCAGCTGGCCACCGAGATGACGAAGATCGTCGAGCACGAGTGCCGGGCGCTCGGCATCGAGCAGCCGCGGCTCTCGATCGAGCCGGGCCGCGCCATCGTCGGACCCTCGATGTGCACCGTCTACACCGTCGGCACCGTCAAGGAGGTGGTCCTCGACGGCGGCGCCGTACGCCGCTACGTGAGTGTCGACGGCGGCATGAGCGACAACATCCGCACCGCCCTCTACGCCGCCGACTACTCGTGCACCCTGGCCAGCCGCTCGTCGGCGGGCGTACCGGTGCTGTCGCGGGTGGTGGGCAAGCACTGCGAGGCGGGCGACATCGTGGTCAAGGACGAGTTCCTGCCCGGTGACGTCGCACCCGGCGACCTGGTGGCAGTGCCCGGAACCGGCGCCTACTGCCGGTCGATGGCGTCCAACTACAACCACCTGCTCCGTCCCCCCGTCGTCAGCGTGCGAGAGGGTGTGGTCCACGTCCTGGTCCGCCGGGAGACCGAGGACGACCTACTGGCAACAGACATGGGAGCGCAGTGACATGGGGAGACAGGGTGACTGACGCGCCGCTGAAGGTGGCCGTGCTGGGCTGCGGGTCCGTGGGATCCCAGGTGGTCCGGCTGCTCGAGGAGCAGTCCGGCGACCTGGCCGCGCGGATCGGAGCTCCGCTCGAGCTGGTCGGCGTCGCCGTACGCCGGCTCGACGCGCCGCGTGAGGTCGAGCTCCGCGACGGCCTGCTCACCACCGACGCCGCCGGTCTGGTGACGCGCGCCGACGTCGTGATCGAGGTGATCGGCGGCATCGAGCCGGCGCGCTCGCTGATCCTCGCCGCCCTCGCCGGCGGCGCCGCGGTCGTCACCGCCAACAAGGCCCTGCTGGCCGCCGACGGGCCGGCCCTCTACGCCGCCGCCGACCAGGCCGGACGCGACCTCTTCTACGAGGCGGCCGTCGCGGGTGCCATCCCGATCGTGCGCCCGCTGCGCGAGTCGCTCGCCGGTGACCGGGTGACGCGCGTCCTGGGCATCGTCAACGGCACCACCAACTTCATCCTCGACAAGATGGACAGCTCCGGGGCCGGGTTCTCCGAGGCGCTCGAGGAGGCTCAGGAGCTCGGCTACGCCGAAGCCGACCCGACCGCCGACGTGGAGGGCTTCGACGCGGCCGCAAAGGCAGCGATCCTGGCCAGCCTGGCCTTCCACACGCGGGTCACCGCCGACGACGTCCACCGCGAGGGCATCTCCGAGGTCACCGCGGCCGACGTGCAGTCGGCCCGTGAGATGGGTTCGGTGGTGAAGCTGCTGGCGATCGCGGAGCTGCGTCGCGGCGAGAACGGCGAGTCGGTCGCGGTCCGCGTCCACCCCGCCATGATCCCGCGGTCACACCCGCTCGCCTCGGTGCGCGAGGCCTTCAACGCGGTCTTCGTGGAGTCCGAGGCCGCCGGACAGCTGATGTTCTACGGGCCCGGCGCGGGCGGTGCCCCGACCGCCTCGGCCGTCCTCGGCGACCTCGTCACCGTGGCCCGCAACCGGCTGGCCGGGACGCGCGGCCCCGGTGAGTCCGCGTACGCCGAACGCCCGGTGCTTCCGATGGGGGAGACCATCACCCGCTACCACGTCGCGATCGACGTCGACGACCGTGCCGGCGTGCTCGCGGCGGTGGCGACCGCGTTCGCCGATCACGGCGTCTCGATCCAGACCGTCAAGCAGGAAGGCCGCGGCGCGGATGCGCAGCTCGTCGTGGTCTCCCACACCGCCACCGACGCCCAGCTCGCCGAGACGGTCGAGCAGATCCGCACCATGGACCAGGTCCGCGAGGTGACCTCGGTGATGCGGGTCGAAGGGGAAGCCGAATGACCACCCGCGAGAGCAAGGGCTGGCGTGGCGTCATCGAGGAGTACCGCGAGCTGCTCCAGCTTCCCGACGGCGTCGAGGCGATCACGCTGCGAGAGGGCGGTACGCCGCTGGTCCACTCGGGCTGGCTGTCGGGGCTGACCGGTGCGCAGGTCCACCTCAAGGTGGAGGGTGACAACCCGACCGGGTCCTTCAAGGACCGGGGCATGACCGCGGCCATCTCCCTGGCTCGCCACGACGGCGCGGAAGCGGTGGTCTGCGCGTCCACCGGCAACACGTCGGCATCGATGGCTGCCTACGCCGCGAAGGCCGGGCTCAAGCCGCTCGTGCTGGTCCCCGAAGGCAAGATCGCGGCCGGGAAGATGGCGCAGGCGATCGTCCACGGGGCGCAGATCATCATGGTCCGCGGCAACTTCGACCACTGCCTCCAGATGGCGCGCGAGCTCTCCTGGAACTACCCGGTGGCGTTGGTGAACTCGGTGAACCCCGCCCGGCTCGAGGGACAGAAGACGGCCGCGTTCGAGATCGTCGACTTCCTCGGCGACGCACCCGACTTCCACCTGCTGCCCGTCGGCAACGCCGGCAACATCTCGGCGTACTGGCTCGGCTACACCCAGTACCGCGACCTCGGCCAGGCCACGAAGACGCCGGTGATGCGGGGCTTCCAGGCCGAGGGTGCCGCGCCGCTGGTCACCGGTGAGCCCTTCCCCGACCCCGAGACCAAGGCGACCGCGATCCGGATCGGCAACCCGGCCTCGTGGAAGCTCGCGGAGGCCGCTCGCGACGAGTCCGGTGGTCGGTTCGCCTCGGTCACGGACGACCAGATCCTGGACGCCCAACGGCAACTGGCCGGCCGTGACGGCGTCTTCGTGGAGCCGGCGTCGGCCGCCGGCATCGCGGGGTTGCTGCAGGAGCTGGCGCAGGGCGAGTCGTACGCCGGAGCCACCGTGGTCGTGACGGTGACCGGTCACGGCCTCAAGGACACCGCGACCGCGCTCGAGGGATTCGGCGCGATCGTCGACACGGTCGTCGATCCCGACGTCGAGGCCGCGGCCCGCGCCGCCGGGTTGGCCTGACCTACGCCATGACCAGCTTCGTCGACGGACCTGTCACGGTGTCTGTCCCCGCCACGTCGGCCAACCTCGGACCCGGGTTCGACTCGCTCGGCCTCGCCCTGGACCTCCGCGACACGCTGACCGGTGAGGTCACCGGCTCCGTGCTCGAGGTCGAGGTGTCGGGGGAGGGCGCGACCGACGTGCCCCGAGACGAGACGCACCTGGTCGTGCGCGCGATGCGGGCCGCCTTCGACGTAGATGGGAGTGCGGCCGGACGGCCTGCGCCTGAGCTGCGTCAATGTCATTCCGCACGCCCGCGGCCTCGGCTCGTCGTCGGCGGCCATCGTCGGCGGCATCGCCCTGGCGCGTGCGCTGGTCCCCGGCGGACAGCTGCTGCTCGACGACGTCGCGGCCGTCGACCTCGCCGCCCGGATGGAGGGCCACCCCGACAACGTGGCACCAGCCTGGCTGGGAGGCTTCGTCATCTGTGGCCGTGAGGACGAGGCGTTCTACGCCGTTCCGGCTCCCGTCGATCCTCGGGTGGCCGCAGTCGTGTTCGTCCCGCCCTACCCGCTCTCGACCGAGCTCGCCCGCAACCTGCTGCCCCAGACCGTCCAGCACGCCGACGCGGCCGCCAATGCCGGTCGCACTGCGCTCCTGGTCGCCGCACTGGGCACCGCGCCCGAACACCTGCTGAGGGCGACCCGTGACCTGCTGCACCAGGAGTATCGGCGGCCGGCGATGACCGAGTCGCTCGACCTCGTGGACCGGCTGCGCGCCGAGGGGGTGGCCGCCGTCGTCTCCGGGGCCGGACCGACGGTGCTTGCGTTCTGCGCGACCGCGGGCGCCGACGCGCTGACCGCCGGTGCGCCCGACGGCTGGTCCGCGCGTCTGGTCGGGCTGGACCCCGACGGGGTCAGGATCGAGTGACCGCATCCCGGGGGCGACCTCCCGGTGAGCCGGATGTCACATCCGGACGCAGCGGTGATATCGTGGGCCCTGCGCCGTTCTCGGCGTGACACTCCGGGCGATGTCTCGGGTGTGACTCTTTCTCCTCCAGTTCGGCGCCGTCATGTGTGCGCCGCGTGCGCTCCGACTGCGGCAGCCAGGACCTGGAGGCGACAACCAATAGCGGCCGACCCTCTGTGTGGTCGGCTCTGATACGTGGCAAGGACCCCTCTTGTGACCGAGACCATCGACTCCACTACGCCGGCCGGTAGCGGCACCCCCGATTCCGGAGCGCCCAAGAAGCGCGGCGGTGGGCTCAACTCGATGTTGATCGCCGACCTGAAGTCGATGGCCGGCGGGCTCGGGATCTCGGGTGCCGGCTCGATGAAGAAGGCCGACCTGGTCAATGCGATCAAGGCCGCCCAATCCGGTGGCCGGTCGGACGCTCCGGTGATCGACCGTGCTCAGGAGCCGCGTCGCGTGACCCGCACGCGGGACCAGCAGCCCGAAGCCCAGCCCACCCAGGCTGAGCCGAAGCAGGACCGGCAGGCCGAGGCGAAGCAGGAGAAGAAGCGGGACCAGCGGGACGCTCAGCCGGACCGCCACCGTGACCAGAAGCCGGACCAGAAGCCGGACCAGAAGGCCGGCCAGAAGCAGGACCAGAAGCAGGACCAGAAGCAGGACCAGAAGCAGGACCAGAAGCAGGACCAGAAGGCTCAGAAGGACCGTCAGCGCGACCAGCAGCAGGACAAGCAGCAGAACCAGAACCAGAACCAGAACCAGAACCAGGACCAGGATCAGAAGCAGGACCGCGGCCAGGGCGCCCGCAACGACCGCAATGACAACCGCAACGACGAGTCCGGCGGCCGCAGCCGCCGCCGCCGGGGTCGGGACCGCAACCGGCCCGCGGGTGGAACCACCGGGACGCAGCGCAGCGAGCCGGACACCACGATCCTCGACGACGACGTCCTGATCCCGGCCGCAGGCATCCTCGACGTGCTCGACAACTACGCGTTCGTACGGACCAGCGGCTACCTGCCCGGCTCCGACGACGTCTACCTCTCGCTGTCGATGGTCCGCAAGTTCGGCCTCCGCCGCGGCGACGCGATCGCCGGCCAGGTGCGCCAGCCCCGCGAGGGTGAGCGCAAGGAGAAGTTCAATCCGATGGTCAAGGTCGACTCGGTCAACGGGGCCGACCCCGACGAGTCCCGGCATCGGGTCGACTTCGCCAAGCTGACGCCGCTCTATCCCAGCGAGCGGCTCCGCCTCGAGACCGAGCCCACCAACCTGATCGGCCGGGTGATCGACATCGCCGCGCCGATCGGCAAGGGTCAGCGTGGGCTCATCGTCTCGCCCTCCAAGGCGGGCAAGACGATGATCATGCAGTCGATCGCGAACTCGATCACCGCCAACAACCCCGAGTGCCACCTGATGGTCGTGCTGGTCGACGAGCGGCCCGAAGAGGTCACCGACTTCGAGCGCTCGGTCAAGGGTGAGGTCATCTCCTCGACCTTCGACCGGCCGGCCAGCGACCACACCACGGTCGCCGAGCTCGCCATCGAGCGCGCCAAGCGCCTCGTGGAGCTCGGTCACGACGTGGTCGTCCTGCTCGACGGCATCACCCGCCTGGGCCGTGCCTACAACCTGGCTGCGCCGGCGAGCGGCCGGATCCTCTCCGGAGGCGTCGACTCGGCGGCGCTCTACCCGCCGAAGCGGTTCTTCGGTGCCGCCCGCAACATCGAGCACGGCGGCTCCCTGACGATTCTCGCGACCGCCCTCATCGAGAGCGGATCGAAGATGGATGAGGTCATCTTCGAGGAGTTCAAGGGCACTGGAAACATGGAGATCCGGCTGCGCCGTGACTTCGCCGACAAGCGCCTCTTCCCCGCGATCGACGCCGTGCAGTCGGGCACCCGCCGCGAAGAGCTGCTGATGTCCAAGGACGAGCTGGCCGTCGTGTGGAAGCTGCGTCGCGTGCTCTCGGGTCTCGACGGCCAGCAGGCGCTCGAGCTGCTGCTGGAGCGCCTGAAGAAGTCGCAGAGCAACATCGAATTCCTGATGCAGGTGCAGAAGACCACCCCGAGCGTCGAGAAGGAGTGACACCGGAGCGGCTGATTCGCCTGCCGCGGGCCCGCCCGGCCGCTAGGATCCCCACGTCAGCCTGACGCCCCCCCGGAAGGACACAGTGTGGCCAGGATTCTTGTTGCCGACGACGACGTCGACATCCGCGAGCTCGTGGAGTTCAAGTTGTCCACGATGGGGCACGAGATCGTTGCGGTCGGCGACGGTGCGGCCGCGGTCGACGCCTGCCGTGAGCAGAAGCCCGACCTCGCCGTGCTCGACGTGATGATGCCCGGTGTGTCCGGGCTGGACGCGATCCGTGAGATCCGCGCCGATGCGTCCCTCTCCGACCTGCCGGTCATCCTGCTGACTGCACGCGCCCAGGAGTCCGACGTGGAGACCGGGTTCGACTCGGGTGCCGACGACTACATCACCAAACCCTTCAGCCCCCGTGAGCTCGCCTCCCGGGTCGAGGCGCTGCTGGCGAAGAGCGTGCGCTGACTTGATCTGGTTCGGCCTCGGGGAATTGGCGCGAGCGCGCTAGCGTTGGCACACTTGGCAGGTCGGTCCCGGTTCACGCACGCCGCATCCGCGGCAGCGACCCGGCACCCCAGAGAGGACACCATGCAGAAGGACATCCACCCGAACTACACGCTCACCGAGGTCACCTGCACCTGTGGCGCGCAGTTCACCACTCGCAGCACCGCGACCGCCGGCAGCATGCACGCCGACGTCTGCTCGCAGTGCCACCCGTTCTACACCGGCAAGCAGAAGATCCTCGACACCGGCGGCCGCGTCGCCCGCTTCGAGAAGCGCTACGCCAACGCTGGTCAGAACAAGAAGTAGCCCAGCTTCCGGCGCCGGTCACCATCATGGTGACCGGCGCCGTGCTGTTCCCGGGGCCGTTCCACCCCGGTCCGCCGCCGTCCCGCCAGGAGAGCCGATGTTCGAGGCCGTCGAAGGGCTGCTGACCGAGCGACAGGTGCTCGAGGAGCAGCTGGCCGACCCGGCGACGCACGCCGACCAGCGACTCGCCAAGCAGCTCAACCAGCGCTACGCCGAGGTCTCCGCCATCGTGCGCACCTGGGAGGAATGGCGCCAGCTCGGCGACGACGTCGCCGCGGCCCGCGAGCTCGGGTCGGACGACCCTGACTTCGCAGCGGAGGCGGAGACCCTGGCGATCCGTCGCGAGGAGGCCTCCGAGCGGCTGCGCCACCTGCTGGTGCCGCGCGACGCGGCGGACAGCAAGGACGCGATCCTCGAGGTCAAGTCGGGTGAGGGCGGCGAGGAGTCGGCGCTCTTCGCGGGCGACCTGTTGCGGATGTACACCCGCTACGCCGAACGCCAGGGGTGGACGACCGAATTGCTCGACGCGACTGAGTCCGACCTCGGCGGCTACAAGTCGGTGACCGTCGCGGTCAAGGCCCGGGGCGTGAGCGAGCCGGGGGAGGCCCCCTACGCCCTGCTCAAGTTCGAGGCCGGGGTGCACCGGGTGCAGCGGGTGCCGGTCACGGAGTCACAGGGCCGGGTCCACACCAGCGCCGCCGGCGTGCTGGTGCTGCCCGAGGCCGAGCAGGTCGACGTCCAGCTCGACGAGAACGATCTGCGCATCGACGTGTTCCGCAGCAGCGGACCCGGTGGCCAGAGCGTCAACACCACCGACTCGGCGGTGCGGATCACGCACCTGCCCACCGGCATCGTGGTGAGCTGTCAGAACGAGAAGAGCCAGCTCCAGAACCGTGAACAGGCCTTGCGGATCCTTCGGGCCCGGCTGCTGGCTGCCGCGCAGGAGGAGGCAGACGCCGAGGCGAGCCAGGCGCGCCGCAGCCAGGTCCGGACCGTCGACCGCTCGGAGCGGATCCGCACCTACAACTTCGCCGAGAACCGGATCTCCGACCATCGCACCGGTTACAAGGCCTACAACCTCGACGGTGTGCTCGACGGGGATCTCGAGCCGGTGCTCACCTCGTGCGTCGAGGCCGATCTCGCCGCCCGCCTCGCGGCCCTCGAGTCGTGAACCTGCGCGAGCGACGTCGCGCGGCCGCGGACCTCCTGGCCGCCGCAGGCGTGCCGTCGCCGGCGTACGACGCCGACGAGCTTCTCGCCCATGTGCTCGGGGTCGACCGCGGCCGGTTGGCGCTCCTCGACGAGCTCGGCGCCGGCCAGGCCGAGGCGTACGACGCGTTGCTGGCCCGGCGTGCCGGACGGGTGCCGCTGCAGCACCTCGTGGGCGTCGCCCACTTCCGCCACGTCGAGCTCGCGGTCGGCCCGGGCGTGTTCGTGCCCCGCCCGGAGACCGAGCTGCTCGCGGGCTGGGCGATCGATCGGGCACGGGTCGCAGCGGGTGCGTCCGACGGCGAGGGTGCCGTGGTGGTCGATCTGGGCACCGGTTCGGGGGCGGTCGCCAAGGCGATCAAGGACGAGGTGCCCCGTGCCGACGTCCACGCCGTGGAGCTCGACCCGGCCGCGCACGCCTGGGCCGAGCGCAATCTGGCCGGGACCGGGGTCGACCTGCGGCTGGGCGATCTGGCCGACGCCTTCGAGGACCTGGTCGGAACCGTGGACGTGGTGACCTGCAACCCGCCGTACATTCCGCTGACGGCCTGGGAGACGGTCGCCCCGGAGGCGCGGGACCACGATCCCCACCTCGCGCTGTTCTCGGGCGATGACGGGCTCGACGCGATGCGCGTGCTGGCCCACCGGGCAGCCCAGCTGCTGCGGCCGGGCGGCTGGATCGGAGCCGAGCACGCGGACCTGCAGGGCGAGTCGGCGCCGGCCGTGTTCACCGCGGCCGGCACCTGGTGCGAGGTGCGCGATCACGAAGACCTGTCCGGCCGTCCGCGCCATGTGACGGCCCGACTGGCACGATAGGCCCGTGACGCAGCTGCAACCGCTACCGACGGGCACCGACGAGGAGCGCGAGGAAGCCGTCACCGCGGCCAGCCTCGCAGTGCAGCGGGGTGATCTCATCGTGATCCCCACTGACACCGTCTACGGCATCGGCGCCGACGCCTTCGACCCCGACGCGGTCAAGGACCTGCTCACGGCGAAGGGTCGCGGCCGGGAGATGCCGCCACCCGTGCTGGTGAGTTCCGCGACCACCGTCGACGCACTGGCTGCGGACCTGCCCGGCTACGCCCGCGCCCTGATCGAGGCGTTCTGGCCCGGTCCGCTGACCCTGGTGTGCCGGCAACAGGCCTCCCTCCAGTGGGACCTGGGTGATGCCCGCGGCACCGTCGCGGTGCGGATGCCGGACCACGCCGTGGCACTCGCGGTCCTCGAGCGCACCGGTCCCCTCGCCGTGAGCTCGGCGAACACGACCGGGAGCCCGGCCGCCACCGACGTGGACGCAGCGATCGAGATGCTGGGGGAGGACGTGGCGGTCGTCATCGACGCCGGTGCGTCGCCGGGCGGCCAGGCGTCCACCATCGTCGACGTCACCGGGAGCCAGGGGCGCGTGCTGCGACGCGGTGCGCTCAGTCTCGAGGCGCTCAACGAGGTCCTGGAACCGCTCGGTGCCACGCTGACCGACGAGGGCTGAGCCCTTGCGCGAGTACCTTCTGGTCTTCCTGGTCGCGGCGGCGGTCACCTACCTGCTGACCGTGGTGGCCCGCGAGATCGCGCTGCGCACCGGGGCCGTGGCCCGGGTCCGTGACCGCGACGTCCACGCCGAGCCGATCCCCTACCTCGGGGGTCTGGCGCTGCTGGGGGGACTGGTGGCGGCGTACGCAGTCGGGCGTGAGCTGCCCTTCCTGTCGACCAGTGCCTCGTTCGTCTTCGAGGACGCCGGAGCGGTGATCCTGGCCGGGGCCATGATCTGCGGCGTGGGGGTGCTCGACGACCTGTTCGAGCTCGACGCGTTGTTCAAGCTGGGGGGGCAGGTGATCGCGGTCGGCTTCCTGATCTACTCCCAGATCTACTTCCAGTTCATCCCGATCTCGAACCGTGAGCAGTTCTCCTTCGACCCCGCCCAGGGCGCGCTCCTGACGGCGGTGCTGGTGATCGCGACCGTCAACGCCGTGAACTTCGTGGACGGCCTGGACGGTCTCGCCGCAGGGGTCGTGGGCATCGGCGCGTCGGCGTTCTTCCTCTTCAGCTACCAGGCGGCCAATCTCAACGGCTTCACCCTCGCCACGACGGGGGCTTTCCTCTCGGCGGCCCTGGCCGGCGCCTGCGCGGGTTTCCTCCCGCACAACTTCCACCCGGCCCGGCTGTTCATGGGCGACAGCGGGTCGATGCTGATCGGGTTGGTGCTCTCGGCGTCGGCGCTCACCCTCACCACGCAGTTCAGCGGCACCGAGTTCAGCAGCGGGGGGGCCGGCTCCGAGATCAACCCGCTGGCGTTCTTCCTCCCGCTGCTGCTCCCAGTCTCGATCCTGATCGTCCCGATCGTCGACCTGGTCCTGGCCGTGGTGCGGAGGACGCGAGCTGGACGCTCACCGTTCGCGCCGGACAAGCAGCACCTGCACCACCGGTTGCTGGAGATCGGCCACAGCCAGCGTCGAGCGGTGTTGATCATGTGGTTGTGGGCCGGTCTGATCGCTTTCGGTGTGGTGTTGGCCAGTCTCTACACCGGCCCGGTGATGTGGGCGACCCTGACGGGTGGTGCTGTGGTCACGGTCCTGTTGACCTTCCTGCTCCCGGTGGTCCACGCCCCCCGGATGGTGATCTCCGAAGGGGAGTGAAGTAGACCCGATTTCTGGGCTGTGGAGACTTTGTGATAGTTTTCACGAACGCTCAGCAGCACCCGCCCGCCCCCTGATCTCTGACAGGACGGACGCCATGGCCCTGGCCCCTCGGACCACCCGCAGCAGCGGGGTGACCCTGCTCCTGCGCAGCGGCGCGGTCACGCTGGTCCTCGGCGGCCTGATCGCCCTCGTCGGATGGGGGCTCCACGGCGCGGCCGCCGGGCTCGGAGCGCTCGTGGGCACGGCGCTGGTGGTCGGGGTCTGCGCGGGCGGGGCCCTGCTGGTCAACGCCGTCGCCGGGGCCCTGCCGACCGCCTCGATGCTGATCGCGCTGCTCACCTACACGTTGCAGGTCCTGCTGCTCGTCGTGGCCTTCCTGGCACTCGAACGGTCCGGTCTGCTGACCGGGACGCTCGACCGGATGTGGGTCGGAGGAGCCGCCATCGCCGCCACGTTGGAGTGGCTGGTGGCGCAGGTCGTTCTCACATTCCGGACCCGGATTCCGGCCTATGACCTCGGCACGGAGGCGGGTGAACGATGACCACTCACGACTGCTATCGTCTCGACCGCGATGAGTCAGCAGGGGCCGCCTCCTCCCGACGAGGGCGACCGAACCCCAGGCGATCCGTGGCACGCGTTCGGCTACATCGTGGCCGGGGTCGCGGTCTACGGCCTGGTGGGATGGTTGGCAGACCAATGGCTCGGGACCTCGTTCCTGGTCGCGATCGGCATCCTGGCCGGCGCGGGGCTCGGGATCTACATGACCTTTGCCCGGTTCAACAGGCAGTGACCACAGTCCAGATGACAGCGACACAGGAGACGGTGTGAGCGCGACCATGACGACGGTCCTCGCGGCCGGCCCACGGATGGCCGAGGGTGGCGGCGGGTCCTTCATCCCGCCCGGGCCGGGCAACTTCGACCTTCCCGGATTCTTCTCGATCGCCGGTGAGCCGGTCACCAAGCCGATGATCCAGCTGGTGCTGGCGGCGGTCGTCGTGTTCGTGTTCTTCTACGCCGCCTCTCGCCGGGCCTCCCTGGTGCCGAGCCGGATGCAGTACGCGGGTGAGAGCGCCTACGGCCTGGTCCGGAACTCGATGGGCCGCGACATCATCGGCAGCCAGGACTTCCTGCGCTACACCCCGTACCTGTTCGCGCTCTTCTTCTTCATCCTGCTCAACAACTTCTTCTCGTCGGTGCCGGTCATCGCGTTCCCGACGTTCTCCCGTGCGTCCATGGCCTATGCCCTGGCCGGCCTGAGCTGGGTCATCTACAACGGCGTGGGCATCCGCAAGCACGGCCTGATCGGCTACCTGAAGCTGCAGACGGTGCCCTCGGGTGTCTCGCCGCTCATGTACCCCCTGCTGATCCCGCTGGAGTTCTTCTCCAACATCCTGGTCCGCCCGGTCACGCTGGCGCTGCGTCTGTTCGCCAACATGTTCGCCGGACACCTGCTGCTGATCCTGTTCGCGACCGGTGGTCTCTACCTGATTGAGAGCGGCGGCATCGGCCTCGTGGCCGGCCCGATCGCCTGGGTGCTGCTGATCGCGATCTCGTTCCTCGAGCTGCTGGTCCAGTTCCTGCAGGCCTACGTCTTCACCCTGCTCAACGCCATGTACATCCAAGGTGCACTGGCCGACGAGCACTGAGCACCACCCGTGAGTTCCGCCCGTTCAACCCCAGAGTGACCACCGAAGTAGAAACAACCGAAAGGAAACAGCCGTGCTTGCAATGGCTATCAACGGCTCCGCCAACATGATCGGCTACGGCCTGGCCGCGATCGGCCCGGGTATCGGTATCGGCCTGATCTTCGCCGCCTACATCAGCGGTGTGGCCCGCCAGCCCGAGGCCCAGAGCCGACTGCAGTCGATCGCCATCCTGGGCTTCGCCCTGGCCGAGGCGCTCGCCATCATCGGTATCGCCCTGGCGTTCGTCCTCAGCTGACGTCCCACCCACCAGCCCGTAAGGAAGCCATCGCATGATGGACATGATTGTTCTGGCCGCTGAAGACGGCGAGGAGCACGGACCGCTCGCCTTCGTGTGGGTCGAGTTCGTGCTCGCCCTGGTCGTCTTCGGCATCCTCTTCTTCCTGTTGAAGAAGTTCGTGATCCCGAACTTCGAGAAGACCTTCTCCGAGCGCACCACCGCGATCGAGGGCGGTCTGGCCGCGGCCGAGACCAAGCAGGCCGAGGCAGACGCCAAGCTGGCCGAGCTCGAGCAGCGGCTGGGCGAGGCACGCCACGAGGCGGCCCGGATCCGCGAGGAGGCTCGCGAGCAGGGCGCCACGATCATGGCCGAGATGCGCGAGCAGGCGCAGACCGAGTCGACGAGGATCGTCGAGCACGGCAAGGCCCAGATCGAGGCGGAGCGGCAGCAGGCCGTGGCCTCGCTGCGGGCCGAGGTGGGCTCCCTGGCCACCTCGCTCGCTGGTCGCATCGTCGGCGAGAGCCTGGAGGACGACGATCGTTCGTCACGTGTCGTCGACCGGTTCCTGGCCGATCTCGAGACCCTCGAGTCGTCCCAGGTGGAGGGACAGCGCTGATGCACACGCGTGGACCCTCCGCCGAGGCGCTGGCCGGCCTCCGTGACCGGCTGGACACGGCCCTGGCCGAGGTCGGGACGCGGAAGGCGGGCCAGGTCGGCGACGAGCTGTTCTCGCTCGCGTCGCTGGTGCGCACCACCCCCAGCCTGCGGCGTGTGCTGACCGACGTGTCGGTGGACGGGTCCGCCAAGGAGTCGCTGCTGCGGGAGCTGTTCCAGGGCAAGGTGGATGAGCTCTCGCTGGACCTCGCCGCGAATGCGGTGACCCGGCGCTGGACGTCGACCCGTGACCTGGCCGACACGCTGGAGCACCTCGCGGAGGTGGCGGTCGTGCGCTCGTCCGGTGACAACGCCGACCGCGTGGTCGACGAGCTGTTCGCCGTGTCGCGCGCGATCAACGACAACCCCGACCTCCGGTCGGCTCTGTCGGACCCGGCTCGTTCGGTCGACGACAAGTCACGACTGATCGACGGATTGCTGGGCACGAAGGCACTTGCGGCGACGGTGACCCTGGTCAAGCAGTCCTTCAGCGCCAGCTACCGGTCGGTCGGGGTGGCGCTGGAGGAGTACCAGAAGGTCGCTGCCGCGATCCGCAACGAGAGGGTCGCAAGGGTGCGCGTCGCGCGCGAGCTCACCGACGCCGACCGGACCAGGCTCCAGTCGGCGCTGAGCCGGCAGTACGGCCGCAACGTCCACCTCAACGTCGTCGTCGAGCCCGAGCTGCTCGGTGGCATCCGGGTGGAGATCGGTGACGACGTCATCGATGGCACGGTGGACGCCCGCCTCGACGAAGCACGACGCAAGCTGGCCGGCTGACCCAGCGGTCAACGGCCCCCGAACAGACCACGAGAAGTAGAGAGCCAGGAGAGTAGGCAGAGATGACGGAGCTTTCGATCCGTCCGGACGAGATCCGGGACGCGCTGCAGAAGTTCGTGTCCGAGTACCAGCCGGACGCGGCCAGCAAGGAGGAGGTCGGCACCGTCTCCCAGGCTGGAGACGGCATCGCCCGGGTCACCGGTCTGCCCTCGGCCATGGCCAACGAGCTGCTCGAGTTCGAGGACGGCACGGTGGGCCTCGCCCTGAACCTCGACACTCGCGAGATCGGCGTCGTGATCCTCGGCGACTTCGCCGGAATCGAGGAGGGCCAGACGGTCCGCCGCACGGGTGAGATCCTCTCGGTCCCCGTGGGCGACGCCTTCATGGGTCGGGTGATCGACCCGCTCGGCGTCCCGATCGACGGCCTCGGCGACATCGAGTCCACGGAGCGGCGCGCACTCGAACTGCAGGCGCCGGGCGTGATGGTGCGCAAGTCGGTGCACGAGCCGCTTGCGACCGGGATCAAGGCCATCGACTCCATGACTCCGATCGGCCGCGGTCAGCGCCAGCTGATCATCGGTGACCGCTCGACCGGCAAGACGACGATCGCGATCGACACGATCATCAACCAGAAGCAGAACTGGGACTCCGGCGATCCGGACAAGCAGGTCCGCTGCATCTACGTCGCCATCGGTCAGAAGGGCTCCACGATCGCCTCGGTGCGCGGGGCCCTCGAGGAGGCCGGCGCGCTCGAGTACACCACCATCGTCGCCGCTCCCGCCTCGGACAGCGCGGGCTTCAAGTATCTCGCCCCGTACACCGGCTCGGCCATCGGCCAGCACTGGATGTACGACGGCAAGCACGTCCTGATCGTCTTCGACGACCTCTCCAAGCAGGCCGAGGCCTACCGCGCGGTGTCGCTGCTGCTGCGTCGCCCGCCGGGCCGCGAGGCGTTCCCCGGCGACGTGTTCTACCTGCACAGCCGGCTGCTCGAGCGCTGCGCGAAGTTGTCCGACGACATGGGCGCCGGTTCGATGACCGGCCTGCCCATCATCGAGACCAAGGCCAACGACGTCTCCGCCTTCATCCCGACCAACGTCATCTCGATCACGGACGGTCAGATCTTCCTGCAGTCCGACCTGTTCGCGTCCAACCAGCGTCCGGCCATCGACGTCGGCATCTCGGTGTCGCGCGTGGGTAGTGCGGCGATGACGAAGGCGATGAAGGCCGTCACCGGCTCGCTGAAGGTCGACCTCGCACAGTTCCGCGCGATGGAGGCGTTCGCGATGTTCGCCTCCGACCTCGACGCCGCATCCCGCCAGCAGCTCGACCGCGGTGCCCGGCTGATGGCTCTGCTCAAGCAGCCGGCCTACTCGCCGTACCCGCTGGAAGAGATGGTGGTGGCGCTGTGGACCGGCACCACTGGCCGCCTCGACAAGGTGCCCACCGAAGACGTGCTCCGGTTCGAGTCGGAGTTCATCGAGTACCTGGGTCGTTCGCACAGCGGGATCCTGGATGGCATCCGGGAGACCCAGAAGTTCGACGACGGCGCCGACGCGGAGCTCGAGTCGGCATACAACTCCTTCCTCGACCAGTTCGAGACCTCGGACGGCGGCGCGATCAAGGTCGGCCACGAACCCGAGGCCGAAGCGCTGGAGGACGAGGACCAGGAGCAGATCGTCAAGCAGAAGCGGGGCTGATCCCACATGGCCGTATCGCTGCGTGAGTACCGCGCGCGGATCAAGTCGACGGAGTCGATGAAGAAGATCACGCGCGCCATGGAGCTCATTGCTGCGTCCCGCATCATCAAGGCGCAGCAGCGGGCGCAGGCCGCCGCGCCGTACGCCCGCGAGCTCACGCGCGCGGTCTCGGCGGTGGCGACCTACTCGGCCGTCGACCACCCGATGACCCGCGAGTCGGAGGATCCCAAGCGAGCCGCCGTCCTCATCGTCACGAGTGACCGCGGTCTGGCCGGCGCGTACTCCTCGAGCGTGCTCAAGGAGTACGAGCGGCTCGCGGAGAAGCTCCGCGACGAGGGCAAGGAGATCGACGCCTACACCTGCGGTCGCAAGGGGCTGGCGTACTTCAAGTTCCGCCAGCGTCCCGTGGCCCAGTCGTGGACCGGCTTCTCCGACCAGCCGTCGTACGACGTTGCCGAGGAAGTCGGGCAGGCGCTGATCGATGCCTTCCTCGCAGAAGATGGCGAGCAGGGTGACGAGCAACGGGCCCCGGTGGACGAGGTCCACGTGGTCTACACCCGGTTCCGCTCGATGCTCGTCCAGGAGCCGACCGCGGTGCGGCTGCTCCCGCTCGAGGTCGTCGAGGGCGAGGAGAAGCCCGGCGACGAGGACGTGCTGCCGCTCTACGAGTTCGAGCCGTCCCCGGAGGCCGTGCTCGACGAGCTGCCTGCCCAAGTACGTCCAGAGCCGGATCTTCTTCTCCTTCCTCCAGGCGTCCGCCTCCGAGCTCGCCGCCCGACAGAAGGCGATGAAATCGGCCACGGACAATGCCGACGAGCTGATCAAGAAGTTCACCCGGATCGCCAACCAGGCCCGCCAGGCGGGCATCACCCAGGAAATCAGCGAGATCGTCGGCGGCGTGAACGCCTTGGCCGACGCGAACGCTGCCAACGACTGACCCGCCAGCACCACCGCCGATTGCAGAGTGAGTGAGAGACATGACTGCCACTGTTGAAGAGAACAAGTCCGAGGGCCGCGCGGCGAACGTCGGACGGATCGCCCGCGTCATCGGACCCGTGGTGGACGTCGAGTTCACCTCGGACTCGATGCCCGAGATCTACAACTTGCTCGAGTGCGAGCTGACCCTCGACGGCGAGACGAAGACCCTCTCCATGGAGGTCTCGTTGCACATCGGCGAGGGCATGGTGCGCGCGGTGTCGCTGCAGCCGACCGACGGTCTGGTGCGCGGCGCTCAGGTGACCGACACCGGCGGGCCGATCTCGGTCCCGGTGGGTGACGCGACCCTGGGCCGCGTGTTCAACACGCTGGGCGAGTGCCTCAACCTCGAGGGCGACGAGAAGCTCGACGTCCAGGAGCGCTGGGGCATCCACCGCAAGGCTCCGGCCTTCGACCAGCTCGAGTCGAAGACCCAGATGTTCGAGACCGGCATCAAGGTCATCGACCTCCTCGCTCCGTACGTCCAGGGCGGCAAGATCGGCCTGTTCGGCGGTGCGGGCGTCGGCAAGACCGTGCTCATCCAGGAGATGATCGCGCGTGTCGCGAAGGACCACGGTGGTGTCTCGGTGTTCGCCGGCGTCGGGGAGCGCACCCGTGAGGGCAACGACCTCATCGTCGAGATGGAGGAGGCCGGGGTCATCGGCCAGACCGCCCTCGTCTTCGGCCAGATGGACGAGCCGCCGGGCACCCGGCTGCGCGTCGCGTTGTCCGCGCTGACGATGGCGGAGTACTTCCGTGACGTGAAGAAGCAGGACGTACTGCTCTTCATCGACAACATCTTCCGGTTCACGCAGGCGGGCTCCGAGGTGTCGACCCTGTTGGGTCGCATGCCTTCCGCGGTCGGCTACCAGCCCAACCTGGCCGACGAGATGGGCACGCTCCAGGAGCGGATCACCTCGACGCGTGGTCACTCGATCACCTCGATGCAGGCGATCTACGTGCCGGCCGACGACTACACCGACCCGGCCCCTGCCGCGACGTTCGCGCACCTCGACGCGACCACCGAGCTGTCCCGCGACATCGCGTCGCAGGGAATCTACCCGGCCGTGGACCCGTTGACCTCCACGTCGCGGATCCTCGACGCCCAGTACATCGGGCAGGCGCACTACGACTGCGCGATCCGGATCAAGCAGATCCTCCAGCGCAACAAGGAGCTCCAGGACATCATCGCGATCCTCGGTGTCGACGAGCTCTCCGAGGAAGACAAGATCATCGTGTCGCGGGCCCGCCGGATCCAGCGGTTCCTCTCGCAGAACACCTACGTGGCCAAGCAGTTCACCGGCCTCGAAGGTTCGACGGTGCCGATCGCCGACACCATCGAGGCGTTCAACAAGATCGCCGACGGCGAGTACGACCACGTGGCCGAGCAGGCGTTCTTCATGTGCGGCGGTCTGGACGACGTCGAGAAGAAGTGGTCTGAGATCCAGAAGGGCCTCTGATGGCCGAGAGCGCCCTGCAGGTCGAGCTGGTGGCTGCCGATCGCGTCGTGTGGTCGGGGCGGGCATCGATGGTGCTCGCCCGGACCACCGAGGGTGACGTCGGCATCCTGCGCGACCACAGCCCGGTGCTGTCGGTCCTGGTGCCCGGCGTCATCGAGATCACCCCGGAGGACGGCGACCCAGTCGTGGCCGCCGTCGATGGCGGTTTCCTCTCGGTGGCCGCCAACCGGGTCTCGCTCCTCGCCGAGCGGACGACGCTGGCCGCGGACGTGGATGTCTCGGCCGCCCAGGCCGACCTCGAGGCCGCGCAGGGCGATGACAGCGACGAAGGTGAGCGCCGCGTGCGCCACGCCGAGGCGCTGATCCGCGCAGCCGAGTGGTCCTCCTGATCGACCCTGAGCCGCCCCCGCTAGGGTGACCTGACGGACGGGGTGGAAGGTCTTCAGGAGGGCGACGAATGCCGTGGTGGCAGGTGCTGCTGGACTTGGCCGGCGCCGTACTCCTCGTTGTCCTGCTCTACGGCCTGGCCCTCGTCGTACGACGGCGCCTGCTGTCGCGGCACGGCGGCACGTTCGAGCTCAGCTATCGCGTCCGGTCCGAGAAGGCCGGGCGCGGTTGGCTTCTCGGGTTGGGCCGCTACTCGGGGGAGACCCTGGAGTGGTTCCGGATCTTCTCGCTCTCCCCGCGCCCCAAGAGCACGTGGGCGCGCGGCACCCTGGCCTACGTCGACCGCCGGGCTCCGGAGGGAGCCGAACGGATGTCGCTCTATCCCGACCACACGGTCGTCCAGTGCCGCTCGCCCGACGGTGAGCTCGAGCTGGCGATGGCCGTGAGCTCGCTGACGGGCTTCCAGTCCTGGCTCGAGGCCGGTCCTCCCGGCACCGTCACCACGGTGTGAACCGGCCCTCGGGCACGGCGTCGTCGGCACGCAACGCCGTGGCGGCCGTCTTCGTGCTGAACGGCTTCGGGTTCGCCTCGCTGTTCTCCCGGGTCCCGGACGTACGCCGTGGCCTCGACCTCGACAACTCCGGGTTGGGCCTGCTGCTGCTGGTCGGGGCCGCGGGCTCGGTGCTGGCACTGCCCAGCGCCGGGAGCCTGATCCGTCGGGTGGGGGCAGCGGCCGTCGTGCGATCCGGAGGTCTGCTCGTGGCCCTGGGCCTCACGCTCATCGCGATCGGGATCGACGCGATGGGCTCCATCGGCGCCACTGCCTTCGGGCTCTTCGTGTACGGCGTCGGCACCGGCGTCTGGGACGTGGCGATGAACGTCGAGGGCGCCGCGGTCGAGCGCGAGCTGGGCCGCGCGATCCTGCCGCGCTTCCACGCCGGCTGGAGCCTCGGGTCGGTCTCCGGCGCCGGCGTCGGCGTCCTGGTCACTGCCCTCGACGTACCCGTCGCAGGACACCTGGCCCTGGCCGCAGCCTTGACGCTGCTCGTCGTGCCTGCGACCCGGACGTTCCTTCCGGTTGAGCCCGAGCCGGAGCGAGGACCGTCGGCCTGGTCGGCGTGGCGCGAGCCACGCACGCTCGCGCTCGGACTGATGGTGCTGGCCTTCGCGCTCACCGAGGGAGCCGCCAACGACTGGCTCGCCCTCGCGCTCATCGATGGCTACGACGTGGAGCGCTGGGTGGGCGTCGCGGGATTCGCGGTCTTCGTGATGGCGATGACCACCGGGCGGCTGCTGGGAACGATGGTGCTGGACCGGTTCGGCCGGGTGCTCGTGCTGCGCGCCACCGCGGCCCTGGCGCTGTCCGGGCTGATGCTCCTCGTGCTCGGCCAGCACCCGGCCCTGGTCGGTCTCGGAGTGGTCGCCTGGGGGCTCGGTGCCTCATTGGGCTTTCCGGTCGGCATGAGCGCCGGCGCCGACGACCCCGCCCGCGCCGCCGCACGGGTCAGCGTCGTCTCCACGATCGGGTACGCCGCGTTCCTGGCCGGGCCGCCCGTCCTCGGCTTCGTCGCCGATCAGGTCGGCACCCTGGAGTCGCTGCTCGTCGTCGCCGTCCTGCTGGTCCCCACCACGCTGCTCGTCTCGGCCGCGAAGGAACCCGTCAGGGGTTGGGAGGCGCCACTCAGTCTGGGGAGCGGTCGCCGCCGGGGACCCACAGCACGTCGCCGTTCACGCGGTTGGCGTGCCGGGCGAGGATGAACAGCAGGTCCGAGAGCCGGTTGAGGTAGGTGATGGCGAGCTGGTTCATCGAGTCGGAGTGCTCGGCCCAGGCCGCCCAGGCCGAGCGCTCGGCCCGGCGGACCACGGTGCGGGCGACGTGCAGGTGGGCGGCACCGAGGGTCCCGCCGTTGAGGATGAACGAGCGCAGCTTCGGGAGGTCCTCGTTGTACTGGTCGCACCAGCCCTCGAGCCGGTCGACGTACTCCTGCTCGATCCGCAGCGGTGGGAACTCGGGGTCGGGCACGACCGGCGTGCAGAAGTCGGCGCCCACGTCGAAGAGGTCGTTCTGCACGTGCGTGAGTACGGCGACCACGTCATCCTCGAAGCCACCCTGCACCAGTGCCAGACCGAGGGTGGCGTTCGCCTCGTCGACGTCGGCGTACGCGTGCAGCCGCACATCGTTCTTGGACGTCTCGCTCATGTCGCCGAGCCGGGTCCGGCCGCCGTCGCCGGTGCGGGTGTAGATGCGGGTGAGGTTGACCATGCCCTGAACTCTAGATGGCCGACGATGCCGGCAGGACGTCGTCGGGGTCGACCACCCTCACGTCGTGGCCGTCGAGCTGGAGCCGGTGGATCGCCTCCAGCAGCATCCGCCGTGCCACGTCGTTGACCGAGTGGACCCGACCGAGGTCGAGCACGATCTGGTGCGTGACGAGGTCGGCGGTGGTCAGGTCGCGCAGCAACCGCTCGGCGCCGGCGAACTGGATCGAGCCGTGCAGCGCGTAGACGGTGGCCTCGACGCCCTCGGAGTCCCGCACCGTGTGGGCACGTCGGATGGTGGCCCGGGCCGGCTGTGGTGCGTCCATCATGTGCAGTCCCATGTCCCGCGAGAGCCGCCGGCAGACCTCGACGCCTCGTGTGCTCGTGCCGTGCGCGTCCAGTCGCGGCGAGAAGGCCGCGATGCCGAGCTGGCCGGGCAGCGAGCCGATGATCCCGCCGGAGACCGCACTCTTGGCGGGGAAGCCGACCGTGGAGATCCAGTCGCCGGCGGAGTCGTACATGCCGCAGGTGGCCATCACGCTCAGCACCTGCCGGACCACGGTCGCGTCGACGACCTCCTCCTCGGTGATCGGATGGACCCCGCCGTTGGCGAGCGTGGCCGCCATCAGCGCCAGGTCCCGGGTCGTGACCAGGATGGAGCACTGCCAGGTGTAGTCCTCGACCACCGACTCGGGGTCTTCCACGATCGTGTCGTGGCTGCGCAACATGTTGGCGATGGCGTAGTTGCGGAAGGCCGTCGTCGCCTCGGAGCGGTACGTCGCGTCGTCGCACGCGAGCGGGCGCCCGGCGAATGCCGACAGCCCCTCCATGATCCGGGCGCGGCGCCCCGCCGGGGTGGCGCCGGGCTCGCCCACCAACGTGTGCACGGTGAGCGCGCCGGCGTTGATCATCGGGTTCAGCGGCCGCTCGGAGCCCTTCTCCAGCGAGAGCTCGTTGAAGGCCTCCCCGGTCGGTTCCACGTCGACCTTGTCGAGCACCGCCTCGAGACCCCGGTCGGCCAGGGCCAGGGCGTAGACGAACGGCTTGGAGATCGACTGGATGGTGAAGGGCACGTCGGTGTCCCCGATGCCGTAGACGGCACCATCGACCGTGGAGAGGCTGATTCCCAGCAGGTCGGGGTCGACCCTGGCGAGTTCCGGGATGTAGTCGGCGACCGCGCCGCTGTGATCCTGGGCGCAGGCGTCGAGCACCTCGTGCAGGTAGTCGGGAATCGGGGAGCGCATTCCCGGCAGCATGCCGTGCGACCAGAGGGTCCTGCTACTCGGGGCGGCTACGGTTCGGGAATGGACCGTCGGACGAAGCTCGCGTTGCTGGCGGCCGTGCCCGCCCTCGTGCTGGCCGCGGCCGGACTCTTCCACCCCCACGGGCTGAACGCAGCGACGGCCGACACCTGGTTCCGGCTCCACGTTGTGGGGATCTTCGTGTTCCCGCTGGTCGGCGTCGGCCTCGTGGTCCCGCTGGTCGGTCGGCGGGACCCGGTTGCCTGGGCGGTCCGGGTCGCCGCATTCGGCTATGCCACCGCCTACTCGGCGCTCGACGTGATCAGCGGGGTCACCGCCGGATACGTCACCAGCAGGCTGCCCGAAGGGGCCTCGCGGCCACCCGAGGTCTCCTCGATCTTCCGGATCGGGACACCGATCGGGGAGGTGGGCTCCTGGGCGCTGCTGGTGGCCACCACGCTGCTGCTGCTCGACGGGCTGCGCCGTCTCGGCCTCCGCGGGCTGCCGCTGGCCCTGCTCCCGGCCGGCGCCTGGGCGGTCCACGTCGACCACATCTTCGCGCCGACCGGCGTGATCGGCATGGTGCTGCTCGGGCTCGGGACCGGCTACGCGGTGCGCACGCGCGAAAACTCTTCGCGCGGGCAGGCAACCTCGCAGGCCTCGCCTGCGTCCTAGAGACGTAGGGACAAGGACAGGTGCGCTGCCATCGGGGTGCGGGCCGGACGGGGGTCAACCATGGACATCGTCACTGACGGACCGACGCTGGTGCTGAGCGGCAATTTCCACGGCCGCAGCACTGCAGCGGTCCGCAGCGCGTTGCGGCAGCAGCTGGCCTCGCCGGAGCACCGGATCGTGGTCGACCTGTCCGCGGTGGGCCTGGTCGACGTCCCGGCACTCCGGGTGCTGGCGTTCGCCAGCCAGGAGGCAGGTCGCAGCGGTCACCAGGTCACGCTGCGCGGCTGCGGTCCCGCCGTACGCCGGATGCTGCATCTGACCCGGTTGATGCGTTTCGTCGAGCTCGAGCCGAGCGCCGCCTGAGGCACCTGGGTTTCGAGGCGGCCGGTGGGCAGTCGCTCGCTCGCGCTCGCGCCTGACCCGGCCCCTCAACCCCTTCGCCTGACGCCGCCCCACTCGCAAACTCGTGGTGGCGACTGGGCTCAGGTTGTGCAGAACCCCACACTCGGAACGGTTACCAGCGCGTAGCACGCGGCCCTACTCTCGATCCATGAGCGAGACGGAACGACCCAAGGATCGGCCCTGGGTGATGCGCACGTACGCCGGTCACTCGACCGCGACCGCGTCGAACGCCCTCTACCGGACCAACCTTGCCAAGGGACAGACCGGACTCTCGGTCGCCTTCGACCTGCCGACGCAGACCGGCTACGACCCCGACGACGCCCTCAGCCGCGGCGAGGTCGGCAAGGTCGGCGTGCCGATCCCGCACCTGGGTGAGATGCGCCGACTCTTCGACGACATCCCGCTCACCGAGATGAACACCTCGATGACGATCAACGCGACCGCGATGTGGCTGCTGGCGCTCTACCAGGTGGCGGCGGAGGAGCAGAACCCCGAACTCGAGCCGAGCGAGGTCGCTCACCAGCTCTCCGGGACGACCCAGAACGACATCATCAAGGAGTACCTGTCCCGCGGCACCTACGTGTTCCCGCCCGAGCACTCATTGCGGCTGATCAGCGACGTGATCGCCTACACGGTCCACGAGATCCCGAAGTGGAACCCGATCAACATCTGCAGCTACCACCTCCAGGAGGCCGGGGCCACGCCGAGGCAGGAGCTCGCCTACGCCCTGTGCACCGCGATCGCGGTGCTCGACCAGGTCAAGGCCTCCGGTCAGGTGAGCGACGAGGACTTCGGCAGGGTGGTCGGACGGATCTCCTTCTTCGTCAACGCCGGCGTCCGGTTCGTCGAGGAGACCTGCAAGATGCGGGCCTTCGTCCAGCTCTGGGACGAGATCACCCGGGACCGGTACGGCGTGACCGACGAGAAGATGCGCCGCTTCCGCTACGGCGTACAGGTGAACTCGCTCGGCCTGACCGAGGCGCAGCCGGAGAACAACGTGCAGCGGATCGTGCTGGAGATGCTCGGCGTGACCCTCAGCAAGAACGCCCGGGCCCGCGCCGTGCAGCTGCCGGCCTGGAACGAGGCGCTCGGACTGCCTCGACCCTGGGACCAGCAGTGGTCGTTGCGGCTGCAGCAGGTGCTGGCCTACGAGTCCGACCTCCTGGAGTACGAGGACATCTTCGAGGGCTCACACGTCATCGAGGCCAAGGTCGCCGAGCTGGTCGACGAGGCGCGCGCCGAGATGGACCGGGTCCAGGCCATGGGCGGGGCGATCGCCGCGGTCGAGTCCGGCTACATGAAGCAGGAACTGGTCTCCGCACACGCCACGCGTCGCGCCCGGATCGAGGTCGGGGACGACGTCATCGTCGGTGTCAACAAGTTCGAGACGACCGAGCCGTCGCCACTCACCGCCGACCTCGAGGGCGCGATCATGGCAGCCGACCCGCAGGCCGAGGCCTCGGCGCTGCGTTCGGTCGAGGAGTGGAAGTCGGGGCGCGACGAGGACGCGGTCCGGGAGGCGCTGGCGCGACTCGCGGCCGACGCGAAGACCGACACCAACCTGATGGCCGCCACGCTCGCCGCGGCGCGGGCCGGCGCGACCACGGGGGAGTGGGCCGGCACGCTGCGTGAGGTCTTCGGAGAGTTCCGGGCGCCCACCGGCGTCAGTGGCGCCGTGGGGACCGCGGAGGCGGGCGACGAGCTCACCGCCGTACGCGCCCGGGTGCGGGCGACCGGCGAAGAGCTCGGCGGCCGGCTCCGGCTGCTGGTGGGCAAGCCCGGCCTGGACGGCCACTCCAACGGCGCCGAGCAGGTCGCCGTTCGCGCCCGCGACGCCGGCTTCGAGGTGGTCTACCAGGGGATCCGGCTGACCCCCGAGCAGATCGTGGCCGCCGCCGTCGCCGAGGACGTGCACTGTGTCGGCCTCTCGATCCTCTCCGGCTCCCACATGGAGCTGGTCCCCTCGGTGCTCGACGGTCTGCGGGAGGCGGGACTCGGCGACGTGCCGGTCATCGTCGGCGGGATCATCCCCGACTCCGACGCCAGACGGCTCATCGAGAGCGGGGTGGCGGCCGTCTTCACGCCCAAGGACTTCGGCCTCACCGCGATCATGGGCGGCATCGTCGACCAGATCCGCCTCGCGAACGGGCTGACCTGACCTGACCGCCCGGAGCCGGGCTACCAACCCCAGGTACCGGGCGGACCCTTGAAGGGTCCGGCGACGCGCGAGGTGATCCAGCCGCCGTAGAACTCGCCGGGCTGCGGGAGGACGACCTCGCCGTCGACCCGGCACTCGTCCACGAGCGCCGGCATCACCGCGACGTGGTCGAGCAGCGCCTCGAAGCGCGGACTCGGCGTCGGGTAGGTCCAGCCGGCGCGGAAGGCGGTGCGGCGTGAGGTGACCAGATCGAAGTACGACGCCGCGCCCTTCCACTCGCACACCGATCCGCCCGGCGCCGGCCGCAGCACGCCCTCGGCGAACGCGGACGCGGGGAGGTAGTAGGTCGGCGGGTGACTGGTCTCCAGCACCCGGTAGGACGACGTCGTCCGTGCCACCACGCGGCCACCGACCCGGATCTCGACGGACTCGCTGCTCGGCTCGAGGCGGGGCGGGCGAGGGTAGTCCCAGACGGACTCCTGGCCGGGCCGGACGGGGTCGGGCTCCACACGGGACATGTCGCCAGCGTAGGCACGCCACGGCTAGCCTCGGAGCCATGAGCGACCTGCAGTGCGCGGCCCGGTTGCTGCTGGTCCGTGGGCAACCCGACGGTCCACTCGCGCACCGGCTGGCCGAGGAGCGCATCGTGGTGGAGTACGTCGCCCCCGTCGATCTCGAGGAGCTCGCCGACCGGCATCGCGGTGAGGCGGTCCTGGTGGTGGGGGAACACGACCACGGGTCGGACGAGGTGGTGCTGGTCGAGATCGACGCTGACGGTCGCCGCACCAGTCGGTGGGACGGGTAGCGGCTCCCCGGTCAGCCCTGCGGTCGCGAGCTCGCCGTTGAACGGGGACAGAACGCCTCGCGGGGCGATCCGGTGTGGATCTCCTCGGGGAGCGCGATGGTCACGGTGTCCTCGAAGACGCCGGCCTGCTCGGTGCGGACGACGACCTCGCTCACGAACGACCCCGCACGCGACGACAGCGACTCGCAGCCGTTCATGCGCAGGCTCAACGTGACCTGCTCCGACTCACCGGGTGACAGCGTCGCATCGGTGAGCTCGACCAGGTCGAAGAGCCGCGGATCGGTCTGGTCGGCCGCGAGCCCGGAGACCGTGACCGGCCAGCGCCCGTCGTTGGCGAGGGTGAACGTGTAGCGCAGCGTCCCCCGGTCGTCGTACCGGATCTGCCGTACGGTGCGGTCCGCGAGGGTGAACACGCCGCTCGCCTCAGTGCCCGCCACGGACACCGGGCCGTCCGCGGTCAGCGCGGGGGTGCCTCCGGCCACGGCGGCGCCGCTGCCCACCGTCACCGCGGCGACCACGCCACCGGCCAGCAGTGCCCTACGCAGCACGCGAGCCACGGCTCCGCCGTCCGACGCCGAGCAGCAGCAGGAGCCCGGTGAGCGCCGCGATCGGTGCTGCGACCAGGGCGTCGCCGTTCGCCTGGCCCGTCGATCCTGAGCTCGCCTCCGAGCGTGCGGACCGCTCCGACTCCGGCTTGCTGGGGGAGTCGAACCAGTCACACTCCGGTGGGTGGCGCAACTCCGGGTCGTTGCGGTCGTACTGGCTGCAGGAGAGGAAGCCGGCGTCCTTCACCGGGGCCCCGGGCACGAACACCGAGCCACCCGCCTTGCAGGCTGCCGGCGGGACCGTGAAGTTGTGGGTCGGGTCGCCGTAGGCAGAGACGTTGCCCTCCCAGCAGTTGCCCTCGCCCTGGTCGTCCCACCAGTGGTCCATGCCGTTGCGGGCCGTGGCGCCGTTCGGCTTGATGCCCATCTGGTTGTGGACGGTGTGGTTGAAGTTGGACGTGTCGTACAGCTTGGAGGGGTCCATCTCGTCGCGCAGCGGTGCCGGAACCCAGAACTGCATGGTGCCGTAGCGCCAGTTGTCATAGATCCAGTTGCGATCGGTCGAGTTGTAGTTCCCGCCGGCGATCAGGACCCCGGTGCCGACCGGGGTCGGGATGACCGGGCAGACCGTGCCCTGGAGGTAGCCGCGCTTCTTGATCGGCTTGGCGCAGACGCCGGTGTCGACGTACTTGGTGTAGTAGTTGTTGTTGTTGGAGTAGATCCGGTTCCGGGTCCAGCGCGCGTGGTCCTGGGGGAGACCGGGGTGCCCGGGGAACAGGGAGTCGGTCGCGATGCCCGTCGCGTTGTCGTAGAAGCGGTTGTGGTGGGCGTAGACCGAGTTCCCGGCGGTGCCTGAGTAGCCCAGGGCGTTGTGGTGGCTGCGGTTGCGGCGGATCTCGATGGCGTAGCGAGTGGCCTTGAAGTTGGTGTTGTCGCCGTTGAGGTCCGACGCCGAGCCGGGGTAGATGCCCGAGTCGCCGTTGTAGTAGTTGTTCGTGCGCTGGATCAGACCGTGGTCGGTGGCGAAGGCGAGGATGCCGTACTCGTCGTTGCCGCGGGTGACCAGGTCCTCGAGCCGGAACCCGTCGGTCTCCAGGATGTAGATGCTGTTGAACTCGGCCTGCTGGGCGGTGAGGTTGCGGATCAGGATGCCGCCGGCGCGGTCGGCGCGGATGGCGTTGAGTCGCTGGAACTTGTTGTCGATCGTGACGTCGGTCCGCTTCGCGCCCGTGCCGACGATCTGCAGTCCGCAGAACTTGCTGTCGCAGGCGATCGAGTCGTTGCCGGGGGTCTTGTCACCGAAGACCGAGATCAGGTTGAGGTTGCCCGGGCAGCGCCTCTGGTCCGAGTACGAGAGGGCGACCGGGTCGTTCTCCCCCTCTGCTTCGGCCTCGAGGCCGTCGGCTTCGGGGCGCTCGCCGGGCTCGGAGATGCTGCCGATGTACGACGAACTGGCGACCGGGTCGGAGGACTCGGTGCCGAGATTCGCGCAGTACTCGCTGCGCGGCTTGTTCGCCCACTTGCGCTCGGTGTAGGTGCCGGGCAGGACGTAGATCGAGGTCCGGCGCTGCTTGACCGAGTTGATCGCTGACTGGATCGACCGGAAGCGACAGTCGCCGAGCAAGTCCCGGCTGACCCGCTTCATCCGGCCGGAGGGCATGGCAGCGATCCGGCGCGCGCTGCCGGGCCGGCACACGATGCGGCTGCGGTCGTTGTCGAAACCGAGGAATGTCGGCACCCGGCCCTGGCCACTGGGGAACGACGCCTCGCGTTCCTCGTGAGCCGAACCGGGGACGGCCAGCGCCGTCACGACGAGCCCGGGGAGGAGCACCAGGGTGAGCAAGACGCGCAACAGTCGGAGCATCCGAATCCTTTCGTCCCTGCTGCAACGAGAGCCGGGTCACTCCGGTTACGCATCAGTAGGAAATGGCGGCAGAGTGCGCGGCGCGCCTGACCAATCCACGCCTGAGTAACATCGCGGCCACACCCCGGTGACGATGTGACGGAAGTGCCGCCATCGCAGTGACGTCCTCCCTACTGTTCCCTCGTGCTCCCTCCCCTCTTCGCGCCGTCGCCCGAGGTCTATCTCGGCATGGTCAACGCATCCCCCGACGCCCTCGTGGTGGTCGACAGCGACGCCGTGATCAGGCTGGCGAACGCCCAGACCGAGGCGATGTTCGGAGTGTCCCGTGACGCACTGGTCGGCTCCTCGGTCCACGACCTGGTCCCCGGTCTCTTCGCGCAGGCGGGGCCCGGTGACTCGATCGGTGAGCAGGACGAGATCCCGATGGTCTCGACCCGGGCCGTGCACCGTGACGGAGGCGACTTCCCGGTTGAGATCTCGATGTCCCGAGTGCGGAGCGGCGACGGTGTGGTCACCTGCGTGGTCATCCGTGACATGTCCGAGCAGGTCGCCACCCTGGAGTCTTTCGAGCGGATGCGCCAGGAACTGATTGCGACCGTCTCCCATGAGCTGCGCACCCCGCTGACCTCCATCCTCGGCTACACCGAGATCCTCGTCGACATGGGCGAGTCGGCCGTGAGTGATCAGGCGGCCGCGTTGCTGTCGATCGTGCGCCGCAACGCCGAGCGCGAGCTGAAGCTGGTCGAGGATCTGTTGACGCTCGCCGTCCTGGGTGGTTCCTCCCTGAGCGTCGACCCGGTGCCGACCGACGTCGGACGGCTGGTGCGGGACGTGATGGGCGAGCTCGCGCCGTTCGCGGCGACCTCCGAGGTCGCCCTCACCTGCGATGGGGCCAGCTCATTGTGGGTGGCCGGTGACCCGGAACGGCTGGCCACCGTGCTGCGCAACCTGATCACGAACGCCGTGAAGTTCAGTGAACCCGGCGGTCGCGTCGTGGTCCATCTCCTCGTCGATGGTGGGCACGGCGTGATCGAGGTGCAGGACCAGGGTGGTGGCCTGGCGGCGGACGAGATCCCGCACGTCTTCGCTCCGCTGTACCGCTCGCCCAGTGCCGTCTCCGCGCAGGTGCCGGGAGCCGGCCTCGGTCTGCCGATCGTCAAGGGCATCGTGGACGCTCACGAGGGCGAGATCGGCGTGGAGAGCGAGCCCGGTCTCGGCACGACCGTCCGGGTCCGCCTTCCTCTGGTGCAGGCGGGCACGGAGCGAACCGACGACCCGAGGTCGTACCTGGTTCCTGCGACGACCCCTGCCTGAGGGGTTCAGCGGCGTACCCGGCCGAGGACAGTGACCATCGCGACCCCGGTGGCCAGACCTGTGACCAGCCCGAGCCAGGGTCCCCAGCCGGGGTCGAGGAACCGTCCGGCCACGGTGCCGCCGAGCACGCAACCGATCAGCACCATGCCCAGCAGCGCATTCCGGAACATGCCGGCGAGGAAGAGCGACGAGAAGGACCGGACCGCCCCCGCGAGTGCCACCTCGAGCGGCACGACCTGCACCACCGCTGCGGTCGTCAACGGACCGTAGAGATGGGGGAAGGTCTCCCCGCCCGGCACTGCTTCCTCCGCCACGGGTACGTCGAGCAGGTCGGTGTCGATGACCAGCAGCACGAGCGGCTCACTCACGTCGGCGTAGAACCGCTCGTGCACACCCGGCCATTGGTCTGCGCGGCTGGCGTGGATGAAGCCCTCCTCCGCCAGGCTGCGGCCGCGGGTCGAGGTGGTGTAGGACCCGGTGCGTTCGGCGCCGTCCCAGTCGGCAGCGGTCGCGATGTGGAAGATCCGTGCCATCAGGGGCTCGGGGCCATCAGAAGAGCCGGTGGTCGGAGTCATCGATGCCGCGCAGGGCGTCGTAGTCGACGACCGCGCAGGCGATGCCCCGGTCCGCGGCGAGCACCCGCGCCTGCGGCTTGATCTCCTGGGCGGCGAAGATGCCGCGAACCGGAGCCAGCAGCGGGTCACGGTTGAGCA
This sequence comes from uncultured Actinomycetota bacterium, assembly GCA_963806945.1. Classification (GTDB taxonomy): domain Bacteria; phylum Actinomycetota; class Actinomycetes; order Propionibacteriales; family Nocardioidaceae; genus Nocardioides. Next base: position 519,411 of record CAWDZH010000003.1, read on the forward strand.
GCTCGAGGTAGCGGGTGAGCTGCTCGACGCCGTCGATCTCGCCGCGCCGCTTGATCTCGACCGCGACACTCGCGCCCACGGCGTCACGGCACATCAGGTCGACCGGCCCGATCGCGGTCGGGAACTCCCGGCGTACCAGCGAGAGGCCGGGAGCCAGGCTCGCCGGGTGCTCGGCCAGCAGCTCCTGGAGGTGCTTCTCCACCCCGTCCTTCTGCAGCCCGGGGTCGAGGCCGAGGTCGTGGCTGGAGTCGTGGTGGATCTCCTCGAGGAGGATGCGCAGGGTGTCGTCGCTCTTGACGCCGGTCACCGTCCACTCGACCACCCCGTCGTCGGTCACACCCTCGCGGACCGTGCAGGGCGGCGACATCCAGTTCAGCGGCTTGTAGGAGCCGCCGTCGGCGTGGACGAGCACCGATCCGTCCGCCTTGACCATCAGCACCCGGGTCGCCATCGGCAGGTGGGCCGTCAGCCGTCCCGCGTAGTCCACCTGGCAGCGCGCTACGACAAGTCTCACGGGAGGCCAATCTATAGGTAGCGCCCACCTGCCATGCTGGCCCGATGGGCGGGTCGGGGAGCCGGATCATCGTCGTCGGCGCCGGAGTCATCGGGCTGACGGTGGCTGTGCGCCTGGCCGAACGAGGTCACCGGGTCGACGTGCTGGCGCGTGATCTCCCGCTCGAGACGACCTCGGTGGTCGCCGCCGCGATCTGGTACCCCTACGAGGCGCGCCCCCAGCAGCGGGTCAATGGCTGGGCCGCCACGTCGTACGGCGTGTTCGTGGACCTGGCGACCCAGCCCGACACCGGCGTCCGGATGCAGGCCGGGACCGAGGTGCTGCCCGCCGGGACCCCGGACCCCTGGTGGGCCGGCGCGGTGCCAGACCTGCGCCGCACCACGCCACCTCACGGCTGGGCGGACGCCTGGTCCTTCACGGCGGCGTTGATCGACATGCCGGTCCACCTCGCGTGGCTGCGCCGGCGGCTGGAGGCCCTCGACGGCACGGTGACCCGGGTCTCGCTGGCCGTCCTGCCACACCCCGCGGAGGGCCTCGTCGTGAACTGCTCGGGACTCGGGGCGAGACGGCTCGCGGAGGAGTCCGACGTCCACCCGGCACGAGGACAGGTGCTGCTGGTCGAGGACGTGGCGGTGGACCAGTGGTGGCTGGACGGCACCGGTCCGACGTACGTCGTCCCGCGTGGCGGCGGCCGGGTGGTGGTCGGCGGCACGTTCGAGGAGGACGAGTGGAGCCGGACGCCGTCGCCCGAGACGGCAGCGGCCATGCTCGGACGGGCGCGCCGGCTGGTGCCCGGGCTCGCGGACGCCCGGGTGGTGGCCCAGCGGGTGGGGCTGCGTCCGGTGCGCTCGGAGGTGCGGCTCGAGCGGGTCGGTGACCTGGTCCACTGCTACGGCCACGGCGGTGCCGGGGTGACGCTCAGCTGGGGCTGCGCCGCCGAGGTGGCGGCGCTCGCCGACGGGTGACGCGTCACACAGCCGGCGTCGGTGAGGGTCGTGGAAGGATGCGCCCATGGCTCGTGACATCAGCACCATCGGCGTGATCGGACTCGGCACCATGGGGGCCGGCATCGCGGAGGTCTTCGCCCGCAGCGGCTTCGACGTGATCGGCGTGGAGGTCAACGACGACGCCGTCGAGCGTGGCCGCGCCCACCTCCAGCACTCCACGGACCGGGCGGTGAAGCGAGAGAAGCTCAGTGAGACCGAGCAGGCCGAGCTGTTGGGGCGGATCAGCTTTGCGACCGAGCTCAAGGAGCTCGCCCGGGCCGACATGGTCATCGAGGCGGTCGTCGAGTCGCTCGAGGTCAAGAAGGCGATCTTCCGTGAGCTCGACGGGATCGTCACGCCGGACTGCATCCTCACCACCAACACCTCGTCCCTGAGCGTCACCGAGATCTCGACTGCCAACGCGCTGCCCGGCCGGGTGATCGGCATCCACTTCTTCAACCCCGCTCCGGTGCAGAACCTGGTCGAGATCATCCGCACCGTGGTGACCGAGGAGGAGGTGCTCGAGGACGTGAAGGCCCTCGTCGCCACTCTCGGCAAGAGCCCCGTCATCTGCGGCGACAAGGCCGGCTTCATCGCCAACACCCTGCTGTTCGGCTACCTCAACCACGCGGTCTCGATGTACGAGAACAAGTACGCCACACGCGAGGACATCGACGCCGCGATGCGCTTCGGCTGCGGCTACCCGATGGGGCCGCTGGCACTGCTCGACCTGATCGGGCTCGACACGGCGTACGAGATCCTCGACACGATGTACAAGCAGGGTCGCGACCGGCTCCACGCGCCTGCCCCGATTCTCAAGCAGTACGTCACGGCGGGACTGCTCGGACGCAAGTCCGGCCGCGGCTTCTACACCTATGAGGCACCCGACAGTCCGGTCGTGGTCGCCGACACCCAGACGCCCTCCGCCGACGACGCCCCCGTCCTGCGCCGGGACATCCGCCGGGTCGGCGTGGTCGGCACCGGCACCATGGCCTCGGGGATCGTCGAGGTCTTCGCCAAGGCCGGGTACGACGTGTGCTTCGTCGGACGCGGTCAGGACAAGGTCGCCGGCGTGGTGGCCGCGATCACCAAGAACTTCGACAAGCAGATCCAGCGTGGCCGCTCCACCGAGGAGCAGAAGGCGGAGACGCTGGCCCGCCTGAGCGGCAGCACCTCGCTCGACGACCTGGCCGACGTCGACCTCGTGGTCGAGGCCATCGCCGAGGACCTGGCGATCAAGACGACCCTGTTCGAGAACCTCGACGAGATCTGCAAGCCCGGGGCGATCCTGGCGACCACCACCTCGAGCCTCCCGATCATCTCGCTGGCCCGCGTGACCACACGGCCGCAGGACGTCATCGGGATGCACTTCTTCAACCCCGCGGCGATCATGAAGCTGGTCGAGGTGGTCAGCACCGTGGCGACCGGTGACGAGGTCACCGAGACCGTCCGGGCGCTGTGCGGCAAGGTGGGGAAGGTCGCGGTCTCCTGTGGCGACCGCGCCGGCTTCATCGTCAACGCGCTGTTGTTCCCCTACCTCAACGACGCGGTGCGGATGCTCGAGGCCCACTACGCCACCGCCGACGACATCGATGTCGCGATGAAGCTGGGGTGTGCCCTGCCGATGGGACCCTTCGAGCTGCTCGACGTGGTCGGCAACGACGTGTCGCTGGCGATCCAGCGCGAGCTCTACCTGGAGTTCCGCGAGCCCGGCTTCTCCCCGGCGCCGCTGCTCGAGCACCTGGTCACGGCCGGATACCTGGGGCGCAAGACCGGTCGCGGTTTCCGCGACTACAGCAGCCGCTGACCGTGGTCGGCGACCAGGGCCGCAAGGCGGGCACGGGTGTTGATGTCGAGCTTGCGGTAGATCCGCGCGAGGTGGGCGTCGACGGTCCTCGGTGAGAGGAAGAGGTCGGCGGCGATCTGTCGGCTGGTGAGCCCCTCGCAGACCTTGTCCGAGACCTTGCGTTCAGCCGGGGTGAGGGCGTCCAGCGGTCCGGTGAGTTGCTCGTGCCCGGCGACCGGGGCCACCAGTGCCGCAATCTCCTCCACGCCGGCCCGGGTCAGCTGGTCCCCGTGGATCCAGTCGCCGGGGACGGTGCGAGCCGGTTCCACCGTCCGGAGTCGACGGCGGACAGCCCGGCTGGCACCGCGTGGTGCGCGCAGCGCCAGGGAGGTGGCGGTCAGCGATCGCGCCAGAGGGGGTGTGGCCTCCGCCGTCAGGTGGGCGAGGACATCGAGGGCGTCAGCCGCCCGCAACGGAGCGGGCATGGTCGCGGCGTTCGAGAGTGCCTCCAGCGCGGTGGGCCTGGCCTCGGCGTCCTCTCCCAATGACACCAGCGAGAAGGCCAGCATGAGTCGGGCGTCGAGGGCATCGCGTCCGAGCCTGCTGCTGTCGGCCAGGACCACCGCATCGGCGGCACGACCGGCCGCGCGGGCGGGCTCACCGATCTGGAGCAGACGACAGGCCTGCGCGACCATCACCGGCAACCGGATCGCCCACGGCAGCGCGTCGTCGTCCGCGGGGGCGGGACGGGCGCCGGGCTCGATGTGGCACAGCTCGACGTCGGCCAGCAGGGCGAGCCGGTCCTCGGCAAGGTCGTGCGCCTCCTGCTGGACCCGCCGTGCTCCCGTGGCGGCCTCGCGTCGGCGGCCCTGTTCGAGGGCGATGCGGGCCAGCAACAGCCGGGCGGAGAGAGTCAGCCACGGCTCGTCGTCCTGCCGCGTCGTCAATAGCGAGCGAGCCAGCTCGGTCGCGGCACCGAAGTCGCCGCGGACGAGCAGCGCCTCGGCGAGCGTGCGGGTCGCCTGTGGTGCGATGTGGTCGGTGCCGTGGTCGAGGTCGACGGCGTGGCGCGCCTCGGCCTCGGCCCGCACGAGGTCACCCGCATCGAGGTGCATCTCGGCACGGATGCTGGCCGTGCGGGCCGTCTCGAGGTCAGGGTCGGCCGCCTCACGGGCATGTTCGTCGGCGCGCTCGAGCAACCACAGGCCCTCATAGCTGCCGCGCACCTCCGAGGCCGCGATGCCGGCTCGACGGGCGACCTGGGCGCCGATCTCGGGTGGGCCGTCGCCGCTGGCCAGGGCGGTCTCGAGGAGCTCGGCTGCGTCCCTCGCGCGCATGGCGGTGTAGAGCGACGAGAAGGCCCGGTTGGCCAGGGCATAGCCATGGTCGCGGGTCTCCGGCGAGGCGCAGGCGGCCTCGACCGCGACGCGCAGGATCGGCAGGTCGGCGAGCCACGAGGCGTCCGCCGCGCCCACGTTCATCTCCGGGGGGAGGGTGGCGTCCGCCCAGCTGATGAGGGCCTGCCGGGCCACCGCCTGGTCGTCGGTGGCCGCGTTGAGGAGCTCGCCGTGCCGTCGGATCGGCGCCAGCATGTCGATCCGGCCGTCGGGCCGCGCCTCCACCAGCGACCGGCCGGCCAGGGCCAGGGCGAGCTCACGCCCGGTCTCGAGGTCCACCCCGGTCACGGCGGCGAGCACCGGGAGGCTCACCGGTGTCGACACCGTCGACAGTCGCCGGAAGCACCGGCGTTGCTCGTCGTCCAGCAGCTCGTAGGAGGCGTGCACGGCCTCCGAGAGCGACGCAGTCGGGGCCACTCGCGATATCCCGACCAGCGCGATCTGCACCGCCATCTGCTCGATCAGCAGCGGCAGCCCGCCACTGGCCACCAACAGCCGGCGTACGTCCTCATCGACCTCCTCGAGATCGACCGGGTGACCACCGGCCTCCACGACGCACCGGCAGAAGAGGTCGACCGCGGGACCCTGCAGCGCCTCGTGAGCCTCGGGAACACGCAGCGGACCGAGCCGGACCACGCGGCGGCCTGGTCGCGGTTGGAGCGAGCTGGACGTGGTGAGCACCCGAGCCTCGGAGGTGGCTTCCATCAGGCCGGCGACGATCTCGTCGAACTCGTCGACGTCCACTCCGTCCACGACCAGCCAGCGAGCACGCTCTTCCAGCGCCCGCTCCAAGACACTCTCGAGCGAATCCCAGGGGGCCGTGACCTCACCGAGCTCGTCGAGGCACGCACGGAGCAGGTCGGGCAGTCGGTGGATGCCTCGCGCGTCGACCCACGTCACGTCGTCCCGCTCCCGGACCAGGGTCCGGAGCACGGTCGTCTTGCCGCAGCCGGGCGGCCCCACGACGCTGATCCAACGCTCCGAGGCCAGGGCGGCAGGCAGCGCCGTCAACACGGCCTCACGCCCGAGCACCCGGCTGTCCACGCCCGCCATCTTGCCGTACGTAGCGGGTTAGGTAGGACTACCGATGCGGCCCGGCACCGTCTGACGAGCACAGTGGTCCTCAGTCGTCGGGCGGACCGATCGGGGGACGGGCCGGCCGACACCACGCAAGTGACGCCGCCCTGGGATCGGGGTATCCCGGGGCGGCGTCGTGCGCGTGGGCCGGAAGTCGGGATACTTGGGCGTCGACTGCAACGGCCGTGCCGGTGCCGGACATGGATGAGGCATGAGGGATCGGGACGAAGGCTTTCGGGAGCTGTACGCCGCGCACGTGGACGCCGTCACCGGCTACGCGCTGCGCCGCGTCGATCGCGCCGAGGACGCCGCGGACGTCGTGTCCGAGACATTCCTGGTCGCGTGGCGACGGCAGAGCGACGTACCGCCGGGGGAGGGCACCCGGCTGTGGCTCTACGGTGTGGCTCGCCGGACCCTGGCCAACCAGCGCCGCGGCGACCTCCGGCGTACGGCACTGGGGGAGCGGCTGCGCCACAGCCTGGTGGCATCGGTGCCCGACCATGCCTTCGCGGTGACCGAGCAGGAGACGCTGCGCGCGGCGATCTCCCGGCTCGCCGACCGCGATCGGGAGATCCTCGAGCTCGCCGCGTGGGAGGAGCTGGAACCGCGCGAGATCGCTGAGGTGCTCGGCATCTCCGCGGTGGCCGTGCGCACCCGCCTCTCACGCTCCCGGGGCCGGTTGCGACACGTGCTCGGCAACGATCCACGGCCGGCCGGACACCTCACCAGTACGTACTCGCGACTCGTCCCGGAGGAGGCACCGTGACCCCCAACGACCCCAGCGCCGCACACCCGATGCGTCCCACGATCACCGACCAGGAGGTGGCACGACTCCCGCTCTCGGCCGGACGCGCCGACCTGCTGGAGGAGATCATGGCCACACCCCGGCTCGACCATGCCGACCACCGACCTCGACGTACGCCGCCCGGCTGGGCGGTGGCTGCTGCCGCTGCCGCGGCGGTGGCTGCGATCGTGATCGTGCCGAACCTGGGCGGTGATGCCGGTCCCGCGGTCGAGCCACGTGCCGACGACCCCCCGTCGCAGCGGATCGTCGGTTCCCGGGAGATCCAGGCCGCGCCGGCCGGGCCGGAGGTCCGTGGCGTGACCGGCGGCCGATACGTCGGCCTCGAGATGGCCGGCTGGGACGTCGAGGCACTCTACGAGGGGTTCGGGCAGCTCACCATCGGCTGGAGCCGTGGCGACCAGCAACTGGAGATCAACCGGATCCCGGACGACCTCTACCAGGGCTACCTCGCCGACCGGATGCGCATCGGGCCCGCCCAGGTGACGACCGTGCTCGGCCACGAGGGCACCACCTGGGCCTACACGCGCACCGACCACGCGACGATGACCGAGCCGGCCGATGGTTTCTACTTCGAGATCCGCGCCGGGGGGATGCCGTTGCCGAAGTACCGCGAACTGCTCGACACCCTGGTGCAGACCGACGAGGCCGGCTTCTACGAGGGGCTGCCCGAGGGCACGGTCTCGCCGATGAACCACGACGAGGCGATCCGCGACCTGCTGCGTGAGGTGCCGGTGCCCGAAGGCTTCGGGATCGACGACGTTCGCCTCGACGGGTTCGCCTCGCCGTACCACGCGGCAACCGCGGTCGCGGGGTCGGTCGGCTGCGCGTGGCTCGACGTGTACGCCGGAGGCTCGCCGGCGCAGCAGAAGCAGGCTCTGGCGGCCTTCGACGGCAGCGTGGACTGGCCGGTGCTCACGGGAGTGGATGCCGAGGGTGACTACCCCGAGGTGTTCTGGATGATTGCGGACGACCTTCGCGACGGCCGTACCGCCGCGGAACTGCGTCCCGGGATCTGCTGACGCTTCAGAACCCTCGAGGCAGTCGTGGAGTCCGGTCCGGGCCCGTGAGCGTTCACCGGTTGGGGTGAAGCGTGCGGCTCGAGGGCGGTCCTAACGTCCAGGGGTTGCGCCACCGCGGGGCCGCGAGAGTCGCGGTCCGATGAGGGGCGATCAGGGGGATCTCGTGACTTCTGAGGTGGAGACCGGCCGGATCACGACCGACATCCCGGCGCGGCTGGATCGGTTGCCGTGGTCGCGCTGGCACTGGCTGGTCGTGATCGGCCTCGGCACCGTGTGGATCCTCGACGGCCTCGAGGTCACCATCGTCGGCTCGATGTCCGAGGCGCTCAAGCCGAACGACACCGGCCTGGGCCTGAGCAGCTTCGACATCGGCCTCGCCGGCGCCATCTACGTCACCGGGGCCTGCCTGGGGGCGCTCTTCTTCGGGCAGCTCACCGACAAGTTCGGCCGCAAGAAGCTCTTCTTGATCACCCTGGGCGTCTACACCGTGGCCACGGTGCTGACGGCGTTCTCGATGAACCCCACCTGGTACTTCGCCTGCCGCTTCCTCACCGGCGCCGGGATCGGCGGCGAGTACGCCGCGATCAACTCCGCCATCGACGAGCTGATCCCCAAGAAGTACCGCGGCCGGGTGGACGTGGCGATCAACGGCTCGTTCTGGGTCGGTGCCGCCGGCGGTGCCCTGCTCACGATCCCGTTGCTCGACCCGACGGTCGTCGACCAGGCGTGGGGCTGGCGCGCCGCCTTCGGCCTCGGCGCGATCCTCGCGGTCGGAATCCTCGTGGTCCGCCGCAACGTGCCGGAGTCGCCGCGCTGGTTGTTCATCCACGGTCGCGAGGACGAGGGCGAGAGGATCGTCCGCGACATCGAGGGCCGGGTGATCGACGACCTCGGCCACGACCTCGACCGGGTCTCGGAGACGATCACCATCCGGCAGCGCAAGACGATCGGCCTCGGCACGATCGCCCACACGGTGTTCACGCGCTACCCGCGTCGTACCGCGCTCTGCCTCTCACTGTTCATCGGCCAGGCGTTCCTGTACAACGCCTTCTTCTTCACCTACGGCGACACCTTGGGAGAGTTCCTGGGCGTCAAGCAGGTGGGCTACTACATCGCGGTGTTCGCGATCAGCAACTTCGCCGGCGCGCTGATCCTGGGCCCCCTGTTCGACACCATCGGCCGGGTGCGGATGCTGACCGTGACGTACGTGACCTCCGGAGTGCTGCTGGCGATCACCGGGTTGACCCTCGACTCCTACACGGCGGTCACCCTCACGTTGATGGGCTGCATCATCTTCTTCTTCGCGTCCGCGGGGGCGAGCGCGGCGTACCTCACGGCCAGCGAAGTGTTCCCGATGGAGACGAGGGCGTTGTGCATCGCGTTCTTCTACGCCATGGGCACCGCAGCCGGCGGCATCGCGGGGCCGCTGCTGTTCGGCAAGCTCATCGAGGACGCCACCAGCGGCGGCGAGGGCATCGGGGCGATCGCGCTCGGCTACTACATCGGCGCCGCGCTCATGATCGCCGGTGGCATCGTGGCCGCGTTCCTCGGGGTCAAGGCCGAGGGACGCTCCCTGGAGAGCATCGCCCAGCCGCTCACCGCCGAGGACGACCCCTCGAGTGGGCACGACGACGATCGCGCCACTCAGTCCGTCTGATCACCGACGGGCCGGCACCACGTAACCTCGGGGCCGTGCCTGCACTCGAGCGCTCCGACGGTCTCCACGCCACGACGTACGGCGAGGCCGGCTCGCGGGTCGTCTTCTGTCACGGGCTCTTCGGCCAGGGCAAGAACTGGACCCAGATCGGCAAGGTCTTCGCCGAGGACCACCGGGTGGTGCTGGCCGACATGCCCCACCACGGCCGCTCGGCCTGGGCGGACGAGTTCGACTACCTCGACGCCGCCGAGGAGGTCGTGGGGCTGCTCGACGAGGGTGGGTCGGACGACCCGGTGGCCCTGGTCGGGCATTCGATGGGTGGCAAGATCGCCATGCTCGTGGCGTTGCGCCGACCGGAGCTGGTCGAACGGCTCTGCGTGGTCGATGTCTCACCGGTGCCGTACCACCACGCCGACGAGTTCCGCGGCTACATCGCGGCGATGCAGGAGCTGGACGTCGGGGGACTGGAGCGGAGAGCGGATGCCGACGCAGCCCTGACCGAGGCCGTGCCCAACCCGACGGTGCGCAGCTTCCTGCTGCAGAACCTCCACCGCGCCGGCGACACCTGGGCGTGGCGGCTGAACCTGGACGTGCTCGGCCGCGACCTCGAGCGGCTCGGCGAGTGGCCGGCCGACCGGATCGACGACCTCGCGCCGTACGACGGCCCGGTGCTGTGGGTCGCGGGGGAGACGTCGCCGTACGTGCAGGACGAGTACGCCGACGCCATGGACTCCCTGTTCCCGCGCAACCGGCGGGTGACGATCAAGGGCGCCGGGCACTGGGTGCACTCCGAGCAGCCGGAGGTCTTCACCGAGGTGCTGCGGCAGTTCCTGGGCTGATCACTCGGCCTGTCTGGCGCGATAGGCCGCGACCGCGTTGCGGTTGCCGCAGGCGGTGGAACAGTAGCGCCGCGACCGATTGCGGGAGAGGTCGAGAACGATGCCGTCGCAGGACTCGTCGGCGCAGAGGGAGAGTCGCGAGATCTCATCGACGCGGATCACGTCGATCATCGCCATCACGGTCTCGACCAGGATCCGCTCCGCGAGTGGTGCCGAGTTGTCGACGGCATGGAGGTGCCAGTCGTACTCCTCGTGCCGGACCAGCCGCGGGCGCAACGTCACCTCGTCCAGCATCGCGTTGACCAGGGCGACGGCGTCGTCCCGTTCGGCTGTGAACAACTCGCGCAGCCGCGGGCGGAGCGCGCGCACGCCGTCGAGCTCGGCGCGGGTGCGCTCATGACGTCCGGTGTAGCGCCAGCGGTCGAAGAACTCGTCGAGGTCAGCGACCGACCCCAGGCCATCGGGTTCCTCGCCGGTGTTGACCAGCTCCACGGAGGACTGGAGTGCCATCTCGCTGTCATAAGCGAAAACCATGTTGACACCTTACATCGACACCACCTAATGTCATGTGCCATGACCACGATGACTCATGACACCCCGGAGGTGACGACCTCCCGCTTCGCCCCCGGCCTCGCCTTCGCGGTGGTCTCCGCCCTCTCGTTCGGGATGTCGGGGACCATCGCCAAGGGGCTGCTCGAGGAGGGCTGGAGCCCGGCCGCGGCGGTGACCGCGCGGATCCTGGTCGCCGCCGTCGTCCTGCTCCCGCCGGGGCTGGTGGCGTTGCAGGGCCGCTGGTGGCTGCTGCGCCGCAACGCCCGGGTGTTGGTCGGCTACGGCGTGGTGGCTGTGGCGGGCTGCCAGTTCGCCTACTTCAGTGCCGTCGAGTACCTCCAGGTGGGCGTGGCACTGCTCATCGAGTACACCGCGCCCGTGGCCGTGGTGGCCTTTCTCTGGCTTCGCTACGGCCAGCGACCGGGTCCGGTGACCCGGGTCGGCGGACTGGTGGCGCTACTCGGCCTGGTGCTGGTCCTCGACGTCGTCTCCGGGGTCTCGCTCCACCCGGTCGGAGTGGTGTGGGGGCTGTTGGCGATGCTGGGCGCGGCCACCTACTTCGTGCTCTCCGCGCAGGAGGGCAACGGGCTCCCACCGATGGTGCTCGCCGCAGGCGGCATGGTCGTCGGCGCGACCAGCCTGCTGCTGCTCGGGGTCATCGGGTTGCTGGACATGACGTGGACGACCGGCGTCGCGACGTACGGCGGCACCAGCGTGCCGTGGTGGTGGGCCGTGCTCGGCCTGGGCGTGGTGAGTGCTGCCATCTCCTACACCACGGGCATCGCGGCCTCCCGCCGCCTCGGATCCCGGCTGGCGTCGTTCGTGGCGCTGCTGGAGGTGCTGTTCGCACTGCTGGCAGCGTGGCTGGTGCTCGGCGAGGCCCCACGGCTCGTCCAGGTGTTCGGTGGGGCGTTGATCGTGGCGGGCGTCATCCTGGTCAAGCTGGGGGAACGGCCCGCCCGCCAGCCTCGCTGAGTGGAGCAACTCATCCACCCCACTGACGTCGCACCCGACGTATCGGTCGCCGTGATCGCCGCGGGACGACCTGGATGCCGGGTGCGACGACGAAAACTCAGCGAGCGTCCTGGCGGCGGATGAAGATCTCCTTGGTCAGCATCAGGATCGCGGCGGCGGTCGGGATCGCCAGCAGGGCGCCGACGACACCGAGCAGGCCGGCGCCGATCAGGGCGGCGATGACGGTGACCGAGCCGGGGATGTCCACGGCGCGGGACATGATGCGCGGGTAGAGCACGTAGTTCTCGAGCTGCTGGTAGATGACATAGAAGACCAGGCAGGCGATACCGATGCCCGGATCGGTCGCGAAGCCGATCGCGGTCACAATGACCGCACCGATGGTGGCGCCGATCATCGGGATCACGTCGAGCAACGCAACGACGAAGGCCAGTGCGACGGCGTACTCGCCGAGGCCGACCACGAACAGGAAGACCAGCGAGCTGCCGCCGGCGAACATCGCGACCACGAAGGCGCCCGAGACGTAGCCGCCGACGCTGTCGATCACCCGGTCCCCGAGCTTGGCGACCCGGTCGCGCCGGCTCGCGGGGGCCAGCCGGTAGAGCGCTTCCTTGGTGCTGCTGAGCGAGGAGAGGAAGTAGAGGGTCAGCACCACGATGATGAAGGTGTTCGCGAGCGCGGAGAGCACCGCGAGCCCCACGCCGAGGACCCCGCCGAAGACACCCGAGGCAAAGTCACCGTTCGCGACGTAGTCCTTCACCCGGTCGATCACGCCGTACTCGTCGTCGAGCTGCTGGATCCGCTTGTTGCCCTGGAGCTGGTCGAGCCAGTCGGGGGCATTGCGCGTGATCGCGGCGACCTGGTCGCTGATCACCGGCACGATCGCAAGCACGAACAGCGTGACCGCGACCAGGACGAGTGAAATCACGACCAGGACGGCGTACGTGCGCTGGAGGCCGCGTCGCACGAAGAACTCGACCGAGGGGTTGAGGCCCGCGGCGAGGAACATCGCCACCACGATCAGCACCAGGTAGGAGCTGACCGAGAGCAGGGCACTGCCGAGGAAGTAGGCCAGCAGCGCGCCGAGGGCCCCGAAGAAGCCCAGGTAGAACGGGGTGTGGACCGAGAGCGGCTTGCCGGGCATGCCGAGGTCGTCGTGGCCGTCCGTGACCTGGTGGACGGCCGTCTCCGCCTCCTCGGCAGCGGCCTCGGCGTGGTCGGCGGCGACCTCGGCACGACCGGCCGCGACCTCGGCCTTCTCAGCATCGCGGCCGGGGCCGCGCCATCGGCTCAGGAGTCGTCCTCGTTGAAACCGGAGACCACGTCGCGCAGCGACGCGAGCTGGGCGGTGATGGCGTCACGTCGCTTGGCCAGGCGCTCGACCTCGGCCCTGACCGCCGCGGCCTCGCGCTCGGTCTCCGCGTTGCTGGTGCTGGTGATCGACTCGGCCTGGGTCCGGGCGGAAGCCACGATCTGCTCGGCCTCGCGTCGGGCTCGGGCCAGGGTCGCCTCCGCCTCGGTCTGCGCCTGCTGGCGGTGGGCGTTGGCCTGGGACGTGGCCTGGCGGGCTCGCTCCTCGGCCGCGGTCGCGCGCTGCTCGGCCTCGTCGACCAGGCGCTGCGTCTCGCTGGTGGCGTTGGAGTGGTGCTCCGCGGCCTCCTTGGTCAGCCGCTCCTTCTCCACCGCCAGGGTGCGCCGTGCCTCCTGCACCTCGCGGTCGGCGGCGGCACGGGCCTGCTCGGCTTCACGCTTGGCCGTGGTGCGCAGGTCGCTGGCCTCCTGCTTCGCGGCGAGCCGGACCTGGTCGGACTCACGTCGCGCCGAGGCGAGCAGGTCCTCGGACTCGGTCTTGGCCAGGTTGCGGTCCTGCTCCGCCTCGGCCAGCACGCGGGCGCGGGTCTCGTCGAGCTCCTGGAGCTGGACCAGCCGCATGTCCTCGGCCTCCCGGGAGGCGTCGGCGCGGATCGCGGCGGCGTCGCGGGTGGCCTGCGTACGGATCTCCTCGGCGTCGCGCTCGGCGCCGGTGCGCACGTCGGCGGCCTCCTCCTCGGCCAGCCTCAACATCGCCGAGGCCCGGCCGCCGAGACCGGCGTACGACGGGTTGAGGTTCTCCTTGAGCTGCTGGCGGGAGTCGTCCAGCTGGGCTTCCAGCTCCATGACCCGCTTCTCGGACTCGGTCAGCGAGCTCGACAGCCCGGCCTTCTCGCCCGCGAGCTGCTGGAGGCGGGCATCCACGGCCGACTTGTCGTAGCCGCCGCGACGTACGACCGGCAGGGACCCGCCGGTCGAGGCGGCCGGTACGACGCGCGCCGGGGTCGACGGCGCTGCCGGGCGCGGAGCCGGGGTGGGGGCCGGCCGTGGGACGACCGGCGCCGCCACGGCAGGGGTCGCCGAGGATTGCGGTGCGGGGCGGGGGGTAGTCGAGACGACGGGCACCGGCTGCGTGCGCTCGGGGTCATCGGCAGCCTTGGCGTCCGGCTGCACGGTGGGAATCACCTGCGTCTTCTCCGTGTCGTCTGCGGAGTCCGCGGTGGGGGGTGCCTGGTCCTCGGCCTGCGCGCTGTCGCCGTTGGTGTCCGGCTCGTCGTCGTCGAAGATGGACAGACCGCTGTCACTCATGGATGTGAAACCTCTTCCCGGAAATGTATAGGGGGGTGCGAGGTCAGTGTCCCCGATCCGGGGCGTGGTTCACACCCCGGGCCGCGTGTCGGATCATGGGTGTCGGGTCACACACCGCGGAAGCGGTTGATCGCACCGAGATGCCGGGCGCGCATCTCCGCATTGCGGACGCCGAGGCCCTCCTCCGGGGCCAGGCAGAGGACGCCGACCTTGCCCTGGTGGGAGTTCTGGTGGACGTCCAGCGCCGCCTGGCCGACCTCGTCGAGGGTGTAGGTCTTCGACAGCGTCGGGTGGATCTTGCCCTGGGTGATCAGTCGGTTGGCCTCCCAGGACTCGCGGTAGTTGGCGAAGTGCGAGGAGATGATCCGCTTGAGGTTCATCCACAGGTAGCGGTTGTCGTACTCGTGCATGTAGCCCGTGGTGGAGGCGCAGGTGGTGATGGTCCCCCCCTTGCGGGTGACGTAGACGGACGCGCCGAACGTGTCACGGCCCGGGTGCTCGAAGACGATGTCGATGTCCTCACCACCGGTGAGCTCACGGATCTTGGAACCGAGCCGCTTCCACTCCTTCGGGTCCTGCTGGGTTCCCTCGTCGTTCCAGAAACGGAAGTTCTCCTCGGACCGGTTGATGATCAGCTCGGCACCCATGGACCGCGCGATCTTCGCCTTCTCCTCGTTGGAGACGACGCAGACCGGCGTCGCGCCACCGTTGAGGGCGTACTGGGTGGCGAAGCCGCCGAGCCCGCCCGACGCGCCCCAGACGAGCACGTTGTCGCCCTGCTTCATGGCGCCGCCGTTCTTGCTGACCAGCTGGCGGTACGCCGTGGAGTTGACGAGGCCGGGGGAGGCGGCCTCTTCCCAGGTGAGGTGGTCCGCCTTGGGCATCAGCTGGTTGGCCTTGACGAGCGCAATGTGGGCGAGGCCGCCGAAGTTGGTCTCGAATCCCCAGATCCGCTGCTCGGGGTCGAGCATCGTGTCGTTGTGACCGTCGGGCTGCTCGAGCTCGACCGAGAGGCAGTGGGCCACCACCTCCGCTCCCGGCTTCCACGAGTGGACGCCCGGGCCCGTGGCGAGGACCACGCCAGCCAGGTCGGAGCCGACGACGTGGTAGGGCAGGTCGTGGCGTTTCGAGAGCGGCGAGAGTCGTCCGTAGCGCTCCAGGAACCCGAAGGTGGACACCGGCTCGAAGATCGAGGTCCAGACGGTGTTGTAGTTGATGGCGCTGGCCATCACGGCGACGTAGGCCTCGCCCGGACCGAGCTCGGGCAGGGGTACGTCCTCCACGTGGAGCGACCGGCGGGGGTCCTTCTCCTTGGCGTCGAGTCCCTCGAACATGTCCACGTCGTCCTTGTGGACCGTCACGGCGCGGTAGGACTCGGGAAGTTCGAGGTTCGCGAAGTCCTCTGACGCCGTGTCACCGGCGAGGATCGCATCAAGGATGTGCTGCACGTCTGCTCCTGAAGTCGAGGGCGTTGACCGAAGGTTAATGACGGGTAACCCCGGTGGGAACCTGATGTGACCTACTTCGCGGGCTCGACGAGCTCGACGAGGACTCCGCCGGTGTCCTTGGGGTGGATGAAGTTGACGCGGCTGTCTGAAGTGCCGCGCTTCGCCTCGTCGTACAACAGGCGCAACCCGCGCTCGCGCAGCACCGCGGCGGCCTCGTCGACGTCGGTCACCCGGAACGCCAGCTGCTGCAGGCCCGGGCCCGAGCGCTCGAGGAACTTCGCGATCGTGGACTCCGGCGTCAGTGGGGCCAGGAGCTGGATGCAGGAGTGCGGCTGGTCGGGGTCGCCGACGCCGACCATGGCCTCCCGCACCCCCTGCTCCTCGTTGACCTCCTCGTGCAGCACGGTCATGCCGAAGGCATCGCGGTAGAACGCCGTCGCCTGGTCGAGGTCGGCCACGGCGATGCCGACGTGGTCGATGGCGGTGAAGAGGTGGGCGGGAAGTTCGGCGCCAGTCATCGGTCGAGTCATGGCCTCATCGTGTCTCCTCCGGTGCCTGCGGGCGAGGAGGTGTGAGCAGTTCCTCACCCCCGACCCACTCCCCGTGCGCGACGTCCGGTGGGTATCGTCGGTGGGACCAGCTACTGCTCGCGATGGAGGCACCACCATGTCCGACTCTGCCCGCTCCGCCAGTGTGATCGTTGCCGGGGCGCGAACCCCGATCGGCCGCCTGCTCGGTGGGCTGAAGGACCTCTCTGCCGCCGAGCTGGGCGGTGTTGCCATCAAGGGCGCCCTGGAGAAGGCCGGCGTCTCCGGTGACCAGGTCGACTACCTGATCATGGGCCAGGTGATTCAGGCCGGTGCCGGCCAGAACCCGGCGCGGACCGCGGGCGTCGCGGCCGGGTTGCCGATGAGCCTGCCCTCGATCACGATCAACAAGGTCTGCCTGTCGGGCATCAATGCCATCGCGATGGCGGACCAGATGATCCGGGCCGGCGAGCACGAGATCGTCGTGGCCGGGGGCATGGAGTCGATGACCCGCGCCCCCCACCTGCTTCCCAAGTCCCGCGAGGGCTTCAAGTACGGCGACACCGCGCTCGTCGACTCGATGGCCCACGACGCGCTCTACGACCAGACGACCGCGCAGGCGATGGGTGCGCTCACCGAGCAGTGCAACCTGGCGGGAGCCAACCTGACCCGCGAGGAGCAGGACACGTTCGCCGCGCAGTCTCACCAGCGGGCGGCGCTGGCGTGGAAGAACGGCCTCTTCGACGACGAGGTCGTCCCGGTCACCCTGACGACGCGCAAGGGTGACGTGACCGTCGCCGAGGACGAGGGCATCCGGGGCGACACCACCGCCGAGTCCCTCGGCGGGCTCCGTCCGGCCTTCGACAAGTCGGGCACCATCACCGCTGGGAGCGCCTCGCAGATCAGCGACGGCGCCTGCGCGGTCGTGGTGATGAGCAAGGCCAAGGCCGAGGAGCTCGGGCTCACCTGGCTCGCGGAGATCGGTGCCCACGGCCAGGTCGCCGGCCCCGACTCCACGCTCCAGCTCCAGCCTGCCCGGGCCATCGAGAAGGCCGCCGAGAAGGACGGCGTCGCCGTCTCCGACATCGACCTCTTCGAGCTGAACGAGGCCTTCGCCGCGGTGGGCATCGAGTCGGCGCGACAGCTCGGGATCTCCGAGGACCGGGTCAACGTCAACGGCGGTGCCATTGCTCTGGGTCACCCGGTGGGCATGTCCGGCGCCCGCATCGTGCTGCACCTCGCACTGGAGCTGAAGCGCCGAGGCGGTGGCACCGGTGCCGCCGCGCTGTGCGGCGGTGGCGGCCAGGGCGACGCCCTCATCATTCGCGTGCCTGCGTGAGCCCGGGGGTTTCGAGGCTCGCTGCGCTCGCACCTCAACCACCGGGCGCCGTGTGAGCAGGCGGGCGTCGGGAAACGTCCCGGACCTGGTCGAGCGGGCCCGTGCCGGAGAGGCGCGGGCCGTCGCGAGGTTGATCTCGCTCGTCGAGGACGCGTCGCCGCTGTTGCGTGAGGTCATGGCCGGCCTGGCGCCGTACTCCGGCGACGCCCACGTGGTGGGCCTCACCGGGTCGCCCGGGGTGGGAAAGTCCACCTCGACCAGCGCGCTGGTCACCGAGCTCCGTCGCGCGGGCAAGAGGGTCGGTGTCCTCGCCGTCGACCCCTCGTCGCCGTTCTCCGGCGGTGCGCTGCTCGGCGACCGGGTCCGGATGCAGGAGCACGCCCTCGACCGCGACGTCTACATCCGGTCGATGGCGTCGCGCGGCCATCTGGGGGGCCTCTCCTGGACCACCCCGCAAGCGCTGCGCGTGCTGGACGCAGCCGGCTGTGACGTGATCCTGGTCGAGACCGTCGGGGTCGGTCAGAGTGAGGTCGAGATCGCGGGTCTGGCCGACACCACGATGGTGCTGCTCGCGCCCGGCATGGGCGACGGCATCCAGGCGGCCAAGGCGGGGATCCTCGAGATCGGTGACATCTACGTCATCAACAAGGCCGACCGCGACGGCGCCGACCAGGTGCGCAAGGAGCTGCGCTCCATGTTGGCCCTCGCCGAGCGTCCCGAGGGCGGCTGGAGGCCTCCCATCGTGAAGACCGTCGCTGCCCGCGCCGAGGGTCTCGACGAGGTCGTCGCCGAGCTCGATCGCCATCATGCCTGGTTGGTGGAGTCCGGCGAGCTGGACCTGCGCCGGGTGCGCCGGGCGCGCGACGAGATCGAGGCGATTGCGGTCACCGCGCTGCGTCAGCGGTGGGGTGATGTGCACGGTCGTAGCGAGCTGGACGAGCTTGCGGCAGCAGTCGCGGCGGGGGAGTCCGATCCCTATCGCGCGGCGGACGAACTGCTGTCCGTGTTCACCGACTGAGCGGGCCCTTGCGCGCCCAGACGGCTCGCCGCGGGGCTGGCTGTGCCGGGTCTCGAGGCCTGACCTCCGCGCGCCTTCGACACCCACACCGGTCCGGCTGCTACCAATGGTGTCGACCTGTGCCGTCCGCGATCGGAGCAACTCCCATGAACACCAAGAAGGCGATGGGCGCCGTGTTGGTGATCTTCCTCGGATTCTGGATGTTCACCGACCCCCAGGGACTGGCCGACGCCTCCCGGTCCGGTTTCAGCCAGACCTGGAGCCTTGCCGAGCAGCTCTTCGGCGCCGTCATCCGGTTCTTCGGCGCGCTGGTCTGACGCCGGCCGCCGCCATGGGTCTGCTCTCGACCGTCACCGAACCCGACATCCGCAAGCACCTGCTGCGGGAGGAGGGAGAGGTCATTGTCGACGAGGTGTGCAAGCACTGGGTGGTCTACCTGCGTCCGGCGATCGAGACCGCGCTGGCGCTGACGCTGCTCGTGGCCTTCCCGTTCCTCGACCTCGACCTCGCATGGTTCCCGTTCCTCCTCGCCGTGGCGCTGCTCGCCCACGCGGGCTGGAAGGCATGGCAGGCCCGGATGGACCGGTTCGTCATCACCAACATGCGAGTCTTCCGGGTCAACGGGGTGCTGTCCCAACAGCTCGCCACGATGCCCCTGTCACGGATCCTCGACATCACGGTTGCCAAGCCGTTGATCGGACGGGTCCTCGGCTACGGTCACTTCATCTTCGAGTCGGCCGCCCAGGAGCAGGGACTGCGCGACATCCGACACGTCGGCCGGCCCGACGAGCGCGACCTCGCCATCCAGCGGGTGGTGCAGCGCTCCGGCCTGCGCGGACCGCGGGTCGTCAACTAAGACCGTGCCGCCCCTGCCCTTCGACCCCATCGACGAGGCGGCCCGCCAGTGGGCGAGCCACTGGTCCGGCGTCCCGGCGATGCACGCCGTCACTTCGCTGATGCGCGTACAGCAGCTGCTGATCGGTCGCCTCGATGCGATCCTGAGGCCGCACGGGCTGACGTTCGCCCGCTACGAGGCCCTGGTCCTCCTGACGTTCTCCTCGCGGGGCTCGCTGCCGCTGGGGAAGATGGGGGAGCGGTTGCAGGTCCATCCGACGTCGGTCACCTCGATCGTGCGCAAGCTGGAGTCCGACGGGCACATCCTGCGCCGCCCGCATCCTGACGACGGCCGGGCCGTGCTGGCGGAGATCACCGACGCCGGTCGCTCCGTCGTCGAGGAGGCGACGCGGGACCTGGTCGGCGCGGACTTCGGACTGGGGGTGCTCGACGACGACGCACTCGGCCGTCTCTCCGAGCTGTTGCGTCCGGTGCGTCAGGCCGCGGGTGACTTCTGAGTCCGCAAGTGGCCGGATATAGTTGGACGTCCTACTATTCTGGTATGACCGACACCGCACGTGACCGCTGGCAGACCCGCTACGACGCCGCGCACGCCGGGGGACGGGTCCGTGACACCGACTTCACCACGCTGAGCGGCGTGGAGGTGGCGCCGGCGTACGGCACCGACGAGTCGGAGTGGCCGGGCGAGTTCCCGTTCACCCGTGGTCTGTACCCGACCGGCTACCGCGGCCGGACCTGGACGATCCGGCAGTTCGCCGGCTTCGGCAACGCCGAGCAGACCAACGAGCGCTACCACATGATCCTGGGCCGAGGCGGTGGCGGACTGTCGGTCGCCTTCGACATGCCGACCCTGATGGGCCGTGACTCCGACGACCCCCAGGCGCTGGGCGAGGTCGGCCACTGCGGTGTCGCCATCGACTCGGTCGCGGACATGGAGACGCTGTTCCGTGGCATCGACCTCGCGGCCGTCACCACCTCCATGACCATCAGCGGCCCGGCCGTGCCGGTCTTCTGCATGATGCTGGTCGCCGCCGAGCGGGCCGGCGTCGACACCGGCGGCCTCAACGGCACCCTGCAGACCGACATCTTCAAGGAGTACATCGCCCAGAAGGAGTGGCTCTTCACCCCGGAGCCTCACCTGCGCCTGATCGGTGACCTGATGGAGCACTGCGCCGAGTCGATCCCGGACTACAAGCCGCTCTCCGTGTCCGGCTACCACATTCGCGAGGCCGGCTCGACCGCCGCGCAGGAGCTCGCCTTCACGCTCGCCGACGGCTTCGGGTACGTCGAGCTCGGCCTGTCCCGCGGGCTCGACATCGAGAAGTTCGCGCCCGGCCTGTCGTTCTTCTTCGATGCCCACGTCGACTTCTTCGAGGAGATCGCGAAGTTCCGCGCCGCCCGACGGATCTGGGCGCGCTGGATGCGCGACGTCTACGGAGCGCAGAGCGAGAAGGCGCAGTGGTTGCGGTTCCACACCCAGACCGCGGGTGTCTCGCTCACCGCGCAGCAGCCGTACAACAACGTGGTCCGCACCGGCGTCCAGGCACTCTCCGCCGTCCTCGGCGGCACCAACAGCCTCCACACCAACGCGCTCGACGAGACCCTCGCCCTGCCGAGCGAGCAGGCAGCCGAGATCGCGCTGCGCACCCAGCAGGTGATCATGGAGGAGACCGGTGTCGTCAACGTCGCCGACCCGCTGGGCGGCAGCTGGTACGTCGAGGCCCTGACCGACCAGATCGAGGCCGAGGCGAACGCGATCTTCGACAAGATCCTCTCGATGGGCGGCCAGGGGACCCACCACCTCACCCACGCCGACACCGAGGCCCTCGCGGAGGCGACCCGCAACGGTGAGAACCCGATCACCCGCGGCCTGCTCCGCGGGATCGAGGACGGCTGGTTCATGTCCGAGATCGCCGAAGCGGCCTTCCAGTACCAGGTGGCCCTGGAGAAGGGCGACAAGCGGATCGTCGGCGTCAACTGCCACGAGCACTCGGTGACCCATGACCTGGAGATCATGCGGGTCAGCCACGAGGTCGAGGTCGACCAGGTCCGGCTCCTGGCCGCCCGCAAGGACTCACGGGACGACGCCGCGGTCTCGGCCGCGCTGGAACACATGGTCCAGGTCGCTCGCACCGACGACAACATGATCGAGGCCATGCTGGAGGCCTGCCGGGTCGAGGCGACGCTGGGTGAGATCTGCAACGTGTTGCGCGCCGAGTGGGGCGAGTACCGCGAGCCAGCCCGCTTCTGACGGTCGTCACCGGCTCACTAGGATCGGGGCATGACGCAGCAGCCGTTCAGCCGACCCGGAGCGATCGACCTCTCCTCCTTCAAGCGACCCGCCGGATCACCGCCCGCCGGCTCGGCAGCGGGTGCCCCGGCGTCGGGGCCCGCCGCGAGCGGCTCGTCGTACTCCGTGAGCATCGACGAGCAGAACTTCCAGGGCACCATCGAGGCGTCGATGACCGCGCCGGTGCTGCTCGTGTTCTTCTCCCGGACCCAGATGCCCGAGAGCGGCCAGCTCGCCGAGGACATGGCCACGCTCTCGGGCGAGTTCGAGGGCCGGTTCCTGGTCGGCCTGGTCGACATCGATGCCACCCCCTCGATCGCCGAGGCGATGCAGATCCCCTCAGTCCCGCTGGTGGTCGCCGTGATCGACGGTCGGCCGATGCCGTTGCTGCAGGACGTGGTCCCGCTCGCTGAGCTGCGTCAGGCACTCACCCAGGTCGTCCAGCAGCTCACCACCCAGGGCATCACCGGCCGTCACCAGCCGCGGGGCGGCGCGGAGCCGGCTGTCGCTGCCGGTGAGGGCGGCGAGCCCGTCGGCGACCCGCGCTACGCCGCCGCCCAGGCGGCGCTCGAGGCCGACGACGTCGACGGCGCCGTCGCGGAGTACCAGAAGCTGGTCGACGCGAATCCGGCTGACGCCGAGGCGGTGGCCGGGCTGGCGATGGCCACCGTGCTCCAGCGCACCCGCGGCGTCGACCTGAACCGGGCCCGGGAGGCCGCCGCCGCCCACCCCGACGATGTCGCAGCGCAGAGCCTGGTCGCGGACCTCGACCTGCTCGGGGGCCACGTCGAGGACGCCTTCCAGCGGCTCGTCGAGCTGATCCGACGTACGTCGGGCAGCGAACGCGACGCCGCCCGCGAGCACCTTCTCGCGCTCTTCGGCGCGGTCGGGAACGACGACCCCCGCGTGCTCCGCGGCCGGCAGAAGCTGGCGTCAGCCCTGTTCTAGGGGACGCCCCTAGTGGGGCGAGCGGCCCGCCAGGACCGACCGGCCCGCTTCGAGCCGCGCTACCGGCACCCGGAACGGTGAGCAGGAGACGTAGTCGAGGCCGATCCCGTCGAAGAAGTGGATCGAGCGCGGGTCGCCGCCGTGCTCGCCGCACACGCCGACCTTGAGGTCCGGCTTGGTCTCGCGACCCTTTCTCGTCCCCATCTCCACCATGCCGCCCACCCCGAGCTGGTCGAGGGACTCGAACGGCGAGACGTCGAAGATCCCGTGGTTGAAGTAGCGGGAGAAGAAGGCAGCCTCGACGTCGTCGCGGGAGAAGCCCCAGGCCATCTGGGTCAGGTCGTTGGTGCCGAAGGAGAAGAACTGCGCCGAGGCGGCGATCCGGTCGGCGAGGAAGGCGGCGCGTGGCAGCTCGATCATGGTGCCGATCTTGACGTCGATGCGGACCTGGCGGCGCTGCTGCACCTCCTCGTTCACCTCGAGGATGGTGGCCTTGACCACGTCGAGCTCGCGGACGCTCGCCACGAGCGGGATCATGATCTCCGGCAGCGGTCGGCCGCCGGCGTCGGCGTGGTCGGCGGCTGCCTCGATGATCGCCCGGGCCTGCATCCGGAACAGCCCCGGGATCTGGATGCCCAGGCGCACGCCGCGCAGTCCCAGCATCGGGTTCTGCTCGTGGAGCCGGCGTACGTGCGCGAGCAGGACCCGGTCGTGCTCATCCACGTCGCCCCGCTCCTCCGCCAGGGCCACCTGGACCGACAGGTCGGTGAGGTCGGGCAGGAACTCGTGGAGCGGCGGGTCGATCAGCCGGATCGTCACCGGCAGGCCGTCCATCGCCTGGAAGATCTCGGTGAAGTCCTGCCGCTGCAACGGGAGGAGGGCGTCGAGCGCGGCGGTCTGGGTCTCCTCGTCCTCGGCCACGATCAGCCGCTCGACCAGCTCGCGCCGGTCGCCGAGGAACATGTGCTCGGTGCGGCACAGGCCGATCCCCTGGGCGCCGAACCGGCGTGCGCGCGCGGAGTCCTCGGGGGTGTCGGAGTTGGCCCGGACCCGCAGCCGCCGGGCGCCGTCGGCGTGCGCCATGATCCGCGCGACCGCGGAGACGAGGTCGTCGTCGATCCGCTCGCCCTCGAAGTGGCGCACGACGAGGGAGTCGGAGACCGGGACCGCTCCGGCGAAGACCTCGCCGGTGGTGCCGTCGATCGAGATCACGTCACCTTCCCGCACCGTCTCGCCGTCCCGGACGTGGAACTCCTTCGCGGCGGCATCAACCAGGAGCGAGTCGGCACCGCACACGCAGGTGCGCCCCATGCCGCGGGCGACGACGGCGGCGTGGGAGGTCTTGCCGCCGCGGCTGGTGAGGATGCCTTGAGCGGCCACCATGCCCCGCAGGTCGTCGGGGTTCGTCTCCTTGCGCACCAGGATCACGTCGTCGCCCCGCTCGGCCCAGGCCACGGCCGTGTCGGAGTCGAAGACCGCCTTGCCGACCGCGGCGCCCGGCGAGGCGTTCATGCCCTTCGCGAGCAGCGTCCGCTGCGCGGCGTCGTCGAAGCGCGGGAACATCAGCTGCGCGAGCTGATCACCCGTCACCCGCAGCACTGCCTGGTTGAGGTCGATCAGGCCCTCGTCGACCATGTGGACGGCGATCCGGAACGCCGCCTCCGGCGTCCGCTTCCCGACGCGGGTCTGCAGCATCCACAACTTGCCACGTTCCACCGTGAACTCGATGTCGCACATGTCGTGGTAGTGGCGCTCGAGCCGGGTCATGATCGTCATCAGCTCGTCGTAGGCCGCCCGGTCGACCTCCTGGAAGTCTGCCAGCGAGACGGTGTTGCGGATCCCGGCCACGACGTCCTCGCCCTGGGCGTTCTGGAGGTAGTCGCCGTAGACGCCCTGGTCTCCACTCGCGGGGTCACGGGTGAAGGCCACGCCCGAACCGGAGTCCATGCCGAAGTTGCCGAAGACCATCGCCTGGATGTTGACGGCCGTGCCGAGGTCTTCGGGGATCCGCTCCTGGCGGCGGTAGAGCCGGGCCCGGTCGGTGTTCCACGAGTCGAAGACGGCGCGTACGGCGAGGTCGAGCTGCTCGCGGGGGTTCTGCGGGAAGGGTCGGCCGGCGTGCTGCTCGATGATCTGCTTGAAACGTTCGACCAGGGTGCGCAGGTCGTCGGCGTCGAGGTCGAGGTCGTTGTCGACGCCCTTGGTCCGCTTCGCCTCGTCGAGAGCCGCGGAGAAGTGTTCTCCCTCGATGCCGAGCACCGTGGCGCCGAACATCTGCAGCAACCGGCGGTAGGAGTCGTGGGCGAAGCGTTCATCCTGGCTCTGCCGGGCCAGGCCCGCCACCGACTCGTCGTTGAGCCCGACGTTCAGGACGGTCTCCATCATGCCCGGCATCGAGGCCTTCGCCCCGGAGCGGACGCTGACCAGCAGCGGGTCGTCGGCATCACCGAGCTGACGTTCCATGGTCTTCTCGAGCGCCGCGAGGTGGTCGGTGACCTCCTGGGCCAGCTCCTCCGGCTCCTGGTTGCCGTCATCGCTGCCCTGCAGATAGGCCCGACACGCCTCGGTCGTGATGGTGAACCCCGGAGGCACCGGGAGCCCGAGGTTGGTCATCTCGGCCAGGTTGGCGCCCTTGCCACCGAGCAAATCGGCCTGGTCCCTGCTGCCTGCTGAGAACTCGAAGACGAACACGAACCGAGTCTTTCGCTTTCCGGCCGATTTGGCGAGGGCTGCCGAGACGGCGTGCGTGGGCGGTTCCTAGGCGGGGGAGGGGCGGCCGCTCTCGACGTACGACGGACGGGTGCCGTCGACGTTCCCGAGCGCGGACGCCACCCGTCGGGCGGTGAAGTCGGCGCACCGTTCAGCGACCTGCGCAGCGGTGCAGAACTCCGCATGCCGGATCTCACGGGGCTCCCTGACCATGGCATCGAGCACGGATGGATCGTGTCGTCCACCGTCGAAGACCAGGCAGAGGGCGTCGTCCCAGCCGCTCCACGCAGGGAGCCAGTCCGTGAGGAGCAGCGAGCCGGCCGGCAGGGTGAGCCCGAGCTCCTCGGAGACCTCCCGTGACGCCGCGAGCTGGGGTGACTCCCCGACCTCGACGACCCCGCCGGGGAGGTCCCAGTCCGGTTTGTAGGTGAGCTGACAGAGCAGCACCCGATCGTCGGGGTCCCGGATCAGCAGCTGGCTGATGGCTCGCTTGCGGGGCAGGAACGAGTTGAGCAGCGCGCGGAACCCGCCCGGCTCACTGACCGGGGTGTCCGTCGCGAGCCGCGCGTAGACGACCCGGTCGGTGATCTGGCCGTCGACGACCACGCCGCGCATGACCCCCTCGCGCCTCATGCCGGACCAGGTGGCGACCCGCTGCGCCCCGGTGTCGTCGGGACTCACCAGCGTCTCGACCCGCCCGTGGTCGGCCAGCGCCGCCTCGACCTCCCGGGCCACCAGTTGCACGGCCTCGTGCAGCTCCTGGCGGGTCACGTCGTCGGCCCAGCTGATGCGCGCGATCCCTTCGGCCACCGTGTACACGGCCGGCTGCTGGGGGCGCTGAGTCACCCGGCCACCCTAACCGCAGCCGCGTGTGCCTGAGACCGACCTGGAGGTAGGTCTCAGGCACACGCCGCGGTTGTCAGGAGCGCAGCCAGATCGTCGCGAGCGGGGGCAGCACCAGGTCGGCGTACGCCGGACGGCCGGCGTGCTCGCCGGAGACGGCGGTGACGCTGCCGAGGTTGCCCACCCCCGAGCCGGTGTAGGACTCGGCGTCGGTGTTGACGACCTCCTCCCACGTGCCGGCGGAGGGCAGGGGGAGGCGGTAGCCGTGGTGAGGCTGAGCCGCGTAGTTCGAGACGCAGACCAGTGCCGTGCCGTCGGCGGCGATCCGTTGGAACGAGAAGACGTTCCGGCCGGCGTCGTTGGCGTCGAGCCAGTCGAACGCCGCGGGGTCGCCGTCGTTGTCCCAGAGAGCCGGGGTCTCGCGGTAGACCCGGTTGAGGTCGCGGACCAGCGACTGCACGCCGCGGTGCTCGGGATGGTCGGTCAACCACCAGTCGAGCTCACGGGCCTCGGCCCACTCCGACTCCTGGCCCAGCTCGACACCCATGAAGATCAGCTGCTTGCCCGGGTGGGCCCACATGTGGCCGAGGTAGGCACGCAGGTTGGCCAGCTGCTGCCACCGGTCACCCGGCATCTTGCGCAGCAGCGAACCCTTGCCGTGCACGACCTCGTCGTGGCTGATCGGCAACACGAAGTTCTCCGACCAGGCGTAGACCATCGAGAAGGTCATCTCGCCGTGGTGCCAGGACCGGTGGACCGGCTCGTGCTGCATGTAGGCCAGCGAGTCGTGCATCCAACCCATGTTCCACTTGAACGAGAAGCCGAGCCCGTTCTCCGAGGTGGGCTGGGTGACGCCGGGCCAGGAGGTCGACTCCTCGGCGATGGTCATCGCACCGGGCACACGCTTGCCGACGGTGCCGGTCATCTCCTGGAGGAACTGCACCGCCTCGAGGTTCTCCCGGCCGCCGTGGACGTTGGGGGTCCACTCCCCGGGCTCGCGCGAGTAGTCGAGATAGAGCATCGAGGCGACCGCGTCGACGCGCAGCCCGTCGATGTGGAACTCCTCCAGCCAGTAGAGCGCATTCGCGACCAGGTAGTTCCGCACCTCCCGACGGCCGAAGTTGAAGACGTAGGTGCCCCAGTCGGGGTGCTCGCCACGCGAGGGGTTGGGGTCCTCGTAGAGCGGCGTCCCGTCGAACCGCGCAAGCGCGAACTCGTCCTTCGGGAAGTGCGCGGGCACCCAGTCGACGATGACCCCGATGCCCGCCTGGTGCAGCCGGTCGACGAGGTGGCGGAAGCCGTCGGGGTCGCCGAAGCGCGAGGTCGGCGCGTAGTACGACGTGACCTGGTAGCCCCACGAGCCTCCGAACGGGTGCTCCATCACCGGCATGAACTCGACATGGGTGAAGCCGAGATCGGTGAGGTAGGGGACGAGCTGGTCGGCCAGCTCGGCGTACGAGAGCGTGCGACCGTAGGGCTTGCGCCACGACCCGAGGTGGACCTCGTACGTCGACATCGGGGCGACCAGGGGACGCCCCGTGGCGCGGTTGCTCATCCACTCGCCGTCGCCCCACTCGTAGGTGGGCTCGAAGACGACCGATCCGGTGAGCGGCGGGACCTCGGTGTGGAAGGCCATCGGGTCGGCCTTCTCGCGCCAGTGCCCGTCGGCGCCGAGCACGACGAACTTGTAGACCGAGCCGGAGCCGGTGTCGGGCACGAACAGCTCCCAGACCCCGGAGCTGCCGAGCTGGCGCATCGGGTGCTCGCGGCCGTCCCAGTTGTTGAAGGAGCCCTTCAGCCGGATGGCGCGAGCGGCAGGGGCCCAGACGGCGAAAGCGGTTCCGGTCACGGAATCGCCGAGTTCCTGGTAGCGGTGGACGCGCGCCCCCAGGACCTCCCAGAGGTTCTCGTGGCGGCCCTCGTTGATGAGGTGGACGTCGATGTCGCCCAGGGTGGGCAGGAACCGGTAGGGGTCGTCGACGACGACCGGGTCGTCGCCGTAGGAGACCTCGAGCCGGTAGCCCGGCACCTCGGTCCCCGCGAGCACGCCGACCCAGACGCCTTCGTGCTCGTGGGTGAGGTCGACCCGCTCCTGGTCGTAGGTCACCACGACCGACGCCGCCAGCGGCTTCAGCACGCGCACGGTCACGCCGCCGTCGTGCGGGTGTGGCCCGAGCAGGGAGTGCGGGTGACCGTGCTCGCCGCGCACCAGGAGGTCGAGCTCCTCGGTCGAGACCGGCAGCACGGCGCTCATGCGGCCACCAGCTCGGCGATCGCGTCGAGGGGGATCGACACCCATGACGGCCGGTTGCGCGCTTCGTAGACCGCCTCGTAGACAGCCTTGTCGGCGACGTACGCCGCCAGCAGCGTGTCCTCGTCCGGAGTCAGCGGTCGCCCGACGTAGGCCTCCAGGAAGGCCGATCGGTTCCGCTTGGACCACTCGGCGGCCCGGAAGGCGCGCTGGTCGGCACCGGCCGGCTCGGCGTCCGCGTAGGACCGCTCGACGACCCGTGGTGCGTAGTCGAAGGACCGCAGCATGCCGGCCACGTCCCGCCACGGCGAGTCGGGCCGCGCCCGTTCGGCCAGCGGCTTGGCCGGCTCCCCTTCGAAGTCCACGATCTTCCATCCCTTCACAGTGCGCAGTGTCTGGCCGAGGTGGAGATCGGCATGGATCTGCTGGATCACCAGGTCGTTCACCTCGGCAACTCGGTCGAAGGCCCGGCGGAGGGCAGGGGCGTGCTCGGCGAGCCCGGGGACCACCTCTGAGGCAGCGTCGAGCCGGGCGTGCATGCCTGCGGCGAGCGCCGACTGGTCCGCCGCATCACGCACGTGGACCGGGAAGTGCTCGGCCAGCGACTCGTGCGTCTCGCGCAGCGCCACCCCGAGCCTGGCCGCCTCGCCGGCGAAGTCTCCACCGACCTCGTCGGCGTGCAGGTCGCCCTCCGCGAAGAGGTTGCGCACGCTGGCCAGCGCCAGCTCCCAGCCGTCGCTGGCGGTGCGCAGGAACTGCTGCAGCATGGCGAGCTGGAGCAGGTCGTCACCGTCTCCGGTCTCGACCCACCCGTAGAGCGCAGCCACGTGGTCCGAACCGGCGCGTGTCAGCACCTCGTGGACCGCGATGTCGGGGTTGCGTCCGGGGGTGATCCGGCGGAACAGCTTGAGCAGTGCGTCTTCGCCGAAGGCGACCGAGGAGTTCGACTGCTCACCGGAGAACAACGTGGAGTGTGTCGTCAGGTCGAGCTCGTGCCCGGGCACCCGCTCGAAGTGGAGCGCACCCGCCGGCGGGGACGCGAAGGCCGACAGCAGCAGCGCCATCGCGGATCGGTCGTGCACGGCGTCGTACGCGTGGGAGGGCCCGGCTCCCGGGTCGTCCCACAGCCCGACCAGAGCGTGCTCCAGGTGGTTCTGCGACGTCGGATAGAGGGCCAGCGGAACCTGGTAGAAGTCCTCGCCCCCCTCGGCGTCACGGTAGGTGAGCGTGACCAGCTCCAGCGCCAGGGTGGGTTCACCGTCACCCAGGGTGCCGAGCCGACGGACGTCGGTGACGTCGAAGGGCCGGCCCTTGCCGCCGAACCAGCGGGTCTGGGCGATGAAGTCGCGCAGCACGTCCTTCACGCCGCGCCCCCCTCCTCGTCGGCCGGTCGAGTCAGCCGGAACCAGTAGAAGCCGTAGCCGCCCAGGGTCAGCAGATAGGGCAGCTCACCCACTGCCGGAAACGGTACGCTCCCGAGCAGCTCCACCGGGACGCTGCCCTCCCAGCGACGCAGATCGAGCTCGACCGGCTGCGGGAACCGCGAGAGGTTGTGGACACAGACGATGATGTCCTCGCGGCCGTCGTCGTCGACGTACTCGCGGGCGTAGGACAGCACGGTCGGGTTCGACCCGCCGAGGTCGTTGAAGGTGCCCAGCCCGAAGGCCGGGTGGTTGCGCCGGGCGTGGATGATCCGGCGAGTCCACTGCAGCAGCGAGGAGGAGTTCTCCAGCTGCGACTCGACGTTCACGCTCTGGAAGCCGGTCACGGGGTCCTGGTTCAGCGGCAGGTGCAACCGGCCGGGCGTGGCCTTGGAGAACCCGGCGTTGCGGTCCGGGGTCCACTGCATCGGCGTCCGGACGCCGTCGCGGTCGCCGAGCCAGATGTTGTCGCCCATGCCGATCTCGTCGCCGTAGTACAGGACGGGGGAGCCGGGCAGCGAGAGCAACAGCGCCGTGAACAGCTCCATCCGGTTGGTGTCGTTGTCGAGCAGCGGGGCGAGCCGGCGGCGAATACCGATGTTGGCCTTCATCCGCGGGTCGGTGGCGTACTCGGACCACATGTAGTCGCGGTCCGCGTCGGTCACCATCTCCAGCGTCAGCTCGTCGTGGTTGCGCAGGAAGATGCCCCACTGGCAGCTGTCGGGGATGGCCGGCGTCTGCTCCATGATCTCCGAGATCGGGTAGCGAGACTCGCGGCGCACGGCCATGAAGATCCGCGGCATGACCGGGAAGTGAAAAGCCATGTGACACTCGTCGCCGCCGACCGAGGGATCACCGAAGTACTCGACGACGTCATCCGGCCACTGGTTGGCCTCACACAGCAGTACCGTGCCCGGGTACTTCTCATCCACGAACCGCCGGACCTTCTTCAGCATCTGGTGGGTCTCGGGCAGGTTCTCCCCGTTGGTCCCGGGTCGTTCGAACAGGTAGGGGACGGCGTCGAGCCGGAACCCGTCCAGCCCCATCGCCAGCCAGAAGTCCATCGCCTCGAGCATCGCGTCGCGGACCGCGGGGTTGTCGAAGTTCAGATCCGGCTGGTGGTGGAAGAACCGGTGCCAGAAGTACTGGCCGCGCACCGGGTCCCACGTCCAGTTCGAGGGCTCGGTGTCGACGAAGATCACCCGGGCGTCCTCGTAGAGCTCGTCGGTGTCGGACCAGACGTAGAAGTCGCCGTACGGCCCCTCGGGGTCGCGGCGTGACTCCTGGAACCACGGGTGCGCGTCACTGGTGTGGTTCATGACGAAGTCGATGATCACCCGGATCCCACGCTGGTGGGCCTCGTCGAGGAACTCCTGGAAGTCCTGGATGGTCCCGCACTCGGGATGGATCCCGGTGAAGTCGGCGACGTCGTAGCCCCCGTCGCGTAGCGGGGAGGTGAAGAACGGCGGCACCCAGAGGCAGTCGACGCCGAGCCACTCCAGGTAGTCGAGCTTCTCGATCAGGCCCCGGAAGTCGCCGGTGCCGTCGGCGTTGGAGTCGCGGAAGGAACGGACCAGCACCTCGTAGAAGACGGCTGTCTTGAACCAGTCGGGGGTTTGATTGAGCGTGTGCGGAGGGGGCGTCAGCGCCGGCTCGTCGGCGATCACGTCGGTCAACGGGGACTCCTGATGGTCAGTACGTGCGCGGGTTCGTGGCTCGGGTCGAGCCGCACGTAGTTGTGCGCGCCCCATGTCCAGGTCTCGTCGCTGATCTCGTCGTGGACCGCGAACGTGTCATTCCACTCGTGCCCCAGCGCCGGCAGGTCGAGATGGACGACGGTCTCCCGGGTCGCATGGGGGTCGAGGTTCAGCACGACGACGACGGTGTCGCCCTCCCCAGCGGGTGCGCGCTTGCTGAAGCAGAGCACATGGTCGTCGTCGGTCTCGTGGATGGTCACGTTGCGCAGCAGCTGGAGCGCGCGGTGGTCCCGACGCACCCGGTTGAGCTTGGTCAGGTAGGGCGCGAGGGTGCGGCCCTCCGCCGCCGCCGCGTCCCAGTCACGGATCCGGATCTGGTACTTCTCCGAGTCGAGGTACTCCTCGCTGCCCGGCTTGACCGCGACGTGCTCGAAGAGCTCGTAGCCGGCGTAGACACCCCAGCTCGGCGACCCGGTGGCCGCGAGCACGGCCCGGATCTTGAACGCCGCCGGCCCGCCGTACTGCAGGAACCCGTGCAGGATGTCGGGGGTGTTGACGAAGAAGTTGGGACGCATCAGGTGGTCGCTCTCCGTGGCGAGCTCACGGAGGTAGTCCTCGATCTCGGGCTTCGCGGTGCGCCAGGTGAAGTACGTGTAGGACTGATGGAATCCCACCGCGCCCAGGGCGTGCATCATCGCCGGGCGCGTGAACGCCTCGGAGAGGAACAGCACGTCGGGGTCGGTCGAACGGACTTCGCGCAGCAGCCACTCCCAGAAGGCCACCGGCTTGGTGTGGGGGTTGTCGACGCGGAAGATCCGGACGCCGTGCGACATCCAGTGCCGCACGATGCGCAACACCTCGGTGGAGATGCCGGCGGGGTCGTTGTCGAAGTTGATCGGGTAGATGTCCTGGTACTTCTTCGGGGGGTTCTCTGCGTAGGCGATGGTGCCGTCGGCGCGGGTCGTGAACCACTCGGGGTGGCTGGTCGCCCACGGGTGGTCGGGGGCGGCCTGCAGGGCCAGGTCGAGGGCCACCTCGAGTCCGAGTGAGCCGGCGCGCTCCACGAACGCGTCGAAGTCGGCCAGGGTGCCGAGGTCCGGGTGGACCGCGTCGTGGCCGCCCTCCTTGCTGCCGATCGCCCACGGCGAGCCGGTGTCCTCGGGGCCGGGGGTGAGCGTGTTGTTGGGTCCCTTGCGGTTGACCGTGCCGATCGGGTGGATCGGGGGCAGGTAGATCACGTCGAAGCCCATGTCGGCCACGGCCTCCAGCCGCTGCGCCGCCGTGGCGAACGTGCCGCTGGTGACCCGCCCGGTCTTCTTGTCCTGGACGGCACCCTCGGACCGCGGGAAGAACTCGTACCAGCTCCCGAACAGCGCGAGAGTCCGGTCCGCGTACGCCGGGAACGGGCCCTCCACGGTGATGAACTCGCGCAGCGGGTGAGCGGCGAGAACCCCCACGAGCTCGGGGGCCTGCAGAGCCGCCAGCCGGGCGGCGGGCGGACGCGCGGTGTCGGTCGCGGCCACGATCCCGGCCCGGACGACCTCGACCGCACGCGCGTCGAGCCGGTCGGGCCCTGCGAGCACCCGCTCGAGGAGCAACCTCCCCTCGGTGAACATCAGCTCGACGTCGACGTCGGCCGGGATCTTGAGACCGGCCGCGTGCTGCCAGGTCGCGATCGGGTCGGACCAGGCATGGATCTCGAACGTCCAGGTGCCCACCGCATCCGGGGTGACCCAGGCGACGAACCGGTCGGGCTCGTCGCCGCCGTCGAGGACCATCCGCGTCGGCGCCCGGCGCGTCCCGTCGGGGTCGGTCAGCACGACCTCGGCGCCGAGCTTGTCGTGACCTTCGCGGAACACCGTCGCCGTGACCGGGAAGGGCTCGCCCGCGGTGGCCTTCGCCGGTTGCCGGCCGAGGTCGACGAGGGGCATGACGTCCATGACAGGGATACGACCGACCATGTTGGCCACACTTCCCAATCGGGGGAGCCGACGCAAGCCGGGCCGACCAGCCCCCGGACACCCGAGCGCGGGATGCGGGTGGTGTGCTCACCCCGGGGAGCCGACCGGGCTCGGCCCCGGTCAGGGGTGTGCCGGGTCGCACGCCATGCGGACGCCGGGTTGGATCGTTCACATTTTGTCGATAGCGTCCTGCCCGTGCGCGCGATTCGACGATTCACCGTCCGACCTGTCCTCCCCGAGGCGCTGGCCTCCCTCGGCACCCTTGCCGGCAACCTGCGGTGGTCCTGGCACCCCCCGACGCAGGATGTGTTCGCAGCCGTCGACTCCGACCTGTGGGAGTCGACCGGGCACGACCCGGTGCGACTGCTCGGTGCGGTCGACACCAGCCGCCTCGACCAGCTCGCCGCCGACGGCGCGTTCCTCGACCTGCTCACTGCCGCGCAGGCAGACCTCGACGGCTACCTCGCTGGTGACCACTGGTACCGGACCGTCGGCGAGGACGCCCCGCAGGCAGTGGCCTACTTCTCCCCGGAGTACGGCATCTCCGCAGTGCTCCCGCAGTACTCCGGCGGCCTCGGCATCCTCGCCGGTGACCACCTCAAGGCGGCCTCCGACCTCGGCGTCCCGTTGATCGGCGTCGGCCTGCTCTACCGGCAGGGCTACTTCAAGCAGTCGCTCTCTCGCGAGGGCTGGCAGCAGGAGACGTATCCGGTGCTCGACCCCGACGAGCTGCCGCTCTCGCTGTTGCGCGAGGAAGACGGGTCGCGGGTGCTGATCAGGATCACGATGGCCGGCGGCGCCGAGCTCGTGGCCCGGATCTGGGTCGCCCGCGTCGGCCGCGTGCCGCTGCTGCTCCTCGACACCGACATCGAGGAGAACCCCGACCACCTCCGCGAGGTCACCGACCGTCTCTACGGCGGCACCAGCGAGCACCGGTTGCACCAGGAGCTGCTGCTCGGCATCGGCGGCGTCCGGGCACTGCGCGCCTACACCCGCCTCACCGGCGCTCCGGAGCCCGAGGTGTTCCACACCAACGAGGGCCACGCCGGCTTCCTCGGCCTCGAGCGGATCCGCGAGCTGTCGGTCGCCGAGGGTGGGCCGACCCTCGACTTCGAGACCGCGCTCGAGGTGAGCCGCGGCTCGACCGTCTTCACCACCCACACCCCGGTCCCCGCCGGCATCGACCGGTTCCCTCGGGAGCTGATGGAGCAGTACTTCGGCGGTGCCTCACCGGTGCCCGGCGTACCGGTCGAGCGGATCCTCGCGCTCGGGACCGAGGACTACGACGGTGGTGACGCCAGCGTCTTCAACATGGCCGTGATGGGCTTCCGGCTCGCGCAGCGTGCCAATGGCGTGTCCCAGCTGCACGGACACGTGTCGCGGGGGATGTTCAGCGGGCTGTGGCCCGCCTTCGACGAGGCCGAGGTCCCGATCGCCTCGATCACCAACGGCGTTCACGCGCCGACCTGGGTGGGCCGTGAGGTCTTCGAGCTCGCCGCCGGTCACGGCGCCGACCTCGACAACGCCGACGCGGACTCGTTCTGGGCGACCGTGGACAAGATCCCCAGCGCCGACATCTGGTCGACCAAGCGCGTGCTGCGCGAGAAGCTCGTCAAGGATGCGCGGCGCAGACTGGCGAAGTCGTGGGCCAAGCGTGGCGCGGCGCCGGCCGAGCTCTCGTGGATCGACTCCTGCCTCGACCCGGACGTGCTGACCATCGGGTTCGCCCGCCGCGTCCCGTCGTACAAGCGGCTCACGCTGATGCTCGCGGACCCCGAGCGGCTCAAGCGCCTGCTGCTGCACCCGGAGCGTCCGATCCAGCTGATCATCGCCGGCAAGTCCCACCCGGCCGATGACGGCGGCAAGAAGCTGATCCAGCAGCTGGTGCAGTTCGCCGACGATCCCGAAGTCCGGCACCGCATCGTCTTCCTGCCCAACTACGACATCGCGATGGCGCTGCCGCTGTACCCGGGTTGCGACGTCTGGCTCAACAACCCGCTGCGGCCGTACGAGGCGTGCGGCACCTCCGGCATGAAGGCAGCGCTCAACGGCGGGCTCAACCTGTCGATCCTCGACGGCTGGTGGGACGAGTGGTACGACGGCAGCAACGGCTGGGCGATCCCCTCCGCAGACGGCGTCGACGACACCGACCGCCGCGACGACCTGGAGGCGACGGCGCTCTACGACCTGATCGAGAACGAGGTCGCACCGCGCTTCTACGACGTCGGCCCCGACGGCGTACCGAACCGCTGGCTCGAGATGGTGCGCCACACCCTGAAGTCACTCGGTCCGAAGGTGCTCGCCACCCGCATGGTGCGTGACTACGTGCGTGAGCTCTACACGCCGGCGGCCCTCACCGGGCGTCTGCTGAACTCCGACTACAGCGGAGCCACCGAGCTGGCCGCGTGGAAGGCGAAGGTCCGGACCGGCTGGTCCGGGGTCCGGGTCGAGCACGTCGAGAGCAGCGGGGTCGGGGACGCCCCGGAGATCGGCACCACGCTCAGCGTCCGGGCCTTCGTCTCCCTGGGAGACCTGACCCCCGACGACGTGGACGTGCAGCTGGTCCACGGGATCATCAACTCCGAGGACGAGCTGGTGGCGAGCTCGGTGGAGAGCCTGAGCCCGGTCGAGGACTACGAGGGCGGCCGTCACCGTTTCGACGGCGATCTCACCCTCGGACGCAGCGGCGCCTTCGGCTACACCGTGCGCGTCGTACCCAAGAACGACCTGCTGGCCTCACCCGCCGAGCTCGGCGTCGTCGCCCTCCCCGCCTAACCCGCTGACCGGGCAGTTGTGTCCCCACAGAACCCGGTGACCGGGCACTTCGTGGGACAGAAGTGCCCGGTCGGGCTGGTTCCTGGGTGCACAACTGCCTGGTCAGCGGATGGTCAGGTCTGGCGGAGGACGACGACGGAGCGGGCCGCGAGGGGGAGCACGTCGCCGGCTGCCACCGCGGTGCCGTGGGCGAGGTCGGGATCGGTGGACAGCGCGACCTCGCCGCGGGTGACCCACTGGTTGTCGGGGAGCTGTACGTCGATCGGGACGCCCCCTGCGTTGCACCAGAGCATGAACGAGGCATCGCGCTGCTGCTCACCGCGCGGGCCGGGGGAGCGGAGTGGGTCACCGGAGACGAACATGCCGACGACCTGGAGCGCGTCGTCGTGCCAGTCCCGCTCCTTCATCTCGTCGCCGCGGGGGTGCAGCCAGGCCAGGTCCTTGGGACCACCGTCGATGGTCGGACTGCCGGCGAAGTGGTGGCGCTGACGCAGCGCGGGATGCTGGCGCCGCAACCGCAGCGCCCCCTTGACCAGGTCGTAGACATCGAGCCACGCGTCGTCAGGCCGCCAGTCGACCCACGAGACCTCGTTGTCCTGGCAGTATGCGTTGTTGTTGCCGCCCTGGGTGCGGCCCCGCTCGTCGCCCGCGGTGAGCATCGGGACACCGCTCGACAGGCACAGCGTCACCATCATGTTCGCCGCCTGCCGCCGCCGCAGCGCGACGATCGCCTCGTCGTCGGTCTCACCCTCGACGCCGTGGTTGAGAGACCGGTTGTTGTCCGTGCCGTCGCGGTTGGACTCGCCGTTCGCCTCGTTGTGCTTGTGCTCGTAGGAGACGACGTCACGCGCGGTGAACCCGTCGTGAGCGGTCACGAAGTTCACCGAGGCGTACGGCGAGCGCCCGTCGTCGGCGTACAGGTCGGAGGACCCGGCCATCCGGCTGGCCAGGTCGCGGACGCCCGGCGCCGCACCCCGCCAGAAGTCACGCATCGTGTCGCGGTAGCGGTCGTTCCACTCCACCCAGGGCGGCGGGTAGGAGCCGACCTGGTAGCCGTCCATCGAGGCGTCCCAGGGTTCGGCGATCAGCTTCACGTGCCGCAGCACCGGGTCCTGGGCGATCGTGGTCAGGAAGGCGCTGCGCATGTCGATGTCGTGCCCGGTCCGTGCCAGCGCAGAGGTGAGGTCGAACCGGAAGCCGTCGACGTGCATCTCGGTCACCCAGTAGCGCAGCGAGTCGAGGATCATCCTCAGCGCCCCGACGTTGCTCGAGTCCACGGTGTTGCCGCAGCCGGTCACGTCCCAGTAGGCGAGGCCGTCGTCGCCATCGTCAGCGCGCTTGTAGAAGCCGAGGTCGTCCAGCCCCCGGAAGGAGTACGCCGGCCCGTCGGGTCCACCCTCGGCGGTGTGGTTGTAGACGACGTCCAGGATCACCTCGATCCCGGCGGCGTGGAAGTTCTTCACCATCTGCTTGAACTCGGCGACCTGCTGACCCTGGTCACCGGCCGAGGAGTAGGCCGCGTGCGGGGCGAAGAAGCCGATCGAGTTGTAACCCCAGTAGTTGACCAGGCCGCGCGCGGCGACGCCCGGCTCGGTGAAGAAGTGGTGGACCGGGAGCAGCTCGACCGCGGTGACGCCGAGGTCGTTGAGGTAGCGGGTGACGGTGGGGGTGCCGAGCCCGGCGTACGTCCCGCGCTGGTGCTCGGGGATCTCGTTGTGGAGCTGTGTGAAGCCCTTGACGTGCAGCTCGTAGATCACGGTGTCGCGCCACCGGGTGCGCAGCAGGCGGTCCCCGCCCCAGTCGAACTCGTCGTGCACGACGATCGAGCGGGGGGTGTCGCCGCCCGAGATGGCGCGGGCGTACGGGTCGAGCAGCGCGTTGGTCACATCGAAGCACCGCCCGGCGTCGGGCTCCCACGGGCCGTCGGCGCGAAAGCCGTACAGCTGGCCGGGAGGGACGTGGGGCACTGCGCCGTGCCAGACACCCAGGGTGTGCTCGGTCAGCTGGTGCCGGATCTCGTCGCCGTCCTCGTCGAAGAGACAGACCCACATCGCGGTCGCCTCGGGTGACCAGACGGCGAAGTTGGTCGACTCCGGCGTCCACGTCGCCCCCAGCAGCTGATGGAAACCGGGCCACACCGGAGCGGTCTCGTCGCGGCTCTGCCAGCGCCAGGGGTTCAGGCTCACCCGGCCCATCTAAGCCCATGCCGGTCCGGAACGAGCGCGTGGCTAGGCTCGGGCCCTGCCCCTGACCTGCTGTGCGACCGGAGGAGATTTCATGTCGGAGTTCGTACGTCTCGAGGTAGCCGACGGCGTCGCCACGCTGCGGCTGGACCGGCCGAAGATGAACGCCCTCAACGTGCAGGTGCAGGAGGAGATCCGGTCCGCCGCCGCCGAGGCGACCGATCGCGACGACGTGAAGGCGGTCGTGGTCTACGGCGGCGAGAAGGTGTTCGCGGCCGGTGCGGACGTCAAGGAGATGGCCGACATGTCCTACACGGACATGGTCAAGCGATCCGGGGGGCTCCAGTCCGCATTCACCGCGGTAGCCCGGATCCCCAAGCCCGTCGTGGCGGCCGTCACCGGCTATGCCCTGGGTGGTGGGTGCGAGCTGGCGCTGTGTGCCGACGTCCGGTTCGCCGCCGACAACGCCGTCCTCGGCCAGCCCGAGATCCTGCTCGGCATCATCCCCGGCGCCGGTGGCACCCAGCGACTGACCCGGTTGGTGGGCCCGAGCCGGGCGAAGGACCTGATCTTCACCGGCCGGTTCGTGCCGGCCGAGGAGGCGCTCGCGATCGGTCTGGTGGACCGAGTGCTCCCGGCCGACCAGGTCTACGCCGAAGCGCTGGCCTGGGCCGGGCAGTTCGCCGGGGCCGCGACGTACGCCGTGCGGGCGGCCAAGGAGAGCATCGACCGTGGTCTCGAGGTCGACCTCGAGACCGGCCTCGAGATCGAGCGTCAGCAGTTCGCGGCGCTGTTCGCCACGGAGGATCGCGCCATCGGCATGGGCTCGTTCGTCGAGAACGGTCCGGGGAAGGCCGAGTTCCTCGGCCGCTGAGAGGCCCTATGATCCGGCCATGGCGCTCCGCAAGGCTGACAAGGCCGACAAGACCAAGACCGGTGACACGACGAAGAAGCCGCGCACCCCGGTGCGCGTCCGGATCGCCCAGGTGGTCTGGCTGGTGTTCCTCGTGTGCGCCTTGCTGCTCGCCGTGGGGGCGCTCCTGGTCGCACTCGGCGCCAACGAGAAGAACTCCCTGGTGGACTTCGTCCTCTCGGGCGCGAAGTTCGTCGACCTCGACGTGTTCTCCCGCACCAACGGGATCAAGGACTTCGGCGGCAGCAACGCCGAGGTGAAGAACGCACTGTTCAACTGGGGCCTCGGAGCGGTTGCCTACCTCATCGTCGGGCGGATCCTCGATCGCGTCATCCGCCCCTGAACCAGCCGCGGCGCTGTGAGGGATCCCACCCGTGGCCGACCTCGTCGCCAAGGTTTCCCGCTAGTAACCTCATGATCACCCGAAACCTCAGGAGGGGCCGTCACGGCCACACACCATGAACATTGTCGTCTGTGTGAAGTACGTACCCGACGCGACTGCCGACCGGCATTTCGAGTCCGACCAGACCGTCGACCGCGAAGGCGTGGACGGACTGCTGTCCGAACTCGATGAGTACGCGGTCGAGCAAGCGCTCCAGATCAAGGAGAAGGGCGAGGGCGAGACCACCGTCACCGCGCTCTGCGTAGGCCCCGAGAAGGGGGTCGATGCCGTCCGCAAGTCACTCCAGATGGGGGCCGATCAGGGCGTCCACGTCCTCGATGACGCCATCGCCGGCTCCGACGCGGTCGCGACCAGCCTGGTGCTGGCCAAGGCCGTGGAGAAGATCGGCGCCGACGCGGCCGTGGACATGGTCATGTGTGGCATGGCCTCGACGGACGGCGTGATGAGCGTCATCCCGGCGATGCTGGCCGAGCGCCTCGACCTGCCCCAGGTCACCTTCGCCTCCGTGGTGGAGGTCCAGGGAGACCAGGTCCGCATCAAGCGGGACGGCGACACCGCCACCGAGGTGGTCGGCGGCACGCTGCCGCTCGTCATCTCCGTGACCGACCAGAGCGGCGAGGCCCGGTACCCCTCGTTCAAGGGGATCATGGCCGCGAAGAAGAAGCCCCTCGAGACCTACTCGCTGTCCGACCTCGGTGTCGAGGCCGACCAGGTCGGTCTGTCCGTCGCCTGGTCGGAGGTGCAGGAGACCACCGAACGGCCGCCGCGCACCGCCGGCGAGATCGTCACCGACGAGGACGGCTCCGGTGCCACGGCACTGACCGAGTTCCTCGCGTCCAAGAAGTTCATCTGAGGACCAGGAAGAAAGGGCCGAAGATCCATGACTGAAGTTCTGGTGCTCATCGACCACGCCGACGGCGAGGTCAAGAAGCCGACCTACGAACTCCTCACCATCGCCCGCCGCCTCGGCGAACCGTCGGCCGTCTTCATCGGCAGCGGCGACCAAGGCGCCGCGGTGGCCGAGAAGGTCAAGAAGTACGGAGCGGAGAAGGTCTATGTCGTCGACGACGCCCAGATCAAGGGCTACCTCGTCGCGCCGAAGGCCGAGGCCCTCCAGCAGCTCGTGGAGAAGACCTCCCCAGCGGCGGTCCTGATCCCCTCGACCACCGAGGGGAAGGAGATCGCCGGTCGGCTCGCCATCAAGGTCGAGTCGGGCGTGATCACCGACGCCATCGATGTCGCCGAGGACGGGACCACCACCCAGTCCGTGTTCGCCGGCAACTACACGGTCACCGCGAAGGTCACCAAGGGCACGCCGATCATCACCGTCAAGGCCAACTCGGCGACGCCCGAGGAGGCCGACGGTGCGGCCGCGGTCGAGGAGTTCGCCGCGTCCGTGTCCGACTCCGCCAAGAAGGCGCAGATCGTGGCGTCGCAGCCGCGCAAGGCCTCGGGTCGTCCCGACCTCACCGAGGCGGCGATCGTGGTCGCCGGTGGTCGTGGCACGGGGGGCAACTTCGAGCCGGTCG
Source organism: uncultured Actinomycetota bacterium (assembly GCA_963806945.1). Taxonomy (GTDB): domain Bacteria; phylum Actinomycetota; class Actinomycetes; order Propionibacteriales; family Nocardioidaceae; genus Nocardioides. Next base: position 560,744 of record CAWDZH010000003.1, read on the forward strand.
AGCAGCTCGCGGACTCCCTGGGTGCCGCCGTGGGCGCCTCGCGCGCTGCGGTCGACTCCGGTTGGATCGCCCACTCGTTCCAGATCGGCCAGACCGGCAAGACGGTCTCACCGCAGCTCTACGTCGCGGGCGGCATCTCCGGTGCGATCCAGCACCGGGCCGGGATGCAGACCTCGAAGACCATCGTCGCGGTCAACAAGGACGACGAGGCACCCATCTTCGAGCTGGTGGACTTCGGCGTGGTGGGCGACCTCCACTCCGTCTTCCCGACCGCTGCGGAGAAGATCACCGAGCGCAAGGGCTGAGCACCGCAACCCAGTGAGCGTCAGTTGAAGAGGGCCTCCGCAACACCATCGGGTGTTGCGGAGGCCCTACTCATGTGTTGCGGAAGCCCAACTCAACCCTGTCAGCGGAAGAAGCGGGGGAACCGTTCGTCGATGATGCCGACCTGGGGGACCCTCACCCAACGCCGCCCGGTCCGCTCGTTGGTGCCGAGCCGCACCTTGCGCAGCGAGGTGTTGTTGTCGGTCTCGAGCTCGTACAGGGTGTGCTTCGGGTTGGCCTCGACGGCGACGTAGTAGACCCCGTCGGGCAGACCCTTGAGCCGGAACGCCTGGCCGCCGCGGTACTGCATGTAGGTGTCGCCGGAACCGTTCGAGAGCACCTCACGGATGCCGAGGGCCTCGGGGCCGCCGCACGCGCTGGACAGGTCCGTGTTCTCCGGCCGCCAGTCGGCGTTCGGCACCGTGTAGTCGACCGCATCGGTGTTGGCCAGGCAGAACGAGGCCTTGGTGGACCTCACGGCCAGCGTCTGGTCAGCGTTCAGCAGCCGGTACCGCGCGAAGTTCCTGAAGTGCCAGTGCTGGTGGTTGCTGCCGTGGAAGTGGAACTTCCCCACCTGCTCGTAGCCGGTCTCCTCGCCGTCGGCGTCGTAGAAGTACTGGTAGGCGTCCATGTGGTCCTCGCCGCTCTCGCGGAAGCCGTCGACGACCAACGGCCCGGCACCGCCGTTCCAGACGGTTGCGGCGAAGCGCATCGACGTGCCCTTGCGGTTGAGCTGGATGCCGAAGGCCGGCAGCGACTGGAGGTCCGGAGCGGTCGCGGGAACCGGCGCACCTGCCGACGGCGCGCGAGGCTCGCGGGCAGCCGACGGGACCAGGGTCTCGCCGCCCTGGCTGGGACGGGACTGGCTCCTTCCGAACCGGCCCTCCTTGCGGACCACGAGCCGCGTCGTGGCCAAGGCATCTTCTTCGGCGATGCCGAAGAGGTCCGTGTACGCCGGGTCGATGGTCGCCACCACGTCGTAGCGGCCCGTGCCGAGCCTGACCGGGCGGCCGTACTCGGGGAGTACCCCGGTCGACCATCCCGCCTGGACACCCATGACCGAGCCGATCGTGTACGGGTTCCACGGGCAGTTGAAGGGGTAGGGCGACCGCGAGGGCGCGTCCGGACGGGTGCGGGTGGTGTTGTAGCCGTTGAAGCAGGCGGCCACCGACCTCTGCTTCACGACCTCGCCGTCGCGGACCCGCGACACGGTCAGGTCGACGAAGCCGGGGAGCCCGCTGAAGTCGGTCATCGTGCCTGCGGGGAGCGTGACGTCACCCGACTCGCGTTGCCACACCGTCGTGATCTGGTCGTCGTAGGAGGGACGGTTGCTGCGGAGCTCGAACGGCTCCTCGCCCGCGATGAGCCGGAGCCCGAAGTCGGTGTAGACCCGATTGCGGTAGGCGTAGGTCACGACCTTGTCGGCAGCCTGCAGGCTGATCGGCGACGAGGGCGGAGGTGGCAGCTCGGCCCCGGCAGTCGGGGTGAGTGCGAGTGCAGGGGTGAGCAGGGCAACGCCGGCTAGGCCGGCGGCCAGAGAGCGTAGGTGCATGGTGGTGCCTCCCGGGCGGTGGGGATCGGCGTCCCCGTCTGGACATAGTGACGCACAGACTGACCGAATGGTTGCGTCTAGTCTCGACTTATGAGCGAATCAGGACTTCGTGTCGTGGCGGAGCGAGCGCGGACCGCCGCGCGAGCGCTGGCGCTGGCCACCCGAGCCGCGAAGGACGCGGCGCTCCACACGATGGCAGACGACCTGGACGCGGCCGCCGCGGCGATCGTGTCCGCCAACGTCGAGGATCTCGAGCGGGCGGCAGACCAGGACACCCCGAGCAACATCGTGGACCGGCTGCGGCTCACCCCCGAGCGGGTTGCCGACATGGCCCAGGGTCTCCGGGACGTCGCCGGGCTGCCGGACCCGGTGGGCGAGGTGGTGCGGGGCGGCGTGCTCGCCAACGGGCTCGAGCTGCGCCAGATCAGGGTCCCGTTCGGCGTCGTCGCGATGATCTACGAGGCTCGTCCCAACGTGACCGCCGACGCCGCCGGCATCTGCCTGAAGTCCGGCAACGCCGTGCTCCTGCGCGGCTCGTCGAGCGCCCGGTCGTCCAACGCCGCCATCGTCGACGTGCTGCGCGCGGCCGCCGAGCGCACCGGACTGAACCCCGACGTGGTGCAGCTCGTGCCCGGCGAGACCCATGACAGCGTCAAGGCGCTGATGCGGGCGCGCGGCCTGGTCGACGTCTTGATCCCCGAGGTGGGGCCGGGCTGATCCGCTCCGTCGTGGAGGAGTCGACGGTTCCGGTGATCGAGACCGGTGTGGGCAACTGCCACGTCTACGTCGACACGGCGGCCGACCTCGACCGTGCCCTGGCGATCGTCCTGAACGCCAAGACCCAGCGCACCAGCGTCTGCAACGCGGCGGAGTCCCTCCTGGTGCACGAGGGGATCGCCCGGGAGTTCCTGCCGCGGGTCGTCGCCGGACTGCAGGAGGCCGGAGTCACCGTGCACGGCGACCACGCCTTCTCGGCGTACGACGGGGTCGAACCGGCGACCGACGACGACTGGGGCCGCGAGTACCTCTCGCTCGACATCTCCGCGGCCGTCGTCCCCGACCTCGACGCGGCCATCGAGCACATCCACCGCCACTCGAGCGGCCACTCCGACGCCATCGTGACCGAGGACCAGTCGGCCGCTCGCCGATTCGTCGCCTCGGTCGACTCCGCCGCGGTGCTGGTCAACGCCTCGACCAGGTTCACCGACGGCAGCGAGTTCGGGTTCGGCGCCGAGATCGGGATCAGCACCCAGAAGCTGCACGCGCGTGGGCCGATGGGGCTGCCGGAGATGACTTCCACCAAGTACGTCGTGACCGGCGACGGTCACATCCGCTGAGGCCCGATACGATGACCCCATGTCGATGATCGTGATGGCCGCTGAGGCCGAGCATGAGGTCAGCCACGCCCTGAGCTGGGGCATCGGAATCGGCGTCCTGCTGCTGCTGCTGTTCCTGATGGGTGCGCTCGTCGCGTTCGGCGGGGGGCGCGAGCACAGCTGAGCGCGCTGCCGACCGACCAGCCCGGTGTCACCGGAGGCTCGACCCGACGGGTCGGGGTCATGGGTGGCACGTTCGACCCGATCCACCACGGCCACCTCGTCGCCGCGTCCGAGGTGCAGGCCTGGTTCGATCTCGACGAGGTCGTCTTCGTCCCGACCGGCGACCCGTGGCAGAAGTCCGACCGACCGGTCTCGCCGGCCGAGGACCGTTACCTGATGACCGTGATCGCGACCGCGGCCAACCCGCGGTTCCGGGTCTCCCGCGTCGACATCGATCGCGCCGGCCCGACGTACACCATCGACACGCTGCGCGACCTGCGCGAGCAGCTGCCCGACGCGGAGCTCTACTTCATCACCGGGGCCGATGCGCTCGCTGACATCCTCACCTGGCGGGACGCGGAGCGGATCTTCGACCTCGCCCACTTCGTCGGGTGCACCCGGCCCGGCTACGACATGGACGCCTCCACCCTCACCGACATCCCGACCGACCGGGTCACCCTGGTGGAGATCCCGGCGCTCGCGATCTCCTCGACCGCGTGCCGCGAGCGCGTCACAGCCGGACAACCGGTCTGGTACCTCGTCCCCGACGGGGTCGTCCAATACATCGCCAAGCACGACCTCTACCCCGACCAGACCCCCGATTCGAGTGGAGCAGCATGACCGCCACCGACCGAGCCGTCGAGCTCGTCCACGCCGCCGCCCGCGCGGCCTCTGACAAGCTCGCCACCGACCTCCTCGCCTTCGACGTCAGCGACCAGCTCGCCATCTCCGACGCCTTCCTGCTCGCCTCAGGCAGCAGCGACCGACAGGTGAAGGCCATCGTGGACGCCGTCGAGGACGGTCTCCGCGAGATCGGCGCCAAGCCGCTGCGACGCGAGGGCGAGCGCGACGGGCGCTGGGTCCTCATCGACTACGGCGAGGTCGTGGTCCATGTCCAGCACGAGGAGGAGCGCGAGTTCTACGCCCTCGAGCGGTTGTGGCGCGACTGTCCGGTCATCACCCTTCCCGCCGACGTCACCGCCGGTGAGCGCTGACGCAGGCGCGCGGCGGCTGGTGCTGCTGCGGCACGGCCGGACCGCGTGGAACGCCGTGGGTCGCGGGCAGGGACACGCCGACGTGGAGCTCGACGACCTCGGTCACCGGCAGGCCGCGGACGTCGCGCCCCTGATCGCCGCGCTGCGCCCGGCCGCACTGTGGTCCTCCGACCTGGCGCGGGCGCGACAGACGGCGTCGTACGTCGAGAAGGACACGGGCCTGGTGGCGGCCCTCGACCCGCGGCTGCGTGAATACGACCTGGGGGAGCGGACCGGGCTGACGATCGTCGAGTTCGCCGAGCAGTTCCCCGCCGAGCACGCACAGTGGCTCACCGGCCGCTACGACGTCGTGGCGGGCGCCGAGTCGACGGCCGACGTACTCGCTCGGATGGTGCCGGCGTGCCGGGAGCTGATGGGCTCCGTCGCCGAGGGCGAGACCGCCGTCGCGGTGACCCATGGGGCGGCCCTCAAGGTCGCGCTGATCGAGCTTCTCGGCTGGCCGCCGGCCGCGGCCGGCTCACTGAGAGTCCTTCTCAACTGTGCGGTCGCGGTGCTGGAGGGAGCCCCGGACGGCGCCCCGATGCGGCTCGTCGCCTACAACGCGACACCCAATTTCGCGTCGCTCGGGGCGGCGGGCTAGTATTCCGCGAGTTGCCTGAGGGCAATGGAATTGGGGCTGTGGCGCAGCTGGTAGCGCATCTGCATGGCATGCAGAGGGTCAGGGGTTCGAGTCCCCTCAGCTCCACCGTTGTCATGAGTCGCGACATGGGTGACACCTGAGTCGCGACATGAGTGACAGACACTGAGCTCCCGGCCATCGGCCGGGGGCTCTTTGCGTGTTGCGCCAGGTGGCGAGGACGCGTTTGCGAGCGTGGGCGTAGCCGATCCCGAGGTGGTGCCTGCGGTCCGGCGACGCTGTGCCTTGACACCGGCGGGCAGCGGCGGGGAGTGTCAACGTGGTCCCCATGGTCCCGAGCCGAGGAGCTTCATGCGTCACCCCCGCCCGACCACGAGCCGCATCGCACTTCTGCTGATCGCCCCCGTGGTGTGCCTGTCCGGGACGGCTGCGTCGGCCAGTGCCGAGCCGCCGCGACCCGGATGTGGGTACGGCGACGCCAACCATGCGCACCAGGCCGCGCCGGGTCAGGACCCGATGGGTCTGCGTCCCGGCGCTGGGAAGGGCGACGATCAGCACCCGCACACCGCACCGCCGGGCCAGGCGCCCGCCGATGGGGGAGACCAGAGCGGCCCGAGGCGGGGTTGCCGGAGCGACCCACGGGGCTGACCGGACGGGGGTCGCTAGCCTTCACCCGTGATCGTCGTCAGCGTGGTGCTTGCCGCACTGCTGGTGCTCGTGGCCGTCGCCGCGGCGCTCGCCACCCGCATCGTGGTGCTGGAGCGTCCGGTCCGGACCGCGGTCGTCGCCGCCGAGGCGGTGGTGGTGCTGTTCGTGGTCGCAGACCTCGGGCTGGTGCTGCGAGCGGAGGGTGATCGTCCGGACAGCCTCTTCACGCACTTCGGGTACGCCGTGGCCGCGGCCGGGCTGATCCCGGCGCTCGCCTGGCGGGTCCCGGCGCCGGGCGAGGTTGAGGAGGAGGTCGAACCCGCCTCGTTGTGGGTCGTGGTCGTCGCCCTGCTCGCGGTCGCCGTGTGTGTCGTCCGGCTGGCGCAGACTCGATGAAGCAGACCCGATGAAGCAGGCCCGATGAGTCGCGGCTCGACCGGTCGGCAGGTGCTGGTGGCTCTCTACGCCGTGTTCGCGGTCGCCGCCGGTGCCCGCTCCACGGTGCAGCTCGCCACCGAGTTCGACGCCGCCCCGCTGGCCTACTCACTCTCCGCTTGCGCCGCGATCGTCTACGTCGTGGCCACGATCGCGCTGCGGCGTACCTCGGAGCGGGCTCGACGGGTCGCGATCGCCGCCTGCGGGATCGAGGCCGTCGGCGTCCTGGCCGTGGGGACGCTGTCGCTGGTGCGGGGGGACTGGTTCCCGGACCAGACGGTGTGGTCGGGCTACGGGATCGGCTACGGCTTCGTGCCGTTGGTGCTGCCCTTCGTCGGACTGTGGTGGCTGCTTCGACACCCGCCCGCGCTCAGGACCCCAGCCTCGCCAGCGTGAGGCCGTAGTCCTGCGCAGGATCGGTCCAGGTGTCGGTGACCATGAAGCCGGCGGTGGCGAGGTCCTCGGCGATCCTCGGCAGCCGGAACTTCGTCGAGATCTCCACCCTGATCTCCTCGCCACTGGCGAGGTCGAGCACGATGTCGGCACCCGCGACGGAGACGCGCTGCGGCATCTCGGCCCGCAGCCGGAGGTCCATCCGCTCCATCCGCGCGTCCCAGAGCGGCACGTAGCTGAAGGCCCCGGGGTCGAAGTCGGCGCCCAGCTCCCGGTTGAGCATCACCAGGCTGTTCCGGACGAACGCCTCGGTGAGGCCCTCCTCGTCGTTGTAGGCGGCGACGATCCGGTCCACCGGCTTGACCAGGTCGGTGCCCAGCAGCAGCCAGTCGCCGGGGTCGAGCGAGTCGGCCAGGGCGCCGAGGAATGCCGCCCGTTCCTCGAGATAGAGGTTGCCGATGGTGCTACCGAGGAAACCCACCATCCGGCTCCCCGCGCTCGGCAGCCGGCGCAGGTGGCCGAGATGGAGCGTGAAGTCGCCGACGACGGCGTCGATCTGCGAGCGCGGGTAGCGCTGTCCCAGGTCGGTCGCCGCCTCCCGGAGGGTGGCTTCGGCGACGTCGACCAGGACCAGGTGCTCGAGCCGGTCGGCCCCGTCGAAGGCGTCGAGCAGCAGCCGGGTCTTGTCGCTGGTGCCGCTGCCGAGCTCCACGAAGGTGGTGGCGTCGCACGCGGCGACGATCTCGCTCGACCGGGAGGCGAGGATCGAACGCTCGGCCTCGGTGGGGTAGTACTCCGGCAGCCGGGTGATCTCGTCGAAGAGGCGGGCGCCGACGTCGTCGTAGAGCCACTTCGGGGGCAGCATCCGCGGCTGGGTGCCGAGGCAGCGGCGTACGTCCTCGCGCAACGACCCCGACGCCCAGTCGGGGTCGAGCAGGACCGAGATCCGGGGCTCGGGGACCGCGCTCATGCGCTGCTCCGGGCCGTGGCAGCGCCACCGTCCGCGAGACGGACCCCCGAGAGCGCCCACCGGGCGCCGTGGGGGAAGAAGTTGCGGTACGTCGAGCGGGCGTGTCCCGGCGGCGTCAGCGCGCAGCCGCCGCGCAGCACCATCTGGTTGGACATGAACTTGCCGTTGTACTCACCGATCGCCCCGGCGGGCGGGTGGAAGCCGGGGTAGGGGTGGTAGGCCGAGGAGGTCCACTCCCAGCAGTCCCCGAACGCCTGCCGCAGCCCGCCCGTGGCCGGGCCTGCCGGACGGGGGTGGAAGGTGGTGAGGTCGGCGAGGTTGGGCTCGTCGGTGGCGGCGCCACCGTTGACGACGGCGTGCTCCCACTCCGCCTCGCTGGGAAGCCGCTTGTCGGCCCAGGTGGCGTAGGCCTCGGCCTCGTAGTAGCTGACGTGGCTGACCGGGAGCTCGGGGTCGACCGGCCAGGTGCCGTGGAGCGTGTGCTCGTGCCACACCCCGTCCAGCTCCACCCAGTAGAGCGGGGAGTCCCACCCCTGCTGGCTCACGGTGGCCCAACCGTCGGAGAGCCACAGCTCGTGGCGGGCGTAACCGCGGTCGGCCATGAAGGCGAGCCACTCACCATTGGTGACCAGCCGATCGGCCAGCCGGTAGGGCTCAAGCCACTGCCGGTGTCGGGGCAGCTCGTTGTCGAAGGCGAACCCTCCACCCTCGTGGCCGATCTCGACCAGACCTCCCTCGACGTCGACCCAACCCGGCTCCTCCGCCACCAGCAGCGAGGCACCGTCCCGTCGCAGCGGTGTGCCGGCGTAGGTCGGTCGCATCGGGTTGCGAGAGAGCACGTGCTTGATGTCCATGAGCAGCAGCTCCTGGTGCTGCTGCTCGTGGTGGAAGCCGAGCACGACGGTGTCGGCGATCTTCGCCAGGGTGCCCTCGTCGACGGTGTCGAGCAGGTCGCGCACCCGACCGTCCACGTTGGCCCGGTAGGAGCCCACCTCGTGGGCGCCGGGGCGGCTCACCAGACCCCGCTCGTGGCGGGCGTAGCGCTCTCCGAGCGACTCGTAGTAGCTGTTGAACAGGAACCAGTACGTGTCCTCGTACGGCGCGAAGCCGGGCTCGTGGTCCGCGAGCAGGAACGTCTCGAAGAACCAGGTCACGTGGGCTCGGTGCCACTTGGTCGGCGAGACCTCGGGCATCGACTGCACCGTCTGGTCCTCCGGCGACAACGGCATCGCGAGTCGCTCGGTGTAGTCGCGCACCCGGTCGAACGCTGCGAGCAGGTGGCTCGGGTCGTCGGCGATCTCGGGGCTGACGTCGGTGCTGGTGTCTGTCATGGGGTCCTCCGGGGCCAGGGAGTCCGGGCCACGAGCCCGGACCACGAGCCTTGTCGAGCCGGGTGGGGATTTCAAGGTCGCCGCACCGACCGAGGCCCCACTGGCTCAGGTGATGGTCATGCCACCGTCGACTGGCAGCGTCTGCCCGGTGACGTAGCCGGCAGCGTCGGACGCCAGGTAGACGACCGTGGCAGCCAGCTCGGTCGGCTCGCCCGTGCGCGCCATCGGGATCCGCGCCCTGGCCCGGTCGAGGTAGCCGTCGGGGTACTGGTCGGTCATCTCCGAGGCGAAGAAGCCGGGCGCCACCGCGTTGACGCGGATGCCCTTGCGGCCGGTCCACTGCTGTGCGAGGTCGCGGGTGAGCCCGATCAGGCCCGCCTTCGAGGCGGCGTACGCCGCTTGCGGGAGCCCAGCCGTGGTCAGGCCCAGCACGCTGGAGATGTTGATGATGCTCGACCCGGGCTGCATCACCCGACCACACGCCTGCGCCATCCAGTAGCTGCCGTTGAGGTTGACGTCGATCACCCTCCGGAACTGCTCAGGCGTCTCGTGGGTGGCCGGGACAGCCGTGCCGATGCCGGCGTTGTTCACCAGGATGTCGACCCGGCCGAACTCGGCCATCGCGGCGTCGACGAGCGCCTGACACGAGTCCGGGTCGGCGACGTCGGTGGCCACGGCCAGGGCGCGGCGCCCGGTCTCGCGCACGAGGCCGGCGGTGTCCTCGAGCCGATCGACGCGACGGGCACCGAGCACCACGTCGCTGCCGGCCTCCGCCAACCCCTGAGCGAACGCCACCCCGAGTCCGCTGGAGGCGCCGGTGACGATCGCGACCTTGTCGTCGAGAGCGAACAGATGGGGGAGCGTCATGGGCGTCAACCTAGCCCGCCGCCCGGACCGTGACGGCGAGTCGTCGACCTGGCAGTGGATGCTTCCAGTTCCAAGTCTCGCTTTCCCCGGTCAACCGGGGAAACCGAACCCGGCCGCGATTCGCTACCATGGGGACATGCGCAGGTCCCTGCTTCTTACCTAGCCGCGTCGGTCACGCACATCCGACGCGGCTGCCCCTCGTGCTCGAGGGGTTTTTTTGTGCCCGCCGCAGGGAGCCCGAAGCAGGACGAGACGAGAGAGACACATGAGCGAGCAGCAGCCAGAACGCGCGTCGTACGACGTGCACGCGGTCGAGACGAAGTGGCAGCGGGTGTGGGACGAGCTGCAGCCCTTCGCGGCCAGCGACGATGCCGTGCTCAGTGGGGAGCGCGAGAAGCGCTACGCACTGACGATGTTTCCCTACCCCAGCGGCGACCTGCACATGGGTCATGCCGAGGTGACCGCGCTGCACGACGTGATCGCGCGCTACTGGCGTCAGCGCGGCTACGAGGTGATGAACCCGATGGGCTGGGATTCGTTCGGGCTACCCGCCGAGAACGCCGCGATCAAGAACGACGAGCACCCGGCGACCTACACCTACGCCAACATCGAGACCCAGCTCGAGTCCTTCAAGAAGTACGGGATCAGCTTCGACTGGAATCGCCGGTTCAACACCAGTGACCCGTCGTACTACCGCTGGACGCAGTGGCTGTTCCTGAGGTTCCGCGAGCAGGGCCTGGCCTACCGCAAGAACAGCCCGGTCAACTGGTGCCCGCAGGACCAGACGGTGCTGGCCAACGAGCAGGTCGTCGACGGCCACTGCGAGCGCTGTGGCGCTGAGGTGACCAAGCGGGCGCTGACTCAGTGGTACTTCAAGATCACCGACTACGCGCAGGAGCTGCTGGACGACCTGGACGTGCTGGCGCCGACGTGGCCCGAGCGCGTCATCAACGCCCAGCGCAACTGGATCGGCCGGTCCGAGGGCGCCCACGTCGACTTCGTCGTGGAGGGGCGGGACGAGCCGCTGACCGTCTACACGACGCGTCCGGACACGCTGTTCGGCGCGACCTTCATGGTGGTGGCGGCCGACGCGCCGCTGGCCGCCGAGCTGGTGACCGACGCTCAGCGCGGCGCCTTCGAGGCCTACCGCGAGGCGGTCGGCCGGACCACGGAGATCGAGCGGCAGGCCACCGATCGGCCGAAGACCGGAGTCGACCTGGGCGTCACGGCGCTGAACCCGGTCACCGGCACCCGGATCCCGGTGTACGCCGCCGACTACGTGCTGGCCGACTACGGCACCGGCGCGATCATGGCCGTGCCCGGCCAGGACCAGCGCGACTGGGACTTCGCGGCCGCCTTCGACCTGCCCGTGATCCGGACCGTGCAGCCGCCCGAGGACTGGGAGGGTGACGCCTTCACCGGCGAGGGCCCGGCGATCAACTCGGCCAACGACGAGATCGACCTGAGCGGGTTGACCGTCGAGGACGCGAAGCGGACCACCATCGCGTTCCTGGAGAAGCAGGGGCTGGGGCGCGGCACCGTCAACTTCCGGTTGCGCGACTGGCTGCTGAGCCGACAGCGGTACTGGGGCCCGCCGATCCCGATCATCCACTGTCCGACCTGTGGCGAGGTCGCGGTCCCCGAGGACCAGCTGCCGGTCGAGCTGCCCGAGCTGCGCGGCGCCGACCTGAAGCCGAAGGGCGTCTCGCCGCTGGCGGCAGCGGAGGAGTGGGTCAACGTGCCCTGCCCGCAGTGCGCCGGCCCCGCGAAGCGGGACTCCGACACCATGGACACCTTCGTCGACTCGTCCTGGTACATGTTCCGCTTCGTCTCCCCGAACGACGACACCCAGGCGTTCGATCCGGAGCTGGCCAACGCCTGGATGCCGTGTGACATCTACGTCGGCGGGGTCGAGCACGCGGTGCTGCACCTGCTGTACGCGCGTTTCTTCACCAAGGTCCTGGCCGACATGGGCCTGATCGACTTCCGCGAGCCGTTCTCCGCCCAGCTGAACCAGGGAACGGTGATCAACGAGGGCGCCAAGATGTCGAAGTCCAAGGGCAACGGCGTCAGTCTGGGGGAGCAACTTCGTGAGTTCGGGGTGGACGCGGTCCGGCTGACCCTGGTCTTCGCGGGTCCGCCCGAGGACGACATCGACTGGGCCGACATGTCTCCCGCGGGATCCCTGCGGTTCCTGCAGCGCGCGTGGCGGCTGTCGGGCGACGTGACGTCCGCGCCGGGCACCGACCCGATCGCCGGCGACGCGGGCCTGCGCAAGGTCACCCACCGGACCTTGCACGACGCCGCCGGGCTGGTCGAGGGTTTCCGCTTCAACGTCATGGTCGCCCGGACCATGGAGCTGGTGAACGCCGCCCGCAAGGCGATCGACTCCGGGCCCGGTGGCGGCGACCCAGCAGTGCGTGAGGCCGCCGAGGCGGTCGCGGTGCTGCTGAGCCTGGTGGCGCCGTACACCGCGGAGGAGATGTGGGAGCGGTTGGGCCACTCGCCGACGGTCGCCAACGCCGGCTGGCCCGACGTCGACGAGGCGCTGCTGGTCGAGGACTCCGTCACGTGCGTGGTGCAGGTGAAGGGGAAGGTCCGCGCCCGGCTGGACGTCTCACCCGACATCTCCGAGGCCGAGCTGGAGGCCGCGGCGATGGCCGATCCTGACGTGCAGCGGGCCATCGACGGCGCGACCGTGCGCAAGGTGATCGTGCGTGCGCCCAAGCTGGTCAACGTGGTGGTCTGAACCCGCCCCCGTGGGTTCGGGACCCCGGCTGCGTAAGCCGAGGCCCCGATCCTCCCCCGCTTCTCATCCCCCGCACTGGCCGTCCGCGGAAGCCCTCGCGCTCGTCCTGGCGCGACGGCGCCAGACGGGCATGGCGCCGGTGGCGCGTATCAGCGCATCCACGGTGCGCGCGTACGTGGGCGCCGGACCGGGCAGAAGCATGACCACCGGGTGTCCCTCCGTGGGCTAGACCAATCCGGGAAGCCATCGATGGGTTGGGATGGTCGGTCCGCCGGGGTCTGGGGCGGGACGTAGCACGGTGTGCCTGTCAGGGCGCCACAGACTGTAGTCCCTTGCGACCGGGTCGACAATGGCCGATGCGCGCTGTGCTGGCGCCGTGAGCAGCGGCGTATGGTCGAGAGATCTGGGTGGTGACTGCCTCGTGGCATGGGCGCCGCTCACCTGGTCAGGAGACCGCTCGGCCTCCGTTGACCGTGGACAGGTCGCGATGTCTGACCATCAGCTGCTGTTGCGGACGCTCGCAGAATTCACCCGGAGCCTGTTGACCTCCGACGACGCCGACGCGGTGCTCGGTGACCTGACCGCCGGGCTGGTCGAGGTGCTGGCGCTGGACGGCAGCGGGGTGGCCCTGTCTCGGGACGGTCACCTGCACTTCGCCGCCGCCACGCCCATGGAGGTGGTCGAGCTCGAGGAGGCCCAACTCCGCTACCAGCAGGGGCCAGGCCTCACCGCACATGTCAGCGGGGAGGTCTGCGCGATCTCCGACATCGCCGAGCACCGCGAACAGTGGCCGCAGTTCTGTGCGGTCGCGCAACGGCTCGGCATGGTGTCCGTCGCCGGGATCCCGATGCGCGTGACCGATCAGCGCGTCGGTGCCATCACGGTGTATGCCCGCGAGCCCAACCGCTGGACAGACGAGGACATTGCCGTAGCGGAGGCGATGGGCGACATGGCCACCGCCTACCTGACCAATGCCTCCGCCCTACGCCGACAAGTTGAGCTCAACGGACAGCTCCGCAGTGCCTTGGACTCGCGGCTGGTGATCGAGCAGGCCAAAGGCATGGTGGCGCGCTCACGATCCGTCACCGTGGAGGAGGCCTTCGAGCGGATCCGCGGGCATGCGCGGAGTCACCACGTCACGGTCCGGGCCGTCTCCGAGGCCATCGTGGGTCTCGGGATGCAGATCTGAACCACCCCGGACGCCTCGATCGCCGACTCGACGATCGTCCACGCCTCAAGAGTGCGGGCCGCACCCAGGACCCAACTCGTCCTCGGGGGAAAGGGCGGGCCGGATCGCCCGCCGACGACCGCACCGGCACTCCGGAACGTCGGGGCGTTCGCGGGGCGGTGCGACCTGGGTGCGGGGGCTTCCGCGCCTTGAGGGGACAGGGAGCCCAGTGGCTACGACGTGCGAGCCATCACGGCCACGGGCGGCTGGTTGCTCAACCGAGAAACACCATACGCTGGTCTAGCCCACTGCGCTAGGGCGCTGCGGGATCGGCGTGGTGGCCCACGTCGCTCGCGACTCCATCGACCAGTTCCTGGGCCACCTCGCGGAGCTTGCGATTCTGCGCCTGCGACAAGGTCCGGAGGTGCTCGAAGGCCGCCTCGGCGTCGCAGTGGCGTCGGGCCATCACGATCCCCTTGGCCGTGTCGATCACCGCCCGCGACGTGAGCGCCTGCTCGAGGTTCGCGGCCTCCGACTTCGCACGGGAGAACGCGTCGGCGTTGGCCAGCACGATGGCGGCATGCTCAGCGAACAACGTGGCGGTGGCGGTCGCTGACTCGTCGAGCATTCCCTCCTGCAGGGCGTAGATGTTCAGCGCACCCAGCCTGGTGCCGCGTACCGCCAACGGCACGGCCACGACCCCGCGCAGCCCGTACTCCAGCGCGGGCGGCGCGAATCGTGGCCATCGCTGGTCATGCCTCAAGTCATCGACGAGGACCGCCTGTTGGGTCTGGTACGCCTGCAGGCAGGGCCCTTCATCGAGGGCGTACTGGATCTCGTCGATCCGTCGCGCGAAGTCCCCAGCGGCGGTCACCGTGGTGGGCTCACCCATCTCCACCCAGGTCACTCCGGCGCCATCCGCTCCGTAGACGGCCCGCAACGACAACTCGGCCACCCGCGTCAGCGACTCCGACAGCGACTTCTCGGAGACCACGAAACGGCTCAACGCCGCCACGCTCTCCTTCAGCCCGGCGCGGTCGCCCGGCGCCGTGTCCTCGACTGCCATGTCCTGTTCCTCCCCGTGCAGGACCCACACCTCGCTTCTAGCACTGCGGCCCTCCGGGGCGCAAGGGAGCTGACGGGGGCATCAGCCATGGCTTCATGGTTCGGACACTCGGCGGTGAAGCCCGAGCGGCACAGCTCCCTCGATAGGGTCTCGCCATGTCCCGGACCGTGCTCGTCACCGACTCCACGGCGTCGCTGCCGGCCGAGCTGGCGCGTGAGCGGGGGATCGTGGTCGTGCCGTTGCAGGTCGTGATCGGCGCGACGTCGTACGACGAAGGAGCCGACGGCGCCACCCCGGACCTCGTGGCGGAGGCGCTGCGGGAGTTCCGCCCGGTCAGCACGTCACGGCCGGCGCCGGCCTCGATGCTGGAGGTCTACGAGCGGGCCGTGGCGGACGGCGCGACCTCGATCGTCTCTGTCCACATCTCGGGCGACATGAGCGGGACCTTCGAATCCGCCCAGCTGGCCGCGCGCGAGGCCTCGGTCCCGGTCTCGACCGTGGACAGCCGGCAGGTCGGCATCTCCACCGGGTTCGCGGTGCTGGCCGCGGCCGACGTGCTCGAGAGGGGCGGCTCCGGCGAGGACGCCGCCACCGCCGCGCGCGCCCGTTCCGAGGCCACCACCTCCCTGTTCTACGTCGACACGCTGGAGTACCTGCGACGCGGTGGTCGGATCGGCGCGGCGGCGGCCCTGCTCGGCGGGGCGCTGGCGGTCAAGCCGCTGCTGACGATCTCCGACGGCCGGGTCTCGACGCTGGAGAAGGTGCGAACGTCCGGACGGGCCCTCGCCCGGCTCGAGGAGCTGGCCGTCGAGGCAGCCGGCGACGGCCAGGTCGATGTCGGTGTCGCCCACCTCGCCAGCGCGGATCGGGCGGGGCTCCTGGCAGACGCGCTCGCTGAGCGGCTGGCCACCAACCTCGACGGGCGCGGGATCCACTGTGGCGAGGTCGGCGCGGTGCTGGGTGCCCATGTCGGGCCCGGGATGATCGCCGTCTCCGTGGCTCCGCGCGTCGATTCCTGACCCGGACCCGCACCGCCTTGGGCCGGTTCTCCGTGTGACGGGGGCGGTTCTCCACAGCCCTGGGGCACGGGGTTCCCCACCGCCCCCGGCCGATCTAGCGTCCGTGGCATGTCGAGCCGATCCATGCGGGCCGAGCACGAGGAAGCCCTCGCGCGACGCCTGCGGCACCTGGGGGATGAGCTGGCGACGGTGCGTGAGGGCCCGTCACCGTGGGTCGTGCCGGACACCCACACCCGCGTGGTGAGGGAGCCGCTGCTGGCGGAGCCCGAGCCGCCCCGGGTCCCGGTTCCGGGACGCCACGCGTCCCGCCGGAAGGGCCGCCTGGCCGCGCTCGTGCCCGAGACCTTGCGCGGCCGGGTCGGCCTGGGAGCCGGTCCCTTGGCGGTGGTGGCGGTGCTGGTCGCCGTCGGGTTGGGTGTCACGACCTGGTGGGTGGTGCGCGCCGACACCTCGGTGGTCGCGCCGCTGGCCCCCGCGCCGGCGACCGGCCTGCTGGCGCCCGCCCCCACTGACGCGGCGCCGTCGGGGTCTCCCTCGGCGACGCCGGCGGGGACGGTGACGGTCGACGTCGCCGGCAAGGTACGCCGACCCGGGATCGCCGTGCTCGATGCCGGGGCCCGGGTCGTGGACGCGTTGCGGGCCGCCGGTGGACCACGCGCCGGCGTGAACCTGACCGGGCTCAACCTGGCGCGCCTGCTGGTCGACGGCGAGCAGATCGTGGTGGGGGTCGTGGCGCCGGCCAGGGGGTTGCCGAGTGGGATCGCGTCCTCGACGGCGGCTCCGACCGGCGCCCTGGTCAACCTCAACACGGCCGACACCGTGGCCCTCGAGTCGCTGCCCGAAGTGGGACCGGTCACCGCTGCGGCGATCGTGCAGTGGCGAGAGGAGCACGGGGGATTCACTGCGGTCTCCGAGCTGCTCGAGGTCAGCGGGATCGGCGACGCGACGCTCGCCACCATCGCACCCTTCGTGACGGTCTGAGGGGGTGGTGCGGCTCGACCTGCGGATGCCGGCGCTCGGGCTGGCCGCTTGGGCGGGCGGGCTGGTCGCCGCCTGGCTGCCGTTCCTGGTCGTTCCTGCGGCGGCCCTGGTGGGCCTGCTGGTGGCGTGGCGCCGGGGGAGCCGAACGCTCGTGGCGGCGGTGCTCGTGTTCGCGGCAGTGGCGTCCGGGGCGACGCTGCGGCAGGCGCGCGTCGCGGCCGACCCGGTGTCGATCCTCGCCCAGGTCGGTGCCGCGGTCGACGTGGAGGCGGTGGTGACCTCGGACCCGCGGCCGACGCGGAGTGCCTTCGGTGACGGGGTGGTGCTGCGCGCGACGGTCGTCCTGGTGACTGGCCGGGGAGCGACCCACCGGGTCCGGTCGCCGGTGCTGGTGCTGGCGGGGGAGTCGTGGTCCGACGTACCTCTCGGCACGCGGGTGCGTCTCACCGGTCGCCTGACCGAGCCGGAGCAGCGGGGCGGCGATGTCCTGGCCGCCGTCATGTCCGCCTCCGGCGACCCGAAGGTCCTCGCGCGTGCCGGCCCGTGGTGGCGGGCGGCGGCCCTGGTGCGTACGTCGCTGCGGGACTCGGTCGCCCACCGTCCGTCGGCTCAGCGGGCCCTGGTCCCGGCGCTCGTGGTCGGTGACGACGCCGGTGTCGGCGACGAACTCGCCGACGAGTTCCGGGCCACCGGCCTCACCCACCTGCTCGCCGTGTCCGGCACGAACCTGACGCTGGTCGTGGGGTTCCTCCTGCTGGCCGGACGATGGTGCGGCGTGCGAGGCCGCGGCCACTACGTCCTCGGAGCGATGGGCATCGCCGGGTTCGTCCTGCTCGCGCGCACCGAACCGAGCGTCGTACGCGCCGCCGCCATGGGGACGGTGGCCCTGGTGGGGATGGGAGTGGACGGACGCCGGCGCGGTCCTCGGGCGCTCGGCGTCGCGGTCGTCACCCTGCTGCTGGTCGATCCTGCGCTGGCGGTCTCGGTCGGGTTCGCGCTGTCGGCAGTGGCCACCGCCGGCATCCTGCTGCTCGCCCCCGGGCTGCGCGACGCGTTGGTGCACTGGGTGCCGCGTTGGATGGCCGAGGCGGTGGCGGTCCCGCTCGCCGCCCAGTTGGCCTGTACGCCGCTGGTGGCGGCCATCTCGGGCCAGGTCAGCCTGGTCGCCGTGGTGGCCAACCTGGCGGTCGCCCCGGTGATCGGGCCGGCCACCGTGCTGGGCCTCGCCGGTGGCCTGGGCGGGTTGGTGTGGGACCCACTGGGCCGGCTCTGCGGGACCGTCGCCGGGTGGTGTGTCGGCTGGCTGGTCACGGTGGCCGAGCACGGTGCGGCTCTGCCGGTGGCGGCGGTCGGCTGGGGCACCGACACCCTGGCGTTGTCCGGCCTGACGTTGCTGGTGGTGCTGTTGGCGCTGGTTCTGCCCCGGCTGCTGCGTCGCCCCGTGAGCGGCATCGCCTGCTGTGTGGTGCTGGTGGTGGGGGTGCTCGTGCGCCCGCCCGTGCCGGGCTGGCCTCCTCCCGGCTGGGTCCTGGTCGCCTGCGATGTCGGCCAGGGCGACGCGTTGGTGCTGCGGGCCGGTCCGGGGGAGGGCATCGTCGTCGACACCGGACCCGACCCGGGGTCGGTCGACCGGTGCCTGGACCGGCTGGGCATCGACCGTGTGCCGCTGCTGGTGCTCACCCACCCCCATGCCGACCACATCGACGGTGTCGCGGGAGTCCGCGACGGACGCGACGTGATGCAGGTCGAGACCACCACCGATGCGCCGTACGGCGTGACCCGAGCCATCGGCGACGTGACCCTGCAGGTGCTGTGGCCGACCCCGGGACTGACGGTCTCGAACCCCAATGACGCCAGCGTGGTGCTCCTCGCCCAGGTGCGAGGGGTCCGGATGCTGCTCACCGGAGACGTCGAACCCGTCAGCCAGCAGGCGCTGGCACTGGCCTGGCCCGGGCTGACGGCCGATGTGGTCAAGGTGCCCCACCACGGCAGTCGCTACCAGGACCTCGACTGGCTGCTCGGGCTCGGGGCCCGGGTGGCGCTGGTCTCGGTGGGGGCAGACAACGGCTACGGCCATCCCGCCGACGCCACGCTCGCTCCGCTGGTGGAGGGCGACGCCACGGTGCTCCGGACCGACCTCGACGGCGACCTCGCGGTGACGGTCCGGGACGGCGAGCTCGCCGTCGGCAGCTCCCGATAGGGTCGCTGCCATGTCCGGTCCGCGTGCAAACGATGCCCTCGGCCGGGTCACCCTGATCACCGGCAAGGAGGAGTTCCTCGGTGAACAGACCGTCGCGCAGGTGCGCGACGCGGTGCGCCGCCACGACGCCGAGGCCGAGCAGTCCGAGACCCGGGGTGTCGATCTGACCCCGGCCTCGCTGGGCGAGCTCTCGGCCCCGTCGCTGTTCTCCGCCATCCGTTGCGTGGTGGTGCGTGGCCTCGAGGACCTGCCCGAGGAGTCGGTCGCCGGACTGCTCGACTACGCCGCCGCGCCCGTGGAGGACGTGGCACTGGTGCTGGTGCACGGCGGCGGGCAGAAGGGCTCAGGCGTTCTCACCAAGCTCCGCAAGCTCCACCACGTCGTCGAGGTGAAGTCGGCCGAGCTCAAGTCCTCCGAGTTCCCGGGATTCGTCGCCTCCGAGGTGCGAGCGGCGGGCGGCCGGATCGACCAGGAGGCGGCCCTCGCGCTGGTGCAGGCGGTCGGCCAGGACCTGCGGTCACTCTCTGCCGCGGCGACCCAGCTGGTGAGCGATTTCCCCGAGACGACGCTGGGTGTCGGCGAGGTGAAGCAGTACTTCGGCGGCCGGGCCGAGGCGAAGTCCTTCGCAGTCGCGGACGCGGCGTTCTGGGGTCGACGTGCTCCGGCGCTGGAGGAGCTGCGCTGGGCCCTCGATGCCGGCACGGCAGCGGTGCTGGTGACCTCGGCCTTCGCCGGCAGCGCACGAGGGGTTGCCCGCTATCTCGGGGCCCCGCGCGGGATGCGTGAAGCCGACCTGGCACGCGAGCTGGGCGTTCCTCCCTGGAAGGTGCGCACGGTGCGCGACCAGTCCCGATCCTGGTCCGAGCCGGGCATCGCACGGGCGATCCGGGCCATCGCCCAGGCCGACGCCGACATCAAGGGCGCGGCCAGCGACGCGTCGTACACGCTCGAGCGGCTGGTGCTGACCGTGACCGGTCTGCGCGACCACTGACAGGGCGGATGCGTGATTAGTGTGGTCGGGTGACGCGGACGACCAACGCCGCTGCGGTACGGCGGTACTACGCCAGGCGTGAATCGCGCCATGGCTATCGGCTGTTGCTGCGAGGAGTGCGCCACTTCGGGTATTACGAGCCAGAAGCCCGGGCGTTTCCATGGAGCTACCGACGCGCGCAGCGCCGGATGGAAGCGACCCTCGTCGATGCGCTCGATCTCGAGCACCACTCCACCGTTCTCGACGTCGGGTGTGGCGAGGGCGCGGTAGCCGAGGCCGTTGCTCAGGCGGGGGGAATCGTCACTGGTATCGACCTGGTGCCCGACTCGATAGACCGAGCCGTCGCGCGATTCCGGGCACGGCCCCCACTGTCCGCCACCTTCGGCCTGGGGGACTTTCACAGGCTCCCGTTCGAGGACGAGGTGTTCGAGCGTTGCTACTCGATGGAGACACTCGTCCATGCCCAGGACCCTGACGCGGTTCTCCGGGAGCTCTTCAGGGTGCTTCGGCCCGGCGGCAAGGTCGTCCTGATCGAGTATTCCAGTGTGGATCCGAAGGAGGTGAGTCCCGGGGCCTACCGCGCGCTGAGGAAGGTCTGCGAGTTGGCGGCCATGCCCGGGTGGCTCGAGCTAACCGAGGGCAGAATGGAGGAGTCTGCGGCGCTCGCCGGGTTCAGGGTTCACCGAGTGAGCGACTTCTCCCGCAATGTCATGCCCATGGTGAAGTCGTTCGCGCGCATCGCGCAGATTCCCTATGCCGTTGCCGTCGCGCTCCGAGCTCAAGATGGGCTCGTGAACGGGATGAGTGCCGTCGAGATGGCTCGCCATCCAGAGGTGTTTCGCTACCACCTGTACGAGCTCGCCAAGTAGCAGCCGAGGATCGGCCGTCCGAGGCGAAGGCTCGGGGTTCGTCGTCAGAGGGAAGCGGCGCGCTTGGCGATGGACGACTTGCGGTTGGCGGCCTGGTTCTTGTGGATGACGCCCTTGGCGACGGCCTTGTCGAGCTTGCGGGTGGCCTCGCGGCTGGCCGACAGAGCGGTGTCCTTGTCGCCGGCGTCGGCGGCGTCGCGGAACTTGCGGATCGAGCTGCGGAGTCCGGTCTTGACGGACTTGTTGCGCTCGTGACGCTTCTCGTTCTGCTTGTTCCGCTTGATCTGGGACTTGATGTTCGCCACTGATGCAGCCTTCGGTAGGTCGTATGTGCCGGGTGGTGGTGCTGAAGTTCAGGGCCCGCGAGTCATGCGGCGAGCGACAAGAGAGGTTAGCAGCGGGCTCAGGAGTCGCCAAAATCCGACGCCCGGCGCCGCACCAGGCGTCAGACCCATCCGCGACGCTCGCACAGCCACTCCCAGCAGACCTCGCCCTGCCACCGCTGGTGCTCCCGGAGGAAGGGGGACGTCGGCGGGACCGGGTCGTCGGCCGACTTCAGGAAGTACGCCGTGATCAGGGCGAGGACCACGTCGATGGACTCGGCGGGGACCTCGCGCAGCAGCGTGCGCTCGGCGATGACCGTATCGACGTCGAGCCCGTCGCCGCGCGGGCCGATCAGGATCAGCAGGGAATCGAGCCAGTTCGCGCCCGTGACGGGCCAGTTCCAGTCGCAGAACCACGCCCGGCCGTCGTGGTCGATCAGGGCGTTGTCGTCGCGGACGTCGGTGTGGACGACGGTGTCCCCGGCCATCACCTCTGCGTAGCCACCTGCCAGCGCGACCGCCTCCTCGAGGTGGGGGAGATCCGGGTGGGCGATCCGGACGTGGTCCCAGTGGCCCAGGAACGAGGCGAAGTCCTCGGCAGCCGTGTCGAGCGCCAGCTCCTCGGGAGGGGGCGTGAGCCGGGACGCCACCGTCTCCAGGGCGTCGAGGCAGGCGTCGAGATCCGGGGCGGTCCACGGCCGGGCCGGGTGACGCCCCTCGACGTGCGCGATGCCCAGCGCAACCCACTCGCCGTCGTAGGACCAGAGCAGTCCCGGCGCGGGCACACCCTCGGGGAGTGCCTGGAGCTTGCGGGCCTCCTCGCGGTAGGCGGCGGCGAACACCCCCTGCGCGCGCAGCGACGCCGCCTTCACGAAGTGCCGGGTGCCGTCCTCGCACTCGAGCACCGAGGCGAAGCCCGGCGTGAAACCACGGTTGCGGCTGTGCGCCGAGACCACCGGGGAGCCACAACGACGCTCGATGAGATCGCGCAGTGGTGGCGGCAGCATCGGCCACTCGAGACGGAGCGCGGTGTCGGCGATCGGCGGGGTGGTGCGCGTCATCCGGCCATCCTCGCAGCGGACCAGTCCGTACGACGCGCTGGCCGCCCCACGCCCGAGCGTGGTGCGACCAGCGGGACGGCATATGTCGGAGTCTGCTTGTCCAGAGCGGGACCGGGCGGCCCCCCGGCACACCCGGTTGCGGTGTGATCCGCTCCCACTCGTGGGGTGCGCGCCTGGAACCCCCCGGTTCACTCACGGCGCGCTGGTGAAGCTGTCTCCGACTGCCCCCCACTGATGTCAACGGAGGTCCCGGCGAAAGGTCACGCCCCCATCCGAACGCCGTGGGGGCAGCGTCGTGAGTTCGGGGAGAGTCGACCCTGCGTGGAAGAATCGGCTACCGACCACCGGCCCACTACCACCGGCCCACTACCGAAAGCAGCGTCCACTCCTCGTGCCCGCCCCAGCCGCGCCCCGACCCGGCCACACCGATCCGGCGATCATCCGCAATTTCTGCATCATCGCCCACATCGACCACGGCAAGTCGACGCTGGCGGACCGGATGCTCCAGCTGACCGGCGTGGTCGACGAGCGCGCGGCCCGGGCTCAGTACCTCGACCGGATGGACATCGAGCGCGAGCGCGGGATCACCATCAAGAGCCAGGCGGTGCGGATGCCGTGGACGGTGCCGGAGGGCAACGACCAGGGCGCCGCGCCGGGCACGTACGTGCTCAACATGATCGACACCCCCGGCCACGTCGACTTCACCTACGAGGTGTCGCGGTCGCTGGAGGCCTGCGAGGCCGCGGTGCTGCTGGTGGACGCGGCCCAGGGCATCGAGGCCCAGACCCTGGCCAACCTGTACCTCGCCATGGGAGCCGACCTCCACGTCATCCCCGTGCTGAACAAGATCGACCTGCCCAGCGCCAACGTCGAGAAGTACGCCGCCGAGCTGGCCGGGCTGGTCGGCTGCGACGTGTCCGAGGTGTTGCTGACCAGTGCCAAGACCGGCGTCGGGGTCGAGGCGCTGCTCAACGAGATCGTGAACCAGACGCCCCCGCCGGTGGGGGATGCCGACAAGCCGGCCCGCGCCCTGATCTTCGACTCCGTCTACGACACCTATCGGGGCGTGGTCACCTACGTCCGGGTCATCGACGGCAAGCTCACCCACCGCGACCGGATCAAGATGATGTCGACGAACGCGGTCCACGAGATGCTCGAGGTCGGGGTGATCTCGCCCGAGCCGGTCAAGGCCGGCGAGATCGGTGTCGGCGAGGTCGGCTACCTCATCACCGGCGTGAAGGACGTCCGCCAGTCCCGCGTCGGCGACACGGTCACCTCCCAGCACCACGGCGCGACCGAGGCGCTGGGCGGCTACAAGCACCCCAACCCGATGGTCTACGCCGGTCTCTACCCCATCGACGGCGACGACTACCCGACGCTGCGCGACGCGCTGGAGAAGCTTCAGCTGAACGACGCGGCGCTGACCTATGAGCCCGAGACCTCGGGGGCCCTGGGCTTCGGATTCCGGCTCGGCTTCCTCGGGCTGCTCCACATGGAGATCACGCGCGACCGGCTCGAGCGCGAGTTCAACCTCGACCTGATCTCGACCGCACCCAACGTGGTCTACGAGGTCACCATGGAGGACGGCACCGGCCACGAGGTCACCAACCCGAGCGAGTTCCCCGAGGGCAAGATCGCCGAGGTCCGGGAGCCGGTCGTGAAGGCGACCATCCTGGCGCCGTCCGACTACATCGGCACGATCATGGAGCTCTGCCAGACCAAGCGGGGCACGCTGCTCGGCATGGAGTACCTCTCCGAGGACCGCGTCGAGATGCGGTACATGCTGCCGATGGGCGAGATCGTCTTCGACTTCTTCGACGCGTTGAAGTCCCGCACCAAGGGTTACGCGTCGCTCGACTACGAACGCACCGGTGAGCAGGCGGCCGACCTGGTGAAGGTCGACATCCTGCTCCAGGGCGAGCCGGTCGACGCGTTCTCCGCGATCGTCCACCGCGACGCGTCGTACTCCTACGGCGTCATGATGGCCGGCAAGCTCAAGGACCTGATCCCCCGGCAGCAGTTCGAGGTCCCGATCCAGGCCGCCATCGGCGCCCGGGTGATCGCCCGCGAGAACATCCGTGCCATCCGCAAGGACGTGCTCGCCAAGTGCTACGGCGGTGACATCACCCGCAAGCGCAAGCTGCTGGAGAAGCAGAAGGAGGGCAAGAAGCGGATGAAGATGGTGGGCCGGGTCGAGGTGCCCCAGGAAGCCTTCGTCGCCGCCCTCTCCTCCGACGGCGCCGGCGCCACCGACCGGACCAAGAAGTAGTCACCGTCTCCGCCTCGGTCACCCGAGGAGGATCGTCACGCACAGCTTGACCACGAGCCGATCCGCTGCCGGGCGGGCGCCGGAGGCGTGCCCCACACCGCCCAGATTGCAGCAGTGGTCTCCGCCCTGGAGCGGCGGTGAGCTGGCCACCTTTCCGCCGCCATGAACGGTGGATTCCTCACCGACGCCGAGGGTCGACCGGCTTCGGCGGTGCGCCAGCCACGCTCTACCCGATGGAAACGGTGGCTCAAGCACCGCTGGCGTCGCCACCTCTTGGATGTGCGTCACTCCGCCGCCAATCGGCGTCACTCGGAAGGTCCGGGATCTGCCGATAAGCGTGCGGGACTGAGGATCTCCGTCGAAGTGCGACCCAGTCGGCTGCGTTCGCCTAGTCTCACGCGGCATGGACTGGACGAGGAGCCTGGCGGCACGCCTGGCGGCCCTGCTGGCCGCGACCGCCCTGCTGGCCGTTCACTGGAGTGACCGCGGGACCTGGTTCTGGGTGGGAGCGACGCTCTTCGTGCTCAACCTGCTGGGACTGGCGCACAGCAGGGCGAACGGATCAGCCTCGGACTCTGGCCCAACCCGCCTGGGACCCCAGGCGGTGGCGCCAACCCGCGCGGGCGAGCCGCACGACGGCACTGAAGTCATCCTTGCGCATCTCGACGTGCCGGAGGTCGTTGCCGCGTTCGAGGAAGGGCCGGACGACTGGGTCCAAGTCAGCTATCTCGACGACGAGCAGCTGGGGTCTGTGTCGTGGCGGTTCATTGCGGAGTACGTGTGGCTGGAATTCGACGGGCAGTGGTCGGTAAGTCTGGGGGATGAGGTAAAGCCCTATCTCGACCTCGACATGAACCCGGAAGACGATCCCCTGTTGTCGGTCCTGCGCACGCACTCTGCGGTCCGGGAGGCATGGCATGAGGACCGCGAGGTCTATGCGATCAAGCAGCGTGCACCCATGACGGTCCGCGACTTTGGGGAGTTGGTGGCTCGAGCCCTCGTCGCCCATCAACGCTACGTCCGCAGCCAAGCCTCGTAGTCCCCATCGCCCCATCTCGCCGGGTGCACGCCCCTGGCTGCGTTGAGGGTCATGCGGTCCGGAACTGCTGATCATGCACCCAATCCGCGCCGATCCGGAGGTGCCCCATTCCGCCGCGTATGACTGTCAAGCAGAGGAGTGACGGCGGCGCTCAGCTCAGTCCCACATCAGGAACCTGCTGCGGGACCATCGTCGGCCAGCGCGCTCGGCTGTGATCAGTTGTGCCGGCTGACCTGTCCGCAACGATCGCCGGTGACGGGACGTCATGCGGGCGCGGGCACCGACGCCCGGTGTGCGGACGGCACATCAGTTCGCCGCGCTCCGTCCTGAGCCGGGAGTTGTCCACAGTTTGCTGTGCTGGTCGGCTGTCCACAGAGCCCGGTGGGGTGTCGGTGGGCGGTGGTTGAGTGGGGTCATGACAGCGCAGGTCGATGAGGTGAGGCACCCGGTGGTGGCGGCGGTGGTCGGCCTGCGTTCGTCGCTGTCGGACCTGTCGCGGACGCCGGTGTGGGGGCTCTCGACGGCCGAGACCGAGGCCGCGTTGGTGGAGGTCACCGCGTTGGCGACCCAGGTGGCGCAGCTGCAGCTGCGGCTGCTGGCGCATGCAAAGCGGGTCGACGTGGGTGGTGCGGTGGGTGCGACGTCGCCGGCGAACTGGCTGGCCCATCAGACCCGGACGACACGCCCGACGGTCCACCGGGCGGCGCGGCTCGCGGCCCGGCTCGACGAGGCCCACCGGTGCCTCGATGAGGCGCTGGCGTCGGCGGCGATCAACGTGGAGCAGGCGAGCGTGATCGTCGACGCGGTCGACGACCTGCCCGATGAGCTCGACCCCGCAGTGGTGGCGCAGGCGGAGGCGTTCTTGCTCCGCGAGGCCGCCGACCACGACGCCCGAGCGTTGCGGATCCTGGGCCGTCGGCTGCTGGAGGTGATCGACCCCGAGGCCGCCGAGGCCGAGGAGGCCCGCCGGTTGAAGGCCGAAGAAGCAGCGGCGCGGGCGGCGGCGTCGTTCACGATGTCCGAGGACGGTCAGGGCAAGTGCCACGGCCGGTTCACCATCCCCTCGCTGCACGGGTCGATGCTCCGCAAGGCGCTGCTGGCGTTGGCGGCGCCGTCGCGGCACCCCGACCGACCAGCCGAGACCCCGACCAAGCACCGGCTCGGGGAGGCATTCATGGAATACCTCGAGACCCACCCCGCAGACACCCTTCCCCACGCCGGCGGCGTCACCGCCACCGTGGTCGTCACCATCGACCTGGAGACCCTGATGGGCGGTCTGAAGGCCGCCGGACTCTGCGACGGCACGAAGATCTCCGCCGGCGAGGCCCGCCGGCTCGCCTGTGGTGCCGGGATCATCCCCGTCGTCCTGGGCGGGACGTCCCAACCCCTCGACGTCGGCCGCAAACGACGGTTCCACACCACCGCCCAACGCCTCGCCCTGGGCCTGCGCGACGGCGGCTGCACCACCGAGGGCTGCGACCGACCACCCGCCCTGTGCCACGCCCACCACGACCAACCCTGGTCCCGTGGCGGCGACACCGACGTCAAGACCGGCCGCCTGCTCTGCCCCCGACACCACACCCTGGCCCACGACCGCCGCTACCAGCTCAAAACAAGCCCGAACGGCAAAGTGACCTTCAGCCGGCGGACATGAGGCAAGGCCGCTCATGCCGTCGACAAACGGGGCTCTGGCCGCGTGGCACTGACCGGTGCCTCACCGTCTGCATGACGACCGAGCTCGAGATCGGCCCGCCCTTGGTGCGCGCGCGGGTCGATGGCCTGGACCCGGCGTACACCGCGCTGCCGCTGCGTCCGCTGGCGGAGTCGGGATCGAGCACTCGAGGCGTGCAGGTTCGTCACCGGCCTCGACCTCGAGGCGGCCGAGCTCGAGGACTCGGCGGTCGTCACTACGGCTCTGACCGTTGCCAAAGCAGTACAGGACTGACCGGCTCGCGTGATCTGATGGGCCGGTGAACTTCACGCTCCGATCGGTCCACGTTGGCCGTCCCCAACCCCGGGAGTGGGCGGGAATCGGTCGTACCGCCATCGAGAAGCACCCGGTCGCCGGTGCGGTGCGGGCCACCCGGCTCGGGCTGGAGGGCGACCAGGTCGGCGACACGGTGCATCACGGCGGCGTCGACCAGGCGGTCTACGCGTTCGCTCGCGAGGACCTCGACCTGTGGGCCGAGGCGCTCGGCCAGCCGATTCGGGACGGTTTCTTCGGCGAGAACCTGACCACCAGCGGGTACGACGTCAACACGGCCGAGATCGGGGAGAGGTGGCAGGTCGGCACCGCGCTGCTCGAGGTCGCCAGCGTCCGGATCCCCTGCAACGACTTCAAGGGGTGGTTGGGGGAGAACGGCTACGACAACACCGCCTGGGTGAAGCGCTTCGCCGCCCCCGGCCGGCCTGGGCCGTACCTGCGCGTGGTGGAGGAGGGCGTACTGCAGGCCGGTGACTCGATCGCGGTGGTGCACCGGCCCGGTCATGGCGTCACCGTCAGTCACATGTTTCGCGCCCTCACCACCGACCGGAGGCTGCTGCCTGACCTCTTGGCGGTCGAGGACCTGGTCGACGAAGCAAGACGGAACGCCGAGGAATACCTGGCCCGCGAAGGGAGCTGACCTCGCCCGCGCGTGGCCCAGTGAGCGGGATTGCTACCGCTGCGTAACGTCGTGATCTAGGTTACGTGGTGAACACACCCATCACGTGCGGTCGCTCGGTCCGCCGTAGACGTGCAGGAGCCCAAGATCCATGCCCATCACACACGACACGAGTTTCGTTGACTCCCTCGCGGCCAATGTGGCCGTCCAGTTCTGGGAGCGAGTCGAGTCATCGCCCGACCGCGAGGCGTTCCGCTATCCGGTCGGCGAGGCCTGGGAGTCGCTGACCTGGCGCCAGGCCGGCGACGAGGTCGCACGACTCGCGGCCGGGCTGCTCGCCCTGGGTCTCGAAGCGGAGCAGCGGGTCGGCATCGCCTCCGGAACGCGCTACGAGTGGATTCTCGCTGACCTCTGCCGTCATGTGCGCTGGCGGCGCGACCACCACCGTCTACCCGTCGACCAACGAGGAGGACACGGCCTACATCCTGGCCGACTCCGAGTGCCAGGTCGTCTTCGCCGAGGATGACGAGCAGGTCGCCAAGCTGACGGCCCGCAAGTCCGAGCTGCCCCACCTGAAGAAGGTCGTGACCTTCGCGGGCTCGACGGACGGCGACTGGGTCATCAGCCTCGACGAGCTGGCTGCGCTGGGCGATGGTTACCTCGCCGAGCACCCGGAGGCGATGAAGGAAGCCGCCGAGAAGATCCCCGGCGACCAGCTCGCCACGCTCATCTACACCTCCGGAACCACGGGCCGCCCCAAGGGCGTCAGGCTGCGGCACTCGTCCTGGGTCTACGAGGGCAGCGCCATCAAGGCCCAGAACATCCTCTCCGAGGACGACCTGCAGTTCCTGTGGTTGCCGATGGCGCACTCCTTCGGCAAGGTGCTGCTCTCGACGCAGCTGGCCATCGGCTTCGCCACCGCCATCGACGGACGCGTGGAGAAGATCGTCGACAACTGCGCATCGGTCAAGCCGACCTTCATGGGTGCCGCCCCGCGGATCTTCGAGAAGGCCTACGGCCGGATCCAGACCATGCAGGCCGCCGAGGGCGGCGCCAAGGAGAAGATCTTCCACAAGGCGTTCGAGGTCGGGCTCAAGGTCGAGCAGCTCAAGCGCGAAGGCAAGTCGATCCCGGTCGCCCTGAAGGTCCAGCACGGACTGTTCGACAAGCTGGTCTTCAGCAAGGTGCGCGAGCGTTTCGGGGGCAGGGTGCGGTTCTTCATCTCCGGCGCCGCTGCGCTCAACCGGGAGATCGCCGAGTGGTTCAACGCCGCCGGCATCGTCATCCTCGAGGGTTACGGCATGACCGAGAACTCCGCGGGCGCCACCGTCAACCACCCGGACGAGAACCGGATCGGCACCGTCGGACGGGCCCTGCCGGGGGCCGAGGTCAAGATCGGCGACGGCGACGAGGTGCTGCTGCGCGGTCCGCACATCATGGACGGCTACCACAACATGCCGGAGGAGACCACCAAGGCGCTCGACGCCGACGGGTGGTTGCACACCGGCGACAAGGGCTCCCTCGACGGTGAAGGTTTCCTCACGATCACCGGCCGGATCAAGGAGCTCTTCAAGACCTCCGGCGGCAAGTACATCGCCCCGCCGGCGATCGAGTCGAAGTTCAAGGCCACCTGCCCCTACGCCAGCCAGTTCATGGTGTTCGGCGCGGAGCGGAACTTCTGCGTCGCCCTGATCACCCTCGACCCCGACGCCATCGCCGGTTGGGCCGAGGAGAACGGCGTCACCGGTGACTACACCGAGATCGTGCGCTCGGAGCAGTGTCACGCGATGGTCGCGGCGTACGTCGACGAGCTCAACGGCAAGCTGAACCGCTGGGAGACGATCAAGAAGTGGGAGCTCCTGGACCACGACCTCACGGTCGAGTCGGGCGAGCTCACGCCGTCGATGAAGGTCAAGCGGAGCGTCGTGGAGACGAACCACGCGGACCTGATCGACGCCTTCTACGCCTGATGCTCTGACTTCGAAGCCCCCGGAACGCCAGCGCGTGCCGGGGGTTTCGAGGCTCGCTTCGCTCGCACCTCAACCACCGGCGGACCCGGAAGCAGCGCGTGCCGGGGGTTTCGAGGCTCGCTTCGCTCGCACCTCAACCACCGGCGACCCCGGTTGGTCGAGGCTCGCTTCGCTCGCACCTCAACCACCGGCGGCCTGTCGCTGTGGGACCATGGCGGGTGCCTGCAGCAGCGCCCCCCGGCGACCCCGCGCCGACCGACGGGCGACTGCCGGACCAGGCGCTGGACGGGCTCGGGACCCGGCCCTTCGGCCTCTACGTCCATGTCCCGTTCTGCACCGTGCGCTGCGGCTACTGCGACTTCAACACCTATACCGCCGAGGAGCTGGGCCCGGGCGCTTCACGGTCCACCTACGCCGGCTCGGCGATTGCGGAGATCCGTTGGGCCAGGCGGGTGCTGGGCGACGTCGACCTGCCGGTCTCGACCGTGTTCCTCGGTGGAGGAACCCCGACGCTGCTGCCCCCCGGTGACCTCGGGGCGGTGCTGGCATCGATCGCCTCCGAGTTCGGGTTCGCCTCGGACGTGGAGATCACGACGGAGTCCAACCCCGACTCGGTGGCGGCCTGGGACCTCGCCCGGCTGCGGGACGTGGGGTTCAACCGGATCTCCTTCGGCATGCAGTCGGCCGTCCCCCGGGTGCTCGCGACCCTCGACCGCACCCATGACCCGATGCGGGTTCCCGCCGTTGTCGGATGGGCGCGGGAGGCCGGCTTCGACCAGGTCAGCCTTGACCTGATCTACGGAACGCCGGGGGAGTCCCTGCTGGACTGGGAGACGTCTCTCGAGGCCGCGCTCTCCTGCGAACCCGATCACGTCTCCGCGTACTCGCTGATCGTCGAGGAGGGCACAGCGTTGGCGCGCGCGGTCCGGCGCGGTGAGATCCCGGCCCCCCAGGACGACGACCTGGCCGACAAGTACCTCACGGCGGACCAGCAACTGACGGAGGCCGGGCTCGGTTGGTACGAAGTGTCGAACTGGGCTCGGGACGAGGCTGCCCGGTGCCGTCACAACGTCCGCTACTGGACCGGTGCCGACTGGTGGGGTGTGGGCCCCGGTGCCCACTCACACGTCGGCGGCGTCCGCTGGTGGAACGTCAAGCACCCGGCGGCGTACGCCGACCGGCTGGCCTCCGGCGTCAGCCCGGCTCACGCCCGGGAGCTGCTGTCGGCGGAGGATCGTCGAGTCGAGCGGGTGTTGCTGGAGCTGCGACTAGACACCGGCCTGGACCGTTCGGTCCTCGACGACGCCGGCCGGGCGGCAGTGCCGGAGTTGGTCGAACGGGGACTGTTGGCGGCCGAGGCGCCGTACCTGGTGCTGACCCAACGGGGCCGGCTGTTGGCCGACGCGGTGGTGCGCGACCTGTTGCCGTGAGTGGTGGCCAGCGCTGTCAGCTGATGAAGCGGATCGTGAGCGGGTAGCGGAAGTCCTCCCCGTTGCTGGCCTTCATCGTCGCCAGAATGATCACGACCAGTGCTGCGACGGCCAGCACGACGACGATCGGGATCACCACCAAGGCGCCGATCCCGAACGTGAGGATGACCACGAGGAAGGCGAGCACGCCGCCGACGACGCTGTAGATCAGCAGCGAGATCTGGAAGTTGAGCGACTCGACCGCGTGTCGACGGATGAAGGGCGACTCGCCCTTCACCAGCATCACCAGCAACGGGGCGATGAACCCGAAGGCGAACCATGCCGTGACCAGGGCGCCGATGTGGGAGGCCAGCGCCCAGGTCTTGTCGTCCGACGTGATGGCACCGTCGCTGCCGAAGGGCTGCTGGCCGTAGGGATCGCTCTGGCCGTGGAGATCGCTCATGGACCGAGACTAGCGATCCCCCAGGCTGTGAGATGCTTCCCGGGTTCGCGGTGAGCGCCGGTTGCGGCCCGCACTGACGCTGCCACCGGAGGAGCCGACGTGGACATTCCGGTCCTTCTGGTGTGCTTCTCGGTCCTGCTCGTAGCGGGGGTTCTCCTGTCCGAGCTGGCCCATCGGACGGTGCTGTCCACGGCGGTGTTGTTCCTCGTGGGTGGGTTCCTGCTGGGTCCCGGAGTCTTCGGTGTGCTCGACGTGGAGTCCGGCGATCCCGCGGTCGGTGTGCTCGCTGAGCTGGCGCTGTTCTCGGTGCTCTACAGCGACGGCATGCGGGTGGGCGTCGCCGATCTGCGGCGCGCCTGGCGGCTGCCGGGTCGGGCCCTGGTCCTCGGCCTGCCGCTGACTCTCGTCATCACCGCTGCACTGGCTCACTGGGTGGCTGGTCTGCCCTGGCTGGAGTCGTTGTTGCTGGGGGCCGTCCTGTCGCCCACGGACCCGGTGTTCGCTGCCGCCATCGTCGGCCGCAAGGAGGTACCGCCGCGGCTTCGTCACCTCCTCAACGTCGAGTCCGGGATCAACGACGGTCTCGCACTGCCGGTCGTGCTCGTGCTGCTGGCCGCTGCCGGCGGGACCGAGACCAGCGGCTGGACGCTGGCCGAGGAGCTCGTGCTCGGCGTGATCATCGGCGTCGCCGTCCCGTGGCTGATCCTGCGTCTCGAGCGATTGCGGTTCTTCGCCTCGGTCAAGCACCTCGAGCCGTTGCTCCCGGCGGCCATCGGACTGCTCGTGCTCGGGCTGTGCCTGACCACGCACGGGAATCTGTTCCTCGGCGCCTTTGCCGCGGGCGTCACCGTCGCGACCATGTCCCAGGAGCTCCGTCACGAGTTCGAACAGCTCGGCGAGCTCGTGGCCGAGCAGCTGAAGCTGGTCGCGATCCTGGTCTTCGCCGCCCTGATGACCCCGGCGTTCCTGCTGGACGAGATCACCTGGCGGGGATGGGCGTTCGCGCTGCTGGCGCTGGCGCTGGCTCGTCCACTCGCTCTGGCGGCGTCGTTCTTCGGGTCGCGGCTCACGATGCGTGAACAGGCAGCGGCGATGTGGTTCGGTCCCAAGGGCTTCGCATCGGTGGTGTACGGGTTGATCGTGCTGGAGTCCGGCGTCGAGCTGTCCGACGAGCTCTTCCACCTGACGGCCCTCACCATCACCATCTCGATCCTCGCCCACTCGTCCACGGACGTCGTGGTGGCCCGCCAGTTCGAGGGTGACGACCTTCCGGAGGACACCCGGTCCTCCCGGGCCGACCCCGACTAGCGGTGCCCGACCGGGTCCGACGACGCCGTCACGAAGTCGATCAGCTCCTCGACGCGGCCCAGGAGTGCGGGGTCGAGGTCGGCGTAGGACCGCACGCCACCGAGGATGTGCTGCCATGCGCGGGCGATGTCGGCCTGGTCGCGGTGCGGCCAGCCGAGCCGTTGGCAGGTGCCGTGCTTCCAGTCCTCCCGCCTCGGGACGTCGGGCCAGCCGCGGATGCCGAGCCGCTCGGGCTTGACCGCCGCCCAGATGTCGATGAAGGGGTGGCCGGTGACCAGGACGTGCTGCCCGATCGGGGACCGGGCGATCCCGTCGGCGATGCGCTTCTCCTTCGACCCGGGGACCAGGTGGTCCACCAGGACGCCCACCCGTCGCTCCGCGGTGGGGCGGAAGTCCTTGAGGTGGTCGGCCAGGTCGTCGACGCCGCCCAGGAACTCGACGACGACACCCTCGATCCGCAGGTCGTCCCCCCAGACCTTCTCGACCAGCTCGGCATCGTGGCGGCCCTCGACGTAGATCCGGCTCTGCCGGGCGACCCGGGCCTTGGTGCGGGGGACGGCGACCGACCCTGACGCGGTGCGGGTGGGTGCCGCCGGCGCGGCCGCGGGGACCGGGGCGGTGAGGATCACCGGTCGGCCTTCGAGCAGGAACCCGGCACCGAGGGGGAAGGTACGCCGCTTCCGGCGCCGGTCCTCCAGCGTGACGGTGTGCAGGTCGCGGTCGACCTGCACGATCTCGCCGCAGAAGTCGGTGGTGACCTCCTCGACCACCTCACCCCGAACCGCCGGCGCTTCGGTGGCGCGGCCGTTCTTCGGGACGCGCCAGTCGCCGGAGAGGACATCGGAGCCGTAGCGGTCGCGCGGGGTGGTCACCCTGCCCACGCTAGGCGTCCGGCGTCAGGCGTCCTCGTCCGACGCGCCGCTCTCGTCGTCATCGCCGTCGCCCGACGACTCGACGGCCTGCTTGCCCTCCATGACGTCGAGCTCATCCGGGTCGACGTCCTCGTCGAGCGGCTCGGCGAGCGGATTGTCGTCTCCGGGTTGGAGGTCGTCGGGCAGCTGCTCGTCATCGATGCCGGCGGTGGACTCGCTCTCGGATTCGCTCATGGGTGCGAAGGTAGCGGCTGCGGCAGGCGCCGGCATCCTCCGGAAGGGCGACCCGGGTGGCGCTGTACGGGTGGCGCGTAGGGGTGGAGCTACACGGGCTCCACCGCGAGGACCGCGAGGGAGTCCCGCAGTCTGATCAATCCCTGTCGGATCCGGTACTTGGCCGTCCCGAGGGGGACCTGGGTCAGGCGCGACACCTCGACATGCGTGTGACCGCCGAAGTAGGCCAGCTCGACGGCCACCCGCTGGTCCGCGGACAGCTGGGCCAGGGCTGCGTGCACCTGCGCGACGTCGAGCGTGGCCTGTGCGGCGGACGCCGTGGCGTCGAAGGCCGTCACCGTCTCACGCTCGCCGGCGTGGACCTCGTCGCGGCGCCGTCCTGCCTGTGTCGAGCGGACCCGGTCGACGGCGCGGCGGTGGGTCAGCGTCATCACCCAGGCGAGCGCCGACCCGCGGTCTGCATCGAAGCCGGCTGCGGTCCGCCAGACCTGCAGGAAGACCTCCTGGGCGACCTCCTCGGCCTGGTGCGGATCGCGCAGGACCTTGAGGGCCAGTCCGTAGACCCGCGCGGACATCGCGGTGTACAGGGCGGCAAAGGCCTGCTGGTCGCCGCGGCCGGTGGCAAGGAGGGCGTGCTCAGGCGTGGAGGACTGTCGGGTTACGTCGATGGCCATGCCCTGATCCGTCCGTCGGCAAGGGCGCCCCGCAGCACCTTGTGTCCAAGTGTCTTGTAGGCAAGGTATCGCATCTCGTGGAAGAATGGGGGGATGGCGAAGATCGAGACACCCCCACTCGGTGATCAGTTGTGCTTCGACCTCTACGCCGCGTCCCGGGCGTTGACCCATGCCTACCGGCCGGTCCTGGCCGAGCTCGGGCTGACCTATCCCCAGTACCTCGTGATGATCGTGCTCTGGGAGCAGGACGGACGGACCGTGCGGGATCTCGTTGAGACGTTGCGGCTCGACCACGGGACGCTGACGCCGCTGCTGAGGCGGATGGAGGCCAACGGGCTCCTCACCCGCACCCGTGCGAGCTCCGACGAGCGCTTCGTGGAGATCGCGCTCACCGACGCAGGCAACGACCTACGGATCCACGCCAGCCGGATCCACTGCGACATGAAGGACGCCCTCGCCCTGAGCGAGAAGGAGTTCGTCGCGTTGCAGGCCAAG
Source organism: uncultured Actinomycetota bacterium (assembly GCA_963806945.1). Lineage (GTDB taxonomy): Bacteria > Actinomycetota > Actinomycetes > Propionibacteriales > Nocardioidaceae > Nocardioides. Next base: position 596,197 of record CAWDZH010000003.1, read on the forward strand.
CTGCGCGTCGTCACGCAGCGAGTGAACCCCTAGGAACGCACTCGCCGGCTCAGACCAGGGGGAGCCGCTTCTGGCTGCGGGGCAGCTGCTCGTAGCCGCGGCGTACGGCGTCGACGAGCCGGTCCTTCTGCCACGGCCACTCCGTCGCGTCGAGCGCATCGTCCAGCGCGACGCCGCGGCCGGCGAGGTCGCGGATCGTCTCGGCCACGACGCCGAGGTCGTCACGCTGCCGCTCCACGAACCCTCGGTCCACCGGCGCGCCGTGACCGGGGACCACGACGGATGCAGGAGTCAGCAGCGTCAGGACCAGGTCGAGGCTCAACGGCCACTCCATCGGCCAGGAGTCGGGGCCCAGTGCGGGTGGGGCCGACTCCTCGACCAGGTCCCCGGCCAGTACGACGTCCACGTCCGGGACCAGGGCGATGAGGTCGCCGGCCGTGTGGCCGCGGCCCGGGTGCACCAGCTCGACCACCCGGTCGCCCAGGTCGAGCACGCGGGTGGACGAGAACGTGTCGTCGGGGAGCGCGATGCGCGTCGCCACCACGTCGTCGCGGTGCGGGTCGTCGCCGTCGACGTACCTCTGCTTGAGGCGATCGGCACCTGCGGCCAGCTCGACCGGCCGCCTGCTCGTGCGCCGTCACCGGGATCTCGCCGTACGCCGATCGGACGGTGTCGTTGCCGAAGGTGTGGTCGAAGTGCCAGTGGGTGTTGACGATGCCGACCACCTCGCCGGCGCCGAGGCGACGGACGTCGGCGACGACCTCCTGCGCCGCCGCGCCGGATCCGTGGGTGTCGACCATGAGCAGCCCTCGCTCTCCGCCGATGAGGGTCACGTTCACGTCGAACCAGGGATAGCGCGCGACCCACACTCGGTGCGCGACCTCGGTGAAGTCAGCCACGGGCCCAGCCTAGGTTGACGTCCTAGTAGGCTTGGCACTCCGGGCGCGTGAGTGCCAGAGGCCGAGGGGACTGACGAGGAGGTGGCAGGTATGCCGGACGACCGCAGGCTTGCTGTCCTCCGAGCGATCGTCGAGGACTACGTCGCCACCGAGGAGCCGGTCGGCTCCAAGGCGCTGGTCGAGCGCCACGGCCTCGGGGTCTCCCCGGCCACGGTCCGCAACGACATGGCCGCGCTGGAGGAGGAGGGCTTCATCGCCCAGCCTCACACCAGCGCCGGACGCGTGCCCACCGACAAGGGCTACCGGCTGTTCGTCGACAACCTGACCACCCTGAAACCGATGAGCGCCGCGGAGCGCCGCGCCATCACCACGATCCTGGAGGGCGCCGTCGATCTCGACGACGTCGTCCACCGCTCGGTGCGGCTGCTGGCCCAGCTGACGCGGCAGGTGGCCGTGGTGCAGTACCCCACCCTGAGCCGCAGCACCGTGCGCCACATCGAGATCGTCCCGCTGACGCCGTCCCGGGTCCTGACGGTGCTGATCCTCAGCACCGGCCGGGTCGAGCAACGGATCGTCGAGCTCACGGTCGACCTTGACGACGACGCCCTCGCGGAGCTCCGGTCCCAGACCAACCGGGTGGCCACTGGACAGATCATTGCCGAGGCAGCCAGCGGGCTGCGGACGCTGGCGCGTGAGATCCCCCCGGCCGCGGCCGTGGCGGAGGCCTTGGCCGAGGCCATGTCCGACCACCGGTCCGACGAGCGGATCGTGGTCGGCGGCACCGCCAACCTGGCCCGGTTCGGCACCAGCTTCGACGCCGACATCAGGCCGCTGCTGGAGGCCCTCGAGGAGCACGTCGTCCTGCTGAAGCTGATCGGCGAGGTGACGACCGGCGACACGCTGACGGTCCGGATCGGAGCCGAGGGTCCCTATCAGGAGCTCTCCGCCACCTCGGTCGTCGCCGCCGGTTACGGCCCCGGCAACGAGGCGTTGGCGACGCTCGGCGTCGTCGGGCCCACCCGCATGGACTATCCCGGTTCCATGGCCTCGGTGCGCGCGGTTGCGCGCTACCTGTCGAGGATCCTCGACGAGGCCTGACCGCCCCACTCGACCCCTATCCACCCCCGAGACGACGAAGGACGACGTTGAGCCAGGACCTGTACGACCTCCTGGGTGTCACTCGCGACGCGGACGCCGACACCATCAAGAAGGCCTACCGCAAGCTGGCGCGCCAGTACCACCCCGACGTCAACCCCGACGCCGCGACGCAGGAGATGTTCAAGGAGGTCTCCCGCGCCTACGAGGTGTTGTCGGACACCGAGAAGCGGGCGGCGTACGACCGCGGTGGTGACCCGTTCGGCGGTGCCGCAGGTTTCGGGCAGGGCGCCGGGTTCTCCTTCACCGACATCATGGACGCCTTCTTCGGTGGTGGAGGGGCTGCGGCCCAGGGTCGCGGCCCCCGGCCCCGGGTACGGCGAGGGCAGGACGCGCTGATCCGGGTCGAGGTCGAGCTGGCCGAGGCCGCGTTCGGCGTGACCCGGGAGCTGAAGGTCGACACCGCCGTCGTGTGCAGCACCTGCGTAGGCAGCGGCGCCACCCCGGGGACCAAGCCGGTGCCCTGCGAGACGTGTCGCGGTGTCGGCGAGGTGGCCCACGTGCAGCGCTCGTTCCTCGGCGAGGTGCGCACGCTGAGGCCGTGCGCGGCGTGCCGCGGCTTCGGCACCATCATTCCCGACCCCTGCCGTGAGTGCTCCGGGGACGGTCGGGTCCGGTCGCGGCGGAACCTGACGGTCAAGATCCCCGGCGGGGTCGACTCCGGAACTCGCGTGCAACTGGCCGAGCAGGGCGAGGTGGGCCCCGGCGGGGGACCGGCCGGCGACCTCTATGTCGAGATCAGCGTGGCCCGGCACCCCACCTTCACCCGCAACGGCAACGACCTCCACTGCACCGTGACGCTGCCGGTGACGGCGGCGGCGTTGGGGACGTCCCTCACGCTGCCGACCCTCGAGGCCGACGTCGCCACCGGCGAGGACACCGAGCTGGAGACCGGCTTCGAGCTCGAGGTCAAGCCCGGGACCCAGTCGGGGACCGAGCAGGTGATGCGCGGCCGCGGCGTACCCGGACTGCGCGGCGGGCGGGGTGACCTGGTGGTCCACCTCGTGGTCGAGACGCCGACCCGCCTCGACGAACGTCAGGAGGAGCTGCTGCGCGAGCTCGCCGCGCTCCGTGGCGAGGAGCAGCCGACCGGACAGGTGCGGGCCGCACAGAAGTCGGTCTTCGGTCGGCTCCGCGACGCGTTCAACCAGTAACGATGAGCCTCCCCGTCCACCTGGTCGACGCCCTGGCCGGCACTGCTGTGGGCGCCCTGGTGGAGGTGACGGGGGACGAGGCCCACCACGCGGTCGCCGTACGCCGGCTGCGGGTGGGGGAGTCGGTCGTCCTCACGGACGGCGCGGGAATCGCTCTCACCGGCGTCGTGGAATCGACGGGCAAGCGGGTCTTCGTGGTGCGCGTGCTGGACGTGCAAGCCCCACCGCGACCCGAGCCCGAGATCGTCGTCGTCCAGGCCCTTCCCAAGGGGGACCGTGGTGAGCTGGCCGTCGAGGTGCTGACCGAGATCGGGGTCGCCCGGATCGTGCCGTGGGCCGCTGCGCGCAGTGTGGCGGTCTGGAAGGGCGAGCGAGCGGTCAAGTCGCTGGCCCGCTGGCGTGCCACGGCCCGCGAGGCGGGGAAGCAGGCGCGACGGTCGTGGGCGGTCACGGTGGACGACTTGGCGTCCACGGCGGACGTCGTCACGCTGCTCGCCGGGGCCGACCTCGTGGTGGTGTTGCACGAAGCGGCGTCCTCCTCGCTGGCCGACCTGCCCGTGCCCGAGTCGGGTGTCGTCGTCGTGGTGGTCGGGCCCGAGGGTGGGCTCGCCGATGATGAGCTCGCCGCGTTGACGGCAGCCGGTGGCGTTGCCAGCCGACTCGGGCCCGAGGTGCTGCGCACCTCGACGGCGGGCGTCGCTGCGGTGGCCGCGCTGCTGTCGCGCACGTCCCGCTGGGGGTGACCCGCGAGGGGTTGAGCTGCGAGGGGTTGAGCTGCGGGGGGACCTGGTCGGCGAGTCATGGACCTGGCAGTCGAAGTGTTGGGTGCCAAGGTGCGGTTTCCCCGGTCGACCGGGGAAACCGCAGATCTCCCTACCGAATCGTGAACGACTTGTCGTCGGTCATCGCGCCGATGCCCTCGGTGCCGCCGGTCGGGTCGTCCGTGGTGGCCCAGAGGGTGTAGTCGCCGGGGGGGAGGTCGGCCACGTCCACCGTGGTCTCGAACGGGAAGAGCTTCGGCTCCATCCACCCGGCCATGGTCGCGAAGCCGTTCCGCACCACCCGCTTGCCCTGCCGGATCTCCCAGCCGACGTTGGCCTCGAAGCTGTTGCCCACCCCGGAGACCTCCAGCGTGCCGTTGTTGACGACCGAACCCTCTTCGGGCGATGTCAGGCTCAGGTGGGAGAGCACGTTCAGCGGAGGCGCCTGGCGCAGGGTGGTGAATCCGAACAACGGGACCGGGGAGCCGCCCTGGTCGAGGGCGACGACCTGTGCCCGCTCCTGCTGAACGCCCTGCAACGTGTAGACCAGTTCCTGCACGGCCAGGCGTGCCTCCCGCTTCGACATGCCGGGGGGCCGGGTGTGCCAGGAGTCGTCGGCGACCGTGACGACGAGCCGCCCGTCGGCGTACCTCACGTCGGCGAAGTCGCCGCCGGGGAAGAGCGTCCGGTAGTCGGGGTCCAGCGCCGAGCCGGCGGTGAGCAACCCTGCCGCAGCGACGAGCGGGTCACCGTCGACCCGTTGGAACTCGCGGTAGAGCCGGGTCCCTGCGCGCTGGGTGTCGCCGACGAAGTAGACCGGAACGGTCCGTGCGGCCACGGCGGCGGTGGCGGACTCCGTGGGGGAGGCCGGTGACTCGGCGTCGGCCTCCTTCGGGGTCCGGTCGCTGCGGTCGGTTCCCCGGGTCGGTCCGTCGTCGGAGACGGGCGTCGGGTCAGAGCAGGCGGTGAGTGTCAGCACCGCCGCTGCGAAGAGGGCGAGGATCCGGGTCCGGTTTCGCATGGCAATGCCTTTCACTCGATGACGAAGCTGCGGGTGTCGGAGAACGCGCCTGGGCCTTCTGCCCCGCCCGACGGGTCGTCGGTCTCCACGATGAGGGTGTAGGACCCGGGATCGAGGGAGGACACGTCGATCTGGCCCGAGAAGGGGAAGAGCCGCTCACCCATGTAGCCCTCCGCGGTGAAGAACGAGCCGAGGCCGGCCGAGCCGTCCTCGCTCTCGATCGTCCACAGGACGTTCGCCTCGAACGAGTTGGCCACGCCACGCACGCGCAGCGTCCCGTTGACGGGTTGGCCTTCGGCGGGGTCGGTGAGGTTGACCAGCGACAGGACCTGCAACGGGGGCGCCGCAGACGCTTCGGCGATCGAGGTGCCGTCACGGTCGAACACGATCTCCAGCGGCTCCTCGAACCCGGCGGTGATCGTGTAGACCACCTGCTGGAGGGCCAGGGCTGAAGGATCGGCCGGAGCGGTGTCGCCCAGCTCCACGTGCACCACCCCCGCCTCGGGGTCCGAGATCGCATCGAACGACCCGGCGGGCCATTCACTGCGGTAGTCGGGGTCGACGGCGCCCTCCTCGAGCAGGTCCAACCCGGCCACCCCGGGAGCAGGGGAGACCACCGGCTGGAACTCGCGATAGAGCCGGGGACCTGCCGGGGTGTCGCCGATGAAGTACGCCGGGACCGCCGAGACCGGGCCCTCCTCGGGCTCCTGGGTCGCCCCGCTGGCGTCGGTCGGGCCGGGCGTGAGCGGTCGCACGGTCGGGGTGGGGTCGGTGCCGATGACCGCGATCGCGGTGATCACGGCAGCGGTCGCGAGCGCGGCACTGCCGGCCACGATGAACCAGCGGCGTGGCGACGCCGTGGTCGCGGTCCGGGCCCGCAGCTCGGCCAACCGGTCCTCGGGATCGACCCCGGCGACCGCATCATCCAGGAGCGCGGACAGTTCTTCGTCGCGGTTCATGACCGCTCCTCCAGATAGTCGGCGAGCGCCGCCCGCAATGCCGCAGCACCTCGGGACGCGTGGCTCTTGACGGCACCGCGGCTGATGCCCAGTGCCTCGGCGATCTCGGCCTCGGACAGCTCGGCGTAGTAGCGCAGGGCCATCACCTCGCGTTGCCGGTCGGGGAGGGAGCGCATCGCCTCGAGGACCGCCTCGCGACGTTCGGCGGCCAGTGCTGCGGCGTCGCTGCCCGGGGCGTCGAGGTCGCGGGCGCCACGGGCGACGTGACGCGCCGCCACGGCGCGGTGCCGCAGGGCGGACCGGGAACGGTTCACGACCGTCTGGCGCAGGTAGGCCAGGGCTCGGTCGGGGTCTCGCAGCCGCCGCCAGCGACCGTGCACCGCGACGAAGGCGTCCTGCACGATCTCCTCGGCGAGTCCGGTGTCGTGCACGAGCAGCACGGCGAGCCGGACCAGCGAACGCCAGTGGGCGGCGTACAGCTGCTCCAGGGCCGTGTCGGCGTCCCACGACGCCGGGCCGTGGGTCACGGCCGGTGTCGGGACGAGGATCTCATGCGTCAGCACGCTAGTAGGACGCCCGAGGTCAGGAGACGGTTGACACGACGGGCTGATGGGTTTCCGGGACGCGGGGGGCCCGGCACCCCTACGGTTGCGTCCAGAGCCCGCCCGGATACTCCCCCCGTCCGGAAGGAGACAACCCTTGACGTCACGGCCCCGGCTCCTTGCTGTGCCTTGCCTGCTCGCGCTGGCGGCCGGCGTGCTTGCCGCCGTCGCGCTCTTCGGTGACCCCGTCGATGGGCTCCTCGAGGTCGCCCTGATACCGACCGCCGGCCTGCTCCTGGTGGCCGCAGGCTGGTCGTACTGGACCCTGCGTGGGCTCGCCTCGGACCTGGACCGGGCCACTGCTTCCGCGAATCTGCGCTCGGCGTTGCTCGACGACGTGTTCGCCGCGAAGGCCGTCACCGTGCTGGTCGCGACCGACGAGCTCGGAGCCATCACCCGCTTCAACCCGGGTGCAGAGGCCGTCGTGGGCGTCTCCAGGTCCCTGGCGTTGGGACGCTCACCGTCCTTCTTCCTCGACGAGACCGAGATCGCATCGCTGGCCCTGGCGATGCGCACCGAGCAGAACTTCGCCGCCGTTGCAGCAGGATTGGTCAGCAGCGACCAGCAGCAGCCGATCGAGTGGCCATTCCGGCGACCCGACGGGGAACGACGGACGCTCGCGATGACGATCTCGCCGATCCAGGCCGCCGGCGAAGAGGTGACGGGTTACCTCTGCGCCGGTCGCGACGTGACCGACGAGGAGGGCGGCGACAGCGGTACCGAGCAGTTCCTGGCGACGATGAGCCTCGAGCTGCGAGCGCCGATGGCCAGCATTCTCGGGTACGCCGAGATGCTGCAGGAGGAGATGGGTGACCTGACCGTCAACGCCGGCGTCCGGAACTTCGTCGACCGCATCGAGCGCAACGGCCAGCGGATGCTCCTGCTGATCCAGGATCTACTGACCCTCACCCGGGTCGAGGATCCGGATCTGGAGCTGAACCGCGACGAGATCGACCTCCGTGCGTTGGTGTCCTCGGCGTACGACGACCTCCGGGTCAGGACCTACGGACGCCAGCTCGACCTGTCGCTCCGGCTTCCCCCCGACCCGGTGCTGCAGGACTGCGACCCGAAGCTGGTCGAGCAGGTCGTCACCCAGCTCCTCGTCAACGCGTCCGAAATTCACCCCGGACGGTGGCCGCATCGTGGCCTCGCTGAAGTCGAACGGGGCGGTCAGTCGCATCGTGGTCGGCGACACCGGTCTCGGCATCTCCCAGACCGACCGCGAACGGCTGTTCACCCGGTTCTTCCGAAGCCACGCACCCGAGGTCCAGCAGGTGCAGGGGTCGGGCCTGGGGTTGGCGATCGTGGGCGCGGTCGTCGCTGCCCACCACGGCACCGTGAGTGTCGAGACCGAGCTGGGACGCGGTTCGACCTTCGTGGTCGAGCTTCCCGCGCGACCGTTCCCGGCTGAGGCCTCCAGCCCTGAGGTGGACCCGTCTCCTAGTATGAGTGTGTGACCGAAGTCGAGGATTGTCTCTTCTGCTCGATCATCGCAGGGGACATCCCTGGCGACGTCGTACTCAGCACCGATGACGTGGTGGCCTTCCGCGACCTCAACCCGGTCGCACCGACCCACGTCCTCGTCGTGCCGCGGCACCACGCCCCGGATGCCGCGGGGACTGCTGCGTCCGACCCGGCGCTGGTCGGCGCTCTGGTCTCGGCGGCCGCCGAGGTCGCGTCGCAGGACGGGGTCGAGGACTACCGGCTGGTCTTCAACACCGGTGCGGGCGTCGGTCAGAGCGTGTTCCACACGCACCTCCACGTCCTGGGCGGCCGGTCGATGACCTGGCCCCCGGGCTGAAGGAGCCAGCATGTCGACCCGCCGTCTCCCGGCGATCCTCGCGCTCCTGTTCCTGGCGCTGTTCGCCCTCGTCGGGTGTGCTTCGGAGGACTCCACGGGCACCGCGCCGGCCCCGGCCGAGACGAGCGCCGGCGACGTCGACGAGGATCAGCACGATCACGAGGCCGACCACGCCGACGACCACGCCGACGAGCACTCGACCAAGGTTCCCAAGCCGGTCCGACTGCGTGCCGGCGAGCGCCGCACGACCCTGACCATGCCTGAGCCCTACACACCCAGTGCTCCGACCGGCGTCGGGACCGACGACTACCGCTGCTTCCTGCTCGACCCGGACCTCCGGCGCGATGCGTTCCTCACCGGCACCCACGTGCTGCCCGGCAACAGTGACGCGGTCCACCACGTGATCCTGTTCCGGGTCCCGTCCGACCAGGTCGAGAAGGCCGAGTCGGTCGACGCCGAGGACGAGGGTCCCGGCTGGACCTGCTTCGGCGGCAGCGGGCTCGATGACTTCGCCGATGTCGACAACGCCCGGTGGCTCGGCGCCTGGGCGCCCGGCGGCCGCGAGTCGGTGTTGCGGCCTGGCCTGGGCGTGGAGCTCGAGAAGGGAAGCCAGGTCGTGATGCAGGTCCACTACAACCTGCTCGCCGGCGACAGCTCCGACGTCTCGTCCGCGCAGCTGCGGATGGCCGCCAACGACGCGGACCTGACGCCGCTCCAGACGATGCTGCTGCCAGCACCGGTCGAGCTGCCCTGCCGCCCCGCCCACGACGCCTCGCCGCTCTGCGACCGCGCGGCCGCTGTGGCGGACGTGAAGGAACGCTTCGGAGGCGGTGCCGGCGCCACCGCCGACATCCTCTACCTCCTCTGTGGCGGCACACCGGAGGCTGGAAACCGACAGTCGTGCACCCGCAATCTCGCCGAGCCGATGACCATCCAGGGGGTCGCCGGCCACATGCACCTGCTCGGTCGCTCCATCACCGTGGTGGTCAACCCGGGCACCGAGCGTGCCAGGACGGTCCTGGACATCCCCGTGTGGGACTTCGACAACCAGGGGGCGAAGCCGGTCGAGCCGATCCGGCTCGAGGCTTTCGACACCGTGCGAGTGACCTGTCGCCATGTGCAGTCGCTGCGCGACAAGCTCCCCGCCTTCGAGGGGCAGGAGGAGCGTTACGTGGTGTGGGGTGAGGGCACCACCGACGAGATGTGCCTCGGCATCCTGCAGGTCACCCGCCCCTGAGCGGACCGTCCACTCAGGGCGCCAGCGCGGACCAGAGGGTGTCGGTCAACCGCACCACGTGGGCCAGGACCGGGATGCTGAACACCACGAGCATCACCCAGGCAGTGGCGCGGTGCAGCGGCTTGGTGGAGTCGAGGGATCCGGCGAAGTCGAGCAGAGCACCGTCGGGCACCGACCGGTTCAGTCCCATCCGCCGGGCATCCGGGGGCTGGTGGTCGGGCGGCTCCCAGGCGATCCGCTCGTCGTCGTACTCGCCGTTCACGCCGCCCACAGTACGTCGCCGGATCGGCAGCAGGGCGTGAGTGAGGGCCGCGGTCTGGCTCCCGTAGCATGGAAACCTCCATGACTGACACCCAGAACAGCTCGCCGCGCGCCCGCCACACGGTGGTCGTGCCCACCAGCATCGACATGGTGCGTCTGCTCGGTCCCGGGGACGAGCACCTCGCCCTCCTGGAACGGACCTTCGACGCCCAGCTCCACGTTCGCGGCAACCGGATCACCCTCGAGGGCGATCCCGGCGAGATCGCGCTCGCGGAGCGACTCCTCGACGAGCTGGTGAGGATCATTCGCACCGGACAGGGCATCTCGACCGAGACCGTCGAGCGGGTGCTGGCCATGCTCCGTGCCGAGACCACCGAGAGCCCGGCTGAGGTCCTGTCGCTCAACATCCTGTCGAACCGTGGCCGCTCGATCCGACCGAAGACGTTGAACCAGAAGCGCTACGTCGACTCGATCGACAAGCACACCATCACCTTCGGGATCGGCCCCGCCGGCACTGGCAAGACCTATCTGGCGATGGCGAAGGCGGTCCAGGCGCTGCAGGCCAAGACCGTCAACCGGATCATCCTGACTCGACCGGCCGTCGAGGCCGGGGAGCGACTCGGCTTCCTGCCCGGCACGCTGAGCGAGAAGATCGACCCCTACCTGCGCCCGCTCTACGACGCCCTCCACGACATGATCGATCCCGAGTCGATCCCCAAGCTGCTCGCGGCGGGCACCATCGAGGTCGCCCCGCTGGCCTACATGCGTGGCCGCACGCTCAATGACGCGTTCGTCATCCTCGACGAGGCGCAGAACACCACTCCCGAGCAGATGAAGATGTTCCTGACCCGGCTCGGGTTCGGGTCGCGGATCGTGGTGACCGGTGACGTCACCCAGATCGACCTCCCGGGCGCCACCCGGTCCGGCCTGAAGGTCGTCGAGGAGATCCTCACCGGCGTCGAGGACGTCGTCTTCATCCGGCTCACGGCGCACGATGTCGTGCGCCACGCGTTGGTCGGCAGGATCGTGGCCGCCTACGAGGAGCACGACGAGCGCACCGCTGTCGACACCCAGGCCGAGGACCGTCATCGACAGTGAGCGAGCAATGAGCATCGAGATCCTCAACGAGTCCGGCCACGAGCTCGACGTACGACGCCTGGCCGGCCTCTCACGATTCGTGATGGACCGGATGCGGGTCCATCCGCAGGCCGAGCTGTGCCTCAAAGCCGTCGACGAGGACACCATGGCCGAGCTGAACGAGCAGTGGATGCAGAAGGAGGGGCCCACTGACGTGCTCGCCTTTCCGATGGACGAGCTGCGACCCGGCCTGCTCGACGAGGAACCGGTGGAGGGAGTCCTCGGTGACCTGGTGCTCTGCCCCACGGTGGCGGAGCGGCAGGGCGAGACGGCCGGACACGGCACGCTCGCCGAGGTCGAGCTGCTCACCGTGCACGGCATCCTGCATCTGCTCGGCTACGACCACGCCGAGCCCGAGGAGCACCGGGAGATGTTCGGGCTCCAGGACGAGCTGCTCGGGGAGTGGCGCAGCGCTGGCGCGGAGGCTGGGCCGAGGTGAACGCGGGGGACGCGTGGCTGCTGACGTCGGCCGCCGCCCTGGTGCTCCTGGCCGGGATCTTCTCCGCAGCCGACGCTGCGCTGGCGTCGTACTCAGCGGCCCGTGCCGACGAGCTCGTCGACGAGGGCAAGCCGGGAGCGAAGCGCCTCGTGGAGCTGCTGCAGGACGCGCCCCGCTACCTCAACACGGCGCTGCTGCTGCGGCTGTTGTGCGAGGTCGCCGCGATCGTGCTCGTCGCGGGATTGGTGCGGGACGCCTATGACGGTGCCTTCTGGAGCTCGGCCGTCACCACCATCGCGGTCATGCTGGTGGTGTCCTTCGTGGTCATCGGTGTCGCACCACGCACGCTGGGGCGGCAGCACAACGAGCGGGTCGCCCTGCTCACCGCCGCGCCGCTCACCGTGGTGACCAGGATCCTCGGCCCGATCCCGCGACTGCTGATCCAGCTCGGCAACGCGATCACCCCGGGCCGCGGCTTCCGGGAGGGACCGTTCTCGACGGAGACCGAGCTGCGAGAGCTTGTGGACCTGGCGGAGGCCTCGGCGGTCATCGAATCGGGTGAGCGCAGGATGATCCACTCCGTCTTCGAGCTCGGGGACACCTCGGCGCGCGAGGTGATGGTGCCGCGCAACGACGTCGTCTACATCGAGCGGTACAAGAACCTCCGGCAGACGATGTCTCTGTTCCTGAGAAGCGGCTTCTCGCGCATCCCGGTGATCGGTGAGAACCTCGACGACATCCTCGGTTTCGCCTACCTCAAGGACCTGGTCCGGCGCGACTTCGAAGCCCCGGACGTGGAGTTCACGCAACGGGTCGAGGGCATGATGCGTCCGGCCATCTACGTCCCCGACTCCAAGCCGGTCGATGCGCTGCTGGCCGAGATGCAGGCGATGCGCCAACACATCGTGGTGGTCGTCGACGAGTACGGCGGCACGGCCGGTCTGATCACCATCGAGGACGTCCTGGAGGAGATCGTCGGCGAGATCACCGACGAGTACGACGAGGAGGAGGTCGAGGTCGAGACGCTGGAGGACGGTGCGGTCCGGGTGTCCTCACGGTTCCCGATCGACGATCTCGAGGAGATCTTCGGCTTCGATGTCGAGGAGGAGGACGTCGACAGCGTGGGAGGACTGATGGCCAAACACCTGGGTCGCGTCCCGATCCCCGGGTCCGTGGTCGAGGCGCACGGTCTCCGGTTCGGCGCCGAGGACGTCTCAGGTCGCCGCAACAAGGTCGGCACGGTGCTGATCCACAAGGTTCCGGACGCCGCCCCCTCGAACGACGAGGCTCCCGATCTCGAGCGGCCTCGCGTCGAGCGCTGATCGCCGCCTCGTTAGGGTCGACCGCGTGGAACTGTCAGCGGAGGACCAGAAGCTCGTCACCCTCGCCCGTGCCACCCGCGCCCGGGTAGGGGCCCCCAGCGGCGCCGCCGTTCGGGATGAGAACGGCCGCACGTATGCCGCGGCCGACGTCGACCTGCCGTCCCTTCGGTTGGCCGCCCTCGAGGTGTGCGTCGCCATGGCCGTGGCCTCGGGCTCCCGCAGCCTGGAGGCGGCGGCCGTGCTGACGGACGCCGCGGGTCCGGTGGCGGGACTCGCCGCGGCCGCCGATCTTGCCGGCGCGGGACTGGTCGTGCACCTCGCCGACGGCACCGGGCGCGACGTGCGGAGCGGGACCGTCGGGGCGCCTCCGGCCCGATAGCGGACGCTCGGCGGAGGACAAGGCCCCGAAATAACGTCACGCGTGCATCTCCGGACGCACGCGTGACGCCCGGTTTCCCCCCGGGCATCTCCCAGATTAGTGGTTGAGGGGTCCCGCCACTACGTTCAGCACGAGTTGTCGCATTACTTGCCCAAAATGTGCCGACATCAGTCACAATCGGTGTCATGGACACAGCTGACGCCTTGTTGCTGCAGGAAATCCGTCCCCACGTGCTCGGATCCCGCCTGCGTGCGGCCCGACTGGCCCGAGGGTGGACGCAGACCGATCTGGCCGGCGACGTGGTGTCGGTCGGCTATGTCTCCCGACTCGAGTCCGGTCAGCGCCGGCCCAACACCGCGATCCTCGAAGCTCTCGCCTCCCGGCTCGACATCGCGATCGACGAGCTGCTGCGCGGCCCCAGTGCCAGGGAGCAGGACCAGATCAGGCTCAGTCTCGACTTTGCCGAGCTCTCGCTGGAATCGGGGGACGTGCTCGAGGCCGAGTCGCGCGCCAGCGCCGCCCGCGACCGAGCCCGGGCCGTCGCCCACGTCGAGCTGGCCGACCGGGCGCAGTTCCTGGTGGCCCGTGCGCTTGAGCAGGAGGGCGCGATCGACTCCGCCATCCTGGAGCTCGAGCCCCTGGTGGCCGAACCCGTCACCTCGATCCTCTACATCCGAGCCGCGATCGCGCTCAGCAGGTGTTACCGGGAGTCCGGTGACCTCAGCCTGGCCATCGACCTCGGCGAACGGGTTCTGCAGGAGATGATCGGCACGGCCCTGGACAGCACGGACGAAGCGGTGCAGCTCTCCGTCACGGTGGCTGCCGCCCACTACGAGCGGGGCGACACCGGACAGGCGGTGCGCACCTGCCGCAAGGCGATCGACAAGGCCGAGTTGCTGGACTCGCCGAAGGCCCGGGCATCGGCCTACTGGAACGCGAGCATGATGGAGGCCCGCCAGGGCTCGGTCCACCACGCGATCCCGCTCGCCGAGCGGGCGCTGTCGCTGCTGGCCGACGGCCAGAACGGTGGCAACCTGGCGCGACTGCGCACCGAGCTGGCAGACATGCAGCTGCGGCTCGACCCGCCGGAGGTGGCGGCGGCCCTCGACGGGCTTGATCAGGCCGCCATCGAGCTCACGCGATCCAGCGCCGGCGCGATCGACCTGGCACGCATCGACGGGTACCGCGCGCGGGCTCTGCTGTTGGGAGGCGATCACGAAGCGGCGCGAGAGGTGAGCCTCCGGGTGCACGCCATGATCTGCCATGTCGCGCCGGACATCGCCGCCGATGCCAAGACAGTCGAGGGCCAGTCGGCCGCGGCGACCGGCTCGGTGGCCGAGGCAACACGGGCCTATCGCGAGGCGGTGCTGCTGCTCACTGGAGTCGGTGCCGATCGAGGAGTGGCCCAGCTCTGGTTCGAACTGGCCAGCCTGCTCGAAGGAGTCGGCGACACGGACACGGCCCTTCAGGCCTACCGCAGTGCGGCGGCGGCCAGCGGACTGCGGACTCGGCCAGGCGCTCGGGCGCCTGTTCTGTAACGCGCCCTCCCGGCGAGATCTCGGGACTCGCCGGGAGGGCGCGTTACAGGGTGCCCACGCTTCCGCGTGAGGTCAGCAGCACCAGCTGCCGTTCTTGGCGGTGCGGTCCTTGCCGGCGTCGACCGAACCGACGGCTCCGGCGAGTCCGGCGGTGCCCAACGTGGTGACGACAGCGGTGACGACGGCGGCGACCTTGATCTTGACGTTGCGAGACATGTGTTTTCTCCCTCATGGAAACCGATACCTGATGGAGCCAGCATGGGGCAGACGAGGCAAATCGGGAAGAGTCCGAAGCCGTCGAGTTGAGTTGTCCTCAGATCGGTAACGCGGGAGCGACCTCAGCCATGGGGCAGAAGTGACACAAGGGAAAGTTCTGTTTTTCCTCGGCGACCGCCGGCGAGGTGTAAAGTCTGGTCACAAGAGGTTGGCACATCCCCTGCCACTCTCGGTGGCTCGCTTGACGTCCGATCCCCCCGGGCACCTGACGAGCACGTGCCTAGCCCACGGGTACGACGAGGCTCCCCGCACCGTGTGCGGGGAGCCTCGTGCCGTGTCGGGCCGGACGGCGTACGGTCGTTGCTGTGGGGAGGACAACCGTCACTGCGGGACTCCACGCTGCGGGGGTGACGCGGCTCAGGGAGTCCTACCTCGCTCTGCCCTCCGACATGCCGGTCCGGCTGGCGAAACCGACCACCAACGTGTTCCGAGCCAGGGCCGTCGCCCAAGCTGCTGGTCTAGATGTCTCGGGCCTGGTGGGCGTGTTGTCAGTCGATGCGGTGGCCCTGATCGCCGAGGTCCAGGGCATGTGCACCTACGAGGACCTGGTGGCGGCGACGCTCGTGCACGGCACCATCCCGACGGTCGTTCCGCAGCTGCGCACGATCACTCTGGGCGGCGCCGTCAGTGGTCTCGGCATCGAGTCGACGAGTTTTCGCAACGGGCTGCCTCACGAGGGTGTGCTCGAGATGGACGTGTTCACCGGTGCCGGTGAGATGCTCACCGTCCGCCCGGGCGACGAGCTCTTCGACGCCTTCCCCAACTCCTATGGCTCGCTGGGCTACGCCACCCGGCTGGTGATCCGGCTCGAGCCGGTCCCGGCGTACGTCGCAATGCGTCACGTCCGGTTCGGCGATGCCGATGAGCTGGCGTCGGCTCTGCCCGAGATCGTGGCCACGGGACAGCACGACTCCCTCGGGGTCGACGCCGTGGACGGTGTGGCCTTCGAGCCCGGTGAGCTCTACCTGACATTGGCCACCTGGACCGACGAGCCCGGGCCCACCAGTGACTACACCGGGGCCGAGGTGTTCTACCGTTCGCTGCAGCAGCGCACCACCGACCGGTTGACCGTCCACGACTACCTCTGGCGCTGGGACACCGATTGGTTCTGGTGCTCGCGGGCGTTCGGCGCCCAGCACCCGGTTGTTCGTCGGCTCTGGCCGCGTCGATGGCGCCGCTCCGACACCTACATGGCGCTGCTGCGGCTCGACCGCCGCTTCGACATCGCCGACCGCCTCGACCGGCGTGCCGGTCGACCGCTGCGCGAGCGCGTGGTCCAGGACGTCGAAGTGCCGGTCGAGCGGCTGGCGGAGTTCCTGGCGTGGTTCGACGCCGAGATCGGGATGCGTCCGGTCTGGCTGTGCCCCGTCGTGGCGCAGCGGGCGTGGCCGACCTACCCCCTCGAGCCCGGCCGCTGCTACGTCAACGTCGGCTTCTGGGGCACGGTCCACGTCGGCCCAGACGCCGTCCACGGGCCGCGCAACCGCGCCATCGAGCGCGTCGTCCACGACCTCGGCGGACACAAGAGTCTCTACTCCGACGTCTACTACGACCGCGCTACCTTCGAGACCCTCTACAACGGCTCTGATCTGGCCCGGGTGAAGGCACGGCACGACCCTGACGACCGGTTGACCACGCTCTACGACAAGGCGGTGAGAGGCCGATGACGGAGACCCTGACGATTGCCGAGGCGGTCGACTCCTTGATGCGCGACGGCATGCCGCTGCGGTTCGAGGCCTACGACGGCAGCACGGCCGGGCCACCCGACGCCGAGCTCGGCCTCGAGCTGACCAGTCCCCGGGGGCTGGCCTACCTGCTCACCGCCCCGGGCGACCTCGGGATGGCCCGCGCCTACGTCTCTGGGGATCTGGTGCTCCACGGCGTGCACCCCGGCAATCCGTACCAGGCGCTGGCCCACCTCCAGAGCCACCTGCGGTTCCGGGCGCCGACCCCGGCCGAGGCCCTTGCGGTGCTGCGCTCTCTCGGCCTCGGCACCCTTCGACCGCCGGCGCCGCCGCCCGTGGAGGCCCCGCCGCGATGGCGTCGCACCATCGAGGGGATGCGCCACTCCAAGGGCCGCGACGCCGACGCGATCTCCCACCACTACGACGTCTCGAACCGCTTCTACGAGCTGGTGCTCGGCCCCTCGATGACCTACACCTGTGCGGTCTATCCCACGGTGGGGGCGTCGCTGGAAGAGGCCCAGGCCGAGAAGTACGACCTGATCTGCCGCAAGCTCGATCTCCGCCCCGGCCAGCGACTGCTCGACGTCGGCTGCGGTTGGGGTGGCATGGTGCGCCACGCTGCCCGGGAGTACGGCGTCCAGGCGATCGGCGTCACCCTGTCGACGCAGCAGGCGTCCTGGGGCAAGGAGGCCATCGACCGCGAGCAGCTCGGCAGCCTCGCCGAGGTTCGCCATCTGGACTACCGCGACGTCCCGGACAGTGGGTTCGACGCCATCAGCTCCATCGGCCTCACCGAGCACATCGGCGTGCGCAACTATCCGGCGTACTTCTCGCACCTGCGCGGCCGGCTCAAGCCCGGCGGCCGGTTGCTGAACCACTGCATCACCCGCTCCCACAACCACAAGGTGTCGATCGGTTCCTTCCTCGATCGCTACGTCTTCCCCGACGGCGAGCTGATCGGGTCCGGGCGGATCATCAGTGAGGCGCAGGACGCCGGACTCGAGGTGAGGCACAGTGAAGACCTGCGGCGTCATTACGCCCTCACCCTGACGGACTGGGGCCGCAACCTGTGTGACCACTGGGATGAGGCGGTGGCTGAGGTCGGCCTGGGGACTGCCCGCGTGTGGGGGCTCTACATGGCCGGGTCGCGGCTGGCCTTCGAGCGCAACGAGATCCAGCTCCACCACGTGCTCGCGACCCGCGGCGACGACGACGGTGAGGACGGATTCCCGCTCCGCCCCACGTGGTGACTACGCTCCGACAGTGAGCACGCGAGCGCAGGCGTACGACGCGACCGTCACCGCCCGCGAGCAGCTTTCCCCGCACCTGGTCCGGCTCACGCTGGACGGCCTCGACGGTTTCGCCTCGACCGGGATCCCGGATGAATGGGTGGGCCTCGTGGTGCCCGGCCAGTTCCAGTCGCGCTACTACACGGTGCGGTCGTGGGACGGGCACGTCGCTGGTGATCGACGTCGTCGTCCATGAGGTCGGCCTGGTGACCGAGTGGGCCTCACGCGACTGCGCGGGAGATCGCGTGGTGATCACCGAGCCGAAGGGCTCCTTCGCCTTGCCGCCCGACGCCGCCTGGGTGCTGTTGGTCGGCGACCTCACCGCGCTGCCCGCGATGGCCAGGATCGCCGAGTCGGTGACCGACGTTCCGACCCGGATCTGGGCGGAAGTGCCCGAGATGCTCGAGCACTACCTGCCCTCGGAAGCCGAGGTCACCTGGCTCGATCCGCCCGCAGCCGGTTCCAGCCGGCTCGCCGAGGTCGTGGCGGACATCGAGTGGCCCACCGGTGAGGGCTACTTCTGGATGGCGGGGGAGTCCGCGCAGATGCGGGCGATCCGCAAGCACCTGATGCGTGAGCGGCGGCTCCCACCGTCGGCCTACGACGTCATGGGCTACTGGCGCGGGGTCAAGGAGAGGCAGCCACGGGCGGTCGATCCGGGCCCCATCTGGCGCGCCGGCAAGGCGGCAGGCAAGACTGACGAAGAGATCTGGGCCGACTACGACAGGGCGCGCGATGACTGAGGACGGTTTCCGCAGTGGATTCGCCTGTTTCGTCGGCCGGCCGAACGCCGGCAAGTCGACGCTGACCAACGCGATCATCGGCCAGAAGATCGTGATCACGTCCGACAAGCCGCAGACGACCCGCACCGTCGTGCGCGGCATCCTGCATCGTCCCGACGCGCAGCTGATCCTCGTCGACACCCCGGGCCTGCACCGGCCGCGCACGCTGCTCGGCGAGCGCCTCAACGACCTGGTCCGGGCGACCTGGACCGAGGTGGACGTCGTCGGTGTCTGCTTCCCGGCGGACGAGAAGATCGGCCCCGGCGACCGCTTCATCGTCAGCGAGCTGGCCAAGGTCCGGCGTACGACGAAGGTCGCGATCGTCACCAAGACCGACCTCGCCACGCCGCAGCGGATCGCCGAGCACCTGCTCGACATCGTCGAGCTCGGTCGCGCCACGGACACGGCCTGGGCCGAGATCGTGCCGGTCTCGTCGATAGCGGGGGACCAGGTGGGCCTGCTGGCCGACCTGCTGGTCGGACTGATGCCGGAGGGGCCGCAGCTCTACCCGGACGGCGACCTCACCGACGCACCCGAGGAACAACTGGTCGCAGAGCTGATCCGGGAGGCGGCGCTGGACGGGGTGCGCGACGAGCTGCCCCACTCGATCGCCGTCGTGGTCGAGGAGATGGGGTTGCGCGAGGGCCGGTCCGAGGACAAGCCACTGCTCGACATCCACGCCAACCTCTACGTCGAGCGGTCCTCGCAGAAGGGAATCGTCATCGGCCACCACGGTGCCCGGTTGCGCGATGTCGGCAGCCGGGCTCGAGCGCAGATCGAATCGCTGCTCGGGACTCCGGTCTTCCTCGACCTGCACGTCAAGATCGCCAAGGACTGGCAGCGTGACCCGCGCCAGCTCCGCAAGCTGGGTTTCTGAAGCACATGAGCCTGGTGCCGCCCGATTTCGTGCTCCCCGACCCGGTCGCGACCGACGAGTTCCGACTCGCCCTGCTCGGCCCGGAGCACAACGAGTCGGACTACGCCGCCTGGACCTCCAGCATGGACTTCATCCGCAGCCTGCCGGGATGGGAGACGTCGTCGTGGCCCGAGCCGATGACGCTCGAGGACAACCTGGGTGACTGCACCTCCCACCTCGCCCGGTCACGCTCCGGCATCGACTTCGCCTACACGGTCCTGGCGCCGGATCGAGACGAAGTGATCGGCTGCGTCTACTTCAAGCCCACGCGACCGCCGCGGCCGGACGCGGTCGAGGTGCTGTCGTGGGTCACCGCCGAGCACGCCGCTCTCGACAAGCCGTTGTACGACGCGGTCACCAGGTGGCTGTCGCAGGACTGGCCGTGGTCGCTGGTGGAGTACGCCCCGCGTTGACCTTGGCGGTGCGAACGCACTCCCATGCCGAGTTGAATGTGTCGGACCGTTCAGCCGTGACCAGGGCCAGCGGTGAGCCAACCACCGTCGCACGTCGACAGAACGTGGCTAGGCCACCGCGATCCGGATCATGTCGCAGTCAGCACGGCACAGCGTGACCACTCATGGTGTTGACCGATCCCGCCGACAGGAGCGATGCTGGGCCTCACTTCGCAGGCTCGGGCGTACCGGCTCTGTCTCGTAGGGTCACTCCGCAGTGGTTCACCTGTGCTTCGGTGGATCGTGGCCACGACGTCATCGGGGGATCATGAGGCGCATCGCGCTCGCACCCATCCTGACCGTCTCGCTGGTCGTCGGCCTGGCTGCCGGGCTGTCGGCGGGCGCCGATCCGGCCGGCGGCACCGCGATCGGCCGCGACTCCGAGATGACTTCTTCACGGAGCATCGCCCAAGTCCGGATGCGTGACATCACGCTCCGAGTGGATCCCCGCCGACGGGGGCTGGGGGCCTTCTCCGATACGTGGGGAGACAGTCTCGTCTTCGACAAGAACCGCGACGGAAACCCCGACGTCCTGCTCTCGTTCCACGTCCAGCCGTGGGAGATATGGCTGGGGAACAATCGCGGAGGGTTCTCCTTCGACCGGTCCCTGAGAAGCCCCGATCGTCACAACTGTGCGACGGCGGACTTCGCGGGCCCGGGCCGCACGCCCCCGGATGGGCGGGCCGACCTGTACTGCGTCCGGGGCGCCAACAACGGCACCGTCTCGGACAAGAAGAACGAGCTCCTGATCCAGCAGGCCAACGGGGGCTTCAAGAACGTCGTGACGTCGTGGGGTGCCGTCGACCCGTCGGGGCGAGGCCGCACGGTGTCGATCCTGGACATCCGCGGTGATGCACGACCCAGCCTGTTCGTGGGCAACGCCAAGCCCGGCCTCCACCCGAGTAAGGACCACATCTTTGCCAACCGGGGCCGGCGGTTCGTGGAGAAGCGCACGGGCGGATTGCCCTCGGCGCAGGCCACCGGCTGCTCGGCCACCGGGGACTTCGATCGCGATGGCCGCCAAGACTTCCTGTCATGTTCCAGCTCATTGCGCCTCTACAGGAACCGCACGACCCGGACCGGACGCGTGTCCTACCGCGAGGTGGCGGCGCTCCAGGGCATCCCGGCCAAGCGCTGGAGGGACGCCGGACTGATCAACCTGAACCGCGACAGATGGCCGGATCTGGTGACCGTCTCCGAGGATGCGCTGGAAGTGCGTCTCAATGCGCGGCAGGCACCACACTTCCCGGAGATCGACTTCAGTTTTCCCTTGAGATCCGGCTTCAGCTTCTGTAGCGGCCGTGCCAATGCTGATACCGCGCCGGACCTGCTGGTTGTTCAGCAACTCGCGTCCCCGACCGACCGGCGTCAGCGACGGGATTGGATGCTCATCAACTCCGGCGCGGGCAAGCAATTCAGGGCGTTGCCCGTGCCTCAGCCGCCCATGAAGAATCGCCGCAACGGCAACGGTGACACCTGTAGTGCCATCCCCGGCTACCGAGGTAAAC
The DNA here is from genome assembly GCA_963806945.1 of uncultured Actinomycetota bacterium. GTDB lineage: Bacteria > Actinomycetota > Actinomycetes > Propionibacteriales > Nocardioidaceae > Nocardioides. Next base: position 617,770 of record CAWDZH010000003.1, read on the forward strand.
GGGCGGCGTGGACGATCAGCAACGGCAGGCTCACCTCTGCTCCCTCCGAGCAGATCCACCGTGGCTACCGCCAACTCGTCATTCTGGCCAGGTAGCCGGCCCAGCGGCCGATCACTCGTGTCGTGGTCGGTGTCTGATCCAGTCCGGTGGCGGTCGCCCGGGTTTGGGTGGTGGTCGGAACTCGGGTCGTCGGTCGTGCCCGAGGCGGACTTCCCAGGGGGTGTGGTGGATGGTGCGGTGGTGGTGGCCACAGAGGAGGACGAGGTTGTCGAGTGAGGTCGTGCCGCCGTCGATCCAGTGGCGGATGTGGTGGGCGTGGCCCATCACCGGTGGCCGGGTGCAGCCGGGGAAGGCGCAGTGGTGGTCCCGGACCACGAGCGCGGTCCAGATGGCTGGGGTGACGAGGCGGTGGTCGCGGCCGACGTCGAGGACGCAGCCGTCGGCGTCGAGGAGGACCCGGATCAGGTCGCTGTCACAGGCCATCCGACGGACCACGGAGCCGGGCAGGTCGAGGCCGTCCTCGGTGGTCCCGACCCCTGCCCGGTCGCCGGTGAGGGTGTCGGCGTCGATGGTGATCGCGACCCGGGGCCGGGTGCCGTGGCTGGACGGGACCGCGTCGGTGTCGAGGGCGTGCTGCGCGAGCCTGATCAGCCCGTCCCACATCCGGGCGCCGTGGTCCCGCGGATCAGCGGCGTCTTCACAGGTGACCGGGTCGACGGTGGGTTCGGGCTTGGTCAACGGGAGGAGGGCGGCGCGGAGGGTGGCGGCGTCCTCGACCGTGCCGCGGCCTTTGATCCGGACTCCGCCGCAGCCGTCGTTGGTGACGGTGAAGAACCGGCCCAGGTGGGCGGCCCGGTCTTCGCGGTCGAGGTCTTTCTCGGCTTGGCGTTCGTCGCGGTCGGGGTCGACCACCCGGGCGAGGTGGCGTCCGGCGTGGTGCAGGTCGGTGGCGTTCAACCGGCCCGCTTCCTCGAGGAGGACCTGTTCGCCGCGACGCCGGACGTGCCCGGCCTGGGGGAGTCGTTCGATCGCGTCCACGATCACGCCCGCCTGATCGGGCGACACTGTTCCCGCGCGCAAGGAATCGAGCGTCGCGGTGCGCTCGGAGACCAGCAGCTTCGCGTGCACCACCGTTCGTTTGCCCTGCCGGCGGGTGGTGCCGGCGAGGTGGGTGAACCAGTCGGCCGTCGACCCCCAGGCGAGGTCCTTCTTGGCGGTCTCCCGGACGTCGAGGTCGGCCAGCAGCTCGGCCTCGAGTGCGGCGGTCTTGGCCTTCAGCCGCTGCAACACTTCCACGCCGGCGACCAGCTCACCACTGGTCCGTGCCGACCACAGAGTCCCGGTCAGCGAGTCCAGCTCACCACACGCCGCCGCGACGACACCGGCGGGTGTCGGGTGGTGCAACGGGGTGATCGCCATACCCCTATTGAAGCCGTGACCACTGACAGTGAAAGTGCTCAGAACCCCTTATCCACAAGGGATGTGTCAGTTCGCCTTCGCGTGGCGGAGGATCTCGTCGACGACTTGGGCGATAGGTGCGGTGGCGTCGATCTGGCTGCCGTTCTTGGGAGTGTCTTCTTTGGTTCGATGCAGGCGCACGGTGGGATCGCGTTCCCACTGCTGTGCGCCGAACTCGCCGTCCGGCCGCTGATCGAGCGGCCGGTTCAAAGTCGCCAGGTCGATCTGCAGGACGAAGACTCCGTCGAACAGGTCCTGGAACTTCGAGAAGTTCCGCGAGCCGCCGCAGAAGAAGGTGAAGCGCTTACTGTTCCGCATGCCCACTGCTGGACGGTATCCGACCGTCTCGATGCCGCAGTCCTGAAGCGAAGGGGGGCGCCCGGTCAGGCCGGCGCCCAGCAGATCCCGTAGGTCTGCCCGTTCGCCCACTGCTCGGCGGTCGGCCACTCGTAGCCCCACTGGAAGTCGAGCGGATCCGGGGCGTCAGCGCGGGCGGCTCCCCGGCACGGATCCTCGCCCGCCTGCTGCGCCGGGCCCTCCCCGGGGTAGTCGGGTCCGGGCAGGCTCACCGTGCGCAGTGCCCGCCACGAGTGGGACTGCGAGCACGCGACCCGGAGGAAGCCGTCGGTTCCCGGTTCCGCGGTGCCGCACATGCCGAAGCGATCCCGCCCCTCGGCGGCGTCGAGGATGCCGGACAGCGAACCGGTGAGGTCGAGCAGCCGTGACGTGCGGGCCAGGGCGACCACGTCGCATCGGAACCAGGCCGCCCCGGCGTCGGACTGGCGGACGGTCGGCGTGAACCAGACCGCACGCAGCATGCTGAGCCGCCGCTGCTCCTCGGTGCCACCGATCTCGGCGTCGAGCAGGCGGGGACAGGCGGTGGCGACCTGCGTCTGGAGCGTGCGTGAGTCGACGGCCAACAGCCGGCCGTCGACGACCCGGGAGAGCCGTCCGACGTGAAACGTCTGGGTGGTGTGGGGGCTGCGACAGGAAACGGTCCGCGCGGGTGCCGTGGGTGCCACGACCCGCTTGTAGGTGAGCCGGTGGCAGACGTCCTCGCGCGGCGGCGGTGGTGCCGCAGGAGCCGGGGTGGCGCTGGGCGAACCGCTGGGCGAACCGCTGGGCTGGGTCGCGGTCGGAGACGGGGCCGACTCAGGCGACTCTGACGTCATCACACTGCACCCGGCGAGGAGTACGCCGGCGAGCAGCGCGGCCAACGAACGGATCACCGCTCGGTCTTCGCCCAGCAGATCGAACGCCGGTTGCCGACCTCCCACTCCGCCTCGTGGAACCAGGTGTAGGCGAAGTCATAGGAGACGGGGTAGTCGAGGAGGGCACCGACGGACTTGTCGCAGAAGTCACGGGTCCTGACCTCGACCACCCGGTCGCCGGGGTAGGAGTCCTCGGGCTCGCCCAGCTTGATGGTGCTGACCGCGCGCCAGGCGTGCGGCTCCGTGCAGGGCACCCGGGCCGAGCCCGCCACCGTCGGCCCGGGCGAGCACACCATCCAGGCGTCGCGGACCCGGCCGGACAGCAGTCCCTTCGCGTCGGCGGGCAGGTCGACGTAGCTCTGGCTCTGGTCTCCGCCACCGACGATGTCGCAGCGGTACCAGCGGGCACCGTCGCCCCAGGCGTCCTCCGACGGCCGGAACCAGGCCCAGCTCACGACGCTGCGCATCACGAGGCTCTCGTCGCCGCCGACGAACTTGGCGAACTTCTGGCTGCAGGTGCGGTAGGCGAAGTCACCCAACGCCTCATCGTCGTACTCCACGTCGGCGAACTCGTCGGGCAGGCTGCCGACGGCGTAGGTCTGGGCGGTGTGGGCCTCGGCGCAGTCGACGGTGACCGTCGCGTTGCTCGGCGCCGCAACATCCTCCGGGGTCAGGTTGCGGCAGGCGCCGAGCTCGGGAGACTCGACCGCGTCGACCTGCTCGGGGTCGGTGTTGGTGCCCTGTTCGTCCCGGCCTGTGCAGCCGGTGGCGACGACGAGCATCGCGAGGAGAACGGCCAGCGTGCGCACGTCGTCCTCCTGGTTGGTCGGGGTGTCCCGCCGGCGCCCCGTCGCCTGGCAGTGCCGCGATGCTACCTCCCGGCGTGTACGCCGCCGCGCGCTGCTCCGCACTCGTTCCCCCACCCGGGAGCCCCATGGGTGGGCGTCCGTCGCTGGGGACGGTTAGGGTCAGGTGCCCGCATCACCAACGGAGGGAAGTCAATGAAGTTCCGGACCATCGGCGCCACGGCCGCGCTCGCCCTGTTGCTCGGCGCCTGCGGCGGCTCCGACGACGACGCGGCCAGCAAGGCGATCTCCGACTCGATCATGGACAGCGGCAACGAGACCTTCGAGGTCACCCAGGAGCAGGCCGACTGCGTCGGCGACGGCATGGTCGACGGCATCGGCACGGACAAGCTCGTCGAGTACGGCATCATCACCGAGGACAACGAGGCCAGCGACGGCCTCGACTCGGTGAAGATGTCACGATGACGACGCCAACGCCGCTGCCGACGTGATGCAGGACTGTGCCGACATCAAGGACATCTTCACCGGCGCCATGGGAGACCTGCCCGAGCAGGCGCAGACCTGCATCGACGAGAAGCTCACCGACGAGGTGCTGCACGACTTCCTGGTGGCGGTCTTCAAGGACGACCAGGAGGCCGGGACCCAGAGCATGATGGGCGCGCTCACCGAGTGCATGGCGGCCAGCTGAGCCGGTCCACCGACTGATCGCTCGACGGCTGCGGCTCGTCGTGACGACGGAGTGCGTTACGCTTCGTCATGTCATGACGAGCCGCAGCCTGCTTCTTCGCTGCCGCCGCGAGGGCTGACCCAGCCGGACCCCTCGCCGCGGAGAGTTCGCGTTGCCGGCGCCCGGACCAGTCAGCGAAGGTGCTCCGACCATGACCCAGCAACACCCCGGCTTCCAGCCGCTCCCAGCGTTCCTCGGGCATGCCCGTGGACCGCTACCGGCCGTTCCCGCCGATCGACCTGCCCGACCGCCGGTGGCCGACGCGCACCGTCACCGAGGCCCCTCGGTGGCTTTCGACCGATCTCCGCGACGGCAACCAGGCGCTGATCGATCCGATGACGCCGGCGCGCAAGATGAAGATGTTCGACCTCCTCGTCGCCATGGGCTACAAGGAGATCGAAGTGGGTTTCCCGGCCGCCAGCCAGACCGACTTCGACTTCGTCCGGCAGCTGATCGAGCAGGAACGCGTCCCCGAGGACGTCACCATCTCGGTGCTCACCCAGGCCCGTGAGGACCTGATCGAGCGGTCCGTGCAGAGCCTGGTCGGCATCCACCACGCCAACATCCACCTCTACAACGCGCTCGCTCCGCTGTTCCGGCGCGTCGTCTTCCGGGCCACCAACGACGAGGTCAAGGACATCGCGGTCCGAGGCACCGAGCTGGTGATGAAGCACACCGAGAACATCCTCGGCACCACCGTGATCGGCTACGAGTACAGCCCGGAGATCTTCACCGGGACCGAGCTCCCGTTCAGCGTCGAGGTGTGCGAGGCGGTCTCCGACGTCTGGCAGCCCGACGACGGCCGCGAGATCATCCTCAACCTGCCCGCCACGGTCGAGATGTCGACGCCGAACGTGTACGCCGACCAGATCGAGTGGTTCTCCCGCCAGCTCACCCGCCGCGACCACACCGTGATCAGCCTGCACCCTCACAACGACCGGGGGACGGCCGTGGCCGCGACCGAGCTCGCGATGATGGCCGGCGCCGACCGGGTCGAGGGCTGCCTGTTCGGTCACGGCGAGCGCACTGGGAACGTCTGCCTGGTGACCCTCGGCATGAACCTGTTCAGCCAGGGAGTCGACCCCCAGATCGACTTCTCCGACATCGACGAGATCCGCCGCACCGTCGAGTACTGCACGCAGCTGCCCGTCCACCCCCGCCACCCCTACGCCGGTGACCTCGTCTACACCGCGTTCTCCGGCTCCCACCAGGACGCGATCAAGAAGGGCCTCGAGGACCTCGAGCGACAGGCAGCCGCCCAGGGGATCCCGGTCGGACAGGTGACGTGGGAGGCCCCGTACCTGCCGATCGATCCCAAGGACGTGGGGCGCAGCTACGAGGCCGTGATCCGGGTGAACAGCCAGTCCGGCAAGGGTGGTGTCGCCTACATCCTCAAGGCCGAGCACAAGCTCGACCTGCCCCGACGCGCCCAGATCGAATTCAGCCGGGTCGTCCAGGAACGCACCGACGCCGAGGGCGGAGAGATGACTGCCGACGTCATCTGGGAGGTGTTCTCCTCGGAGTACCTCACCCGTGAGACACCCCTGAAACTGAACTCGGTCCACACCTCCAGCGCCGCCGGCGAGCGGGACGCGCTGACCGTGAACGTGTACGTCGAGGGCGAACTGCGCACCCTCGAGGGATCCGGCAACGGTCCGATCGCCGCGTTCGTCGATGCCCTGAACGGACTGCCGCAGCCCCACACGGACCAGCCCTGGGACGTCCGGGTGCTCGACTACGCCGAGCATGCACTGTCCTCCGGTGGCGACGCCGTCGCCGCGGCGTACGTCGAGTGCCTGGTCGGGGACGAGGTGCTGTGGGGGGTCGGCATCGACGCCAACATCGTCACCGCCAGTCTCAAGGCGGTTCTCAGCGCGGTCAACCGCCGCGCGAGCGAGCCGCTCTCCGCCGTAACCATCCTCCCGGAGGGGTCGCGGGCCGCGGTCACTCCGCTGGTAGGTGGTGGACGCGGTCGGTGCTGAACGAGGTCACCCAGACCTCGTCGCCGACGACCACTGCATCGAGGTTGGCTCGGTCGCCGAGAGCGGCGATCTCGCCGAGCACTCGCTCTCGCACCACCTCGCCGGTGGCCGGGTCGATGGTGACGACTGCCGGTCCCTGCTCGGGCACCGCGACCAGCAGGCCGTCCGGTGTGACGGTGAGCGGGTCGGGAGAACCGGCGACCGGCACGTCGGCAACCACCTCCAGCGTCACCGGATCGAGGGCCAGCACCTGATCGGAGAAGGTGCAGGCAGTCCAGACCCGGCCGGCCAGAACGGCCAGCCCCTGCGGCCCGTTGCACAGCTCGGCAGACGCGGTCACCTCGCCCGAGGTCGGATCGACACGCACCACGGTGCCGTCGACGAAGTGGGACACCCAGACAGCGCCCTCGCCGGTCGTGACCAGCCGAGCGCCGGCGCCGATGTCGATCCGCTCGGTGACGGTCGCTGTGCGCGGGTCGATCCGGAGCAGCTGACCGGCGTCCTGGGCGACCACCCACAGCGACCCGAACCCTGCGGTGATGCCCTCGGGCCCGGCTCCGGTGGGGATTCGATCGGTGATCTCGCCGCTCCGCGGGTCCAGCCGCAGCAGCCGATTCCCCTCGAAGGAGGTGACCCACACCGCGCCGTACGCGACGGCGACGCGCAGCGGCACCCCGGGCACGTCCACCACGAGGTCTGGCTTGCGGGCTCCGAGTGGGATGCGGGAGACGGTTCCCGCCTCGACGCTCACGACCCATACGGCCTCGTCGTCCGCGGCGATGCCCACCGGCCCGGCACCGACATCCACGACCCCTGACTCGGTCAGCTCGGGCGGTTCCGTGATCCTGCTGGACGCAGGGGGAGAGGCCGGTTCCGCGCCTTTGCTCGGGTCGTCGCCACAACCTGCGAGCGCTGTGGTCAACAGCAGGAGCAGGGCGGCGGTCGGCCTCATGTCCAGACCCTAGGGGTGCACTGTGTCGCAGTGTCGAAATTTTTCGACACTGTTACCGAGTTGTGAACGCCCGCGCTGCGGTCGCAAGTGATTCGAAACCGGTGTCGTTGACGGAGTACAGGTTGGGCTCCGCGCCGGGTCTGATGCGCAGACCCACCAAGCCGGCCGACCGGAGCATGGCCAGGTGGTGGAGCAGGGTGGTCCGGGGAGCCATGAGGGCCGCGCAGAGCTCCGCGAGCGTGCGGTCACCGGCTCGGAGCTGCTGCAGCACACGGATCCGGGTGTCGTCACCGAGTGCGCGACCGATCTCGCGCAGCCGGCTGGCCGCGTCGGCACCTCCACCGTCGTCGATCGGTGGGTGCAGGATCACCGTCTGGTCGTCCTCGTCGACAGCCACGAGGATGGGCACGGTCCGCGCACTGGTCACCAGCACGACTCGGTCGAGCACCCCGGGGCCGTAGCTGATCCCAGGCGCGACCCGCTCCAGCAGTCGCTCGGCGCCGAGCTCCTCGAGTGCCGCGGTCGTTGCGACCGTCGACGGGCGGCGATCGTGCACCGGGAGATCCGTGAGGATCCGCAGACACGTGTGGTGGAGCTCCTCGGCGTCCGTGCGCATCAACCACGGCGTCACGTCGAGCAACGAGTCTGCGAGCGCGAGTCGCAGGGCCCGACGAGCCGCGCGGTCACCCGCCAGCGCCGCCCGAACCTGTTCCTCCCCGATGCGACTGCGCAGCTGGCGTCGTCGTCCACCCGCCATGGTCCAGCGCAGCTCGTCGGCGGTCATCGACTCGACCAGCCGCGCCAGTCCGGCGCGGGTCCAGGAAGCACGATGCGCGGCGAGCGGCCCGGCCAGGTTGATCCACCCGTACCGGCCGAACCGGCGGGTGGCCGCCACCAGGTCGGGGTCTTCGCGGCGTACCGCGACGTACGCCTCCTGACCGTGGGTGAAGACCTGACGCCAGTTGCGATCGGCCACCGCGACTGCCGCCGCGAGCAGTTCGAAGCCGGTGCCCGAGCCGATCCGAACGTCCAGCGTCATGGAGTCAGTCTGCGCCGTCAGCTGGCGTGCAGCGGCAGCCGCGCCGTGAACGTCGACCCTTGGCCGGTCACCGACTCCACGCTGATCCGACCGCCGTGGGCGGCGACGATACCGGCGACGATCGAGAGCCCGAGACCGGTGCCCTGGATGGCCATCGCCTGCGCAGTCGAGGCGCGGAAGAACTTCTGGAACAGCGCATCCTGCTCCTCGGCCGGGATGCCGATGCCACTGTCGGTGACGACCAGCCAGGCCTCCTGGTCCTCGGCCCAGATGCGCGTGGTCACGGTGCCGTGGTCGGGGGTGAACTTCACCGCATTGCTGAGCAGGTTGAGCATCACCCGCTCCAGCTGGACGCGCATCACCGAGCACCGGCACCATCCGCTCCGGAAGGTCGAAGGAGGTCAGCAGCTTCCGGTCGCGCAGCATCGGCCGCATCGATTCCTCCGTGTGCCGGGCGATCTGGCAGAGGTCGACGACCGAGCGCTCCCAGACTGTCCCGCCCGTGTCCAGCCCCGCCAGGTCCAGCAGGTCGTTGCAGAGCGTGATCAGCCGTCCTCCATTGCGGGCGATCGTCTCGAGCAGCGGCACCTGCGCCGGGTCCGGGGGGACCGGGGAGCCGTCGGAGAGCATCTCGGTGTAGCCCACGATGCTGGTCACCGGCGTACGGAGCTCATGGCTCACCGTGGACACGAACTCGTTCTTCGCGGTGTCGAGCTGGCGCAGTCGGTCCGCCGCCATCCGTTCCTTCTCCAGCGCTGCCATCAGCATCATCTGCCCGTGGCGCTGCTCGGTGACGTCGCGGCCGACGACGAGGTAGCCGGCCTGGGGCCCGAACTGGCTCCCCCCGCCACAGATGGTCATCTCGATCGTGCGGCGCCGCCCCTGGGCCGACAGCCAGGTCCAGTCGCGTGCCTGCGATTCGGTGCCGCCGTCGAGGGGGGCCATGAGTGCGTGCCAGCCGGTGGCGGCCCCCTCTCCCGTGCGATCCAGGAGCTCGGACTCGTCGAGCAGCTCGGTGAAGGGTCGCCCCCGCAGATCCTCGGTGGTGTAGCCCAGCAGCAGCTCTGCGCCGGAGTTGAGGACCCGGACCGCGCCCTGGGCGTCGAGGCCGATGATCGCGGTGGAGATGCCGGCCTGGAAGAGGTTGGCCATCAGCCCGGCGCTCGCCCGCTCGGCCGTGACGTCGACCCCGGTCAGCACGGCGTAGCGCGGGCTGCCGTCCTCGTTGTGCACCAGCTCCGTGCTCCAGACGACGCGGAGGAGGTCGCCCGAGGTGGTGCGCACGTCGGTCTCCCGGCTGCCGGCGAGACCGGCGCCGTCATGCCGGCCGAACATCTCGACCATCGCGTCCTCGCGGTGTTCGACGACGATCGTGCTCCAGAAGGGGTGGTCCAGGATCTGCTCCTCGGCGAAGCCGGTCAGCGCGGTCGTGGCGTGGTTGACCCGGATCACCGTGCCGGTCATGTCGGTCATCATCATGATGCAGCGCGCAGTGTCGAGGAGGGTGTTGGTCAGCTGCTCGGCCGCGACGTTGCGAGCCAGCGACTGGTGCAAGGCAGTGACGTCGAGCAGCTGGGCGGAGAAGGTCGCGTCAGGGCCGTTGGAGATCTTCGAGATGGCCACGTCCACGTGGCTGTCGGGTCGGTGAGCGATCTCGACATGGCCCCGCCAGCCGTCCAGGTCGCCCTTGAGCATGGTCTGGGTCGCCCCCCGGAGGGCCGTGGGCTGGGTGAGGATCCGGTCGAGGTAGCGGCCCACCACCGCCCGGCCCTCCTCGTCGAGCAGCGCCCGAGCCGTGTCGTTGGCCCCGATGATCTCCAGCCGGTTGCCCCGCTGGGCGAGCAGCAGCATGCCCGTGAGCGACTCGGTGAAGTTGCGCCGGAACAGGGCCTCGCGCTCGCCGAGCGCGGCCAGCGCCCGGCTCCGTTGCGTGATGGCGAGGGTGAGCGGCAGCGCGACCAGCGCGATCGTGAGGATGTAGCCGAGGACGAGGGTGGCTCCCACCTGGAACGGGAACGTGGAGATTCCAGGGTCCCCGTAGGGTCCACGGCCGGCGGCGGTCAGCATGACCGTGAGGACCGCATTGGCCAGCAGCTCCAGCGCCACCGTGCGGGGGCTGAGGCGCAACGCGGCCCAGACGAGAAACGGCATGCCGGCGGCCGCCACTGGCTGGGTGTGCAGGGGCGCGAACACGGCGAGAGTCACTACCAGCAGCAGCGTCATCTGCAGTGCCGCTTCCCATCGCGGGGCCACACCGGACCGAAGCCGCCAGGTCATGGCCACCGGCACGATGACGAGCACCGCGGCTGCGTGCGAGGCCAGCAGGTTGCGGGCGGTCACCCAGAAGGGTCCCTCCTGGGTCAGCGAGATCGCCAGTCCGGCGATCACCCCGAGAGCGGCGGCGCCGGACAGCCCCGCGACCACGAGTCGCACGAAGTCACGCAGCTCGGCCAGCTCCAGCAGCTTGCCGCGCGCGTCCTTGAGGAGCAGTCCGGCGACGACGGCCTCGACCGCGTTGGCCACCCCGAAGGCGGCCGCGACTTCCACCGTGCGACCGCCGGTGAGGTTCGCAGAGAAGGAGACGAGCACCACCGCGATGGCGAGCCACCACCACCAGGAACGGGGCGCGACGGCGATCAGCAGAACCGAGACACCCGCGGCCGGCCACCAGTAAGCAACGGAACCGGCCTGCGGAGTGAACCAGACAGCCCAGATTCCGAGCAGGTAGATAGCGAGGAGCGCCGTCGCTATCGCCACAGGCGCCCGCCAGGGCGCTCCCGAGGTCATGAGAACAGTGTGGCGGATGTGACGTCCACATGTGGGGTTTCGCGGCCGACGGCGGAGGGTGCTTGCGCCTAGACTTCGCGAATGTTGGTCTCCGAGCGCATCGGGCAGTTCTTCCTCGAGGGCGAATCCGGGCGCGACCGGCTCGAATACACCGAGTACGGCGCGGGCGATTCCTGGGTGGTGCTGCTGCACGGCCAGCTGATGCCGCGCCGGATGCACGAGCCGTTGGCCCGGTCGCTGGCCGCTGCGGGCCTGCACGTGGTCACGCTCGACCTGCTGGGCCACGGTCGCTCGGACCGACCCGATGACCCGCTGGTCTACTCGATGAGTGCGTTCGCCGAGCAGGTGGTGGCGCTGCTCGACCACCTCGGGGCCGCCCAGGCTGTCGTCGGCGGGACCTCACTGGGCGCCAATGTCTCCCTCGAGGTCGCGGTTCTGGCCCCCGACCGCGTGCGCGGGTTGTTGCTGGAGATGCCGGTGCTCGACAATGCCCTCGAGGCCGGCATCCTGGCCTTCGCCCCACTGCTGTTCGCCGCCCGCTTCCTTCCGCTGTCGGTCCATGCCCTGCGCTGGATCACGCGGCCGATCCCTCGCGGGGTGGTCCCCTTCTGGGTCGGCATCGGTCTCGACACCTGCGACCAGCGTCCCGGCTCGGTGGCCGCCGCGGTCCACGGGATCTTCTTCGGACGGGTCGCACCGTCGGCCCGGGAGCGACGCGCGATCGCTTCTCCGGCACTGGTGGTCGGGCACCCGTCCGACCCGATCCACCCCGCGGCCGACGCCGCGATGCTGGCCGAGGAGCTGCCGAACGGCGACTTCCTCCGCGCGACCAGCATTCTCGAGTGGCGGGCCAGGCCGGAGCGACTGACCCGGGCCGCCATCGACTTCGCCGTGGCGTGTTGGCAGCCGGACGCCGGCCAGCGGCAAGCACGAGCCTGAGGCAACGGCGACACCTTCGCCCGGCGTCGCATCTTGACGGATCCGGGCCCACCGGTCCGGCACACTGGGGCGGTGCCCCTCTACCGCGACGAGGCGGTCGTGCTGCGCACCCACAAGCTGGGGGAGGCCGACCGCATCATCACGATGCTGACCCGTCAGCACGGGCTGGTGCGCGCGGTCGCCAAGGGCGTCCGCAAGACGACCTCGCGTTGGGGATCACGGCTCGAGCCGTTCACCCACGTCGACCTCCAGCTGGCCGAGGGACGCAACCTCGACATCGTCACCCAGGCTGAGACGCTGACCCCCTTCGGCGGCGGCCTCGGCCACGACTACCAGCGCTACACGGCTGGGAGCGTGATGCTCGAGACCGCCGAGCGTCTGGTGACCGAGGAGCGTCAGCCCTCACTCCAGCAGTTCCTGCTCCTGGTCGGCGGACTGCGAGCGATGACGGCAGGGGAGCACGGTCCGGGACAGGTGCTCGATTCCTACCTGCTGCGCTCGCTCGCCGTGTCCGGCTATGCCCCCTCCTTCGACCACTGCACCCGCTGCGGCGACCCCGGACCGCACCGGTGGTTCAACCCGAGCGCCGGCGGCGTGCTGTGCAGTGACTGCAAGCTGCCCGGCTCCGCGGGACCTCCGGCCGAGACGCTGCTGGTCCTCGGCGCGCTGCTGGCCGGTGACTGGCCGGTGGTCCACGCAGCCCAGCCGCGACACCTGCGCGAGGCGTCCGGACTGGTGGCGGCGTACCTCGCGTGGCACCTGGAGCGCGGCCTGCGCTCCATGCCCTACGTCGAGCGCTGAGGCTCAGGCGCCGCCGTACCGGCGATCGCGGCGGGCATAGATCTCGATCGCCTGCCAGAGGTGTCGCCGGTCGACGTCGGGCCACAGCACGTCGGTGAACACCAGCTCCGCGTAGGCCGCCTGCCACAGCAGGAAGTTCGAGAGCCGCTGCTCCCCGGAGGTCCGCCACACGAGGTCGGCGTCGGCGACCTCGGGCACGTAGAGGTGGCGGGCGAAGGTGCGTTCGTCGACCTTGTCCGGGTTGAGTCGTCCGGCGGCGACCTCCCGGGCGATCGACCGGGCGGTGTCGGCGAGCTCGGCGCGGCCGCCGTAGTTGACGCACATGGTCAGCGTCAGCACGTCGTTGTGACGGGTCAGCTCCTCGGCGACCTGCAGCTCGCGGATGACGGACTTCCACAGCCGGGGTGCCCGCCCGGCCCATCGCACCCGCACCCCCAGGGCGTGCATCTCGTCGCGGCGGCGACGGATCACATCCCGGTTGAAGCCCATCAGGAACTTGACCTCATCGGGGGAGCGCGACCAGTTCTCGGTGGAGAAGGCATACGCCGAGATGGCGCCGACCCCGATCTCGATCGCACCCTCGACCACATCGAAGAGGGAGTGTTCACCCTGCTCGTGACCGGCGGTCCGGGGCAGGCCCCGCTCCTTGGCCCAGCGGCCGTTGCCGTCCATCACGATGGCGACGTGCCGGGGAACGAGGTCCCGGGGCACGTCGGGAGGCGTCGCTCCCGAGGGGTGCGGGGTGGGTCGGGCGACCTGCCGCGGGGTCCGCTTCACGCCGTGAGGATGTCAGACGACCGGCCTGGCCGGCGACCCATGGGTCAGGAACAGCGGGGACAGAGACCGAAGATCTCCAACGTGTGACTGACCTCGGCGTAGCCGTGCTCGGCGGCCATGGTCCGGGTCCACCGTTCGACTGCCGGCCCCTCGACCTCGACCGTGGCACCGCACTCGCGGCACACCAGGTGGTGGTGATGGGTGTCCGAGCAGCGTCGATAGCCGGCTTCGCCCTCGGCCGAGCGGATCACGTCGACCTCGTCGTGCTCGGCGAGCAGCTGAAGGGTGCGGTACACCGTCGCCAGACCGATGGTGTTGCCTCGCTCGCGCAGCACGGCGTGGATCTCGCGGGCCGACCGGAACTCCTCGAAGGTCTCCAGGACGTCGGCGACCGCCTGCCGCTGACGGGTGAGCCGCAGGGGTTGCTCAGTCATGGGCCACCTCCCGGCTGCGGAGCCACGCTCCGACCGGCCAGGTGAGGGCGAAGCCGGTCAGCGCGAGCAGCACGATGCTCGGCCCCGGGGCGACGTTGGCGTCGAAGTCGAGGGAGAGGTACGCCGCCAGCAGGAGCCCGCCGATCGCGGCGCCGAGTCCGAGTGCCATTGCCAGCGCGAGCGTGCCGCGGAACGAGCGGGTGAGCTGCTGGGCGGTCGCGACGGGGACGACCATCAGGGCCGAGACCAGCAGGAGGCCGACGGTCCGCATCGCGACGGTGACCGTGACCGCTGCGAGCACGGCGACCAGCAGGTTGTAGAACCGGACCTGCAGACCGGCCACGCGAGCGAACTCGGGGTCCTGGGCCACGGCGGACAGCTGGGGGGCCAGACCCACGCACAACGCCACGACCACGACGGCCAAGGCGATCGTGGTGAGCACGTCGGCGGGCGAGACGCTGGTGACGGATCCGAAGAGGTAGGACTGCAGGGTCGAAGCACTCTGGCCGGCCAGCCCGGTGATCAGGACGCCGCCCGCGAGGCCGCCGTAGAAGAGCAGCGCGAGGGCCACGTCGCCGTTGGTGTGGCCGCGCTCTCGGATGACCTCGATCGCGACCGCGCCGATGATCGCCACGGCCACCGCCAGCCAGGTCGGAGAGGTGCCGGTGAGCAGCCCGATCGCGACGCCGGTCACGGCGACATGCCCCAGGCCGTCACCGAGGAGCGCGAGCCGGCGCTGGACCAGGTAGGTGCCGATCGTCGGGGCGGCCAGCCCGGTCACCGACGCGGCGATCAGCGCCCGGATCATGAAGGGGTTCGAGAGCAGGTCGATCACCGGCGGTCCTCCAGCGAGTCCAGGGGCGAGCCGACGTGGGGGGTGTGGTCGTGACGGTGGAGGCGAGGGTGGTGGTGGCTGTCGAGCGCCGCCTCGTCGAGCGGTTCGCCGTCGTACTCGACCAACCCGTGGGCCATCACGACCGCGCGATCGACGAGGGGGGCCATGGGGCCGAGCTCGTGAGCGACCAGGACGACGGTGGCACCACGTTCCTTGAGGACGCCGAGCGAGGCGGCCAGCGCATTCTGGTTGGGCACGTCGACTCCAGCGGTCGGCTCGTCGAGGAAGAACACCTCGGGTTCACCGGCCAGCGCACGCGCGATGAGCACCCGCTGCTGCTGACCACCTGACAGCGTCGCGACGCTCTCGCCGGCCAGGTCGCCCAGGCCGACCACCTCGAGCGCGTCGGCGACGGCCCGCTTGTCGGCCCTGGAGAGCGGCGCGAGCAGCCGCCGGCGGCCGAGCCGACCGGCCGTGACGACCTCCCGAACCGACGTCGGTACGCCGGACGCGGCCCCGGCCCGCTGCGGCACGAACCCGATCCGGCGCCACTCCTTGAACGCGGCCAGCGGCGTCCCGAACAACGCGACCGATCCCGCGGAGACCGGTCGCAGCCCGGTCGCGGCACGGACCAGGGTCGACTTGCCGGATCCGTTGGCGCCCATCAGTGCGATGAACTCCCCGGCCTCGACCGTCAGGTCGACTCCGTGCAGCACGGGACGTCCGGCCAGGGACAGGTGGACGTCACGGAGCTCGATGACGTGACTCAACAGCCGTTCGCCTCCTCGAGTGCCGACAGGTTGTCCTCCATGAGGGACAGGTAGTCCTGCCCGGCGGTCTCATCGGTGAGGCCTTCGAGCGGGTCGAGCACCGCCGTCTCGACCCCGAGGTCGGTGGCCAGGGTGTCGGCGAGGGCAGGACTCGCGAGCCGCTCCGAGAACACCGTGGTGACACCCTCGTCCTCGATCACGTCGGCCAGCCTGGCCAGCGCGGCGGGCGTCGGCTCCGCGTCGGGGGAGAGGCCGGCGATCGGCTCGAAGTCGAGGCCGTAGCGGGCGAGGTAGCCGAAGGCGTCGTGGCTGACGACGACGACGTCACGCGGGCACCCGGCCAGCCCGTCGGCGTACTTCTGGTCGAGCCCCCGCAGGTCGGCCGTGACGGCATCGGCGTTCGCGCGATAGGTCGGGGCACCCTCGGGGTCGAGGGTCGCGAGCTCCTCCGCCACGGCGTCGGTGAGTGAGGCCATCAGGAGCGGGTCGAGCCAGAAGTGCGGGTCGGGGGAGCCGTCGACCGACCGCAGGCCGACCTCGGTGGCAGCGTCGAGCGTGGCGCCCGATGCGGTGGTCCCCACGGCTTCGTCGACCGCAGGCTGGAAGCCGTCGAGGTAGACGACCAGTGACGCCGCGCCGAGATCGGCGGTCGCCCCGATCGACAGCTCGAGGTCGTGCGGCTCGGCGCCGGGGGTCGTGAGGTTGGTGACGTCCCAGCCGTCGCCCGCCACCCGCTCGGTGACCCACGCCAGGGGATAGAAGGACGCGACGACCTCACGTTCCTTCGTGTCCCCGGCTCCGGTCACCGCCCCACAGCCGGAGAGCAGGGCCGCGGCGGAGAATGCGGCCAGGCACCGGAGTGGACGGGTGGCGGGCGACAACATGAGAATGATTCTCACGAGAGTGAGAATCATTGTCAACTCGGTTGGGCGGCATACTGGTCCCATGCTGGTCGTGAACAGGTTCCGTGTCGCCGAGACGGATGCCGACGGGTTCCGTGTCGACCTCGAACGGGCGCGGCAGGCGCTGGCTGAGCGGACGGGACACCTCGAGAGCCGGATCGGCAGGAACGTCGACGACCCGACGCTGTGGGTGCTCACCAGCACCTGGGAGCACGTCGGCGCGTACCGGCGCGCGCTCTCGGCGTACGACGTGAAGCTGTATGCCGTGCCGGTGTTGAGCCGCGCCATCGAGGAGCCCAGTGCCTACGAGTGGGCCGAGCCGGGCAGGGACCTCAACGACGCCTCGGTGCGGTCGTTAGGCTGACTCCTTCCGGACCGACAGCCAGCCGGCCCGAAGCGTTGAAAGTGAGTGCTCTCCGTGGCCAAGCCGCCCCCCTCGACCCTCGACCAGGTCGTCTCCCTCTGCAAGCGCCGCGGGTTCGTCTACCCGTGTGGCGAGATCTACGGCGGAACCCGTTCCGCCTGGGACTACGGCCCGCTCGGTGTCGAGCTGAAGGAGAACATCAAGCGCCAGTGGTGGAAGGCGATGGTGACCGCGCGCGAGGACGTCGTCGGTCTCGACTCCAGCGTCATCCTGCCCACGCGCACGTGGGAGGCCAGCGGCCACCTGAACACCTTCAACGACCCGCTGACCGAGTGCCAGTCCTGCCACAAGCGCTACCGGGAGGACCACCTCCAGGAGGAGTACGCCGGCAAGAAGAGTGTCAAGGGCGACCCGGTCAATCCTGATTCAGTCGACATCAACGAGGTCGTGGCGTGCCCCAACTGCGGCACCCGGGGCGCCTGGACGCCGCCGCGCGAGTTCAACATGATGCTCAAGACCTACCTCGGGGTGATCGAGGACGAGTCCGGCCTGCACTACCTGCGGCCCGAGACCGCCCAGGGCATCTTCCTCAACTTCGCCAACGTGGTGACCTCGAGCCGCAAGAAGCCGCCGTTCGGCATCGCCCAGATGGGCAAGAGCTTCCGCAACGAGATCACCCCCGGCAACTTCATCTTCCGGACCCGCGAGTTCGAGCAGCTGGAGATGGAGTACTTCGTCAAGCCCGGGGAGGACGAGGAGATCCACCAGTACTGGATCGACACCCGCACCGCCTGGTACACCGGCCTGGGCATCAACCCCGACAACCTCCGCCACTACGAGCACCCCAAGGAGAAGCTCTCCCACTACTCCAAGCGGACCGTCGACATCGAGTACCGCTTCGGGTTCTCGGGTCGTGGCTTCGAGGAGCTCGAGGGCGTCGCCAACCGCACCGACTTCGACCTCACCCAGCACAGCGAGTTCTCCGGTCATGACCTGTCCTACTTCGACCAGGCCAGCAACGAGCGCTACATGCCGTACGTGATCGAGCCGGCGGCCGGCCTCACCCGCAGCCTGATGGCGTTCCTGATCGACGCCTACACCGAGGACGAGGCCCCCAACACCAAGGGCGGGGTCGACAAGCGGACGGTGCTGCGTCTCGACCCGCGACTCGCGCCGGTCAAGGTCGCGGTGCTGCCGCTCTCACGCAACTCCGACCTGTCGCCGAAGGCGCGCGATCTGGCGACCGAGCTGCGCCAGCACTGGAACGTCGAGTTCGACGACTCCGGCGCCATCGGTCGCCGGTACCGCCGCCAGGACGAGATCGGTACGCCGTACTGCGTCACGGTCGACTTCGAGACCCTCGACGACCACGCGGTCACGGTCCGGGAGCGCGACACGATGCAGCAGGAGCGCATCGGTCTCGACTCCATCACGAACTGGTTCGCCCAGCGTTTCGTCGGCTGCTGATCGGGTGCTCATGCACAATATCCGCATGCCTCTGCCTGCCCGCCTGCTCTCCCTGTCCCTCGCCGCCACCCTGGTCCTGGCCGGCTGCTCGGGAAGCGAGGAGACCCCGGAGGGTGAGTCGCCGTCCAGCCCGACGGAGTCGGCGACCGCGGAGCCCTACCTGGCGGTCCCCGAGGACGTCGCGCTGACCGAACAGGGCAGTGCTCTCGCGGTCGGCGACACCGCCACCGTGGCCTTCGAGCCGCGGCAGGGGGAGGTCGCTGCCCTCGACATCAAGGTGACGTCGCTGGAGAAGGCGAGCTTCGACCAGTTCGTCGGCTGGGAGCTGACCAAGCCGATCCGGTCGACCGCCCCGTACTTCGTGCGTGCCCTGGTGACCAACGTCGGTGAGACCGACCTGGGCAGCAAGCAGGCGACCCAACCGGTCCCGCTGTACGCCGTGGACGGGGAGAACCGGCTGATCGAGTCGTCGCTGTTCACCGGCTCCTTCAAGCCCTGCGAGGGCGCCTCGTTCCCGAAGAAGTTCCAGACCGGCGACAAGCTCAAGGCGTGCATGGTCTATCTCGCTCCGGGCAAGGGTGACCTGGCCGCCGTCAGCTTCCGCCCCACCCAGGAGTTCAACCCGATCATCTGGGAGGGCGAGGTCGAGCCGGCGGCCGGAAGCAAGGGTGCCGCCACGAAGAAGTCGGACAACAAGAAGAAGAAGTCGGGCGGCAAGAAGAACAACTGATCGCTCGGTGGCGGTCTCGGGCCGCCGTGCCGGATGATGGTGGTGATGACCGGCCTCCTGGACGACGAAGTGTCCGACTCGGCGCAACGGATGAGTGACGCGGCGCTCGCGGCACTCCCGCGGATCGGGGTGGCTCTGGTCGTCATCCTGCTCGGCGTGATGCTGGCCAGGTTGCTGCGCTGGGGGATGCGCCGATGGCTGACACGGGGGCACACTCCGAGCTTCGCCACGGTGATGAGCAAGCTGAGCGGATGGGCGCTGACCTTCGCAGCCGTGCTGGTGGCGGTCACCATCGTCTTCCCGTCAGTCAAGCCCGTCGATCTCCTCGCCGGTCTGGGGTTCTTCTCGCTGGCCGCGGGTTTTGCCTTCCAGGACATTCTCGAGAACACGCTCTCCGGGGTGCTGATGCTGTTCCGGCAACCGTTCGCGTCGGGTGACCAGATCGAGGTGCAGGGCCAGACCGGGACAGTCCAGGCGATCACGATCCGGGAGACCCGGATCAAGACCTTCGACGGGCAGCTGATCCTGATCCCGAACCGGGACGTCTACAAGAACGTGATCCGGGTGCAGACCCACTTCGAGCAGCGTCGGGTGTCCTTCGTGGTCGGCATCGCCTACGAGAACGACCCGTGGGAGGCGTGCGACGCCATCGTCGCCGCCCTGGTCGCCGTCGACGGCGTGGCCGCGGAGCCGGCGCCCGAAGCCCTGGTCGAGACCCTGGCGGTCTCCACGGTCGACATCGAGGCCCGGTTCTGGACCGCCTCCCCGCAGCACGAGTCGCGCCTCGTGCTCCACCGGGCCGTCGCTGCCGTCAAGGCGGCCCTCGACGAGGCCGGCATCGAGATGCCTGCCGAGATCGTGGCCCTCCAGGCCACTCCCAGTTTCCGCGCGGCCCTCCAGGGGGACGGTGACGTCACGCCCGGCGGTGCAGTCCTGCCGGCATCGCATG
Organism: uncultured Actinomycetota bacterium; assembly: GCA_963806945.1. GTDB lineage: Bacteria > Actinomycetota > Actinomycetes > Propionibacteriales > Nocardioidaceae > Nocardioides. The sequence goes on from CAWDZH010000003.1 coordinate 637,700, forward strand.
CGGGCGGCTGAGTCCTCCGTCCGAGCGGATTTCGCGGGTCGCGTGATGCGACCGAGAATGAGGGCATGTCCCTGACCCTCGGCTCGCTGACGGTGCCGACGCCCGTGGTGCTGGCACCGATGGCGGGCATCACCAACGCTGCCTACCGGCGGCTCTGCGCCGAGCAGGGAGCCGGGCTCTACGTCTGCGAGATGATCACCTCGCGTGGGCTGGTGGAGGGTGACCAGACCACCCGCAACATGCTGGTCTTCGACGAGGCCGAGACGATCCGCTCGGTACAGCTCTACGGCACCGACCCGCGCTACGTCGGCAAGGCGGTGGAGATCCTGTGCGCCGAGTACGGCGTCCGTCATGTCGACCTCAACTTCGGCTGTCCCGTGCCGAAGGTGACCCGCAAGGGCGGCGGCGGAGCGCTGCCGTGGAAGCGCGGGCTGCTCGCCGAGATCCTGGAGCACGCCGTCGCGGCCGCCACGCCGTACGACGTGCCGGTGACCATGAAGACTCGCAAGGGCCTCGACGACGACCACCTCACCTATCTCGACGCCGGCCGCATCGCCCAGGAGTCGGGGTGTGCCGCGATCGCGCTGCACGGCCGGACCGTGGCCCAGTCCTACTCCGGTCGCGCCGACTGGGAGGCGATCGCGAGGCTGGTCGACCACGTCGACATCCCGGTCCTCGGCAACGGCGACATCTGGGAGGCGGGTGACGCGCTGCGCATGGTCGAGCAGACCGGCGCCGCCGGCGTCGTGGTCGGGCGCGGTTGTCTGGGTCGGCCGTGGCTGTTCCGCGATCTCGCCGATGCCTTCGCCGGCCGCAGCACACAGGTGCTGCCGGCGCTGGGGGAGGTCCGCACGATGATGCGCCGCCATGCGGAGCTCCTGTGCGAGCACATGGGGGAGGAGCGTGGCTGCAAGGAGTTCCGCAAGCACGTCTCGTGGTACCTCAAGGGCTTTGCCGCCGGTGGCACGCTGCGTCACTCGCTGGCTCTGGTCGACTCGCTGGCCGCGCTCGACGCGCTGCTGGCCGAGCTCGATCCGGACGAGCCCTTCCCGGAGTCCGCGCTGGGCGCGCCACGCGGCCGCCAGGGGTCACCCCGCACCCGCGTCGTGGTGCCCGACGGATGGCTGGACGACACCGACGGCACCGGTCGCTCGGTGCGCGAGGAGAGCGTCGAGATCACGGGTGGATAACAACGTGATCACGCTGTGATCACGGTCTCGTGATCGGGAACACCTGCGGAAAACGCGGCCAAGATTGGGACACGCCTTCGCTGCTGTGCTTCACTCATGGCTTGCGACGTTCTCGGTCAACGTTCGTGACTGTTCCCCCGTCAGCAACAGCAAAGGATCAGCGCTGTGGCACATAGCCACAAGCGGGACACCAATGCCCGCTCCAGATTCACCATGCCCAAGGCCGCGTTCGTGGCAGGTCCGATCGCCCTCGTGGCGACCCTGTCCACCGTGGGGGCCGGAGTCCTCGCCGTCAGCCCCGAGACCCGGGACCTCCTGGCCGCCAGCAGCTCCACGTCGGTGAAGGCAGCGACCGTCGACCTGTCCGACCGACCCCAGATCGTCTCGCGGTCCGGCTCCCGGATCGAGCGTCTCAGCGACATCGAGCTGATGTTGACGCCGGAGGCCACGGCGAAGGCCATCCGCAACGCCGACACCAAGCTGTGGACCACCGCCCCGCTCAACCTGTGGACCGCGCCCACCAGCAAGGCCGACAAGGTCGGCCTGGTGAAGGAGGCGAAGAAGGTCCTCATCACCGGCCGCAAGGCAGCGGACAAGATCGAGGTCGTCATCGACGGCAAGGCCCGCTGGGTCAGCGCGGGCTACCTCACCGAAGAGAAGCCCGGCACGGACGAGGCCGGGACCGACGGCGCCGAGCCCGCTCTGGGCGGTTCCTGCACCAACGGCAGCTCCGTGTCCGGCCAGCCCAACATCATCGAGGTCCACGCGGCCGTCTGCGCGGCGTTCCCCGAGATCACGTCCTACGGCACCTACCGCGGCGACGGCGAGCACGCCCAGGGCCTGGCGATCGACATCATGACCAGCGGCTCGCGCGGCTGGGAGGTCGCGGAGTTCATCCGCGCCAACTACGCAGCCCTGGGCGTCAGCTACATCATGTACTCGCAGAAGATCTGGTCCGTCGAGCGCGGCAGTGAGGGTTGGCGGTCCGTGTCGGACCGTGGCTCCGCCACGGCCAACCACTACGACCACGTCCACGTCACGACGTACTGAGCAGCTCGATGGTGAGAAGGTAGGGCGCTGCGCGCGGTCCGGTCTCGCAAGGGTCAGTCAATCTGTTCCAGATAGACCGCGAACGCGACCGAGGCCCCGACCGCGACCAACGCGGCGGCAGCGATCAGCGGCCATCGGCGGGTGAACGCACGAACTGCCAGCGCGGCCGCCGTCGCCATCAGGGCGACGCCCGTGACGTAACCCTCGAAGAACGCGTCCATGTCACCGCCGCAGAGTCCGCCACGCCCCCAGGGACAGTCCGCGAGTATCAGCGACAGCCACCCGCCGGAGGCGAGCATCGCCGCCCCGATCAGCCAGGCGAGGCGCGCTGCCAGGCGCAGTGCCGTCTGACGGTCCATGGCGCGCAGTATGGCGCGCAGTATGGCTCGCGCGCCGGGCAACCGGTCGACCCAGCCCTCGGGTTGCTCCGGCTCGTCGCCGGGGACGACTAGGGTCGGCACCGATGGAGTCCAGGCCGGGGTACGACGCCGCGTACGTCGACAGCGACCGTGAGCGGTTCGTCCTCGAGCCGCCCAAGCGGGTCGACGCCCCCGAGCGCACCCCCTTCGAGCGCGACCGCGCTCGCGTCGTCCACGCCGCCGCCTCGCGCCGGTTGGCCGCCAAGACCCAGGTGGTCGGCCCGGAGAGCGACGACTTCGTCCGCAACCGGCTCACCCACAGCCTGGAGGTGGCCCAGGTCGCCCGCGACCTGGCCCGGGCGCTCGGCTGCGACCCCGACCTCGCGGAGACCGCGGCGCTGGCTCACGACCTCGGCCACCCGCCGTTCGGTCACAACGGCGAGCGGGTCCTGGCCGAGCTGTCGGAGGAGTGTGGCGGGTTCGAGGGGAACGCCCAGACGCTGCGGATCCTGACCCGGCTCGAGGCCAAGACGGTCCACGCCGACGGCAGCAGCGCCGGCCTCAACCTGACGCGCGCCACCCTCGACGCCTGCACCAAGTACCCCTGGCTGCGCGTGGAGGCCACCCCGCCGGAGGGAGTCCATGCCGACGGGTCACCCCGGGTGGTGGTGAAGTTCGGGGTCTACGACGACGACCTCCCGGTGTTCGAGTGGCTGCGGGTCCCCGGCATGGGGAGCCGACAGTGCGTCGAGGCCCAGGTCATGGACCTGGCCGACGACGTCGCCTACTCCGTCCACGACATCGAGGACGGAGTGGTCGCCGGAAGGATCGACCTCAGCAGGCTGGACCGGCCCGCGGTCTGGGCGACGGTCCGGGACTGGTACCTCCCCGACGCCACCGACGACCAGCTCAGCGACGTCCTCGACGGACTCGTCGCCGTCGACGGTTGGCCCGATGCGCCGTACGACGGGAGCCGCCGGGCGCTGGCCTCGCTCAAGAATCTCACCAGCGACGTGATCGGACGCTTCTGCGGGGCGGTGCAGTCGGCCACCTTTGCGTCCGGCTCGGCGCCCTTCGTGCGCTACCAGGCCGACCTCGTCGTGCCCGAGACCACACGGCTGGAGATCGGCGTGCTCAAGGGCATCGCGGCCCACTACGTCATGCAGGCCGACGACCGGGTGCAGGCGATGGTGCGACAGCGGGAGCTGATGGCCGACCTGGTCGGGGTCCTGGCCGACCGCGGCCCGGACGGGCTCGAGCGCGCGTTCGCCGACGACTGGAAGCACGCAGCCGACGACGCCGGCCGGCGACGCGTGGTCATCGACCAGGTCGCGTCACTGACCGACGCCAGCGCCGTCGCGTGGCACACCCGGCTGGTCGGTCAGGGAAGGTCACCCTGGGGGTAGGGGTCCTGCTGGTTCATCAGGCTGTCCGCCGGGAACTCGTCGCCCGACGAGCTGCTCCCGGAGACCTTGGCCTTGGCCGCCCCGGCCGCGTCGCTCAGCTTGTCCTTGACGACCGGTGCCTGCGCCTTGGCGGCGTCGGCGGCCTGAGCCGTCTTCTCCTGGACGGTCGGGTTCTCCTTGACCTTCGTGGCCAGGCCCTTGATCTGCTCGTAGCGCTCCCGGCCGGCCCGGGTCCCGAGCACATAGCCCGCGGCGCCCGACAACAGGATGGTCAGCTTCTTCATGGTGGTCTCCTTCGGTGGGGATGGTCTGGTTCAGTGGCGGCGGCGCCACCACACGAGGGCGACGGCCAGCACGGCCACGGAGCCGGCGGCAGCCAGCACCTGGGGGCGCGGCTTGCCGCTGTCGGTGGTCAGCCGCTCCTTGACATCGAGCTTGGCGGAGAGCTGGTCCACGGTGGCGGCCAGCTCGGCGCGCTGCGTCTCGATCTCGGCCTCGATCTGCTCCGGTGTCCGGTGACTCATGCGTGGCGTCCCTTCACGGTCTCGAGGTCGTCCTTGACCCCCGCCCGGCGCGCTCCGGCGTCACGGGCGTCGCTTCGTCGACCTCGTTCTTGCCCCGCAGGGCGGCCACGCCGGCCGAGGCGAACAGCACGAGCGCGACGATCAATGCGGCGGCCCAGGCCGGCAGCACCAGGGCCAGGGCCAGCACGACCGTCGCGATCAGCGTCGCCGCGCCGAAGAACGCGAGCACGCCGGCCGCGCCGAAGAGCCCGGCTCCGATCCCGACCCGCTTCCCCTTCTCGGTGAGCTCGGCCTGGGCGAGCCGCAGCTCAGAACGGACCAGCTCGGGGATCTGGACCGACAGGTCGTGCACCAGTGCACCGAGGGGTGGATCCGCATTGGTGCCCGGTGTGGGGGCGTCGTTGGCACTCATCCCTCCACCGTTGCGGTTGTGCCGCTGATTTGCCAACCCCCCGTCCGGGTGAGGGCTGTGGACCGACCGTGCCACGACTCGCTCGCTGCGTAGACTCACCCCGTGCCGGGACTGATTCGTGACGTCGACATCGCCGAGGTGCGCGAGAAGGCACAGATCGACGAGGTCGTCTCCGGCTATGTCACCCTCCGCCACGCGGGCGGTGGGTCCCAGAAGGGTCTGTGCCCCTTCCACGACGAGAAGTCGCCGTCGTTCCACGTCACCCCGAGTCGCGGCTTCTTCCACTGCTTCGGGTGTCAGGAGGGCGGCGACGTCATCAGCTTCCTGATGAAGATCGACGGGCTGTCCTTCTCGGAAGCAGTGGAGCGGCTGGCCGACAAGTACGGCGTCCAGCTGCGACGCGAGGAGGGCGGCACCCGCGACGACCGTCCCCGTGGTCCCCAGCGCGGCCGGCTGGTCGAGGCCAATCGCATCGCCCAGGAGTTCTACGCCGAGCAGCTGCAGGGTCCCGAGGCGCAGGTGGCCCGACAGTTCCTGATCGAGCGGGGCTTCGACGGCGCCGCCGCGGAGCGGTTCGGCAACGGCTACGCGCCCCGCGACGGCGAGGCGTTGCTGACCGTGCTCCGGCAGAAGGGGTTCAGCGACGAGGAGAGCGTCGCCTCCGGCCTGGTGGGGATCGGCCGGTCGGCGTACGACCGGTTCCGCGGGCGGCTCCTGTGGCCGATCCGGGACGCGTCCGGCGACACCATCGGCTTCGGCGCGCGCCGGATCCACGACGACGACAAGATCGAGGCGAAATACCTCAACACCCCCGAGACCGCGCTCTACAAGAAGAGCCAGGTGCTCTACGGCATCGACCTCGCCCGCCGCGACATGGCCCGCAGCTCCCAGGCGGTCGTGGTCGAGGGCTATACCGACGTGATGGCCTGCCACCTGGCGGGGGTGCCGACAGCGGTGGCGACCTGTGGCACTGCTTTCGGCGACGACCACGCCCGGGTGCTGCGCCGCTTCCTGCACGATCACGAAGAGTTCCGCGGCGAAGTGATCTTCACCTTCGACGGTGACGCCGCCGGCCAGAAGGCGGCGCTGAAGGCGTTCGGCGGGGACCAGAACTTCGTCTCCCAGACCTATGTCGCTGTGGAGCCCTCGGGCATGGACCCCTGCGACCTGCGGATCAAGGAGGGTGATGCCGCGGTGCGCGAGCTCGTCGCCCGGCGGGTCCCGCTCTACCGCTTCGTGCTCGAGAACATCGTCACCAAGTACGACCTCGACCGCGCCGACGGCCGGGTCGACGCGGTCCGGGAGGGTGCGCGGCTGGTCTCCAGCATCCGTGACAAGTCGAAGGTGGACGCCTTCTCCCGCGAACTGGCGGGGATGATCGGCGTCGACGTGGAGCAGGCCCGCGAAGAAGTACGCCGGGCCGGCAACCGCGCGTCGCGGCCGGCCACCCAGCAACAGCCCGGGTCGCGGCCGCCACCCGATGGCGAGCCGCCCCGTCGCCAGCTCCCCGACCTGCGCGACCCCCGGTTCGCGATCGAGCGGGAGACCCTCAAGCTGGTCATCCAGCATCCCGCCGCGATCGGCAACGCGGCCCGCGACGTAGCCGAGAACGACTTCACCCATCCGACCTTCCGCGCGGTCTGGGGGCTGGTGGCCGAGTCCGGTGGCCCGACGGCGGGAGCCCACGACCCGAGCTGGGCCGGCCGGCTCCGGGAGGCGGCGACCGACCCAGCGGTGTCGTCCGCGATCAGCGCCCTGGGCGTGGAACCGCTGCTGACGGCCAAGGAGCCCGACCCGGCCTTCGTCGCCGCCCACGTCTACCGCCTCCAGGAGCTGACCGTGCTGCGCCGGATCACCGAGCTCAAGTCGAAGCTCCAGCGCACGAACCCGGTGGAGCACCCGACCGACTACAACCGGATGTTCGGCGAGCTGGTCGCGCTCGAGCAGCACCGCCGTACCCTCCACGACCGCGCGGTGGGCACGTGAGGCGGTCACTGCGCGTGCGTCGGCCCGCCATTGAGGTCGGGCCGGGGGAGTCGGTGCTGGCGTGGGCCGAGGCCACCGACGGGACGGTCGTCGCCGGCACCCGCGACGCGGTCTACGTCGGGACCGAGCGGCTGCCCTGGGAGCAGGTCGAGGCGGCTGACTGGGACCGCGACACCGACGTGTTGCGGATCAGCGAGGTCGGCACCTGGGGGGAGCAGCGCGTCGAGCACGCGCTGAGCTTCGACGACCCGGGGCGACTGCTCCAGCTGGTCCGCGAGCGAGTCACCGCCAGCGTCGTGCTCCAGCGCCACGTCGCGGTCGACGGTCGCCGCGGCGTCCGGGTGATCGCCCGCCGCCCTCCCAGCGGGGACCGGTCCGTTGCCTGGTTCTACGAGTACGACGAGGGCCTCGACCCGGCCGATCCGGCGGTCCGCGAGGTCGCCGAGGCCGCCTTCCGGATCGCCCGCGAGGAGCTCGGCCAGTTCTGACCCGCAGGCCGACCCACGATTTCATTCGGGTTCTTGGCCTTGCTAACCTGTGCGGCGCACCCAGCACGATCCCCTGTAGCTCAACTGGCAGAGCATTCGACTGTTAATCGGAGGGTTGTTGGTTCGAGTCCAACCGGGGGAGCAAGGTAAAGCGGCTGGTGACCTGCGGCAACGCAGTTCACCAGCCGTTTCGCATGTCCCGTGCATCGGCTATGCATCGTTCACGTCCTCCGCGTCCAGGACGACCTCGTCCGCGTCGTTTCAGCTCGTCGACGTCGTAGCCGGAGGCGGGATCGACCGTCGCAGCGCAGTTCACCAGAGCAACCACGACGACACGTGCACTCGAGACGTCACCGTGGCAGCACGCCCAAGTCGACCAAGAGCGCAACGGGCACCGGTCCCCGACCTCGACCTAGCAGCATCTCGTAGGCGCCCGACCCGCTGCCGGGGTCGAACAGCACAGCGACCACCCTGCCGTCCACGTCGATGGGCAAGAGCCCGGCCGTGCTCGTCATCGGACCCAGTTCGACTGCCCGGTCGGTGACGTGCGCCAGGTCGTTGCGGGCGACGAACGCCCCGCAACCGCCGTCGACGGTCAAGCGGGTGCCGGGCACCGGGAAGTCGATCCACGACGTCACGGCCGACGGATCGCCGACCACCGCCACCGCGCCCTGCAGGACGACGCCGCGCGGCGTCGTACGCCGGAGCACGGCGAGCTCCACCGGCAGCGCGTCCCCGCGGAGGTCGAGCTGGAGCGGCTGCCCGAGCCACTCCACCGATTCCGGGTCGCAGACCGCGATCCCGCCGCCCGGCGCCATGAGGGGCCCGGCGACGAGCCGCTCCACCTCAAGGTCCAACCCGTCGGGGGTGCGCACCAAGGTCCCGTAGGGCAGGAGTTCGGCGGTCGTCATCCCAGAACGGAGCCGCGGAGGACGTGGTGCGTCCTCGTTCTCCTCCTCCGGCGTTAACGGACTCGGCGTGGAGCCCCAGTCCGGCGGCAGTCCAGCCGCATTCCTCGCTGCGGCGACCATGTCGTCGAACCAGTCCTTCTCGGCACTCATCCACTTCTCCTGATCGCCACGGGATGCTGAGGCTACTCAGCGCACCGGCGTGCCCGCATGAATTTTGCGCACACCAAAGACACGCCCTCGAGAACTCCGCTGGCACTGTCGCAGGCCGGAATCCTTGGCTGTCGCGCTCCGCGAGCCGATCAGCTGGCGGTCGAGTCCAACCGGGGGAGCAACGGCAGCGAGCACGTCGATCACCATGTGCTCGTTCTGCATTTCCCCGCCGCACCGGGCTCACCCTCGCTCTGGCAGGCTGACGCCATGGACCAGCCGTCACGACTCGGCCCGTGGGCGGCGGGACTGCTGGTCTTCGGGTCTTCCGGCGCCGTCCTGGTGGTCGAGCTCGCGTCGCTTCGGCTGCTCGCGCCGTACCTCGGCCTCACTCTGGAGACCAACACCCTGGTCATCGGGCTCGCGCTCGCCGCCATTGCCGCAGGGGCGTGGCTGGGTGGGCTTGCCGCCGACCGCTACTCTCCGCGCGCCGTGCTCGGGCCGCTGCTGGGAGTCTCCGGCGCAGCGGTGGCGCTGCTCCCGGGCGCCGTGCGGTGGGCAGGCGCGACCGGCGACCCGGGCGTCGTGCAGCTCACGTCGATCGGGGCCATCGCGGTCCCTGCAGCGCTGCTGTCCGCGGTCACGCCGATGACCACGAAGCTGAGGCTGACCAGCCTCGACGAGACCGGAACCGTGGTGGGCCGGCTCTCGGGGATCGGGACGGTCGGGGCGATCGCCGGCACCATCCTGACCGGATTCGTGCTGGTCAGCGTGGTCCCGGTCAGCACCATCCTGGTCGGTCTCGGGATTGTGCTGGTCGTCAGCGGGGTCGTGGTCGACGCGGGATTCCGGGGCTGGCCGGCCCGAGGCGCGACCGCCGCAGTCGTGGTCGTGTTCGGCGGCCTCTTCGTGGCCGCCGCGCCCGGCGGGTGCGACGTCGAGACGACCTATCACTGCGTGGTCGTGCAGTCCGATCCCGAGCGCGCGAGCGGACGTGTGCTGGTGATGGACCGGCTCCGCCACTCCTACGTCGACCTCGACGACCCGACGCACCTGGAGTTCGCCTACATCCGGGCGATGGCAGCGGTGGCGGACACGGCGTACGACGCGGGTGAGCCGTTGCGCGCCTACCACCTCGGCGGGGGTGGACTCACCCTGCCCCGTTACCTCGATTCGGTGCGCCCGGGCACGGACAGCCTGGTCTCCGAGATCGATCCAGGAGTCGTCGACATCAACGTCGAGCAGCTCGGGCTCCGCACCGGCGACGGGATCGAGGTACGGGTCGAGGACGGTCGCGCCGGGCTGCGGCGGCTGCTCGCGGACAGTCAGGACTTGGTCGTCGGAGACGCCTTCGGCGGGGTGAGTGTCCCGTTCCACCTGGCGACCGTCGAGGCCCTGGCCGACGTGCGGCGGGTGCTCGCGCCCGGCGGCCTCTACGTCGCCAACCTCATCGACCACCCGCCGCTGGGCTTCGCCCGCGCGGAGGTCATGACGCTGGCGGCGACCTTCGACGACGTCGCACTCGCCGCCAGCCCGGAAACGCTCGCCGGCCAGGACGGCGGCAACCTGGTGGTGGTCGCGGGCGACCGGAGCATCGACGTGACCGCGTGGGAGACGGAGCTCGACCGGCGGGGCACCGGTTGGTCGGTCATCGAGGGCAGCGAGCTGGAAGATTGGGTCGGGGAGGCGACAGTGTTGCGCGACGACTTCGCCCCGGTCGACCAGCTGCTCAACCCCTACGGTTGAGCGCGCTCCTCAGCCGAGCCCACACCGGTTGACCTGGTCGACGTGGTCGTCGGGGCGCGGCACCGTGGCACCGGCCGGCGGGCGACGGTCCTGTTCGACCCACTGCGTGAGCCGCACGAAGGAACGTCGGGCGCAGGGGAGCAGCGGACGGACGCGGTCGCCGTACTCGGCGTACAGGCCGTCGACGTGAGTGCCACCGCGGATCCGGTAGTAGCGGTGCAGCCCGGCTCGACCCTGGCCCTTGATCATCGGCCGATAGACGTCGGAGTCGGTGCGGATCGGGAGCAGCGCGTCGAGTGTGCCGTGCAGCGTGAGCATCGGCCGCCTGACGTCGCCGGTCAGCGCCACCTTCCGCATCGCCCGCTGGGCGACCGCCCGGTCGCGGTACTCGTAGTCGGCGTCGCAGCTCGGCGTCCCGCTCTGACAGAACGGGATGCCGGCCTTGAGGTCACCGTCCCATCGGGGGTCGAACTCCTCGCGATAGAGCCGCTGGGTGAGGTCCCAGTAGACGCCGTAGTGGTACTCCCAGGTGAACTCCGAGCGCGGGTTGAAGCCGGCCTCGACGAGCGCGTCGAAGGCGTCCTGATCGCCGGTCGCGGCGTACGTCGGATAGTGGGTCAGCGCCTCGGGCAGGTAGGTCAGCAGGTGGGGTGGTGCCTCCCGGTAGAGCGTTCCTTCCCAGTCGACGCCGCCGTCATAGAGCTTCGCGCGGTTCTCGAGCTGCCAGCGGACCAGGTAGCCGCCGTTGGAGATGCCGAACAGGTAGGTGCGTCGGGCCTCGCGGCCGTAGACCTGCTTCGCGACCTCCTGGGTCGCGCGCGTGAGCTGGGTGACGCGGTGGTTCCACTCGGCGACAGCATCTCCCGGACGCTCGCCGTCGGCATGGAAGGAGCTGCCGCTGTTGCCCTTGTCGGTCATCGCGTAGGCGTAGCCGCGGGCGAGCAGCCAGTCGCTGAAGATGAAGTCGCCGGCGAACTGGGTGCGGGTGCCGGGTGCACCACTCACGACCAGCTTGCCGTTCCAGTCGTCGGGAAACCTGATCACGAACTGGGAGTCGTGGTTCCAGCCGTGGTGGGTGTTGCTGGTCGAGGTGTCGGGGAAGTAGCCGTCGACCTGGATCCCCGGGAACCCCGCTCGGGTTCCGGGTGCCCGGTGCGTGCAACCCGCTCCAGTCGGCAGGATCGGTGTGGCCGCTGGCGGTGGTGCCCGGCCGTGGTCAGGTCGTCGAGGCAGGAGGTCTCCTGCCTCTCCGCCCGCGGGACGTCGATGCGTCGCTCGCCGGCGCAGTGGCGCTGCACCCGGGACCGCCGAGGAGCTCACCGGGATGAGTAGCAGCGAGCAGAGCAGGATCGAGCAGTGGTGACCATCGTCCGCGTCATGAAGGTCATGCTGCGCCGGTGGCCGACGATCCGACCATGTGGCGTGACGGCGACGCACTCGGTCGCCGCAGATGGGGTGCGAGCGCTACCTGAGGCTCACTCGCCCCAGCCCATGGGGAACACCTCGTAGGGCGCTGCGAATCCGACCCCCAGCCTCTGGCCGGCCTGCCGTGCCATCCCTTCGAGGAACTCGCGGGAGTCGAAGTCCTCCCAGCCGAGGCCGTCGATGTAGGCACGGTGCGCCTCCAGCGAGGCCACCCCGGCGTCGAAGCTGTCCGTGGTGTCCACGCCGTGCCCGGCGCCCGGCGACCCGAAGGCCCACACCTGGCGCACCCCGCCCCAGGGCTCGAGGGTGTCGGTGAGCTGCTCGGGGAAGACCCACCGGTTGCCGGCGTCACGGACCGCGTCGAGCACGGCCTTGCCGACGGCGATGTGGTCGGCCTGGTTGAGGTTGCGCCCTCCCCACGTGTCGCGGAAGTTGCCGGTGATCACGATCTCGGGACGGTGGCGGCGCACGACCTCGGCGATCGAGCGACGCAGCGGCACGCCGTACTCCAGGATGCCGTCGGGCAGCCGCAGGAAGTCACAGGTCTCGACGCCGACTGCCCGGCAGGCCGCGAGCTGCTCCTGCTCGCGCAACGGCCCGGCCTCGTCGGGCGACATCGCGTCGATCCCGGCCTCGCCACTGGTCACCATGCAATAGGTGACGTCCTTGCCCTGTCCGGTCCAACGGGCCACGCCCGCGGCCGCGCCGAATTCCATGTCGTCGGGGTGGGCCACCACGCAGAGCGCGCGATCCCAGGTTTCGTCCAGCGGCTCCAACTTGTCGGTGTCCATGGACTCAGCATGCACCTGTGGCGCGTTCCGCGGAACTGCTCCCGACGAGGCGGCTGCGCGCGGTTCGACTAAGGTGCGCGCCGGGGCGGTAGCTCAGTCGGTCAGAGCAGAGGACTCATAATCCTTGGGTCGTGGGTTCGAGCCCCACCCGCCCCACGAGTGTTTGTGCAGGTCAGGCCGTTGCGTCGCCGTCGAGTGGTGCTTGCGGGCTACGCGGTTGCTAACAACCTGCTATCTGGACGCCGCCTCTCGGCCTTTGAGTCCGACAGCGGTCGTCCGCTCAGCGGCAGAAGCGTGCGTCTCCGAGCGCACGCTACGCAGCATGGTCGGGCGGAGCCCGTTGGGCGGCCCGGCCTTCTCGTCCGGCGTCAGATGGGGACGGCTCCCGGACTTGTCCGTGTCCATCGTTAGCATCGCCCGATGCGTGCTCTGAACATCGAGGTCCCGGACACCCTTGTCGACCGCTGGCTCGACTGGTTCAGCCCATCGGTGCAGCCGTTCCTAGTGGACTCCGACCTTGCCGCCTCCGTTACCGAAGGCTCAGGCGACGTCGCCCTTACAGACGAGGTTCGGGACACGTATTGCCTCTACGGGTTGCCGAGCGGGCTGCGGTACCTCTGGCTGAGCGAGGCTCAGTTCATGGCCCAATCGAGGCAGACCAGGGCGGCGTTGGTGCGGGCCCAGCGAACCCATGACCGTGAACTCGTCCCCTCCGTCAGGGCATGGGAGGCCGTAGTCGGAGACCGTGCTCGTGAGCAAGGCGACGGCTACCGGTTCGTGTGGTGGCGGTCGCTGCTCACCGGTTGTGAGGAGAAGGTGCTGAGGGACTACATCGAAGACGGTCGCCGGGCCAGCCGCCACGACGAAGTCCCAGAGAAGGTCTATAACTCAGCAGCGCCTGTGCTTCCGAACGCACGGAGGCTTGCCGGTGCTTTCGCCCAGGCCAGCGGGCCGAACTGCTTTGGCACCGTCATGGCCGCAACCGGCGTCGCCAACGCCGAGAAGGTGTGGATGCTGCGGGAGCCCTTCGAGCAGTGGCTGTCGGAGAAGACCCGGCCCCAAGGAGATGACGCCGCACCCGGCACGGTGCTCGTCTGGCGCTCCCCAGACGGTCTCGTGCAGCACGCTGCCATCACCCTCGGCGACGACTGGGTGCTCCATAAGCCCTCACAAGGCTGGATGAGCCCAAACAAGGTGCTTACCGTCGCTGAGTGCAAGGCGAGTTCCCGCGAGATTGGCCGTCGGCTGGAGCGCTACACCGTCCTGCGCTGACACGCCCGACTCTCGGCATGAGCGTGCACTCGATCGCCGGGCACCGCAGCCGCTAGCTAGGCACCCCAGACTGCGTGGGAGTAGACATCCACGGCGCTGACGTCGTCGTCAGGGATCACGTCCGCGTAGGTATCGAGCGTGACCGACGGGTCCTTGTGCCCGAGGCGCTTGGCCACGATGTGCACTGGGATGCGGGACCGGAGCAGGATCGTTGCGTGCGAGTGCCTCAACTGGTGCACCGTGATTCGAGGGAGTGCCAGCTCGGCCCGCAGGGCAGCCTGAGCACGGAGGAACGACTTGCTGATGTAGTCGGGCTTGATCGGCCGTCCGTCCTGCCAAGTGAAGACGAGATCCTCTGTGTCGGCCCAAGCTGGCCCAGCAGCGAGCCGTTCCGCCGACTGCTGCGCACGCCACGTGCGCAGGGTGGCCACGGTGTCGGGGTCGAGGGCGATGGTTCGGCGTTCGTGGTTCTTGGGTGTCGTGGTGACCCTCTTCCCGGACAGTTCTGTCGTGGCCCTCTCGATTCGAACGGTGCCTGCGTCTAAGTCGACCACGGGTCCGAAGTGATCGGACCACGCCAGCCCCGCCGCCTCTCCCCGGCGCTGTCCTGTTGCTGCTAGCAGGGTCCACAGCGGAAGCCAGCGGTCGTCTCCGCTGTGCTGCAGGAAATCGCGTACTTGCTGGCCGGTCCAAGTAACGTGCTTGGGCTTTCCCTCTCGCTTGGCCATCTTGGAGCCGACGACGGGGTTGACCTGGAGAACTCGCTCGATGACGGCATCCTCCATGGCCTTCCTGAGCACCGCGCGCGCGAACTCCACCGTGCGCCGTGAGAGTGGCTTCCCGTCCTTGCCACCATGCGCCTGCATTTCCCGCCACACAGCAGACAGGCCTGATGGAGACAGTGACTGGACTCGCTCGTGCCCCAGGGCGGGCTTGAGGTACAGGTCGATCTTCGCTCGGTAGCTGCTGGTGGTAGAGGGCTTCAACTCTACTTCGTGACCGGCCATCCACCTGTCCAGCCAGTCCCCCACGGTCAGGTTCTGCGGGGGGACCCACGTGCCGTCGTGCATCGAGGCCTTGGCCTTGTCGCGCATCGCCGCCGTTGCGGCCTTGTTCGACGACCCACGGACCCACTTCTGCTTCTTTTGGCCGGTGGCTGGGTCTCGCACCTGCAGCACGTAATACCAGACGCTGCCACGTTTGATGAGGCCGTTGCGCATCGGGTTGTTCTGGGTCATGACGAGCCCTTCTTGTCTGATGGAAGGAAGCCACGCTCTTCGCAGGTCTTGATCCAGCGGTGAGCGGTCGTCCGGTGCATCCCGAGGGTCTTGGCGGTGCGCGTCACTGCCCCCCGGTGACGTGTCAGACGCTGCGATTGGAGTGCGGCGGCAAATCTGCGCAGCTCGTTGTCGGTGGGCGGCGAGGCCCCGAGCCCCCGTGGCCCGAGTTCGGTCTCCGCGGAGCCCTGCAGGTCTTGGGCCCATGTCCCCTGGAGCTGACGAAGCTCCTGGACGATGAGGCTGTTGCCCCATGCCTCCTCCGCGTCTTCGGAGCTGAGTGCTCCGCCGTGCGCGGTGTTCTCCTCGAGAAGTTCGAGGTCTGCGTTCTTCCGGGCCATGTAGAGACCGAACGCTGCCTCGATCTCCGGCAGGCTCACGGCCCTGAGCTGACGGGCGGTGACCGGTAGTCCGTCGTCGAGACGCAGACCGAGGACTCGAGGTCGCCCGTCCATGAGCTGTATTCGCACGTCAAGTGGTCGACCGTCGTCGCCGTCACGAACGCGCGTCCACTTCCCGCCATCCGAGCGCGCGGACACTTGATACGGGGAGCCGTCCACCGGGGTCCAGCGCGGCTCGTTGAAGTCCATGGTCGGGAACGTACACACAGATGCATGGGGCGCGCAACACCTGTGCACACTGTAGCGTTTAGTGCACTCAAAGCGATACGCGACACCTGTGCATAAACGTTGCACGAAAGTCCGAGTCGGGGTCCCATGAGTCCGTGACCCAACGAGTTGACTTCATCGCCGACGTCGCCGCCGCCAAGCGCCGACCAGACCCAGCAGCCGCCCGGGAGACCCGACTGGAACTGGGGATTTCACAATCCCGAGTCGCCAGGGCCCTGGGCGTGTCGCCTTCCGCAATCTCTCGGTGGGAAACGGGTGTCAGCCGCCCCAGACTCCCTGTGCTGCGTGAGTACCTCGAGATCCTCGACCTGATGGAGGGCGAGCAGTCGTGATCGAGGACCTTCGTGGGAAGCTCACGCTCTCGGTTCCCGAGGCTGGACGGCAGCTGTACGGGATCGGTCGGGACGCGGCCTACGCCGCGGCCAGCCGGGGGGAGATACCGATCCTCTCCATGGGGAAGACGAAGCGCGTTCCCACCCCGCAGGCGCTCAAGACCCTGGGGTTCACCGATGAGCACATCGCAGCCATGCTGGGCATCGATCACGTGCTTCTGCAGGGGCGTGACGTGTGACGGGGGCCGCTGCACTCGTCCTTCCTGACAGTGGCTATCAGTACCCCGATTCTGGGGTTGGGTTCGACACCATCGCCATCGCCGGGCCCACGAGCCAATCCACCCTGTACGAGCTTGATGCAGTTTGGCGCGGGGAAGAGCCCAACCGCGAGACCGGTGAGTTGAAGGCGCTGCCACCCTGGGGCAGAACCTTCATCGAGTTGGGCATGGCCTCAGCCTCAGTTCGGATCAACGGGCTGCCCAACGGCGACCTTGCTCAGATGCGCATCGAGGTCTCGGCCCCCCGGATGCTTCACGGGCACAACTGGGACGGCCTGGACGTGTCTCTTCTGCCGGATGTTGTCGATCACATGCTTACTGGCATTGCTGAGCACTTCGTTGATGTACCGACAATGGATCAGATCCGGATTCATCGCCTCGACTTGACCCGGGACTTCCTGGGGGTTCGCAACCCTCCGGCGACCCTGGCAGCCATCGCGGAACACTCCGTCCCACATGCCACCGTCAATGAGCGATACTTCCGTCCCTCCGGTGAGTTGCAGACCTACGTTCGCGGCGCAGGCAGGTACTGGCGCGTGCGCGGCTACGACAAGGTCTATGAGCAAGCCAGTCGGGGTCAATCTCCTTCTGAGCGGACCTCACAACTCCGGTTTGAGACGGAGCTCAAGTCCAAGTGGCTCACGAGTCGGGGGATCTACACGCTCCGGGATGTGGCTGGGCGAGACCTTCGTGGGGTGACCCGCTCCTTCTTCGAGAGGTGTCGATACGACGTGAACACGGCAGCCACGAGTGCTTCCGAGATCTTCGAGCGAATGAAGACGGACGGAGTTACGGACAGCGCGATCAAGAACGTCCAGGCCTATCTATTCGCCAAGCAGCACAACTGCGCGCCCATGATGAGCAAGAATCCGGCTGCCGCTGCGCGAGCGTTGGTGAACCGTTACCGACTCACCCCGTCGACGCTCGGAACGGAGGCCTTCGAGCGACGGTTGGACTTCGAGTCAGGGACTGAGATCTGTGAGTGACTGGCGTAGCAACCCGTTAGCAACGCGCCTCTGACCAGCAACAATGCTGGGATGAAGGGACAGGTAATCCCATGCCTAGTCGAGGGTGGGGTCGCCTTCGACTTCACGAATACTGACGAGTTCCCGGCTGCGAAGGGTTGCCTCAGATGCTCCCGCAGGAACGGTCATGAAGACGTTGAAGGTGCACTCCACGCGAAGATTCTCGATGGCGGACAGGCGAGTCACCTCCGTCAGCAACTCGAAGTCAGATACCGCGACTTCGTAGGCGCGAGTCTTGACCGACTGGCACGAACCACATCGTGCTGAGGGAGTGCCGCTGTCCATCGATGGTCCCCTGCAGGGTCTCCTGGCTCGTCGTCGTCACTTCAACGTCCAGTTCTGACCGAAGGCGCTTGGCCGACCTCGGCGTGATCGTGACGGACTCGACCCGATGGCCACGCTGGACGAGCTCAGCGTCGATCCTCCAATCGGCGTCGATCACGGACCGCGTCACGGCTCTCAAACGCTGGCGGGCTTGTGGCGAAAGCGACTGCACCGCTGCTGTGAGAGGCGACTCATCGCGGACTTCCTCCTCTGACAACTTAAAAAGGTTCGCTACAACCCCAAGTGCTCGAGATTCGGCAGTCGTGTCGTCGGCTCCCACCACGTTGTCTGTCTGCGGCTCCTTGGGTGGGAGGGGTGCCCGCAGCACGACTCGAACGGAACCAGGACTGGGGGCCAGGACTAACAGACCCGGAGTGAGGCGCTTCTTGTGGGACATCGACTTGGTCACTTCGTTCACAGCAGTCGAGACCCGGGTTACGAACCGGCCCAACCAATCGGCGCGAGTGCTGTGCTCGACAACTCCCTCGCCACTTAGGTGGAGGTCGAACTCAGCTTGGGGCCAAGCCAACTCCTCCAGTGCCGCCGCCAGCAACGCGGGCATGGGCTCAACGGCTGCAAGCAGGGACTGCCGGGCGAGAGCGTTCTGCGGCGTGTCCTCGCGGAGCTCCGCGTAGCGCCGCCCTCAACTCAACCTCGTGCGGGTCCGGCGCGGGTTCGTTCATCACTGCACCACCTCCACGAAACCCTTCGCATCGAGCCTGTCTGGTTCTCCATCCACTTTCAATCGCTGCCAGAACGATCGCCACGTGTGCACCGCTGCGGGCTGGTCCTCACTCACAAAGAAGCCGTCGACCAGGTTGCCCATCGGCTGCATCCTCAGTGCCGAGACGTTAAGGCCAGCCACTGACACCCTGTGCATGGTCCACAGCGGAAGGTCCTCTGGATGTTCCGCGAGGTCGTACTCAGTTCCTGCTGGCGCGACAACGACCACGTCAACGTCTTTGGGCGCGGCGCTCTTGTGGGTCACGAATCCGCCGTTGATCCACAGCTTTGCTCCTGGCAGGCGCTGCCACACGAGTTCCGCGTAGACCCTGAGTGCAGCGAGAATGATCGCGCGCTGGTCAGCGTTGGGCGCGCCAGTCACGAATCGGGCTTCCACTTCGTCCAGAGTCGTCGTGTGAACTCCAAGAGGGAGCAGCCCCTCATCCGTTAACGGCGGCAATGCGCTCGACATGCCGGGAGTGTCGCATCTCTATCGCCTCCTTGTGGCGAAGGCATTGCGAAAGGCCGCCCCCCGGTTATTGACCTCAAGTGGTCGAGCCACGCTCGTTTCCTCGGCGAGCCCGCTCCCGCAGTTTCTCAAGAGATCGTGGAGAGCCTCCTAGACGCGTGTCTAAGAGGTCAGACGGCAAGCATGGGGCTGGAAAAGGCGGAACGTCCTTCATGTCCGGCGAACTCGAACTGCTGTGCTCATCCCTGCCACCAGCATGAAGCCGCCTTCGATCCTGACCTCGGGGCGGTACGCGTAGAGGTACTCGTAGTGATACTCGGCCTGCTTCCAGGTGGACCCGTCGGTCAGTTTGACCACCGTGTTGCTGCCCTTCCACCCGGTCCACGGACCGCTGATGTGCAGAGTCATGTCGATCTCCCCTCTCGACAGGCAACGTACGCCGGACCACCGACAAGGGGCGCGTCGCTTGATCTCGCCCGGGGCTGCGTTGCTAACGCGGTGCTACGCGACGGTGAAGGACACACCCGTTCTAACCCGGTTGAGCCCGTATTCGAGTTCGACTCCTACGCCTCAAACCGCACCATCAAGGACCACCCCGGAGGACAACAAACCGACTCATAATCCTTGGGTCGCGGGTTCGAGCCCCGCCCGCCCCACTCAGTCCGTGTCGTGCTTCGGCTGTGTCGCGACCTTCGGGCGTCGATGATGGGTGACACGTAGATCGGCTGATCGGTGGCACTCCCGATGCGCGACGCTCAGCCGGGGTCGGCTTCCAGCAGGGCGAGCAGCGGCTCGCGGTCCCCGGCGGGGACGTAACCGGCGTAGTAGTCGTAGAGGTTCTGCCGGGAGATCCGGGCCGCCGCCGGACCGTCCCCGTCCCGGATCGCCTTGAGCACCTCCTGGTGGTGGTGCAAGGACTCACGCATCAGCGCCTTGCTGTTGCGGGCCCGGGTGACCTTGTCGGCGATCAGGGACAGCACGACCCCGCGCACCACGCTGTTGCAGACCTGGATCAACGCGTTACGGCTGGCGTCGGCGACCGCGTCGTGGAAGGCGACATCGGCCTCGCTGAACTCCTCGAAACCCGCGTCGATGGCCTGCTCCATCGCCACGATGGTCTGCTCCATCGCGGCCAGCTCGGACTCGGACCGCAACCGGGCCGCGAGCATGTTGGCGGACCCGTCGAGGATCATCCGGAAGGAGACCAGCTCGGCGATCGACAGTTGGTCGATCCGGGTCAGCCGGGTCATCTGCTTGGCCAGGCCGGTGGGGGAGAACGGCAGGATCTCGGGGCCATGCGGATCACCGGGCCGGGAACGCACGACGCCGTTGCTCTCGAGCACCCGTAGCGCCTCGCGGACGGTCGACCGGCTGGCGCCGAACTGGGTCACCAGCTCGCGCTCACTCGGCAGCCGCTCACCCGGGCTCAGTGAGCCACTGGCGATCGCCGCCTCGATCTGCTCGACGATGCGCTGGTAGAGCCGGACCGGCTCCACCTGCTGGAAGCGAGCACGCTCGGTCATGAGGCCTCCCGAGCGGTCCGGCCCACGTCGGGCCAGCGGGGCACCGCCGCGGACTGGCGGTGCTGCTCGAACCACCGCGCCGCGCGGAGCACCCCCAGATCGTCGAACCGGCGACCGGAGACCTGAACCCCGATCGGGCGGCCGTCGTCGGTGAACCCGGCGTTGAGGCTGATCGCCGGCTGGCCGGACATGTTGTACGGCGCGGTGAACCCGATGTGCGACATCGTCACCTGGGGTCTGGGTCGGGCATCGGCTGTTCGGCGGGGAAGGCCGGCCCCGGGGCAACGGGGGAGAGGACCACGTCGAAGGGCTGCGTCGCGGCGACGGTGTGCGCCTGCAGCCGTGCGATCTCGTGGTAGCACTCCATCACCCGCGTGCCGGACACGCCGGCGCCGCCGTGGACCCACTCGGCGATGTAGGGCAACACCCGGCGCTGCGCCTCCTCGGGAAGCGCGCTGTAGTCCGACCACGACCGAACCCGCCAGAACTGGTCGAGCGCGTCGAGCAGCTCCTGCTCGGCGAACGGCGCCAGCTCCTCCACGATCGCGCCGCCCGCCTCGAACCCCATCGCCGCCCGGCGAACGACCTCGGTGACCTCGGGCGCCACTGGCGCTCCGCATCCGGCGTCGAGATGCAGACCCACTCGCAGACCCGACACCGGCCGGTCGAGGTCGAGCCAGTCCAGCTCCGCCGGCGGCAGGCTGGTCCAGTCGCGGACGTCGGGCCTGCTGATCGTCTTCATCAGCTGTGCTGCGTCGGTCACGGTGCGGGTCAATGGCCCGGCCACCCGTCCGAGATAGGGGGTGTCGAGCGGGACTCGGCCGACGCTGGGCTTGAAGGCCACCAGCCCCAACCAGGTCCCGGGGAGACGGATCGAGCCACCGATGTCGGTGCCGACATGGAGAGGCCCGTAGCCGCCGGCAGCGGCGGCACCCGCACCGGAGCTGGAGCCGCCCGTCGTCCAGGCCGGGTTCCAGGGGCTTCGCGTGATGCCGTGGCGGCTGGAGACGCCGGAGGAAAGCATGCCCCAGTCGGGCATCACCGTGGAGCCGAGCACGACCGCGCCGGACTCAAGGAGGCGCGCCGTCACTGGGGCGTCGTGCTCGGGCACCACCGGGTCGACGCCGGCGTTGCCCGCGGGCATCGGCACACCACGACGGGCGAGGTTCTCCTTCAAGGTCACCGGCACGCCGTCGAGCGGTCCGAGGGGCTCACGCGCGGCCCAGCGTTGCTCGCTGGCCCTGGCCGCTTCGGCGGACGAGGTGGCGTCGCGCTGCCAGAAGGCGTTGAGTGTGGGCTCCCGCGCCTCGATCACCTGCTGCACCGCGCCGTGCACCTCGACGGGCGAGACCTGCCGGGTGGCAAAGGCCCGCGCCATGTCGACCGCGGACAGGGTGGCCAACTCATCGGGCTTGAGTGCTGGTGCGGACACGTGGTCTCCCTTCCCGGATCGGACCGTCGACTGCTGCCGACCCTTGACATCCGGTGCCGTTGTGGTGAGGGTAGCGGGAATCGAGAGATAGGTCACTGGTCTGACCAGTTGGGAGAGTGAAACATGACGGAAAGGTCCGTCGTTCGCTTGGCCGCGATCCCCGGTGACGGGGTCGGGCCAGAGGTCGTCGCTGCGACGCTCCCCGTGCTCGAGGCCGCCCTCGCCGTGGATGGCAGCACGCTGGAGACCAGCGAGCTCGACTGGGGTGGCGAGCGCTACCTCCGCGAGGGCGCGGCGATGCCGGCGAACGCCGCCGACATCGTCCGCGGCTTCGACGCGGTCCTGTTCGGTGCGGTGGGCCGGCCCGACGTGCCTGACCACGAACTGGTGTGGGGCCTGATCATCGGGCTGCGCCAGCAGCTCGATCTCGCCGTCAACATCCGGCCGGTGCGTTCCTTCCCGGGCGTCCCCACCCAGGTGCGCGACACCGACGGTGTGGACCTCGTGATCGTCCGCGAGAACACCGAGGGCGAGTACGTCGGTGCAGGCGGTCTGGCCCACGCCGGCACCGGCCACGACCTCGGCATCGAGGTAGCCGTCCACTCCCGTCGTGTCATCGAGCGGGCAGCCCGGTACGCCTTCCAGATCGCCGAGTCGCGCAGCGGCCGGCTCAGTCTCGTGACCAAGTCCAATGCGATGCTCTACGGATATCCGCTGTGGGACCGCGTCGTGCGCGAGGTGTCCGAGCAACACCCCGACGTCGAGGTCGAGGTCGTGCTCGTCGACGCGATGGCCGCCCGGATGATCCAGGCGCCGCGCTCACTCGATGTGCTGCTGGCGAGCAACCTGTTCGGTGACATCCTCTCCGACCTCGCGGCCGTGCTCTCGGGTGGCATGGGCACCGCGCCCAGCGCCAACATCCGACCCGACTCGATGCCCCCGGCATCTACGAGCCGGTCCACGGCTCTGCGCCCGACATTGCCGGGCGCGGCGTCGCCAACCCTGTCGCGTGCCTGCTCTCCGGCGCGATGATGCTCGACGACCTCGGGCACGGTGAGGCGGCCGCTCGCGTCCGCACCGCCGTGGCCTCCACCCTGTTGGACCCCCACCACCACACGGCCGACATCGGCGGCCACGCCACCACCTCGGAGCTCGGCGCCGCTGTCCTGGACACACTGGAGGATTCACCGTGACCAACCACATCCCACGGACGACCCGCAGCCTCACGGCCGTGCTCGCCGCCTCGACCCTGGTGCTGGCAGGCTGCTCCGCGGGCTCCGGCAGCGAGGAGGGTGACGGCCAAGGAGGCACCAGCGACGAGCAACTGACCGTCGGGTTGGTGGCCGAGCCGGTCAACCTCGACTTCACCACCACCGACGGTGCCGCCATCCCGCAGGCACTCCTCTACAACGTCTACGAGAACCTCGTCGAGGTCGACCAGGAGGGCGAGATCGTCCCTGCTCTGGCCGAGTCCTGGGACGTCTCGGAGGACGGCAGGACCTACACCTTCCAGTTGGTCGAGGACGCCACGTTCGCCGGTGGCGGCGAGTTCACTGCCGACGACGCCAAGTTCTCGATCGAGCAGGTGCAGAAGGACTGGACGATCTCGCTCAAGTCGGCGATGGACGTCGTCGAGAAGGTCGAGGCGCCCTCGCCGACGGAACTGGTCGTCACGCTCAAGCAGCCCAGCAACGACTGGCTCTACCGGATGACCACCCGCGTCGGGGCGATGTTCGACGAGAAGGGAGTCTCCGACCTGGCCAACGACCCGGTCGGGACCGGCCCCTACGACGTCACGGATTTCAGCCGGGGCGACTCGATCACGCTGACACGCAACGACGACTACTGGGGCGAGGAGCCGTACTTCGAGACCGTGACGCTGCAGTACTTCAAGGACCCGACCGCGCTCAACAACGCGCTGCTGAGTGACACGATCGACGTGATCGGCACCGTCCAGACGCCGGAGTCCCTGGAACAGTTCGAGGGCAACGAGGACTACCAGGTCATCGAGGGCACCACCAACGGCGAGGTGGTGCTGTCGATGAACAACGAGTCCGGCCCGCTGAGCGAGCTGACGGCGCGGCAGGCGGTCCGTTACGCCATCGACCACCAGGCGCTCGTGGACACCTGCTGGGCCGGTCGCGGCGAACTGATCGGCAGCATGGTCCCGCCCACCGACCCGTGGTACGAGGACCGCACGGGCGACTACCCACACGACCCCGAGCAGGCGAAGCAGCTGCTCGAGGAGTCCGGGGTCGCGGGCAAGACGGTGCGGTTGCGGCTCCCGACACTGCCCTACGCCGACGCATGCGGGCAGGTCGTGAAGAGCCAGCTCGAGGAGGTCGGCTTCACCGTGGACCTCGACCAGCAGGAGTTTCCTGCCGCCTGGCTGAACACGGTCTTCACCAATGCCGACTACGACATGTCGATCATCGCCCACGTGGAGCCCCGCGACATGGGTGCGGTCTTCGGCGACCCGAAGTACTACACGCGCTACGGTGACCCGGAGTTCCAGGACCTGCTGGAGAAGGCCGACCAGGGGAGCCCGGAGGAGCAGGCGGACTACCTGCAACAGGCAGCGAAGCAGCTCTCGGACGAAGCTGTAGCCGACTGGCTGTTCCTGCTGCCCAACTTGATCGTGGCCGACGCCGGGATCACCGGGCTGCCCGAGAACGCGATCTCCGAGTCGTTCGACGTCACCGAGCTCGGTCGCGAGTGACCGGCATGCACCGACACCACGGGGCGAGCTGACCGCCGATGCTGCTGCGCGTCCTGCAACGCCTCGGGATCCTGCTCGCCAGCCTGCTCGTGAGCTCGGTCATCGTGTTCACGTTCATGGCGGTGCTTCCCGGCAACCCCGCACGCGTTGCGCTCGGGGTCAACGCCTCCGAAGCGGCCGTGGCGCAGCTGCAGGAGCAGTTCGGGCTCAATCGACCGCTCGTCGTGCAGTACGGCGACTGGGTCCAGGGCCTCGTGACCTTCGACCTCGGGTCGTCCTACGTGACGCGCGCTGAGATTGCTCCCCAGGTCCTCGACCGGTTGCTGGTCACGCTGTGGCTGGTCGGGGCGGCGATGGTCATCGCGGTCGTGATCGCGATGCCTATGGGAACGCTGATGGCGGTGCGTCACCGGAGGCTTTCGGGGCTGTTGCTCTCCGGGGTGTCGCAGGTCGGGGTGGCGGTGCCGGCCTTCCTCGCCGGGATCCTGCTGATCACCTTGTTCGCCGTGAAGCTTCCGATGGCTGCCTGCCAATGGCTGGACCCCTCCGGCCGAGGACCCGGTCATGTTCCTCAAGCAGCTGCTGCTGCCCGCTCTGTCGCTGGGGCTGGTCCAGGGTGCCGTGCTGACCCGCTATGTCCGCAGCGCGGTGCTCGACGTGTTGCGGGAGGACTACTTGCGGACCGCCCGCGCCAAGGGACTGCGACCCGGCCAGGCACTGCGTCGTCACGGTCTGCGCAATGCCGCTGTCCCGGTGGTGACCGTGCTGGCGCTGCAGCTCGCGACGCTGCTGGTCGGGGCGGTCGTGGTCGAACGGGTCTTCGTGATCCCGGGACTCGGCAGCCTGCTGCTCGACGGCGTCTCGAACCGGGACCTGATCCTGGTCCAGGACGTCGTGATGATCATCGTCGTGGCGGTGTTGCTGGTGAACTTCATCGTGGACCTCCTCTACGCCGCCATCGACCCGCGGCTGCGGACGGGACAGTCGTGAGCGCGGTCGATGCCGGACGCCCAGGCCCGGCCACCCCTGGACCCCGTCGGCGCCGCCGCCGGCTCAACGCCAGCCTCGTGGTGGGCGGCGCCATCGCGCTCGGAGTGATCGCCATGGCGTTGCTGTCCTTCGTGTGGACTCCGCACGACCCCACGCTCGTCAATTCGCAGGTCCGGTTGCAGGAGCCCTCGGCGGACTACTGGTTCGGCACCGACAAGTTCGGTCGCGACGTGTTCAGCCGGATCCTGGTCGGGTCCCGCACCACCCTCTTCGTCGGATTCGTCGCCGTGGGCGTGGCAGCCCTGGTCGGCGTACCGCTGGGGATCCTCGCTGGAATGGCGCCCCGGTGGGCCGGCGAGCTGCTGATGAGGGGCAACGACCTGTTGCTGGCGTTCCCGGCGCTGCTGCTGGCGATCATGTTCGCCGCCGTCTACGGGGCCAGCACCCTGGTCGCCATGGTCGCGATCGGCATCGCCACCATCCCCAGCTTCGCCCGGCTCGTGCGCAGTGGGACGCTCCAGGTGCTCCGGACCGAGTACGCCATGGCCGCCCGCGCCGCTGGCCGCTCACCGGTGGCGATCGGGTTGCGTCACGTGCTCCCCAACGTCAGCAGCCTGGTGATCGTGCAGGCCTCGGTCGGCTTCGCCATCGCGGTGCTCGCTGAGGCGGCGCTGTCCTTCCTCGGGTTCGGCACACCGCCGCCCACGCCCTCGTGGGGCCGGATGCTGCAGGAGAGCCAGGAGCTGCTGTTCTCGGCGCCACGGCTCGCGGTGTTCCCGGGCGTCGCGATCGCCGTCGCTGTGCTCGGCTTCAACCTCCTCGGCGACGGGCTTCGCGACCGCTTCGATCCCAAGCTCCAGGACCGCCGATGAGTGCCGTACGCCCCACCCGAGACCAGCAGACCGGTGCTACCGAGACGGCCGACGTCGTGACGGTGACGGGCCTCGGTGTCACAGCCCACGGCCAGCCACTGGTCGCCGACGTCGACTTCCGGATCCGGGCCGGAGAGCGGGTCGGACTGATCGGTGAGTCCGGCTCCGGGAAGTCGCTCACAGCTCTCGCCATGATGGGCCTTCTCCCGGAGGGCTTGACTGCGGGCGGGTCGGTCCGGGTCGCCGGCGTCGACGACGAGCTGATCGGCGCCCGCGAGAGCACCCTGGCCCGGGTCCGGGGACGCGACGTGGCGATGGTCTTCCAGGAGCCGATGACGGCGCTCAACCCGACCATGCGCGTGGGACGGCAGGTGGCCGAGTCGCTACTGATCCACCAGACCGTTCCCGATCGTCGGGCAGCCCATGCGGCTGCCGTCGAGCTGCTCGACCAGGTCGGGCTGCCCGACCCGGCCGACGCGACGCGCGCCTTCCCTCACCAGTTCTCCGGTGGGCAGCGGCAGCGGATCGTGCTGGCGCTGGCTCTCGCCAACGACCCCGCGCTGCTGATCTGCGACGAGCCCACTACTGCCCTCGACGTTACCGTGCAGGCTCGGGTCCTTGACCTGATCGTGCGCGGCGTGGCGGAGCGCAGCTCAGCGATGCTCTTCATCACCCACGACCTCGCGGTGGTGGCGACCGCCTGCGAGCGGGTGATGGTGATGTACGGCGGCCGGGTCGTCGAGGCCGGGCCGGTGCGCGACGTCCTCACCCGGCCGCGCCACCGCTACACCCAGGGACTGGTGGCCGCCTCCGACCTCACCGCCGTCGACGAGCACGGCCGGCTGGTCACGATCCCGGGATCGGTGCCGGGGGCAGGCGAGTTCCCCAGCGGCTGCGTCTTCCGGAGCCGGTGCACCCACGCCGATGACCGCTGTGCCGAGCAGCCTCGCTGGACCCGCACCGGGGTCGGGGCCGGGCACGCCTGCGTTCATCCGGTCGCCCACGAGGAGGAGGAGGTGGCCCGTGGCTGAGCCCGTCTCGACGTCCGCACCCGATACGAATGCGGCGATCAGCGTCCGCGACCTGGTGCGCGACTACCGGCGGCCGCGCACGTCTCTGCGACAGCCCGCCCCCGCGGTGCACGCCCTGCGCGGTGTCAGCTTCGACGTCGCCCGGGGTGAGCACTTCGGCATCGTGGGGGAGTCCGGGTGCGGCAAGTCGACGCTGCTGCGGATCCTCGCCGGTCTCGACCGGGCCACCTCCGGCACGGTGGTGGTCGACGGGCGGGACATCACCGATCTCCCCGACCGCCGGCTCGGGTTCCTCCGCGAGCACCTACAGCTGGTCTTCCAGGACCCGATGGGGTCCCTCGACCCACGAATGCGGGTCCGCGACATCGTCGCCGAGCCCCTGGTCGCCCAGGGGCACGTCGACCGCGGGGGGCGGGTCGACGAGCTGCTCGAGGCCGTCGGCCTGAGCCGCGACGCGGCCGACCGCTATCCCCACCAGTTCTCCGGTGGCCAGCGACAGCGGATCTCGATCGCCCGCGCGCTCGCCCCCCGGCCGCAGATCATCGTGGCCGACGAGCCGGTCAGCGCGCTCGACGTCTCAGTCAGGGCTCAGGTGCTCAACCTGATCAGCGAGCTCGTCGACGAACTCGGCCTCACCCTGGTCTTCGTCTCGCACGACCTCTCCGTGGTCCGCCACGTCTGCGACCGGGTGGCCGTCGTCCACGACGGCCGGATCGTCGAGACCGGACCCACCGAGCAGCTTTACGACGACCCCCAGCACCCGTACACGCGGACCCTGATCAATGCCGTCCCCACGCTGGAGAAGGCGCTGTCCGGCGTCACCGCAGCGGACCTCGCCCGGCCGCCCGAGACCGAAGAGGACTGATCCCGACGATGTCCAACACCGTGCACACCCCCCGGTTCCCGGAGGGGCTCCCGGTCGGCGAGGGGTGGCAGCCCGCGCCCGACGCGGTCGAGGTGCGCTTTCCCTACGACGGCAGCGTGATCGCCCGCGCGCCGGTGGGGGACGTCGCCCTGGCCGGACGCGCGGTCGAGGAGGCGCACGCGGTGCGCGACCGGGTGGGCCGGCTGCCCTCCCGGATCCGGCGGCAGGCGCTGCTCGCGACCCACGACGCCGTCGCCGGGCGGCGTACGGAGTTCGAGGAGCTGCTGGTCCTCGAGACCGGCAAGCCACTGGTCGACTGTCGGGTCGAGGTGGACCGCACGTTGCTGACCCTGCAGACGGCTGCAGAGGAGGTGGCACGGCTGCACGGGGAGACGGTCCCGCTGGACCTGCTCCCCAGTGGTGACGGCCTACTCGGCTTCTGGCTCCGCAAGCCGATCGGGGTCGTGATCGGCATCGCGGGGTTCAACTACCCGCTGCTGCTGGCGACCCACAAGATCGCCCCGGCCCTCGCCGCGGGCTGTCCGATCGTCGTCAAACCGGCACCGCAGACCCCGGTGGCGACGCTCTGGCTGGTCCACCTGATGAGGGAGGCGCTCGCCGAGGCCGGCGGCCCGCGCGCCGCAGTCCAGCTCGTCACGGGAGGTCCCGAGGTCGGGGTCGCGCTCACCACCGATCGGCGCATCGGCGCGGTCTCGTTCACCGGGTCGGCGGCCGTGGGTCACCGGATCGCGCGTGACGCGGCGCCGACCAAGGTGTTGCTCGAGTTGGGCTCCAACGCCGCGCTCGTGGTCGCGGCCGACGCCGACCTGGATGCGGCGGCCGACGCCGTCGTCCGCGGTGGCTACTACGCGTCCGGCCAGGCCTGCATCAGCGTGCAACGTGTCGTGGTCGTCGAGTCGGTCCGCGACGACTTCCTCGACCGGCTCTCAGCCCGGATGGGCGACGTCGTCGTGGGGGACCCACGCGACGCGACCACCCGGGTCTCCGCCCTGATCG
Organism: uncultured Actinomycetota bacterium; assembly: GCA_963806945.1. Lineage (GTDB taxonomy): Bacteria > Actinomycetota > Actinomycetes > Propionibacteriales > Nocardioidaceae > Nocardioides. The sequence goes on from CAWDZH010000003.1 coordinate 666,913, forward strand.
ATGCCGGCTCCGCCGAGCGAGTGCACGGCTGGATCGACGAAGCCGTCGCTGCCGGGGCGAGCCTGGTGGTGGGCGGCGGGGTCAGCCGAGGCCCCGACGCGGTCGTCCGGCCCACCGTGCTGCTCGATGTCCCGGACGGGCTGGCCGCCTGGGACGAGGAAGTCTTCGCCCCCGTGGTGGCCGTGCGCAGCGTGCCCGACCTCGCGACCGCCTACAACGTGGTCAACGCCTCCCGCTATGGGCTGCACGCGAGCGTGTTCACCGCCTCGCTGGAGGCGGCCTTCGAGGCCCTGGACCGCCTCGAGGTCGGCGGCGTGGTGGTCAACGAGGTGCCCGGTTTCCGCTCCGACGTGATGCCCTACGGCGGCGTCAAGGACTCCGGAGCCGGCCGCGAGGGCCCGCGCTTCGCCATCGAGGAGCTCACCGTCACCCGGATGGCGGTCATCCGCCCGACCACCAGGAAGGACTAACCCATGACCACCACCGACGAGCGCGTCGACGCCTACGCCGACCTGTTCCGCCTCGACGGCCGACGGGCCGTCGTCGTCGGGGCCGGCAGCGGCATCGGTCGCGAGAGCGCCCTCGCGCTGGCCGCCCACGGCGCCGAGGTGGTGTGTGCCGACCGCGACCTCGCCGCCGCCGAGAAGACTGCCGCCCACGCCGGGTCGATGTCGGCGTACGCGCTCGACATCCTCGACGGTGGCGCGGTGGAACGCGCCGGCGTCGACCTCGGGGACGTCGACGTGCTGGTCTTCACCGCCGCGACCAACGTCCGCAAGCGGATCCTCGACTACACCTCCGAGGAGTTCGACCGGGTCGTCGCGCTCAACCTGCGCGCGTCCTTCGACCTGGTGCGGGCGTTCGGCGCCGGCATGGCGGAGCGGGGCCGCGGCAGCATCATCGGCTTCAGCTCGATCCGGGCGGTGGCGGTGGAGCCCGGACAGGGTGTCTACGCCGCGACGAAGGCGGGGCTGGTGCAGCTGTTGCGGACGGCCGCCGCGGAGCTGGGCCCTTCGGGGGTCCGGCTCAACGCGATTGCCCCGGGGATCGTCGACACGCCGTTGACCGCTCAGATCAAGCAGGTGCCCGAATGGGCCCAGGCCTATGCCGACAAGAGTGCGCTCGGACGATGGTCGCGGCCCGACGAGCTGGCTGGCGCGGTCGTCTACCTCGCCTCCGACGCCTCGTCGTTCGTTACCGGTGCGCAGTTGCCGGTCGACGGCGGGTGGACCGCCATCGACGGCCGGTACACGCCGCCGACCTGACCCCCATGAGCTCACGTGCTACTCGGTCGAGAGCATGGACCTCGCCTTCTCCGACCTGGGGCCACGTTCCTCAACTGCATCCTCAATCGCAGACCCGGCCTCAGTCACACGGCCGTGGCTCCCCGTCCCACTCAGTCCGTCCCCAGTTCAGGCGGGCTTTCCGGGCACCACCGGGCGCCCGTTGGTAAACCCCAGCGCTGACTCATCATCCTGGGGTCGCGGGTTCGAGCCCCGCCCGCCCCACCAGTTCTGCGTTCCGACTACACAGCCGGGGTGGCCCCAGGCTCGACGAACGCTGCGGTGATCATGCCGATCAGGGCTGTGAATGCGACAGCGGGGTCCGCGGGTCGGTCAGGGTTGACCTCACAGATCGTGAGGATCCGCGCGGTGCGGTGTGACATGAGGCCGCTGACGAGCCGGGTCAGGCTCTCCAGGCTCAGTCCCGGGTTGTCCCGTCGTTCCTCCGCGATCGGAAACCGGGTCTGGTCGAGCACGTCCACGTCGACGTGCACGGAGAGCAGTGTCAGGTCGTCAGCCCATGAGCCGAGCTCGTGCACGATGTCGAGCACGTTCTCGTCGACCTGCGCGGAGGGGTAACGGATGAGCGCGAGGGCGTCGAGGCGCTGCTGCTCGTAGGGAGTGGCGAGGTCGGAGGCCACGAGGCGGAGCGTGTCGGCGGTGAGCAGCGGGGGTCGTCCGTCGATCCCAGCCAAGCGCGCATCTGCGTCGGGGGCGTCGAGGAGGTGCGTGACGCCCATCCAGTCCGCGATGCCGTTGCCGTCCGTCGGTGAGGTGAGGTCGCAGTCCAGATCGATGTAGGCCAACCCGACGGCATCACCCATGGCTGCCCTGGCGCCGGCGACCACACCGAGCTGGAGGGTGCAGTCGCCGCCGAGCACGAGGATCCGGTCCTCGGGATCGGCCTCGAGGAGAGGGCGCACCGCCTCGGCGACCTTGACTGCGGCGTCGAGGACCTGCTCGACGCTGCCGAGCGCAGGGCGCCCGGGGTCGGGTCGCATCCGATGATGGACGACGTCGCCGTGGTCCACGACCTGGACGCCCTCTTGGGCCAACCGCTCGAGGAGTCCATGGCGACGGAACGCGGCTGGGGCATGTTCCTGCCCTGGGCCGTGGGCGCCGGCCGATGACGCAGCCCCGACCACGTGTACGCGAGCACTCATGGATCCGCCCCGACTACCGCGCGGGCACCGATCGCGACTTGGTGCGTGCGTAGTAGGCGCGCGCGCGGTTGCGGTCGCCGCAGTCGGTGGCCACGCACCAGCGTCGATTCTGTCTGGGCGAGGTGTCGAGGTAGACCCATCCGCAGCGCTCGTCCGCGCACTGGTGCAGCCGATCAAGGTCGTCGCGGACCAGCAGGTCCATCAGGCCGCGCGCGATCCGGTCACCCGGGAGGGTCACGTCGGGCCGGACCTCGACCCAGGACCAACGGTGGTCGTCCAGCGCCAGTCGGGCGCCGTCGAGGGCACGCCGGTGCTCAGTGGCCAGGCTGTCCGCGGCGCTCTCATCGGCTTCGAACAGGGCGGCGTAGACCGCCTCACGCATCGCCAGGACCCGTTCGCGCTCTCGCTCGGCACCGGCAGGGTCCGCAGCGCCCAACCTCGCGATCCGGCCGCGCTCGTCGTCGGTCAGCAGACCGCTCTCATGGCACCAGTCGAGGATGTCGTCGAAGCACCCCAGGTCCTCGTCGCGCGCAGGACCACCCAGGCGCCACTCGACGGTGTTCACCAGGTCGAGCATGCGGTCGCCAGCGATGTGGGAGAAGCGGGTCACGTCTCACTCTCATGGGTGTTGAGCTAGTTGCACATGAGGATACCCCATGTCTAACCTCACGGGCATATCGCGATTCATCCATGAGGAGATGACACAATGACCGACCCCAGTGCGAGCCTGCTGCGGCACGATCCGGCGTTTCGGTGGTACTGGCTGGGTCAGGCCACCAGCTCCGCAGGAAGCCAGGTGACCATGCTCGCGCTGCCGCTCGTGACGGCGCTGCTGCTCGACGGCGGCCCGCGCGAGGTCAGTCTGGTCGCCACGGCGGGCATGGCGCCGTACCTGTTCTTCTCGCTGCTGGCCGGACACCTGCTCGAGGGTCGCGACGAACGCCGCGTGATGATTCCCGCCGACCTCGCCCAGGCGCTCCTCATCGGGGCAGTCCCGCTTTGCTGGGCGCTCGGGGTGCTGTCGGTACCGCTGCTGGCCGTGATCGCCTTCCTCGCCGGCACGGCCGCGATGCTCTTCGGCCTCACCAGCTTCGCCTACGTCCCGCGGCTGGTCGATGTCGAGGAGCTGCCGGCGGCCAACCGGGCGGTGCAGGCGACACGCACCGTCAACGAGATCGGCGGGCCCGGCATTGCCGGCTTCCTGGTCGGCGCCCTCGGACCCGCCGTGGCGATGGTGATCGACGCGTTCAGCTACGTCGCCTCCGCCTTCGGCGTCGCAGCCGGCCAGCCTCGCCATGAACGGCGGGTCGACCCCGAGGACGAGCGACCCCCGCTGCGCGCCGGGTTCCGGCTGCTCTTCGGCAATCGGTACCTACGCGCCCTGACCGTTCACGCGTCGCTCTTCAACCTCGCCGAGCAGGTCGTGGTCCTGAACCTGGTGGTGTGGGCGGTCCGCGACCAGAACGTGCCGGAGAGCGCGTACGGACTCGCCATCGCGGCCGGGGGTGTCGGCGGTCTGCTTGGCACCCTCACCGCGCTTCAGCTGGCGGATCGGCTCGGGCTCGGACGAGCCTTCCTGGTCTCCCTCGGCTTCTCGTGCGGAGCGCCGCTGCTGCTGGCGCTGCACGACTGGGACGGAATCGGGCTCGCAGTCTGGATGGGCTGCGTCATGGTGCTCGCCGGCTTCGGTCTGGGCAACGCGAACGTCTACTCGCTGACCCTGCGTCAGACCGTGATCCCGCCCGAGCGACTGGCCCGCTCCGCCGGCGCGTACACCCAGGTGATGTATGGCTCGATCCCGCTCGGGTCGCTGCTCGCCGGCGTGGTCGGGGAAGGTCTCGGCACTCGGGCGGCCGTCGTGGTGGGTGCGGTCGGGCTCGTGATCTCCATCCTTCCGATGGCGACCAGGCCGATCCGGACGCTGTCCAACCCCACCGCCGCTGCAGCGGTCGCCGAGGTCTAGCGGTGCCCGGCGCGACGCCATCGCGTCAGCGACTGCTCACGCTCCGGGAGAGCCCCAGGGCCGCGCCGAGTGCTGCCCAGGCCAACCCGCCGGCGCCGTAGAGCAGGAAGGCGGCGGTGCGGTAATTGCCGAACCCGTCCTCGACCTCACGCAGGAACAGGCCGTTGGCGACGCCGGCCAGCAGCACCAGGGCCAGCACGCCGGCGACGACCCGCGTCAACGTCTCGCCGGGTCGCCAGTCGGTCGCGCTGGCGCCAGACCCCCAGCCCGAGCAGCAGGCACGGCACCACGCCCAGTAGGAACCCCCAGACGTGCATGTCCGTGCCGAGGATCTCCCCGCCGAGGTTGACCGACGTGGGGCCGTGGGTGAGCGTGAAGGGATCAAACAGCGCCGCCATCAGCAGGCCGCCGAGCAGCACGGCCGCCACGGCGGAACGATCCGTCGGTCCGGGCGTCTAGGGGCCGGTCTCGGCGGTGTCCAGCCCGGGACCGGCCGCCTCCATGACCTCCAGGACCCGCAGCGAGACGAGCAGCACCCCGGCGGCGGTGGCCGCGACAAAACAGGCGCTCGCGAACAGGGCGATCGCCTGCCCGAACGCACTCTCGCGAAGTCCGGTGGCGGCGGTCAGGGCGAAGGCGGTGGCCAACCCGAGGGCCAGCGCCCCCGCGGTCGCGGGCCCGAGCCAGCGGGCCCGCTCCGACGGCGGGTCGGAGGCGCCGACCCGAGGATCGGCCAGCACCAGGACGGCGATCGCCGCCAACGTGGTCCAGCCGCCGACGACCAGGAAGGCAGCGACGGAGTCCCCGCCCCGGTGCCATCCGGCCGACATCGTCGCCAGCGCGACGACCACCGCGACCACGCCACCCGCGGTGGCAAGCGGTAGCCGCGCCCGGTGGGGCAGCACGAACAACACGGCGGCGAGCGCCGAGAACATCGCTGTCGTGTGCCCACTCGGCATGCTGTTCAACGTCGCCGGGGTGTACTCGAGCAGTCCCAGGTCGGGCCGGTCGAGCAGGTGCTCCTTGAGCAGCCAGGTGCTGCCGTTGGCGCCGACCAGCAGCCCGATGGCGGCCAGACCCGTCACCCGGGCCAGCCGCACCAGGGCAATCGTCGCGACCACGGCGAGCGCGGCCATGAGCGAGGCGACGGAGACGATGTCCAGGACGGCGTCGACCGTGTCGGACGCGGCCTCCTGGGTGAGCAGGGCGCCACGCAAGGCGGCATCTCCGAACTGCCGACCCGACGTCGTGCGGACCGACATCCAGTAGACCAGGCCGAACGTGGCGAGGTAGCCGCCCGCAACGAGGGACAGGACGATCAGGGACCTCGACTGCTGTCCGACGGTCGGTCTCACGGCTCCATGGTGCCCGATGGCACACACCGGCTACCGTCGAGAGCATGGACCTCGACTTCTCCGGCCTGCGGGCCATGTACCTCAACTGCACCCTCAAGCGCAGCCCTGACCTCAGTCACACGGCCGGTCTGGTCGATGCCAGTGCCGCGATCATGCGCAAGCACGGCATCGACGTCGAGACGCTCCGTCCGATCGACCACGCCGTCGCCACCGGTGTCTACCCCGACATGACCGAGCACGGTTGGGAGAAGGACGAGTGGCCAGCGATCCAGGAGCGGGTCATGGCCAGCGACATCCTGGTCGTCGCCGGTCCGATCTGGCTGGGCGACAACTCCAGCGTCACCAAGCAGGTGATCGAGCGGCTCTACGCCAGCTCCGGCGAGCTCAACGACCAGGACCAGTCGTCCTACTACGGCCGGGTCGCGGGCTGCCTGATCACCGGCAACGAGGACGGCATCAAGCACTGCGCCCAGAACGTCCTCTACTCGCTCCAGCACATCGGCTACACGATCCCGCCGCAGGCCGACGCCGGGTGGATCGGCGAGGCCGGCCCCGGGCCGTCGTACCTCGACGAGGGCAGCGGCGGTCCCGAGAACGACTTCACCAACCGCAACACGACTTTCATGACGTGGAACCTGATGCACCTGGCCCGGATGCTGAAGCAGGCCGGCGGGGTGCCGGCGCACGGCAACCAGCGCAATGCCTGGGCCGACGGCGCCCGGTTCGACTACGAGAACCCGGAGTACCGCTGAGACGGATCAGGTACGACGTCGGCGGGTGACGTAGAGGCCGAGCAGGAACCCGGACAGCAGGATGCACGCGACGAGTCGGGCCGAGTAGGTCCATGGCCAGACCCGGTCGTCGGTCTCGGTGCTGCCGGCCACCAGGTTGTCGGCTGCGATCGCGAGGGTGTTGCTGCCGACCCAGTTGTCGCCGGGAGAGGGCAGCGTCGTCAGGCCAGTGGGCGACCGGCCGTCGAGTGGGATGTCGAGGATCCGCTCGATGCTCCCCGACTCGAGCAGGAAGGCGACGACGGCGATGGTGCGCTCGCCCGAGAAACCGATGAGACGTTCGAGTGAGATCCCCCGGGTGTCCACCTGCTCGCCCCGCGCGACCGTTCCGTCCGCAGCCAGCTGCGACAGGAAGAGCCGCTTGACCCCGTCCTTGACGCGCAGGCTCGCCAAGCGGTCGCCGGTGGCCGACCACGCGAGCGACGCCCGCTCAGGGATCTCCGTGGGCTGACTGCTCTCCACCCCGTCCGCGACGGCGACGGTGGTCAACTCGCCGTCGCGGACGAAGTCGAAGGCACTGCTGTCGGGCCGCCAGGCCGCTCGTGACACCGCCGCCGGGTCCGCGGTCACCGCGGCGACGACGTCACCGCTGCCCAGGTCCACCGCGGTCAGCTGCTCACCGTAGGACAGCACCATGCTGCTGTCAGGGGCGAAGGCGCCGACGTGTTCGACGCCCTCGATCGCCAGCTCGCGAGTGTCGCCGGTGAGGGTGTCGTAGACCTCCAGACCGCTGTCGGTCGGCCAGGCCAGGAGGTTCCCGTCGTGGCTGGTCGCCATCACCGCCGGACCGGCCGCGGGCAGATCGGGGGCGACGAGCGCGCGATAGTCCGCGCCGTGCGACGTCACCGTGATCCAGGGATGCGCCACCTCACCCAGCAGCCCGTCGCGCACCTCGGTGCCTGCGAAGACCATGGCCACGCCACCGGGGGGACCGTAGTCGGAGGTGGTCGACACCGAGGACGGCGCGTTCTCGACCACGGTGGGCAAGGCGCCGGAGCCCGCGACGGGAGCGGCACGGGACATGTTCCACGCGGCCACGCCCATCGTCGAGGCCAGGTAGAGGAGGACGGTTCCCACGACAGCCACAACCAGGGCCGGAACCAGCCCCCGTCGCTGGATCCGGACGCGCACCGTCAGTTCTCCTCGGCGATCAGGTACTGGCCGCTGTTCTTGCGGAACGCCAGCCCCAGCACCACGTCGTTGGTCACCTCGGACCCGTCGACGCGCACATAGGCCACCGTGTAGCTCACCGTGAGTGCCTCAGGATCAGCCTGGACGTCCAGCAGCTCCGCGCTCTCGATGGTGTTCCAGAAGCCCGCGTAGCCACCCGCGCCGCCGCTGGCCCGCTGGAACTCGGGCGTCAGCATCTCGAAGGTCGTGGCCGGTGAGGAGGGCGCCGTGGCGAGGTAGTCGGCGATGAACGCCTCCATGTCCTCGGCATTCGGCTCGTTGGCGGGCGCGCTCGACTCGGAGTCCTCGGACTGTGACGGCGTGTCACCCACGGTGCCGGGTGCGGTCGAGTCGGTCGGCTCGTCACCGCCGCCGGTGACCAGCGCCCAGGCGATGAGCAACAGGACGACCAGAGCCGCCAGCCCGCCGCCGATCAGGACCAGCGACGTACGGCGCGAACGGTCGCTCGGCTGCGCCTGCACCGGGTCGACCGGCGTGACCGGGGTGAGGGCCGCGGGTTCCACCGGTGTGGCAGTGGTCGGGGCGAGCACCTGGGTGGAGTCGGCAGCCGGGGCCGCGGCAGCAGCGGCGGCCGGCGCGGGGTGGATGGTGGTGCCCTGCGGGCCCGCCACCAGGAAGTCGCGCACCTGCGCCATCCGCCACCGGTCGGCCGGATCCCTGGTCATCGTGGCTTCCAGCAGCGGTGACAACCACCCCGCGTCGGGCAGCCGGGGCGGCTCCTCGTGCACGATCCGGTAGAGCGCCCCCATCAGGTTGTTGCCCACGTCGTACGGCGGCCGTCCGCTCAGTGCGTGGAACAGCGTCGCCCCGAGTGACCACACATCACTGGCGTCGGTCGCCGACTGTCCGGAGGCCACCTCTGGTGCGAGGTACGCCGGGGATCCGGTCACCAGCCCGGTCTGGGTCAGCGAAGCGTCGGCCTCGGCCCGGGCGATGCCGAAGTCGGACAGCTTCACCCGCCCGTCCGGAGTGACCAACATGTTGGACGGCTTGACGTCGCGGTGGACGATGCCGGCCTCGTGAGCGGCGGTGAGCGCGTCGGCCGCCTGGACGACCAGGGGCGAGGCGTCATCGGAGCTGAGGGCGCCGTCACGCTCCACGAGTTGCGCGAGGGTGACGCCCTCGACGTACTCCATGATCAGCCACTGGCCGTCGTCATCGGTGACGAGGTCGAAGATGGCGACCACGTGGGGGTGGTTCAGCCGGGCCGCGAGCCGGGCCTCGCGCTCGGCACGCTCCAGGTCGGGGGTCGGCCCGCCCGGCATCATGCCGACACGCTTGACGGCGACGTGGCGACCGAGAACCTCGTCGCGTGCCAACCACACGGCTCCCATGCCGCCGCGGCCGACTTCCCGCTCGAGCTCGTACCTGCCAGCGATCACCGGTGCATGCTATCCGTCGCACCCGACCACCCCGACGGGTGAAACCGGCTGTGCGCCCTGCCGGCCGATGGGGCAGGCTTGGCTCCGGATCGTTCCCCCACGGAAGGCAGACAGGTGTCCCACGCTCCCTCACTCCTCGACGACCTCGAGTGGCGCGGCCTTCTCGCGCACTCGACGGACCTCGACGCCCTGCGCGACGCGCTGGGCCACGGGAGCGTCAAGTTCTACGTCGGCTTCGACCCGACCGCCCCCAGCCTGCACATGGGCCACCTGGTCCAGGTGCTGACCGCCCGGCGACTCCAGCGGGCGGGCCATCAGCCGTTCGCCCTGGTCGGGGGTGCGACCGGCATGATCGGCGACCCGAAGGACTCGGGGGAGCGGTCACTCAACTCCCTGGACGTGGTCAAGGACTGGGTCGACCGGGTCCGCTCACAGATCGAGCCGTTCCTCGACTTCGACGGTCCCACCGGCGCGACCATGGTCAACAACTACGACTGGACCGCCAGCCTGTCCACGATCGACTTCCTGCGCGACGTCGGCAAGCACTTCCCGGTGAACCGGATGCTGGCCCGCGACGTCGTCAGCCGGCGACTCGAGCAGGGCATCAGCTACACCGAGTTCAGCTACGTGCTGCTGCAGTCGTGGGACTTCCTCAACCTTCACCGCGACCACGGGGTGACGCTCCAGTTCGGAGGCTCAGACCAGTGGGGCAACCTGACCGCCGGCGTCGAGCTGATCCGGCGGGCGGACGGTGGGCGGGCCCACGCGTTCGCGACCCCGCTCCTGACCCGGTCTGACGGAACCAAGTACGGCAAGACGGAGGGCGGCGCCCTGTGGCTCGACCCGGAGATGCTCTCGCCGTACGCGTTCCACCAGTTCTGGCTCAACGCCGAGGACGAGAAGGTCGGGTGAGCCTGCTCAAGGTCTTCACGTTCCTCGACCGGGAGGAGATCGAGGCCCTCGAGGAGGAGACCCGGGAGCGGCCCTGGTTGCGGGCCGGCCAGAAGCACCTGGCGGACGAGGTCACCACCCTCGTGCACGGCCAGCAGGAGACCGATCAGGCCAAGGCCGCCGCGGCAGCGCTGTTCGGCGGCGGAGACCTGCACGCGCTCAGCGCCTCGACCCTGGCGGCTGCCCTGGCAGAGACCGGGGCGGCCCAGGTGGGCGGGGAGATGCCCGGAGTCGTGGACCTGATGGTCGAGACCGGGCTGGTCAAGAGCAAGGGCGAGGCACGTCGCACCATCGGCGAGGGGGGCGTGTACCTCAACAACGTCCGGGTGCAGGATCCCGACCTGGTCCCCGGCCAGAACGACCTCATCGGCGGGGAATGGCTCGTGCTGCGCCGCGGCAAGAAGCACTTCGCGGGTGTCCAGGTGTTGACTCGCTGACCGAACCCCCCGCTGACCAGCGCACCCAGCCTTGTGAGCGACCCCACAGCCGGACGATTTGGTCTTCGTACCCGGGTCCCCTAGTGTTCTCCGAGTCGCCGGGGAGCGGCGGGCAGCAAGTTCCGGAACGGATCGGGCGGCCGGCCCCGGGTGACCACCTCTCACACACACCTTCGGGGTCAATGAGTGCGCGCCGCGAGGCGAACCTCTGAAGCCCGAGGGACTGGTGCGTGCCGAGGTTAAAAAAAAATAAGGTAGCATAGTTAAAATACTGCCTGATGTAGATTGCAAATTAGTAAGATGCAAGTAATTAAAAGGAGGTTGTGTGAGAGAGGGAGAGATGAAAATATAGAAACCAGCAAAGGTTTTTTCTAAACCAAAACCTATTTTTTTACGGCTGGCCAATTGAAATAATAGCAAAGTCGCGATCGCGACTATAGCAATTAGCATCCATATAAATAAAGAATTACCTAAAATCAGCTCTTTCAGCATAGCCACTTTAGACACTGGTTGAGTCATAATTCCTTTCCTTTATCACAAACAAGCTCAAGTAATCTAGATATAAAATATAGCCGTCAACCCGCAACCAAGCTAACACAGAAATTAGCCATAAACCAAAAATACAGCATCCTTTTTTCGGCGATGGCTTAAAATAATGAGCTTTTGGCCCAGCACTAAAAAGGCTAAACTTATATAAATCATAGTCAATAAAATTAAGTGCCTTATGGTTAACACCCATTTTCCAAGACAGATAGCCCCGTCGGTTGTGGGTCTGGTCTTGTTTGCTTCCAGTGTCCTCGCTGATGCCAGAAGCACCCCGGCACAACTTCCCATCCCGCTAGGCGCAGACCAAGCCCAGACCGTTGCGCCCGTTAGGCGATCGCCCGAAAGCTACAAACTCGGCGGTGGCGATCGCATCCAAGTAGAAATACTCGAAGTACCCGAACTCAGCCGTGGCTACGAAGTCCTTTCCGACGGTTCAGTCAACCTCCCCCTGATCGGCTTGGTCTCCATCCGCAGTCGCACCTTAGTAGAAGCAACCAACATCATCCGCAACGCCTACCGTCGCGTCCTCAAAGACCCCGTAGTCACAGTCAGCCTCGTTGCCGCCCGCCCCCTCAACGTCGGCGTCATCGGAGAAGTCACCAAACCCGGAAACTTCATCATCACCCTTACTCCCGGCCCGGGTGTCGCACCGAGTGTCCAGTACCCCACTGTCACCCAAGCCATCAGACTTGCAGAAGGCGTCACGGGTGTCGCTGACATCCGCAACATCCGCGTCCGCCGTCCCCAACCCAGACGGCCCGGACCAAGTTCTCAGCGTCAACCTGTGGAAATTCTTGCAAGAAGGAGACATCTCTCAAGATATTATTTTACAAGACAGAGACACAATCGTGATTCCCACAGTCGCTAACTTCAACCAAGCAGAAGCTCGTCAATTTGCGACGGCTAACTTTTCGCCACCCCCAGAAAAACCTCGATCAATCTCCATCGTTGGTCAAGTCACCCGCCCCGGGGCTTACGTGCGTCATCGGTGGCAACACCACAAACGACCTCAGCCGCGAAGGATTCCCCACCGTCATCCGGGCCATTCAGCTAGCCGGCGGCATCACCTCCGATGCCGACATCCGGCAAATCCAAGTGCGGCGCGTCACCAGAAGAGGCGAACAAATTATCCCAGTCAACCTGTGGCAGTTCCTAGAGTCCGGCGACGGCGCCCAAGATACAATCCTCCAGGAGGGAGACACGATCGTCGTGCCCAAAGCTACGATCGTCAACCCTGCAGAAGCTGGTGTGCTCGCTAGCACTAACTTTGCCCCCGTCGGCATTAACGTTTATGTAGTAGGAGAACTCAGAACCTCCCTCGATCCCTTGAGGCTCCCAGCTAATGCCACGCTGAATCAAGCTTTAATTTCCAGAGGATTTTTTGGCTACGAGAATACCAGAGCTAGAAGGGATAAAGTTGAGCTAGTCCGCCTCAATCAGGACGGTACAGCTACTAAACGGACGATCGAAGTCGATTTAACTCAAGGAATTAACGAAGAAGCTAATCCTCAACTTCGCAACAACGACATGATTATCGTATCTCGCAAGGGTCTCGTCAATTTTGTCGATCGCATGAACGCTTTAATCGGACCTGTCGGGCCAGCTACGGGAGTGTTAAATTTTATAAACGTTCTCCGATTTTTATTCAGGTAAGAACGTGGCGGGTAATTCCTGGCAAAGGCTAGAATAAACTAAACAATAAGATTACCCAGCCGCGACTTGGCCGCTTCAAAAATATCAACCTCAAAAATATCAACCTCAAAAATACCCAGGCTGAATATGGATAGCAGACAAGATTACCAACCCTTCACACCTAAATCGAATGGCAAACTGCCGGATTTATCTACTCAGAACTACAGAGATCACTTCGTAGAGGAGAGAGAAGAAGAAAAGCTAGACTTGTCCTGGCTGTTCGGCGTCGTGCGCCGTCGGTTCCTGGTCATGGCAGCAGCCACCATAGCTTTGAGCGCCCTGGCAGGAACAGCGATCGTCACCACTTCTAAAAGATAACGGTCGAGTATGAAGGCTCCTTTTCCCTGTTAGTAGAACCAGCCACGGCTGAAGGTTTGCTATCCAAACAATTAAACAACACCCAAGCTGCCGACTTAGCAAGAATTAATATAGAAGGAATTAGCTTAGTAGACTACGAAACCCAAATTAGAATTTTGGGTAGCCCCAAAATGATGCAGCCAGTGATTGAGGAATTGCGAGCCTCGTATCCCAAAATGAACTATACGGAACTGATGTCAAAACTGTCGATCAACCGCATCAGCTACAGTAAAGATGGCAAACAGCAAGGCACAAAAATTTTACAAGTTCGTTACAAAGATTCAAACCGAAAAAAAATTTACAGCGTATTGGATAAAATTTCTAAAGCTTATCTAGATTACAGCTTGCAGCAACGGCTGATGGGCATTAATCAAGGTATTAAATTTATAGATACGGAGATGCCCAAGCTCCGAGAAAGAGTGGAAGTTCTGCAACTGCAAGTCCAAAGACTGCGGCAGCAGAGGAACTTGTTTGAACCTCTGATAGAGGGAAGATCTCTGTCTGAACAAGTTCAAAGCATTCGGGGTAAGCAAGTAGAAATTAAAGTTCAGCTAAAAGGGATGCGCAACCTCTACCAAAGCTATGAAAAATTGCTCAACGAAAATAATCCCCAGGGGCTGCTGATAACCCAAGGACAAGCTTACGGCGGAATCTTAGGTCAAATTCAGAAAATAGACTCAGAATTGTCAATGAAATTAGCTCAGTACAGAGAAGACAGTTTGCCAGTTTTATCGCTGCGAAAAAGTCGGGAAGAACTGATTTTAACCGCCACTCAACAAGCCAGAGAAGTGGTGATGGGAAATTTAGAGACCCAAATCAAAGAATTGGAAGCGCGCGATCGCGAAATGACAGCTTTGCTAAATGCTCTCAACCAAAAAATTAGAAACTTTTCAGTTACAACCCGACTATACGACAATTTACAGCAGGAACTCCAAGTAGTTACTAAGAGTTTCTCGGACTTCTTGGCCAAACGAGAAGCCTTGCGGATTGATGCGGCTCAGCAGCAAATACCCTGGGTGCTGATCAATCCTCCGGAAATTCCGCTAGACAAATTCGGCAAGCCTATAACAGCTACCGTCAAACAAACCAAAAAACAGTTAGTGCTGGCAGTCATTTTAAGCAGTCTGCTGGGCATAGCAGTCGGCTTGCTCGTAGAGGTACTGAATACTGTGTTCCACACTCCCGAATCACTGAGAATGGCCACAAGATTGCCAATACTCGGGGTGATTCCGTTTACCAAGAAAGTCAAGCGCAGACCGCCAGCCAGACCGAGAAAACTAACATCGGCTCGATCGAACTCGAAAGTGGAAGTAGTCCAACCGGGCGAAGCTAGACATACTGGTCCGATGAGCGGAGGACCAAGTATTTTGAGCGACTTGGACTATCAATTTTTAGAAGCCTTTCGATTGCTCTACACGAACATTCACTTGCTCAGTGCAGGCACGGCGATTCGATCGCTATTAATCAGCTCAGCCTTAGCCGGAGACGGCAAATCTACAGTAGCTTTGCACCTGGCAGCAACAGCAGCAGCAGTCGGACAGCGAGTGTTGTTAGTAGATGCAGATTTGCGCTGCCCGCAACTGCACGCTAAGTTAGGACTGCCGAACGTCCGTGGCCTGGCAGATGCCATCTCCACAGATATCAGCCTCAACGACGCGATTCAACGAGCCCCGAACCAAGAAAATTTGTTTGTACTCACCGCAGGCCAAATTCCCCCCGATCCGATCAAGCTTCTTTCTTCCAAAAAAATGCAGTATCTGATGGAGCAATTTCAAGCATTTTTTGACTTAGTAATTTATGACACCCCGCCACTAGCAGGCTTGGCAGACACCCACTTGATCGCAGCTCGCACAGACGCTACGATTATGGTCGTGCAAATGGCCAAAACAGACCGATCGCAAGTTAGCAAAGTTTTAGAAGAATTAAAAATTTCTGGAGCTTCCGTCTTGGGAATCGTTGCTAACGGCTGCAAACACTCCGGTCACAGCTACCGGCAGCGCCAGGTCGGTTTAGAGACGCTCTACGACCAAAAAATATCGGTTTTAGGTACGAAAAATCATAATTAGACAAATTTTGATGCAAGGCGGCGGCGCGCCGCCGTCCTCAACCGGAAACGCATAACGCAAGCTGCACCCTCATTTTTTGATAAAAGTACCATTTGAGAAAGAAAATGATAGACTAACGGACAGAGGCTCCTGTGTCAACCGAAATTATGCGGATATTTATTTATTTCGCGGTAATTACTCAGGAAATGATTGGGAAATCAGCAAAAGTGGGTAAACTACATATAGCGGAGTGCAATCCCAATCAGGAAAAGACACCTTTATAAGGTGAACAACGTAAACGTTAATGTGAACGTTTCAACCCAGAAACTTGGTAGGGATTATTCTATGAGTACAGTTATGGTTGTTGATGATAGCGTCACTCTGCGGGAGATGATCGCCGACTTGCTCAAAGGTAGAGGACTCAACGTCACAGTAGCTAGTGATGGCGTCGAAGCTCTAGAGCAAATCAAGACCAACCGCCCGGATTTAGTCGTTCTGGATATCGTGATGCCCCGGATGAACGGCTACGAAGTCTGTCGCCGGCTCAAAAGCGACCCTAAAACTCAAAATTTGCCGGTGGTAATGTGTTCGAGCAAAAGCGAAGAATTTGATCGCTACTGGGGAATGAAACAAGGAGCAGACGCTTACATCGCCAAGCCATTTCACCCTCAAGAATTGGTCGGCACTATTAAGCAACTGCTGCGCGGTTGATGTAGAGGAATAGGGACAGGAAAAAAATTGTCTTGAGTGCTTCTTCTTTCTGCTCCCGCAGCCTCTCTAAACTACTCGATTGACAATAGTCCAAACATCCCCGTCCGATCGCACGTAGGGAACAGAAATACTTTTAAAGCCCGTAATAAAAGGCTTGTAATAAACCTGCCAGTAGCTGGGACTAATTTGGTCGGCGATAGCTTTGAGCCCCTTCACTTCCGCCGCCAGTTCCGCCGCCAGTTCATTAATCCGTTCCGCGTGCCCGTGAGCGAGTGCTCTTCCTTCTTCAACTTGCTCCTCCATCGGAGTGATTCTTTGCAACTTTACCGACTGCTGCTGTTTCTGGGTCAGTTGAGCAGACAGAGCCGCGATCGCATCATCAATCCCCTTGACTTCTGCCGACACTTGTGCTGTTTCCCTCGCGTGACGGCGATAGGCATCGGCGATCGCTTGGGGCGAATCACCGACAGGGGCAGCAGCAGCAATGCTAAGCTGCTGGCGTTCCCGACGCAATTCCTCAATCTGAGAGCAAATTGCCTCTATGTCTGTCTGAAGTTGGTCCACTTAATTACCGTGGTTTTTGGATATCCTAGCATATTAACCCAAACCCATCACCTAATAGGCATAGAAATTGCATATTTTAGGCGAGCTAGAAGCAAAGCCCCACAAGCATAATTTGAATAGTTTGAAAAATCCAAATTTTTATATTTCTCAGTTGAGCGATTTCCGTCGATATCCAGTCGGGTTAAGCAGGTCGTGTCCGGTAAA
>CAWDZH010000004.1:0-287848 GCA_963806945.1 uncultured Actinomycetota bacterium
CGGTGAGCGGTCCCGGAGCGACAAGCCCCATGCCGGGAAGGACCGAGGCGGGAAGCGTCCGCCGCGGCAGGGCGACTGGAAGCGCCCGGCGGACAAGGAGCTGCCCCGGAGCGAGGAGCAGGCACGTTACGACGGACCGCCCCTTCCCGAGGAGATCACCGGCAAGGAGCTCGACCGTGCCGTCGCCGGTCAGCTGAAGGGGCTCCCCGACAAGCTGGCCCTGCGCGTCGCCCGTCACCTGGCGGCTGCCGGCGTGTTGATCGAGGACGACCCGGAGACCGCCTACCAGCACACGCTCGCTGCGCGGGCCAGGGCGTCCCGGCTCGCCGTGGTGCGTGAGGCCACCGGTGAGGCCGCGTACGCCGCGGGCCACTACGCGGAAGCGCTGAGTGAGCTGCGGGCGGCCAAGCGCATGAACGGCGCCACCGCGTACCTGCCGATGATGGCGGACTGTCACCGGGCGCTCGGCAACGCCGAGCAGGCCCTGAAGCTGGCGCGGAGCCCGGGGGTGAAGAACTTCGGGCCCGAGGCGAAGGCGGAGATGACGATCGTCGAAGCGGGTGCCCGTCGCGACCTCGGCCAGGTCGACGCTGCGCTGCGCACGCTGGAGCTGGCTCCGCTGAACTCGAACACGCGCGCCCCGTGGGTGGTGCGGTTGCGCTACGCCTACGCGGACACCCTCGAGACCGCCGGACGGGCGACCGAGGCGCTGGAGTGGTTCCACCGGACCCACGCCATCGACCCCGACGACATCACGGACGCCGAGCTGCGCGCCGTCCAGCTGGAGCGACAGATCGAGGGCTGACCTTCGCGGCGGTGACTGCGGGTTGCTTGACCTCGATGGTGGGGTCGGTGTTCACTCGTGGGCACAGCAAGGAGGCGCGTGATGCTGCGATTCTCGGGAGCAGGTGTCAGCGATGTCGGACGTCGGCGAGAGCACAACGAGGACTCGGCCTTTGTCGGTCCCTACGTAGCGCTTGTCGCTGACGGCGTCGGCGGAGCCGCGGCCGGCGAGGTTGCCTCGGCCTCTGCCGCCTACGCCGTGTCCGCCACGGCCCTGGCGCGATTCGGTGACCCGGTGGACAGCGTGCTGCGCGCCGGCGTGCGAGCGGCGCGCGAGACGGTGCATGGCGGGGTGGACCTCGAGCCGGCCAGGCAGGGCATGGCGACCACGCTGACGGCCGTGGTCTGCGACGGACACCGGATCATGCTGGGGCATCTCGGGGACTCCCGGGCGTACACCCTGAGTCACGGCCGACTGCGTCGGGTCTCCCGCGACCACACGGTGGTCCAGGACCTTCTCGACCGGGGTGAGATCGACGAGGTCGCGGCGCGCACCCACCCGTGGCGCAACGTGGTGGTCCGCTCGATCGGTGCCGACGAAGGCGTGCCGCTCGACGACGTGGAGCTCACCGAGCTCTGCCTGGGACCCGGCGACCGGATCCTGATCTGCAGCGACGGATTGACCGACCTGGTGCCCGAGACCCGGATCCGGGCCGTGCTCGGGCTGCGGGATCCACACGCGGCGGCTGCCGTGCTCGCCCAGGCCGCGCTGGAGGCCGGGGGAACCGACAACGTCACCTGTGTCGTGCTCGACGTGATCGACGGACCCCTGGTGGTGGGGGATGGGCAGCTGCTCGGCGCCGTGCGCGAGGTGGTCAACGTGGTCGACCCCGGTTTCGTGCGCGCCACCGGCTGAGACTCGCCCGAATCACTGGCGCACAGGCGCCCCATGGGCCACAATGGGACGCACAACTACATACGTGTGACTCACAGACCACACTCCGAGATCGTGTCGAGCCCGCTGGGGAAGGCGTAGCTCGCGCCTGATCAAGAGGAGGGTCACCGTGACCGCACGCACCAGCAATGCAACGAGGGGCGTCCTGTACGTCCACTCCGCGCCGTCCGCGCTGTGCCCGCACGTCGAATGGGCCGCCGGCGGCGTTCTTGGCGTGCCCGTCAACATGGACTGGACGCCGCAGCCGGCTCAGCCCGGCACCTACCGTGCGGAACTCTCCTGGTCCGGCGTCGGCGGGTCCGGTGCCACCATCGCCTCGGCGCTCCGCGGCTGGAACCACCTGCGCTTCGAGGTCACCGAGGAGCCGACCTCGGGCACCGAGGGCTCGCGCTACTCCTACACGCCTGACCTCGGGCGTGTTCCACGCCGTGACCGGGCTGCACGGCGACATCATGATCCCCGAGGACCGGCTCAAGGCCGCGGTGGTCAAGGCCGCGCTGGGTGACACCACGTTGATCCTCGAGGTGGACAAGCTCCTCGGCAAGCCGTGGGACGACGAGCTCGAGACCTTCCGGCACGCCGGCGAGGGCGCGCCGGTGCGCTGGTTGCATCAGGTCGTCTGACAGCCGGGCGCGAGGACGAGCGCCCGGCGTGGGTAGAGGAGGTTGAGCAGGCCCACGCCCGAGCCCGCGAGGGCGTGACGGCCGTGTCGACACCCGATCCGCCGACGAGAAGGATCCACTCCATGTGCTCGCAGCGGGATGTGCGGACGGGCGCGGTTGATCGCCGCATCGGGAGCCCGTTCTGCTGCAGGCATCCGCGCCGTCGGTCTCGTGCTCGGCACCTCACCAGGTGTAAGATTTCGCCCACGCCAGCCACCTGGAGGCAACATGTGGTGGTTCTACGCCCTCGGGGGCATCGCCGTTCTTGCGGGGGTCTCGGTGGTCATCCGCGGGTGGGTCGCCGTACGGTTAGCGGTCACGTCGACGAGCGAACGCGTGCCAACCAGGCCGCAGCCGCCGAGGCCCGTGAGCGGCACCGGCGAGACAGGCACTGGGATGTTGACAACCCTGGCAACACATCGTTCTTCGGATGACGGGAGCGCCACGCGACGGTGCGGATGCGGGGGTGGAGCTCGCAGTCAGAGCGGGATGTTGCCGTGGGCCCCGCGGAGGACACCGACCGTCTGCACCGCCTCGTCGATGGCTCGCGCGATCGCCGAACGGGTGTGGGCGGGATCGACGACCTCGTCGACGACACCGATCTCCACGGCCTTGTCGACGCCACCGGCGATCCGCTCGTGCTCGGCTGCCAGCTCGGCCTCGACCTGGGGGCGGATGTCGGGGGAGACCTCGGCCAGCTTGCGGCGGTGGAGCACCCGGATCGCCGCCACTGCGCCCATGACCGCCACCTCGGCACCAGGCCACGCAAACACCTTGGTCGCACCCAGGGAGCGGGCGTTCATGGCGATGTAGGCGCCGCCGTAGGTCTTGCGGGTGACCAGCGTCACTCGGGGGACCACGCACTCCCCGAAGGCATGGAGCAGCTTCGCGCCGCGCCGGACCACTCCGTCCCACTCCTGGCCGACCCCGGGGAGATAGCCCGGGACGTCGACCAGAACGATCAGCGGTACGCCGAACGCGTCGCACATGCGCACGAAACGGGAGGCCTTCTCCGCTGAGAGGGAGTCCAGGCAGCCACCCAGGCGTAGCGGGTTGTTGGCGACCACGCCGACGGTGCGACCCCCGAAGCGGCCCAGTGCGGTGACGATGTTGGGAGCCCAGCGGGCGTGCAGCTCCTGCATGGTGCCCTCGTCGAGCACCGACTCCACCAGCGGGTGCACGTCGTAGGCGCGCTTCTTGGACTCGGGAAGGATCGCCTCGAGGTCGCGGTCCTCGACCCCGGGGACGTCAAGGCTTCCCTGCGAGCCGAGCAGCGAGCCGACGGTTCGGGCGCGGTCGAGCGCCTCCTCCTCGGACTGGGTGAGGATGTGGACGACTCCGGACCGCCGCCCGTGCGGCTCGGGGCCGCCCAGCCGCAGCATGTCGACGTCCTCACCAGTGACCGAGCGCACGACGTCGGGTCCGGTCACGAAGATCCGGCCCTCCGGGCCGAGGATCACGACGTCGGTCAGCGCCGGGCCGTAGGCCGCGCCTCCGGCCGCAGGGCCGAGCACGACCGAGATCTGGGGGATGCGCCCTGATGCCTGGGTCATGATGTGGAAGATCCGGCCCACGGCGTGGAGTGACAGCACGCCCTCGGCGAGACGGGCCCCGCCGGAGTGCCAGAGGCCGATGATCGGGACCCCCTCGGTCAGGGCGCGGTGGTAGGCGTCGACCACGACTCGGCAGCCGACGTCGCCCATGGCGCCGCCCATGACGGTCGCGTCGTTGCAGAACGCGACGACGCGGGTTCCGTCGACGTTGCCGACGGCGGCGAGCATGCCCGAGTCGTCATCGGGGGTGATCAGTTCCAGGGTGTCCTGGTCGAGGAGAGCGCGCAGCCGGGTGACCGGGTTGCGTGGATCCTGGTCACGCGGAAGCTTCGCGGGCTTGGCCTGATTCGTCGTTGCGGTCACGGTCGAGGTCCTTCCGGGTGGCTCACGAGGTGCTCCCGAAGGCGACGGCCACGTTCGCGCCACCGAATCCGAAGGAGTTGTTCAGGGCTGCGATGTCGCCTGCGGGCAGTTCCCGTGCCGTGGTGGCGATGTCGAGCTCGACCTGGGGGTCCTGGTCGTCGAGGTTGATCGTCGGTGGAGAGACCCGGTGATGGATCGCGAGGATCGTCGCGATCGCCTCCAGGGCTCCGGCGCCGCCCAGCAGGTGTCCGGTCATCGACTTGGTGCTGGTCACCACCACCTCGGACACGTGTGAGCCGAGCGTGGCGTGGAGCATCAGGCCCTCGGCGATGTCGCCCTGCGGCGTCGAGGTGGCGTGCGCATTGACGTGCACGATCGCCGAGGCGTCGATCTCCGACTCCTCGAGCGCACGCACGATGGCGCGGGAGCCGCCGCGCCCGGCGGGGTCGGGCTGGGCGATGTCGTGGGCGTCGGCGGTGATGCCCGCGCCCAGGACCTCGGCGTAGATGCGGGCGCCGCGGGCCCGCGCATGCTCCTCGGACTCCAGCACCAGCACGCCGGCGCCTTCACCCAGCACGAACCCGTCGCGGCCGGTGTCCCAGGGACGGGAGACCGTCGTCGGGTCGCCGTCGTTCTTCGAGAGCGCCATCATGTTCGCGAAGGCGGCCATCGGCAGCGGGTGGATCGCTGCCTCGGTGCCACCGGCGAGGACCACGTCCGCGCGACCGAGCCGGATCTGGTCGACGGCCAGCGAGATGGCTTCATTGCCGGAGGCGCAGGCCGAGACCGGGGTGTTGACCGCGGCCCGCGCGCCGACGTAGAGACTGATCTGCGCCGCAGGTGCGTTGGGCATCAGCATCGGCACCGCCAGCGGGGACACCCGCCGCGGCCCCTTCTCGCGCAACGAGTCGTAGTTGTCGAGCAGGGTGTTGACGCCGCCGATGCCCGAGGCCATCGCCACGCCGAGCCGGTCCTGGTCGACGTCGCTCCCCTCGAGTCCGCTGTCACGCCAGGCCTCCATCGCGGCGACCATCGCCAACTGCGAGGAACGGTCGAGCCGGCGCGCCTTGACGCGCTCGAGCACCTCGCTCGGCTCGACGGCGACGCGGCCGGCGATCTTGACCGGCAGCTCCTCGGCCCACTCCTCGGTGAGGGCGCGGACCCCGGAGCGACCGGCCAGCATGCCGTCCCAGGTGCTTGCGACGTCACCGCCGAGCGGGCTGGTGGTGCCCATTCCGGTGACCACGACTCGGGTGCGGCTCATCTGCAGACTCAATCCTTCGTAGCGACGATGGGTGGGGTGGGTGGCTGTCAGCCCTGGGCCCGCTCGATGAAGGCGACGGCGTCGCCGACGGTCTTGAGGTTCTTGACCTCCTCGTCGGGGATGGACACCCCGAACTTCTCCTCGGCGGCCACGACGACCTCGACCATGGAGAGCGAGTCGACGTCGAGGTCCTCGACGAACGACTTGTCGAGCTGGACGTCGGCGGGCTCGATGCCGGCGACCTCGTTGACGATCTCGGCAAGGTCGGCGCGGATCTCTTCGGTGGTGGGCATGTGTTCCTCTTCTCTCGGTTATCTCTGGGAAATTCTTGGTACGGGACGGGTACGGCTAGGGAACGGTGACGACCTGCGCCGCGTACGCCAGACCGGCGCCGAAGGCGATCAGGAGTGCGGTGTCGCCGCTGCGCGCCTCGCCTTCCTCCACCATCCGGTGGAGCGCGAGCGGGACGGACGCCGCCGAGGTGTTCCCCTGGTCGGCGATGTCGCGGGCGATACGGACCCGTTCGGGCAGCTTCATGGAGCGCGCCATGGCGTCGATGATGCGCATGTTGGCTTGGTGCGGCACGAAGACGTCGAGGTCGTCGGTGGTGATCCCGGCGCGGTCAAGGGCCTGCTGTCCGACCTTGGCCATCGCGAAGCTCGCCCACCGGAAGACCGGGTTGCCCTCCATCACGAGGTGAGGCATGACCCCGCTGCCGGGTACGGCGGGAGTGCCGACGACATCGCGCCAGTCCTCCTTCTGCCGGATCAGGTCGTACTGCTCGCCGTCGGAACCCCAGACGACGGGACCGATGCCCTCGACCTCGCTCGGGCCGATCACGGCGGCACCGGCGCCGTCGGCGAAGATGAACGCCGTCCCGCGGTCGTAGAGGTCGGTGATGTCACTGAGTCGCTCGACGCCGATCACCAGAACGTGACCGGCGCTGCCGCTGCGGACCATGTCGGCGCCCAGCGAGACGCCGTGGCAGAACCCGGCGCAGGCGGCCGAGATGTCGAAGGCTGCGGCCTGCTCGGTGCCCAGCTCGTGAGCGATGGCGGTGGCGATCGCCGGCGTCTGCAGCAGGTGGGTGACGGTGGCGACGACGACGCAATCGATCTGCTCCGCCGCGATCCCGGCGCGCTCGAGCGCCTCGCGTGCGGCGCTGACCGACATCAGCTGGATGGTCTCATCGGGGGTGGCCCATCGGCGCTGCTTGATCCCGGAGCGCTGCTGGATCCACTCGTCGCTGGACTCGATCGCCTCGACCACGTCCGAGTTGGGGACCTCGCGGGAGGGGCGGTAGGCGCCGAGTCCGAGGATCGCCGCGTGCGTCGATCCGCTGACCGAGCTGATGGCGGCCATCAGGCGACGCCCTCGGGGTGGAGGCGCAGCAACGGCTGCCCGGGCGAGACGAGGTCGCCGTCCTCGACGAGCCATTCGACGACCTGTCCGCCGTGGGCGGCCACGACGTGGTGGCGGTCGCGCCGGTTCTCGACGTCGCCGATCGCGGCGCCGGGCGCCAGCACCGCCGTGTCGGCGGCCTCCTCGGCGACGTGGAAGGTGCCCTTGGCGGGCGAGACCACCATCCGCCAGGTCGGGCTGATGTCGAGCGGGGCCGCCTCTGCGTGGCGCTGCACGAAGGCGCGCGCGTCGTCGAGCTGGTCCGGGGTCTTGAGGGCGAACGTCTCGACGCCCTTGAGCGCCCGCTTGGCGATGCCGGTGAGGGTGCCTGCGGGCGGCATCTCGAGGATGCCGGTCACGCCGAGGTCGGACATGGTGTCGAGGCAGAGGTCCCAGCGCACGGGACTGGCGATCTGGCCGACCATCCGGGCCAGCACCTCGCTGCCGTCGTGGACGACGTTGCCGTCCTTGTTGGAGATCACCGGGATGCGCGCGTCGTGGACCGACACCGAACGCGCCAGGTGTCCGAGCCGACCGACCGCGGGGGACATGTGCTCGGTGTGGAAGGCGCCGGCGACGCTCAGCGGCATCAGCCGGGCCTTCGCGGGCGGTGCCGCGGCGAAGGCCTCCAGCTGGGCGGTGGTGCCGGCGGCGACGATCTGTCCCGGCCCGTTGTCGTTGGCGGGCGTCAGCCCGTGTTCCGCCAGCGCTGCCAGCACTTCGTCGCGATCGCCGCCCAGGACCGCGGTCATTCCGGTGGGGGTCGCCGTGGCAGCTTCGGCCATCGCCTTGCCGCGCTCGCGGACCAGGACCATGGCCTGCTCGGCGGTGATCACTCGGGCACCTGCGGCAGCGGTCAGTTCGCCGACGCTGTGACCGGCCACCGCGGTGACCGCCTCGAACGCGTCGGTCGGGTGGGGGAAGATCTCGAGTGCCGCGACCAGCCCGGTGGCCACGAGCAGTGGCTGCGCGACTGCGGTGTCCCGGATGGTCTCGGCATCGGCCTCGGTGCCGTAGTGGATCAGGTCGACCCCGGCCACGAGAGCGAGCCATTCCATCCGCGAGGCGAAGGTGCGGTCCTCGAGCCACGGGGCGAGGAAGCCAGGGGTCTGGGCGCCCTGGCCGGGCGCGACGATAACGAGCACAGGTCCACTCTGCCCGGGAAGTGGCGCGGTTCGCGCGTCCGCCACCCACGAAACCGGGTCCCCGTTCTTTGGAGGTTTCCTACAAAGAGTCGCCGCGGCCCGACTGCTGACCCAGGACCAGGGCGATGCGCAGCGCGAACGCATCGCGAGCATCCCCGGGCGAGAATCCGGTGAGGTCGCCGATCTGCTTGAGGCGGTAGCGCACGGTGTTCGGGTGGACGAAGAGCGCACGGGCGGTCGCCTCGATCGACGTCCCGGTGGCGAAGAAGGCGGCGAGGGTCTCGATCAGGGTTCCCCGCGCATGCCACAACGGGAGGTAGACCTCGTCGACGAGGTGTCGCCGGGCATGTCCGTCGCCGGCCAGGACCCGCTCGGGAAGCAGGTCGATGCTGGTCGAGGGCCGCGGAGCCTCGGGCCAGCCACCGGCCGCCCGGTAGGCCGACATCGCGGCCCGGGCCGAGATATGGGCGTGGCCGAGTCCGTCGGTGACCGGCCCCACCACCACCGGGCCGTCCCCGAAGAGGTCGACGACGGAGGCCGCAGCCTTGCCGGCATCACCGACCGCTCCCAGCACGACCACCAGCCGCTCGCCCTGGGTGGCGCAGAGCGCGTCCATGCCGGCTTCGCGCGCCACGCGCCGTACCTCGGCGAAGATGTCGGTCTCCGTCCGCCGGGCGGGGACGCGACCCAGCACCACGGCCACCTCGCCGCGGTCCGACCAGCCGAGTGCGCTCGCGCGGGACATCACCGCCTCGTCGGCCTCGGCGCGCAGCACCGAGTCGACCACCAGCGCCTCCAGTCGCGCGTCCCAGGCGCCGCGGACCTCGGCGGCCCGTGCATACACCTCGGCGGTGGCGAACGCCACCTCGCGGGCGTAGCGGAGAACAGCTGCCTGGACGTCCGCGAGGTCTTCCGGGTCGAGGATGTCGTCGATGCTGGACTCCACGACCTCCAGGGAGAGCTTCACCAGGTCCACGGTCTGCTGCAAGGTGATCACTCCCGTCAGGGCTTGCGGCGCGGCGCCGAAGACGGCCACCGCGAGCGCGCTTCCGGGCGGAACTGGTTCGCTGTCGTGCGAGTACCAGTCCACGAAGCCCTTGACGCCGGCGTGCACGATCAGTCCTACCCAGGATCGATCGTCGGCGCTGAGCTCCCGGAACCACGGCAGATCGGTCTCCATCCGGGCGGTTGCGGTGGTGCTGAGCGCTCCAGTCGACCGCTGCAGTGCCGCCGCCGCCCGTTCGTGGCTGGCGCCGGGCGTGGAGGCGGCAGGTGTCGACTTGGTCACGATCATGAGGCTAGTGCAGTCGTGAACCGGGCGGAATTACGGAAACTCCCATGAAATAAGGGTTTCCGGGTTCCAGAACGGAGCCGAGGTCTGATTGAATCCGGCAGAACCCCTCCGAGAGGCGCCTCCCTGTGGTCGAGTCCCGCTACGACGTCCAGTACCTCACCATCCACGGGCACCGGCGCGCGTTCGTGAAGACGGGTCAGGGGCCCGTGGTGCTGCTGCTGCACGGCCTCGGGTGCGACCACACCACGTGGGAGTCGGTGATCGACTCGTTGTCCCGTCGCTACACCGTGATTGCGCCTGATCTGCTCGGTCACGGGCTCTCCGCGAAGCCGCGTGCCGACTACAGCGTGGGGGGCTATGCCAACGGGATGCGTGATCTCCTCACCTACCTGGGAGTCGACCGGGCCACCGTCGTGGGTCACAGCTTCGGGGGCGGCATCGCGATGCAGTTCGCCTACCAGTTCCCCGAGCGCACCGAGCGGCTGATCCTGGTTGCGTCCGGCGGGCTAGGTCCCGAGGTGAGCCCGCTGATCCGTGCCATCACCACGCCGGGGTTCCACCCCGCCATGGCGATGTTGACGTTGCCCGGCGTCCGTCACCTCGGGAAGGCCGGCCTGCGGGGCCTGGCCAAGCTGCCCTCGGCACACACCCGCGACCTCGACGAGGTCGCCGAGATCTACGACTCCTTCAAGGACCCGGCGACCCGCCACGCGATCCGTCACGTGGTCCGGGCGGTGGTCGACTGGCGCGGCCAGATCGTGACCATGGCCGACCGCGCCTACCTGACCCAGGTGCTGCCGATGGCGGTGATCTGGGGCAGTGACGACCAGGTGATCCCGGTCTCGCATGCGTCGCACGTGGCTCGGCTCGCCCCTGACGCCCGGGTCGAGGTGATCCCCAACGCCGGGCACTTCCCCCACAAGGACCACCCCCAGCGCTTTGCGAAGCTGGTCCATGAGTTCATCCGCTCGACCACGCCTGCGGCGTACTCCCGGGGGAGGTTCCGGACGCTGCTGCGCGCCGGCCGCCCGATCGAGCAGGACAGCGACGCCACGGTCACGCGCATCACGCCTGCCTGAGCTCTCCGGGGTGGCGAGGCTCAGGCGTCGCCGCCCTCCTGCGCCACGTCCCTGACGGCCGTCGGGTCGTCGATGCGGTACTTCGCGAACGCTTCGGCGACCTTCTCGCGCGGATACTCACCGGCGTCGGCCAGGGCCTGCAGCGTCTGCACGACCACGGACTCGGCGTCGATCCGGAAGAACCGGCGGGCGGCCGGTCGGGTGTCGGCGAAGCCGAACCCGTCGGCGCCCAGGACCCGGTAGTCGCCGGGCACCCACTTGGCGATCTGCATCGGGACCGCCGTCATGTAGTCGGAGACCGCCACGACCGGGCCGGAGGTGTCCTTCAGACGGTCGGTGACGTAGGCCGTGCGCTTGTCCTGGTCGGCGTGCATGAGGTTCCAGTCCTCGGCCGCGATGGCGTCGCGCGCGAGCTCGTTCCAGGACGTGACCGACCAGGTGTCGGCGACGACGCCCCAGTCCTCACGCAGCAACTGCGCGGCACGGTCGATCCACGGGAAGCCGACGCCGGAGGCGAGCAGCTGCACCCGCGGCCCCTCGCCCTCGCCGGTCGAGACGTGGTGGAGGCCCTTGAGGATGCCGTGGACGTCCACGTCGTCCGGCTCGGCCGGCTGCGCGACCGGCTCGTTGTAGACGGTCAGGTAGAAGATGACGTTCTCGCCGGTTCCATCCGGACCGGTCGCGCCGTACATCCGCTCCAGTCCCGAGTGCACGATGTGGCTCACCTCGTAGGCGAACGCGGGGTCGTAGTGGACGACCGCCGGGTTGGTCACCGCGATCAGGGGCGAGTGGCCGTCGGCGTGCTGGAGACCTTCACCGGTCAGCGTCGTGCGACCCGCCGTGGCGCCGATCAGGAAGCCGCGGGCGAGCTGGTCGGCCATCGCCCAGATCGAGTCGGCGGTGCGCTGGAACCCGAACATCGAGTAGAAGATGTAGAACGGGATCATCGGCTCGCCGTGGGTGGAGTACGCCGAGCCGGCAGCGGTGGCGGAGGCCACCGAACCCGCCTCGGAGATGCCCTCGTGCAGCATCTGACCCTGCGCCGACTCCTTGTAGGACAGCAACAACTTGCGGTCCACGGATTCGTACTGCTGCCCGCCCGGGTTGTAGACCTTGGCGCTGGGGAACATGGAATCCATGCCGAAGGTGCGGTACTCGTCGGGGGCGATCGGCACGATGCGCTGGCCGATCTCCGGATCCTTCATCAAGTCCTTGAGCAGGCGGACCACCGCCTGGGTGGTGGCGACCTGGTTCTTGCCCGAGCCCTGCTTGAGCTCGGAGTACATGGCGTCACCAGGAAGCTTCAGCGGACTGGAGCGGTCGATCCGGCGGGGGATCGACCCACCCAGCGCCTTCCTGCGCTCCATCATGTATTCGATCTCGGGTGAGTCCTTGCCGGGGTGGTAGAAGGGCGCAGTGCCGTCCCGGTCGTAGGCCTCGTCGAGCTGCTGGTCGCTGACCGGCAGGTGGAGCCGGTCGCGGAACTTCTTGAGGTCCGCGGTGGTCAGCTTCTTCATCTGGTGGGTGGCGTTCTTGCCCTCGAGGGAGTCGATGGTCCACCCCTTGATGGTCTTCGCCAGGATCACGGTCGGCTGTCCGGCGTGCTTGCTGGCAGCGTCGAACGCGGCGAAGACCTTGCGGTAGTCGTGTCCACCACGCGGCAGCTTGGAGATCTGGGGGTCGCTCATGTGCTCGACCATGGCGCGCAGCCGCGGGTCGACCCCGAAGAAGTGGTCCCGGATGTAGGAGCCGTCCTCGGTCGAGTACGTCTGGAACTGGCCATCGGGTGTGGTGTTCATCCGGTTGACCAGGACGCCGTCGACGTCGCGTGCCAGCAGGTCGTCCCACTCGCGGCCCCAGACCACCTTGATCACGTTCCAGCCGGCTCCCCGGAAGAAGGACTCCAGCTCCTGGATGATCTTGCCGTTGCCGCGCACCGGGCCGTCGAGCTGCTGGAGGTTGCAGTTCACGACGAAGACCAGGTTGTCGAGCTCTTCGCGGGCAGCCAGCCCGATCGCGCCCAGCGACTCCGGCTCGCCCATCTCGCCGTCACCGAGGAAGGCCCACACCTGCTGGTCGGAGGTGTCCTTGATGGAGCGGTTGTGGAGGTAGCGGTTGAACCGCGCCTGGTAGATCGCGTTGAGGGCGGTCAGGCCCATGGAGACCGTGGGGAACTCCCAGAAGTCCGGCATCAACCGGGGGTGCGGGTAGGAGGGCAGGCCATTGCCGGGGCCGTGCTGGACCTCCTGCCGGAACCGGTAGAGCTGGTCCTCGGTGAGCCGACCCTCGAGGTAGGCACGGGCATAGATCCCGGGCGAGCCGTGGCCCTGGATGAAGATCTGGTCGCCGCCGCCGGGGTGGTCCTTGCCGCGGAAGAAGTGGTTGAAGCCGATCTCGTAGAGGCTGGCAGCGGACTGATAGGTCGCGATGTGCCCGCCGACCTCGAGCCCCTTGCGGTTGGCGCTGGAGACCATGACCGCCGCGTTCCAGCGGATGAACGCCCGGATCCGGCGCTCGATGTCCTCGTCGCCCGGGAACCACGGCTCGCGCTCGGGAGGGATCGAGTTGATGTAGTCGGTGCTCCGGAGGGCGGGGACGCCCACCTGCTTCTCCCGAGCCCGCTCCAGCAGGCGCAGCATGACGTAGCGGGCGCGGTCGCGGCCTCGCTCGTCGAGCATGCTGTCGAAGGACTCGAGCCAGTCGCTCGTCTCCTCCGGATCGATGTCGGGAAGCTGGGTGGGGAGCCCTTCGTGGATCACGGAGGTGACCGCAGGTGTCGGCTCGGACGGAGAGGTGGTGTCGTCGCTCACCGTCCCATCGTTGCACGCAGTCGGAGTGCGGGGAATTTACCCGGCGGTAGGTCGAGATTCATCTCGGGTGCGATTCACCGGTGCAGGTTCGTTGGTCTCGAGACCGGTCGCTCGCCCCCTCGCTCCGCTCGGTCCGGGCCGACGCTCCTCAACCTCGTCGCCATTCTTCCCACTCGGAGCGCCGCACGAGGCTCCGAGGTTGCGGACCTGCGTCAACTCCGCTGGACTACTCTCCACCTGAGCGTGCGGCAAACCGTCGCACCGATCCTGGAGACGAGTGGAGAAGCAGTGAGTTCGACCGCTGGCAGCGATGCCACGCACACGGAGGCCGAGGCCTCCGGACCGGCGGCACGCCTCGGCCTGACCAAGGGCATGGTGGTCCAGGAGGTCGGCTGGGACGCCGACACCGATGACGAGCTCCGGGTCGCCATCGAGGACGCGATCGACGCTGACATGGTGGACAGCGACTACGGCAACGTGGTCGACGCCGTGGTGCTCTGGTGGCGCGACGAGGACGGCGATCTCGTCGACGGCCTGGTCGATTCGCTGACCGACCTGGTCGGGGGTGGCGTGATCTGGCTGCTCACTCCCAAGGTGGGACGGCCGAACGCCGTCGACGCCGCGGACGTCGCCGAGGCGGCTCCGATCGCCGGGCTGTCGCAGACCACGACGGTCTCGGTCAGCAAGGACTGGGCAGCGACCCGGCTCGTGACACCCAAGACCCCTGCGTAGCCAGCGGCCCCTTCGCTCGTTCGACAGACACCATGAACAAGATCTCCAACGCCGCTGTCACGCTCCGAGTGCTGGGCGGCTCGGGCGTCATCCGTCCGCTCGGTCCCCGCAAGCTCGCCGGGCTCGCCCGGATCCTCAAGCAGTGGGGGACCGGACCGGCCGGCGGCTTCGCCACCCTCGCCCTGATCGACCCGAATCGGGTGGCCATCGTCGACGAGCTCGGCGAGCTGACGTTCGCGGACCTGCACCGCAGGAGCAACGCGCTCGCCCGTGGGCTCGCGGGTCTCGGCGTCGCGGAGGGCGACTCGGTGGCCGTCATGTGCCGCAACCACCGAGGCTTCGTCGACGCCACCATCGCGATCGCCAAGCTGGGCGCCGACATCCTCTACCTCAACACCGCGTTCGCCGGCCCTCAGCTCGTCGACGTGCTCGAGAGGGAGGCCCCCAGCGCCGTCATCCACGACGAGGAGTTCACCGAACTGCTCGAGCAGGCTGACCTCGAGCAGCGGGTCCTTGCATGGATCGACTCCGACGATCATGACGTGACGCTGGAGTCCCTGATCCGCGACCACGACGACGCCGAGGTCGCCCCACCGCAGCGCCACGCGCGCATCGTGATCCTGACCTCCGGAACCACTGGGACGCCGAAGGGCGCGCCCCGCAATGAGGCCGGCATCGACGCCGCGGTCTCTCTGATGTCGCGGCTGCCGCTGCGCCACGGTTGGCGCACCCACATTGCCGCGCCGCTGTTCCACACCTGGGGTTTCGCGCACCTCGCGCTGGGGATGCTGCTCGGCTCGACCGTCGTGTTGCGCCGGAAGTTCGATCCCGAGGACGCACTGCGAACGACCGAGAGCGAACGGTGCGACTCGCTGGTCGTGATCCCGGTGATGCTGCAGCGCATGCTCGCGCTGCCCGAGGACACCTTGCGCGGCTACGACCTCTCGCGGGTGAAGGTCGTCGCGGCCTCAGGGTCGTCGCTCCCCGGCAACCTGGCCCTGAGCTGGATGGACCACTTCGGGGACAACCTCTACAACATCTACGGGTCCACCGAGGTCGCCTACGCCAGCGTCGCCACCCCGGCGGACCTTCGCGAGGCGCCGTCGTCGGCGGGCATGCCGCCCCACGCCACGATCGTGAAGATCCTGGACGACGACGGCCACCCCGTACCGACCGGCACGACGGGCCGGATCTTCGTGGGCAACTCGATGCTGTTCGAGGGCTACACCGGAGGTGGCAGCAAGGACCTGGTCGAGGGCCTGATGTCGACCGGGGACGTCGGGAAGTTCGGTGACGACGGCAGGCTCTACGTCGAGGGCCGGGACGACGAGATGATCGTCTCGGGTGGCGAGAACGTCTTTCCCAGGGAGGTCGAGGACTGCATCGTCGGCCACGACGACGTGGCTGAGGTGGCCGCGATCGGGGTCGAGGACGACGACTACGGCAAGCGGCTCCGGGCCTTCGTGGTGGTGCGGGACGGAGGGAACCTGACCGAGGACGACGTGAAGGAGCATGTGAAGGCGAACCTGGCCCGTTACAAGGTGCCCCGAGAGGTCACCTTCCTGGCCGAGCTACCCCGCAATGCCACCGGGAAGATCCTCAAGCGCGAGCTGGCCGACCATGACGACACCGAGTCGGGCGACGAGGACTCCTGATGTAAGGATGGGGTCACCATGACCGGTCTTGCCCTCGGCGGCCCTGCGCCCGACTTCACCCTGCGTGACCAGTTCGGACAGGACGTCACGTTGTCGTCGTACCGCGGTCAGAAGGCGGTCGTGCTGGTGTTCTTCCCGTTCGCCTTCTCCGGGATCTGCACCGGCGAGATGGCCGACATCCGGGAGCGGCTCGCCGAGTTCATGACGTTCGACACCGAGATCCTGGCCCTGTCCTGTGACCCGGTCTACTCGTTGCGCGCGTTCGCGGACGCGGACGGGCTCAACTTCCCGCTGCTCTCGGACTTCTGGCCGCACGGGGAGGTCTCGCGTGCCTACGAGGTCTTCAACGAGGCCAAGGGAGCGCCGAGGCGTTCGTCGTACGTCGTGGACCGGGACGGATCGGTGCGCTGGGCGGTGCACAACGGCTCGCGCGACGGGCGCGACCTGGACGAGCATCTCAAGCAGCTCCACGCGCTGGTCTAGACCGAGCGCAGAAGTTTTCAACAATTTTCTCGGCAAGTGGCGACAAGTCCGGCGGCCTTTGTCTATTGTCGTAGATGTCGAGCCGCTGGTGACCCGAGACGCCAGCGGCTCGGCTCTTTCTATTTCGTCTCCCGCCGCCCGTAGGGTGAGGCCGAGCCAGGGCGTATAGCTCAGCGGTAGAGCGCTTCCCTTACAAGGAAGATGTCGGGGGTTCGATCCCCTCTGCGCCCACCATCGAATGCCCCTCGGGCGCCTCTGCTCGAGGTCGGCCGAAGATCTTCATGGGTTCCTGCCAATCCGCGCGGCCGTCGGCCTCGAACTGCGGGTGACGCGGACCACACCGGTCCTCGCTCATGGAGAGGCAGGCCAGATGTCTGACACCAGCAGGAGAAAGTTCCTCGCCGCGACCGGAGCGGGCGCCGTCGCCGGCACCGTTGCCGTCACCGGGACCGCCCACGCGGCGGCCACCCGAGGACCGGGCACCGCCCAAGAGCCCGTGGTGGCCTACGTGCAGGATCACCGACTCGCCGAGGTGCGACTGCTCGTCGGCGAGCGCGAGATCGTCATCCAGGACCGTGACCTCGTGACGCGCATCCTCAACGCTGCGGGAGGCAACTGATATGTCATCGCACCGCGAAGCACCGGAAATCGCCAAGGACCCCGTCGCCGACGGCACGGACACCTACGCGTTCGTCAGCCCCGACGACCCCAACACGGTCACCCTGATCGCCAACTTCATCCCGTTGCAGCAGCCCGACGGCGGTCCGAACTTCTACGAGTTCGGCGATGACGTTCGCTACGAGATCCACGTCGCGAACAAGGGCAAGGCCGAGTCGGACATCATCTACCGCTTCAAGTTCAAGACGCGGGTCCGCAACAAGAAGACGTTCCTCTACAACACCGGTCAGATCACCGACATCGGTGGCCCGGAGTGGAACCGTCCGCAGTACTACACCGTGAGCCGCATCAAGAACGGTCGCGAGAAGATCCTGGGCGAGAACCTGCCCTGCCCGCCGGTCAACGTCGGCAAGCGCAGCACGCCCAACTACGACCAGCTCTCCGACCAGGCCATGCACCAGCTCGGCCGTAACCGCCGGGTCTTCGCCGGTCAGCGTGCCGACGCCTTCCACGTCGACCTGGGTTCGATCTTCGACCTGGGCGGGCTGCGCCCGTTCAACGGGGCGCACCTGATCAAGATGCCTCCCATGAACGGCGTCAACGCGGTGCAGTCCTACAACGTGCACACCATCGCCCTCCAGGTCCCGATCAAGGAAGTGACACTCGGCCGCAACAAGCCGACCGACCCGATGGACCCGCAAGCCGTGATCGGCGTGTGGGCCACCGCGAGCCGCCGCAAGAACCGGATGTTCGACAAGAGCAAGGGCAAGTTCAGGAACATGGGCCCGTGGGAGCAGGTCTCGCGACTTGCCAACCCGTTGTTCAACGAGGTCATCGTGCCCATGGCCGAGAAGGACGAGTGGAACGCCCGGCCGCCCAAGGGTGACCGTCGCTACACGAAGTACGTCAACAAGCCCGAGCTGCAGGGGCTGCTGCCGTTCCTCTACCCGGGCGTCTTCCCGAACCTGGAGGCCTACGACAAGCCGCGCGCGGACCTCAACGCGATCCTGATGACGGGGATCCCCGAGGGCGTCGTGGACGGGTTCCAGAACTACACGGGCCCCGTTCAGGCGGACATGCTGCGGCTCAACGTGGCGATCCCACCCTCGGACGACCCGAACAACCTGGGTCTGGTCGCCGGCGACGCCGCTGGCTTCCCGAACGGACGACGGGTCGGCGACGACGTGGTCACCATCGAGCTGCGCGCGATCGCGGGGCTCACGATTCCGCTGGTGGACAAGTCCTACACGCCGGACCCCACCGCCAACGACGTCACGGACGGGACATCGAACACCAACGCGGCCGTGACCGACACGTTCCCGTTCCTGGGTCTTCCGGGCGGTGGCTACCAGACCCAGCCGGGCACGACCCAGGCGTCATGACGGTCATGGACCTCGAGAACCCGCACGCGGGACAGGGGATGGTGGCGCTCGACATCGGCGGCGACGTCGGTGCCCTGGTCGTCACCATGCCAGCCTCGATGGTGGGCGAAGAGGTGGAGATCCGGCCGGTGGGAGCCGCGCCGGACGACCACAAGCATGACCACGATCACGGGCATGACCATGATCAGGGGCACGGCCATTCGCACCACCCGCACGTCGCGGTGCACGAGCGGCCGATCGAGGGCGGGGCACACGTGCCGTCCCTGGTCTTTCCCGAGCTGACGACCGACCGCTACGAGCTCTACGTGAAGGGCACGACCGACGTCGTGCTCACCGTGGACGTCCGTGGGGGCGAAGTCAGTACGGCTAGCTGGCCGGAGTAGTCCCCGGAGGGACGGCTCCTGCCGACGCTGATCCTGGACGGGTCGGGCCTTCGTGGCCCGGCCCGTCCGGCATGGACGCACCTGACGGGCCAACGGAGTGCCAACGTGACGTGTCTAGGGTGGCGGGACAGACGCGAGGAGGCCCCATGATCGTCCCGTTCAGCATCAGCGACTTCCTCGACCGCGCCAGCGCCGTCTACGGCGAGCGGGTCGGGGTCATCGACGAGCCCGACCAACCCGCGCCGTCCCTCGGTGGCGTCACGTACGCCGAGCTGGACGCACTCGCCAGGCGGCAGGCGGCCCGTCTCGACGAACTGGGGATCGGGATCGGTGAGCGGGTCGCGGTGGTCTCCCACAACAGTGCCCGGTTGCTGTCCTCCTTCTTCGGTGTGGCGGGCTACGGCCGGGTCCTCGTGCCGGTCAACTTCCGGCTCCGTCCCGACGAGGTCCGCTACATCGTCGAGCACTCGGGCGCCCGGGTTCTCTACGTCGACCCCGAGCTGGACGAGACGCTGGCCGACGTGACCGCCGAACACCGGTTCGTGCTGGGCGACGACGACGACCTCTTCGCCGCCGAGGGTGCCGAGCCTCGGCCGTGGGAGCCGGACGAGAACGCCACGGCGTGCATCAACTACACCTCCGGCACCACCGCGCGTCCCAAGGGTGTGCAGATCACCCACCGCAACATCTGGGTCAACGCGGTCACCTTCGGACTGCATGCCGGGGTGACCGACCGGGACGTGTACCTCCACACCCTGCCGATGTTCCACGCGAACGGGTGGGGGATGCCGTTCGCGATGACAGGGCTCGGGGTGCCGCAGGTGGTGCTCCGCAAGATCGACGGAGCCGAGATCCTGCGGCGGGTCGAGGAGCACCGGGTAACCGTCATGTGTGCCGCTCCCGCCGTCGCTGCGGCGGTGCTCGATGCCGCGCAGGACTGGGAGGGAGAGATCCCCGGACGGGGCCGGGTCCGGATCATCATGGCGGGCGCGCCCCCGCCGACACAGACCGTGGTGCGGGTCGAGGAGGAGCTCGGTTGGGAGTTCGTCCAGATCTACGGGCTGACTGAGACCTCCCCGCTGCTGACGATCAACCGCACTCGCGCCGAGTGGGACGACCTGAGCGGTGAGGAACGGGCCCAGCGACTGATTCGGGCCGGCGCGCCCGCCATCGGCGTCCGGCTCAGGGTGGATGACTCCGCCGAGGGGGCCGGCGAGCTGCTGGCGAGGTCCAACGTGGTGCTCGAGGGGTACTGGGACCAGCCGGAGGAGACCGCGGCGTCGCTCCGTGACGGCTGGTTCCACACCGGCGACGGCGCGGTCATCGGTAGCGACGGCTACGTCACCATCCAGGACCGCAAGAAGGACGTGATCATCACCGGTGGGGAGAACGTCTCCTCCATCGAGGTCGAGGACGTCCTGTTCTCCCACCCGGCGGTGGCCGAGGTGGCGGTGATCGGGGTGCCGAGCGAGAAGTGGGGCGAGACCATCAAGGCCCTGGTGGTGCTCGCAGAGGGGCAACAGGCGACCGAGCAGGAGCTCATCGCCTGGTGCAAGGACAAGGCTGCGGGCTACAAGGCACCGACGACGATCGAGTTCCGGGAGGAGCTGGCGCGCACCGCGACCGGCAAGCTGCAGAAGTTCAAGCTGAGGGAACCGTTCTGGGAGGGGTACGACCGGCAGGTGAACTGATCCACCCAGTAATCTCACGCTGTGCCAGCGCTGCGTGACGTCCTCGAGCTGTTCCACGGGTGGTATCCCCCCTCGACCGCGGAGACGTGGGATGCCGTGGGGCTCGTCGCGGGCGACCCGGACGCCGAGGTGCGACGGGTCATGTTCGCGGTGGATCCGACCCTGACGGTGGCACAGGAGGCCGTGGAGTGGGGTGCCGACCTGCTCGTCGTGCACCACCCACTGTTCCTGACGCCGGTGCACGGTGTGGCAGCGACGACGCCCAAGGGGCGCACCCTCTCCACGCTGATGGGTGCTGGCTGTGCCCTGCTGACGGCCCACACCAACGCCGACCAGGCAGTCGGGGGCGTCTCGGAGGCGATGGCGTCCGCGCTCGGCCTCACCTCGGCGGTCCCGTTGCTCCCGGCTCCGCACGTGCCCCTGGAGAAGCTGACCTTCTACGTGCCGTCGGGCGCCGCCGACCAGCTTCGGGAGGCGCTGGCCCAGACCGGTGCCGGCCAGATCGGTGACTACGAGCACGGCTCCTTCTCCAGCGCAGGCGAGGGTCGCTTCCGGCCGATGGTCGGCGCCGAGCCCACCATCGGTCAGGTCGGCCGACTCGAGATCGTCGACGAGACCAAGGTCGAAGCCGTGCTTCCGCGCAGCCTGCGCACCTCGGTGATCGCCGCCCTGCTCGCGGAGCATCCCTACGAGGAGCCTGCCTACGACGTGGTCGAGCTGGCGGACGCCGGCGGCGTCGTGACCGGGATCGGTCGCATCGGCTCGATCACCCCCACGACGTTGCGTGACTTCGCCGAGTGCGTGGCCGCGGCGTTGCCCGCGACGGCGCACGGTGTCCGGGTCGCGGGTGACCCCGATCGCGTCGTACGACGGGTGGCGTTGTGCGGCGGAGCCGGGGACTCGCTCCTCGACACCGTGCGCGGCACCGATGCCGACGTCTACGTCACCAGCGACCTGCGGCACCACGTGGCCGCCGAGTTCCTGGAGCACGACGGGCCCGCGCTGATCGACGTCGCCCACTGGGCAGCGGAGTGGACCTGGCTGCCGGTGGTCTCGGCGCGGCTGGTCGAGGCGCTGGGCGATACGGTGGAGACCCGCGTGAGCGCGACGAACACCGATCCCTGGCAGTTCCGTACCTGAGGAGTCCCCGCTGAAAGCCGACCCGTTCGCCCAACTGAGGTTGCTCGACCTGCAGGAGCTCGACGCCCGGGCCGGCCAGTTGCGTCACCAGCGCAGCCACCTGCCCGAGCTGGTGGAGATCCAGGAGCTGAGCGCCCGGCGTACCGAGCTCGACAACAGTGCCCGCGATGCGCGCATCGTGGTGGACGACCTCAGCGAGGACCAGGCCAAGATCGACGCCGATGTCGAGCAGGCTCGAACCCGGCGCAGCCGTGACCAGGATCGAGTCGACCAGGGTGACCTCACCAACCCCAAGGACCTCCAGCGGATGCTGTCGGAGCTGGAGTCCCTGCAGCGCCGGATCACGACGCTGGAGGACCAGGAGCTCGAGGTGATGGAGCAGGTGGAGAACGCCCAGCGCGAGCTGGACTCGCTCACCCGACAGGTCGCCGAGGCCGACGACAGGCTCGCGGTGCTCTCGGAGTCCCGGGACCAGAAGACCTCGGTGCTCGATCGAGAGCTCGAGGCGGTCGCCGCCGAGAGGGCACCGATCCTGGCAGGTCTGCCGGCCGACCTGATCGCCCTCTACGACCGGCTCCGCGAGCTGAAGGGCGGCGTCGGCGCGGCCCCGTTGCGCGCTCGGGCGTGCGGCGGTTGCCAGCTCTCCCTCGACGCCGCCGAGCTCGCGACGATCAAGGCCGCCGGGGATGACGAAGTGATCCGCTGCGAGGAGTGCCAGCGAATCCTGGTCCGCACCGCCGAGAGCGGGCTGTGACCGCACCCACCACGCTGGTGCTGGTGCGCCACGGGGTCACCGCCCACACGACCGAGAAGAGGTTCTCCGGAGGGCTCGCGAGCGCCAACCCCGGCCTGTCCGACGAGGGTCGAGCGCAGATCCGTGCGGTCGCCGAGTGGCTGGCGCCGATCGCCCACCAGGTCGACGCGGTCATCGCCTCACCCGTGCGCCGGACCCGGGAGTCCGCCGCACTACTGGCCGAGACCCTCGGACACTCGGTGACGGAGGAGCCCCGGTTCGCCGAGATGGAGTTCGGGGACTGGGACGGCCTGACGTTCGTCGAGGTCGCCGAGCAGCGCCGTGATGAGCTCGACGCCTGGCTGGGGTCGCTCGACATCGCACCCGGCGGCACCGGAGAGTCGTTCCGCTCCGTCGAGGACCGCGTGCTCGCAGGTCTCGGCCGGGTGCTCGAGGAGCACGCCGGACGGACGGTCGTGGTCGTCAGTCACGTCACGCCCATCAAGACCCTGGTCGCGCACACTCTCGATGCCCCGTTGCTGTCGGTGTTCCGGATGGAGCTCACCCCCGCCTCGGTCACGGTGCTCTCGTTCCACGAGGGCGAGGAGCGGGGCCCTCGCTCCACGATGCGCCTCTACAACGCGGTGCCGCCCGGCCAGCCACCGTTCGGCGACCCCTCCCGCTGGTGACCGCCCCCCCGGGGGTCGAGTCGCCACGAAATCGGGTTGAGTTGCCAGTAATTCCTCGCGCCACAAGCTCAGACCTCGGTGACGACCACGTCGAGCTGGGTGCCCTTCGCGCCGGGTGAGCCTGCCTCGACGTGCCAGCCCAGGTCGCGGAGCAGGTCGGTGAGCGCGGCGGGGGAGCGGGGGTTGCGGCCGTCCTCCAGCAGCGCACGGACGATGCGGCCCTTGGTGGCCTTGTTGAAGTGACTGACCACCGAGCGACGGCCACCCGACTCGTGGAGCACCCGCACGGTGGCGACCCGTCGTGCGAGATCGGCCGACGGCCGCCAGAACGCGGCATAGCTGCTCGAGCGGAGGTCCACGAGCAGACCGTCGCCGAGTGAGTTCCGCACCTCGGCGCCGAGCACGGCGCGCCAGACGCCGGCCACGGGACCGAGCCCGGGCAACGAGGTGTCACCGGAGAGCCGGTACGCCGGGATCCGGTCGGCCGGGCGCACCAAACCGAACAGCGACGAGGTGATCGCGACCCGGGTCGCCGAGCGGCGCCGGGCGGCGGGGGAGAGCGAGTCGAAGGCGAGCGCGTCGTACAGGACGCCGGTGTAGACCCGGTCGGCCCGCGCCGTCGGTGCGGTCGCGAGCAGCCGGTTGCGTTCCAGGAGGTCGAGCTGGGTGTGTCCGATCCCCAGCAGCTCGGGCGCATCGGGTCGGCCACTGGCGTCGACGAGCGCGTCGACCAGCTGCCGCCGTACGTCGGTGAGACCCGGATGGGCCAGGGCGGACAGGTCGAGGGCCTTGCCGCGTGCGGGAGCGGTCTTGCCCTCGCTCGGGGGCAGCAGGATCAGCACCGGGCAAGGCTAGGGTCTGGACCATGGTGAGCAGTCGAGTGGTGCGGGTCAAGGCCGTGGACGACGGTGTCGTGGTGGCGCAGCTGCGCGACGGGATCGAAACGATCCGGACCGAGCTCGGGGTGACACCTGACTTCTCGCCCGAGGTCGAGGAGGCGGCGCGTCGAGCGGCCGCGGACCCGCGGCTGCCTGAGCTCGACCGGACCGACATCGAGTTCGTCACCGTCGACCCGGCCTCGGCGCAGGACCTCGACCAGGCGCTGCACGTCGAGCGCGCTGACGACGGCTTCGTCGTCCACTACGCCATCGCCGACGTCTCGGCCTTCGTCTCGCCCGACGACCCGATCGACGTCGAGGCGCACCTCCGAGGCGAAACGCTCTACGGCGCGGACTCCAAGGTGCCGCTGCATCCGAAGGCGATCTCCGAGGACGCCGGGTCATTGTTGCCCGGTGAGGTGCGACCGGCTCTGCTGTGGACGATCCGGGTGGACGACAGCGGCGAGGGCACCGACGTCACGGTGGAGCGGGCCCGGGTCCGGTCCCTCGAGAAGCTCGACTACGAGGAGGCGCAACGTCGCATCGACGACGGCAGCGCATCGGAGTCGTTGCAGCTGCTCAAGGAGGTCGGCATCCGACGGCTCGAGCGCGAGGCCGCTCGCGGAGGCGTGTCGCTGCCGCTGCCCGAGCAGGAGGTCGAGCTCGAGGGCGACGTGGTGTCGCTGCACTTTCGCTCGCTGCTCCCGGTCGAGCAGTGGAACGCCCAGATCTCGCTGCTGACCGGGTTCGCGGCCGCGTCGCTGATGGTCTATGCCCGGGTCGGACTGCTCCGCACCCTGCCCCCGGCCGACCCCCACGACATCACCCGACTTCACCGCACTGCCCGCGCCCTGGGCATCGACTGGCCGGCCGAGCAGCTGTACCCCGACTTCATCCGCACCCTCGACCCCGGTAAGCCGGAGCACGCCGCGATGGTCGTCGCCTGCACCAGGCTGCTGCGGGGGAGCGGGTACGTCGCCTTCGACGGCGAGACCCCCGCCGAGCCGCAGCACTCCGCGCTGGCCTCCGAGTACGCCCATGTGACCGCGCCGCTGCGCCGTCTCGGCGACCGCTACGCCGGCGAGATCTGTGTGGCCCTCTGCGCGGGCGAGGACGTGCCCGGATGGGTGCTGACGAAGCTGCACGGGCTCCCCGACACCCTGCGAACGTCAGCCACGCGTGCCAACCGCTACGAGGCGGCCGTGGTCAACCTCGTCGAGGCCGAGCTGCTCCAGCACCGGGTCGGCGAGACCTTCTCCGGCGTGATCGTCGACGTCGAGCACGACGACCCCTCGCGCGGCACGGTCACCGTGCAGAACCCGGCCGTCGAGGCCAGGGTCACCGCCGAGGGCGAACTTCCCCTCGGCGACGACGTGACCGTCACGCTGGCTTCCGCCTCCGTGGCGGACCGCAGGATCGCCTTCACGCTCGATCGCGGCTGACGTGACTGGCCGTCGCGATGGCCGCGCTGCTCGCCGAACTGGAGCAGCGCCGATGCGGCACCGGTCCGCCGTCGGGCTGGTCTAGATACCCGATCCCGTTGAATCTTGGCGGCGCCTCGCCCAAAACATTTTGCCACATGTTTGCCACAATTCGGCCACGGGTGTTCTACCCTCGATCTGAGTCCCCCCGACTCCGCGACACGGCGTTTCGATTCCCCCGTGGCTTGACCCCCCAAGAAGTACTACCCCCCGAACCCCCCACGGATGGTGTGTGCAATGGTCCCCCCCTCCCGATTCCGGCTACCCATCGGACTGCTGCTGACGGCGTTGACGGCACAGCTCCTGGTCCACGCCAGCAGCTCTCCGATCAATGCGGCTGCGATTTCGGCATCGGCCGGCGCGGCCGAGCACTCGTTGTCCGCGTCCCCGAAGGTGTATGTCGGCGGCCAGATGCTGACGTATGCCGGCGAGGTGGGCGCGGGTGGCGTCGTCGTGACGCTGCAGGGCAGCCAGCGGCCGGGGGCCCCGTGGGCGGCGATCGCCCGCACCCGGAGTGAGCCCGACGGGAGCTACAGCTTCACCCTCCCAGCCCCGAGCATGCGCGGCATCATGCGCCGCGTGGTCGCCGGTGGCGAGCCGAGCAACGTGCTCAGGATGTACGCCCAGTCCCAGGACGTCGTGCTGGCACCGGTCGGAACCCCGGTGATCGGCGAGACGTTCCAGATCGTCGCGTCGACCGTTCCCGGGCCCGAGTGGCCCCGGGGCCACCAGTTCTACGTGAAGGGTCGACCTGACCTCCCGGGCCCGGTCTTCACCGGACGCGAGCTCACCCTCCAGCGAAACGGTCCCGGCGGATCCTGGCTCGACGTGCCGGGCGCCAGCGCGACCGTCAACAGCGACGGGACCGGCACCTTCGACGTGACCGCCAACGAGACGGGAAACATCGTCTACCGCGTGGTCCAGGAGGACTACTCCCAGGCCGGGGGTCCCCCCATCGGCTGGTTCCCGTCGTTCCCGACCCCCGTCAAGGTCGCCCCGAACCGCGCGGAAGCCATCACCTACGACCCGCCCGCCCCAGCGCCCACCCAGGCTCGCAGCGCTGCACCCGCCCCCCGCCAGGCCGCAGCGATGCTGGCCGCGCGGCCGACGGAAGAGACATCGGGCTCCACCGCGCTCACCGCCCAGGCCGCCAAGGGCTGGGGAGGCGCGCTGTGGGACTTCGGCCTCCCCTCGGGTGAGTCGCTGACCAGCCCGCCCTCCCGGGGCTCCAAGAGGGTCGGCCAGTGGATCGACGGCTCCATCGGGACCGGGCGCGCCAACCAGCACAACGGCGGCGTCAGCCTGAACAGTCAGCGCTACGCCCCCGACCGGGATGCCAACGAGAACCAGGGCGACCTCGGCAGCACCTGGATCACCCTGCAGGACAACGCGCGCAAGTACGGACGTTGGGAGGCACGGGTCCGGATTCGTCCCTACGAGAGGGGCGCCGTCGACTACCTGAACAAGGTGGAGCTGATCCCGGAGTCGGAGGGCCAGCGCTGTGCGGGGCGCACCATCACGGTGGCCAATCTCGCGGCCCACTCGAGGAAGCTGAAGTTCGGGGTCAACGCGGACCGGGCCAACCGCTCGTGGCAGCGCACTCGCCGGATCGGTGACATCGCCAACAAGCCCATCACGGTGGCCGTGGAGGTCACCAAGCGACACATCACGTGGTTCTACAACGGCAAGCCGGTCGGCACGGTCCGCACCAGTGCCGCGGTGCCGCGGGTGCCGCTCACCATGCGGATCACGATGGAGGGCAGGGGCGACCGCGAGATGAACCGCACCATGACGCACATGGACTGGATGCGCGGGTTCTCCCTCAACCGAGGCACGAAGAGCAAGAACGGCGGCAGGATGTCCGTCCGCAAGTTCGGCGGCAGCTGCTGACATCGCCTGGTCGTCCGCCCCGCCGGAAGGCGGGGCGGACGGGCTGGCCTGTAGGCCGGGTTCTGTACGCCGAAGCGTGGCGACCATCCATCTAGGACGACCGTTGCCGGCCGCCTCCAGCGGTCTACCCGTGCACTCGGGCGAGCAGCCCTCGAACGTGCACGCACTCCACACCCGCAGGTGTGAAGCTTCTTGACCTTGCTCCTGGTGGGGTTTACCGAGCCGTTCCGGTCGCCCGGAACGCTGGTGGTCTCTTGCACCACCGTTTCACCCTTGCCTCCCGGCGGCCTTGCGGCCTCCGGACGGCGGTCTGTTCTCTGTGGCACTGTCCCGCGGGTTGCCCCGGGTGGCTGTTAG
Source organism: uncultured Actinomycetota bacterium (assembly GCA_963806945.1). Classification (GTDB taxonomy): domain Bacteria; phylum Actinomycetota; class Actinomycetes; order Propionibacteriales; family Nocardioidaceae; genus Nocardioides. The sequence goes on from CAWDZH010000004.1 coordinate 27,422, forward strand.
CCACCACCTTGCTCTCTGGAGCCCGGACCTTCCTCGGCACACCTCCTGAGAGGTACGACGCGGTCGCCCGGCCAGCCCGTCCGGGAGCAGTGTGACAGGTCGGCCCCGGCCGGGTCACGTCCTTGTCCGTGGACAGAAGTTGACCCTGACCGCCACTCCTGATGAGGTCCACCCCAGGGAGGATCCATGACGCGAAGCAGGACCACGATCGTTGCCACGATCACCACGGTCTGTCTGGCAGCCGTGCTGCTCGGCTCTCCGGGTGGCGCCGTCGGTGCCGCGGGCGACCAGAGTCGGACCCAGGAAAGCCGACGCTCCACCGCGGTGGAGTTCAGCACGCCCCGCGGGCAGTTGAACAGCTACGTCGTCAACGCCCGACGGCCGTGGACGGACAACACCCGCCGCGTACGGCGGGCGGTCCGGCGCAGCGGTGGTGTCGTGGTCCAGGCCTGGCCCCAGATCGGGGTCGTGGTGGCTCACTCGCGCCGGGCTCGTTTCCGCAGCGCGGTGCGGCATCGGGGCCGTGTGGTCGCCTCGGTCGGTGCGACACGCACCACCCGAGTCATCGAGGGGACGCCGGGCCGCGCCCGGCCCACCGCGGCTCGCCCCTCGCGTCCGGCGCTGGTCAAGGCGCAGTACCGCAGTGCCGGCGAGGGCCAGGTGGAGCCAGATCCTCGCGAGAAGGCTCAGTGGGACATGCGGGTCATCAAGGCGGACCGAGCCCAGGAGATCACTGCGGGTTCCGACGAGGTGCTGGTGGGGATTCTCGACACCGGCATCGACCACGACCACCCCGACCTCGAGGCCAACCTCGACATCGGGGCCTCGGTCAACTGCGCCGACGCGGGGAGACCGGACACCTCCCCACGGGGCTGGCGCCCCACCATCAGCGACCACGGGACGCACGTGGCCGGCACGGTGGGCGCCGCCCGCAACGGCGTCGGGATCGTCGGCGTGGCCCCGAAGGCACGTCTCGCGTCGGTGAAGGTGGTCAACGACAGCGGGCTGATCTACCCGGAGTACGCCGTGTGCGGCTTCATGTGGGCCGGACTGCAGGGCATGGACGTCACGAACAGCAGCTACTACATCGATCCCTTCATGTTCTGGTGCTCCGATCGCCGCGACCAGTCGGCCGCCAAGCGTGCGGTGGCGCGGGCCGTGGCGTGGTCGACCGGCCAGGGCGTGGTGCACGCGGCAGCGGCGGGCAACGCCGCGACCGACCTGTCCCGCAACCACCGCGACGCGAGCAGTCCCAATGACAGCCGCCCGGTGTCGCGACGCATCAACGCCCGCTGTCACGAGCTCCCCGCCGAGCTGCCCGGGGTGGTCGCCGTGTCGTCGTTCGCCCAGATCGACGACACGCTGCGGACCCGGTTGTCGTACTTCTCCAACATCGGCCTCGGGGTGATCGATGTGGCCGCGCCGGGGTCGGACATCCTCTCCACCGTGGTGCGCGGCAACGGCTACGCCCGTTTCAGCGGCACCTCGATGGCCTCGCCGCACGCGGCGGGGGTCCTCGCGCTGCTGGCGGGGGCGCATCCCGGCTGGGAGCCGGCCCGGCTGGCGCAGGCGCTGGCCGTGCAGGCGGACGACACGCCGTGCCGACCGCCCCAGGGTGGCCTGGTCGGCCGCTGCCGCGGGACGAAGGCCGACAACGGCTACGCGGGCGAGGGGATGGTCGACGCGCTGGACGCCGTCCAGCCCTGACGCGTGGTCAGGGGTGGGTGAGCACCTCGGCGCCGTCCGGGGTGACCAGCAGGGTGTGCTCGAACTGGGCGCTCCGCTGCCGGTCGCGGGTCACGACCGTCCACTCGTCGTCCCACATCTCCCACTCGTGGCTGCCCAGGTTCAGCATCGGCTCGATGGTGAAGGTCATCCCGACCTCGATGACGGTGTCGAACTGTGGCTCGTCGTAGTGGGGGATGATCAGGCCGCTGTGGAAGGCACTGCCGATGCCGTGACCCGTGAAGTCGCGCACCACGCCGTAGCCGAAGCGTCGGGCATAGCTCTCGATCACCCGGCCGATCACGTTCACCCGCCGACCGGGCCGGACCGCCTTGATGCCACGGTCGAGAGCCTCCTTCGTCCGCTCGACCAGCAGCCGCGACTCCTCGTCGACCTCTCCGGCGAAGAAGGTGGCGTTCGTGTCGCCGTGGACACCGTTGAGGTAGCCGGTGATGTCGATGTTGACCAGATCACCGTCCTCGATGACGCGGTCATCGGGGATGCCGTGGCAGATGACCTCGTTGACACTGGAACAGAGACTCTTCGGGAAACCGCGGTAGCCGAGCGTCGAGGGGTAGGCGCCGTGGTCGCAGAGGAACTCGTGTCCGATCCGGTCGAGCTCGTCGGTCGTGATGCCGGGCGCGACGTGCGACCCGACGAGTTCCCGAGCCTGCGCCGCCAGCCTGCCGGCCACGCGCATCTTCTCGATGGTCTCCGCGTCCTTGACCTCGCTGCCGGCGAAACGCTCCGGCCGTGGCTGGTCGACGTACTCCGGGCGGATGATGTGGGCGGGGACGGGACGCCGCGGAGAGATCGTGCCGGGGGCGACGGGGGCTGCGACAGGCATGCGCCCGAGTGTAGTTTCCAGGGCATGAGTGATGCCGACACGGAGTACTGGTTCTGCTTGAAGCACGACACGGTCGAGGGCGAGGACGGTTGCCGCAACGCCGACCGGTTGGGGCCCTACGCCACGCGTGAGGAGGCGTCCCGCGCCCTCGAGAAGGTCGAGCAACGCAACGAGGAGTGGGACCACGACCCCCGGTGGAACGACGAGGACACGGAGGACTGACCCGCGTGACGGAGCTCCCCCCGCCGCGCCGGCCGCTCGACAAGGCTTCTCCGCGGCCCTTCATCGGGATGATCGGCATGGCCTGCGTCGCGTTCCTGATCGGCGCCAGCGTGCTGACCTCTCCCTGGTACGCCGTGGCGGGCCTGACGGTGCTGTGGCTGGTGGCGCTGGTCGTGGCGACCCGGTGGTGGACCCCCCACCCCGAGCGTCTGCCCTGGTTGCCCGCCGGACTGACCGTGCTCTGGGTCGTGACCGTGGTGGGCGGTGCGGCGGCGTTCGGCTGGGGTGCCTAGGGGCCCTGCTCCCGGCTACCGTGGCGGGGGTGACGATCACCCTGCGGACGGTCACCCCGGACGTGGCGCCTGCCGTGCTCGCTCTCCGCCTCGCTCCGGGCCAGGAGCGGTTCGTCAGTTCCGTGGGGGACTCGTTGGCGGAGGCCGCGGAGCACCCGGAGGGCAATCCGTGGTTCCGGGCCGTGTACGCCGAGGACCAGCCCGTCGGGTTCGTGATGCTGAGCTGGGACGTGGTGCCGCAGCCGCCCGACATCAACGGTCCGTGGTTCCTCTGGAAGCTGCTCATCGACCACCGCTTCCAGGGCAGGGGCTACGGCCGGGAGGTCCTGCGGCAGGTCGTCGAGCTGGTGCGGCGGGAGGGCGGCACCGAGCTGCTCACCAGCCACGTGCCCGGCGAGGACGGCCCGGCCGGCTTCTACGCCCGGCTCGGGTTCGTGCCCCGGGGGGACCTCGATCCCGACGGGGAGATCATTCTCTGCCTGACCCTGCCGCGCGGGCCTTGACGCGGAGGATGGCGTCGTCTCCGCCGTCGTTGTCGGTGGTGACGAGAAGGTCGCCGCCCGGAATCAGCGTCAGTGAGCGGAGCCGGCCCAGCTGCCGCAACGGCTTCGGAGCCCGGGTCCACTTCAGCCGGCCTCGGTCGTCGAACTTCATGAAGACGACCCGGCTGGCCTTGAGCGCCGCCACCGCCAGGGTCCCGTCGAGCTTGCCCCACTGGTCGCCGTACACCCAGGTCGCCCCCGAGGTCGCCAACGTGGGGCTCCCCGAGCTCCACCGTGCCGAGATCTGCTTGCCGTCCAGTGACTGGTCGGTCATCGGCACCTGCTCGTTGTAGCCCGGGATCGGGTGCCAGCCGTAGTCCCCGCCGGCGCGGAGTCGGTTGACCTCGTCGTCGCGGCTGGGGCCGTGCTCGACCGACCAGAGCGTCCCGTCCTTGCGCTGGGCCAGGCCCTGCACGTTGCGGTGCCCGTAGGTGAGGAGGTATCGCTTCTTCTTGTTCCGCGCGTCGGCGAACGGGTTGCGGGGCGACGGCTTGCCCGTCATCGGGTCGAGCCGCAACGTCTTGCCACCCAGGGACCGGAGGTCACGCGGGTTGGTGCCGACCGCTGCGTCACCGGTACCGACCACCAAAGCCCCGTTGCGCGTGATCAGCAGCCGGCAGCCTCCGTGGCGCCCGCTGCTCGTGGCGATTCCCGTCACCAGCGGCTTGATCTTGCGAGCCCGCACACTGCCACCCGTCAGGCGCCACGCCACCACTCGCACGTCGTGGCCACCGTCCTGCTTGTTCCAGCCGGAGCAGGTGTAGAACCGGCGGTTCTTCCGGAAGGCCGGATCGACCGCGAGGGACATCAGCCCGGTCTCGCCGGACACCCAGATCCGCCCGCTCGGGAACCGGACGGTGCGGCGTTCTCCGCCGACCTTCACCGAGAGACGGGCGCGGTCGCGCTCGGTGACCAACAGCCGGCCGCCGGGGATCCGCTTCACGTCCCACGGGTTGTCGAGTCCGGTGAGCACTCGGCGTACCTCGAGGGTGGGGAGCACCCGGCCGACCGGCCGCGACGAGGGATCGGAGGCATCGGGCGGCGTCGCCGGGGCGGCGCCGTCGCTGGAGGCCGACATGGGGGCGGCAGCGGGTGTGGCCGGGTCGTCTGCGGCGCACGCGAGCGCGGTCGGTGCGACCAGGACCAGGGCGAGAGCGGCGAGGAGGCTGCGCATGTCGCTCACGGTAACCCCGCCACCAGGTGAATACGGGGCGTGACCAGTAACCCCGACCGGCGCGCCTCGTTGGTCACACCGTCCCACCCCGACCTCGGAGGCCCGCCCATGAAGACGTCCCTGCTCGCCCGCTTCGGCGCTCTGACACTCGTCCTCGGCCTGGTCGCCGTGGGCGCCCCCGCCTACGCACACGGCGACGGCGACGTCGCCACCAACACCCGCGCGGCGCAGGTCGAGCAGGAGGGCGAGGGGAAGCGGATGCGGTTCGTCGCCAACCTCCAGTACGACCGCACCGGCGAGGCGCAGAACGGGTCCGACATCGAGTTCGTGCGGCTCGGCGGCAAGGAGTACGCGTTGGCGGGCACGCTGCGCGGCGGCCTCCAGATCATCGACATCACCCGACCGCGCCAGCCGCGCAAGGTCGCGACGTACGACTGCGCCATCAGCCAGGGCGACCTCCAGGTCTGGAAGACCCGGACCAGGGTGCTGGCCAGCTACACCGCTGACGGCACCGTCGGCGAGGCGGGTGCGACGTCCCAGTGCGGGCGCGATCTCAAGCTCAAGGCCGGTGACGCCGGCACGGTGCTGGTCGATCTGACGTCACCGCGCAACCCCCGCTCGGTGAGCTTCCTGCCGGTGCCCCAGGGCTCCCACAACATGACCCTGCACCCGAGCGGGAAGTACCTCTACAACTCGAACTCCGACCTCTACGGCGCCGACACGACTCCGAACGTCACCATCTACGACGTGCGCAGGCCCACGGCGCCGAAGGAGGTGCAGGAGTACGAGATCCCGTTCACCCCGGGTTCGCTCGGCACCGAGTCCCACGACATCACCTTCAACAAGAGCGGCAACCGTGCCTACGTCGCGGCCCTGTCGCAGACGTTGGTGCTCAACACCTCCGACCCCGCGAACCCGGTCCTGATCAGCAAGATCGTGGACCCCTCGATCAACGTGGTCCACCAGTCCGACCCCCTCCGGATCAAGCGCCCCGACGGCACCTGGCGCACGTTGCTCGTCATCACCGACGAGCGGGCCGGTGCTGTGGGCAGCGTCGAGTGCCCCGGTGGTGGGTTGCACGTCTACGACGTCACCGGTGCCAAGGAGCAGGAGCCCGAGAAGCTCGGCACCTGGTTCATCCCGGCGACCCAGCCGCAGGACGGCGCGACCTGCACCTCCCACGTGCTGCGCATGTACCCGCGCCAGCAGATGATGACCATCTCCTGGTACTCGCAGGGCGTCCGGGTGCTCGACCTCGCCGGCCTCGCCACCTACGAGGGATCGCCGACCGACACCGCCTTCGGCGACGGGATCGGCATGAAGGAGGTCGGCAACTACGTCTTCCCCGACTCCGACTCGTGGTCGTTCAAGACCAACAAGATCAAGGCCGACGGCTCGTTCTTCGGCTACTCCAACGACCTGGTGCGCGGCTTCGACGTGTTCAAGTTCAAGGGCCTGAAGGATCGCACCGTGCCGCCGCTGAAGCCCCGCAACCTCGCGCCCCGGAAGGCCGCAGGCAGCTCTCTCGCCTCCCTGGCTCCGCTGGCGGTGCTGGTGCCCTCGCTGCTCGCCGTGGGCCTGATCCGACGGCGTACCCGGCGCGCCTGATCGCCTCGTGTGCCTGAGACCGGTCCCTGGACCGGTCTCAGGCACACGCGAGGCTCAGAAGGTGTGGTCGGGGCCGGGGAATGTCCCCGCCCGCACGTCGTCGGCGTAGGCACGCGCGGCGTCGAGCAGGACGCCGTGCAGGTCGGCGTACTGCTTGACGAAGGTGGCCATCCGGCCGGTCCGGAGGCCGAAGGCGTCCTGCCAGACCAGCACCTGCCCGTCGCAGTCCTTGCCGGCGCCGATGCCGATGGTGGGGATCAGCAGCTCCTGGGTGACCCGGCCGGCGACGTCACCGGGCACCATCTCCATGACCACCGCGAAGGCCCCCGCTTCCTGGACCGCCCGAGCGTCGCGCAGCACCCGGTCGCCGGTGTCGCCGCGGCCCTGCACGCGGTAACCGCCGAGGGCGTGCTCGCTCTGCGGGGTGAAGCCGATGTGGGCCATCACCGGGATGCCGCCTCGGGTCAGCTTCTCGATCTGGGGGACCATCTCGACGCCGCCCTCGAGCTTCACGCAGTGGGCCCCGCCCTCCTTCATGAACCTGGCCGCAGTGAGGTAGGCCTGCTCGGCCGACGCCTGGTAGGAGCCGAACGGCAGGTCACCGACCACCAGGCTGCGGGTCACCGACCGCGACACCGCACGCGTCAGCGGCAACAGTTCCTCGACCGTCACCGGGAGGGACGTCTCGTTGCCGTAGACGTTGTTGCTGGCGCTGTCACCGACCAGCAGCACCTCGATGCCGGCCTCGTCGAACGTCGCCGCGGCGTACTGCTCGTAGGCGGTCAGCATCGTGAACCGCTCCCCGCGCTCCTTCATCTCACGCAGGTGATGGGTGCGGACCCGCTTCGCGGGAGTGGTCGCGGGGCCGGCCGCGGCCGGGCCGGTGCCGTACGGCGCGGGCTGCTCGTCGCTCATCGGAACTCCTTCGTCGTCTCGCGTCACCGGGATGGAGTACACGGACCGGTAGCCACGCTAGCGCCGCCTCGGCCTGCTGTCGGTGTGGCTCCGATCACTCTCGATCCGTTCGGGGGTCGATTCGGAGGCCAGAGATTGAGACACTGTGCTGGTGAACGCCGTCGACCCCCCAGGCAGCGTCGCCAGCGCCCTTGACCGTGCGCAGCAGATCGCCGATCAGTTGCTGCGCGAGTCTCGGGCCGAGGCCGACGCGTTGCTGTCCCGAGCCCGCGACCACGAGCACCAGGCGGCCATCGCACGAGCCGAGGCCGAGCAGGCGCTGGAGGAGGCGGAGCGCTCCCGCAGCCAGGCGGCGACCCGGCTGACCCGCGCCTCCGACCAGGGGCAGGAGCTGATCAGCGACGCCGGCGAGCAGGCGCTCCTCATCATGCAGGCGGCCGGAGGCGACCGTGACCAGCTGGTCGCCGACGCCCGGGCCGCCATGGCCGAGGAGGCCGAGGTTGCTGCCCGCGAGCAGGCAGCGGTGGTGGCGCAGACGGAGCGACTCCGCGTCGAGGCCGAGGAGCAGGTCGCTGCGCTGCTCGCCGACGCGGAGGACCGGGCCGCGGCCCGCGACGCCGAGTCCGAGCGTGAGGAGCAGGCGCGGCGCACGGAGGTCGCCCGCGTCGTCCAGGCGCTGAAGGCGGACGCGGCAGCAGAGACCAACCTGCTGCGTGAGGAGGCGGACGCTGCCGCCCGGACCATCCGCGAGGAGGCGGCGGCGGAGGCGGCCGCGCTCAAGCAGCAAGCACAGGAGCAGTACGACGCGCTGGTCGGCGAGGCCGAGCAGCGGCTGGCGACGGCCCGGGAGGAGGCGGACCGTCAGCTCGCGGAGGCGGCCGACCAGTCGGCGTGGGCGGACAAGACGGTGGCGGACGTGATGGCGACCGCCGAGCAGGAGGTGGCGCGGCAGCGGGCCGAGGCCCACGAGGCTCTCGACCGGAGCTCGCCGAGCGCCTCGCGGAACAGGAGAGCGCCACCGCGGCCCACGCCGAGCAGCTGTCAGCGCAGGCCGAAGAGGCGCGCCGTGCGCGGGACGAACTGATCGCAGAAGCCGGCGCCGAGCTCGAGCGGGCGCGCGCGGAGACCGAGCAGATGCGGGCCGATGCGGAGCGTGAGGCCGAGGCCCGACGCACCGAGGGAGCACGGGTGCTCGCCGAGGCCGAGGAGCAGGCCGAGCTGCGGCTCGCGGAGGCCGGCGCCGGCGCGCGCACACTGCGCGAACAGGTGGCCGCGGAGTTCGCCCGGTCGCGGAGTCAGTCCCAGGAGATCCTCAGCGAGGCGCGGGAGGAGTCCGACACCACCCGCCGTGAGGCGCGGCAGGAGTACGACCGACTGGTGCGGGAGGCCGAGGAACAGCGTGCGCAGGTGCATCGCGAGCTCGACGACCTCCTCCGCCAGCGCGACGCCATCGTGACCGAGCTCGGGGGCATGTCGGGCGTGATCCAGGCCCTCGCCGTCCCTGAACCGACCAGCAACGACCACCCGGACGGGGCCCCCGCCCCGGTCCCGACCACCACTCACGACCCTGAGAGCGAGAAGTAGATGTCCGACTCCACCGCACAACCGTCCTTCCGGATCGTTCGGCGAGGCTACGAACCCACCGACGTCAACCGGCACGTGGCCGACCTCCTCAAGGAGTCCGGCCAGCACCAGCAGCGCATCGCGGAACTGACGGCCAAGGTGCGTGAGCTCGAGGCCTCCCGGGCCCTGGTGCAGGAACAGGCCGGCGATCCGGGGAGCTTTGCCGATCTCGGCAAGCGGGTCGGTGACATCCTCACTCTCGCCGACGACGAGGCTGCCGACATCCGCAGTCGCGCGCAGGGCGAGGCCGACGCGCTCGTCGACGAGGCCCGGACCGCCTCCGACCGGATGCGCATGGAGGCCCAGGAGTACGCCGCTGCGCGTCGGGCCGAGTCCGAGGAGGAGGCCGAGACCCTGGTCGCCGCCGCCCACCGTCGCTGTGACGAGCTGGCCGACGAGGCCGAGCGCGAGGCCTCGGCGCGTCGGGCGGAGGCCAACGCCGTCTACGAGGCGCAGCAGGCCGAGGCGGCCCGGGCCGCGGCCGACTTCGAGACCACCCTGGCGACGCGCCGGGACGCCGCGGAGAGCGAGTTCGCGGGCCAGTTCGAGACCGCCAAGGCCCAGCTCGTCGAGGCGCAGGCCCACCTCGACCGGACCCGCGGCGACGCGCAACGGATCAGGGGCGAGGCCGAGACCGGCGCCCGCCGGCTGCTCGAGGACGCCCAGAAGGAGGCCGAGGCCCAGGTGTCCCAGGCCCGCACCCACGCCGACCGGATCCGCGAGGAGTCCGACCGCGAGCTGGCGGCCGCGACCCAGCGTCGCGACAGCATCAACGCCCAGCTCGGCAACGTCCGCCAGATGCTGGCCACGCTCACCGGCGGGGCCTCGGCGGCCTTGCTGGGTGGGCCGGCCGAGCCGACCGAGGACGACGCAGACCTGCTCGACGCGGAGGACACCGAGCCGGTCGAGGACGCGGTCGACGACGCGGTCCTCGAGGAGGAGGTCGACGCCGACCCGGAGTCGGTGGACGCGGACCCGGAGTCTGTGGACGATGCGGTCCAGGAATTGGACGAGGAGCCCGGGGACGAGCCCGAGGAGGCCGAGCCGCGGGGCTGAACCTGGTCCGCCCTCAGCCCGGGCGGGTCAGCTCGTGGCGCAGCCCCGCGAGCGCGACCCGGTCGCTCTGCGTGCCGACGTGGGGGGCTTCGAACCAGTCGGCGTACTGCGTGATCTCGTCGAGTCGCCACTCGAGGTCGAAGAGGTCGAGCAGCGCCGGCTCCGGGTCGCCGAGACCGTCGGGCAACCAGCGGAGGTCGCGCTCTCGGGGGGCCAGCTGCAACGACTCCCAGTCGACGATGAGCGTCGTCGCGTCGGTGACCAGCTGGTTGCGCGTGTGGGGCTCGCCGTGGGTGACGACCCAGGTCCCCGGGTGGGTCGAGGCGGCGAGCCGCAGGTAGTCAGCGGTCCAGCGCGCGATGTCGTCGAGCCCGGCGAGGATCGCGTGGCGGGCGGTCTCGCCGTGCGGTCCGCTGGTCCACGGCGCCAAGGTGCGGGCGCCGAGCCGCTCGGGCAGATCGGGACTGACCAGGGGGTGCCAGCGGGGGAGTCGAGCCGGCGGTTCCTCCGCGTGGAGGGCACTGAGCAGGTCCGCCGTCCTTCGTGCCTGCGCGTCGGTGAAGGAACCGTCGCCGCTGGCGCCCTCGCGCCACCGGGTGGCGCTGAGCGCGCCCGCGCCGTAACCGACCGTGCAGCAGCCGTCCGGACCCGGCAGGGCCGCAACCACGAAGTCGAGGCCCCGGCCGGCCAGCGCGGCTGCTCCGGCGTACGCCGCTTCGAGGCTCTCTGCTGTGTGGTGGATCCCGAGCGGGTCGAGAGTGACGAACAGGACCGGCCGGCCGGCGGCCCGTGCCTGCCAGTGCCACGCGCCGAAGCCGACCGGCAGGTGGACGACCTCATCGACGTCGGGCGACCAGCGTTCACGCACCACCGCCCGCACCACGGACTCGCTCACGTGGGTGGAGCCTCGCGCACCGGACCGCCCTCCTGGGGTGAGAAAGGGCGAGTGTGACACGAGTCAGTCGGCGCCCACTGCTGGAATCCGCGGCCGCCTCGAGGTCGGCGACCACGATCCGCCGCATCGTCAGCATCGCGCCGACGGCCGCCTGGGCCCGGGCGGGGTCGGGGTCGCTGAGGAGCTGGTAGAGCCGCGTCGGCACGATCTGCCACGACAGCCCGAACCGGTCGCGGAGCCAGCCGCACATCGACTCCTCGCCACCCTCGGTGAGCGCGTCCCAGTAGCGGTCCACCTCGGCCTGGTCGACGCAGTCCACGGCGAAGGAGACGGTCTCGGTGAAGCCGGCGTGCTGCGGTCCGCCGTTGATGCCCTTGAACCGCTGGCCGTTGACCGACCACTCGGCCGCCATCACGGTCCCCGGCGCACCGGGTCCGGCGTCGCCGTACCGGCTGAGGTGGTGGACCTCGGAGTCCGGGAAGACCGACGTGTAGAACTCGACGGCCCGTTCCAGGTCGTCGTCGAACCAGAGACAGGGCGCGATCGGGCTGGTCATGGGGTGCTCCTCGGAGTTGCGCTGGCGTGCCTGCCCGTGTTGACCACCCCAGCATCCCGGAATCATCGGTCGACCGTGAGATCGCCCTAGACTCGGCCTCGTGGACTTCTTCTCCGCGTACGACCAGGGCTTCGCCCGCGTCGCCGCCTGCACCGTGCCAGTGGCGATCGCCGATCCGGCCCGCAACGCGGCGACCGTGCTGGAGCAGGCGCGAGCCTGCCACGAGGACGGCGTCGCCCTGGCGGTGTTTCCCGAGCTGTCGCTGAGTGGCTACGCCATCGATGACCTGCTGTTGCAGGACACGCTGCTCGAGGCTGTCGTCGAGGCGATCCGGACGATCGCGGAGGGATCCGCCGAGCTGACGCCGATGATCGTGGTGGGCGCCCCGCTGGTGCACGGCACTCGCGTTCTCAACTGTGCGGTGGTGATCCACCGCGGCCGGGTGCTCGGCGTCGCTCCGAAGTCCTACCTGCCGACGTACCGGGAGTTCTACGAGCGCCGCTGGTTCGCGCCGGGAGACGACCGTCGCGGCGAGTCGCTCCGGCTGCTGGGGGAGACGGTGCCGTTCGGGCCCGACCTGGTGTTCGACGCCACCGACCTGCCCGGGTTCGCGGTGCACGTCGAGGTCTGCGAGGACATGTGGGTGCCGGTGCCGCCCAGCGCGGAGGCTGCTCTGGCCGGCGCGACCGTCCTCTGCAACCTCTCCGGCAGTCCGATCACGATCGCGCGCGCCGAGGACCGGCGGCTGCTGGTCCGCTCGGCGAGCGCACGCTGCAGTGCGGCGTACCTCTTTGCGGCGGCGGGCCAGGGCGAGTCGACGACCGACCTGTCGTGGGACGGCCAGACCATGGTCTACGAATGCGGCGACCTGCTCGCCGAGACGGACCGGTTCCCCGAGGGCCCCCGACGCAGTGTCGTCGACGTGGACCTCGACCGGATCCGGCAGGAGCGGATCCGGCAGGGGACCTTCGACGACAACCGACGCGGAATTTCTGGCGACTCAACCCGATTTCGTGGCGACTCGACCCATCGGACGGTGGAGTTCGTGCTGGACCCGCCGCGGGGGACATCGGGCTGCGGCGCAAGGTCGACCGGTTCCCGTTCGTCCCCGACGACGCCGCCAGGCTCGCTCAGGACTGCTACGAGGCCTACCACATCCAGGTGTCGGGCCTCGAACAGCGGCTGCACGCGATCGGCCAGCCGAAGATCGTGATCGGGGTCAGCGGCGGCCTGGACTCCACGCATGCGCTGATCGTCGCGGCCAAGGCGATGGACCGGCTCGGTCGTCCGCGCTCGGACGTCCACGCGTTCACGATGCCGGGCTTCGCCACCGGCGACGCGACCCGATCGCTGGCCACCCGGCTCTCCAAGAGCCTCGGCGTGACCTTCGAGGAGCTCGACATCACCGCCGCCGCGCGGCAGATGCTGGCCGACCTCGACCATCCTTTCGCCGATGGCGAGGAGGTCTATGACGTCACGTTCGAGAACGTCCAGGCCGGCCTCCGGACCGACTACCTCTTCCGGCTCGCCAACCACCGCGGCGGGATCGTGCTCGGCACCGGCGACCTGTCCGAGCTGGCTCTCGGCTGGTGCACCTACGGCGTCGGCGACCAGATGTCGCACTACGGCGTCAACGGCGGCGTGCCGAAGACCCTGATCCAGCACCTGATCCGCTGGGTGATCGAGTCGGGACAGTTCGAGGGCGACACCGACGAGGTCCTCGGCGAGATCCTGGAGCAGGAGATCACCCCCGAGCTGATCCCGGGCGGCAGTCAGTCGACCGAAGAGACGGTCGGCCCCTACGCCCTGCAGGACTTCACGCTCTACCACGTGATCCGTCGCGGCTACCGGCCCCGCAAGATCGCCTTCCTGGCCATGCACGCCTGGGGCGATGCGTCGGTCGGCGACTGGCCGTCCCGGATTCCCGGACGATGCCCGCCCGGCGTACGACCTGGAGACGATCACGCACTGGCTAAAGGTGTTCGTCCGCCGGTTCTTCGGCGCGCAGTTCAAGCGATCGGCGCTGCCCAACGGCCCCAAGGTCACTCCCGGCGGCACGATGAGCCCGCGCGGTGACTGGCGGATGCCGTCGGACGCGAGCCCCACCGCGTGGCTGGCCGAGATCGAGCGCGACATCCCCTGAGGGAGGATATGGGGGTGCCGATCGCACCGGTCGTGGCTACGGTGCATCCCATGCCGGACCTGCCCACGGTGTCGTTGCGACCGCGCACCGACGACGACCTTGATGTCCTGTTCGGCCTCGCCGCGGATCTGGACACCTGGGAAGAGCGAAACGAGTCGGCACCAGCCCCGCTGACCAGGAAACAGTTCGACGCGCGGCTCGCGCGCGCCGTCGAGGGCGATGCGAATGAGGAATCCGTGACCTTCGTGGTCGACGTCGACGGCCAGGCGGTCGGCACCGCGTCGCTGTTCGACATCGACTCGTACGCGCGCCATGCCGAGGCAGGGATCAGCGTGGTGCCCGAAGCCCGCGGTCGCGGCATCGGGACCGCCGCGATCGTCCAGCTCGTGGAGTTCGGATTCGCGCGGCGCAACCTCCGCCGGATCCACCTCCAGGCGATCGCCTCGAACACCGGCGCGATCCGTGCCTACGAGAAGGCGGGGTTCGTGGTCGAGGGTCGGCAGCGCCAACATGCATGGGTCCGAGGTGCGTACGAGGACATCGTGCTGATGGGAGTCCTGCGCTCGGAGCAGACCGGGCCCGCCTAGACCGGCGCGGCGCCGGTCAGGGCACGTCGTGCTCCCGGCTCTCATCGGGCGGGGGTGACACGACTTCACCGTCGGCGACGAACTCGACGGTGAAGCCCACCGTTCCGGTGGTATCTCCACCACGAAGTACTCGGTGCCTTCGTGGGGAAGCAGTCGGACGTCCACGGGGTCTCCACCGGCGGTGGCGCGCACCTCGTCGACATCCTCGGGCACCACACCCAGCCACAACATCGCGTCGCCGATGGTGGAGCCGCCGTCGAGGTAGTACGCCGAGGACGGGCCGTCGGGCACAACCGACGTGCCGCAGCGACCGTCGCCACTGGGCTGGTACACGACGGTGTTCCACTCCTGCCCGACGAGATTGCTCTCCTCGATGATCAGCTCGACCCCGGTCATGGGTCTGTCGCAGTCATCGGTGTGGAAGGCGTCGACGACCCAGTAGCGCTCGCCGTCGAGGGTGCCGGTGACCAACGGGTTGGCCGGCGGGATCCGGTCGACGTGCTCGGGCCCGAAACCCAGGGTCGCCGCAGCCGCGAGGGGAATGGCGGTCACGGCGATTCCGATGCCGATCACCCAGCGCCGCCGGCGGCGGGGGCCGGCAACCTCCGCCACCGGGTCGGTGTCGACGGTGGCTGCGACGGCAGAGAGCGTCCGACGCAGCCGCCGGTCGAGGTCGAGGTTGTTGGTCATGACAGGGCCTTCCGGAGTCGGGCAAGAGCACGGCGTAGATCCGAGCGGACCGTGCTCGCGGGGCGGTCGAGCAGGGCCGCGATGTCCACGAGGGACAGGTCTTCGTAGAAGTGCAGAACGACCACGGTCCGTTGCAGCCGGGGGAGACCCCGCACCACGGCCCAGGTCTCATCCAGTTCAGGGACGTGGGTGACCGGTGGGGGTTCCGGTCGGTGGAGCAGGCGCCGACGGAACTCGCGGCGTTGACGGTCTTTGACCTGGTTGACGACACTGCGTCGCAGGTAGGCGGTGCTGTCCTCGATGCTCGCCCATCGGTCGGTGGCGCCGGCGAAGGCCGACTGGACGGCGTCCTCCGCTTCCTCTCGGCTGCCGCACAGCAGGAACGCCAGCCGCAGCAGCTGCGGGCGCAGCTCGCGATAGGCGCGTTCGATCCTGCGGTCGGTCTCGGTACCGCTGTCGCTGCCCACATCCATCCCGGTCACACCCCTTCCGTCGTCCGGGGCGCCTGTGGCGTTGCACCTGGGTGAGTGCGACATGATGGTGGCATGGGCAAGCAGGAAGACTTCGTGCTCCGGGCGCTCGAGGAGCGCGACGTCCGCTTCGTGCGGCTGTGGTTCACCGACGTGTTGGGCTATCTCAAGTCTGTCTCGGTCGCCCCCGCCGAGCTGGAGGGCGCGTTCGAGGAGGGCATCGGCTTCGACGGCTCGTCGGTCGAGGGATTCGCCCGCGTCTACGAGTCCGACATGCTCGCCAAGCCCGACCCGGCGACGTTCCAGATCCTGCCGTGGCGGGGCGAGGGCCCGTCGACCGCGAGAATGTTCTGCGACATCGTGATGCCCGACGGATCTCCGTCGTACGCCGACCCGCGCCATGTCCTCAAGCGCAACCTGGCCGTGGCCGCCGACCGTGGCTTCACCTTCTACACCCACCCCGAGATCGAGTTCTACCTCTTCAAGGACTCACCGACCCCCGGCGCCGAGCCGGTGCCGGTCGACCGCAGCGGCTTCTTCGACCACACACCGCAGTCGAGCGCGACCGACTTCCGCCGCGAGGCGATCACGATGCTGGAGTCGATGGGCATCTCGGTGGAGTTCAGCCACCACGAGGGTGGGCCCGGCCAGCAGGAGATCGACCTGCGGTACGCCGACGCGCTCACGACCGCCGACAACGTGATGACCTTCCGCACCGTCGTGCGTGAGGTCGCGCTGTCGCAGGGGATCTGGGCCAGCTTCATGCCGAAGCCGTTCACCACCCACCCCGGCTCCGGGATGCACACCCACGTCAGCCTGTTCGAGGGCGACCAGAACGCCTTCTTCGAGGCCGGTGCTGAATACCAGCTCTCCAAGACCGGCCGGCAGTTCATCGCCGGGGTGCTCCACCACGCGAGCGAGATCTCGGTCGTCACCAACCAGTGGGTGAACAGCTACAAGCGGCTGCTCGCCGGCGACGAGGCCCCGCCCTACATCTGCTGGGGCCACAACAACCGCTCGGCGATGATCCGGGTCCCGATGTACAAGCCCAACAAGGGGCCCTCCGACCCGGATCGAGGTCCGCACCGTCGACTCCGCCTGCAACCCCTACCTCGCCTTCGCGGTGATCCTCGCGGCCGGCATGAAGGGCATCGACGAGGGCTACGAGCTGCCCCGCGAGGCCGAGGACGACATGTGGACGCTGTCCGAACGCGAGCGCAAGAGCCTCGGGATCCAGCCGTTGCCGAAGAGCCTGCACGACGCGATCGAGGTCGCCGAGAACTCCGAGCTGCTCGCCGAGGCGCTCGGAGAGCACGTCTTCGACTTCTTCCTGCGCAACAAGCGCACCGAGTGGGAGGACTACCGGGTCCAGGTGTCGCGCTTCGAGCGCGACCGGATGCTGCCGGTGATGTGACCCGCGACCGGCAGTTCAGTTCACCAGACCCGCGATCGCACCGGTTCACGAAGCGCCGAGAGGGTGGCTGGTAGAGAACTGCTGGTGAGCGGGTTGGTGGGGTACCTGAATGCCCGGTGGGCGGGGATAGGTCGACCGCGTGACGCGAATCGTGGTGATCGAGCACGAGTCGGGGTGCCCGCCGGCTCACTTCGGGACCTGGCTGACGGAGGCCGGGGCCGAGCTGGTCGTCTGCCGACCCTGGGCCGGCGACGAGCTGCCCGCCGCGGCGGCGTACGACGGCGTGGTGGTGCTCGGTGGGTCGATGGGGGCCAACGACGACCACCTCCACCCCTGGATCGGACCGGTCAAACAGCTGGTGCGCGACTGCGTCACAGCCCGGACGCCGGTGCTGGGGATCTGTCTGGGACACCAGCTGGTCGCTGCTGCTCTCGGCGGCACCGCCGAGCTCAACCCGCTCGGCCAGCAGGTCGGCGTGTACGACGTCGGTTGGCTGCCCGAGGCCGAGGAGGACGATCTGGTGAGCGGTCTCGGACCGGTCCGTGGCATCCAGTGGAACCACGACCTGGTCACGGCACTGCCGGACCAGGCGGTCGCCCTGGCCCGCACGCCACAGGGTGAGCTGCAGGTGGCGCGGTTCGCCGACCGGGTGTGGGGCGTGCAGCTCCATCCCGAGGCCGACGAGCACATCGTCGGTGCCTGGGCGGATGGCGATCGCGAGGAGCACCTCGACCGGGGGCTCGACCAACGCGCCCTGCTCGACGAGATCGAGCACGCGCGAGGCGAGCTGGACGAGGCGTGGCGGCCGCTGGCGATCCGGTTCGTGGAACTCGCCCGGTGACGGCGGCCTGATGCGAGCCTCCCCATGAGCCGCCACGACCGCGGGCGGGCGGTGCTGTCCCGGGCCGGATTCGCCGATCTCGACCGAGCAGTGTCCGGTTTTGCCGAGCTGGGGGAGGGCGGGGAGGAGCTGCTCGCGATCCTGGGCCGCACCGCGGACCCGGACCTGGCGCTCACGGGGCTGCTCCGGCTCGCCGAAGCGGTCGACGACCGGAGGTCGTTGCTGGACGCACTGATGGACGACGAAGGCACGGCGATGCGCCTGCTGTCGGTCCTCGGTGCGAGCTCCGCGCTCGCTGACCATCTGGCGGTGCACCCCGACCACTGGCGCGAGCTCACCGACCCGACACTCGGCTCGACCCGGGCGGCCGGGTTCGCCGTCCGGGCTGGACTGCTGGCCGTGGTCGGGGCCGACCCCACGGCCGCTGAGCCGGTCGCCACGCTTCCCGACGGAGACGCCGTGGACGCGCTGCGGGTGGAGTACCGCCGGGTGCTGCTGCGCCTGGCGGCGCGCGACCTGACCCACGGCCAGGGCGTCGACGACACCGCCGCCGAGCTCTCCGACCTCGCCGCCGGGACCCTCGATGCGGCCCTGGCCGTGGCCCGGGCACGGGTGGGCGACGACAGCGCGCTGGCCAGGCTGGCCGTCATCGCCATGGGCAAGTGCGGTGGCCACGAGCTCAACTACGTCTCCGACGTCGACGTCGTCTTCGTCTACGACCCCGTCGACGATGCCGCCGACCCGGCCGCTGCCCGTGTCGCCACCCAGCTCGCGAGCCACCTGATGCGGATCTGCTCCGACCACACCGCGGAGGGGACGATCTGGCCGGTCGATGCGAACCTGCGTCCGGAGGGAAAGTCGGGACTGCTGGTGCGCACCGTGGCCAGTCATCGCGGCTACTACGAGCGCTGGGCGAAGACGTGGGAGTTCCAGGCGTTGCTCAAGGCCCGGCCGGTCGCGGGTGACCTCGCGCTGGGGCGTCAGTACGCCGAGATGGTCGAGCCGCTGGTGTGGCAGGCCGCCGAGCGCGACGGCTTCGTCGGCGACGTGCAGGCGATGCGCCGCCGGGTCATCGAGCACATCCCGGCGCCAGAGGCCGAGCGACAGCTCAAGCTGGGCTCCGGTGGGTTGCGCGACGTGGAGTTCGCGGTGCAGCTGCTCCAGCTCGTGCACGGTCGTGCCGACGCCCGGCTGCGTGCCTCGACGACGCTGAGTGCGCTGGCCGCCCTCACCGACGGCGGCTACGTGGGGCGGCCGGACGGTGAGGCGATGCACGACGCGTACGCCTTTCTGCGAACCCTCGAGCACCGGATCCAGCTGCACCAGCTGCGGCGTACCCATGTCGTCCCCGAGGACGAGCCGAGCCTGCGACGGCTCGCCCGCAGCATGGGTTACTTCAAGCAGCCGGTCGACGAGCTCCAGGCGGCCTGGCAGCACCACCGCCGTGAGGTGCGCCGGCTCCACGAGAAGCTCTTCTACCGACCGCTCCTGGCGGCTGTCGCCCGGATCCCGGGCGAGGGTGCCCGGCTGTCCCCGCAGGCCGCGACGGAACGACTGTCGGCGCTCGGCTACCTCGATCCCGCCTCGGCACTGCGTCACCTCGAGGCGCTCACTGCAGGCGTCACCCGCACCGCCTCCATCCAGCGCACGCTGCTCCCGGTGCTGCTGGAGTGGTTCGCGGACGCACCGGACCCCGATGCCGGGCTGTTCGGCTTCCGCAGGCTGAGCGAGGCGCTCGGGTCGACCCCGTGGTACCTGTCCACGCTGCGCGACGAGGGCCAGGTCGCCCAACGATTGGCCATCATCCTGGCGAGCTCGCGCTACGCCACCGACCTGCTCGAGCGCGAGCCCCAGGGCGTGAAGATGCTGGGGGAGGACCTCACGCCGCTGAGCGCCGAGGCGCTGACCGAGGAGATGTCGTCCACCGCCGGTCGCCGCGACGAGTCCGAGGATGCGATCCACCGGGTCCGCGCCGTACGCCGTCGCGAGCTGCTGCGGATCGCCTCGGGGGAGCTGACCGGAGTCACCGACGTGGCCGAGGTCGGCGCGGCGCTCTCGCGGCTCACCGACGCCACCCTCGAGGCGACGCTCGAGCTGGCCGGGCGGACGGTCCGTGAGGCCCGCAACCTCGAGGTTGCGCCGACGGCGATGGCGATCGTGGCGATGGGACGGTACGGCGGGTTCGAGCTCTCCTACGGCTCCGACGCCGACGTCCTGTTCGTGCACGACCCCCGGGAGGGAGCCGACCCGCAGGCCGCGAGCGGCTATGCGATGGCGGTGGCCAACGAGATACGCCGGCTGCTCGCCCAGCCCGGCCCCGATCCGGCGCTGGAGGTGGACGCGGGGCTGCGACCCGAGGGCCGACAGGGCCCACTCGTGCGCAGCCTCGATTCCTACGCCGCCTACTACGCCAAGTGGTCGAAGGTGTGGGAGGCGCAGGCGCTGCTGCGGGCCGACGCCGTGGTCGGCGACGAGGACCTCCGTCGACGTTTCACGGCCATGATCGACCCGCTGCGCTTTCCCGAGGGCGGATTGTCGCGTGACGACATCGTCGAGATCCGGCGGATCAAGGCCCGCGTCGACGATGAGCGGGCACCCCGCGGACCCGATCGCAACACGCATCTCAAGCTCGGGCGCGGCGGCCTCTCCGACATCGAATGGACGGTGCAGCTGCTCCAGATGCGTCACGGCGCCGAACACCCCGAGTTGCGTACCCCGCAGACCCTGGCAGCCCTGGCGGGGGCGCGCGAGGCCGGACTCGTGAGTGCTGCCGACGCTGCCGTGCTCGAAGAAGGATGGCGGACGGTGAGTCAGGTCCGCAACGCGATCACACTCGTCCGCGGGAAACCGGGCGACCAGCTGCCCCGGGACACTCGTGAGCGCGCCGCGGTCGCGATCACGGTCGGCTACCCGCCCGGCGGCAGCGACGCCATGGTCAACGACTACCTGCGCCGGACCCGGCGTACGCACGCCGTCGTCGAGCGCGTCTTCTGGGAGTGAACCCGCCGAGCTCTCGAGGCGCGAAGCAGGGACGACTCGGCGGTGGTGACGGTGCCCGGAGGGGTGGTTGGATCGAGTCATGTCTGCCACCGAGTTCCTGCGCCTCCACCGCGACCCCGAACTGCTGACCCTCGTCAACGTCTGGGACGTGATCAGCGCTCGCGTCGTCGCCGGCACCGCCGGGACCCGCGCCCTGGCCACCGCCAGCCACGGCATCGCTGCCACGCTGGGATTCGAGGACGGCGAGAACATCCCGGTCGACCAGATGCTCGACATGTGCGGCCGCATCGCCCAGGCCGTCGACCTGCCGGTGTCGGCCGACCTCGAAGCGGGGTACGGCGACGCGGCGGACACCGTCCGACGGGCCATCGGTCTCGGCCTCGTGGGTGCCAACATCGAGGACCAGTTGAAGCCGATCGTCGAGGCTGCCGGCCAGGTCGAGCAGATCATGGCCGCCGCGGCCCAGGAGGGCGTGCCGGACTTCGTGCTCAACGCCCGCACCGACGCGTTCGTGAAGGCCGGCGACCGTGACCCGGACGACGTGCTCGCCGACGCGGTCGAGCGCTCGAAGGCCTACGTCGACGCCGGTGCGCCGGTCGTGTTCGTGCCCGGGAAGCTGAGCGAGTCCCAGGTGGCCACTCTGGTCGCCGCGGTCGGTCCGCAGCGGCTGACGGTCATCGGCGTACCCGGCTCGCTGTCGCTGGCCACGCTTCAGGAGCTCGGTGTCGCCCGCGTCTCGTACGGACCGAACTCGCAACGGGTCGCGCTGACTGCGCTCCAGCAGCTGGTGGAGGACGTCCACGCCGGTGGTGGCCTGCCGGACACCATGCGCGTCCTCAATTGACCCACTCAGGGCAGTGCGGACGAAATGAAGTCAACAACTTCAATTCATCGTTTCTGAAGCATAATGCTGAACATGGACCGGGGTGAGGGCTGATGCTGATGGCGACCGTGATCGGCGACGTCGTCGGTTCGCGTGGCTCCGAGGACCGCAGTGCGCTCCATGTCCGCCTCGGGACCCTGCTGGCCGAGGTCACCACCGCGCTCGACCCGGCGACGCCGTTGCGGATCACCGTGGGGGATGAGTACCAAGGCGGGTTCGCCACCGTGGCCGAAGCGGTCCATGCCACGCTGCTGCTGCGGCTGACCCTGGCCCCGGACGTCGACGTCCGTCACGGGATCGGGTGGGGTGAGGTGGCGATCCTGCAGCCGGCACCCCGGGTCGAGGACGGCTCTGGCTGGTGGGCCGCCCGCGAGGCGATCGACCAGGTGAAGCACGCCGAGCAGCACGCCGGTTCGCGGTGGCGCCGTACGGTCTACCGGCGTGCCGCGGACACCGCCGGACCCGACCCTGCCATGGTCGAGGCCATGCTCGTGCTGCGTGATCACGTCGTCGGACACCTGACGGAGCGGTCGCTGCTGGTGCTGTCCGGGCTGCTCGCCGGCCGCACCCAGCGTGAGTTGGCCGACGAGCTCGGGGTGAGCGCGTCCGCGGTGTCCCAGCGGATCCGCGCCGACGGCCTGGCTGCGCTGGTCGCGGCCGACCGGGCATTGGCGGTCTCGTCGTGACCTGGATCGGCCTGCTCCTCGTCGGGTTCGCCGTCACCGACCTCGTCTTCTCGGTGCGACCGATGCGCCACGTCCCCGAGGCGGTCGGCGCCACCGTCGTCGTGTCGATCGGACTGCTCGCCGACCTCGGCAGCCTGCGTGATGTCGTCGCCCTGGTGGTCATCGCGACCCTCACCATCAGCTGGGGACAGTCGGTGACCCGAGGCTTCGCCTCGGATCGGGAGTGGCTGCCGCTGGCCGTGTTCGGCGTCGCCGTGAGCTTCGCGATCGCGTTGTCGCCGTACGCCGGAAACGCAGCCGGTCCCCTCGCCCGCTGGCTCGAGGCCACTCCTGTTGCGGTGCTGGCCGGGCTGAGCGGCGACGAGGCGCTGCTGCTGGCGGGGGTGATGCTGGTCCAGCTCTCCACCGGCAATGTGCTGGTGCGGCTCGTGCTGGCTGCCACCGGAACCGTCGACCCGTCACGAGGATCCGGGCGCGATGTGCCGACGTACCGGCTCAAGGGTGGCCGACTTCTCGGCCCGATGGAACGCGTCTTCATCGTCGGCCTCGGCCTGGCCGGCGAGCTGACCGCCGCGACGGTCGTGGTGGCGGCCAAGGGCCTGCTCCGCTGGCCCGAGCTCCAAGCCGCGCGCGAGGAGCAGGCCCGGGGGCCGGGCATCCACCAGGTCACCGAGTATTTCCTCGTCGGCAGCTTCGTGAGCTGGATGCTGGCTCTGGGCAGTCTGGTGCTTCTCGCAGGCTGAACGGCGCGCAGCGGTTGGATGGTCAGGTGTGGGGCCGCGCGGACCACCTACGATGAGGCTTGACCGGCACCTCCTTGTCGGCTCAGGGGGACCGAGATGCCGCAGACGACGCTGGGAACGGAGCCACGCGCCGGGCGTTCGGTGCGCGTCCTCTTCGTCGCCCTGGCCGCGATCCTGCTCGTACTCACGGTCTCGACGCTGCCCGGTGTCCGTTCCGGGCCCGGTGCGGTGACGATCTACGACGACTGGGTCCAGCCCACCGGCTACGTGCTGGCGGCCAGTGCGGTCGTCTGGCGTGCCGTCCGATACGACGAGGAGCGGCTGCTGTGGTCGCTGGTCGCTCTCTCCCTGACGTTGCGCGCGGCCGGTTTTGTCTACTTGATCTTCGTCCTCGACCGCGCGCCGGTGTATCCCTCGCTCGCCGACGGCTTCTGGGTTCTCAGCGGGGTGACCCTGCTGGCCGCCATGCTCGTCGTGACGCATCGTGTTGCCCCTCGGCGTTCTCGCACACTCGCGCTCGACGCCCTGGTGGGCGCGTTGGCGGTGGCTGCCGTTTTCGGACTGCTGCTCGACGAGACGCTGAATCGGCTGACCACGCCCGGGGCCACGGGTGCGGTGATCGCCACCAATCTCGCCTACCCGGTGATCGACGTCGCCTTGCTGGTGGTCGTCGCCACGCTCGCCTCGGCCACACATGGCCGACTTCCCTGGGCCACTGGAACGGTGTGTGCCGGGGTGCTCGCGTTCGCCGTGGTCGACTCGGTGTTTCTCTACCAGGTGACCGCCGGAACGTTCCGGCCCGGCTCGTTCCTCGCTCCGCTCTCATTGGCCGGATCCGGCGCGATTGCTCTGGCCGCCTGGCTCCCGTACCGCGCCCGGCGCCCCGCGGGCTCGGGCGCGTCTGCGGGGCTGATCATGCCCGTGGCCCTGGCGATGGTGTGCGTGGCCGTCGCGACGGTCGACGCCGTCCGGCAGGTCCCCGCCGGTGTCACGCTCGTGGCGTCTGCGGGCATCGTGCTCGCCATCGTGCGGGCCTATCTGACCTTCCGCGGTGACCGGGAGGAGACGTCGGCAGTGATCGCGAGCAAGGAGGAGGAGATCGAGCGGTTCCAGGCGCTGGTCGAGGCCTCCGAGGACTTCATTGCGATCGCGTCCTTCGATGGGCGACTGAGCTACCTCAACCCGGCCGGGCGCCGTATGGTCGGGCTGCCGGACGACGTGGACATCCGCCAGACCGTGGTGGGGGACTACGCGCCACAGCTGCGGACTCGGAGCCTCGACGAAGGACGCCCGGGGTTGCTCGAGGCAGGCACTTGGCGCGGGGATTCCGAGCTGATCGACCACCGCGGCGGGTCGTCGATTCCGGTCACAGCCAACACCTTCGTGCTGCGCCATCCCCACACCGGTACGCCGTGGCTCATGGCGACCGTGCAGCGCGACGTCACCGACCTCCGGACAGCCGAGTCGGATCTGCTGAGGTTCCAGGCATTGGTCGACGCGTCGTCGGACTTCATCGCCCTCGCCACGACCGAAGGCGCCGTGGTGTACCTCAATCCTGCCGGGCGGGAGTTGGTCGGACTGGCCGCCGATGTCGACGTGACGACCACGACGATCGCGGACTACCTGACCGAGGACGGATTGCGGGCGTCGGTGGAGTTCGAGCAGCCGGCCGTGATCGAGCACGGCCGGTGGCAGGGCGAGTCGTCGTTGCGGAACCTCCGGGGCGGTCCGCCCACGCCCGTCACCATCAACAGCTTCCTGATCCGTCATCCCGAAACCGGCGAGCCATGGCTGCTGGCCACCGTGCAACGGGACATCTCGCGCCGGCTGGCGCAGCAAGCAAAGGCTCAGCGTCTGGCCGATGACCGACAGGCCCTGCTCACCCGCCTGGTCGCGGCGCAGGAGGATGAACGTGCGCGAGTTGCCGCCGACGTCCACGACGACTCCGTGCAGGCGTTGAGCGTCGTCGATCTGCGCCTCGTGTTGCTGAGAAGGGCGCTGGAGCGGGAGGGCTCCGGAGCCCTGGGAGACCTGGACATCCTCCAGACGAGTGTGCGTGAGGCGACGGAGCGCCTACGCCACCTGCTGTTCGACCTCGAGTCGCCGGCACGACAGACCGATCTGGCGACCGCGCTCCAGGAGGCCGCAGCCTTCGTGCTGGAGGATTCCGTGCGCTGGACGGTCGAGGCGACAGACGATGCCGACCTGCCCGTCGCGCCCCGCGTGATCGCCTATCGGATCACCAAGGAGGCACTGATCAATGTGCGCAAGCACGCCAACGCCTCCCGGGTCACCGTCCACGTCCGACGGGTGGAGGGGGGCGTCGAGGTGGCCGTCGTTGACGATGGTCAGGGGTTCGACACCGACAGTGCGATCGACCAGCCAGGGCACCTCGGCCTCCGAGGGATGCGGGACCGCGCGGCGGTCGCTGGCGGCCGGGTTGCCGTTCTCTCCCGTCTCGGCGCAGGTACCACGGTGCGCACCTGGCTGCCGGACCCGGCGGACTCGCTGCGGCCCACCGACGGGCATCACTGACCTGTCTGTGGGTCGGAGCACGCCTCGTGACGGTCCGGCAGGTGGATGAGCTGTACCAGCGCCAGCCGACAGGGCTCGCCATCGAACGGACTGATGCAGACGTCGATGTGCCTGTCGGAGTCGAGTTCGGTGCACCAGTGGGACTTCTCGCCCCGGAATGCCCGGTCGACGGCATCGTTCAGCCGAGCCAGACGACCGACGCCCACGCGGGGCACCACCTGGCCGCGGAGGTCCTGGCCGTCAGTGCCGAGCAGGCCTCCCGCGGTGCGGTTCGCATCGATCACATCGAGATTGCTCGACGTACGTCGCAGGAGGAGGAGTCCCACGCCGGCGTCGCGCAAGAGATCGGGAAGCATGGTGTCGACGATGTCGCTGCTCGCGGCGCATCAGCAGAGGCGCAGGCACCGGATGGGCCTAGTGCCGAGGTGCCAACTCTCCCGTGGGTGTGACGTCAGCGTCTGCGGCCGGCGATGAGTTGGCGCAGCACCTCCGCGCCGGTAGGCGTGGC
This sequence comes from uncultured Actinomycetota bacterium, assembly GCA_963806945.1. Classification (GTDB taxonomy): domain Bacteria; phylum Actinomycetota; class Actinomycetes; order Propionibacteriales; family Nocardioidaceae; genus Nocardioides. Next base: position 53,378 of record CAWDZH010000004.1, read on the forward strand.
GAGCACGACCTCCCCGGCCGCGCAGCGCGCGACGAAGTCAGGCAGCGACCCGCCGATGCGTCCCTTGACCAGATAGCCGCGGGCACCCGCGCGGAGCACGTCGATCAAGGTCTGGGGGGCCGTCTCCGCAGACACGGCGATGATGACGACGGGGGGCCCCGAGGCGAGGGCGCGCACGGCCTCGACCCCTCCACCCGGCATCCGCACGTCCACCAGGGCCACATGTGGACGGGTCAGGGCCGCCACCTCGACCAGGCCCGCACCGGTCGCGGCGTGGCCCACGATCTCGAAGCGGGGATCGCTGTGGAGCAGGGCGGTGAGAGAGTGGCGCATGGCGTCGTCGTCGTCTCCGACCACGACCTTGATCGACCCCATGGCACGCCCCTTCTCGTCGGCAGATCTCATCGTGGGGCCTGACCAGCCCGTGGGAACCCACCGTGGGGGCCATGTTCCTAGTATGTTGGCGCTACGGGCGATCGACGGGGGAGTGTTGGACGGCCAACAGATTCGGGTTCTGATCGTGGACGACCATGAGATGTTGGCGGCCAGCCTGGCGCAGGTGCTGGACGCCGAGTCAGACCTGCGCGTCGTCGGCCGGGCTGGCACGCTCGAACGCGCGGCGGCGCTGATTCCGACCGAACTTCCCGACGTCCTCCTGCTCGACCACCGTCTCCCGGACGGGGACGGCGTGTCCGCGATCCCACGGCTGCGGGCACTGCGGCCCGCGATGGCCGTCGTGGTGCTGACGGCCAGTGCCGCCGAGCACGTCATGGTGGCTGCGATCGAGGCCGGCGTGTCCGGCTTCGTCTCGAAGTCTCGCGGCCTCGGTGAGCTGACCACCGCCGTGCGGGCGGCGGCGGCAGGTGAGGCAGTGATCTCCCCGGAGATGCTGTCCCGGCTGTTGCCTCGCTTCCAGCGGAACCGATCAGGGGTTGCCCGGGTGACCCTGACCGAGCGGGAGCGCGAGGTGCTCGACCTCGTGGCCGAGGGGATGACGAACGCGGCGATCGCCGATCGCCTCGTCGTCAGCGTCCACACGGTGCGCAATCACGTGGCCAACCTGTCATCCAAGCTGGGCGCGAGTTCCAAGCTGGAGGCACTGGCCATCGCCGTCCGCGAAGGGCTGCTGCCCGACAGCTGAGGCCGGTGTAGTGCATCGAGCCCACGCGCATATGCCGTCAATGACTGACGCGCGCTGGCGCGGCTCCGCGCAGACTGGACCCACGTCCTTCGTCTCCCCCCGTGGATGATGGGCGTCGGCGCCCGACTCGACGGCGTTCTCCGACTAGCCCGGGAGAGCCAGAGTCGGGCGCCGCACCATCCTTGGTCGTTCCGCCAGTTGGCCCGGTCTGGGCCGCGCCGGTTGAGCATTGCTTCCCGGTCGGCGGAGCGTGATGATGATCCTATCTGCGGTGAGGTCGGCTCACCCCCAAGGGTGAATTCGATGACTGACCCGACGAACACCTGTGGCGATCGACGCCCGAGGTCAGCACCCAAGGGGAGACCATGAAGAAAACCCTCGCCGGCGCCGTGGGAGCGCTCGCACTGCTCAGCGCTCAGATGCTCGCTGTCGCTCCGGCGGCGGCAGTGGTACCCGGGCCGGTCACCATCGACTTCACCGATGAGGTCGCCGGCGCCAAACCGAACGGCTACTCACCTGCTGGCGCCGGCGGGGTCACCTTCACCGACACCCTGGGCGCCAACCTGAGCGTCGACTGACTACGGCGATCAGGGCAACGGACTGGCACTCGCGGTGAACAGTGACGACACCAGCGCCCTGCAGATCGCGCTGCCCAACCCGGCGATGTCGATCAGCCTCGCCTTCGGCAACGATCGACCCAGGTCTGGTGGACGAAACCGACCTGGCGTCGCTGACCCTGTTCCGGGGCGCCACCCAGGTCGGCAAGGTGCTCAAGAACGTCAACGCCAACGACCTGATGGACCAGCGGATCGGGTTCTCCCGGGGGAAGCTCTTCAACCGGGCGGTGTTCCAGTACGTCAATGCGTCCGAGGTCGCGAAGAATCTCATCGAGATCGTCGACGACATCCGGGTCGGCCCGATCTGCACCATCGTCGGCACCTCGGGCAAGGACAACCTCAACGGCACATCGGGGAGTGACGTGATCTGCGCCTCAGGCGGCAACGACAAGGTCGATGCCGGCAAGGGCGACGATCTGATCTTCGGCGGCGGGGGCCGAGACCTGGTGCGCGGCGGTCGGGGTGACGACGAGATGAACGGCGACGCCGGGAAGGATCGACTGTTCGGTGCCGCCGGGCGGGACAAGCTGAACGGTGGGAAGCAGCGAGACTTCTGCAATGGAGGATCCGGTAAGGACACCGGCAAGTCCTGCGAGGTGAAGAAGCGGATCCCCTAGACGACTGTCAAGGGGCGCTCGGAGCCGCCCGGCGCAGATCGGGCGGAGGCCATCGTCTAGATTGCGATGACGTGAGTGCACAGGCCCCTTCCGCAGTGATCCTCGTCCGCGCCGACAAGTTCCTGCCCAACCCGGCGACAGCGGCCGACAACGCGTTCCAGGCCGAGCCCCCCGTGGGGGAAACGCACGAGGCCACCTCGGCGCGGGCGTTGCAGGAGATGGATGCGGTCGCCGAGGCGCTGCGCGCCGCGGGAGTCCGCGTCCACGTCTTCGACGACGGTGACCACACCAGGCCGGACAGCGTGTTCCCCAACAACTGGATCTCGACGCACGCCGGCGGCACCGTCGCGGTGTTCCCGATGTACGCGTCCAACCGCCGCCACGAGCGGCGCGCCGACGTGCTCGAGATGCTGAAGTCGCACTACCGGGTGCAGACGATCGTCGACTACTCCGGCCTCGAGCCCGACGGCGTCTTCCTCGAAGGCACCGGCGCGATGGTGCTCGACCACGTCTCGCGGGTTGCCTACACCGCGCGCAGCCACCGGGCCAACGCCCAGGTCCTGGAGCGCTTCTGCACCGACTTCACCTACGAGCCGATGGTCTTCGACGCCGTCGACTCCGCTGGCGTGCCGGTCTACCACACCAACGTCATGGCCTGCGTCGGCACGGACGTGGCTCTGATGGCGCTGGACCTGATCCCCGACGAGCATCGTCGGGAGCAGGTCCGTGAACGCCTCACCGTCAACGGTCGCAGGGTGGTGGAGCTCACCGAGGAGCAGGTCCGCGAGTTCGCGGGCAACGCTGTCGAGCTGTGCGGGCGTACACCGGAGGGCAAGCGCCGCTACATCATGGTGATGTCGGCCCGTGCGCGTCGCAGTCTCCGCCCCGACCAGGTCGCGGTCATCGAAGAATCCTGCGAGATCATCACGGTCGACATTCCCACCATCGAGCTGGCCGGTGGATCGGTGCGTTGCATGATCGCCGGCGTCCACCTCGACCGTCGGCCGACCGACGCCACGCTCGACCTCCTCGACCTCCCCGAGGCCGTGCGCGCCATCAACGAGGACCACCCCGTCACCCCCGATGGGCGGCTCGTCGACGCCGACGCCTGACCCGGCCGAGGCGCTCGCGCAGCGCGCTGCCGGGGAGGAGCGCCTCGAGGCTGGCGCGGGGGAGACCGGGGTTCGTGCAGGTCGTAGGGCCCGCGGCAACGGCACCAAGGGCCCTGTACGCGATCGAGGCGCCCCCGAAGACTGGGGCACGTACAAGCGGACCTCCCGGCCGCCGGCGTGCACCACGAAGAGGAACTGGTTCGGATGTTGAAAGCCAAGGTCAGGAGCAACCACACGCTCAGCGTGGTCAGCGACGCGGACCGGGTCACGCCATGACGGACCCCTCCCTGACCTTCCTGGGCGCCGCCGGGACCGTCACCGGTAGTCGCTTCCTCCTCGAAAGCGCCCACACCCGGGTCCTCGTCGACGCCGGCCTCTATCAGGGTCTGTCCACCCTGCGGAGGCGCAACTGGGCCCGGTTTCCCGTCGACCCCGCCACCATCGACCACGTGGTTCTCACCCACGCGCACCTCGACCACACCGGTTACTTGCCCAGGCTGGTTCACGAGGGCTTCCGCGGTCGCGTCATCTGCACCGCCGAGACAGCCCAGCTCGCCGCCATCGTGCTGCGAGACAGCGCCCACCTGCAGGAAGAAGATGCCGCCTACGCCAACAAGCGGGGCTTCTCCAAGCACACACCGGCGTTCCCGCTCTACGATCGATCAGACGTCGAACGAACGCTGCCGCTCATCACCCCCGCTCCGATGGAGAACCCGCAACGGCTCGCGCCCGGTGCCGTTCTCACCCTCAGGCCGGCAGGTCACATCCTCGGCTCTGTCACGGCCACTCTCCAGCTCGACGGGCACAGCGTGCTCTTCAGCGGCGACCTCGGGCGATCCCACCATCCCCTGCTCGTACCTCCGGCAGACCCACCACATGTGGACACCATCGTCGTGGAGTCCACGTACGGCGACCGGCAGCACCCCGAGCCGGACCCGTCCCTCCTGGCGGACGCCATCTGCCGCACCCTCGAACGAGGCGGCAGCGTGCTCATCCCGGCGTTCGCCGTGGACCGCACCGAGCTCGTTCTCCTCGAGCTGCATCGTCTGATGCGATGCGGCGACATCCCCCGCGTGCCCGTGTTCGTCGACAGCCCCATGGCTCTCGCCGCGCTCGACGTCTACCGAGGCGCGCAGGCTGCGTCCAGCGACCAGCTCCGGCCCGAGATCTCCGGCAAGACCGACATCTTCGGCTCAGAAGACCTCCAAGCAGCCCACACCGTCGAGGATTCCAAGCGACTGAACCGGCCCGCCTCCCCGAGCATCATCGTCTCCGCCTCCGGCATGGCAGCAGGCGGACGCGTGGTCCACCACCTCGCGCACCAGCTCCCAGACCATCGCAACACCGTCGTCCTCACCGGATTCCAGGCCGAGGGCACCCGCGGTCGCAGGCTCCTCGAGGGCGCGCGCGAGGTCAAGATCCACGGCCGTTACGTGCCCGTCAAGGCTGAGATCGTGTCCGTCCCGGACTTCTCGGTGCACTCAGACGCGGACGAGACCCTCGCCTGGCTCGGACGTGCGCCCGCGCCGCCCCGCACCGTCTATGTCGTCCACGGCGAAGCGCACGGTCGGCTCGACTCGCTGAGCGGATCCACTCGGAACTCGGGTGGTGTGCCATCGTCCCCAGCCACGGCGAACGTGTGCTGCTCGACTGACCTGTTCCAGCCAGCACAGGACAGGTGACCCACCCGACGGCCGCCGGCCTGGAGCAGAGCATCTCGTGAGGGTCACGACGACGGAGCCGTGTCGGGCACCACAGCCACGGTGGTATGTGCCCGTTCCACGACCGTGGTGGCGATGGAGCCGGTGATCACCCGGGCCAGGGAGGCCATCGGGTGGCGGCCGACGACGATCAGATCCCACTCCTCCATCTCGGCGCGTGAGTGCCTCGTCGACCAGGCCGTGCCGGAGACTGAGAGTGACAACAACATCCGGGTAGGTCTCGGCCAAGCCCGCGACCGACTCCGCCAGGAGCGCTTCCAGGTCGGTGAGGTCCGGTGGGTCGACCACCTCACCTCGAGCCTGGTGGTACTGCGCGACGGCGGCGGCCGCGTCCCAGAAGCAGTGCAGGACGGTCAAGGGCAGCCCCCGTACTGCCGCCTGCCGGTAGGCGAACTCGATGACGGGCAAGGACCCCGGAGTGCCGTCGGCGCCCACCATCACACCGCGTCCGACCTGGTGACCGTCCGGCCGGCAGATCACGACTGGGCATGCGGCATGGGCGCTCACGGCGGCACTGACCGAGCCGAGCAGCATCGTCTTCAGCGCTCCGCGGCCCCGGGAGCCGACGACGAGCAGGTGTGCTCGCGATGAAAGGTCGATGAGGACCTGGCGTGGATCGCCTGGCGTCGTGAGGGCGTGCGCTGAGATGGCAGGGTGCAGCCTCCTGGCCTCGACGACTGCCTGTTCGGCCACCGTCTCGGTGTCTTCGCCGCGGTCACCACCATGAGGTGGCGGTCCTCGAAGGACGCTTGGTCAGCGGCCCAGCGGAGGGCACGATCGGCGTGCTCCGACCCGTCGACCGCGACCACGATGCTGTCACTCTCACTTCGTCCCATCTTCTCAGCGTACGGAGACAGGACGCCGTAGGACACTGCCAAAGGTCCGCCGCACCAGGGTCGATCGGCTCGCGTCTGCTGGCCGTGAGGCTGGGTCTCAGGCTAGGTACGGCGGAGGATCGACTTGCGAACTTCATCGACAACCAGGAGAACGCGATGAGGTGCCGGCGGCGAGGAGCCACTGCCCCGGCGTGAGGGCCACCGTGTCGAAGATGCCCTGCGCGAAGGGCACGCTGACGACCACGACCTGTAGGCCAACGATGAAGGTCAAGGCGGTCCACAGGGACCAGTTGGTGAAGGTGCGGGCCGTGAACACCGAGAGCGCGGGGGAGCGCACGGTGAGCGCGCTGACGACCTGGAACAGCACGAACGTGGTGAAGGTCAAGGTGGCAGCCTGGGCGGCGGGAAGAGCGGTCGAGCCGTAGGTGAGGACGGCCAGCGTGCCCAGCGCCATGATGACACCGTTCAGGGCGATGACTCCGATGCGAGACATCGGCAGCAGATGCTCGCGCGCGGCTCTGGGTGGGCGCTGCATGACGTCAGGCTCGGGGGGGTCCATGCCCAGGGCGACGGCTGGCGGGCCGTCCATGATCATGTTGACCCACAGGATCTGGATGGCAGTCAGGGGTGCCGGGAGCCCGATGAGTGAGGCCGTGAGCATGGTGGCGATCGCCCCTGCGTTGGTGGTGAGCTGGAACCGGAGGAACGAGACGATGTTGGCGTAGATCGTCCGTCCAGCCTCGACCGCGTGCACGATGGTGGCGAAGTGGTCGTCGACGAGCACCATGGCGGCCGCGTCGCGGCTGACCTGGGTGCCGGCCTCGCCCATGGCGACGCCGATGTCGGCGGCTCTGAGCGCCGGAGCGTCGTTGACGCCGTCGCCCGTCATGGCGGTGACGTGCTCGGCGTCTTGGAGGGCACGGACGATGCGGAGCTTGTGCTCAGGGCTGACCCGGGCGAAGACCCCGACATCGCTGATCGTGCTGTCTCCGTCTTCCGACGCATCCAGCTCGGCCCCGGTGCAGGTCCGACCGGTGATTCCCAGCTCCTGCGCGATGGCCTCGGCGGTCGCGGCGTGGTCTCCGGTGATCATCTTGACGTCGATCCCGGCTGCGTGACACGCGGCGATCGCCTCGACGACGCCGGCTCGTGGCGGATCCAGGAGGCCGATCAAGCCGAGCAGGGTGAGATGGGCGATCAGGTCGCTGAGAGGTTCGTCTTCGATGGCTTGGCGGGGAAGGCGACGTTCGGCGACGGCCAGGACCCGGAGGCCGCGACCAGCCAGACGGGTCATCGCCGCCGAGACGCTTGCTCGGGTGCTGACGTCGAGGGCGGCGGCTCGGCCGCCGGCGCCGGCAACGTGCGTGCACCGGTCGAGCAGCACATCGAGCGCGCCTTTCACGGTGACCAAGACATGAGCGGGGTCTTCGTCGTCGACGTGAGCGGTGGCCATGTAGCGATGGCGCGCGTCGAACGGTATCTCGGCGACGCGCGGTAGGCGCGCTCGTTCTCGATCGGGGTCGACCCCGACCTTTCCGGCAAGCACCACCAGTGCAGCCTCCATCGGATCCCCGACCACGTTCGCGCCGGTCACGCTGCTGTCATTGCACAGGGCTGCTGCGCAGCCAAGACGTCGCAGGGCGTCGACCTCGACCTCGGGTATCGCCGTGCCACCGAGGGTGACGTCGCCCTGTGCGTGGTAGCCCTCCCCGGACACGGTGTACTCGTGCCCCCCGATCCACAGGCTGCGGACAGTCATCTGGTTGACAGTGAGCGTCCCCGTCTTGTCCGTGCACACCACCGAGGTGGCGCCCAGGGTCTCCACGGACGCGAGTTGCTTGACCAGCGCGCCCCGACGGGCCATCTGGTGCCCACCGACGGCCAGGGTGACGGTGACGACCACGGGGAGGCCCTCCGGAACCGCGGCCACCGCGAGTGCCACCGCTGAGAGCACCACCTCGTGCCACGCCTCACCGCGCAGCAGACCGACCAGGAGGTAGGCAGCAACTGCGACCCCGCCGATCGCGGCGAGCCGTTTGCCCAGCTCTGCCAGCTGACGTTGGAGCGGAGTCGCTGCCACGGGTGTGCGGTTGATGAGGTCGGCCAGGACACCCATCTCGGTGAAGGAACCAGTCGCAGTGACCACGAGCTCGCCGCGCCCGCGGGTGACCAAGGCTGTTCATGAAGACCATGCACCAGCGGTCACCCACGAGCGCGTTGGCTGCGGTGACGGGGTCGGTACGCTTGGTGGTTGGGACCGATTCGCCGGTCAGTGCAGACTCGTCGAGCTCCAGCTGCTCGGCAACGAGCAACCGACCGTCGGCGGGGACCTGGTCGCCGGCTTCCAGCACCACGACGTCGCCCGGCACGAGGTCGGCGGCCGCGATCTCAACCAACCGTCCGTCTCGTCGAACCACGCAGGTCTCGGCCAGCATCTTGCGCAAGGACTCCACGCTGTTCTCCGCCCGGAACTCCTGGACGAATCCCAGCACCGAGTTGATCACGATCACTGCGACGATGACGGCAGCGTCCTTGACCTCCCCCACGAGGCCAGCGATCACCCCGGCCCCGAGCAGCAGCACGATCAACGGGTTGCGGACCTGATCCACCAGCAGCATCACCCGCCGGCGTCGTTCGGGTTGTGGAAGAGCGTTGGCTCCACTGGCGGCCAGCCTGCTTCTCTGCCTGGACGTACTCAGCCCTGCGGTGGCTGACACCCCGAACGCGTCGGTCACGGCACCGACGGGCATCGCGTGCCAGGCGCGCACCTGGTCGGTTGATTGGTGCGTGGCGCGTCGGTTGTCACTGCGGTTCACCTGCTCACGAACAGGCATGCTGCCCTTCGACGGATGGCGGGGCGGACCCTGTTCAAGGCTCTGCAGCTCTGACACGGTGATGCCTCTCGTGGGGGCCACACGCTACTCACCCGCTCGCGCGAGGCACAGGGACCATCGTCCCTGTCGGCTGGCCGTCCGGCAGGATGTGGCTAGCCCGAGAGGAGGCCGCCAGGTGGTCACGATCGCGGTGCTCGTCGGCGGCATCTGCTGCGCTGCTCTCGGTGGTGACCTGTTCGTACGGGGGGTGGTCGGTCTTGCCGAGTTGGTGGCGGATGCCGGCCGGGATCATCGGAGCCACGGTTGCGGCGTTCGCAACCTCCAGTCCAGAACTGACCGTCGCGGTGAGCGTCTGCGTTGCGGGGACGGCCCGAGATCGCCTTGGGCGACGCCCTGGGCAGCAACGTCGTCAACGGCGGCGTGGTCCTCGGGACTGGCGCTGGCTCTTGGAACCATCGTGGTCGATTCCGGCACCCTCGCTCGAGACATCCCGATGGCGCTCGCAGCGCCAGCGGTCCTGGGCATGCTCGGCCTCGACGGCACCATCGGGCGGCTCGACGCGACGGTCCTGCTCCTCATCTTCCTCGCCTGGCTCACCCAGAGCGCTCTCACGGCTCGCAGGGCGCGGGACTCGGGGGTCGCAGTGCGTCGAGGAGCGCAGCCATCGGGTGATCGTGACCAGCGTCGTCGTGGGTCTGGGTCTGCTGATCGTGGCCGGACGTCTCATCGTGGTCGGCGCTGTGGGGGTCAGCGAGGTGATGGGCTGGGACGGATTCGTCGTCGGTGCGGTGTTCGTGGCCCTGGGCACGTCGACCCCTGAGATCGCCACCATGGTGGCGGCTCGGGTGCGCGGCCACGACGACGTCGGGATCGGTACCGTGCTGGGCAGCAACATCTTCAACACGCTGCTGATCGTGGCGACGGCGGCGCTGATCTCTCCGATCGAGATCGCCCGGGCCGAGATCGAGGTGGGCGTCGCGCTCAGCATCATCGTGGTGGCCCTGGCGATCCCCGGACGCTCGGGGCGCCTGCGGTAGGTGGCGAAGCGTGCCGCTGCTGGCAGGCTACTTCGCGATGATTGCCTTCATGATCATCTATTCGCACTCCTAGGACCTCGGTCTCATGGGGCCTGTGTGCAACAGGTCCCGTCGAACCGTGGGCCGATTCAGGTCGACCTCGTGGTCGGTGCGGGTTCTATGACCAGCACCGGTACCGCGGAGTGGTGGACAACGTCTGTCGACACGCTGCCCAGCAGCTTGGCTGACACACCTCGCCCGCGCCGCCCGACGACGAGAAGATCCATGTCGTGATCCACCGCGAATCGTCGCAACGACTCACCGACCGGTCCTACGAGTACCTCACGTCGCACCGGCACCTGGCGGTCCACACCGGCCGCTACTGCAGCCAACCGAGCCGACGCGGCTCCGATGGAGGTGTCCTCATCGCTCTCAGTCGCGTCGTAGGAGACGACTTCGGCCAGCACGAGCACGCCGCATCCGTCCCCCAACAACCTGAGCGCGGAGGTCAACGCATGGTGTGATTCCGAGGATCCGTCCAGTCCCACGAGCACTCGTGTCCCGCTGCGCGCTGTCGGCCCTACCAGGGAAGCTTCGTCAGCCAAGGAAGCGACCAGCCGGGGCCGTCGCTCGACGCGCTCCATCGCGATGGGCACGAACAACGGACCCAAAGTCAACGCGATCGCCACCCACCTGCGATCGTGCCCGCGGCGGATCATCCACAGGCCGGTCGTCAACCCGATCACGGCCCAGGCGACGACGAACAGCGCTACCAGTGGGAGGTCCATGTCATCAGGCCTCCCACGGCTCGACCACGACGACCGGACATGGCACCAACGGCTTCAGGGCCTCGCCGATCGGGGTGCGACGACGGTGATCGGAAGGCCGGTCGTCACCATGCGACCCGACGACCAGGACCTGCGCCGTGGCCGCTCGCTCGCGGAGCGCAGTGACCGGACGAGCGTTGACCAGGTGGGTTTCCACGACTGGCGGGGAGTCGATCGTGAGCAGGGCATTCGTCAGTGCGGTGCGTTGCGCCTCATCCGCGCGATGTCGAGGCAGTGAGAAGTGCCCCGGGACCTCGTGGACGAGGACACTCCCGGCGTCCGGCCATGCGGTGATCACGTCCACCGACCACCCGTGGCTCCTCGCCATGTCCAGGGCCCAGATGAGTGCGCGGGTGCTGGGTTCCGACCCGTCCACACCCACCACGACCTCGGCAACGGAAGTGTTGTCGGTCCGATCCGTGCTCATGTCAGCCCCCTCCGAGCCTCGTCGTCCGTATGCCTCCACTCTCACGAGTCCCGAGAGGCGTCCGTAGAGGCGAACGTCCTGAGTCACGGGGCCGTTCTCGGCAGCTTTCGCCTCCTCGCCAGGAACCTTGCCCGGGAGATGGCGGCGGGTTGCGGTCTCATGGGTACGTTGGGCGGATGACCACGTCCCGGGCGCGCCGACCGAGTCCTGGGACCTGGTGGTCGTGGGGGCCGGCCCCGCCGGGGCCGCCGCCGCGCTGGCCGCCCTGGCCGACGATCCGGGACTGCGGGTCCTCCTGCTCGACCGGGCCGACTTCCCGCGCGACAAGTGCTGTGGCGACGGGATCGCTCCGCACGCGCTCGATGTGCTGCGCTCGGTCGGGGTCGACGACCCCACCGAGGGCTGGACGCCGCTGGAGCAGCTGGAGCTGTCGCACGCCGAGCGCCGGGTGTCGGGTCGCCTGGCGCGGCCGGTCTGGGTGATCCCGCGTGAGGTCTTCGACGCCCGACTGGTCGAACGGGCCGTGGCGGCCGGTGCCGTGCTCCGCCGGCACCGGGTCTCGCAGCTGCAGCGGGTCGGAGACCGGATGGTGCTGGACGACCGCTACGACGCGCGGGTGGTCGTCGGGGCCGACGGCGCCCATTCGGTCGTTCGCGCCTGGCTCGACCTGCGTCGAGGAGGTCGCCGGGCGCTCGCCATCCGGGGCTACGCGCCGACCGCGGACTCCCGACGGGGCCGACAGGTCATCCGTTACGGTGATCGGCGCCAGCCGTCGTACGCCTGGGCGTTCGACCGCGGGGACGGCTGGTCCAACGTGGGGTACGGCGAGTTCGTGGACGATCACCGAGCCCGTGACGGCCAGGGCCCCACCCGCGCGATCCTGCTGGGCGAGCTCGACCGGCTGTTGCCCGGCAGCGGCGAGGCCGGAGTCGCCTGGCGGGCACACCACCTGCCGTTGTCCGGCTGGACCTGGCAGCAGCCGGACGGGCAGGTCCTCCTGGCCGGTGACGCGGCCGGCCTGATCAACCCGATGACGGGTGAGGGCATCTACTACGCCGTAGCGACGGGTGCTCTTGCGGGTCGCGCCGCCGCTCGCGCGTTCGGCGCGCACACCCCGGCCGCCGCCGGGGCCGCGCACCGCGGCGCCGTACGGCGCCTGCTCGGCCGCCACCTCAAGCACACCTGGGTCGCCTCACGACTCACGCGCAGCTCCGCCGTCGTCGACGCCGGCATCACCGCAGCGGGTCGGAGCCAAGGCGTCTTCGACTCACTCGTCGAGCTCGGCCTCGGCGACGGCCGGATCACCCCACGCCTGACCGCAGGACTGGCCTCCGGCCTGTTCGCAGGTGCCACCGCCCGCACCCCTCAGTACAGCCCTCGATGAAGGAGTCCTAGACGTGGAGATCCTCTCGGTTCGTGGAGTCCTCCCCGAGCACACCTACCCGCAGGAGCAGATCACCGACGCGTTCGCGACGGTGATCGCCCAGGGCGGCCTCGACGAGCGGCTGTTGCGCCGCTTCCACGCGAACGCGGGCGTGCAGCAGCGAAGCCTCGTCGCTGCCGCTGGAGGCGTACGCCGACCTCGACGGCTTCACCGAGGCCAACGACCTGTTCATCGAGCACGCCGTGGAGCTCGGCTCGCGCGCCCTCGTGGACGCTCTCAAGGCGGCCGACCTGACCCCCAGCGACGTCGACCTGGTCATCTCGGCCACGGTGACGGGTCTCGCGGTGCCGTCGCTCGAGGCCCGCATCGCCGGCGTGGTGGGGCTGCGGCCCGACGTGAAGCGGGTGCCGCTGGTCGGTCTGGGGTGCGTGGCCGGTGCCGCGGGCATCGCGCGCCTGCACGACTACCTGCTCGGCCACCCCGACGACGTGGCAGTGCTCGTGGCGGTCGAGCTGTGCTCGCTGACCGTCCAGCGCGACGACGTCTCGATGCCCAACCTGGTCGCCAGCGGTCTCTTCGGGGACGGCGCTGCTGCGGTGGTGGCCAGGGGTGGCCTCGACCGGGGCGGCGCGGCGGAGGTGGTCGACACCCGGAGTCGGCTCTACCCGGACTCGGAGCGCACGATGGGCTTCGACGTCACCAGTACCGGGCTGCGCATCGTCCTCGACGCGCAGGTCCCCGCGGTGGTGGGCCGCTACCTCCGTGAGGACGTCGACGGCTTCCTCGCCGACCACGACCTGACCCGTGACGACATCGAGTGGTGGGTGTGCCATCCGGGTGGCCCCAAGGTGATCGAGGCGCTCCAGGAGGCTCTCGAGGTACCACGTGAGGCGGTGCAGCTCACCTGGGACTCGTTGGCCCGGATCGGCAACCTGTCGTCGGCGTCGGTGCTGCACGTCCTCGAGGACACGCTGCGCGACCGCCCCCCGCGCCCGGGCTCCTACGGTGTCGTCCTGGCCATGGGGCCCGGCTTCTGCTCCGAGCTGGTGCTGGTCCGAGCGACCTCTCCTGAGGAAGCGGCCTCGTGACCACCCTGACCGCCTTCACGATCCTGGTGGCGCTGGTCGGCGTGGAGCGGCTCGCCGAGCTGGTGGTCTCCCAGCGCAACTCCGCGTGGAGCGTGGCGCGCGGCGGCCAGGAGTCCGGTCAGGGGCACTACCCGTTCATGGTGGTGCTGCACTCGGGCTTCCTGGTGGCGATGCTGATCGAGGCCTGGGTGCATCCAGCCGACGGTGAGCCCGGTTCTGGCGTGGACCATGCTCGCGCTGGTGCTCGCCTCCCAGGCGCTGCGCTGGTGGTGCATCGTCACGCTGGGCCGACGTTGGAACACCCGGGTGATCATCGTGCCCGGGCTGGCTCCTGTCCGTTCGGGGCCCTACCGTTTCCTGCCGCACCCGAACTATGTCGCGGTGGTGGTCGAGGGCGTGGCGCTGCCGATGGTGCACGGCGCGTGGCTGACGGCGCTGGCGTTCACCGTTCTCAACGCCGGGCTGCTCACGGTGCGCATCCGGACCGAGAACGCCGCGCTCGCGCACGCTGCCCAGTGGGCTGGCCGATGCGTGACCTGCTGGTGGTCGGCGGAGGTCCGGTCGGGTTGGCCACCGCCCTGTACGCCGCCCGGGCGGGACTCGACGTGGGCGTGATCGAGCGTCGCGACGGCGTGATCGACAAAGCCTGCGGTGAAGGCCTGATGCCAGGTGCCGTCGCTGCTCTGGCGGACCTCGGCGTACCCCTGGCAGGCCACCCCATCACCGGCATCCGCTACCTCGACGGTGACACGGTCGCCGAGGCTCAGTTCCGGCACGGGGCCGGCCTCGGTGTCCGCCGCACGACGCTGCACCGGGCGCTGTCGCAGGCCGTGCTGGCAGCGGGGGTGACGACGGAGCAACGGGCCGTGAGCACGGTCCAGGACCGGGGCGACCACGTCGTGGTCGACGGGGAACCGACCCGCTATCTCGTGGCGGCGGACGGTCTGCACTCACCGATCCGCCGGTCGCTCGGACTGGACGCGGACGTCGTCGGGCGCCGCCGCTACGGCCAGCGGTGCCACGTCCCGGTCGCGCCGTGGACGTCCCTGGTGGAGGTGCACTGGGCGACAGCGGGGGAGGCCTACGTGACGCCGGTCGGCGACGGACAGGTGGGGATCGCGGTGCTGAGCGACGAGCGGCGACCGCTCGAGGCCCTGATCGCTGATTTCCCCACGCTGGTCGATCGACTGGCCGGTCACCCGGTCGAGGAGGTGCGGGGGGCCGGGCCGTTGCGGCAACGGTCACGACGCCGTGTCGCCGGCCGGGTGCTGCTCGTCGGCGACGCCGCGGGCTACGTCGATGCCCTCACCGGCGAGGGCATCGCTCTCGGGCTGGCCCAGGCGCGGGCCGCGGTCGCCGCGGTGCGGGCGGGTCGCCCGCGTTCGTACGAGCTCGCCTGGCACCGGCTCGGCTGGCGGCACAACCTGCTGACCCACGGCCTGCTGACCGCGTCCCGGCACGCCGCGCTCCGGAGCCGGGTGGTGCCGGCGGCGGCGGCGGTGCCGACGGTCTTCGGCCTGGCGGTCAACCAGCTCGCGAGGCCGGCATGAGCGCCGGCGACGCCGAGGAGCTGGTCGTCCTCCTCGACGAGGACGGACGGGCTGTGGGCACCACGCCCAAGGCGGGCGTGCACCACTCGAACACGCCGCTCCACCTCGCGTTCTCCTGCTACCTCTTCGACCCCGACGGCCGGCTGCTGATGACCCGACGCGCGCTGTCCAAGAAGACCTGGCCGGGGGAGTGGACCAACAGCGTCTGCGGTCATCCGGCACCCGGCGAGCCGCTGGCGGACGCCGTACGCCGCCGGGTGCTCGACGAGGTCGGCGTCCGCGCGGCGGGGGTCACGCTGGTGCTGCCGACCTTCCGCTACCGGGCGGTGATGACGAACGGCGTCGTCGAGAACGAGATGTGTCCGGTGTACGTCGCCACGACCGCCGATCCGCTCGCTCCCGACCCCGCCGAGGTGGAGGAGGCGAGCGTGGGTTGACTGGGCGAGCTTTCGGGCTGGGGTCCTCGAAGGCAGTCGCCGGATCAGCCCGTGGTGCCGGGAACAGGTCGAGCTCCTCCCGGCAGACCCGCTGCGGAGCGGGGGAAAGCCGGACTCCGCGCTCCCGCCGGGAGCCCGGTCGTGAAGATCTCCGCCCTCCTGCGCGCCGCCCACCTGGGCCCGGCCCTCGCGGTGGTGGTGCTGATCGTGCTGCTGGCGGTTGCCGCCGACCTCTCGCCCGGGCGCACGCTGCTGGTCGGGCTGGCGGTCCTCGCCGGACAGCTCTCGGTCGGGTGGTCGAACGACCTCGTCGACGAGGCGCGCGATCGTCAGGTCGGGAGGTCTGACAAGCCACTCGTCACCGGGGAGATCAGCACCGGGACGGTCCGGATCGCGTGCGGCCTCGCCGTGGTGGCGGTGGTGCCGCTCTCGCTGGCCTGCGGCTGGCCGGCCGGCCTCGTTCACCTGCTGACGGTCGCCTCCGCCTGGGTCTACAACCTGTGGCTCAAGTCGACCGTCTGGTCCTGGCTTCCCTACGCCGTCTCCTTCGGGGGCCTGGTGGTGTTCGTGGCCCTGGCCGGCCAGCCCTCCGAGCTCCCGCCCTGGTGGCAGCCGCTGGCGGGCGCCCTGCTCGGGGTGGGGGCGCACCTGCTCAACGTCCTCCCGGACCTGGCGGACGACGAGGCGACGGCGGTGAGTGGCCTTCCGCACCGGATCGGTGCCCGTCGGCTGCCGGCGGTCGCGACGGCCGTCCTGGCCGCGGGCTCCGTGGTCGTCGCCCTCGGCACCGGCCTCGCCCGAGTCGAGTCTGTGGTGGCGCTGGTGACGGTGGCCGTGTTGGCGGTGGTGGCTGTCACCGGTCGCGGCCGGGCGCCGTTCCTGGCTGCGATCGGCATCGCACTGGTCGACGTGCTGCTGCTCGTGGCCTCCGCCTGAGGGTCCGTTCGCCAGCGGCGTCCACGGCACGAGGCCCCGGTCGTGACGACCGGGGCCTCGTGATGGGACTGTGCGACGTCAGCTCGACGCCGGCAGGTGGCTCAGAGGCCACCCACCCGGTCCGGCGTCACCGAGAGGTCGGGGTTGGCCTCGAGGTAGGCGACCAGGTTCTCCAGGTCGCTCGCACCGCCGAGCACGTTCTGACCGTTCCCGAAGGCAGTGAAGCCGTCACCCCCGTCCGCGAGGAAGTTGAGCGTCGCCACGCGGTAGGTCGTCCCGTCCTCGATGGGATTGCCGTTCAGCATCATGGAGCCGTCGACGACGGAGTTCGCGACCGGGTCCCACTCGTAGGTGAAGCCCTCGGACGGGTTCAGCGCGAGGACCGGTCGGGCCGCGCCCGCTCCCTTGAACTGCTGGTTGAGCACCGCCTCGATGTCGGCGCCGGTGAGGTCCAGGGTCACCAGCAGGTTGCTGAACGGGGCGACGTTCCCGGCCTCGCCGTAGGTGATCTCACCGGGCTGCTCGCCGCCGGAGATCTCGTTGAAGATGAACGAGTCGCGCACGCCACTGGTGTTCATGAAGGCGATCTCGGCGCCGCCGTTGTTCTCGGCCTGCGTACCCCACAGGATGGCGTCCGCAACGAGACGGCCCATCGGGGTCTCGGCACCACGGTTGCCGTTGGAGTCGCCGGTGATGTCCTCGGACACCGAGCCGACCACGCGGTTGGCGAGCGGGGCGGCCTTGGCGAGCCACTTGTCGACGATGCTCTGGACTCCTGCGTCGACGCCGTCGGCCTCGATGACCTCGTGGTTGCGCGCCTTGGAACGGTCGCGGACCACGTTGCCGGTCTTGCGGTTCAGGACCAGCTTGGTGGCGGTGACGAGGTTGCCGTTGCTGCTGGCCTGGCTGACCGGCCGGGTGCGACCTCGCGGGTCCTCGAGGTCGCAGACGTAGCCCTGGTGGGAGTGGCCGGTGACCATCGCGTCGACCTGCCCGGAGACGCGGTCGTTGATGTCCGCCACCGGTCCCTCGAGACCGACGCAGGTGTTCGCCGTCCGCGGGTCGTCCTCGGCGGTCTCACCCTCGGCCGGCGTCCATGTCTGCTCGCCGCCCTCGTGCATCAGCACGACCTGGGCCTTCACGCCCTGGCGCGCGCAGCTCACGGGAGTAGCGGTTGATCGTCTCGGCCTCGTCGAGCACGTTGACGTTGCGGATGCCGCTGGGGTTGACGAGGACCGGCAGGTCGCTGGTGACCACGCCGATGAAGCCGACCTCCACGCCGCGGATCTTCTTGACCCAGTACGGCGGCAGGATCGGCTTGCCGCTGCCCTTCCAGACCACGTTGGCGGCCAGGTAGGGGAAGTCCGCACCGTCGTAGGCGGCGCCCTCTTCGAAGCACTCGTCGAAGCAGCCGCCGTGCTGGATGCGCATCAGCTCGCGGACACCCTCGTCGAACTCGTGGTTGCCCACGGCACTCGTCTGGAGCCCCAGGGCCTCCATGATCTCGATGGTCGGCTCGTCCTGGAAGATCGTCGAGGCGAACTGGCTGGCGCCGATGAGGTCGCCGGCCGCGGCCGTGATCGAGCGGTTCTTTCCGTACTTGGCCCGCAGCTCCTTGACCTTCGCGGCCAGGGCGGGTGCGCCGCCCAGACCCCCGCTGGACTCGAGGCGGCCGTGGAAGTCGTTGAAGGACAGGACGCGGACGGCGACCTTCTGCCTCTTCTTGCCCTTCTTCGGGACGGCGGCTGCCTCGGTCGGTGCTGGGGCGGAGGCGGCTGCCGGGGCCGTGGTGTCGGGCGCTGCGCTGGTCGGACCGGCGCTGAGCGCCGTGGCGCTGAGCGCGGCGATGGTGCTCGCGGCCAGCACGGCACGGAGCCGGGATTGCTTCATCACGTGATGGTGCTCCAGTTCTTGGGTCACTGCGTGGTGTGGACGAGGGCCACGCTAGCCGCAGGCCCCGGGACCGTCGAGGACCCTCTGAGTAACCATTGAAGAACAACCGGGCCTCCGGCCACCTGTCGCGCCCGGCCGAGGCGCTGCTCCTGCCACCCCCTTGACGTCACGTCCGTCCCGACATAGTTTCACTATCAGTTAATTAACCGATAGGAACAATATGAGTGCGGGAACGGCAGTGCCGGCCGCCGAGGACCGGCTCGACGAGACGTTCGCGGCCCTGGCCAACTCGACCCGGCGCGCGATGCTGGCACGACTCGCCCAGGGGGAGGCGAACGTCAACCAGCTCGCCGAACCCTTCGACCTCTCCCTGCCCGCCATCTCCAAGCACCTCAAGGTGCTCGAACGAGCCGGCCTGATCGTCCGAGGCCACCGTGCGCAGTTCCGGCCCTGCACTCTCGACGCGGCACGGCTCGAGGCCGTCTCCACCTGGGCAGAGCAGTACCGGCCCCTCTGGGAGGCCCGCCTCGACCGGATGGACACCTACCTCCAGCACGTCCAGCAACAAGGAAAGGCAGGCGGTCACGATGACCGATGACAGCGGCGACATGGTGATCGAGCGGACGCTCGCGGCGCCGGCGGATCTGATCTGGTCGATGTGGACGGAGCCGGAACACTTTGCGCAGTGGTACGGCCCCGAAGGCGCCACCATCCCCGTGGCCACGATGGATGTGCGGGTGGGCGGCACCCGCCTGCTGTGCATGGAGATGGCGACGCCGGACGGCGCGATGCAGATGTGGTTCACCGGTGAGTACCTCGAGGTCGTCGACCACCAGCGCCTCGTCTACACCGACTCCATGTCCGACGAGCACGGCAACGTGATGTCGGCGGAGCAGATGGGCATGCCCGAGGGTCACCCGACCACGACCGAGGTCAGGCTGGAGCTCGAGCCCGTCGATGACGGCACGAGGATGGTGCTGACCCACGTCGGGGTGTCCGCAGACTCGCCTGGTGCCGCCGGGTGGGCGATGGCGGTCGCCAAGCTCGCGGCTCGCCTGGATGAGGCACCGCGCGCCTAGCTGGACGCTTCGCTGTCGGCTTTGAGCGCCCGGGCGAACCCGTCGAACGAGGCCTGGAAGTCAGGGAGTGACCTGACGACCAACGGGGAGAGCGGCCCTGTGAAGTCCTCGGCCATGGTGAACGTGCAGCCGCGGTCATCGGCCGACTCGATCGCGAAGGTGCGGCGTCCGGTGCAGAGTCGCAGTGGCATGCCGCCGGTCCACGTCATCCGCCGAGGCTCCTGCATCTCGGACACGGTCAGGGTGAAACCGCGCTTGGGCTGCAGCTCGGAGACCAGCTCGATCTTCTCGCCCTGGTTGATGCTGCCGGAGACCCGGACCACACCGTTCTCCGCCCGGTTCCACCAGTCCGGGTCGGTGAGCAACCGCCACACCTGGTCGGCCGAGGCATCGATGTGGGCTGTCGTGCTCGTGGTCGTCGTCATGGGCCCACCCTTCTCCTGGTTCTCGCGAACGACAACCCAGGCGTCCGAGGCGGTGGCCCTCAGGTGCGGCTGAGGATCAGGACGGCGCGGTCGTCGTCGCCGCGTCTGACCCGGTTGATGATGCGGCGGGCTGCTCCGGGGAAGCCGTCGGCGATGGCGTCGCGGGCGGTGAGGCGCAGCCAGTCGATGCCGTCCTCGATGTCGGCGCCGCGCGCCTCCACGACGCCGTCGGTGTAGAACAGCAGCGCGCCGCCGGGCTCGATCACCCCATGGCTTGCGTTCAGCTCCGGGTGTGGCAGGACCCCCAACGCCAGCCCGCGGGAGTTGTCCAGGGCCCAGGCCCCGGCCGCTGGTGACCAGCTGAGCGCCGGTGGGTGGCCGGCACTGAGGATGGTGTAGCGCCCGTGGGACAGGTCGAGGCTGAGGTGCACTGCGGTGGCGAATGCTTCCTCGGAGCCTTGGCGGAGGAGGAAGTCGTTGGCGGCGTCCATCAGCTGTTCCCCGCGCAGCGCGCCCACAAGCCCCCCGAGTGCGCCGGCGAAGAGCAGTGCGTTGGGGGCGGCCGCCACGCCCTTGCCCATGACGTCGACGAGCACGAGCTCGAGCCGCTCGCCATCCTCGGAGAGCTCGGTGACCATGAAGTCCCCGGCGTAGCCCACGTTGTCTGCCCCGATCATCGCGCTCTGCGCGTGCCACTCCCGGGGAAGCGCTGGGATGGCACCCTGGGCGTTGAGCCGGTCGCGCAGGTCGGCCAGGAGCGCTGAGCTCAGCGGCCCGGGCAGGCCGCTGCGTTGGCGACTCGAGACGAACAGGACGATGCCGACGCTCAGCAGGAAGACCATGACCGTGCTGACCCGGCCCGCGGTGAAAGGAACTTGCACCATCGTGGCGCTGAGACCGAACCCGACGATGACTGCCGTGAGCACCAGCAGCCAACGGAAGCGCAGCAGCACCATCCCCAGCAGCAGCCACAGGAAGTAGTGGGCGAGTGGGAAGAGGTCATAGCGAGCCATTGACACGAAGAACGAGCCCACGGTGCACACGATCAGGATCAGCAGCACCCTGCTCTGCGATCGGTGAGTGCCGGAACGCCACGCGTCGCTGAGGTCGCGAGCAGTTGGCATGGCCGAACGCTAGACCGGCCGGGGCCTGTGCGTGGCCGTTCCAGCACTGTTCTGGCACGGGAACCCGAACTCGGTCGCCCCGGGAAGTGGGCTCCGTACGTGGCAGCATGCGGGCATGGGCGCGCGCTTCCTCGACCTGGCCGACCCGGCGTGCGACGTCACCTCGCCTCCCGTTCACGCGGCCCGAGAGGCCGACTGGTACGTCGAGACCAGCTATGGCTGGGGGGTGCTGCGCTACGCCGAAGCCAGCGCGCTGCTCACCGACCGGAGGTTCAGGCAGGGCAACGCTCGCTGGCCCGAGCAGAACGGCGTCCATGACGGCCCGTTCGTCGCCTGGTGGCAGGAGGTCCTCCTCAGCCTCGACGGACCCGATCACGCGCGGTTGCGGCGGTTGCTGATGCCGGCGTTCCGGCGGCGCTCGATCGAGGCCATGCAACCCGCGTTCCAGGAGCTCGCGAACCAGTTGATCGACGAGTTCGCACCCCGGGGCCGCGTGGAGTTCGTCTCGGAGTTCGCCGAGCCCTACGCCGCGCGGATCCTCTGCGTGCTGTTGGGGCTGCCGACCGACGAGTGGGCCCAGGTGGCGCACTGGGCCGACGACCTGGGCAAGTCCTTCGGGACGAACCTCCGCGAGGATCTGCCCCGCATCGAGACGGCGCTGGCGGGGCTGACGGCGTACGTCGATGACGTGGTCGCCGCCCGGGCCGCGCATCCTCGCGAGGACCTGGTGACGACGTTGCTGCAGGCCCACGAGGGTGACGCTCGATTGACGCGGCGCGAGCTGTCGGTGTCGTTGGTGTTCCTGGCCTTCGCGGGCATGGAGACCACGCGCAACCAGCTGGGTCTGGCGCTGCAGACGTTCCTGGCGCGCCCGGACCAGTGGCGGCTGCTCGGAGAGCATCCGGAGCTCGGGCGAGCGGCTGTCGAGGAGGTGATGCGGGTCAACCCGACCGTGACCTGGGTGACCCGCGAGGCGATCGAGGACGTGGAGCTCAACGGCGTACACATCCCGGCCGGCGGGATCGTGCAGGTGCTCTCGCACGCCGCCGGCACCGATCCGCGAGCGGTGGCGTCACCGGAGTTCGACCTGACCCGAGCCGACGAGCGCCCGCCGCACCTGGGATTCGGCGGCGGAGCCCACCATTGCCTGGGTCACTTCGTCGCTCGCACCGACATGGCGGTCGCCCTTCCACTGCTCGCCAGCCGGATGCCTGACGCCGTACCGGACGGCCCCGGCCGCTGGCTGCCCGTGTCAGGCAACACCGGCGCGCTCGAGTTCCCGATCCGGTTCACGCCCACCCCAGCGCCGTACTCCAACGACAACGGCGGCTGACGCTGCGCGACGCCGGAGGGCGTGAGTGCAGGTCAGCCGCCGTGGTCGACGACGTCGTGTCAGATCAGAGGTCGTAGTACAGCTCGAACTCGTGCGGGTGGGGGCGGAGGGCGACCGGCTGGATCTCCTGGGTGCGCTTGAAGTCGATCCAGGTCTCGATCAGGTCGGGGGTGAAGACGCCACCCTCGAGCAGGTAGTCGTGGTCGGCCTCGAGCGAGTCGAGCACCGCGTTGAGCGAGGCGGGCACGGTCGGGATGTCGGCGTGCTCGTCCGGCGGGAGCTCGTAGAGGTCCTTGTCGACCGGCTCGTGCGGCTCGATCTTGTTCTTGATGCCGTCGATGCCGGCCAGCAGCATCGCGGAGAACGCGAGGTACGGGTTCGATGAGGGGTCGGGGCAGCGGAACTCGATGCGCTTGGCCTTCGGGTTCGCGCCCGTGATCGGGATCCGGACACAGGCCGAGCGGTTGCGCTGGCTGTAGACCAGGTTGACGGGAGCCTCGAAGCCCGGGACCAGGCGGTGGTAGGAGTTCACCGTCGGGTTGGTGAAAGCCAGCAGCGACGGCGCGTGCTTGAGGATGCCGCCGATGTAGTAGCGCGCCATGTCGGAGAGCCCGGCGTACCCGGTCTCGTCGTAGAACAGCGGCTCGCCCTCGTTCCAGATCGACTGGTGGCAGTGCATGCCCGAGCCGTTGTCACCGAAGATCGGCTTCGGCATGAACGTGGCGGTCTTGCCGTTGCGCCAGGCGACGTTCTTGACCAGGTACTTGAACTTCATGACGTCGTCGGCGCTCTTGAGCAGCTCGTCGAAGCGCCAGTTGATCTCGGCCTGGCCGGCAGTGCCGACCTCGTGGTGGGCGCGCTCGACGTGGAGACCGGTCTTCTCCATCTCGATCACGATCTCGTCGCGCAGGTCACCGAAGTGGTCGTACGGCGCGACGGGGAAGTACCCGCCCTTGTACTTGACCTTGTAGCCGCGGTTCGGTGATCCGTCGCCACCCTCGGTGCCGGAGTTCCAGGCGCCGGCCTCGGAGTCGATGTGGTAGTAGCCGGCGTTCGCCGTGGTCGCGAAGCGGACCGAGTCGAAGACGTAGAACTCGGCCTCGGAGGCGAAGTAGGCGGTGTCGCCGATGCCGGTCGACTTGAGGTACTGCTGGGCCTTCTTGGCGATGTTGCGCGGGTCGCGCGAGTAGGCCTCACCGGTGAGCGGGTCGTGCACGAAGAAGTTGACGACCAGCGTCTTGGCGGCCCGGAACGGGTCGAGGTACGCCGTGGTCGGGTCGGGGAAGAGCGCCATGTCGGACTCGTGGATCGCCTGGAACCCACGGACCGAGGAGCCGTCGAAGTTCAGGCCGTCGTCGAAGACCGACTGGTCGAAGGACGACACCGGCACTGTGAAGTGCTGCATGATGCCCGGCAGGTCGCAGAAACGGACGTCGACCATCTCGACGCCCTCGTCCTTCACGTACTTCAGCAACTCGTCGCTGTTTGCGAACATGCGTCCTCCTTGATCGGCGCGGCCGACCCCAAGTCTGAGCGAAACGAAAGTCCGGTGCGGCGCTGCACCGGTGTGCCCGAACCTAAGCACAGCCAGTTTCTCGACCGTATCCCGTTTGTTTCGTCCATGTAACAGATGCCCGACCCCTGGGCTGGGCCGCTGGCCCGGGGGTTTCGAGGCTCGTCGCTGGCGCTCCTCGCACCTCAACCACCGGCCGCGGGGGTGCTGGCGTCCGGGGTTTCGAGGCTCAACCACCGGCCGAGTTGGCTGCTCCGGTGGTGCGCTCCGGTGGTTGAGGTGCGAGCGCAGCGAGCCTCGAAACCCCCGGAGCCGAGCCGGACGGTGGGCCACCTAGGCTGGCGAGGTGATCGAGACCGCGTCCTGGCTGCGCCGCACCGGCGCACTGTTCGTGGACTGGATCGCCTCGACCCTGGTCGTGATGGTGCTGATCGGGCCCGGTGGCTGGAGCGATGACCCGTACGCCGGCTTCTACACGCTCGGCGTCTTCGCGCTCGAGAGCGCGCTGCTCACTGCCTTCGCCGGCGGCTCCTTCGGCAAGATCGCGACCCGGCTGCGGGTGGTGCGGGCCGACGGGGACCCGCGGCCGATCGGCCTGCTCCACGCCCTCGCGCGCAGCCTGATGGTCTGTGTGGTGATCCCGCCGCTGGTGTTCCGCCCCGACGGGCGCGGGCTCCACGACCTGGCCGTGGGTTCGGCCACCGTCACGCTGGAGTCGTATCGGGCGCGTACGGGTCGGTGAGGGTGCGCAGCCGCGCCATCGTCTCCTCCAGCCGGAGGAAGTCCTCGGCCCCGAGATGGGCCTCCCACTCCGCCCTGACCTCCGCCTCGACCTCGCGCGCGAGGGCCACGGCCTCGCGACCGCGCGGTGCCATCCGCACCAGCCGGGCCCGGGCGTCGGAGGGGTCCGGCACCCGCTCGACGTACCCGGCCTTCTCGAGCTGGTCGACGAGGACGCTCGCGGTCTGCTTGGTGACCTGAGCGGCCTCGGCCAGCTCGGTGAGCCTGGTCCCGTCCGGGCCGATCCGCGCCGCGACCCGGCCCTGGGCCAGGGTCACCTGGTGGCTCGCCGCGCGGAGGCGGTCGAGCACCCGCTGTTCCATGGCTCGGTGGGCGACGAAGAACAGCACGGCGACGTGCGGCTGGTCGGTCATGGCTGCCTCCTCTTGACAGAATGGTCAGTGTATCTGACTATTATTGATCAGGGTGGCTGACGAATCGAGGTGTCGCGGTGGACCGGGACGCGAGCTGGCAGGCCATCGACCGCCAGCGCGAGATGCTGGCGGACCTGTTGGACTCACTGACATCCGAGCAGTGGGCGACGCCGTCGCTGTGCGAGGCGTGGCGGGTGCGGGACGTCGGCGCCCACCTGTCACTGGCGGCGACGGCCGGCGCCGGCGAAGTGCTGCGGGGGGCGCTGAGCGCGAGGGGGAACCCGGACCGGATGATCCGCGACGTGTCCATCGCCCGCGCCCGGCGGCCCACCGACCAGATCGTCGGCGACCTGCGCGGCACCATCGGCTCGCGACGGCTGGCGCCGGGAACCTTCTGGCGCGACCCGCTGCTCGACATCCTGGTCCACGCCCACGACATCGCCCGACCGCTGGGGATCGGCATCGAGACACCCACGGACGCCGCCAGCGAGGCAGCGGAGTGGGCGTGGCGCCGCCGGTTCCCGTTCTTCCCGGCACGTCGACTGCGCGGCTTCCGGCTGGTGGCCGACGACGTGGCCTGGTCGCGGGGGAGTGGCGAGGAGATCCACGGCCCGATCGTCTCGTTGTTGCTGCTGTCGACCGGTCGAGCCGCCGGGCTGGACGGCCTCGAGCTCACGAGTCAGGCACGCCGCGAGCTCGAGCTGAGAACCTGACGGCGCGTCAGCGACCTCGCATCTGGCCGCGCATGCCCTTCATGTTGGTCGGGAGCGGGCCCTTGGGGATGGGCAGGTTGGGTCGGTTGGCATCGATCGCCCTGAGACGGCTCAGCAGGTCGGTCAGCTGCGCGCCCTTCACGGACTTGCCCAGCTTGCTCACGTGACGCACCAGCTTGGTCAGCGGCACCTGACCCAACTCGTTGCCGACCACGACGTAGTGGATCGGCACCTCGGAGGCGACCCGGGCGTGACGCCGCTCCTCGGTGACGAGCAGCTGCTTCACGCGGACGGGGTTGCCTTCGCCCACGAGCACGATGCCCGGCGGGCCGACAACCCGGTGAACCATGTCCTGCTGCTTGTTGAACGCCACCATCTGGTCGGTGCGCCACCCGCGACGCAGCGTCGACAGCGCCCGGGCGCCGGCGCCCGGCGTCCCCTCCATCTGCGAGTACGCCGACTTCTGGGCCCGGCGGCCGAAGAGGATGATCATCGCGAGCACCCCGAGCATCACCCCGCCGATGATCGCGAGGACCAGGCCGAGGGTGCCCCCGCCCGGGAGCACGAAGTAGAACAGCGCGAAGCCGACAGCACCGGCGACGAGGAACGTGCCGAGCAGCACCAGACCGAGGTGCCGGTCGGTCTTCTTGGTCATCCGGAAGGTGGCCACCATCTGCTGGCGGCGGTTCATCTCGGACGGGTCGACGTTGGACATGCGGTGGCTCTCTCCGACGGGCGTGGGGACTAGACGGACGCGCGCGCGTCCATGGCCTGACCGTACAACCGGCCGGCCCGGTAGGACGAACGGACCAGCGGTCCGGACATCACACCCGAGAAACCGATCTCGTCGGCCTCGTCCTTGAGCTCGACGAACTCCTCCGGCTTCACCCAGCGCTCGACCGGGTGGTGGCGCACGGAGGGCCGGAGGTACTGGGTGATGGTGATCAGCTCGCACCCGGCGGCGTGGAGGTCGCGCAGCGCCTGGCTGACCTCTTCGCGGGTCTCGCCCATGCCGAGGATCAGGTTGGACTTGGTCACCAGCCCGAAGTCACGCGCCTGGGTGATCACGTCGAGGGAACGGTCGTAGCGGAACGCGGGACGGATCCGCTTGAAGATCCGCGGCACGGTCTCGACGTTGTGGGCGAGCACCTCGGGTCGTGACTCGAAGACCTCCCGCAACAGGTCAGGCTGGCCGTTGAAGTCGGGGATCAGGTTCTCGACGCCGGTGTCGGGGTTGAGCTCGTGGATCGCGCGCACCGTCTCGGCGTAGAGCCAGGCGCCTCCGTCGGGGAGGTCGTCGCGGGCGACGCCGGTGATCGTGGCGTAGCGCAGCTGCATCTTCTGCACCGACTCCGCGACCCGGCGCGGCTCGTCGCGGTCGAGCGGCTCCGGCTTGCCGGTGTCGATCTGGCAGAAGTCGCAGCGCCGGGTGCACTGGTCACCGCCGATGAGGAAGGTGGCCTCGCGGTCCTCCCAGCACTCGAAGATGTTGGGGCAGCCGGCTTCCTGGCAGACCGTGTGGAGACCCTCGGACTTCACCAGGTTGTGGAGCTCGGTGTAGGCCGGTCCCATCTTCGCCCGGGTCTTGATCCACTCGGGCTTGCGCTCGATCGGCGTCTCGGCGTTGCGGACCTCGAGGCGGAGCAGCTTGCGGCCTTCGGGTACGGGGGCAGCGGTCGTCACGTCGGCCAACACTACGCCGGGGGCGATGGGCGGCCGAATCGGACCGTCACGGCACGTCGCGGCGCCGGAACGACCACATCGACAGCGCCACCGCCCCGGCCAGGACGACCCCGATGTTGCGAGCGGCGACCCACAGCTCGAGCTTCTCCCGCCCGTCACAGTCGATGCCCCGGGGCGGCCTTCCCTGGAAGCAGACGGTGGGTGGTTCGACGTAGTAGTTCGAGCCGTTCCAGATCACGGCGCCGAGGTTCTTGTTGGGGAACCACGCCTCGCTGACACCGAGCAGGGCGAGCAGGATGGTTGCTCCCACGACCACGGCGAACATCGCACCGAGGGTGAAGACGGTGCTGCGGAAGAGCATGGTGACGGCGTACGCGCCGACGGCGGCGGCCCCGATCACCAGCACCGCCCGGGCCGAGCTGGCCACGATCCAGCCCGGAACGTCGGGTGGTACGTCGATGCCGCGCGTCTGGGCGAGCAGCGCCAACCCGCCCCCGAACGCTGCGAGCAGGACCGCGGCGGTGACCAGGGAGAGGAGGAGCACTGCGCCCGCCTTCGCCAGCCAGATCCGGGAGCGACGCGGCTCGAACAGCAGCTGGTTGCTCATCGACCCGGAGTTCCAGTCGGCGCCGGCGAACGTGGTGCCGACGAGCATCAGCAGACCCATCAGGATCGTGATCACGCCCAGCCCGGAGCTGCGGAAGGTCTGGCCGACCCTCAGCTCGGGGCGCGAGAGGTACCACTCGACCTGGGGCCCCATGATCGTGGCGCACTCGGCGGTGTTGGCGGCGCCGTACCGTCGCGGACGCTTCTCGCAACGCTCGACCTCGCGCTGGTAGTGGGGGTCGGCCAGGTCGCGGTCGACCTGGGCCTGTGCGTTCTGCCGGTCGGCATCCGAGATGGGGCGGGTGGTCCAGGCCGTGCCGGCGAAGACGACGACCGTGATCAGGGCGCAGCCGGCGAGCAGGACCGCGACCGCTCGTCGCCAGCGCAGCCGGGTGAGCTCGAGGGCCAGGAGCCGCATCACTGGCCACCGTCCTGGCCGAGTGCCTCACTGGAGGTGAGGTCGAGGAACACGGTCTCGAGGTCGGGGCGCACCGGCGTGAGCTCGCTGAGCCACACCTGCGCTTCGCCGAGGATGCGGGTGATGTCGGCGGGTGGCCGGTCGGTGTCGACGCGGAAGCTGCCGTCGCCGTCGGGGTGGACGGTGAAGCCGGCTTCCTGCAGGCGGCGCACGCCCCCCTCGCGGTCGGCGTCCTGGGGCACCCTCACCCGGAAGCCGGTGTTGGCGCCGAGCAGGTCGTCCACCTTCCCCGAGGCGAGCATCCGGCCGTTGCCGATGATCGTGACCGAGGAGCAGATCTGCTGCACCTCGGCGAGGATGTGGGAGCTGAGCAGCACCGTCACGCCGGTCTCGCCCAGGGTGCGGATCGTGTCGCGGATCTCCCGGATGCCGGCCGGGTCGAGACCGTTGGTCGGCTCGTCGAGGATCAGCAGCTGCGGGTCCTTGAGGAGGGTGGCCGCGATCGCCAGCCGCTGCTTCATGCCCAGCGAGTAGGACTTGTAGCGGTCGCCGTCGCGGCCGGCGAGGCTGACCGTGTCGAGGGCGGCCTCGATCCGGTCCTGGCCGATGCCGCGGGTGCGGGCGAGCAGCTGGAGGTTCTGCCGGCCGGTGAAGTTGGGCGAGAACTTGGGTGACTCGACCACCGCGCCGACCCGGTCGATCACCTCGGGCAGCCCGCGCGGCACCGTGTGGCCGAACAGGGCCATGGACCCCTGGGTGGCACGCGCCAGGCCGATCAGCATCCGGATCGTGGTGGTCTTCCCGGACCCGTTGGGTCCGAGGAAGCCGTGCACACCCCCCGCGGGCACCGCCAGGTCGAGCGACTGCACTGCCACCCGCAGTCCGCCTCGTCGGGTCCGGAACTCCTTGCGCAGCCCCGCCGTCTCGATCACCATTTCCCCCGTCATGGATACGGAGTATGCACTAAGGCGTGACCAGCTCGATCCTCGACACGCGGCCCGGCTCGGGGCGCGGCTCGTAGTCCGGGGTGGCGGCGTACGGCTGCCAGGTGAGGTACGTCGACAGGTGCCGCTCGATGACCGGGATGACCTCGGCGGCGGTCACCTCGCGGTCCAGCTCGAGGGAGAGGGAGGTGACGCCGGCATCGGCGATGCCGCAGGGGACGAAGCGGTCGTACCAGCTCATGTCGACGTCGCAGTTGATGGCGAAGCCGTGCATCGTCACGCCGCGGCTGACCCGGATGCCGATCGCGGCGACCTTGCGCTCGGGGCCGCGATGGTCGGCCTGCAGCCACACGCCGCTGCGGCCGGGCACCCGCGCGGTCGTGACCCCGAAGTCACGGCAGGTCGCGATCAGCGCTTCCTCGACGCGGCGGACGTAGTCGACGACCTTGACGTGGTCGGGGAGCGTGACGATGGGGTAGCCGACCAGCTGGCCCGGGCCGTGGAAGGTGATCTTTCCGCCGCGGTCGACGTCGATGACCGGGGCGCCGCCAGAGTCGAGGGGTCGCTCGTGCGGCTCGGTGCGTTTGCCACAGGTGTAGACCGGCGGGTGCTCGAGCAGCAGCACGGTGTCGGGGGAGTCGCCGGCGACCACCGCCGCGTGCACCTCCCGCTGGAGGTCCCAGGCGGCGAGGTAGTCGACAGCGTCGGTCCCGAGTCCGGCGATGCGGTAGTCAGCCACGGCGCG
Organism: uncultured Actinomycetota bacterium; assembly: GCA_963806945.1. Classification (GTDB taxonomy): domain Bacteria; phylum Actinomycetota; class Actinomycetes; order Propionibacteriales; family Nocardioidaceae; genus Nocardioides. The sequence goes on from CAWDZH010000004.1 coordinate 83,551, forward strand.
AGCCTACCCCCGGGTGATGCTGAGCCTGTGGACAAGCGCTGACCCCCTCCGCCGGATCGACCTAGGTTGGAGCGGTGACCCTGTCGCGCCTGCTCACCGCCGCGCTGCTCAGCGGGCTCGGTGGCCTGATCTCGGCCGACGTCGCCTGGCAACCGGCAGAAGTGGTGTCGTCCGCGCCTTCGGCCGAACGGATCGCGCCGCTCACCGTGCTGGCGGCCTGGGACCGCTCGCGAGCCCGGGCGTGGCACGCAGGTGATCCGGCCGCGCTGGGCCGGCTCTACGTCCCGGGCTCGGATGCCGGGCGCGCGGACCGGGCACTGCTGGCGGCGTACGCCGGGCGAGGGCTGCGGGTGACCGGGCTGCGCATGCAGCGGGCGGCCGTCGACGTGGTCTCGGCCCAGGAGCGACGTCTGGTGCTGGTGGTCACCGACCGGATGGTCGGCGCGAACATCATCGGACCGGGCGGCCGGGTGTCGTTGCCGCGCGACCGCTGGTCGCGGCACCGGGTCGTGCTGCGGCTCGCACGCGGTGAATGGCGGGTGGCAGGCGTGCGGGACCTCAGCCGAGCGCGGTCGCCAGTAGGGACCTGACGTCGGGGTCGGCGAACACGTAGCCGCGATCGAGCAGCGCTGCGGGGCGGGCGTTGACCGAGCCCAGCAGCTCGGGCGCCATCTCGCCGGCGACCAGCCTCATCACCGACTTCGGCGCGGCCAGGAAGGCTCGGCGGCCCACCGCGTCGGCGAGCGCCTCGGTGAACTCCGCGTTGGTCGGGGTCGTCGGGCAGCAGAGATTGAACGGCCCCGAGGCGCCGTCGTCGCCGGCGAGATGGGTCACCGCGCCGACCCAGTCACGGAGGCTGATCATCGGGAAGTACTGCTGGCCGTCGCCCAGCTTGGACCCCAGCCCGAACCTGAAGGCGACCTTGAGCTGCTTGAGCGGCGGGCTGGCGCCGTCCATGACGGGGGCGGTCCGCAGCACGCAGACCCGGGCCCCCGCCGCGGCCGCGGGCTCCGCGGCGGCCTGCCACTCCTTCGTGACCGAGGTGAGCAGGGCGTCGCCACGGCTGTCGGAGGACTCGGTCAGGACCTCGTCGCCGTGGTCGCCGTAGAAGGAGATGCCATTGCCCGCAAGGAAGGTCGCCCCGCCACCGGTCTGCGCGATCGTGTCGGCCAGCAGCCGGGTCGTCGAGACTCGGCTCTCCCGCAGCTCTCGTGCCCACTTGTCGGAGTGCGGGTTGCCTGCGGTCGGGGAGCCCGCCACGTTGACCACGACGTCGGCCGCGGCCACGACCTCGACGTCGATCACGCCGTCGGCGGGCTGCCACTGCGACTCGTCCGGCCCACCCGGCGCCCGGCGTACGAGCTGGGTGACGTCGTGCCCCTCCCCACGCAGCCGGGCGATCAGGTGGGACCCGAGGAAGCCGGAACCGCCGGCGATGACGAAGCGCATGTGCTTCATCCTGCCCGTCCGCCCAAGCGGGCAATGTAACGCGCAGTTACCCGCACTCCCGCGCCGCTAGAACGGCGCACGAGCGCGAGTAACTGCGCGTTACAAGGCCGGGTGGCTGGGCTCAGACGTCGAACTGGCCGGACTTCCGGATCGCCTAGCTGGCCCGACCCGCCTCGAGGACCGTGGTGACCAGGTCGTCGTGCGTGATCCAGGTGATACCGGTCATCGGGATCGCGTCGACCAGCAGCCGCATCTCGTCCAGCGCGGCCTGTGCTCCCGCGGGGTACGGCGGGTGGATGAGCGGCGCTGCACTCCGCAGCGCGTCAACGGTCCGGAGCGGCCCTAGCAGCGGCGCCGGCACCTGAACCAGCCACCCGCTCAGGTCGTAGGTGCCGGCGGGCAGTGTCTCTTCGGACGTCGTGGCTCCGATCGCCGCTAGCCGCGCTGCGGGGACGGACAGCTCGACCACGGACTCGGGAACGGTCACCTGCGCCTTTGCGGGATTGAGCACGACCCGGGGGACGTCGGCCATTCGAAAGCCCGCGGGAAGCAGCAGCCGGTCGGTGACGCGTCCCATCGCGAGAATCTCGGTCGGGACCAGCAGTACGCCACCGGGCGCCGCGACGGGCACGGCCTCGACGACGTAGCCCTCGCTGCTCAAGTGTGAGCTGACATGGTTCCCCAGGCCACGGACCAATCGACCGAGGTCGCGCGTCGACAGCACCGGCCGTCCGCCCAGGAGCAGAGTGTGCAGGGGCGCCTTCTTCCGTCGTCCGGCGGTGCCGAGCCGCACGGAGTAGAACGGCGCCGGGTTCTCCACCTCGTGCGCGACACGCTCGCCGAGCGCATCGGTCACGAGCTGCTGGAGGTCAGAATTGTCGAACCGGATTCCGAGATGCAGGTCGTCGGTGAGCCGGACCGGCACGGTGCCGGTCCAGTCCACCTGCTCGAGATCCTCGCCGCAGGCCGCGGGGGCCTGAAGGAACTTCGGTTGCGCTTGGTCCTCGATCTCCGTCATGGTCCCCCCGGGTCGGTCGGTCCTAGGATGATGGCACAGCGAAGCGGGATCGGGGAGGGTAGATTCTGCGCCTAAGGGAGCGAACCGCGATGGGTGAGTGGGTGAGAACGCGATGAGTGTTTTGGTCGCGCCCTTCCTGGCGGGGGCGCTGCTGCTGGTGGTCGCGGGGCTGGGCAAGGCCCTCGACCCTGGGCCCACGGTGCGGGCGGCCGGCTCCGCAGGGCTCCCATTCCAGGTGACGTTGCCGATGATCAGGCTGTTGGGAGCAGGAGAGGTCGCCGTTGGAGCGGTGGCGCTCCTCGTGGGCGGTGCTGTCCCCGCGGTACTCGTGGCACTCAGCTACGCCGCCTTTGCCGTCTTCGTCGGTCGCGGGCTGCTGCGGGGCGACCTAGAGTCCTGTGGCTGCTTCTCGGGCGACGACGCGCCACCCTCGGTTCTTCACGTCGGGGTCAACGTGTTTCTCGCGCTGGCCGCGGTCCACGTCGCGCTGGTGTCCGCGCCTGGAGGGATCGAGCTGGTCACCTCCGTCGGAGGCACCGCCGCGGCCGGGGTGGGTGCCGCCGTCCTGCTCGACGCGGGGGCGATCTACCTCGTGCTGACCCGGATGCCGCGGCCGTTCGAGACGGCCGCGATGAAGTCGTCCCTGGTGGCCGCCGGGGACGACCTGATCAGCCACGACGGCGGCGCGAAGGTCAGGGTATGAGTGCCCTAGAGGTCGGCCTTGTCACCGCGTTGGCGCTGCTCCTGATCCTGGTCGCCGCGCTGCTGCGCGCCCAGGCAGCCACCGGTCGACACCTGCAGCAGCTCGAGCGCCGGCTCAACCGTGTCAACCGCCGGCCGGCCACGGCCGCGACGGGTGCCCAGCCCTCCCAGGACGTCGCCCTCCCAGCGGCCGCTGCCGTCGGCGGCGAGCCGGCCGAGGGCGACGCCGTCGACATCGAGGGTGTGGCCCCGGACGGCACGCCGGTGACGGTCTCCCTGGAGGTGCCCGAGAAGCCGGTGCTACTCGTCTTCCTCTCGACCACGTGCGGAATCTGCACTTCGATCTGGGAACGGCTGCGGGACGAGGGGGTCACGCAGGCGCCTGGCATGCGATCGGTCGTGGTGACGAAGGACGCCCCACCGGAGGACCTGGACCGGATCCGGACGATGGGAAATCCCGACCGGCAGCTCACCGTCGTGCTCTCGACCGAGGCGTGGATCGACTACGAGGTCCCCGGATCGCCATACGTGATGGTGGTGGACGGGCGGCCGGGCTCTGTGGTCGACGAGGGCTCGGTCACCGGGTGGGACGGGCTCGTTGGGATGATCGGGCGGGTGCTGACGCAGCAACCGTGACCAGCGGCCCCGCGGATGACACAGGGCTACTCGGCCAGTCGCCGGACCAGATCCGGCACCTGGTCGGCCCCGACGGCCAACGGCTCGAGGACGGTGCGGTCGGCGTCGACAGCGTACGCAACCGGGGTGCCGAGCCCCTCGAAGAACGGTGGCGTCGTGTCGACGCGGGACATCGGCAGGTCGACCCCGGCGACCTGCTCGCGGAAGGCGTCCTGACTGCCGAGAGTCACCAGACGCAGGCCGAAGCCCTTGGCCTCGAGCGATGCCCGCAGCTCCGCCAGGTCCTCGGCGATCCGGGTGCAGAAGCCACAGTTCGTGCCCCAGTTGATGACGAGGACCGGCCCTGCGGGCAGGTCGAGGTCACCCCAGCCCTCCCAGGCCGCCAGATCAGTCCCCACCGGGACTCCCTCCTGGCGCTGGCCACCGTGGTCGTGCCCGCGGTGCTGGTCGCGCTCGACGCCCTCGATGAGGCCGCTGGCCCCCAGGGTTGTCACCAGGTCGAGCACATCGTTGCGGACGATCTCTGCGTCGGCGCCGACGATCTCGGCGATGTCGTCGGCGATCTCCGCCAGCGTCGATCGCCCGTCCAGGGATGCGATGATCACGGTGCCGGGGGCGTCGAGCAGGTGGGTCTCACCACTCGCCGGGTCCAGCAGCAGGGACTCGGTGTCGAGGATGGCGCGGCCGACCGCTGGGTCAAGCCGCGCCACGAAGTCCAGCGTGATGTCGTCGGGCGGAATCCCGTGCGACGGTGCCGGAACGAGCCCCAGGTCATCCATGACGTCCCCCCATCGTTGATCCGGACACTCTGCCACGTCTGCGCCCGTGATGGCAGGGAGTCCGCACTGGTTGTCTGGTCATCGCGCCGGGTCAAGGGACTCGGAGCCGGTCAGCTGCACCAGCTGCTCGACCGCCGTGGCGAGGTCACCGACGGTGAGTCGGAACCCGGTGGCGCCCCGGCTGATGGCTGCCGCGACGTCAAGGCACTCCCGGGGCCGTTCGGCGAGCCGGAACGTGTTGAGCAGCAACTCCTGGCAGACCGCCGCAGGCGCCAGCGGTTCCAGGCTGGTGGGCAGCTCGGGCTGGTAGGTCGGGAACGCCACCCAGGCCACCGGCGCCGAAGCCGTTGCGCCGGAGCCGTGGAGCGGATCCGGCGCAACGTGCACGGTGTGGCTGGGGTCGGCCGGGGCGAAGACCGCCATCCGGTCCACCTCCGGCATCGCGGCCCGGGTGCCGGCCTTGAGGGCGATCGGCCGGGGGAAGGGCAGGACGTGCCCGCACGTGGGGTCGAGAACGGCGAGTTCGTCGGACAGGTACCGGAAGCCGCGCTGGACCAGACCCAGGGTCGTCGTCGACTTGCCGCTGCCGCTCGTCCCGGGGAGCAGCAGCACCCGTCCGTCGGGAGCGGTCACCGCACCCGAGTGCACCAGCACGTAGGGTTCGGCGCTCGCGACGACGTGCTCGCCGACGTACCACAGCAGCAGATCCAGGGTCTCGATCGGGTCCGTCGAGACCCTGGCCTCCTGCCCGTCGACCACGAGCCGGTGCCGGCCGTCCCGGGTGTCGAGCGCGTACGCCGTCACACGAGGCCCTGAGACGGAGGTCACCGCGAATGGTGCCAGAGCGGCGTGCACCGCAGCGCGGTGCTCCTCGCGGGCCGCGCTGACCGTGAACTCGTGGTGAAGGCACCGGAAGGATCCCGCCACCGGCAGTGCCGCCATCTTTCTCCTCACTGTCGGAGCCGGTCAGTCACCGCTCGGACCGGTGAGGACGCAGGCCCGGTGGGCCGGCCGTAGGCCGGCCCACCGGGTCGTGCTGGTGCCTATCTCGGGATCGACGACCCGTTGACGCCCGGCGCGGGGTAGCCGCCCCTGGCTCGGAGCGTCGTGTTGCACGGGACGAAGCATCTCGACTCAGCACAGCAGGTGTCGAGGCAGACCGTGCCGCCTGGGCAGTCGACGTCCGTCGTGCAGACCGGGTTCGAGCAGTCGGTCGGCACGGCGCACACGCAGCCGGATCCGTCGACCCGAGCCGAGCAGTAGCAGCCGCCGCCACATTCCACCTGACCGCCACAGGTGTCGTCGGGCAGGCCACAACTCTGGCAGCCGGTCTGCGGCGAGCCGGCGTAGGCCCGGCTGGCCAGGCTGCTCACCATCGGTGTGCTCCAGGCCGCAGCGCCGGCGGTCACGATGCCCGCCCGCTTGATCAGGGACCGGCGATCCATGCCGTCGGTCGTCTCGTTCTCCTCCATGAGGTCCCCTCCCGGGCGGGGTCAGTCCCTGCCCTCGTGCTGCAAGGCTGGCAGTGCCGGGACGTCACGGCATCAGGAACCTGACGTACTTCCAGTCACGCGGGCCGGTGCAGTGCGTTCGCTGCCACGCTGCCCATTTCGTCCATGAGCCAGTTCCGACAGCTGGGCCACGGCCGCGTCGAGGTCGCCGATCGTCATCTGAAAGCCCGCGACGCCCAGGGCCAGCCGCCGCATCGCCGGCAGCATCACACCGGGGGTCTCTCGAAGGCCGAAGACGTTCTCGAGGAGTCGCAGACACGTGTGCGACGCCGGCAGCGCCGTGATCTCGGTCGCTGCACCGTGTTCGTAGGTAGGAAAGACCACGAAGGTCGGTCTGTCGACGGAGCCTCGAGGTGGTTCGCCGGGGTCTGCCACAACGTGGGCCGTGGAGCTCGAGCCCGAGGGGACGAGGATCGACTCGGCGTCCACCTGCGGCAGTAGCCGACGCGTTCCCGTCTTCAGGCCGATCGGGCGGCGGAACGGGGTGACGGCGAACGTGGCCGGATCCAGCACCGCGAACTCGTCCGAGAGATAGTCCCACCCGGCCTTGGAAAGGCCATAGGCAGTGGTGGACTTGCCGCTCCCACTGGGACCGGGCAACAGCAGCACCGCTCCGCCGGGGGCCCTCATGACTGCCGAGTGGAGGATCACCCGGTCCCCGCGGTTGCGCACGGTCCTGCCCGCCACGTCCCACAGCAGCACCTCGAGCGGTTGGACGGGGTCGTCGGCCACGCGAACCGGCTGCCCGTCCACCAGCAGCGCATGCCTGCCATCGATCTTTCGCAGGTCGTACCGGACGAGGTCGAGTCCTTCGCTCTCGTCGTGAGGCGCTGCAAAGGAACCCAGCACGGCCTCGAGGTGCCCCGTGTCCTCGGGCGACTCCGTGGTCACCGAGAACTGGAGGTCGAGGCAACGGAAATGCGCGGTCACCAATGCGTACCGATCACGCGACGGACCCAGGGTCCGGGCGGTGAGCCGCCCGAACCCTGGTCGCGCCGATGGCCGGCGATGGCTCAGATGTACGCACCAGTACCGGTCTTCTGCCCGCTCGTCTGCTGCGTAGTCCTCGCCCGCACGTTGGTGCCGCACAGCGGGACGCAGTCCCGCGTGCCGCAGCAGGTCACCATGCAGACGTACCCGTCGGGGCACGAGTCGTCGGCGCCGCAACTGGCGACGCTGCCGCAGGGATAGTCCTCCCAGCACACGCACCTTCCGGATGTCGTCCGGCCGCAGACGCACAGGTCGAGGGGACCGCTCCGACCACAAGGATTGTCGATGTCATAGGTTCCGCACCCACCGCAGTTGTCGCTACACGACGGTTGCGGCGAGCCGGCGTACGCCCGGCTGGCCAGGCTGCTCACCATCGGGGTGCTCCAGGCCGCGGCGCCGGCGGTCACGATGCCCGCCCGCTTGATCAGGGACCGGCGATCCATGCCGTCGGTCGTCTCGTTCTCGTCCATGAGGTCCCCTCCCGGGCGGGTCAGCCTCCCTGCCCTCGTGCTGCAAGGCTGGCAGTGCCGGGACGTCACGGCATCAGGAACCTGACGTACTTGCAGTCACGCGGACGAGGTGCGGTGTGCGGTAGTGTCCCGCATCTTCGAACTCGCGCTGTGGCCGGAGGGAAGTCCATGCACCTCGGTCCGCTGGCGGCCATCGGCGCCTACGGCCTCCCGGCCGAGGCTGAATTGCCCCCGGCGCCGCTCGACCCCCCCGGGTGGACGGCGTTCCTTGCGGGCGTCGTCGAGCAGCGGCTCACGGGCCTGGCGGTCGTCGCGGCCGACGCCGGTGACCTGGTCCTGACCGACGAGCAGCGCGAGCAACTGGAGAGCGAGCACTGGCATGCGATGGCCCAGGTGTTGGGCCTCGAGCGCCAGTTGCTTCGGATCGCCGGCTCCCTTGAGTCGGTCGGCATCGCGTTCCGGGTGCTCAAGGGCAGTGCCGTCGCTCACCTGGACTACGACGACCCCAGCCTGCGCTCCTTCGGTGACTGCGACATCCTCGTGCACCCGCACGATCTGGACCGTGCCCACCGACAGTTCGAGTCACTCGGGTATTCACGGAACTATCCGGCCGCCGCCGACGGCTTCGACGAGCGGTTCGGCAAGGGCGCCACGTACGTGGAAGCCGACGGGGGGTCCGAGCTGGACGTCCACCGCACCCTGGCGATGGGGCCGTTCGGCCTCTCGATCGACCTCGAGCAGCTGTGGGCAGCACCGCGCAGGTTCGCGGTGGGAGGGCGTGAGCTTACCGCCCTGGGTCCGGAGCAGCGCTTCCTGCACGCGTGCTTCCACGCCACGGTCGGGAACCCACTGGATCGACTTCAGCCGCACCGCGATGTGGCCGAGATGCTGTTGCACGGCAGCGTCGACATGGACCGCGTGGTTCAGCTGGCCGAGGGGTGGCAGACGGGCGCGCTGGTGAGCCGAGCCGTCACCCGTACCTGGGACATGTGGGGCATCGGAGACGAGCCACCCCTGGTGGCGTGGTCTAGACGTCGCGCCGTGACCGCGCGGGAGGAGCGCCGGCTCGCGGTCTATCGTCGGGACGCCAGCTACACCGCGAAGTGCGTTGAGTGCCTGGCCGTGATTCCACGGTGGCGGGATCGGGCCGCGTTCGTCCGCTATCTCGCCTTTCCCGACCCACGGTTCGTCGGTGCCCACCATCCGGGCAGCAGACGCGCATGGGTGTGGCGCGGGACCAGACAGGCGGTCCGCTACCAGTTGATCTCGCGACGCTGGTCTGGCCACTCATTGACGAGCCACGAGCCCGAGCGCCATGATCGATGAGGTGGGCGTCGGGGAGGCGGCCCGTGACATGGGGGGATCCACATGCCCAGCCCGGTGCAGATCAAGGCGCCTGCCAAGGCCACGACGGTCTCGATCCGGGGATTCACGCGGCTTCTCACTGACGTGCTGAGTGAGGCCCTCGCCAGGATGGGTATCGCCGTGGTCGACGGCGAGGTCGGCCCCAGCAGCCGGATCCCGGATGTCGTCCTCGTGGCGATGCCGCGACAAGACGATGAGGACAAACACCTGAACGATCTGCCTCCGGGCGCGCGGGTGCTGATGGTGGGTCACGGCGCTCCTGGGCGTCCGAGCCGCTCTACCGGCGTTCATCGGGCAGCGGAATGGCTCAGCGACCAGGCCACGCTGCCCGAGCTGGTCGCGACGGTCCGGGGCGGCAGCGCGAAGGTTCGCTCTGCACCGGGTCCTCACCACTCGCCGCCCGGAAGCCTGACCGCGCGCGAGATCGACGTCGTCGAGCTGGTCGCGGGAGGGGGCACGGACGAGGACGTGGCAGCACGGCTGGGCATCTCGGTGCACACGGTGCGGGCCCATCTTCAGCACGTGCGCGACAAGCTGCAGGTCGCCACCAGGTTCGCGGCCGTCGCGGCCCTGCGCGAATCGGGGCTGCTGTGCTCGGCCCGAGTCGAGACGGCATCCGCCGCGGCGGAGCCGCCGCGCTCATGACCGCGGTGACCGTCGTGCTGGCCACGACTTCGTGCCTGTACTCGAACGCCTTGAGCTGTGCCCTCGCCGCGCGGGACGGGTTCCAGGTGGTGGGGGAGGTGCACGACGTCACGGCTCTGGTGGCCGCGGTGCGTCGGAGCGATCCGGTCCTCGCGGTGGTGGCTGCTGACCTCTCGGGGGCGGGAGGTGGGATCGGGGCGTGCGCCGAGATCGCGCGAGTGGCGTCGCCGCCGACTGCACTCCTGGTGCTCGGCACCGGATCCGGCAGCGAAGAGGAGATGCTCAGGGCGCTCGAGGCCGGAGCCCAGGGATACGTCACCGAGGACTCGTCGCTGACCGAGGTGGTGGAGGACATGGTGGGAGTGCTCGCGGGGGAGGCCAGGGTTCCGCGGGGGATGCTGGGCGCGGTGCTGCGTGATCTGGTGGCGCGGCAGCGTCGGGGAGCTGACCAGCTGGGCCGATACGCCGAGCTCAGCCGCCGTGAGCGGGAGACGCTCGCGCTGCTCGCGGACGGCCGGGACCACCACCAGATCGCCGAGGACCTGGTCATCTCTCCGGAAACGGCGCGCACCCACATCCAGCGGGTGATCACCAAGCTCGGGGTGCACTCCAGGCTCGAGGCGGCCACCCTGGCCATCGACAACGGGTGGGTCACGCCCAGGAAGGCGGAGGCATGAGCGCGAGGGATTTGTCGGGTCGCCCGAGACGTCGGCCTGGGGTGGAGCTGCGGACGGCGGGCGAGACGGCCATCCTGCGCCGACCAGGGGAGACGGACGTCCGGCTCAACGACACTGCACTGGCCCTGTGGGAGCTCTGTGACGGCACCACTGAGGTCGAGGAGATGGTCAGGGCCGTCGACGCGTTCTTCGACGTCGACATCGACGTCATCCGCCGCGACGTGGCTGCGGCTCTGGCCGACTTGTCCGAAATCGGCGTCCTCGACTGGGAACGCGCCCAGTAGCGCGCGCGCAGATGTAACGCGCAGTTACCCGCTCTCCCGCGCCGCCATAGCGGCGCACGAGTGCAAGTAACTGCGCGTTACAAGGTCAGGAGGCTGGGCTCAGACGTCGAACTGGCCGGACTCCAGGCGACCCTTGACGTCCTGCAGGAAGCGGGCGGCGTCGGCGCCGTCCACGATCCGGTGGTCGTAGGTCAGCGAGAGGTAGGCCATCTGGCGCACCGCGATGGTCTCGCCGAGGTTGGCGTCGTCGATCACGACCGGGCGCTTGACCACCGTGCCGGTGCCGAGGATCGCCACCTGCGGCTGGTTGATGATCGGGGTGTCGAACAGTGCCCCGACGCTGCCGGTGTTGGTCAGCGTGAAGGTGCCACCGGACAACTCGTCCGGCTTGACCTTGTTGGTGCGCGTGCGCTCGGCGAGGTCGGCGATCTTGCGGGCCAAGCCGGCGACGTTCAGGTCCCCTGCGTGGTGGATGACCGGGCTGAGCAGGCCACGCTCGGTGTCCACCGCGATCGCGAGGTGCTCGGCGTCGAAGTAGGTGATCTCGCCCTTCTCCTCGTCGACCTGCGAGTTCAGCGTCGGGTGTTCCTTGAGGGCGTCGATCGTCGCCTTGGCGAAGAACGGGAAGTACGAGAGCTTCACTCCCTCACGCGCATGGAAGTCGGCCTTGACCGAGTCGCGCAGCCGCCCGATGTTGGTCACGTCGACCTCGACCACCTGGGTGAGCTGGGCGGAGGTCTGCAGCGACTCCATCATCCGCTTGGCGATGACCTTGCGCAGCCTCGACATCGGCTCGGTCTTGCCCCGCAGCGTCGCTGCCGGGGATGCTCCCGAGGACGCAGCGGGCGCCTCGGCAGCGGGTGCCTCGGCCGGCTTCTCGTTGGCCTTGGCTGCCTCCAGGACGTCCTGCTTGCGGATCCGTCCCCCGACGCCGGTACCGGACACGGCCGCGAGGTCGACGCCGCGCTGAGCGGCCATCTTGCGGACCAGGGGAGTGACGTACGTCGACGGCTCGTCCCGGTCCTTCGCGGGCGCGGACTCGGCCGCAGCGGGCTTCTCGAGCAGCAGGCTCGGGCTTCTTCTCGGGCTCGGGCTCCTCCTGCTTCTCGGTCTCCGGTGTCTCGTCGCCGGCGGGGAGCTCGTCCTTCTCCTCGACGATCTCCTGCTCCTGCTGCTGCTTCTTCTCGGCCTCCTGCTCGTTGGCGGGCTTCGCCTCGGGCTCAGCCTGCTTCGGGGCGTCGTCACCGGAGCCGACGATCGCCAGCTCGGCGCCGACCTCGACCGTCTCGTCCTCCTCGACCTTGATCTCCAGCAGCTTGCCGGCGACCGGGGAGGGGATCTCGGTGTCGACCTTGTCGGTGGAGACCTCGAGCAGCGGCTCGTCGACCGCGACGTCGTCGCCGACCTGCTTGAGCCAGCGGGTCACGGTGCCTTCGGTGACCGACTCGCCCAGGGCGGGCAGCGTGACCGACGTACCGCCGCCACCGCCACCAGCGGAGTCACCGGAGTCACCGGAGTCGCCGCCATCGGACGAGGAGTCGTCCGCAGACTCGGCCGCGGGCTCCTGCTCGGACGGTGCCTCGCCGTTGGAGTCCTTCTCCTCGGCCTCCTGCTCGGCCCGCTCCTGCTCGACGTCCTCGCCGCCGCCGGCCTCGTCCGGCTGGTCCCCTTCGGACCCGGAGTCCTCGACGGAGTCGTCGGCGGACTCGTCGGCGGAGTCGTCGGCGGACTCGTCGGAGTCGCCGCCCTCACCCTCGTCACCGACCAGCGCCAGCACGGCGCCGACCTCGACGGTGTCGTCCTCGTTGGCCTTGATCTCGACCAGCGTGCCGGCCACGGGGGAGGGGATCTCGGTGTCGACCTTGTCGGTGGAGACCTCGAGCAGCGGCTCGTCGACCGCCACCTGGTCGCCGACCTGCTTGAGCCAGCGGGTGACGGTGCCTTCGGTGACGGACTCGCCGAGCGCGGGGAGGGTGACTTCGGTGGCCAATGGTCTTCCTTCGGTCGCGGTGAGGGAACAGGTGGGTCAGGAGTGGGCGTGCAAGGCCTTGCCGGCGAGAGCCAAGTGGGCCTCGCCGAGGGCCTCGTTCTGGGTGGGGTGGGCGTGCACGAGGGGCGCCACGTCGTCGGCGTGGGCCTCCCAGTTGTAGATCAGCTGGGCCTCGCCGATGAGCTCGCCGACGCGGTCACCGACCAGGTGGACCCCGACGACCGGCCCGTCCTTGCGGCGGACCAGCTTCACGAAGCCCTGGGTCGCCAGGATCTGGCTCTTGCCGTTGCCGCCGAGGTCGTAGGTGAGCGACTCGACCTCGTCCGCGCCGTACTTCTCGACGGCGACGGACTCGTTGAGACCCACCGAGGCGACCTCGGGGTGGGAGTAGGTGACGCGCGGGATGCCCGCCTCGTCGATCGGGGCCGGCTCGAGGCCTGCGATCTCCTCGGCCACGAAGATGCCCTGCTGGAAGCCGCGGTGGGCCAGCTGGAGGCCGGGGACGATGTCGCCCACGGCGTAGACGCCCTCGACGTTGGTGCGGCAGCGCTCGTCGGTGAGCACGAAGCCGCGGTCCATCGCCACGCCCTGCTCGTCGTAGCCGAGGCCGTCGGTCACCGGGCTGCGGCCGACCGCCACCAGCATCAGGTCGGCCTCGAGGACGTCACCACCCTCGACGGTCACCGCGACACCGGAGTCGGTGGTCTTCACGCTCTGGAAGGGGGTGCCGGTGCGGAAGCTGATGCCGCGCTTGCGGAAGGCGCGCTCCAGCGCCTTCGACGACGCCTCGTCCTCGGCCGCGACCAGTCTGGGCAGCGCCTCGATGATCGTGACGTCGGCGCCGAAGCTCTTCCACACGCTGGCGAACTCGCAGCCGATCACGCCGCCGCCGAGCACGATCACCGAGGCGGGGACGCGGTCGAGCCGCAGCGCGTGCTCGGAGGTCAGGATCCGGTCGCCGTCGACGTCGAGGCCGGGCAGGGACTTGCTGGAGGAACCGGAGGCCAGCACGACGTGGCGTCCGGCGTACGCCGCGTCGCCGACGGTGACCTCATGGGGACCGGTGAGCCGGCCCTCGCCCTCGATGACGGTGATGCCACGGCCCTTGATCAGGCCGGCGAGGCCCTTGAACAGGCGGCCGACGACGCCGTCCTTGTAGTCGTTGACGCCGGCCATGTCGATGCCGTCGAGGGACGCCAGCACGCCGAACTTCGCGGAGTCGCGGGCCGAGTCGGCGATCTCCGCGGCATGGAGGAGTGCCTTGGTGGGGATGCAGCCGACGTGGAGGCAGGTGCCGCCCAGACGGTCCTTCTCGACCAGACCCACCGAGAGTCCCAGCTGGGCCGCGCGGAGAGCGCAGGCATAACCACCGGACCCTGCTCCGAGAATGAGTACGTCGAATTCGGCCTCGGCCACGTTGCTCCCTCCGTCGGTCGGGCTCGCTCGGCCCGCGCCCATCTTTGCACTCTTTGCGAGCCTGTCGACACCACCCCGTGGGGCTACCGGGCACACTGGTGTCCATGGGGATGTTCGACCGGTTCCGTAGTCGCCCGAAGGTGCGTCGTCCTGCGGGCGACGCTGCCCGCACCGGCTCCACCACGGTCCGGGCCTCCGACAAGGGCGATGAGACGCACCTGCTCGACTTCGTCCAGAGCCGGCGTGGCGTCGAGGGCTTCGTCGAGCCGCGCACGGCCGTCAGCGACGTGACCCTGCTGCTCGTCGCGCACGACGGGGAGTGGACGCGTCGCCGGGTGCCGTCGGTGCAGTGGGCTCACCAGTTCGCCAACAAGCACCAGGTGCCGTCGTACGACGCTGCGGTGGTCGGCGTCCCCCAGCGGATGCGTGAGTACAACCGCCGCAAGAAGGCCGGCGAGATCTAGCTCGGCTTAGGCCGCTGCCATGGTGAGACCGGACTCGTGGTGGTGGGTCGGGGGTTTCGAGGCTCGCTGCGCTCGCACCTCAACCACCGGCGGCTGTCGTGATGGTGGGCACCTCAGCCACCGGCCGCGCGTCGGGCCTACTTCTTGTCGTCACCGGCCTCGGCCAGGGCGCGGGCGTACTCGACGACGGTGGCGACGGAGAACCCGGTGCCGCCGTAGGTGACGTGACCGTAGGGCGTCCCCGAGTGGAAGGCCGGGCCGGCGATGTCGAGATGGGCCCACGGCTTGCCGTCGACGAACTCCTGGAGGAACGCGCCGGCGTAGAGGCCGCCTCCCGCCCGGTTCCAGTCGTGCTGGAGCAGGTCGGCGATCTTGCTGCCCTGGACGCGTTCGACGATCGCCTCGGGCATCGGCATCGGCCAGTGGGCCTCGCCGGCGTCCTGACCGGCCGCGAGGACGCCGTCGACGATCTCCTCCCGACCCATCACACCGCCGACCCGGTCGCCCAGCGCGAGCACCATGTGCCCGGTCAGCGTGGCGACATCGAGGATCACGTCGGGCTTGACCTCGGTGGCCCGCACCAGCGCGTCGGCCAGGATCAACCGACCCTCGGCGTCGGTGTTGAGCACCTCGACCGTCTTGCCGCCGTACATGCGCAGCACGTCACCGGGACGGGTCGCGGAGCCCGACACCATGTTCTCGGCCATCGGCACGAACGTGGAGACCTTGATCGGCAGACCGAGCTCGGCGATCGCCAGGGTCGCCTGGACGACAGCGGCGGCGCCGGCCATGTCGGACTTCATCTCGTGCATGTTCAGCGCCGGCTTGATCGAGAGCCCACCGGAGTCGAACGTGACGCCCTTGCCCACCAGGGCGAGGTGGGCCTTGGCGCCCCGGGGGGAGTAGGTGAGCTCGACCAACCGCGGCGGGGCGTCCGAGCCGACGCCGACCCCGAGGATGCCGCCGCAGCCGAGCTCGGCGAGCGACTTCTCGTCGTGCACGACCGCCTTCACCTTGGTCTTGCCGCGACCCTTGCCGACCGCACTCGCGGCGCTGGCGACGGCGTCGGCGAAGTCGGGCGGGCGCAGGTCGCCCGGCGGGCAGTTGACCCAGTCGCGGGTGGCGGCCACGGCAGTGGCGAGCACCTGGGCGGTGGCGAACGCCTCGCTGGTCGCGGACTTGCGGGCCGTGGAGCTGATGACCGTGACGGTGCCCGGCTGGGTGTCGTCGCTCGACTTCTTGTACGCCGTGAAGGTGTAGCCGCCGAGGTGGTAGCCCTCGGTCACGGCCCGCACCAGCTCGGGGGAGTCCGCAGGAAGGGCCAGCGCGACCGAGGCGGCGTTGGTGACTGCGCGGGCAGCGACGCCGGCCGCGCGGCGTACGGCGACCTGGTCGGTCTCCCGACCGAGACCGACGAGCACAAGGACGGGTGAGGAGAGGGCGCCGCCGGTCGGGATCCGGTGCACCTCTCCGGCCTTGCCGGTGACGCCCAGGCTGGCCAGGAGCGGGCGGAACTTGCGGCCGTAGGCCTGGGCCACGTCGTCACCGCCGGGGGCGACCTGGGGGCCCTTCGAGGATCCATCGGGTGCCTCGATCACCCCCACCACGACGGCATCGGCTCGGGTCTTGGCGGGGTTCGCGGCACGCAGCTGGTAAGTCGTCACCGGGGCAGGATACGGCCCCCGTGACCTGCCCCACGCTGCGGTGGGTTCGGCGGGTTTCGACGCGCCGTTGCTACTTCGCAGGCTCAGTCGCAGATCTTGCTCTACCTACCTCCACACGCCGTGCGCTCCTGCGTCACGCCCGGCTAGTGTCGACACATGAGCCAGTCCGACCTCCGTCAGTCGCCGCTCCATGAACGGCATGCCGCTCTGGGAGCGAAGTTCGCGGACTTCGGCGGGTGGACGATGCCGCTGGAGTATCCGGTCGGCACCGTGGCCGAGCACACCGCGGTCCGCAACACCGTCGGGCTCTTCGACGTCAGCCACCTGGGCAAGACCCTGGTGACCGGACCGGGCGCCGCGGCCTACGTCAACGACACCCTCAGCAACGACCTGGGCAAGATCCGGCCCGGCAAGGCGCAGTACACCCTCTGCGTCGACGACGAGACCGGCGGCATCGTCGACGACCTGATCGTCTACCACCACGACGACGAGCACCTGCTGCTCGTGCCGAACGCCGCCAACACCGCCGAGGTCGTGCGGCGGCTCCGCGCCGAGGCGCCCGCCGGACTGGAGATCATCGACCACCACGACGACTACGCCGTCCTCGCGTTGCAGGGCTCGCGCTCCGACGAGGTGCTCACCGAGCTCGGGCTGCCCGTGGGCCACGAGTACATGTCCTTCGTCGAGGCGGACCAGGACGGCTCCCGGGTCGTCGTCTGCCGCACCGGTTACACCGGCGAGCGCGGCTACGAGCTGATCGTGGCCAACGACGCGGCAGGGGACCTCTGGGACCGCCTGGTCGCCGCGGGAGAGCCGCACGACCTCCAGGCCTGCGGCCTGGGCGCGCGCGACACGCTGCGCACCGAGATGGGCTACCCGCTGCACGGCCAGGACCTCACTCTCGACACCACCCCCAACGAGGCCCGCCTCGGTTGGGCGGTCGGCTGGAAGAAGGAGCGTTTCTGGGGCAGTCGCGTGCTGCGCGAGGAGAAGGAGGCCGGTCCGAAGCGGCTGCTTCGCGGCCTGGTCGCGACCGGCCGCGGCATCCCGCGCCCGGGCATGACCGTCTCCCTGACCCATGACGTCCCGCTGTGCCAGATCACCTCCGGCACGTTCAGCCCCACGCTGCGCAAGGGCATCGGTCTCGCTCTGGTGCCGACCATGGTCGACCCGGAAGCGGAGCTGGGCGTCGACATCCGGGGTCGCCGAGAGATCTTCCAGCTCACCAAGCCCCCCTTCGTCGACACCAGCGTCCGGGAGTCCTGACATGAACCTGCCCGACCAGCCGTCGACCTTCCGGCAGCCGACCGCCGCCGAGCGACCCTGGTGGTGGCGACTCGAGGATGCCGCCGGTGTCGAGGTCTCGGTGTCCGACGAGTACGCCGGCCAGCGGTTCACCAACCAGGCCGACGCCGAGTCGTGGGTCGGCGAGATCTGGTCGGACCTCGCCGGTGAGGGCGTCGACCAGGTGACGCTGCTGGAGCACGAGCGGGTCGTCTACGGCCCGATGTCGTTGCACGCCTGACCGGGGGTCTGCCCATCGACCAGCCACCGACCAGCCAATCGACCAGCCGATCCGCTCCGAACACCGGCTGACATGAAACGGGACGACGACAGCGAGTTCAGCGCCTACCTGGCGGCCCGGTGGCCCGCACTCGTCCGCACCCTGATCTTCCTGGGCCACTCCGGCCACGACGCGCACGCGATCGCCCTCGAGGGCTTGGTGCGGGTCTTCCCGGACTGGTCGCGGCTGCGTCGCGAAGAAGACGTCGACGTCGCGGTCTATCGCGAGGTGCTCGACGCGCGAGAGAGGCACCTGCGCCGCGACGACGCTGCCGGCAACGGCGAGCCCGCGGCCGTCGTACCTGCTGGCCTCGCGGAGCAGGCCGAGCACCGCGAGCAGGTCGAGGCGGCGCTGGCGGCGATGCCTGCCGACGAGCGGATGCAGGTGGTCCTGGAGTACGTCGCCGAGCTCTCCGAGGACCAGGTCGCCGACGTGCTCGAGCAGTCCGTGGGCCCGGTGACCCGCCTCGCCGACGCCGATGTCCGGCTCGCCCTCGCCGCGGTGCCGGTCCACCCGCTCCACGTCGAGGACGTCGCGAGTCCGGCGCGGGCGCGTCGGCGCCGGCTGTGGACTCGGACGCTGGGCGCCGGTGCGGCGCTGCTCCTGGTCGTGGTCGGGGTGGCCTGGGTCATCGACCGAGACGACTCACAGGGTGAGGTGACCGCGGCGGAGAACCCGCTGCCCTTCGCGTGGTACGCCGACGGGTCCTTGCACCTGGCTGAGGTCACGGTCGAGGTGCGGCCGGTGGGAGATCTGGTGACCGTTCCCGGTGGCGTGGTGATGAGCGACGACCGCGGGGCCGTGACGATGGTCGACGATTCCGGTGAGATCGAGACGATCGGCCAGACGGTTCCCGGCGCCGCCCTGGTGGTGGAGCCCGACAACGGCTGGGTCGGCTGGGCCGACCCGGGGGAGGGCGATCCCGAGCTGGTCGTCCACGACACGCGGATCGGCGAGGAGGTCGGTCGGCGCTCGCTCTCGGAGTCCAGCGCGGGCGGTGGGCAACCGGTCGGCGACAACGGTCCGATCGCGATCGACGACGAGCGGGTCTACTACACGGCCCGCGGCAGCGACTTCGTCTGGGAACCACTCCCCGATGCTGCCTTCGGGGTCTCGGGCGACCTCGTCGACACTGCCGGCGGTGCCCGCCTCAGCAACCGTCCCGGCGGCTACACGGTCCAGCCCCAGCCGTTCGTCGGCGGCTCCGACATCACCGGCACGAACGGCCGACTGACGACCGACGGGCGCTACGCCTTCGTGGTCGAGAACCAGGAGGTCGTGGTCTACGACGTGGCTACCGGGCAGCCGCTGGAGCGGATGTACTCGCCGAGTGACCGCGCCCTCGGGTGGACCTACACGGGGGAGGCGTTCTACTTCGCGGTGCTGCACAAGCTCCAGGACAAGACGTACCAGGACATGCTGCAGATGCCGTCCGAGGGCGACTACCGGATCTTCGAGTGCGTGCCCGGTCGCGCCGACGTCTGCATCCAGCGGGCCGAGGTGTCCGGGGACGTTCCGGACCCGCCGATCCTGACCCGCTGAGCGATAGCGTGGGCGGATGCGCGCGTTCCGGCAGGTCGACGTCTTCTCCGACAGCTCGTTGCGGGGCAACCCGGTCGCGGTCGTCCACGACGCCGACGGCATCGACGACGACGAGATGCAGGCGTTCGCGCGGTGGACCAACCTGAGCGAGACGACGTTCCTGCTGCCACCGACCGACCCCACGGCCGACTACCGGTTGCGGATCTTCACCCCTGGCGAGGAGCTGCCCTTCGCCGGTCACCCGACCCTCGGCTCGGCCCATGCCTGGCTGGAGGCCGGCGGCCGACCCGCCGCGGAGGGGCAGCTGGTGCAGGAGTGCGCGGCCGGCCTGATCACGCTGCGGCGTACGGACCGGCTGGCGTTCGCCGCCCCGCCGCTGGTGCGCTCCGGTCCGGTCTCCGACCACGAACTGGCCGGCGTACTTCCCGCGCTCGGGCTCGAGGTGGCCGACGTGGTCGACGCGGCCTGGGTCGACAACGGCCCGGGCTGGATGGGGTTGTTGTTGGAGGACGCCGAGCGGGTGCTCGCGCTGCGGCCGGACTTCTCCTCGCTCCGCGCGGACGTCGGCGTGGTCGGCACGCGGGTCGGAGGTGACACGGCCTGCGAGGTGCGCGCCTTCTGCCCGCCGGAGTGGGGCATCACCGAGGACCCGGTGACCGGCAGCCTGAACGCGGGGTTGGCCCAGTGGCTGGCCGGCACGGTGCTCCCCACCGCGTACGTCGCCGCACAGGGAACCGTGATCGGGAGGTCCGGCCGGGTCCACGTCGAGCGGGTCGGGGACACCGTCTGGGTGGGCGGCGACGCGACGACGATCATCCGCGGCGAGGCGGCGTTCTCGAAGTAGGGTCGTCCCATGCAGGCCTACCTCGATCTCCTTCAGCGGATCCTCGACGAGGGCACGGAAAAGGGCGATCGCACCGGCACCGGGACCCGTTCGGTCTTCGGCCACCAGATGCGCTTCGACCTCCGTGAGGGCTTCCCGCTGGTCACCACCAAGAAGGTCCACACCCGGTCGATCTTCGCCGAGCTGCTGTGGTTCCTGCGTGGCGACACGAACGTGAAGTGGCTCCAGGACCGCGGCGTCACGATCTGGGACGAGTGGGCCGACGCCGACGGCGACCTGGGTCCGGTCTACGGCTACCAGTGGCGTTCGTGGCCGACCCCGGACGGCCGCCACGTCGACCAGATCGCCCAGGTCGTCGAGAACCTGCGCGCGGACCCGGACAGCCGCCGCCACATCGTCAGCGCCTGGAACGTGGCCGACATCCCGCAGATGGCCCTCGCTCCGTGTCACGCCCTCTTCCAGTTCTATGTCGCTGACGGGCGACTGTCGTGCCAGCTCTACCAGCGCTCCGCCGACGTCTTCCTGGGCGTGCCGTTCAACATCGCGTCGTACGCGTTGCTGACGCACATGGTGGCCCGGGTGACCGGACTGGAGGTCGGCGACTTCGTCCACACCCTCGGCGACGCCCACCTCTACTCCAACCACCTCGAGCAGGCGCGGCTCCAGCTCACCCGGGAGCCGCGGCCGCTGCCGACGCTGTGGTTGGACCCCACGGTGACGTCGCTGGACGAGTTCGACCTCGACCACATCACCGTCGAGGGCTACGACCCCCACCCGGGCATCAAGGCCCCCATTGCGGTCTGAACGACGGATCGTCGCCGTTGCGGCGTACGCCGGCAACCGGGTGATCGGCGACCACGGCCGGATCCCGTGGCACCTCCCCGACGACTTCGCCCACTTCAAGGCCGAGACGCTGGGCCACACGCTGGTGATGGGGCGACTCACGTTCGACTCCATCGGGCGGCCGTTGCCAGGGCGCCGCACGATCGTGGTCACTCGAGATCACGCCTGGTCTCGCGACGGTGTCGAGGTCGTTCACTCGCTCGACGAGGCTCTGGAGCTCGCGGAGCGTCTGATGGGCGACACCGTGATCGCGGGCGGGTCGCAGATCTATCGGCAGGCCATGCCGCTGCTCACCCATCAGGTGCTGACCGAGGTGCACCTCAACCCCGACGGCGACACCCACTACCCGGAGTTCTCCCTCGAAGAGTGGCGGGAGACCCGCCGGGTCTCCCGGTCGGACCTCGACTGGGTCTGGTGGGAGCGGATCTGAGGCCCCTCTCCCGCCGGTTCATGCTCGTCGGCGTCCAGCCGACCGGGGGAGTCAGCGGCAGCCGCATGACGAGCCTCGGACCGAGCTGGTCCATGCCCGCCTCCTGCTCCACGCGACGCCGGTGAACCATGGCTGGGTGCGGGTCAGGTTCTTCGACGCATCCCAGCCGGGTGTAGAAGGGCGCGTTGAAGGCCACGTCCCGGAACGTGGTCCCGGTGATGGCGGCGTAGCCGCGCTCCCGGCAGACGGCGGCGACCTCCGACAACAGCCGGCGTCCCACCCCGCGTGCCGCGCACTGAGGTGCGGTGGAGACCTGGTCCAGGCAGATGACCTCACTGGTGAGCTCGGTGAGTCGGGCCATGCCCACCACCTCGCCGCCCACCTCAGCGACGAAGGCCAGCGACCAGTGAGGCCGTTCCTCGAACCCTTCGGGCACGCAGAGCGCCGAGAAGTCCACACCCTGCGACTCCAGCAACTCACGAGCTGAGGCCTCCACGTGCGCCATGGCGTCTGCGTCCGCCTCGGTCGCTCGACGCACCACGATCGACGAGTGGGTGGGCGGGATCGTGGACATCGAGTTTCACAGTACCGACCGTTTCGGGTCACCGTCCGGGCGCTTCGCGAGTGACTGATGCGCGGTCCTGTTTGGACCACTGATCGTCCACAGTTTGCCGGCGCGGTCGGCTGTCCACAGAGCCCGGATGGGTGTCGGTGGGCGGTGGTTGAGTGGGGTCATGACAGCGCAGGTCGATGAGGTGAGGCACCCGGTGGTGGCGGCGGTGGTCGGCCTGCGTTCGTCGCTGTCGGAGCTGTCGCGGACGCCGGTGTGGGGGCTCTCGACGGCCGAGACCGAGGCCGCGTTGGTGGAGGTCACCGCGTTGGCGACGCAGGTGGCGCAGCTGCAGCTGCGGCTGCTGGCGCATGCAAAGCGGGTCGACGTGGGTGGTGCGGTGGGTGCGACGTCGCCGGCGAACTGGCTGGCCCATCAGACCCGGACGACACGCCCGACGGTCCACCGGGCGGCGCGGCTCGCGGCCCGGCTCGACGAGGCCCACCGGTGCCTCGATGAGGCGCTGGCGTCGGCGGCGATCAACGTGGAGCAGGCGAGCGTGATCGTCGACGCGGTCGACGACCTGCCCGATGAGCTCGACCCCGCAGTGGTGGCGCAGGCGGAGGCGTTCCTGCTCCGCGAGGCCGCCGACCACGACGCCCGGGCGTTGCGGATCCTGGGCCGTCGGCTGTTGGAGGTGATCGACCCCGAGGCCGCCGAGGCCGAGGAGGCCCGTCGGTTGAAGGCCGAAGAAGCAGCGGCGCGGGCGGCGGCGTCGTTCACGATGTCCGAGGACGGTCAGGGCAAGTGCCACGGCCGGTTCACCATCCCCTCGCTGCACGGGTCGATGCTCCGCAAGGCGCTGCTGGCGCTGGCGGCGCCGTCGCGGCACCCCGACCGACCAGCGGAGACCCCGACCAGGCACCGGCTGGGGGAGGCATTCATGGAGTACCTCGAGACCCACCCCGCCGACACCCTTCCCCACGCCGGCGGCGTCACCGCCACCGTGGTCGTCACCATCGACCTGGAGACCCTGATGGGCGGCCTGAAGGCCGCCGGACTCTGCGACGGCACGAAGATCTCCGCCGGCGAGGCCCGCCGGCTCGCCTGTGGTGCCGGGATCATCCCCGTCGTCCTCGGCGGGACGTCCCAGCCCCTCGACGTCGGCCGCAAACGACGGTTCCACACCACCGCCCAACGCCTCGCCCTGGGCCTGCGCGACGGCGGCTGCACCACCGAGGGCTGCGACCGACCACCCGCCCTGTGCCACGCCCACCACGACCAACCCTGGTCCCGCGGCGGCGACACCGACGTCAAGACCGGCCGCCTGCTCTGCCCCCGACACCACACCCTGGCCCACGACCGCCGCTACCAGCTCAAGACAAGCCCGAACGGCAAAGTGACCTTCAGCCGGCGGACATGAGGCGAGTGGCATGATCGAGCAATGGCAGAGAAGCGCATCCCCGAGGTGAGCTGGCGCAAGGGCCTCGCCTTGGTCGGGGGCGCCCTCATCATCGGCCTGATCGCCGGCCGAATCATCGACGCCCTCTTGCCGTGACGGCGGAGCGACTTCGCCAGCACGGGCGCGCTCTCCGCTTCTGCTACGTGGAAGGTTCGAAACCCTCGGCGGCCAGCAGCCGAGCGATGAGCGCGTTGCCGTTGTCGGAAGGATGGGTGTAGTCGGCGGCCAACAGATCGCCGGACGGCTTGGTGCCGTCAGGGCCGTTGAAGGCCTCACCGAGGTCGGAGCAGGTGAACCCGTTCTGCTCCGCTGTGGTGCAGAGCATCCGGTTCCAGGTGTTATGCACCATCGCAGTCCGCTGCTCCTGGTCGGGAGTGAGATGGGCGTCCCGCCACCCGATCCAGTCGTTGTACTTGTTGATTGTCAGCAACAGCGTCGGTCGGCCCTCACGCCACGAGGTGATGGTCGAGTAGAGCTCCTCGAACTGGGGCTGACTGTGGTCGGCGGACTTGGTTGCGCACTCCTGGGTCACCTTCGACCAATCCTTCAGGGTCGAGCTCGCCTCGTCGAAGGACGTCCCGCACGGCTTCTCGTCGTTGAGCACGATGCTGTTGTGGGCGATGCCGACGATGATGGCGTCGGCGTCGCGCAGGTAGTCCTTGTAGGACGGGAGCTGCTGCAACAAACCGGGCAGCGTCAGGCCGGTGTGATCAGAGAAGTTGAAGGTCTCCACCTCCTCACCCGTCGCCTCGGACAACGCTTCGGCGTAGCGATCCACAAACCCTGTGCAACCCGGGCAGTCCTCCGGGCTGTTGTAGGGGATGGAGTCGCCGATCGCGACCAAGCTCAAGACTGGCTCGGCCGACGGGCTGGCACTCGCGGACCGAGTGGACTCCTCCGCGCCAGGGTCATCGGCTTCACCACCCCCGCAGCCCGTCACCACCATGAAGACACCAAGCATCGCGCCCACGCCCATGCGCCTTGCTGTGACTCGCCCTTTCATGATCCCCCCGCTCGCCAGACACCGGCGGCCCGCGCCCGAGCTCAAGCCGGACTTCTGGTATACCCCCGCGCCCAGCGTTCGGCGACCCATTTTCCTGACGACCGCTCATCGCCAGTTCCGAGTCGCCCAGGGTCCGTGCGGCCGTAGCCGGGTCGGGGGCGCTGGCGGACTGTGCGGAGCCGCCAACGTGTCCGGCGCTTGCAGTTCTGTCGCTTTTCCTGGCATCCGGTGAGGACGAGCGTCGCCTGTGGCTCCCTGACGATCGGCCGGGTGAACACCAAATTTCCGCGGCACCGACTTGGTCGGGCTCTCCCCGGATCGCGGCCCCGTGCCTCACGACGTCATACGGATCGGTCGTCATAGCGCTCGAATCGCATGACGTCCCTACGCGCCACGCCCGCCCGCAAGCGCCTCGGCGATCATCCGGTGACCCTGCTGCTCGAAGGATTCGTCGCCGACCTGGTGGGACCAGACGGCGGTGCCGATCGCCTCGCGGACCAGCATCCGCTGCCAGGCCTCGGGGGAGCGGGGGTCTTCGCCGTACCCGGCGAGGAAGGCGCGCTCCAAGGATGAGTCGCGGCGGAAGTCCTGCGCCGCGAGCCGGGCCAGGTCGGTGGCCGCCGGGCGCAGGTCGGCACGGCCGAAGTCGATGGCGCTGACGGCGCCGCGGTCGACCAACCAGTTGCGTGGCTGCCAGTCGCCGTGGGTCGGCACGACAGGGGTGGCGGCCGAGGTGTCCCACGAGGCGATGAGGTCGCGCAGCCGGGCTTCGATGTCGGGCGCGATCCGGTGCGGCTTGTCGAGCCACGCGAGCGACTTGGCGGCCTCGCGCCGCTCGTAGTCATCGTCGATGACGACCAGCTGGTCGTGCAGCAGTCGGAGTAGTGCGCCGGCCTGCCGGAACGTGTCGGGATCCGTCGCGGCCGGTGACCCCTCCACCAGATCGCCCGGCGACCAGCCGGTCAGCAGCATCCGGAGCTCCCGGTCCGACTCCACCCGGCGTGGCGCGAGACCGCGCGAGGTCCACGGCTCCAGCCAGCGGTCGTGGGCGTTGATCTCGCGCGCCATGTGCCCGTCGTCGGGGCCACCGGCCTTCAGGGCGTAGCGCTCGCCGTCGTGCTCGAGCTCCAGCACGTGGCGCAGGCCGAGGCTCCAGCTGTGGTCGGCCACGACCGTGGCACCGGGGAGCCAGGCGTCGAGGACGGACTGCTGGTCGGCGGGAAGCACACCACCCATCTTCAGCGACGCCACACGCTGACGTGTCGGCGGCTCTCGGCGGTGTACGGCTCCCGGCGCCAGCCACCCCAGCGCTCGACGAGGCGCAGTCCGGCCAGCTCGGCCATCAGGTCGAGCTCGGCGGGCGTCGTGAGGCGCTGTGCGATCGGTCCGAGCCGGATCCCGTCGGCGGCGATCCGCACGTGATTCTCCGAGAGGAGCTGGGTCGAGGGGTCGAAGCGGTTGACATCGAGGACGACCGAGTCGTTGCCCACGTGCTCGGCCTCGACGAACTGGGTGCGCCCGAAGGTCTGCCACGGAGTGGCGTTCTCGATGACGAAGAGCCCGTCGTCGAGGAGCCGGGAGGCCGCGTTGCGGAACGCTGCGACCTGGCCCGCCTGGGTCAGCACGTTCCCGATGGTGTTGTAGACGAGGTAGATCAACCCGAAGCGTCCGTCCGGGCCGTCGGTCGTCATGTCGCCGCGCACCACCGGGATGTCGGTGCTGTGCTCGCGGAGCCGGTCGAGCATCGCCTGCGACTGGTCGAGGCCGCAGACGTCGACGCCGCGGGCGACGAGGGGTACGGCGATCCGGCCGGTGCCGATCGCGAACTCACAGACCGGTCGCCCGGCTGCGAGCTCCTCGAGGAGGTCGACGGTCTCGACCTCGTCGCCACGCGGATCGTCGTCATAGCTCGCCGCGACCTCGGGACCGAAGCTCTGCAGGGGGTCGAATCCGTCCATGGTGGGTCACCCAACCCGCCCCTGCGCGGCCGGGCAACGGGTTTTCAGGCGCGGGTGGTGGGCACCGTGCGGCACTTGCCGCCGCCGACCGGGCACAACGCCGATCCGGTACGACGGGCGCTCCAGCGGCCGTGGGCGACCTTCTCACCGCGGCTGACGGTCGCGCGCCAGCGGCCCTGGCCGCCGAGCTCGGTGCACACAGCACGTCCCTGAACGACCCGGCAGAACCTGATCCCACGGTCAGTGGGGACGAACGCACGCGACAACGGGTCGCCGGGTCGGGCGCCGTCCGCGCGACTCGGAGTGCGCCAGCCGGTGTCGGTGACGACCGAGCAGACGGCCCGGTCCGCCCGCATCCCGCACCGTGCCGGGCCGGTGGGAGCGACCACCCACGAGGGGTCGGTGAGGGTGGCGCGCGGCCGGTCGACCCGGTCGAAACCCCAGGCGCGAGTCTCCCTGTCGAACGGCACGCACGCCTGAGCATCGCCCCGAGCAGGGAGAGACCGGCAGAACCAGACGCGGTCGTCGGCCCCCGCCAGGAACACCCGGCTCGTCGGCGTGCCCCACTTCACGGCACGACCGGTGGCGACGACGCGAGTGCCCTTCGCTGTCTGGACCCGGCAGCCGACACGCTGGTGGCGAAGCGAGCCGATCCGTCCGCAGACCACCTGCCGGTGATCGAACGGCACCAGACGAGCCGATCCGGGGAGAAAGGCGCGGCCCGCGCGCGTCGGGGCAGCGGCGTCCTGGCGCACCACGGTGGATGAGGCGTCAGAGACATTGCCCGCAGCGTCGTACGCCCTCACGGAGTAGGTGTAGGCCTGACCGGGCGATGCCTGGAGGTCCCGGAAGGCCGGGGTGGATGTGGTCGCGATCTCGACGTCGTTGCGCAGCACTCGGTAACCGGTGACGCCCAGGTCGTCGGCGGGCCGCTCCCAGCTCACCTGCACACCCCGGTCGAGGGACGTGGTGCTCAGGGCCGGAGGTGCGTCGGGGGCTGTGTAGTCCACGGGCACGATGTCGGCGAAGTGGATGAACTTGTCGGGCCAGCCCACGCCGCCGGGCGTGACGGTCACCAGGTGGAAGCCGTTGCGTCCGTCGGTGTTCATCTCGGAGATCACGATGCTGCCGTCGGAGTTGACGGCCTCGACGTAGGAGACGTGGCCGCGGGCGTACCAGCCCACGCTGCCCTCCGCCGGGGTTCGGTTCGGTTTGATGCCGATCGACTTCGCGACCTTGGCCCACTCCGAGGCGTTGCCCCAGTGGACCCCGCGATACCAGTTGCTGAAGGCGAATCCGTTGCGCTGCCCCAGCCGATGGGCCACCCACGAGGTGCACTGGCCCTGGAAGAACCCGAGGCCGTCGTTGACGCACCCGCCGCCGAGGGCGGCCTCGTTGCAGTCAGGGGCCGCGGGCCACGGGTAGCCGTAGCTGGCGTGGGCCTCGTTGGTGCCTGGGTAGCCGGCCCACACGGGCGGAGGCTCCGGCTTGCCCTTGCCCTTGTCACCGCTCTGACCTGCGCCCGGCGGCGTGGTGCCGGGGGCCGCCACCGACGGTGCGGCGGGCAACAGCAGGAGCGCGAGGAGCGCGACGAGGATGAGCAGGAGGCGCGGCGAGGGCGTGTGCTCGGGGGGGACTGACGGGCTGATCACGGTGCCTCCATACGCAACGTTGCGTCCCCGGGGGTGGGACGCAGCACCATGGTGCGGCTCCGACGGGGGCCCGCGGAGCAAAACCGGCAAACCCGCCCGCCGGGGGGCGGTGGGGAGTAGGAGAGCCGATATCCTCGCTCCATGACCACCGCGACCGCTCCCGAGGCCCCGTTCGGCCGGATGATGACGGCGATGGCGACCGCGTTCGCCCCGGACGGGTCCGTCGACCTGGACCAGACCGCTGCGATCGCGGCGCACCTGGTGGACAACGGTCACGACGGGGTGGTGGTCAGCGGGACGACGGGGGAGTCGCCCACGACGAGCGTTCACGAGGACGGCGAGATCCTCCGCGTGGTCAAGGACGCGGTGGGTCAGCACGCCAAGGTCGTGGCCGGCGTCGGCACCAACGCGACCGCCCACTCCGTGGAGCTGGCCCGGCAGGCCGAGAAGCTCGGCGCCGACGGGTTGCTCCTCGTCACGCCGTACTACAGCAAGCCCAGTCAGGCCGGAGTGCTCCACCACTTCTCCGAGGTCGTGCGGGCCACCGACGTCCCGGTGATGCTCTACGACGTGCCGGGCCGCACCGGCACCGCCATCTCCCTCGACACCTTTGCCGCGGCCCGGGAGCTCGGCCCGGTCGTCGCGGTGAAGGATGCCGTGGGCGACTTCGCCCGCGGCGTCCGGATCATCGACCTCGGCTACGCCGTCTACTCCGGTGACGACCACGCCAACCTGGCCTGGCTCGCTCACGGCGCCTGCGGCTTCGTGTCGGTCGCTGGGCACGCCGCCGGCCAGATGCTCTCGGCCATGGCCGGTGCCTTCTTCCACGGCGACCACACCGGCGCGCTCGCCCTCTACCACCGGCTGCTGCCGGCCATGGACGCGATCATGACCGTGCCGAACTACGGCGCGACGACCGCCAAGGCGGCTCTCGAGCTGCTCGGGGTCATCGACAACCGTCGCGTCCGCTCACCGCTGGTTCCGCTCACCGACCAGGAAGTCGCAGACCTGCATGCCGGGCTGGCGGCGTCCGGTCTGATCTGACCCACGCACACCCGCCCTGCGTTCCCACCTCACGAAAGAGACCAGATGTCGCACCCCCACCCGGAACTGTCCGCGCCCGACGAGCTCGCCGAGGGCGGGCTACGGGTCATCCCACTGGGGGGACTGGGCGAGGTGGGCCGCAACATGACCGTCTTCGAGTACGACGGCCGGCTGCTCATCGTCGACTGCGGCGTTCTCTTCCCCGAGGAGAACCACCCGGGAGTCGACCTGATCCTTCCCGACTTCGACCCGATCCGTGGCCGCCTCGACGACGTCGAGGCGCTGGTGCTCACGCACGGCCACGAGGACCACATCGGAGCCACTCCGTTCCTGTTGCGGGAGCGTGGCGACATCCCGCTGGTCGGGTCCGAGCTCACCCTGGCGCTGCTGGACAGCAAGCTGCGCGAGCACCGGCTGCGCGAGACGGTCCACCACAAGGTGCGGGAGGGAGACCGGATCACCCTGGGTCCGTTCGACCTCGAGTTCGTCGCGGTCAACCACTCCATCCCCGACGCCCTCGCAGTCGCCATCCGTACCGGTGCCGGGCTGGTCCTCCACACCGGTGACTTCAAGCTGGATCAGCTGCCGCTCGACGGCCGGATCACTGATCTACGGGCCTTCGCCCGACTCGGTGAGGAGGGCGTCGACCTGTTCATGGTCGATTCGACCAACGCCGAGGTGCCCGGCTTCACCACCTCCGAACAGGACATCGCACCGGTCCTGGAGCGGGTCTTCCACGAGAGCAAGCAGCGCCTCATCGTGGCCTGCTTCGCCTCCCACGTGCACCGCGTCCAGCAGGTCCTCGACGCGGCCGCGGTCCACGACCGGAAGGTCGCCTACGTCGGCCGCTCGATGGTCCGCAACATGGCGATCGCCCGCGACCTCGGCTATCTCACCGTCCCGCCCGGCACTCTCGTGGACGCCAAGGAACTGGCCAACCTGGCCCCTGAGCGGCAGGTACTCGTCTCGACCGGAAGCCAGGGCGAGCCCCTGAGTGCCTTGAGCCGGATCGCGCAGCGCAACCACCACTTCGTGCACATCGAGCCGGGCGACACCGTCGTCCTGGCCTCCAGCCTGATCCCCGGCAACGAGAACGCCGTCTACCGGGTCATCAACGGGCTGGCCCGATGGGGTGCCAACGTGGTCCACAAGGGCAACGCGCTGGTCCACGTGAGCGGACACGCCAGCGCCGGCGAGCTCCTCTACTGCTACAACATCGTGCGGCCCCGCAATGTCCTCCCCGTCCACGGCGAGATCCGGCACCTGCTCGCCAACGGCGAACTGGCCCGGCGAGCCGGAGTGCCGGCCGAGAACGTCGTCATCGCCGAGGACGGCGTGGTCGTCGACCTGGTCGACGGGGTGGCCTCCATCGCCGGCAAGGTCGACTGCGGCTACGTCTTCGTGGACGGCTCATCGGTCGGCGACATCACAGAATCGGACCTCAAGGACCGACGAATCCTCGGCGAGGAGGGGTTCATCTCTGTCATCGTGGTGATCGACTCGGTGACCGGGAAGGTCTCCGGGGGCCCGGAGATCCACGCACGTGGTTTCGCGGAGGACGATTCGACCTTCGACGACATCAAGCAGCCGATCATCGATGCCCTTCACCGTGCGGCCAGCGAAGGGGTGGGAGATGCCCACCAGCGGCAGCAGATCGTGCGTCGAGTCGTGGGACGTTGGGTCAACAGTGCTCACCGACGGCGCCCGATGATCATTCCCGTGGTGATCGAGGCCTGAGGGCCGAGCGACCTCGGAAAGGGACCGATGCCACGCTTCGACACGTTCAACGCGGACGGTGTCCGGCGCCTCTACGAGGTGACCCGGCGCGTCAGCTCCTCTGCTGACCTCGCCGAGGTCCTGGAGGAGATCGCGCAGGGCGTCTGCGAAGGGCTGGGCTACGGGGTCGCCGCGATCTCGCGCCTGGAGGGCGACACCCTCGTGATGGCAGCGGTCGGCGGCGACGACACGGTCCGCGAGGAGATCATCGGTCGCCGTACGCCGGCGGAGAAGGTGCTCGGACGCGAGTTCTCCCTGGCCGACCACTGGGGGATCCTGCGTTTCGTCCCCCATGACCGGCTGCCACCGGAACAGATCGAGAGCCTGTGGGTGCCCGACCTCGAGGTCTCCGACCACCCGGACGCCTGGCACCCCCTCGACGCGTTGTACGCCCCGCTCTACTCCGCCAACGGCAAGCTCATCGGCAACATGGCGGTCGACCTGCCGCCGGGGAACACGATCCCCAACCAGCAGCAGCGCGAGCTGCTGGAGATGTTCGCCGTCCAGGCCGGTCTGGCACTGGAGAACGCACAACGTCGCGAGCAGCTCAGCCGTCAGGTCCGGCTGGGCGAGGCCCTGAAGACACTGGCCCTCCTGTCCGGTCGGGACGAGCTGGAACCAGCGCTGCAGGAGGCGGCCGGAGCGCTGATCGAGGCACTCCCGCTCGCCCAGGTGTCGATCCGCTGCTTCGCCGACCACACCGAGGATCCGGAGAACTACTCGGCCGGGCGTCCCAGCCCTGCCCGGGCCGACGAGGAGCTGGTGCTCGCGCTGCGACAGGACCTGGTGCGGCTCAGCGCGCTCGGGAATCCGCAATCGCACCAGTTCTCCTTGCGTGAGGACTCGTTCGGGGATCTCACCACGGAGCTGCTGCTGCGCAAGCAGCTCGAACGTCACGGCTGGTCCCACGGAGTGCGTGACCCCGATCGGCGTCGACCGCGAGGTCCTGGGCTATCTCGCAGTGCTCCGCACTGACGACCAGCCGGGGTTCGACCACGACGAGACCGGCGCGCTCGACGAGGCGGGACGCGAGCTCGGTCGACTGGTCCGTGACGTCCGGCTGCGGCGGACCGAGCGCAGGTTGCTGGCGGAGCTGCGCGAGCTCGACCGCTACAAGGGCGAGCTGATTGCCACGATCTCGCACGAGCTGAAGACGCCGCTGACCTCCATCATCGGCCACACCGAGCTGCTGGAGGAGTCCGGTGTGCAGCCGACGTCCGTCAGCGCGATCAGCCGCAACGCGGCGCGCCTCGACCGGCTGGTCTCCAATCTCCTCAACTACTCGCGGATCCAGAGTCGCCGTGAGCTCGAGCGGGTGCCGCTCGACCTCGCGGACGTGTGCAGCTCGACGCTCGAGATGCTGCGCATCCAGGCTCACTCGGCCGGCGTGACGCTCGACCTCATCGCGCCTGCCGACCCCGTCGTGGTCGTCGGGGATGCCGACGAGCTTCCCCGCATCATCGACAACCTGTGCAGCAATGCGGTCAAGTACACCCGGCGGGGAGGTCGGATCGAGGTCACCGTGCGCGCCTCCGGGGGCTACGGCGAGGTGACGGTCGCAGACGACGGACTCGGCATCTCCGGCTCCGACCAGGTCCACCTGTTCTCGGCGTTCCACCGCTCGACCAACCCCGAGGCGCTGACCGTTCCCGGAACCGGTCTGGGGCTGGCGATCTCGCGCACCATCGCCGAGCTGCACGGTGGCGACATCCGCGTCGCCTCCGAGCTGGGAGTCGGCAGTGAGTTCACCCTGCGCATTCCACTCCCTCTCGACTGACCGGTTGGCCGGTCGAACTGGTCGAGACCCCGTGAAGCGGGTTTCCTGGACGCTCGAGGGCGACACGCATCGTGTGATGCGTGTGACTGGTGTGGCGTTGGCCTAACCTTCGAGCATGGCGACCCGTACGTCTTCCCCGCCGGGGTCGCGGAGCAAGAGCACGTCCTCGTCACGACCTTCGACATCGAAATCGAAGCCGAAGGCCAAGCCGAGGTCGACCAGCTCGAGTTCCCGATCCCGGAGTGCCCGGTCCAACAGCACCCGGCGTCCAGCGCCGCGCGCCGTCCGCAACGGCCGCGGTCCGATCGCGCGCACCTTCGGCGCCGTCGGCCGCGGTGTCGGCGCGACCTGGATGGCCACCGCCCACGGCGTGGGCGCCGGCGCCCGCAAGGTCGGCGGCGCCGCCCGCGACCTCGAGCCCGAGCAGCGCCGTGACGGAGTGGGGCTCTTCCTGATCGCGATCGCCGTGGTCGCGGCCGCTGCCGTCTGGTGGCAGCTGCCCGGCGGCGTCATGGAGTTCAGTCGCACCGTCGTGGCGGGCTCGGTCGGCAAGGTCGGCTGGCTCGTGCCGGTGATGCTGGTGCTCATCGGGTGGCGCAACATGCGTGATCCCGAGCGCAACGGCCCCGCCGGACGACAGGTCATCGGCTGGCTCGCCCTCGGCTTCGGGGTGCTCGGCATCGTGCAGATCGCCAGCGGCAACCCCCAGCCCCAGGCCGGCGACGCCAGCGACCTCCAGTTCGGCGGCGGTGCCATCGGCTTCGTCATGGCCAGCCTGCTGCTCGACCTGCTGCGTTCGGCGTACGTCGTGGTGCCGGTGCTGGTGTTGCTGTCGATGTTCGGCGTGCTGGTCATCACCGCCACCCCCGTCTATCAGATCCCGACCCGGCTCGCCGCGCTGCGCGACCGGATGCTCGGACGCACCTCGTTGCCCGAGGGCGACGACCACGAGTCCACCCAGCCGATCCGTGGCCGCAAGGGCGCCGCCGACGACGACATCGACCCCCGGATGGGCGACCCGGCCTATGACACACCCGTGGTCTCCGATCGCGAGCTGCGGAAGCGACGCCGCATGGCCGCTGATCTGGTGTCCGAGGACGAGCAACCCACCGAGGCCACCCCGGTGGTGGAGGAGAAGGTCGACCTCGAGCCGCCGCCCCACACGCCGATCCCGGCTCGTGTCGAGCAACTCTCCCTCTCCGGCGACATCACCTACACGCTGCCCGACAACGGCGCCCTCAAGCCGGGGTCACCGCACAAGGCGCGGTCCAAGGCCAGCGACGCCGTGGTCGGCCGGCTCACCCAGGTGCTCGAGGAGTTCGGCATCGACGCCCAGGTCACCGGATACACCCGTGGCCCGACCGTCACCCGCTACGAGGTGGAGCTCGGACCGGCGGTCAAGGTCGAGAAGGTCACCGCACTGTCGAAGAACATCGCCTATGCGGTCGCCTCGGCCGACGTCCGGATCCTCAGCCCGATCCCCGGGAAGTCGGCGATCGGGATCGAGATCCCCAACGTCGACAAGGAGATCGTCTCCCTCGGCGACGTGCTCCGGTCCAACACCGCCCGCTCCGACCACCACCCGATGGTGGCCGGGTTGGGCAAGGACGTGGAGGGCGGCTTCGTGGTCGCCAACCTCGCGAAGATGCCCCACCTGCTGGTCGCGGGCGCCACGGGCTCCGGAAAGTCGTCGTTCATCAACTCGATGATCACCTCGGTGCTGATGCGGTCCACGCCCGACGAGGTGCGGATGATCATGATCGACCCGAAGCGAGTGGAGCTGAACGCCTATGAGGGCGTCCCGCACCTGATCACGCCGATCATCACCAGCCCCAAGAAGGCCGCGGAGGCACTGGCCTGGGTCGTGCGCGAGATGGACCTGCGCTACGACGACCTGGCCAACTTCGGCTTCCGCCACCTCGACGACTTCAACAAGGCGGTCCGGGCCGGCAAGGTCGAGCTGCCGGCCGGGAGCGAGCGCGTGCTCGCCCCCTACCCCTACCTGCTGGTCATCGTGGACGAGCTCGCGGACCTGATGATGATCGCCCCGCGCGACGTCGAGGACGCCGTCGTCCGGATCACCCAGCTCGCGCGCGCCGCGGGTATCCACCTGGTGTTGGCGACCCAACGCCCGAGCGTGGACGTGGTGACCGGCCTGATCAAGGCCAACGTGCCGTCGCGGCTGGCCTTCTCGACGTCCTCGCTGGCCGACAGCCGGGTCATCCTGGACCAGCCCGGCGCGGAGAAGCTCGTCGGTCAGGGTGACGGGCTCTTCCTGCCGATGGGCGCGTCCAAGCCGGTCCGCGTGCAGGGCTCATGGGTGACCGAGGCCGAGATCCACCAGGTCGTGGCCCACTGCCGCACTCAGCTCCAGCCGACGTACGTCGAGGACGTGACCGCGCCCCAGCAGGCCCGGCGCGATCTGGAGGACGACATCGGGGATGACCTCGACCTGGTCATCCAGGCGATCGAGCTGTGCGTCTCCACGCAGTTCGGCTCCACGTCGATGCTGCAACGCAAGCTCAGGGTCGGGTTCGCGAAGGCGGGTCGACTGATGGACATCCTCGAGAGTCGCGGCGTGGTCGGTCCCAGCGAGGGATCGAAGGCGCGCGACGTGCTCGTGAAGCCCGATGAGATCGACGGCGTGATCGCCGTCCTGCAGGGGGAGTCAGCATGAGCAGCCTGGAATCGGAACCGGACAGCGGCTGGTCCGACGACGCCGACGACCCCTCCACGCCCACCGGCTTGTCGCTGGCACCCGAGAGCGTGACCGTCCGGCGCAACGCGCGGCTGGCGGCGCTCGTGGGCGTCCTTGCCTCCGGGGTGGCGATCGCCTACCTGGCCCGGGCCGCCGAGTCCGGCTCGCCGCTCGACTGGGTGATGGCCGCCGTGCTGGGCGCTCTCGGCATCGGCCACCTCACCGCGATGGTCGACGCCCGTACGCCGCTGCTGGTGGCAGACTCGCACGGCGTCCGGATCCGGCTGGGTCGGGCGTGGCGCGGCCTGCCGTGGGGCGCACTGGCCCGGGTCGAGCACACGCCTCGGCGGGGGTTGCTCCGCGACGGCCGGCTGGTCATGGTCGTGCACAACCCGGCGCGGCTGCTCGAGGAGCTCGGTGGCGGCGCCCGGCGCCAGTCCCGGCTCAGCCAGAAGCTGTACGGCGCCCCGTTCGCGATGCCGCTCGGCCTCGCGACCCGGGTCACCGGTGGCGAGGGCGACCTCACCGCGTCGCTGGCTGCCCTGGCCGGCACGTCGAGCCGGGTGGTCGAGGTCGACGCTGCGGCGGTGGAGCCTGCCGAGACCGCCGACATCATTTCCTGAGTCGATGGGGGGCGAGCCTGATCGGACCGCGGATCCGTTGTGTCTCGACAAGTCCGCACAGGGACTCGGTTGGTTTCGAGACGCGTCGCTCGTTCGCTCGCTGCGCTCGCGTCTGAGCCGACGCTCCTCAACCTCCTCGCCTGACCTGAGCGCTCGCAGGCTCACGCTCAGAGGCTCGGACCCTCGGCCGGCTGTGGCCCACTGGATCGTGCAGGTCTCGGGACTGTTCCAGCGCGAGAGCCATGAAGACGTGGCCGGCACGCCGGACGTGACCGCCAGCGAGACCCCGAGCCCGTTGCGTGAGCCGGCGAGTGTGTCGCGGATCGAGGTGCGCCACGACGTCGAGATCAAGGTCGAGGAGACCCTGCTCGAGGGACGCGAGGTGCATCGGCCCGGCAGCAGCGTCAGCCTGGTCGAGGACACCGTTGTCTGGAGCGACCGGGTCGCTCCGATCGCCCGCCAGGGACACACCGTCGAGCCGCTGTCGATCGACGACTTCAGTGTCGAGCCCGCCGAGGATCCCGTCATCGGGCCCGCCTTCGCCGCGGCCCGTACCCGGCTCGGACTCACGGTCGACCAGCTCGCCGAGCGCACCCGGATCCGGCCACACGTCATCGAATCGATCGAGGTCGACGACTTCACGCCCTGTGGCGGCGACTTCTACGCCCGCGGTCACCTGCGCACCCTCGCCCGGGTGCTCGGCGTGGACGTGGCACCGCTCCTGACGCTCGTACGACGAGCGCTACTCCGACGCGCCGATCAACCCGCGCCGGGTCTTCGAGGCGGAGCTCGCGACCGGAAGCAGCGGCTCGATCCGTGGCACCCGGGGCGGGCCGAACTGGTCCGTGCTCGTCGCGGCCGTGATGGCGCTGGTCCTGGCCTGGTCGGTCGCCCGACTCGTCATGGACAATCCGGTCGACCTGAACGGTGCCACCCCGGTCCTCAACGGCTCGGCCGGTGTCGGCAACGGTGGCGCCAAGGCGGCCCCGGCAGTGCCGGTCGTGGTGACCGCCGCCGGTGGCGGAGCCCAGGTCATCGTCCGGGACGGGAGCGGCACGATCGTCTTCAAGGGCGGCCTGGCGTTCGGCGAGAGCCGCACGCTCGAGGTCTCACCCCCGGTCCGGATCGAGTCCTCGGACGGGTCACTGACGGCGCGGATCGACGGGACCGACCAGGGAGCCCTCGGCGCGACCGGTCGCCGCGCCCAGGACATCTTCACCGTCACCCCCTGAGCGCTCCTCCCGAGCTGGCCCCGAGCCGGCGCGCCCGAGCTGTGGGGGTCGCCCAGGGTGATCCGGGTCACCCTGGGCGTTCGCGAATCGGAGTGACCCGGGCCGACCCGGCATACTCGGCACAGAGATGACTACTCCCACCACGACGCCCGAGGCCACCGACGAGCTCCTGTCGGTGGCTCTGATCACCCTCGGCTGCGCTCGCAACGAGGTCGACTCCGAGGAGCTGGCGGGTCGCCTCGAGGCCGGCGGTTTCCGGCTCGTCGACGAGGCCGAGGACGCCGACACGGTCGTGGTGAACACGTGCGGCTTCGTCGAGGCTGCCAAGAAGGACAGTGTGGACACGCTGCTGCAGGCCGCCGACCTCAAGGCAGAAGGCGGCCCCCGCGCGGTCGTGGCCGTCGGCTGCCTGGCCGAGCGCTACGGCAAGGAGCTCGCCACCTCGTTGCCCGAAGCCGACGCGGTGCTGGGCTTCGACGACTACCCCGACATTGCCGACCGGCTCCGCTCGATCGTTGCGGGGGAGACGCACGAGGCCCACACCCCGCAGGACCGTCGGCTGCTGCTCCCGATCACCCCGGTGGAGCGGGGAGCGTCTGTCGACGACATCAGCGTGCCTGGGCTGGGCGGCCCCCGCGCCGTCCGCCGCCGGCTCGAGGGCGGCCCGATGGCGCCGCTCAAGCTGGCCAGTGGCTGCGACCGGCGCTGCTCGTTCTGCGCGATCCCCAGCTTCCGTGGCTCCTTCGTCAGCCGCCGCCCCAGCGACGTGCTCGGCGAGGCGGTCTGGCTGGCCGGCCAGGGCGTCAAGGAGGTGTTCCTCGTCAGCGAGAACTCCACCTCCTACGGCAAGGACCTCGGCGACCTGCGGCTGCTGGAGACGCTGCTGCCGGAGCTGGCCGCCGTCGACGGCATCGAGCGGGTGCGGGTCTCCTACCTGCAGCCCGCCGAGACCCGCCCGGGGCTGGTGGCGGCGATCGCCGGCACGACCGGCGTGGCGCCGTACTTCGACCTGTCCTTCCAGCACGCCAGTGCCACGGTGCTGCGCCGGATGCGCCGCTTCGGAGACCCCGAGTCGTTCCTGTCCCTCCTGGCCGACATCCGCCGCCTTTCGCCGACCGCGGGGGTCCGCTCCAACGTGATCGTGGGCTTCCCCGGCGAGACCGAGGCCGACCTCGAGACGCTCTGCCAGTTCCTCGTCGATGCCCGGATGGACGTCACCGGGGTGTTCGGCTACTCCGACGAGGACGGCACCGAAGCGGCGTCGTACGACGGCAAGCTGGACGACGACGAGATCCGGGCTCGCACCGCCCACGTCGTGGGACTGGTCGAGGAGCTCAACGCGCAGCGTGCCGAGGAGCGGATCGGTGAGACCGTGGAGGTGCTCGTCGAGTCCATCGCCGACGACGAGGTCGTCGGTCGTGCCGCCCACCAGGGGCCGGAGGTCGACGGCTCGACGTACCTCGTGGACAGTGCCGCGGCCGTCGGTGACCTGGTCCGGGCCGAGGTGGTGGCCACCGAAGGGGTGGACCTCCACGCCGAGGAGCGCCCGTGACGGGCGCCGTGTCGCCGGGGAGCAACGTCAACGTCCCCAACGCGCTGACCACGCTGCGCATCGTGATGGTGCCGTTCTTCGGCTGGACCCTGCTCCACGACGGCGGCGACTCCGTGACGTGGCGGCTGGTCGCCTTCGCGTTGTTCGCGGCGGCGATGATCACCGACAAGATCGACGGCGACCTGGCCCGCAAGCACGACCTGGTCACCAACTTCGGCAAGATCGCCGACCCCATCGCCGACAAGGCGATCACGGGCATGGCGCTCATCGCGCTCTCGGTGGTCGGTGACGTCTGGTGGTGGGTCACCATCGTGGTGTTGCTGCGCGAGTGGAGCGTGACCCTGCTGCGCCTCTCCGTGCTGCGCCAGGTCGTGATCGCCGCCTCCAACAGCGGCAAGCTCGAAGACCACGCTGCAGGCAGTGGCTCTCAGTGTGCTCACGCTGCCGCTGCCCCATGGCTCCGCCCACGGCGGCGCCTTCGACCGCTTCGGCTTCCTCGGCGAGCTGGTGTTCTACGCCGGTCAGGTGGCGCTCGCCGGCGCGGTGGCGATGACCCTGTGGTCGGGCTACGAGTTCTTCCGCGACGTCTGGCGTCAGCGTCACGCGTTGGGCTCGCGCACCGGCAACTGACGACAGTTTCGTCACTCAAACTTCATCAAATGCTGCTCCGGGGCTGAGTGCGAACCGGGCTAGGGTGACGCGAACAAGCTCGCCCAGTTCCGTTCCACTCATTCACTCGGAAGCGAAGCCATGCCCTCACTTCGACGCGCCGCTGCCCTCTTCAGCGGGCTCACCCTCATCGCCGGTCTCACCGCCTTCACCGCTGCGCCCGCCGCCGCGGTTCCCGGCGCGGACTCGACCGTGTTCATCAACGAGATCCACTACGACAACGACGGCGCCGACTCCGGAGAGGCTGTCGAGATCGCCGGCCCGGCCGGCACGGATCTGTCGGGGTGGACCCTGGTGCTCTACAACGGCAGCAACGGCACGGAGTACGGAACGGCGACGCTCTCGGGCACGATCCCGTCACAGAGCGGCGGCTACGGCACGGTCAACACGGAGATGGTGGGGATCCAGAACGGTGCCCCGGACGGCGTGGCGCTCGTGAACGGCACCTCGGTGGTGCAGTTCCTCAGCTATGAGGGCGCGTTCGCGGCGACCAACGGGCCCGCCAACGGGCAGCTCAGCACGGACATCGGCGTTGCCGAGGCCGCCTCGACGCCGGTCGGACAGTCGCTGCAGCTCACCGGCTCCGGTTCGGCATACGGCGACTTCACCTGGACCGGGCCGACCCCGGGTAGCCCGGGCCAGCCCAACGCCGGCCAGACGTTCGGTGGCGGCGGCGGTCCGGCGCAGCCGGTCGCCGACTGCGGTGACGCCACCTTCGCCGTCGACACCGACGAGAACGGCTCCCGTGACGTCTCCGCGACCGACCCGGACAGCCGCGTCGTCACGGCGAAGATCACCTCCGCCGACGTCGCCGGCATCACCCTCGACGGCTTCACGGCGTCCGGAGCCGACGGCCAGGCCGCCACCGCGACCCTGAACGTCGCCGACACCACCGCGGACGGCAGCTACGAGGTGGAGATCGAGTTCGCCACCGACGACGAGCCGGCCCAGACCGCCACCTGCACCGTCACCGTCGTGGTCAGCGACCAGGACGCGGTCACCTTGCTCAGCACCATCCAGGGTGACGGCGCTGCGTCGCCGCTGGTCGGCGACCTCGTGAACGTCGAAGCGGTCGCGACCTCAGTGATCACCGACACAGACGTGACCGACGGCTTCTTCCTCCAGGAGGAGGACGCCGACGCCGACGCCGATCCGACGACCTCCGAGGGCATCTACGTGTTCTGCGGCAGCAACTGCCCCGGGGACCTCGCCGCGGGTGACCGGTTCCGGGTCAGCGGCGAGGTCAGGGAGTTCTTCTCCATGACCCAGATCAACGCGACCGGCGGTGGGAGCGTCGAGCTCCTCGAGTCCGGTGCGGCCCTGCCGACCGCAGCGGTCGTCGAGCTTCCCGGCGGACGCCTCGACCGAGGACCCCGCCACCTTCGAGCACATCGAGGGCATGCGGACAACGATCTCGACCACGCTGGCGGTGAGCGAGTACTTCAACCAGGCTCGGTTCGGCGAGATCATCCTGACCGCCGAGGAGCGGGCCTACCAGTTCACGCAGACCGACGAGCCCAGTGTCGAGGGCTACAACGCCCATCTCGCTGACGTGGCGACCCGGCAGATCATCCTGGACGACGACAGCAACAGCCAGAACCCGGCCACCTCGGGTCCGGTACGACAACGAGCCGTACTACTACCCGACCCCCGGGCTGAGCACCGGCAACTTCTTCCGCGGTGGCGACACCATCGACGGATCTGACCGGCGTCTTCGAGTACTCCTTCGGCGCCTGGAAGGTGCGCCCGGTCACCGGGCGCGGACTACACGTTCGACCCAACCAACCCCCGGCCCGAGTCTCCGCCGGCTGTGGGAGGCAGGCTGACGGTCGCGTCGTTCAACGTGCTGAACTACTTCGCGACGATCGACGAGACCTCCTCCAACAACTCCGGCCCCTGCGGTCCCAACGGACTACAGGACTGCCGTGGCGCCGACTCCGAGGTGGAGCGCCAGCGCCAGCTCGACAAGATCGTGGCGGCGCTGGAGGAGATCGACGCCGACGTGTTCGGCCTGATGGAGATCCAGAACGACGAGGGCCTGGCCACCCAGCAGATCGTCGACGCGCTCAACGCGGCGACCGCGCCCGGCACCTACGACTCCATCGACACCGGCTTCGTCGGCACCGACGCGATCAAGCAGGCGTTCATCTACCAGCCCGCCGCCGTGCAGCCGGTCGGGGACTACGACCTGCTCACCAGCGCCGAAGACCCTCGGTTCGACGACGAGCGCAACCGGCCGGCGCTGATCCAGACCTTCGAGGAGAACGTCGTCCGGTGAACGGGTCACCGTGGCGGTCAACCACCTCAAGAGCAAGGGCTCGGGCTGTGGTGCCGGGGACGACTCTCGCTCGACGGGTCCGGCAACTGCGACGGCACTCGGACGACGTGCCGCGAAGGCGCTGGTCGACTACCTGGCGACCGACCCCACCGGCAGCGGAGACGCCGACACGCTGATCATCGGCGACCTCAACTCCTACGCCATGGAGCGGCCGATCACGACGCTGCTCGACGCCGGCTACACCGACCTGCTCCAGAAGTTCGCAGGGGCCGGATGCGTACGCGTACCTGTTCGACGGTCAGCTCGGCACACTCGATTACGGTCTCGCCAACGACAGCCTCGTCGATCAGGTCACGGGCGCTGCCGGCTGGGCGATCAACGCGGACGAGAACCCGCTGTTCGACTACAACGACACGGTGCGGGACGCTGGCGAGGCCTCCTTCGAGCGCAAGTCAACGGCGGAGCCGCTCTACCAGCCGACGGCGTACCGGGCCAGCGACCACGACCCGGTGATCATCGGGCTCGAGCTCGGGGACGACCGGGCGGAGGTCGAGATGGACATCACGCTGAAGCCCCGCAAGGTCGTGGCCGGCAAGACCCGGCCCCGGCTCACGGTGGAGGTCGAGGACACCGACCACCGGCGTCAATCGGTGTCCGGAGTGGTCCGGGTCTCCTTCGAGGACGAGGTTCGGACCGAGACGCTGCGGAAGGGCAAGGCGCTGTTCGAGCTCGGAACCTTCGACACTCCCGGCACGGTGACGGTCACCATCGAGTACCTCGGCAGTGACACCCACCAGCCCTCCACCGAGACCTTCACGTTCGAGGTGTACAAGAAGCAGAAGAAGGGCCGCGACGACGACTGATCGTCACCCGTGACGCTGGTGCAGGCCGGTCTGATGCAGCCTGAACGCCGCCTGCACCAGCGTGAGGTGGCTGAACGCCTGGGGGAAGTTGCCGGCCATCCGGTCGCCGTCGACGTCGTACTCCTCCGCGAGCAGGCCGACGTCGTTCGTCAGCCCGCAGAGCCGGTCGAAGAGCGCGTGGGCGTCGTCGACGCGGCCGGCGTCGGCATAGGCCGACACCAGCCAGAACGAGCACGCCAGGAACGGGTGCTCGTTGCCGGAGAGCCCGTCGACCCCGGACTCGGTGCGGTAGCGCAGCACCAGGCCGTCGCGCATCAGGTCCTGCTCGACAGCCGCGATCGTGCCGAGCATCCGGGGGTCGTCGCCCTCGATGAATCCGATCAGCGGCAGGACCAGCAACGAGGCGTCGACCTCGGTGGTGTCGTAGTGCTGGGTGAAGGTGCATCGGTCGCGGTCGAAACCTCGGTCGAGCACCTCCTCGCGCACCTGGTCGCGCAGCTCGCGCCAGGTCTCGACGTCTCCGGGCAGGCCGTATCGCTCCACGGCCTGCACCGCCCGATCGAACGCCGCCCAGACCATCGCGCGTGAGTGGGTGAAGTGCTGGGTCGGGCCACGGATCTCCCACAGCCCGTGGTCCGGCTCCTGCCAGGTCTCGGCCAGCCGGTCGATCAGGTTGCGCTGGAGGGACCAGGCGTTCTTGTCGCTGGGCACTCCCGCGTCGCGGCTCAGCGCGAGGGCGATCATCACCTCGCCCAGGACGTCAGCCTGGCGCTGGTCCACGGCGCCGTTGCCGATCCGGACCGGTCGGGAGTCCGCATATCCCGGCAGGTGGTCCAGCTCGTGCTCCGGCAGTCGTCGGGCACCGTCCACGGCGTACATGATCTGGAGGTCCTCCGGGTCACCGGCGGCGGCGCGGAGCAGCCAGGCGCGCCAGGCCTCTGCCTCCTCGGTGGCGCCGGCCGCGAGCAACGCCTCAAGCGTGAGCGCGGCATCGCGCAGCCAGCAGTACCGGTAGTCCCAGTTCCGCTCCCCTCCGAAGTCCTCCGGCAGCGAGGTGGTCGGGGCGGCGACGATGCCGCCGGTGCGCTCGTGGGTCAGCAGCCGCAGCGTGAGCAGCGAGCGGGCTACCGCGTCGCGGTGCGGCATCCCTTCGAGGTGGCAGCACTCCAGCCACTCACGTTCGTCGCGGATCGTGGCCTTGATCCTTCGCCGGATCCGGTCGCGCTCCGGCAGCGCGTCCGCGGAAGGCACCCACGTGGTGGAGAAGGTCAGCACGTCCCCGTCGGCGACGTCGAACTCGTCGGCGTGACGGTGGTCGACGGCCCGGGGCAACCGGGGGCCACGGAGCACGAGCTGATCGGGGCCGGCCACGGCGGTGATCACTTCGTCCTTGCCCACCGTGCGTCGGGTGACCCACGGCCGGATCTTGCCGTAGTCCATCCGGACCACCCACTCGTGGCGGATCCGAACGGTGCCCTCGACCCCGGTGAGCCGGCGGACCACGTCGGCACGCTCGTCACCAGTGGGCATCACGTCGATCAGACGCACCACGCCGCTCGCGGTGGTGAACGTGGTCTCCAGCACTGTCGAGTCATCGAGGTAGCGACGCGTCGACGTGTAGTCGTCCATCGGCTCGAGCTGCCAGTGGCCGTGGTCGTCGGTGCCGAGCAGGCCGGCAAAGCAGGCCGCGGAGTCGAAGCGGGGCAGACACAGCCAGTCGATCGAGCCGT
This sequence comes from uncultured Actinomycetota bacterium, assembly GCA_963806945.1. Classification (GTDB taxonomy): domain Bacteria; phylum Actinomycetota; class Actinomycetes; order Propionibacteriales; family Nocardioidaceae; genus Nocardioides. The sequence continues at coordinate 127,701 of CAWDZH010000004.1, forward strand.
TGCGGCCCACCAGTGCGGCGGTGTGCCGGTCCCCGATGAGGGCGTAGTCCTCGATCGGCAGCGCCATGGGACCCATCATGTCCTACGGTCACACATGTGGATGCTGCTGCCGTGCTCGCGCACCTGGAGGAACGCGCCGCGACCCTGGCCACCGCCGAGTCGCTCACCGGTGGGCTGCTCGGGGCCGAGATCACCCGCGTCCCGGGAGCCTCGAGGGTGTATCTCGGAGGGGTGGTGGGCTACGCCACCGACGTCAAGCGGCGGCTGCTCGGGGTCGAGCAGGATCTCGTCGAGCAGTACGGCGTGGTCTCGGCCGAATGTGCCCGGGCCATGGCCGACGGCGTCCGAGAGCTGCTCGGATCGACGTACGCCGTGAGCACGACCGGGGTCGCCGGGCCCGAGTCGCAGGAGGGTCGTCCGGTCGGGACGGTGTTCGTCGGCGTGGCCGGCCCGGGCCTGCTCACGGCGGTGCCGCTGGAGCTCGGGGGCGATCGGGACCGGATCCGGGAGCGCACCTGTGCGGAGGCATGGGCGGCCCTCGGGGGGATTCTCCGCAGGGAAGAACCCGGCCTCCGGTAGCGTTGGGCGAACAGGACGACGACCCGAGTCTGAGGAGGTGAGCCGCATGGTGCTGTTCCGGCGCTTGTTGGGGGACGTGCTTCGTGGCAAACGGCTCCACCGAGGCATGACGCTGCGCCAGGTCTCCGCAGAGGCCCGGGTCTCGCTGGGCTACATCTCCGAGATCGAGCGTGGCCAGAAGGAAGCCTCCTCCGAGCTGCTGGCATCGCTGTGCGCCGCGCTCGACGTGCCGCTCTCCGAGGTGCTCCAGGACGTGTCGACGCTGGTTGCGCTCGCGGAGACCGCTGCCGCTCCCGGCCCCGAGGTCGTCGCCTCCGCCGCCTGACGGCCTCCCGGCAGCTCAGGGTTCCGGCTGGCACCTCGGGCACCAGTACGACGGGCGCTCGCGACCCGGTGGACCGGTCTTCGCGGTCCGGATCGGGCCGCCGCAGCGCGGACACGGCATCCGGCGGCGGTCGTAGACCCAGTTGGTCGGGCGGCGACGCTCGACCGCCGCTGCGAGCAGCTCCTGACCCTTGCTGACGAGAGCCAGGAGGTCGGGCACGTCGGCCACCCGGGTCTGCGGGTGGACCCGGAGAGCGAACAGCATCTCGGCCGCCCACATCGTGCCGATGCCGGCCAGGTTGCGCTGGTCGAGGAGCGCGTCACGGATCGGCTCGTCGGGATGGGTCGCCAGGCGGCGTACGGCCTCGGCGGGGTCCCAGTCAGGGCCGAGCGTGTCGGGCCCGAGGTGGTCGACCACGCTCTCCTCGCGGTCGCGGGGGAGCAGCTCGACGATGCCGAGCGAGAAGCCGACGGCGACCCGTTCGGCCGTGGTCAGCACCACCCGCGCGGTGTGGCCGGGCCGGCCCCAGCGTTGCCCCGGGGCGTAGTCGCGCCAGGACCCCTCCATCTTCAGGTGGGTGTGGAGCGTCCAGCTCTGCTCATCGCGCTCGATCCGGGTCAGCAGGTGCTTGCCGCGGGTGTGGGTCCCGGTGACCAGACCTCCGGACAGGTCGGCCACCGCGAAGCGCGGCACCCGGAAGTCGCTGCCGGTGAGCAGCTGGCCGGCCAGGGCCCGGTCGAGACGACGGGCGGTGCGGACGACGGCATCGCCCTCAGGCACGGAGCCGCAGGCCCTTCGGGGTGGCCACGAAGCCGGCTGCGGCCAGGGCCTCGCGGAGGGGGGTCAGGCCACGGCCCAGCAGCTGCTCCCCGTCGACCCGCTCGACGGTGAGGCGGCCCAGGTGTCCTCGCCGGGCGGCGGTCGCCAACGCCTCGGCGGCCGGGGTGAGCAGGTCGGCGTCCTCGGACCAGGTCAGCAGCGTGCGGCCGCCGCGCTCGACGTAGAGGGTCAGCTCACCGTCGACCATGACAACGAGAGCCCCCGCCTTGCGGCCGGGCCGGTGGCCGGTGCGAGGGCCTGCGCCGGCCTCCGGTTCGGCGGCCGGCCAGGGCAGCGCGGCGCCGTAGGGGTTGGCCGGGTCGGTGGCGGCCAGAGCGGTCGCGACCGGCTTGTCGTCGGGTCGGGTCTCGGAGAAGGTGCGGAGCCGGTCGACCGCACCGGCGGTGCCGAACTGGGCCGCTCCGAGACCGGCCACGAAGTAGCCGCGACGGCACCGGCCGGAGTCCTCGAAGGCCGAGAGCACCTTGTAGACGGCCGCGAACCCGCCCGGAGACCGCTCGCTCTGCACCGCACCGCGAGTGACGACACCGTGGCGATCGAGCAGCCGCTCGGCGGTGGCGTGGGCGCGGCGGGTCGGGTCGGTGTCGAGATCGGGCAGCAGTGCCCAACGTCCGGCCGTGTGGGGTGGGCCGCCACGCAGCACGCGCGGCCCGGGACGTCGGGTGCGGTGGGTGCCCTTGCCGCCGCCGACCAGCGAGCGCAGCGGGGCGAGCGTGTCGTTGCCGATCCGTCCTGCCCAGACCAGGTCCCAGAGGACACCCGCCAGCGCGTCGTCGGTCGCCGTCTGGCCGACTGCCTGGCCGAGCTGTCGGAAGAACCAGGCGCCGCCGGGTGCCAGCGCGTCGAGCACCGCCTGGTGGAGCTCCCCCCAGGAACTAGCAGAGTGTTCGAAGGCGCTCGGCTCCGGGAGAGTGAGGGGGGCCTGGTCGGCGAGGTGGAGAGAGACCCAGCCGTCCTGACCGGGCAGGGCGCCGTGACCGGCCCACACCAGCTCCCCGGCGCTGGTGAGCTCGTCGAGCAGCGCGGGCTCGTAGTCGCGGACCCGGGCCGCCAGGACCAGTGGCTCCAGCGCACTGGCGGGCACCGGACAGCCGGCGAGCTGGCCCACGACGGTCAGCACCCCCTCGACACCGCGCAACCGGCCGTCGACGTGCTGCCAGGCGGAGAGGAACCGCGCGAGGGAGGGCGGCTCGACCGGCTCGATCTCCTGGCGCAGCCGGGCCAGCGAGCGGCGACGGATCCGGCGCAGCACGTCGGCGTCACACCACTCGGTCCCGGTCCCCAGGGGCCGGAACTCGCCGTCGAGGACCCGCCCCTGGGCAGCCAGCCGTTGCAGCGTCTGGCGGACGACGGCGTCGCCGAGCCCGAGCCGGTCGGCGACGTCGCGGCTGGTGAACGGGCCATGGCTCCGGGCGTAGCGCGAGACCAGGTCTGCGAGCGGGTCGTCGACGGGGTCGGCGAAGACCTCCGGGGTGCCGGGCGGGACCGGGACGCCGAGGCCGTCGCGGAGCCGGCCGACGTCCTCGACGACGCTCCAGCGCTCCTGGCCGGCGACCCGCACCTCGACCACTCGCCGGGTCTCGGCCAGGGTGGTCAGCCAGTGGTCGACGTCGGCGCCGTCGACGGCGCGGGCCCGGACCTCGTCGGTGGTGAGCGGGCCGAGCGTCCGGATCAGGTCGGAGCCCCCCTCGGCGTCGCGGGCCCGGCGATCGGGAGCGAGGCGCTGCAGCTCGGCTTCGACCTCGGCGAGCACCTCGGGGTCGAGCAGCTCGCGCAGCTCGGCCCGGCCGAGCAGCTCGGCGAGCAGTCCCTGGTCGAGACTGAGGGCGGCGGCGCGTCGCTCGGCGAGCGGGGAGTCACCCTCGTAGACGAACTGTGCGACGTAGCCGAACAGCAGGCTCCGGGCGTACGGCGAGGGCTGGGTCGTCGAGACGTCGACGATCGCGACCTCGCGACGGTCGACCCGGCGCATCAACGAGATCAGCCCGGGCAGGTCGTAGACGTCCTGGAGGCACTCGCGCACCGCCTCCAGCACGATCGGGAAGGACGGGTAGCGGGAGGCGACCTCGAGCAGCGAGGCCGAGCGTTGCCGCTGCTGCCAGAGCGGGCTGCGGCGACCGGGGTCGCGACGGGGGAGCAGCAGCGCCCGCGCCGCACACTCGCGGAAGCGGCTCGCGAACAGGGCGCTGGCGCCCACCTCGGTGGTGACGATCTCCTCGATCTCGTCGGGCTCGAACGCCACCAGCTCCCCGGTGGGCGGGTCCTCCCCGGTGTCGGGGATCCGCACCACGATGCCGTCGTCGGAGGCCACCGCGTGGCCGTCGATCCCGAAGCGCTCCCGTAGTCGGGCGTTGATCGCCAGCGACCACGGCGCGTGGACCGGGGTGCCGTAGGGGGAGTGGATCACGAGTCGCCAGTCGCCGAGCTCGTCGCGGAATCGTTCGACGAGGACGGACACGTCACTGGGCAGGGTGTGGGTGGCCTCGACCTGCTCGCCGAGGTAGCCGACCAGGTTGCCCGCGGCGTACGCGTCGAGGCCGTGGGAGCGGGCCTGCGCGATCGCCTGCGCCGGTGGCAGGGCGGCCAGCTCACGGGTGAACTCACCGATCGCCTCGCCGAGCTCGGCGGGGCGGCCCAGCGTGTCGCCCTTCCAGAAAGGCAACCGGCCCGGGACCCCGGGCGCAGGGGTCACCAGCACCCGGTCGTGGGTGATGTCCTCGATCCGCCAGCTGGTCGCACCGAGCGCGAAGACGTCGCCCACGCGGGACTCGTAGACCATCTCCTCGTCGAGCTCGCCGACCCGGCGTCCGGTGCCCTCGCCGACGAGGAAGACACCGAACAGGCCACGGTCGGGGATGGTGCCGCCGCTGGTGACGGCGAGACGCTGGGCGCCGGGGCGGCCGGTGAGGACACCGGTGACCCGGTCCCAGACCAGCCGGGGTCGCAGCTCGGCGAACTCGTCGGAGGGGTAGCGGCCCGCGAGCAGGTCGAGCGTCGCGTCGTACGCGCTGCGGGGCAGGGTCGTGAAGGACGCGGTTCGGCGGACCAGCGCGTAGAGCTCGTCGACGTCCCACGCATCGAGGGCACAGGCCGCCACGACCTGCTGGGCGAGGACGTCGAGCGGATTGGTCGGGGACGCGCAGGCTCTCGATCGCGCCCTCGCGCATCCGGCGGACGGCGACCGCGGTCTGCGCCAGGTCGCCGCGGTGCTTGGGGAAGAGCACCCCCCGGCTCACCTCGCCGACCTGGTGGCCGGCGCGGCCGACCCGCTGCAACGCGCTGGCGACACTGGGCGGCGACTCGATCTGGATGACCAGGTCGACCGCGCCCATGTCGATGCCGAGCTCGAGGCTGCTGGTCGCGACCACCGCCGGCAGCCGGCCGCGCTTGAGGTCGTCCTCGATCAGGGCCCGCTGTTCCTTGGAGACCGAGCCGTGGTGGGCCTTCGCCAGGATCGGTGGGGCGCCGTGGGACGCCCCGGACTGCGCCATGATCTCGGCGGGCGGATCGTGATCGCCCTCGACTGTCTCGGTCGCCGCCCGGTCGGCGGCGATCTCGTTGAGCCGGGCCGTCAGTCGCTCGGCGAGCCGGCGGCTGTTGGCGAAGACGATGGTCGAGCGGTGCTGGCCGATCAGGTCGGCGACGTGCTCCTCGACGTGGGGCCAGATCGACTGGCTGCGACCGGGGTCGCCCCCTTCCTCGTCGTACTCCGCGGGCGCCGTCATGTCCTCCACCGGCACCACGACGCTGAGGTCCCACGCCTTCTCGCTGGGCGGCGCGACGATCTCGACCGGCGCCTGGCCGCCGAGGTAACGGGCGACCTCCTCGGTAGGCCGGACCGTCGCGGACAGCCCGATCCGCTGCGCCGGCTTCGGCAGGAGCGCGTCGAGGCGTTCGAGGCTGATCGCGAGATGGGCGCCTCGTTTGGTGCCGGCGACCGCGTGGACCTCGTCGATGATCACGGTCTCGACGCTGCCGAGGATCTCGCGCGCCTGGCTGGTCAGCATCAGGAACAGCGACTCGGGGGTGGTGATCAAGATGTCCGGGGGAGTGGTCGTCAGCTTGCGACGGTCAGCCGGGCTGGTGTCGCCGCTGCGGAGCCCGACGGTGACCTCGGACAGGCTCGTGCCGAGGCGTTCGGCGGTGTGGCGGATGCCGGCCAGCGGAGCGCGCAGGTTGCGCTCGACGTCGACCGCGAGCGCCTTGAGCGGGGAGACGTAGAGGACGCGACACCGCTCCTTCCTCGCCGGGACCTCGCTGGTCGCGAGCTTGTCGAGGGACCACAGGAACGCGCTGAGGGTCTTGCCCGAACCGGTCGGGGCCACGACCAGCGCGTGCTTCCCGCCGCTGATGGCCTCCCACGCGCCCGCCTGGGCCGGCGTCGGCTCGGCGAAGGCAGCCGCGAACCACTCCCGTGTGGGCGCGCTGAAGCGGTCGAGCGGGTTCACGGATTCATCCTGCCTCACGGCACCGACAACCCCGCTGTCAGAACCCCCGAGCGCGTGGTCAGTCGCGCTGCAGCGCAAGATGCGCGCCGAACCCGACGAGGGCGAGTCCGGAGGTGGCGTCGAGCACGCGTCGAGCAAACGGGCGCAGCAGACCCTCGCGCACGGTGCCGGCGAGGACGACGGCCAGGAGCAGCCAGGTGGTTCCGACGAGAGGCAGCATCCACGCGTGGCCGAGCCACGACCAGACGGAGGCATCCGGCCCGACGAACTGGGGCAACAGCGAGAGGTAGAAGACGAACATCTTCGGGTTCGTGATGTTGCACAAGAACCCCTGGCGCAACCCTCTCGTTCGCAGGCCCGGGGTGGTCTGCTGCCCGGTCGTCCCGTAGCGACCGCGCCACGCGGAGTACAGGGAGGTCGCGGCCAGGAAGGCGAGGTAGCCGACGCCCAGCCACTTCAAGGTGGTGAACGCCGGTTGGGATCGGACGATGAGCGCTCCGAGGCCGACCGAGGCCAGGGTGCCCTGGACCACGGACGCGGCGCCGATACCCAGCACGGTCGCGGCTCCCGCTCCGGATCCGCCGGCAACGGTGTTCCGCAACGTGACGACGAAGTCGGCTCCCGGGACGGCCACGACCGCCAGGACCACGACCAGGAACTCCCAGCTCATGACTGCGTTTCCCCTCAGTTGGATGACGAGCCGCCACAGTATTGTTCAGGCCCGATTATTCAGGCCCGGGGGAGCGGTCCGCGTGGACGTCCCACGAGAGCGGAACTCGACCCACGCCGAGGCGTCCCAGATCAGGGCGCGGGACTACCCGTTGGGGTGTCTGCGCCCTCAGCTTCCGCGCGTGGCGTCAAGGGCCACTTCACGAAGCAGAACTCGTTGCCGAACGGGTCCGCCATGACCGCCCACTCCAGGTACGGCTGCTCGTCAGACGGATAGAAGGCCGGTGGTGTCCTGGCGACTCCACCGATCGCCTCGGTGCGGCGGACCGCATCGGCGACGTCGTCCACCCGGAGGTCGAGATGAGTCCCGCCGATCCAGGAGGTCTGGTCACTGGGTACCCGTTGGAGGAGCATCCAGACAGGATCATCGGCATCGCTCAGGACCGAGTAGCGTTCACCGCTCTCGTCACCGTGTCTCGACAGGGGCGACAAGCCGGTGACCGCCGACCAGAACCGCTCGCCCTCGTCCAGGTCGGTGACGTTGACCACCGATTTCCACAGCGTGGCGATTCCGCGGGTCTTCGGCATGGCGGCTCCTGCTCGGCTGCGTCGAGGTGTGGCGTCTTTCGCGACACCGTACGTCCACCGGGCTCCCGGAGTCTCCCTCTGAGGCGCTCGTCCCGGTACGCCGGAGCGACACCATCGGCCACCCTGATGGGGTGGAGGCTTGCTCGGAGCTGGAAGGGCCGATCACGGCGGCCCGACGCGCCGGGCCACCTCGTGTCAGCCGGGCGACTGGTCGGGGTGAATGCTCCGGCTCTCGGCCCGCCGTTTCCGGCCGGGAACGTAGTCGCCCACGTAGACCTTCGGCAGGATCTTCCCGACGGCGAGCGCGGTGTACATGATCGTGTTGATCGCGACGAACGCAGCGAGGACGGCGAAGAGCTCCGAACGCACGAACGACTCGGGCAGCAGGATTCCCATCGCCACCACCGCGGGTGTGAGCGACACCATCACCCCACCTCCACCGTCTGCTTCGCCGACTCGTGGACGACGTGCTTCCAGCTCGCCTGGCGGCGCAGTGAGATGTCGAGGATGCCTTTCACGAAGACCACGTTGAGGAAGAGCGCGAAGCCCAGCTCAGGGAAAAGGCTCGCGCCCAGCAGCCGGGCTCGCCAGCCACCCTTCCACACCCCCACGATCCGCTCCACGGTGAAGATCAGGCCCACGCAGACCCAGAACGGGAACCAGATCCAGGCGTCGAGTGCAACGATCATCAGCACGATGAGCAGCAGGTAGGTGCTCAGGGCGATGGCCCCGTAGGCGATCCCGAGCTGCTGCGCCCAGTAGCGGAACGTCTGGGGCGTCACCCCGTAGGCCCCGAGGTTCTCGAGGGCACCGCGTTGCCAGCGCAGTCGCTGGTTCCAGAGCGCCCGCCAGGTCGGCATCACCTCGGTGACCACCGTGCACCCGGCGGGGGAGATCATCAGCGCTCCGAGCGACTTCAGCGCGATAGTCAGCTCGTTGTCCTCGGTGAGAGCGACGGTGTCGTAGACGTCGCCGTTCCGTCCGGGGATCAGGTCTCCGCGGCTCTCGGCAACGGTGCGCAGGGCCTGCGGCCGAAACAGGGAGGCGGTCCCGGTCAGGACGAACACGCGGCCCCGGCGACGGCGCATCTCGCGGGCGTAGCGTGTGTACTCGTTGCGTTGGAACTGGCCGATGAGGCCCTGACCGTCCTCGCCGTAGAACAAGCCCCCGATCGCCATCAGCGCGCGATCGTCGGTCATCCTCCGGACCGCCTCCTCCAGGAAGCCGGCATCCAGGACCGTGTCCGCGTCCATCACCATCACCAGGTCGTTGGCCCCCTGTCCTGGGAGCAGCTCGGACAGGGCCTGGTTGAGTGCGCCAGCCTTCTTTCCGTGGTTGTCGACCGATTCGAACACCCCGACGCCGACCCGGCGCGCGATCGCCACGGTCTCGTCGGTGCAGTTGTCGGCCACCACGACGATCTTCTCCGGCGGGTGTGACTGGGACAGGAGGGACCCGAGCGTCGCCTCGATGCACGCGGCCTCGTTGTGGGCCGGGATCAGCACCGTCACGGTGACGGGACCTGCGAAGACGCCTCGGGTCTGCTCCATCACGATCCGTGGGGCGAGCGGCGTGGCGTGCCCGTCGAAGGAGCGGCGCGAGCGGCCGGCGATCCGACGCTCCAGGAGTGCCACCCCGGCCGCCAGCAGCAGCCCCAGCGCCACCGCTGCGAGGATCGCCCGGAACGACGGTGCCTCGGTGTCGTAGAACACCTCCCACACGCCCACGGTCATCCGCTGGGCCGGGGAGCTGACGGGGTCCGGTCCCTCGGCAGCGATGATCACCCACAGCAGCGCGGCAGCGGAGAAGGCTCCGACGAGCACGACCAACCCCACGATGCGCTGGAGCACCAGGTCGACCCGGGTCCGGACCTCGGGGTGCGGACGCAGGCGCCTCATGGGACGGCCGCCACCGAGACGCAACCCAGCTCCTGCCACGAGGCGACGAAGTCGTCGTACGGCAACGGCTTGCCGATGAGATAGCCCTGGGCCAGGTCGACGCCCTCGGCACGGATGACGTCGAGGATCTCCGGGTCGGTGACGAACTCGGCGACGGTCTTCTTCCCGAGGTCCCGCGCGATCCCGACGATCGAGCGCAGGATCGTCCGGTCGACGGTGGAGGTGTGGCAGTGCGCCACGAACTCCCCGTCGATCTTCACGTAGTCGAACAGCAGGTGCTTGAGGTAGTAGAACGACCCGAAGCCCGCACCGAAGTCGTCGAGTGCGAACTTGCTCCCGAGGGCCGAGATCCGCTCGGCGAACTCCCTGGCCTGCTCCACGTCGGCGACGGCGGCAGTCTCGGTGATCTCGAGGATCAGGGTCGACGGATCGACGTCGTGCTGACGCAGCGAGTCGCCGATGGCCCGCTCGATCCCCGCGTCCCCGATGGAGTGCCCCGAGAGGTTCACCTCCAGCGAGAACTCAGGATCCAGCCGGTGCAGCTTGGCCAGCATGGCCACGCTCTCCTGGATGACCCAGGTGTCGAGCGCTGGGGCCAGGCCGTCCCGCTCGGCGATGTAGAGGAACCGACCCGGAGGGACCAGCTCGTCGCTGTCGGCCAGGCGCACCAGTACCTCCGCGGACCGCACCGTGTCGGAGTGGAGATCGCGGATCGGTTGGAGGTGGAGGGCGAAGTCGTCGTTCTCCAGCGCTCGTTCGATGCGGCCCTTCCACTCCAGCCGGGCTCCCATGCGGGGTTGCGTGAAGCGGTCCCCGTCCAGCACCAGGCAGCGGTCCCGGCCCGCGTCCTTGGCGTCGTACATCATCATGTCGGCCAGCGCGAGGATGTCAGAGCCGCTGCGGGCCGCATCCGCGAACGTGACGCCGCCGACGCTCGCAGTCACCCGGCGACGGGTGCCGTCCAGGGTGGCTGTGTACTCGCGGATTCGTTCCACGATCGACTCTCCGACCTTCTCCGCGACGGCCCGGTCCCCGTCGCTGATCAGCACCGCGAACTCGTCACCGCCGAGCCGGGCGACCACGTCGGTGCTGCGCACGCTGCTGCGGAGCAGGGCACCGGTCGAGATGATCAGCTGGTCGCCGGCACCGTGGCCGAGCGAGTCGTTGACGTCCTTGAACTGGTCGAGGTCCATCAGCAGGAGGGAGCCGGTCTTTCCGTACCGCTCGCAGAGCTCCTGGTGCCGCCGCAGCTCCTCGTCGAACTTGCGACGGTTGGGCAGGCCGGTGAGGGCATCGTGGTCGGCGAGGTGGGCGAGGCGCTGCTCGTAGCGCCGCTGCTCGGAGACGTCGACGACGTGGACCAGGACGAGGTCCTCCTCATCTGATTCGACGGAACCCGCGAGCACCCGGCTGGCGAGCACCACGTGCACGTCCTGCCCGGCTGCGTTGCGCATGGTCCAGTCGGTGGTGACCTGTGCGGAGGGGTGGGCCAGCGCGTTCTCGAGGTGCCGGTCGAAGTGCTCGTCGCCAGGAGTGGACAGGGAGCCGAGGTAGCGCCACTCGAGCCCCTTCGACAGCTCCCCGACGAGCGATCGCAGTGCACGGTTGGCCTGCAGCACGGTCCCGTCGGTGCGAAGCAGCGCAACGCCGTGAGGGGCATCCGCGAACAGTCGTTCGGCCCGTTCCTTGGCGGCCAGGATGGCTCGGCCACGCGCCCGTTCCTTGCTCACGTCTCGGGCCAGCACGAGCACCCGGCGGCCGTCGGCGCCCCGTGGCAGCGGCGTCACGACGAGCTCGTGCTCAGCGCCGGTGACTGCGGACACCACCTCACCGGTGCCCTCGCGACCTGCCAGCGCGCCGTCGAGGAGGGGCCTCAGCACCGCCATGTTCTCGGGCGGGGAGAACTCGGCCAGCGGGCGACCTTCGGCTTCCTCGATGCCCTGACGCGAAGCCCCTTCGCCGCCGGCTGCCCGGATCGTCAGCTGTTCGTCCACCATGAGGACCGTGGCATCGGGGAGATGCTCCAGGAGCACCCGCCAGCGCCCCTCCGAGACTGCCAGCTCCTGCTGTGCCTCGACGCCCGCGGTGACGTCGATGGCGACTCCCAGGTAGCCGCTGACCACGTCGTCGTGGTCGCGAAGCTCGGTGAGGACCAGCTGGACGAAGATCCGGACCCCGTCGGCTCGGACGAAGGTCCAGATGCGGCTGGGAGCCTGGCGGGCGGCCAGTTCGGCGAGGACCGGGAACCCGGGCTGGACACCGAGCTCGGCGGCGGCCTCCTCCACCTCGGTGCGGTCGTGGAAGAGCTCCGGGCCGCGACGTCCCTCGACCTGGTCGGCCCGGTGGCCCAGCAGCTCCTCGGCGCCGGCACTGAACGACCGGATGGTCCCGGTCACCTCGAAGACGATCATGCTGCTGAGCCGGGCGCCGCGGAAGATGCCCTCCACCTCGGCGCTCGCCTCTTCCGCAACCTGGGTCTCGCGCGCGAGCTGCACCACGAGCCGCTGGACCACCGGGGCCACCAGAGCGGCGATCGACGTCCACAGCAGCGTCCGGCGCCAGTCGCCCAGCGGGTAGTCGGGGGCACCGACCAGGAGCATCGGCAGGATGAACATCGCAGCCGTCAGCACCGCGGCGATCGCGATGTCGCGGCGGGTTCCGGTCATCGCCAGCCACAGGATGGGCAGCGCCACGAGCGGCGCGAGGCCGGCGTCAGACCCTCCGCTCGCGTCGCGCGCCAGCGCCAGCACACCGAAGAAGAGGAAGGCCGGCATCGGGTCGACCCAGGTCCGCGACGTCCGGCGCACGCTGATGAAGAGGAAGGACAGGACCGTCAAGAACCCCACGACCGACAGGGCGGCCATGGTCCCGTTGCCATCGACGTAGGGCGGGAGGAGCACGCTCCCGAGGCCGAGGAGGGCAACGGTCAGGAAGGGGACGGCAGCGGCCAGCGTCGGCCGGGCGGGCGGAGGCGTGGTGGCAGGGGCAGGGGGGGTCACGGGTGTCGAACTCCTCGACGGGTGGGGGGGCACCGTTTTTCATCCTGTCACGCATCGTGGAGCCAGGGGACAGAAGCGGACGGCCTGTCGAAACTTCGCTGAAGTGCGTCACCGTGACATCGGAGAGGCCGCATGATGGACGCGATGAGTGCATGGGAACTGGTCGACGGTGATGTGACGATCGCGGGCGACCTGGTGCTGCGTCCCGCCCGACCCTGGAGCGCCACCGTGCATGCGTTGCTCGCGCACCTGCGGGCAGGCGGTCTTCGCTGCGTCCCCGAACCGGTCGGCATCCGCGACGACATCGAGGCCGTCACCTTCATCCCCGGGGACGCCGGCCCCGAGGCATGGCCGCACCAGATCACCGACGAAGGGGTGGCGTCGGCGGCCGGCCTGCTTCGGCAGGTGCACGACGCCACGCGTGACTTCCGCCCCGACCCGGAGGCGGCGTGGGCCTTCCCGCCCGCGCGGGGCGCCGACGCCGTCTGTCACGGCGATCCCGGGCCCTGGAACTTCGTGTGGCGCCACGGTCGCGCGGTCGCGCTCATCGACTGGGAGCACGCCTCACCCGCGCCCGGCCTCGATGACGTCGCCGCCGCTCTCGACTCGTTCGCCCCCTGCCGCCCTGACGACGTGGCTCGCCGTCATGGTTTCGCCGAGCCCCCGGATCGCCGGGGGCGGATCCGCACCTTCGCTGAGGCCTACGGAACCGGCGGTACCGCCGGGCTCGTCGACCGGATCCTCGAGCGTCAGCACGGCACGGTCACCCGCGTCCTCGACCTCGCCGAACGCGGCTTCGAGCCCTGGGCTTCCTGGGTGCTGTCCGGCCGACTCGAGGACCTGCGGGGCCGGGAGCGCTGGACCCGGGAGCACCGACACCTCCTGGAGTGAAACCCGGTGGGGGAGTGTGGGCGGGCGTTTGTACAGTCTCTCCTCGTGAGTGAAGCCCTGATCTCGGCCCGCCGGCTCCGCAAGTCCTTCGGTGACTTCGAAGCGGTGCGGGGCATCGATGTCGACGTACGCCGCGGAGAGGCGTTCGGCTTCCTCGGGCCCAACGGCGCCGGCAAGTCCTCGACGATGCGGATGATCGCCTCGGTGTCGCCGGTGACCGCCGGTGAGCTGCGGATCTTCGGACTCGACCCGGCCGTCGACGGCCCCACGATCCGGGGCCGGCTGGGGGTCTGCCCCCAGGAGGACACGCTCGACAACGAGCTGAATGTCTTCGACAACCTCTACATCTACGGCCGCTACTTCGGCATCGACAAGGCGACGGTGCGCGCCCGGAGCGAGGAGCTGCTCGAGTTCGTCGCCCTCACGGAGAAGCGCAGGGCGCGGGTCGAGGAGCTCTCCGGCGGCATGAAGCGGCGGCTCACGATCGCCCGCAGCCTCGTGAACAGCCCCGATCTGCTCCTCCTCGACGAGCCCACCACCGGTCTCGACCCGCAGGCGCGTCACGTGCTGTGGGACCAGCTGTTCCGGCTCAAGCAGGCGGGGGTGACGCTGGTGATCACGACGCACTACATGGATGAGGCCGAGCAGCTGTGCGACCGGCTGGTCGTCATGGACAAGGGCCTGATCGTCGCCGAAGGAAGCCCGCGGGAGCTGATCGAGGCCCACTCCACGCGCGAGGTCGCCGAGCTGCGGTTCGGCGTCGCCGCCGACGACGAGCAGAGCAGCGAGGCGCTCGCGGAGAAGCTGGCCGACCTCGGCGACCGGATCGAGGTGCTGCCCGACCGGCTCCTCATCTACAGCCACGACGGCGAGGAGGTCATCGCGAAGACCCACGAGCGCGGCCTGACGCCGGTCGCCACCCTCGTCCGCCGCGCCACGCTCGAGGATGTCTTCCTCCACCTCACCGGACGGACGCTGGTCGACTGATGCCCACGCTGTCGGTCACCGAGGGGACGACCCGCCAGCTCGACTACTGGTGGACGGTCTACAAGCGCACCTGGAAGTCGTCGGTCTTCGGCAGCTTCCTCAGCCCGATCCTCTATGTGGTGGCCATGGGGGTGCTGCTCGGCGGCTTCATCAGTGGCGATCCGGAGCGACTGGAGGGCGCAACCAGCTATCTGGCGTTCGTCGTGCCCGGACTGGTCGCGGCCCACGCGATGCAGACCGCGGTCGGCGAGGTCACCTGGCCGGTCATGGGAGCCATCAAGTGGCACAAGTCGTACTTCGCCCAGATCGCGACCCCGCTCGAGCCGGTCCACCTGGTGGCGGGTCACCTGATGTTCGTGCTCTTCCGGTTGGCGACGACGTGCGCGGTGTTCATGGTGGTGCTCGCCCCCTTCGGTGTCTTCACCACCTGGTGGGGGCCGTTCCTGGCCTACGGCGCCCAGCTCCTGGTGGGCATGGCCTTCGCCGCGCTGGTCTTCGGGTGGAGCGCCCGGCTGCGCGACGAGGCCGGCTTCGGCGTGCTGTTCCGGCTCGGCATCTTCCCGCTGTTCCTGTTCTCCGGAGCATTCTTCCCCGTCACCAACCTCGGAGATGTCGGTGCCTGGGTGGCGCGGTTCACCCCGCTGTGGCACGGCGTGAACCTGTCGCGGATGTTCAGCATCGGGGTCATCGACTGGCCGGTGGCGGCGATCAACATCGCGGTGCTGGGCACGTTGCTGGTCCTCGGCTGGTTCTGGTCAGTGACCGGACTGACGAAGCGGCTGGTGACGTGATGGCGGCCCTCGACCACGAGCGGGCTCCGCTGAGTCCCGCCGCCGCGCTGCAGGTCCTGGTGCTGCGCAACTACATCACCTACAAGCACGCCTGGAAGCTCTTCCTCACCGGCTTCCTGGAGCCGGTCTTCTACCTGTTCTCCATCGGCATCGGCGTGGGCGCCCTGGTCGAGGGCTTCGAGTTCAACGGTGAGCCGATCGCGTATGCCGCGTTCGTGGCCCCGGGCATGCTCGCGGTCTCCGCCTTCAACGGCGCCCTGATGGACTCCACGTTCAACGTGTTCTTCAAGCTCAAGTACGAGAAGCTCTACGACCAGATGTTGGCGACGCCGCTCACCACCGCCGACATCGCCCGCGGCGAGATCACCTGGGGCCAGCTGCGCGGCGGCACCTACTCGGCGGCATTCCTGCTGGTGATGGCCGCGATGGGTCTGCTCAGCTCGTGGTGGGCGGTGCTGGCGCTCCCTGCGGCGTTGCTGATCGGCTTCGCCTTCAGCGCGGTCTTCATGGCCGTGACGACGTGGATGACCAGCTGGCAGGACTTCGACAAGGTCACGCTCCTCCAGCTGCCGATGTTCCTCTTCTCGGCGACGTTCTTCCCGCTGACGGTGTTCCCGAGCTGGCTGCAGTGGGTCGTCGAGGCCACCCCGCTCTACCGCGGCGTCGTGCTCTGCCGCGAGCTCACCACCGGCTCGGTGACCTCGGCGTCGGCGGTCTCGGTGGTCTACCTGGTCGCGATGTGCCTGATCGGCTTCGCCGTCGTACGCCGTCGGCTCGACGCGCTGCTCCTCACGTGAGCCGGGCTGGTTGGATGACCCCATGACGATCGAGCCCGACACCCAGGACTGGACCTGGGTCCTCGCCGAGCCCTGCCCCGCGTGCGGTTTCGACGCCCCGGCCCTCGACCGAGACCGGATCCCGCAGGCGATCCGGGACAACGCCACGCTGTGGGAGGTCGTCCTGGCCACCGACGACGCCGCCGTCCGGCCCTCCGGGCACGTCTGGTCGCCGCTCGAGTACGCGTGCCACGTCCGCGACGTCAACGAGATCTTCGCCCGCCGGCTCGCACTGATGCTGGCTGAGGACGCGCCGACCTTCGACAACTGGGACCAGGATGCGACCGCCGTCGAGCGCGACTACGGCAGCCAGCACCCGGCCACGGTCGCCCGCGAGGTGACCGCCGCGGCCGAGCGGGTCGCCGCCGCCTACGAGTCAGTCTGCGGGATCCAGTGGCAGCGCACCGGTGCGCGCAGCGACGGTGCGGTCTTCACCGTCGACACTGTCGCCCGCTACCACCTCCACGACCTGGTCCACCACGCCCACGACGTCTCCCACGTCACCAAGCGCGTCACGGTCGCCTCCTACGACGCCGACGCAGCGGCGTACGCCGCCGGGCAGCCACCCGTGTCCGAGGACCTGACGGCGGCCATCGAGGGGTTCGCGGGACTGCTCGCGAACGGCGCGCGGGTCCTCGAGGTCGGCAGCGGCACCGGGCGTGACGCCGCCCTGCTCGAGGAGCGTGGCCTGTCGGTCCGCCGCACCGACATCACCCCCGCCTTCGTCCGGTTGCTGCGCGACGCGGGCCACGAGGCGACCGTGCTCGACCCGCTGGTCGATGACCTCGCCGACCCCGGGCACGACGCGCCCTACGACGGCGTGTGGGCCTCGGCCAGCCTGCTCCACGTCCGCCGCGAGGACCTGCCCGCCGTGCTCCGCAACCTCGCGTCCGTCACCAGCGACGGCGGTGTGCTCCACCTGGCCGTCAAGGAGGGCGACGGCGCCCGCTTCTCCGTCCACGGCAACATCCCCGGCCCGCGCCACTTCACGTTCTGGCGTGAGGAAGGGCTGCGGACGGTCCTGGCCGCTGCCGGTTGGGACGTGCGCTCGCTGGCCCGCAGCGTGGGCCAGCGTGGTGAGACCTGGCTCGACGTGACCGCCCTGAGACGATGAGGCTGAAACGATGAGGCACACCGAGCTCTGGGGACGCCTCGAGGAGGTGCTCGGGTCGGCCTACGCCAGCACCTGGGCCAGCACCCAGGTCATCGGCACCCTCGGCGGCCGCACCGTCGTGGCTGCGCTGGACGACGGCTACCCGCCCAAGGAGGTCTGGCGCGCAGTCTGGGACACGCTGGGGCTGCCCGCGTCGGAGCGATGACGACCCGATGAGCAGCGTCGACGTCACCGCCGTCCACCGCCGGACGCTCGCGACCCTGGTCGTGGCGCAGGCCGTCGGCGGCCTGGGCATCACGATCGGGATCGCCACCGCCTCGCTGCTGGCCCGCGAGGTCAGCGGCTCGGAGGGGCAGGCCGGCCTCGCCCAGACCAGCCAGGTGCTCGGTGCGGCCGCCGCGTCCTTCCTCTTGGCCCGGGTGATGGCACGGCGGGGCCGCCGGGTCGGTCAGGTCACCGGCTTGTCCGTGGGCGCCGCGGGAGCCGCGCTGTGCGTCGTGGCCGGTGTGGTCGGGTCCATGCTGCTGCTGCTCTTCGGCGCCCTGCTGCTCGGCTCGACCACCGCAGCCAACGCCGCCGCCCGGTACGCCGCCACCGACCTCGCCCCTGAGCGCACCCGGGCCAGGTCACTCGCCCTGGTGGTCTGGGCGACCACCCTGGGCGCGGTCGTCGGCCCCAACCTGACCGGACCTGCCACCGAGCTGGCCGCCTGGCTCGGGATCCCCGAGCTCACGCGGGCCGTTCGCGCTGGCGTCGATCGGGATGGCGCTGGCCGCGCTGGTGGTCGCGGTGGCGCTCCGGCCCGACCCACTGCTCGTTGCCCGTGAGCTGGCCGGGGATGACCTCGGCGAGCCCGAGGGCACCTCGTGGGGACGGGCCGTGGCCGCGTTCCGGGCCGATCGGGCCCTGGCCGCCGCGGCGCTGGGGCTCGCCAGCGCCCATGCGGTCATGGTCTCGGTGATGATCATGACCCCCCTCCACATGGAGCACGGTGGTGCCGAGCTGCGGGTGATCGGGTTCGTGATCTCCGGGCACGTGCTCGGCATGTTCGCGCTCGCGCCGGTGATGGGGTGGCTCAGCGACCGCTGGGGACGCTCGCCGGTCCTCTTCCTCGGGGCGGGGCTCCAGCTGCTCGGCCTGCTGCTGTCGGGCATCTCCCCGGAGGGTTCGTCGTGGCAGATCGCCGCGGGCCTCTTCCTGCTCGGCCTCGGCTGGTCGGCCGCCACGGTCGCGGCCTCGGCGGCGGTGGCGGACCTCGCTCCGCTCGCCGCGCGTCCCGACGTCCAGGGGGTGTCCGACATGGGGATGGGCCTGGCCGCGGCCGCCGCCGGTGCGCTGTCCGGCGTGATCGTGGCGGGGTGGGGGTACTCCGTGCTCAGCGGCTTCGCCGCGGTGCTCTGCGGCGGGGTGGTGCTGGCCGGTGTCGCGACGCCGCGTGGGCGGAGCGAGAGGGAGCCTGAGAAGGTGACCCCATGACACGAGCCGACATCGCCGTGATCGGGGGATCGGGGTTCTACTCCTTCCTCGAGGACGCTGAGCAGCACACCGTCGCCACGCCGTACGGCGAGCCCTCGGGACCGATCTCGGTCGGGAGCGTCGCAGGTCGCAGCGTGGCGTTCCTGCCTCGGCACGGCGCCCACCACGAGTACCCGCCGCACCGCATCAACTACCGCGCGAACGCCTGGGCGCTGCGCTCGCTCGGTGTGCGACAGGTGCTGGCGCCGTGCGCGGTGGGCTCGTTGACCCCCGACCTCGAGCCGGGGGCCGTGGTGGTCCCCGACCAGCTGGTCGACCGCACCCTCAGCCGCACCCAGTCGTTCGTCGAGACGGGCGCCTGCCACGTCCCGTTCGCCGATCCCTACTGCGGCCGGACCTCCGCGGCGGTCGCCTCGGTCGCGCCGGACCTCACGCTGGGCGGCACCATGGTCGTGGTCGAGGGCCCCCGCTTCTCCACCCGCGCCGAGTCACAGCACTACGCCGCCCAGGGCTGGTCGCTGATCAACATGACCGGCCACCCCGAGGCGGTGCTGGCCCGCGAGATGACCCAGTGCTACACCGCGATCGCCCTCGTCACCGACCTCGACGCCGGGCTCGAGGCCGGCAGCGGTGTCGGCCAGGAAGAGGTCTTCCGGCTGTTCGCCGCGAACCTCGACCGGCTGCGTGGCCTGCTGAGCAGCGCGATCGGAGCGCTCCCCGACCCCGACGGCTGCTCCTGCTCGACCTGGGCGGACGACGTCGAGCTCACCTACGAGATCCCGTGAAGGTCCTGCTGACCGGTTCGGCCGGCTTCATCGGCTCGGCGATCGCCGAGCAGCTCGACGCCCGCGGAGACGACCTGGTCCGGGTGGACCTGATGCTCCCGCAGGCCCACGGCGCTGCGGCGGCCCCGGACGGCACCCACCAGCTCGACGTCCGCGACGTCCACACCTGGCGCCACCTGCTCGACGGCGTCGACGCGGTGTGCCACCAGTCAGCCCTGGTCGGGGCGGGGGTCAAGGTCGCCGACCTGCCCGACTACGCCTCCCACAACGACTTCGCCACTGCCGCCCTGCTGGCCGCGATGCACGAGTCCGGAGTCTCACGGCTGGTGCTCGCCTCCTCGATGGTCGTCTACGGAGAGGGCCGCTACGACTGTGCCGAGCACGGCACGCGCACCCCGCCGGCCCGCGACCAGGCGCGTCTGGACGACGGTGACTTCGACAACCACTGCGACGTCTGCGGCCGTGCGCTGGAGTGGAAGCTCGTCGATCGAGTCGGCCCGGATCGACCCGCGCAGCGCCTACGCAGCCAGCAAGGTCGCCCAGGAGCACTACGCGTCCTCGTGGGCCCGGCAGGCCGGCGGCGCCGTGGTCGCGTTGCGCTACCACAACGTCTACGGGCCCGGCATGCCTCGAGACACGCCCTACTCAGGGGTGGCGGCACTGTTCCGGTCGGCTCTCGAGCGCGGCGAGGCCCCCCGCGTCTTCGAGGACGGGAAGCAGATGCGCGACTTCGTCCATGTCGCCGACATCGCCCGCGCGAACGTCCTGGCCCTCGACCGGGTGCTGTCCGACGAACCGGGTCACCTCGCGCCGTACAACCTCTGCTCGGGCACGCCGGTCACGATCGGTGAGGTCGCGCAGCTGGTGGCCCGGGGCCGGGGGAGTGACATCGAGCCGGAGGTGACCGGCGAGTACCGCTCCGGCGACGTGCGTCACGTCGTGGCCTCACCCGAGCGGGCGCGCACCGACCTCGGCTTCACCGCCGAGATCGGCCCGGAGCAGGGGTTGGCGGAGTTCGCCACCGCGCGGCTGCGCGACTGAGCACCGCGCGGCTGCGCGACTGAGCGACGGCGCCGCACCTACCAGGTCGTGTAGAGCAGGTGCTCCATCACCAGCGCGACCGCCAGCTGGAGGGCCAGCAGGGGAGCGCGCCAGCGCGCGGGGAGCAGCGCCGTGGAGACCAGCAGCCACGGGATGAACGGCAGCCAGATCCGCTCCACTTCGGCGCGGCTCATCTGTGACACGGTCGCGATCAGGACGGCGGTCGCGGCGGCGCCGGTGAGCAGCAGGACCGCCCGGTCCGCGCCGCGGCGCAGCTGAGCCAGCCCGGCGCCGAGAGCCGGACCCGCACTCAGGGTCAGCGCCGCCAGGTTGGCCCACGTCCAGTACGCGCCGGGACGTTGCCCGGCCAGGCCGCGCCAGTAGCGTTCCCGCAGCTCGAAGAAGCCCTCCCACCAGGCGAACCCGGCCACGGCGAAGCCCAGGAGCACCGCCAGCGCGGACGCTGCGGCGATCGGCAGCGGCCGCCAGGAGCGGGCGGTCACCAGCACCGCCAGCGCCAGGGGGCCGAGCAGCACCAGTCCGTACGACATCATCACGGTCGCGCCCAGGACCAGGCCGGCCCCGATCGACCAGAGGACGGCGGATCGCCGGGTGGTGCGGGTGGCGGCGAGGGCGAGCAGCGCCAGCCCCCACGCGCCGACGGCGGCGAAGAGCGCATCGGCCGACACCGACATGAACAACGCCGCCGGTCCGAGGACCAGGAACGGTGCCGCGCGGCGGGCGTGCTCCTCGGCGCCGAGGACGCGCAGCGTCGTCATCACGGCGAGCGCGGTGCTGGCCGCGATCAGGGTGACCACGATCCCGGCACCGTAGGCGCCGAGGCCGAGGCCGACCAGCCCGATGAAGAAGAGCAACGCCAGTGGCGGGTGGCCCGCCACGTGGACCGTCCAGTTCTGCGGGTGGTCGTAGTTGATGCGCGAGACGTACTCCTGCAGCAGCGCGCCGATGTCGGTCACGCGTTCGGCGGTCGTGAGGTATTCGTAGGGGTGGGCGAAGACGTGCGCGAGCCCCTGGGTTCCTCCGACGTGGGCCAGCGACAGCAGCCACACCGCTCCGGCGACGTACGAGAGTGCGAGGAGTCGTCCCCAGGCCAGCCGCTCGGCCAGCCGAACCGCGTAGCGGAACGCCAGCAGCGCCAGCACCACGGCCGGGATCGTGCCCGGGCCGAACCACTCGGGCGACCAGGTGCCGTGCAGCGGCGGCACCGAGATGCCGCCGGCGTTCTCGGAGCGGGCCACGACCTCCCAGCCCGTCAACGCCGGCACCGTCATGGCGACCACGACGAGCAGCAGCCCGATGAGGAGTCCGAGGCGGGTCCGGGCTGACGACGACATGCGGCGAGGCTAGAGGAAGGATCCAGCCGATCCGGCAGCCGTCACCCGGAGCTCGAGGATTGCGGAAGGTCGGAAACGGTGTGCCGTGACCTAGCGTGTGGAGAGTGCAACCCGATTGTGACCTCATCCTCCCCTGCCGCGACGAGGCTGCCGCGCTGCGGGCGTTGCTGCCGCGGGTGCCCGCCGACTTCCACGTGATCGTGGTCGACAACGGGTCCAGCGACGACACCGCCACGGTGGCGCTCGACCTCGGCGCCGAGGTGGTGAAGGAGGCCGTCGCGGGGTACGGAGCGGCCGTGCACCGCGGACTGACCAGCGCCACGCGCCCGTACGTCGCCTTCATGGATGGTGACGGGTCGTTCGACCCAGCCGACCTGTTGGCGCTGTTGGGGGACGTCCGCGCCGGGCGCGCCGACCTGGCGGTCGGGCGCCGCCGGCCGGTCTCACGGGGCGTCTGGCCGTGGCACGCCCGGCTCGGCAACGGACTCGTGGTGTGGCTGCTGCGGCGCCGTGGCTTCGTCGCCCACGACATCGCACCCATCCGTGTGGCGGGTCGCAACGAACTACTGGCCTTGGACGTGCTCGACCGGAGGTTCGGATATCCCGTGGAACTGATGCAGAAGGCGACCGCCGCCGGCTGGCGCATCACCGAGCGCGACGCCGCCTACCATCCGCGCGCCCAGGGCACGAAGTCCAAGGTGTCCGGATCGGTCCTCGGCACGGCACGGGCCGCCCGGGACTTCTGGAGGGTGCTCTCGTGACGGCCGTCCAGTGCCTGGTGATGGCCAAGGCGCCGGTGCCGGGGCAGGCCAAGACCCGGCTCGCGGCCGACCTCGGCGACGACCTGGCCGCAGACCTCGCGGCCGCTGCGCTGCTCGACACCCTCGATGCCGCACGGGATGCCTTCGGCGTCGACCACTGCCGACTCGCGCTCGCGGGTGACCTCGACCGTGCCCAGCGCGGAGCGGAGATCCGGGAGGCGCTCGCCGGCTGGCGGGTCTTCGCCCAGCACGGCGACGACTTCGCAGCCCGTCTCGCCCACGCCCACGGCGAGGTGGCCGGCGCCCCGGTCGTCCAGGTCGGGATGGACACCCCGCAGGCCACCCCCGGCCAACTCGCCGCGGTGGCCACGGCCCTCGACGACCACGACGCCGTGGTCGGGCTCGCCGACGACGGCGGCTGGTGGGTGCTGGGGCTCCGCGACCCGCTCGACGCCGTGGTGCTGGGCCCGATCCCGACCTCCGAACCGACCACGGGTCGGCTGACCGTCGCAGCGTTGCGTGACCGCGGCCTCGACGTGGGTCTCACGGGGTCGCTGTGCGACGTCGACACCCTGGCCGACGGGGAGCTCGCTGCCGCCGCGGCGCCCGAGACCCGGTTCGCCCGCACCTGGCGCGAACGGGCACGGGTGACCTCGTGAGCCGGCTGCCGACGCGCCCCACCGGGGGTCACCCGGTGCCGGTGGTCATGGCCGCTGCCTTCCAGGGCAGTGAGTGCCACGTCGACTGGGGCGATACGACCACTCGGCTGCCGGTGGCCGACTGGCGGCGCACGGCGGACGCGTCGGACCGGGCGGTCCTGGCTCACTGTGTCGGCGACACCGTCGACCTCGGCTGCGGGCCGGGCCGGATGGCGGAGCACCTCCTCACGCAGGGCCACACTGTGTTGGCGGTCGACCTCGTTCCAGAGGCGCTGTCGCAGGCGACACGTCGCGGGGTGCCGGTCTGGCTCGGTAGCGTCTTCGACCCACTCCCGCAGGAGGGGGAGTGGGACACCGCGCTGCTGGCCGACGGCAACATCGGCATCGCCGGGGACCCGGTCGCACTGCTGTCCCGGATCCGCGTGCTGCTGCGTCCCGGCGGTCGCGTCGTCGTCGATCTGGGTCCTCCGGGCGCCGGCGTACGCACCCAGTCCGTGCGGATCTCGACCCTGGAGCACTCCAGCCGCTCCTTCCCCTGGACGACCGTGTCGGCCGACGCCATCGAGCTGCTTGCGCTCGAGGCCGGCTTCACCTGCGTCGACGTCCGCAACGACGGCGAGCGGTGGTTCGCGGTGCTGGGAGGCGGCACATGAGGATCGCTGTGCCGACGGAGTCCAGCTTCCGCTCCCGGCTCCGCAGCCCGGCGGTGGCAGCCCGGGTCGGGGTGTGGCTGGGCATCAGCTTCGGCGTCTGCTTCCTCACCGGCCTGATCAGCCACTACGCCCAGGCCGGCTCCCAACCGGTGCCGTTCCCCACCAGTCCCTACTGGGGCTACCGCGTCACCCAAGGTCTCCACGTCATGTCGGGCACGGCCGCCGTGCCGTTGCTGCTCGTCAAGCTGTGGACGGTCTACCCGCTGCTGTTCCGCCCGGTGCCGCGGCAGGTGCGCGCGCTCGCGCTCGACGTGGCCGAGAAGGGCTCCATCGCCGTGCTCGTCGCGGCCGCGATCTTCGAGCTCGTCACCGGCCTGGCCAACTCGACCCAGTGGTACCCGTGGTCGTTCTCCTTCCGCTCCACTCACTACGCGATGGCCTGGGTGACGATCGGGGCGTTGGTCCTCCACATCGCCGTCAAGCTCCCGCTGATCCGTGATGCGCTCGGCGCCGACATCGACGACACGGCACATGACCGCGCCGAGGCCACCGAGGGGGGCGAGGTGTCCCGACGCGGACTGGTCCGCACCGCCCTGTTCGGCTCGACGCTCGCGGTGCTGGCGACCGCCGGCGCGACCGTCCCCTGGCTGCGCAAGGTGTCCGTCCTGGGCGTCACCTCGGGTGACGGCCCGGGCGGGGTTCCGATCAACCGGACCCTCGTCGAGGCCGGGATCGAGGAAGCCGCAGTGGGGGAGTCCTTCCGGCTCACCGTGATCAACGGCGACCGGGAGGTCGTGCTCACCCGCGACGACCTCGCCGCGATGACCCAGCACGTCGTCGAGCTGCCGATCGCCTGCGTCGAGGGGTGGAGCGCGACCGGGACCTGGGGCGGCGTCCGGATGCGCGACCTGCTCGCGCTGGTCGACGCGCCCGCCGGCAGCGACGTACGGGTGCGGTCCTTGCAGACCCGCTACGCGTTCGGCACGTCACTGCTCTGGTCCAACTTCGCCGAGGACGACCGCACCCTGTTGGCGCTCGAGCTCGGCGGCGAACCCCTCTCCGTCGATCACGGCTATCCCTGCCGGGTGATCGCACCCAACCGGCCCGGGGTCCGTCAGACCAAGTGGGTCAAGCAGCTGGAGGTGCTGTGAAGACACGCCTCGCGCTTGCGCTGGTCGGGATCGCGGCCGCGGTCTACGGCGGCCTGATGCTGCTCGACGATTCCTTCGCCGACCTGGTGTCGGTCGCCCTCTGGCTGGGCGGCGGCGTACTGCTCCACGACTTCGTGCTCGCGCCGCTGGCGGTGGCGGCCGGGCGGCTCACGCCGCGGCTGCCCTCGCCGGCCCGGGCGCCGGTCGTGGTCGCGGTCACCGCTCTCACCGCGGTCACCCTGCTCGCGGTCCCGGTGCTGGGTCGCTTCGGCGTCTCGCCCGGGAACGAGACGCTGCTCGACCGCAACTACTGGGCGGGCTGGGCCGGGATCGTCGCCCTGCTCGCGGTGGGGGTCCTGGTCGCGTCGGTCATCCGGGCCAGGCGGGGCCAGGGCCCGATCCCGGTGGTGGACGACAGCCGGTGACGGCGGAGCCGACACGCCGTCACGGCGTACGAAACATCGAACGTCTGTTCGGCTAGCGTGTGATCCACAGGTGCGACGCAAGACGAGTCCTCCACAGCTCAGGCCTCGGCCGGAGCCGGGTGTCAGTGGCTCGTCCTAGCGTCGAAGGAGCACCTGAATCCGACACACACAGGAAGGCCTGAGATGGCTGGTGGAGACCGCGAGAAGGCACTGGACGTTGCCCTCGCCAACATCGAGAAGCAGTTCGGCAAGGGCTCGGTCATGCGACTGGGCGACGAGACGCGCGCCGCGCTCGAGGTGATCCCGACCGGAGCGATCTCCCTCGACATCGCCCTCGGCATCGGCGGCCTGCCGCGTGGCCGGGTCGTGGAGATCTACGGCCCCGAGTCCAGCGGCAAGACGACGGTCGCGCTCCACGCGGTGGCCAGCGCCCAGCGTGCCGGCGGGATCGTGGCGTTCATCGACGCCGAGCACGCCCTCGACCCTGACTACGCGAAGGCGCTCGGTGTCGACACCGACGCGCTGCTGGTGAGCCAGCCCGACAGCGGGGAGCAGGCGCTCGAGATCGCCGACATGCTGATCCGCTCCGGTGCGCTGACCCTGATCGTGATCGACTCCGTCGCGGCCCTGGTGCCCCGGGCCGAGATCGAGGGCGAGATGGGCGACAGCCATGTCGGCCTCCAGGCCAGGCTGATGAGCCAGGCGCTGCGCAAGATGACCGGTGCCCTCAACGGCTCCGGCACCACGATGATCTTCATCAACCAGCTGCGCGAGAAGATCGGCGTGATGTTCGGAAGTCCGGAGACCACCACCGGTGGCCGGGCGCTGAAGTTCTACTCCTCGGTGAGGCTCGACGTCCGCCGCATCGAGACCCTCAAGGACGGCACCGACATGGTCGGCAACCGCACCCGGATCAAGGTCGTCAAGAACAAGGTCGCTCCGCCGTTCAAGCAGGCGGAGTTCGACATCATGTACGGCAAGGGCATCTCCCGCGAGGGTGGTCTGATCGACGTCGGTGTCGAGGCCGGGTTGGTCCGCAAGGCGGGCGCCTGGTTCACCTACGAGGGCGACCAGCTGGGTCAGGGCAAGGAGAACGCACGCAACTTCCTGCGCGACAACCCCGACCTCGCCAACGAGCTCGAGAAGAAGATCCTCGAGAAGCTCGGCATCGGTCCCACGCTCGACGCGCCGGCCGAGGTCCTGTCCGACGAGCCCATCGGGATCAATGACTTCTGAGGCGGGTCCCTGGCAGGGCGACGTACGGCTGGGGGTGGAGGCGTGGGGGGCTATGCCTCCACCGCCGGTCGGGCCCCCGGTCGATGAGGTGGCCGAGGGCCCCGACGCCGACGTCGAGTCGGTGGCCCGCACCATCCTGCTCGACCAGCTGGCCGGGCGAGCCAGGTCGCGGCGCGAGCTGGCCGACAAGCTCGCTGCGAAGAACGTTCCCCACGACATCGCGACCTCGCTGCTCGACCGGTTCGAGGAGGTCGGGCTGGTCGACGACGCGGAGTTCGCCCGGCTGTGGGTGGAGGGACGTCACGCCGCCAAGGGCCTGGCTCCCCGCGCGCTGGCCCAGGAGCTGCGCCGTAAGGGCGTCGACGACGAGGTGGCCCGCGAGGCGATCGACCAGGTCGACCTCGACGAGCAGCAGTCGACAGCGCGTGCGCTGGTCCGCAAGAAGCTGCGCAGCCTCGAGCGGTTCGACGACGCGACCAAGACCCGCCGGCTGGTCGGCCTCCTCGCACGCAAGGGCTACTCGCCGGGGATGGCCTTCGCGATCGTCCGCGAGGAGCTCGGAGCCGAGGCGGAGGAGACCCCCTCCCTCTGAGGTCACGCCCTAGGCTGCGCTGCATGACGGTCCACCTCACGGTCTCCGATCGAGGCCACGAGATGAGCGGCGTCGTCCGCGACGGTGAGTCCTGGGCAGCGGCCGCGCGGCGAACCTGCGCAAGCCACCATGCCGAGCCGGTCCCGCTCGACCTCTCCGGCGAGGTGAAGCGCTTCCAGATCGAGCACGACCGCCGGGTCGCGCTGCGCGCCATGACCCGGAGCGACCTGGCCGACATGCTCCGGTGGCGCTCGGCCGAGCACGTCCGACGCTGGTGGCACGGGGTGGAGGAGCCGACCCTGGAGGCGGTGACCGCGCGCTACGGCCCCCGCATCGACGGCATGGAGCCCACCCGGATGTGGGTGGTCGAGGTGAACGGCCGCTCGGTCGGGTTCTGCCAGGACTACCGGCTCCGTGACCATCCCGAGTTCGCCGCGCTCGCGCCCGACCCGGACGCCGTCGGGGTCGACTACGCGATCGGCGAGCCCCACCTGGTGGGCCATGGTGTCGGCACGGACATGCTCTGGGTCTGGATGGCCAGCGCAGCGCGGCGCTACCGCGACGCGACGACCTACTTCGCGGCGCCGGATCACCGCAACGAGGCCAGCCTCCGGGCCCTCGACAAGGTGGGATTCGTGCGTGGCACCTGGTTCGACCAGGGCCAGCCCGACGGCAGCACCGCCACCCTGGTCGGTTGCTCGCTCGACGTGGCACAGGTGGTCGGCCGGCCCGCGGAGGCCGGTCGGACATGATGGTGCCTATGAGTGAGTTGCGACTTCCCCCCGGTCCGGTCGACCTGCGGACCATCGATCCTGCTGGCACACCGGGCTTCGCCGGCGACAAGGCGGCCGGGAAAAAGGCGCTGGCAGCGCTGGGGGACGAGCTCTCCGACCTGCAGGAGCGGCTGTTCGCCGAGGGGACGACGGGGTCACGGCGGCGGCTGCTGCTGGTGCTCCAGGGCATGGACACCTCGGGCAAGGGCGGGGTGTTGCGCCACACCGTGGGGCTGATCGACCCGCAGGGGGTGCGGATCACCAGCTTCAAGGCGCCCTCGGAGGAGGAGAAGCAGCACCACTTCCTCTGGCGGATCAAGCGGGGACTGCCCGAGCCCGGTCACGTCGGGGTCTTCGACCGCTCCCACTACGAGGACGTCCTCATCGTCAAGGTCCGCGAACTGGCCGAGGCCCGGACGATCGAGAGCCGATACGACCAGATCAACGAGTTCGAGGCGGAGCTCGCGGCCGACGACGTGGTGCTCGTCAAGTGCATGCTCCACATCTCCGCCGACGCGCAGCACGAGCGGCTCGCCCGGCGACTGGCGAAGCCGGACAAGTACTGGAAGTACAACCCGGGCGATCTCGACGAGCGAGCCCGCTGGTCGGACTACCGGGAGGCCTACGAGACGGCCCTCGAACGCACCAACACCGAGATCGCGCCGTGGTACGTCGTCCCCTCGGACCGGAAGTGGTTCCGTAACCTCGCCGTGGGCGAGTTGCTCCTTGCCGCCCTGCGCGGCATGAACCCCCAGTGGCCGGCGGCCGACTTCGACATCGAGGTGGAGCAGCGTCGCCTCGCCGAGGAGGAGCCCGTCGCGTGATCCCGACCGTCGCGATCACCCGCTACGTCACCCCGCTGCGCGAGGGCGGTTCGCTGCCCGGCATCGTCGAAGCCGACGACCTCGGCACCTACGTCTGCAAGTTCCGCGGTGCCGGCCAGGGCCTCCGCGTGCTCGTCGCCGAGGTGGTCGTCAGCGAGATCGCCCGCCTGCTCGGGCTGCGGACCCCGCGACTGGCGGCGCTCGATCTCGACCCCGAGATCGCCCGCTACGAGGCCGACGAGGAGGTGCAGGACCTGCTCAAGGCGAGTTCGGGCCTCAACCTCGGGGTCGATTTCCTGCCCGGTGCCTTCGGATATGACGGACAGCAGCCGCTCGGACCGGGTGAGGCGGCGAAGGTGATGTGGCTGGACGCGTTCTGCGCCA
This sequence comes from uncultured Actinomycetota bacterium, assembly GCA_963806945.1. Classification (GTDB taxonomy): domain Bacteria; phylum Actinomycetota; class Actinomycetes; order Propionibacteriales; family Nocardioidaceae; genus Nocardioides. The sequence goes on from CAWDZH010000004.1 coordinate 156,781, forward strand.
ACGTGGACCGCAGCTGGCGCAATCCCAATCTGCTGGTCTGGCACGGCGATCTGTGGCTGATCGACCACGGCGCCTCGCTCTACTTCCACCACGGGTGGAGTGCTGGTGTCGGCGATCCCCACCGGTTCGCCGGTCAGTCGTGGAACAGTTCCGACCACGTGCTGCGTGACCATGTCAGCGAGGCTTCCGGTGACCTGAGCGACGCGGACTCCGCGGCGCGGGGGGTGATCGACCAGAAGGCGTTGATCGACGTCCTGGCGCAGGTCCCCGACGCCTGGCTGGAACCGGTGCCGGGGGCCACGGACCCGGCCGCGCTGAGGTCGGCGTACGTCGCCTTCCTGACGGCGAGGCTGGACTCGCGCGACTGGCTGCCAGGAGGGTCGGCATGACCGGCCGCTCCGGGGTGGCCTACCAGTACGTCGTGCTGCGGTGCGTGCCGCGACCCGACCGCGAGGAGTTCGTCAACGTGGGCGTGGTGCTGTTCTGCGAGGCGGAGGCGTTCCTCGACGTCGCCTGTCGGGTCGACGCCGACCGGCTCGCGGCCCTCGACGCGCGGCTCGATCTGGGGCAGGTCCGAGCCGGTCTGGAGTTCGCAGCCCTCGTGTGCGCCGGTGACCCGCGGGCCGGAGATGCCGGGCAGGCGCCGGCCGGTCAACGGTTCGGCTTCCTCCGGGCACCCCGCAGCACGGTGATCCAGCCGGGCCCGGTGCACGGCGGCCTGACCGCCGACCCCGCCCGTCAGCTGGAGCATCTCCTGGAGCGACTCGTCGGCGGATAGACCGCCGGCCGCTCACCGATGTCGGGCTGGCTGCTGGGGGGCGGTGGGTGGTGCACGTTGTGGTGGGCGGGTTCGGTGCAGGACTCACCGCTGTCGGCAGGCCCGCTCCCGACCCGCCGACCGGGTGCCCTCAGACCGGCACCAGTTCCACCGCACCGACGGCATAGCGCGCCAGCAGGGTGCGGGCGAGCTCCGGGTGGGCGCCGAGCGGCTCGGACACCGCGATCGCGCCGGCCTCGAAAGCCAGCTCGCGGGCCCGGTCGGGCAAGAAGCCGGGGGCGAGGAACAGCGAGGCGACGGCAATGTGACGGCGCCCTTCGCCGCGGAACGCCCGCACTGCCTCGCCCGTGGTCGGGGGTGCGGCCGAGGCGAACGCCGCCGTCACCGGCAGCCGGTGTCGGGTGCCCCACACCCGGGCCAGCCGGGCGACGGACTGGTTGGCCATCGGGTCGGAGGAGCCGGCCCCGGCGAGCACGAGCGCGTCGAGCTCGCGCACCCGCAACTCCTTCAGGGCCTCGCGCAGCCGAAGGTCGAGGACCTCGAGGAACGTGGCCTCGAGGCCGAGGATCGCGGAAGTGGTGATCGTGAGTCCGGGGTGACGTTCGGTGGCCTCCGCGACGGCGCGCGGGACGTCGACCTTGGCGTGGTACGCCTCGGTGAGGAGCAGCGGGACGACCACGATCTCCTCGTGTCCCTTGCGCACGAGGCGGTCCACGACCGTCTGGAACGACGGCCGGGAGAGCTCGAGGAAGGCGCGCTCGATCGTCAGGCCGGGGCGGATCGCCTTCACCTCGTCGACGAGGGCGGTGATCGTCGCAGCGGACCGGGGGTCCCGGCTCCCGTGAGCCAGGGCGATCAATGCTGGAGCAGCCATGATGGTGTTCCTCTCTCCTCAGTGAATTCCGCACTCGGTCTTCGTGGTGCCGGCCCAGCGCCCGCTGCGCGGGTCGTCGCCGGGCGGCACCCGACGCGTGCACGGCCAGCAGCCGATCGACGGGTAGCCGTCGTAGACCAGTGGGTTGACGAGGACTCCGAAGTCCTCGATGTAGGTGTCGACCTGGGCGTCGCTCCAGCGGGCCAGCGGAGACACCTTGACCTTGCCCTTCCGGGCGTCCCAGCCCACGACCGGCGCGATGACCCGGTTGTGGGTCTCGGCCCGGCGCAACCCGGTCGCCCACGCGTCGTACGACGCCAACGACTCGGCCAGCGGTGCCACCTTGCGCAGCTGGCAGCACAGGTCCGGGTCGGTCCTGTACAGATCGGGACCGTGCGTCGCATCCTGCTCGGTGACGGTCTGAACCGGAGAGATGGTCAGCAGGTTGACCGGCAGCATCGCCTGCACCGCGTCGCGGGTGCCGATGGTCTCGGCGAAGTGGTAGCCGGTGTCCAGGAACACCACGTCCAGCCCGGGAGCGACCCTCGAGGCCAGGTGGGCCAGCACCGCGTCGCCCATGGAAGAGGTGACGCAGAACCGGTCACCGAAGGTGGCGACCGCCCACTCGATGATCACTTCCGCCGGAGCCAGCTCGAGCTCGGCGCCGACGTGCGACACCAGGTCGCGCAGTTCCTCGGGGGAGCGGCCCTCGGTGTGAGTCCCCTTGAAGTCGCGGGCGACCCTGGTGCGAGCCGTCGTCATGGCGTCGCTCCGGTCGGGCGCACCAGGCCCAGCATCTTCACGCTGAAGGCACGCAAGCAGGACCGGCACTCCCACGCACCGTGGCCACTGCCCTCGGCGGGCTCGTGCGGCCATAGGTTCTCGTCGCCGCAGTAGGGGCAGTGGAAAAGGACCGCGCGCTCGCTCACGACGCCACCAGCGTCAGCTCGCCGCGCAGCAGTTCCTCGTCGGCGCGCTGCACCCAGTCGGCGAACGACTCGCTCTCGGCGCGGTCGCGGAGGAAGTGGGTGACGACGGCGGTGACGTAGTCGTCCAGGCCGACGCTGGTCACCTTGTGGGCGCGCAGCTTGCGACCGAAGTTGGCCCCGAGCCCGGTGGCGCCGCCGAGGTGGACCTGGAAGCCCTCGACCTGTTGCCCGTCGGCGTTCATGACCAGCTGACCCTTGAGTCCGATGTCGGCGACCTGCGTCCGGGCGCAGGCGTTCGGGCACCCGTTCACGTTGACCGTGATCGGCACCTCGAGACCGGGGAAGCGGCGCTCGAGCTCGGCGACCAGGTCGCGCGCGCGGTCCTTGGTGTCGACGATGGCGAGCTTGCAGAACTCGATGCCGGTGCAGGCCATCGTGTTGCGCCGCCAGTTGGACGGCCGACCGGAGAGCCCGATCTCGTCCAGCCGGTCGAGCAGCGGATCGATGCGGTCGGGGTCGACCCCGATCAGCACGATCTTCTGGTACGGCGTGAGCCGGATGCCGTCGACGCCGAACTCCTCCAGCACCTCGGCCAGTCGCACCAGCAGGGTGCCGGAGACGCGACCGGCCGTGGGGGCGACGCCGACGTAGAGGCGGCCGTCGTGCTGGGGGTGGACGCCGATGTGGTCGCGGTGGCCCACGGGCGACGGCGGCGACTCGCAGTTGACCAGCGCCCGGCCCAGGTACTCCTTCTCGAGGACTTCCCGGAACTTCGCAGACCCCCAGTCGGCCACCAGGAACTTCAACCGGGCCCGCGAACGGAGCCGGCGGTAGCCGTAGTCGCGGAAGATGGCGGCGACACCCTCCCAGGTGTCGGCCACCTCTTCGAGCGGGATCCACACACCCATCCGCTGGGCCAGCATCGGGTTGGTGGACAGGCCGCCGCCGACCCAGAGGTCGAAGCCGGGCCCGTGCTCGGGGTGGACGGTCCCGACGAACGCGATGTCGTTGACCTCGGGGGCGACGTCGTGGCTGGGGTGACCGGTCAGGGCGGTCTTGAACTTGCGCGGCAGGTTGGAGTACTCGGGGTTGCCCAGCACCCGGCGCTTGATCTCCTCGAGCGCGGGCGTGCCGTCGATGATCTCGTCGGCGGCGACCCCGGCGACGGGGGAGCCGAGGAAGGGTCGGGGCGAGTCGCCACAGGCCTCGAGCGTGGAGAGGCCGACCGCGCCGAGCCGGTCCCAGATCTCGGGCACGTCCTCGATCCGGATCCAGTGGAACTGGATGTTCTCGCGATCGGTCACGTCGGCGGTGTCGCGGGCGAAGTCCTGGCCGACGGTGCCGAGCGCGCGGACGGCGGCGGGGGAGAGGAGAGCCCCGTCGGAGCGGACCCGCATCATGAAGAACTCGGCGTCGAGCTCCTCCTCGGCGAGCAGCGCGGTCTTGCCGCCGTCGAAGCCAGGTGCCCGCTGGGTGTAGAGCCCCAGCCACCGGAAGCGGCCGCGCAGGTCGGCGGGGTCGATGGAGGCGAACCCGCGCTTGGAGTAGACGTGCTGGATCCGGGCCCGGACGTTGAGCGGGTCGTCGTCCTTCTTGGACTGCTCGTTCTTGTTCAGCGGCTCGGAGTAGCCCAGCGCCCACTGACCCTCGCCGCGCTTGGTGCGGGGGATCTCGGTGTGGGCCGCGGGCTTCGCGGTGTAGCGAAGATCTGGCATGGAGGTGGGTCCTTCAGACTGAGGCCGCGCGCTTCATCGAGCGCGGAGGAGGATTTCCTGGGGGCGGCGGTTCAGCGGGACCAACACATCATGCTGCGCGTACGCCCGAAGTCCACGTGGCGTCGTACCACGAGGTAGGTGTGCGTCGCAGCGCTGATCATGTCAAGCAGTCTCAGGGGGTGGACGCCTCTGCCACAACCTGAGATCTCATGATGTGGGATCGCGCTCCACATGGTGAGATACGGCTCATCTGCCGGTGGGGTTCAGTCGGGCCCGGGCCGGTCACTAGGGTGTGGTCATGACCGACGCCAGCCTGGATGCCACCGTCAGCAGCGCCTACTCCCAGATCCTCGACGTGATCGGGCGGGTGGAGCCGCGCATCGCCGACGCCACCCGGCAGGAGCTCGCCGACCAGCGCTCGTCGCTGAAGCTGATCGCGAGCGAGAACTACGCCTCGCCTGCGGTGCTGCTCACCATGGGCACCTGGTTCAGCGACAAGTACGCCGAAGGCACGGCCGGCCACCGTTTCTACGCCGGCTGCCAGAACGTCGACACCGTCGAGACGGTCGCCGCCGAGCACGCCCGCGAGCTGTTCGGCGCGCCCTATGCCTACGTCCAGCCGCACTCCGGCATCGACGCCAACCTGGTCGCCTTCTGGTCGATCCTGGCCCACCACGTGGAAGGTCCCTGGCTCAAGAAGTTCGGCGCCAAGAACGTCAACGAGCTCACCGAGGAGGACTGGGAGACGCTGCGCGCCGAGTTCGGTCACCAGCGGCTGCTCGGCATGAGCCTCGACGCCGGCGGTCACCTCACCCACGGCTTCCGCCCCAACATCAGCGGCAAGATGTTCCACCAGCAGCAGTACGGCACCGACCCGGTGACCGGGCTGCTCGACTACGACGTCGTCCGCGCCAAGGCCCGCGAGTTCCGGCCGCTGATCCTGGTCGCCGGCTACTCGGCGTACCCGCGTCGCGTCGACTTCGCCAAGATGCGCGAGATCGCCGACGAGGTCGGTGCCGTGCTCATGGTGGACATGGCCCACTTCGCCGGGCTGGTGGCCGGCAAGGTCTTCACCGGAGACGAAGACCCGGTCCCGCACGCCCACATCACCACCACCACGACCCACAAGTCGTTGCGCGGCCCGCGTGGCGGGATGGTGCTCGCGCAGGAGGAGTACGCCGGCGACGTCGACCGCGGCTGTCCGATGGTGCTGGGTGGTCCGCTCTCGCACATGATGGCCGCCAAGGCCGTCGCGCTCGCGGAGGCCCGCACCGCCGAGTTCCGCGGTTACGCCCAGGACATCGCGGACAACGCGAAGTCGCTGGCCGACGGCTTCCTCCGTCGCGACGCGAGGCTGGTCACCGGCGGCACCGACAACCACATCGTGCTGCTCGACGTGTCGGGCTTCGGGCTGACCGGCCGGCAGGCCGAGTCGGCGCTGCTCGAGGCCGGCGTGGTCACCAACCGGAACTCGATCCCCGCCGACCCGAACGGCGCCTGGTACACCTCCGGGATCCGGCTCGGCACCCCGGCACTGACCACCCGCGGCTTCGGTGCCGACGAGTTCGACACCGTGGCCGAGCTGATCGTGGACGTGCTGAGCAACACCGAGGCCGGCACCACCAAGGCCGGGGGCCCGTCGAAGGCGTCGTACGTGCTGGCCGACGGGGTCTCCGACCGGGTCAAGGGGGCCTCGGCCGAGATGCTCGACAAGCACCCGCTCTACCCCGGTCTCGAGCTCACCTGAGCGAGGTCGCGGCGCCGCCCGACTCCGGGGCCGCGTTTGTGGATGAACTGTTGCCGTGACGACGCTTGCTGTGGATTTCCAGAAGTCGTCGGATCAGCACGCCGGGCGTAATATTCGAAGCGCTCGCTGGCAGTGAGCTGGGACGGTCACCCGTCCCCATGGGGGGCCGCCCATCCCTCAGGTCGCTGCGCCACAGTGGGTGACGTCTCCCGGACACGACCTCCACTGCCCACGGTGTCGAGGTCGGTCCGGGAGTACGTCTGTCTCGAGGTCACCCGGGTGGCCGGGGACGAGGTGGTCAGTGCGACGGGCCGGGGCGTTGTGCCTTCCACGCTGCGATGGCCCGCTTCTGGGCGTTGCGGGCGCGACGAGCCGCGAGGAGTCCCAGCAAGCCGCTGGAGACGCCATTGCTGGTGCTCTGGCCTTGCATCTGGCCGGACCGGGCCGAGTTGGCGATCTGGTCGGCCTCACTGCTGGACCCGACCGGGTTCTTCTCGCCGGGGATTCGTTTCCGGTCACCAGTCATCGATGTGCCTCCAGGTGTGAGCGACCGTGGTCGGCGAGCGTACCCGCGGGCCCCGGCGGGCGCCGCCCGAACGCCTCGCTAGACCGTGGGGGTGGCGCGCTCCACGAGGGCCGGCAGGTCGCCGCCGGCGAGGGCGCCGTAGGTGCCGTCGTGGCCACCCAACCGGGAGGCGCAGAACGCGTCGGCGACCTCGGGCGGGCCGAAGCGCACCAGCAGCGAGCCCTGGAGGCAGGCCGCCATCCGGCCCGCCAGCCGCCGCGCGGAGACCTCCAGTCCGGCCGAGTCGCCGAGCAGCGCGAGGGTGTCCTCGACCGCGCGGTCCAGGCGTACGTCGCCGCCCCGGGCGAGACCGACCTCGGTCAGCCAGGCGTCGAGCACCTCGGGCTCACGGGACAGGGCGCGCAGCACGTCAAGCGCGTTGACGTTGCCGGAGCCCTCCCAGACCGAGTTGAGCGGCGCCTCGCGATAGAGCAGCGGCAGCCCCGACTCCTCGACGTAGCCATTGCCGCCCAGGCACTCCAAGGCCTCGGCGATCATCCCCGGGGTCCGCTTGCAGACCCAGAACTTGGCCAGCGGCAGCGCGATCCGGCGCAGCGCGGCCTCGTGCGGGTCGCCGGCCCGGTCGACCGCGGCGGCCAGTCGTACCGCGAGGGCGGTGGCTGCCTCGGTCTCGATCGCGAGGTCGGCGATGACGTTCTGCATCAGCGGCTTGGCGGCCAGCACCGACCCGAAGGCCGAACGGTGGGCGACGTGCCACGCGGCCTCGTTGAGGGCGCGACGCATCAGCGACGTCGAGCCGAGCACGCAGTCGAGCCGGGTCGCGGCGACCATCTCGATGATCGTGCGGATCCCGCGCCCCTCGTCGCCGAGCCGGTGGGCGACGGTGCCGTCGAACTCGAGCTCGCTGGACGCGTTCGACCGGTTCCCGAGCTTGTCCTTGAGGCGGACCACATCGAGCCGGTTGCGGCTGCCGTCCGGGAGCACCCGGGGGACCACGAAGCAGGTCATCGCGTCCTCGCCGGCCTCCGACCGCGCCTGCGCCAGGACGAGGAACATGTCGTTCATCGGCGCGGAGGTGAACCACTTGTGACCGTGCAGCGTGTACTCACCGTCCACGGAGGTGGCGACGGCGCGGGTGACATTGGCGCGGACGTCGGAGCCGCCCTGCTTCTCGGTCATCCCCATCCCCGCCAGGGCGCCGCGCTTGCCGGCGATCGGGCGCAGCCCCGGATCGTAGGTCGTCGAGGCGAGCAGCGGCGTCCACTCCTTGGCCAGTGCGTCGTCCGCGCGCAGCGCCGGCACCGAGGCATAGGTCATCGAGATCGGGCAGCCGTGACCGGGCTCGGTGTGCGACCACGCCATGAAACCGGCGGCACGGCGGACATGGGCGTGGGGGGAGTCCGACTCCCAGGGCGTCGCGGCGAGGCCGTGGCCGACCGCACGCTCCATCAGCCAGTGCCAGGAGGGGTGGAAGGCGATCTCGTCGATCCGGTTCCCGTAGCGGTCGTACGGCGTGAGCCGCGGCGGGTTCTGGTTGGCCAGCATCCCGTGCTCGCGGGCTTCCTCGGTGCCGGCCATGGCGCCGATCCCGGCCAGGTCCTCGACGACCTCGGCCGAGGCGTGTCGGGTCACCGCCTCGACCAGGGCGTGGTCGGCGGTGACGACGTTGTGTCCCACCAGCGGCGGGGCCTGGTTCTCGCTGGCACGCAGGTCGCTGCGTGCGGCGTCCGGGTTCCGGCTGCTCATGTGGATACCGTAGGCGCATGCGGGAGACGCTGTGGCGCTTGGTCGTCACGACCTTCGGCACTTGCATGAGATATCGCGTCACCGGCCTGGCGGCGGAAGCCGCGTTCTTCGCGATCCTCTCGGTCCCGCCGCTGATCTTCGCCCTCGCCGGGATGATCGGCTATGTCAGCGACCAGTTCACGCCGGCTCAGGTCGCGGACGTGCAGCAGGCGGTCCTGGACCTCGCCGGTCGGGTGCTCACGGACTCCGCGGTCAACAAGATCATCGAGCCGACCATCGAGGACGTGCTCGGTGGCGGCCGCTTCGACGTGATCTCGGTCGGCTTCATCCTGGCGCTCTGGTCCGGCTCCCGCGCGCTCAACGTCTTCGTCGACACCATCACGATCATGCATGGACTGGGTGGTCACCGGGGGATCCTCAAGACCCGGGCGCTGTCGTTCCTGCTCTACATCCTGGCGATCATCACCGGCGTCTTCACGCTGCCACTGGTGGTCGCCGGTCCGAGCCTGGTGCAGGACGTGGTGCCGGCCGGGCTGGACTTCGTGGTCCGGTTCTACTGGCCGATGGTCGTCGTGGTGTCGATCTGCTTCCTGGCGACGCTCTACCACCTGTCGGTGCCGGTGCGGACGAACTGGAGCTTCAACCTCCCCGGTGCGACGTTCGCCCTGGCCTGCTGGGTCCTCGGCTCATTCCTGTTGCGGTGGGTGCTGACCGCGACCGCCAACGACTCGCGGTCGATCTACGGCCCGCTCGCCTCGCCGATCGCCGTACTCCTGTGGCTCTACCTCCTGTCGATCGCGGTTCTCATCGGTGCGGCGGTGAACGCGGCCTTCGACTCCGTCTTCCCGCAGAAGGCGACGACACGCGCCCGGAGCGAACTTGTGCAACGCCTGCGGGAGCGGATGACGCCCTCCGCCCGCACGAGCGACTAGATTCGTCGCCGTGGCTCACGACGACCTTCTCGATCAGAGCGTGGGCCGCATGCGCGGCAAGGTCTCGCTGCCCGAGCCCGACCGGTCACCGTGGTGGGAGCTGGGGCAACGGGTGCTGGCCGCGGTCTCGATCCTGGTCGGCACCGTGATGCTGGTCTACTTCGACCGGGCCGGTTACGTCGACAACAACCACCCCAACACGCAACTCAGCCTGATCGACGCGATCTACTACACGACCGTCACGCTCAGCACGACCGGCTACGGCGACATCGCCCCGGTCACGCCCCAGGCACGGCTGATCAACGCGTTCGTCATCACGCCTGCCCGCATCGCGTTCCTGGTGCTCCTGATCGGGACCACCCTCGAGGTGCTCGCCGCCGAGGGCCGCGACATGATCCGGGTCGCCCGGTGGAGGAAGAACATGGGACACCACGTCGTCGTCATCGGCTACGGCACCAAGGGACGCAGCGCCGTCGAGACGCTGATCAACAACGGCCAGGACCGCGAGGGGATCGTGATCGTCGACACCTCGCAGGTGGCGATCGACGACGCCAACGACGACGGCCTGGTCGTGGTCACCGGCGACGCGACCCGGCGCGAGGTGTTGCGCAAGGCCGGGGTGTCGCGGGCCGAGCAGGTCATCATCACCACCGACCGCGACGACTCCAACGTCCTCGCGACGCTGACCGTGCGCCAGCTCAACCCGGACGCCTTCATCGTGTCGGCGGTGAGGGAGCAGGAGAACGCGCCGTTGATGAAGCAGTCGGGCGCCGACTCGGTCATCACCTCCTCCGACGCCGTCGGCAGGCTGCTCGGTCTGTCGTCGCTGTCGCCGACCCTGGGCTCGGTGATGGAGGACCTGCTCACCTATGGCGAGGGCCTCGAGGTAGCCGAGCGCGACCTGCTCGTCACTGAGGTGGGTCAGCAGCCGCAGTCGCTGCCCGACCAGGTCATCGCCGTGGTCCGCGACGAGAAGGTCTACCGCTACTTCGACCCCGTCGTCACCCAGCTCTCGCGGGGTGACCGGCTGGTCGTCGTACGTCCGGCGAAGGAGCTGCCCTGGGCGCCCCGCCCCGGCACCCATGACGAGGACTCCGCCTCCGACGCGGACTAGCCTCCCCGGCCCGTCATGCCGGTCCGAAGAGGTAGGCGAACGCCTGGCGGGTGTACTGGATTCCTCGACCCTGGCTGCGGATGAGCTCGGGGTCGGCCGAGGCAGATTTCTTGGGTTCCAGGTAGCTGTCGAGTGCGCTGGTGTCGAGGCGGTAGACGTCACCACGGTGGTGCACGGTGGCGACGAGCTCCAGGCTGGGATCGAGGGCGGCGATGCTGGCGTCCCCGTGGCTGGTGTTGGCCAGCAGGAGCCCGTGGGGCGCGAGGTACTGGCGACAGTGATCCCATACCGGGCCGGCGTACAGCGAGATGAGCAGGTCGAAGGCGGCGGCGGGGAGCGGGAGGGGGTGGGTGTAGTCAGCGTGCAGGAACGCCACGGTGGTCCCGGCTCCGGGAAGGGTCCGGCCTCTCAAGTCGGTTGCCACGAGCGAGTCGTCGGCGAAGTACCGTGCTGCGCGCCGATCGGTGTCGACGTAGGTGACCGACGCGATCGCCGTTGAGGGCGACAGGTCGAGGTAGCTGCCCGGGTAGAGCGCTCGCGTGGAAGCCCGGCTCTCGCTCAGAGCGGCGAACAGTCCCGACCTGTCTCCGATGGACTCCCGGTAGGTGGCCCAGGAGGGGGTGACCGGGGGACGGCGGCCTCGGGAGGGGGCGCTCACGCGCTCTGCTCGCCTGGTGCGGGTGCGCGTGGTCGCTGGATGGGCGCCTCGATCTTCGTCTGGCGGAGTACGGGGTCTTCATGGACAGCATAGGGATCGCCGGCAGGCGATCGACCGTGCCGTCCACCCGTCCGGGTGGTGCCGGAGCGCGGTGTCGGTGCGGCAGGCTGTTGTGGGAGTACGACCACCACGGCTCACCCACGAGGAGAAATGATGAACGACGAGTCAGGCCTGTCCCCGGAGGAACTTGCTGCCGAAGGCGTCACCGCGCTGCCGGACAAGGAGGTCGTCTCGATCCTCGATCTCAACGTCGACCTCGACCTCGCCCTCGACGTGGCGGCGCCCATCGACCTCGCCGTCGCGGCCAACGCGAACGTGGCGGCCCCCATCAACGCTGCCGCCTCGGCCAACCTGCTTTCGGACGGCTCGACTGCCCAGGCTCTCGGGGACCAGGGAGCCATGATCAACCAGGGCATCGTGGGCGACGCCACCGCGAGCGCGGAGCAGGACAGCACCATGGACCAGGGCAACGACGTCGTCGACGGCGGCGCCAGCACGACTCCGATCGCCCCGACTGCCGACGGACCCACCGTGGCGGCCGGTCCCGACGGAGAGCTCGGCGACACGGCCGGCGGCGTGACCGATGGGGTCGGTGGCGTGGCCGACGGTGGTCTCGGCGGTGCCACCGACGGGGTGACCGACGGGTGACCGACGGAGTCGGCGGCGCCACGGATGGTCTGGGTGCGCTCGACGGCAACCTGCTCGACGTCAACGTCGACCTGGCGGCCGACGCGGACCTCGCGGCCCCGGTCAACGGTGCGGTGGCTGCCAACGCCAACGTCGCCGCTCCGATCAACGCCGCTGTGGCCGCGAACATCGGAAGCGTCGACAGCAACGCCGTGGCGCTGGGTCAGCAGGACGCGATCATCAACCAGAGCATCGAGGGCGACGCGACCGCCGACGCCGACCAGCAGTCCGACATCCAGCAGTAGCGGTGACAGATCTCCGGGGTGAGTCCGGCGTAGAACCCACCGCCGCGACCACCGCGGAGGAGGGTGCGCTCCAGCGCGCCGAAGGCGTCGAGCTGATCGGGGAGATGGCGGGATCCGGCTACCGGGTCCCGCCGTCCCTCGCGCGGCGTGGCGACGGGCAGATGGTGCAGCTGACACCGCTCCTGTACTCCCTGCTCGAGGCCGTCGACGGCACCCGCGACGAGGCGGCGGTGGCGGCCGTCGTCTCGGAACAGACCGGCAAGCGCGTCAGCCCGGACAACGTGCGAACGCTGGTGGCCGAGCAGCTGCGACCGCTCGGCCTGCTCGCCCGCGCCGACGGCAGTCACCCCGAGGCCAAGCGGTCCAACCCGTTGCTCGGCCTCAGACTTCGCGTCGCCGTCACCGACCCGGAGAAGACCCGACGACTGACTGCGCCGTTCATGTGGCTCTTCCGACCGGTGGTGGCCTTCCCGCTGCTGGCGGCCTTCGCCGCGGTGTGCTGGTGGGTGCTGTTCCGGCAGGGGTTGGCTGGGGCGGCGTACGACGCGTTCGAGCGTCCCGGCCTGCTTCTCTCCGTGTTCGCGCTCACCGTGCTCTCGGCGGGCTTCCACGAGTTCGGGCACGCCGCCGCTGCCCGGTACGGCGGCGCGTCGCCGGGGGTGATGGGTGCCGGCGTCTACCTGGTGTGGCCGGCGTTCTACACCGACGTCACCGACTCCTACCGACTCGGTCGCGGCGGTCGGCTCCGCACGGATCTGGGTGGCCTCTACTTCAACGCGCTCGTCGCCGTCGCGGTCACCGGTGCGTGGTGGGCGACCGGCGCGGATGCACTGCTGCTGCTCGTCGCGACCCAGCTCCTGCAGATGCTCCAGCAGCTGACGCCCCTGGTGCGGTTCGACGGCTACCACGTGCTCGCCGACCTCACCGGCGTGCCCGACCTGTTCCACCGGATCAAGCCCACCCTGCTCGGGGTGCTGCCGTGGCGATGGGGCGACCCGGAGGCCCGCATGCTCAAGCCCTGGGCGCGCATCGTCGTCACGGTCTGGGTGGCACTCGTCGTACCGATGCTCCTGGTGGCGTTGTTCGGCATGGTCGTGGCGCTGCCGCGGCTGCTCGGCAGTGGCGCTGCGCGGCTCGGGGAGGAGTGGGGCCTCCTGGGTGACGCACTCGGTGCCGGCGACCTCCTGCAGGCGAGCGGCCCGGGTGTTCACGATGGTCGCCCTGATCCTGCCGCTGGCCGCGGTCATCTACATGCTCGTGAGGCTGGGCCGCCAGGTCTCCACCGCCACCTGGCGTGCGACGGCAGAGAAGCCGCTCAAGCGGGCCGTCGCGGTCGTGACGGGTCTGGCTCTGGTCGTGGCGCTCGCGTGGGTCTGGTGGCCGCGCACGGGTACCTTCCGCCCGATCCTGCCCGACGAGGGCGGCACGATCACCGACCTGCTCCGGCCACTCAGCGCCGGCACCGTGCCCGGCACCGTGCCTGGGGTCGCCACAGCGGGGTCGTCCCGCGCCGCACCGGCCTGGCAGGCAGGCGACCGCGGCGCGGTCCAGACTGTCTGGGACTCCCGTGAACCGCTCCCCACGCAGGCTGAGCCGCAGCTCGCGGTGGTCATGCAGCCGCAGCAGACCGACGCGTCGACCGGGGATTCAGCGCAGCCCGAGGCCTGGATCTTCCCCTTCGACCAGCCGCTCGCCCCCGACCCCGGCGACAACCAGGCACTGGCGGTGGTCACCGAGGATGACTCGGTGGTCTACGACGTCGCGTTGGCGCTGGTGTGGGTCGAGGACGGCGATGCGGCCCTCAACACCAACGAGGCCTACGCGTTCGCCAGCTGCAACAGCTGCGCGGCCGTCGCCGTCGCCTTCCAGGTGGTGCTGGTGGTCGGCGACAACGACGTCGCCGCCCCACAGAACCTCGCCGGAGCGGTCAACTACAACTGCGTCAACTGCCTGACCTACGCCGTGGCCCAGCAGCTGTTCGTCACGCTGGACGGACCGCTCTCCGAGGACGCCATGACCCGGCTCAACGAGATCTGGGCGGCCATCGCCGCGTTCGGCGAGCAGATCGCGACGATGCCGCTCGACCAGATCGACGACCAGCTGGACGCCTTCGAGGCGGCCATCCTCGAGGTGATCGAGGCCGACCAACCGGGCACGGTGACGCTGCCGAGCATGTCGCCGTCGGAGGGGACGAGCGAAGATCCGTCGGAGTCGCCGACGCAGAGCCCGAGCGGGTCGCCGAGCGATGGTACGGACACGTCACCATCCGGGTCTCCCGGCAGCTCACCGAGCTCATCGACCTCACCCTCGAGTCCGTCGCCGTCCTCACCGACGACCTCGTCGCCCACCTCGCCCAGCGCTGCGCCCACCGGTTAGCGGACCGTCGGCAGATCCGGATTGCGGTGACCTGGCCACGTTGTGTGACCACAGAACGGTGGCTGGCTCACCGCTCGTTCCCGCGCTACCCGCGCACCGCGCGCGCCGCGATGAGGGGCCACCCAGTCAGAGCGAGCAGGCGAGCGCGATCAGCTGGGCCAGCGGGCTGCCCTTGACGACGTAGCTGTGGGCACCTGCGTCGCGTGCCGCATCGGCCATGGTCGTCTCGTTGAACGCCGACAGCATGATCACCTTGACCTCCGGGACCGCCTCACGAATCAGGGGGAGTGCCTCCAGCCCGTCCATGCGGGGCATCGCCACGTCGAGGATGACCACGTCGGGCTTCAGGAGGCGCGCTTGCTCGACGGCCTCGATCCCGTCTTGCGCCTCACCGACGACCTCCAGCCGTTCGTCGCGTTCCATGCGGAACCGGACGAGGGAGCGCAGGTCCTCCGCGTCATCGACGATGAGGACTCGGCGTACGGTCATCGTGGCTCTTCGGAGGGGGGCGCCGAGGTGTCGCCGACTCCGAACGTTGCGGGAGTGCTGCGCACCAGGTCGCCCGGGGCTGGGCCCGCGTCGTCACGAGGATCGAGCAGGTCGTCCATCATGCCGCGAGCCGCGGCCAGGGTGCCGTCGAGATGGCTCGTTGCCTGCTCGACGTCATCGAGCTCGAGGGCGTACGCCGCGGCGACCAGGCCCTGCACCACGTTGTCGTTGATCTCGAGCGCCTGCCGCCGACGGAGCCGGTGCTCGACCATCCGGGCGGCGATCTCTTCGCGTGCGTGCTCGGCCCGCACCTGCTCGGTGATGTCGATGCAGGTTCCACGGAAGCGGAGTGGGGCACCGTCGGGGTCCCTGAGGACCTGGCCGTTGGAGGCGAGGTGTCGGACCTCGCCGTCGGGCCGGACGATGCGTTCGATCATCTGGTAGGGCTCGCCGGTTCGGTAGGCCTCCCGGTGGACTTCGGCGATGCGCTCGCGGTCGTCGGGGTGGACCATCTCGAGGAACCGGTCGTAGCTGGCGTTGAAGGACTGCGGCTCGTGCCCGTAGATCCTGTAGAGCTGGTCCGACCAGCGGTTGGTGTCGCTGGCGATGTGCCAGTCGTAGTCGCCCATGTTCGCGAGGTGTTGAGCGTTGTCCACGCGAGCCACGAGGTCGTGGTACTCCGCTTCCACGTGTGTACGCGCCAACGCCGCGTCGAGCACGCTGAGGGCGCTTTCGAGCAACGGGTTGGAGTGCGTGGGCTGCTTCCGCCATGCCAGCACGAGGACGCCCGCATGGCCCGGCAACCGGTGCCCCTCGACCCAGCCGATCCCGATCGCGCGCCACGACGGTGGGACCTCGTCCTGTTCGAGGCCGGTCACATCATCGGTCGGCAGCACGGTGCCCTCGTGGGCTTCCACGACGAGGTCTTCGCGCTGTCGTCGAACGAGCACGGCGGCGTCCGCATCGCAGAGGATCGGTAGGGTTCGCAGGGCGCTCTTGACCGCCTGTTCGGGATCCGCCGCCCGGGTGCAGTCGGCAACCAACCCGAGGAACTGGCTCATGCCGCCGGAGGTGTCCATGCCTCAACCCTCTGTGGTGGGAACTGCTCAGTATGGCGGCTCAGGAGCGCTCATGAAGGCTGCCGGGGCGTTTGTTGACTGACTGTTCCTTGCTGATGGGCGACTGGTCAGGCTGGCCGCGCTGGCAGACAGTCGTGCGGTGAGCCTCCTCAGGTGGTCCGGTGGGTGAGCACGTTGACGACCTTCCCGTTGGGATCCCGGACGAAGAAGCGCCGGACGCCCCATGGTTCGTCGGTGAGCGGGTGCACGATCTCGGCGCCGGTCTCGAGCGCCGCTTGATGGACCGCATCGACATCATCGACCTCGACAGACACGTCGGGAACCACCGGTGCGGTCGCGTCGTGGGTCATGAGACTCACCTGGGCCTTCGGATTCGTCGGGTCGCTCAGGGTGACGATCCAACCCATGTCCATGACGACCTCGAAACCGAGTACGTCGACGTAGAAGGCGGTAGCCCCCGTGATGTCGCGGGCGGCGAAATCGGGCATTGCTCGCATGATGGTCATGACGATCATGGTGCCCGTCGGACCCGTCCCACGTCATCGCGGTGGCGGGAGCGCATGGATGAGGCGGTGCAGCTCGTCGTCGGTGTTGTAGTAGTGGACGGAGGCTCGTACGAGGTCGGGCAGTGCACGGCCGGGCACGTCGAATCGGGCGTGCTCGGCGAGCGAGACGCTCGTGTTCACGCCATGGCGGGCGAGCCGCTGCTGGACCTCCGGGGAAGGAACGCCGTCGACGGTGAAGCCCACGATGCCACAGCGTCTCCGACCCTGGTCGTGGACGCGCACCCCGTTCTGCTCGTGCAGCAGCTTCCTGAGGCGGTCGGCCAGGGTGGTGATGCGCTCATCGATGGTCCTCAACCCCCACGACAGGGCGTAGTCGACGGCGACCCCGAGGCCGATCTTGGTTGCGTAGTTGGTCTCCCAGTTCTCGAAGCGCCGCGCGTCGCGCCGGATCTCGTAGTGGCCGGGTGCGGTCCAGGCGGCTGCGTGCAGGTCGAGGAACGGCGGCTCCGCGAGCTCGCTCATGGTGCTACGTACGTAGAGGAACCCGGTGCCCCCAGGGCCCCGCAGGTACTTGCGGCCGGTAGCGGAGAGGAAGTCACAACCGATCTGCTCGACATCGACAGGGAGCTGCCCCACCGACTGGCAGGCGTCGAGAAGGTAGGGGACCTCGGCGGCCCGGGTCACCAGGCCGATCTCCTCGGCGGGATTCACCAGACCGCCCTGCGTCGGCACGTGCGTGACCGCGACGAGCTTCACGGGACCCGCGGCTTCGTCGGCGAGCCTGCGGCGCAGATCGGTCACCGAGAGCTGCCCGAACTCGTCGTTGTCGACGACCTCGACGACGGCACCGGTACGTGCGGCGACCTGGAGGAAGGCGATGACGTTGCTGGCGTACTCGGACCGACCGGTCAGGATCCGATCGCCGGGCGCGAACGAGAGCCCGTAGAAGACCATGTCCCAGGCACGCGTGGCATTCTCGACGACGGCGATCTCCGACGCGTGACAGCCGATGAGTCGGGCGATGGCGTCGTAGGTGTGTTGGACCTGCTCGTGGGCCTCCGCGGCGGCCTCGTAGCCGCCGATCTCGGCCTCCCGGTGCAGGTGGGCGACCACAGCGTCGGTGACCTGGGTCGGGGGCAGCGCGGCGCCGGCATTGTTGAGGTGCGCCACGTTCGCAACTCCCATGGTGTCGCCGCGAGCGCGGTCGACGTCGAACGTCGTCGGATCCATGACCGTCCTTGAGCCGAGTCGGTGGGGTGTCAGCCGGCGAGGTCGGGCTCGTAGTCGCTGTCGGCGATCGAGCGGCGTAGCGACGCCAGACCGCGGCTGGTGTTGGACTTGAGGGTGCTTGCCGAGCAGCCGAGGGCCCGGGAGGCCTCGTCGACAGACAGCCCCTCGTAGTAGCGCAGGGCGACGGCGGAGCGCTGGGCCGGGGGCAGGGCCGCCACCAGCTGCCAGAGGGCGGGGTCGGTCCCGGGGCGGCTGTCGTAGGACGGATTCACGTCAGGCACCACCGCGACCGAACGCTCCTGGCTGCGCCAACTCTGTCGGTGCCAGCTGACGTGCTGGTTGTGCATGGCGCGTCGGGTGTAGGCGTTTGCGGCACTGGGTTCCCGGATGTCCGACCAGTGGGGGAGGACTCGCAGCAGCGCGCACTGGAGGAGGTCCTCGGCTGAGTTCGCGTCCGCACTGATCGCGCGGGCCGCTCGCAGGAGCGCAGGTCGTTGGCGTGCGACGTAGTCGGCGAACCCGAGTCGCTCGTCGGGTGCGATCGCGGCTTCCGGGGTGGCGGCGGTGGTGGTCATCATGACTCCCGGGTGAGAAGCGGTCGACGCGGTCGCGTCGCATCCGAACCCTCGTCGCCCACGGCACGCTTCACCACGGACACTGCGAGGTGTCCGGGAGGTGTACGAGTGGGGTAGCCGGGGCCGCGGTTCAGACGGTGGTGGCGCGCTCCGCGAGAGCGAAGTCCGTTGCTTCGTCAGGTGATAGACGGCGCCCGATGTCCAGGGCATCGTCGTACCCCTCGTCACCGAGATGCTGCTGGGCTGCGTGAGCAGCGCGCTGGGTGGCCGCCGGGTCGGGTCGGTAGTAGCCGTAGCCCCGGGTGCCGATCGCCTCCCGGATCGCCTGCGCGGCACCCAGCAGGACGGGCACCCGGGCATGGGCCCCACGGGTGGCCTCCAGCACGGCACTGGCGTCGAGCAGGTAGGCGAGGTTGGCGAGGTCGCCCGTCTGCCGCGACAATCGCAGGCCCTCCTCGAGGTGCTCGCCGGCGCGTGCGTGGTGGCCCCGGCTCATCTCCACCTGCGAGAGGTTGTACAGAGCAATGTACGACGACAGCCGGTCACCGCGGGCCCGGGCCGAATCCAGGCCCAGCCGGATGTGTGCGACCGCGGCGTCGGCATCGCCATCGAGCAGCCGGACCGTGCCCAACCAGATGAGCGAGAGAGCCCGAGTCCATTCACCGTCCGCGCCGGCCTGCTCCGCGATCGGCCGGGCCCGCTCGAAACGATCGGCAGCCGTGGCGAGGTTGCCATGGGCGAGCGCCGCCAGCCCCTCGCCCGCGACCGCGTTCGCCATCGCCACCGGGTCGTCCTCGGCGTGCGCGAGCGCAGAGGACCACCAACCGAGTGCCGCGGCGATGTCATCGAGTGCGAACGTCATCGTGGCGGCAGCCAGCTCGGCGCGCGGCAGGACAGTGAGGGGGAGTTCGTGCTCGAGGACGCTCTCGGCCAATCGTCGCCCGAGCACCACATGTCCGCGCAGCCACCAGTACATCCACAACGCCCAGGTGAGGCGCGCGGCGGTCGTGGCGTCGCCCGCGGCCAGGCTGCGCTCGATGGCCGCGGTGAGATTCGGGTGTTCGAGGTCAACCCGCGCCAGGGCGTCCACCTGGCCGCTGTCCTTGTAGCGCGGGGCCAACTCCTCGGCCATCGTCCGGAAGTGCTGCGCGTGCGCCGCGGCAGCCATGTCCCACTCCCTGGCCTCGGTCGAGCGATCGCGCGCGTACTGGGCGACCGGGTCGAGCAGGCGCTGGCGCGAGCTCCCCCTGACTGAACCCTCGCTGACGACCAGCGACTGCTCCGCGAGTGCCTCCAGTGCGCCGAGCACGTCGCTGTCCGTCGCCCCGCGGGCCAGCGCGGCCACCTGCTCGACGTCCTCGAGGCGGAACCCACCGACGAACACCGACAGCAAGCGCAGCAGCCACTGCTCCTCGACCGACAACAGTCCGTAGCTCCAGTCGAGGGTGGCCCGCATGGTGCGCTGGCGCTCCGGCAGGTCGCGCGCCCCAGCGAGCAGCGCGACGTCGAGGCGGTCGAGCAGCTGGCTGGGATCAAGGAGCCGAGCCCGGGCAGCGGCGAGCTCCAGCGCCAGCGGGATGCCGGCCAGGCGGAGACACAGGGCCGCGACCGTGGCACGGTCTCGGGGACCCGTGCCCCAGCCGGGGCTCACGGCGTGGGCGCGCTCCAGCAGCAGCGTGGCGGCGGGGACGTCGAGGTCGTCACCGCCACGGGGCACCGCGAGGGGTTCGACCTTCACCTCCATCTCACCGCGGATCCGCAGTGGAGCCCGGGAGGTGGCCAGCACCGTCAACCCGGGCGCACCCTCGATCAGTGCCGCGATGCGCGGCGCCACCTCCAGCAGGTGCTCGACGTTGTCGAGCACGAGGAGGGTGGTCTGATGGCGTAGTTGTTCGGCGACTGCCGACACTCCGTCGATCCCCGTCGTGGCTGGCGCATCGATGGCGTCGGCGATCGCGGGCAGCACCTGGTCGGCCGCCCGCAGGGGGGCCAGCTCGACGAAGGCAACCCCGTCGGCGAAGGAGTCCGCAGCAGCGGCAACCGCGAGCGCGAGACGGGTCTTCCCGACGCCGCCCATCCCGGTCAACGTGACCAACCGATGCTGCCTGACGAGATCCGCCACCCGGGCCACGTCCTGCTCGCGCCCCAGCAGGGCCGTGGCCGGCGCGGGCAGCGATCGTGGGGTGGTGGCCGAGTCACCCGACGCATGCGTCGATCGCGTGCGCGCCGGCACGGCCGCGATCAGCGCGGCCCTGGCCTCGGCGTCGGCTCCGAGCGCATCGCACAGGGCCCGCACCGTGTGGGGGTACGGGCGGGTGCGGGTCCCACGCTCGAGAGCGCTGATCGCGTGACTGCTCAGCCCGGCCCGCTCAGCGAGCTCCTCCTGAGAGAGACCGGCCGCCTCCCGCAGGGCCCGAAGCCGCCCAGCCAGCGATGCGCTGTCTCCCACCGGGCCGCCCCCTCCCCGTCCGCGATCCGCGAACCGCCGCCGAACGTTTCAGAATAGGGCTTCGAGCAGCAGCCGGACAGGGTTGGTGCTGGCGGCGCACGCACCGGGTCGCTGCTTGCCGAGCGGGCACGCCGGGAGCACCATGGACGGGTGGGCACAGGAGTGACCCCGTTCGCGTCTGGTGAGGTGTGTCATGGCATTGGTGACCGATGTGCGCGTGCGGCAGCCACGCGAGAACGACGTCGTCAGCGACCGCTTCGTGGTCGCCGGCATCGGGGCCGGCTTCGAGGGAACCATCGGCATTCGGGTGCTCGGTCCGAAGGGAAAAGTGTTGGCCACCGACTTCGCCCAGTCCTCCGGTGGCGGCATCGGCGTCGGTGACTTCACAGCCCGCGTGCGCATCGCCGACCCTCCGCGTGCCGGGACCCGGCTGACCATCCAGGTCTTCGGTGACAACCCCGGCCTGCCCGACGAGGGGCCGAGCCCCGGGTTCAACACACGGGAGGTCGAGGTGATCTGCTTCCCCGACTCTCACGGCTTCCTGATCTACCGAGTGGAGGCGGGCGACACCCTCACCGGGATCGTGCGCAAGCTCAAGCCGTTCACGAAGGTCACCGTCGGTCAGATCGTCAAAGCCAATCCGCGGATCCAGGATCCAGACCTGATCCAGACCGGCTGGCGACTGCGAGTCCCCCTCCAGGGCTGAGGCGCCTCGGACGCTGTTCACCTGTGCGGTTCCCGAGAACGGAAAGAGGCCCTCGAAGGGCCTCTGACCAGCGGCTATCTGGTGGGCGATACTGGGTTTGAACCAGTGACCTCTT
The DNA here is from genome assembly GCA_963806945.1 of uncultured Actinomycetota bacterium. Lineage (GTDB taxonomy): Bacteria > Actinomycetota > Actinomycetes > Propionibacteriales > Nocardioidaceae > Nocardioides. The sequence continues at coordinate 178,317 of CAWDZH010000004.1, forward strand.
CCGTGTCAAGGAAGCGCGCTACCACTGCGCCAATCGCCCGTGCTCTTGAGTTGTGTGGGTGTGGAGGTGGGTACGGGATTTGAACCCGTGTACACGGATTTGCAGTCCGTTGCCTCGCCTCTCGGCCAACCCACCGTGGAGGTCCAACGTGGGGAGAGACCTCTCCGAGCGGACGACGAGGCTCGAACTCGCGACCTCAACCTTGGCAAGGTTGCGCTCTACCAACTGAGCTACGTCCGCCTGCAATCGAGCCGTGGCTCGGTGCGGTCAGAACAGTAGCCCATGCCCAGACGCGGGCAAAATCCACCCTGGGCAGGCGTGTTCGGCTTCTAGAGTGGTCTCATGCGTGCCTGGCTGAACGGTGAAATCCTCTCCGATCCGACCGGCCCGGCGGTGGGCGTGACCGACCACGGGCTGACCGTCGGCGACGGGGTGTTCGAGGCGATCAAGGTCGTCGACGGGCAGCCGTTCGCGCTGACACGCCACCTCGAACGGCTGGCTCGCAGCGCCGCTGGGCTCGGCCTGCCGGCGGTCGACGATGCCGCCGTACGCCGCGGAGTCTCCGCCGTGCTGGAGGGCGAGCCGCTGGGTCTGGGCCGAATCCGGATCACCTACACCGCCGGTCCGGCGCCGCTGGGCTCCGGACGTGTCGACGCGACCCCCACCCTCGTGGTCGTCGCCGCCGAGATGGCGCCGGCCGACGAGACCACGAGCGTGGTGACCGTGCCGTGGCCACGCAACGAGCGCGGCGCCCTGGCCGGCCTCAAGACGACGTCGTACGCCGAGAACGTGGTGGCGCTGGCGCGAGCAGCCGCGGCCGGGGCGACCGAAGCCGTGTTCGCCAACCTTGCCGGTCATCTCTGCGAGGGCACCGGCACGAACATCTTCTACGTCGTCGATGGCGAGCTGCGGACCCCGACCCTGGCCAGCGGCTGCCTGGCCGGCGTCACCCGCGCGCTGCTGCTGGAGTGGTACGGGGGAGTAGAGGTCGACGAGCCGATCGACGCCGTCGATGCCGCGAGCGAGATCTTCCTGGTCTCCACCACCCGCGACGTGCAGGGTGTGACGCGTTGGAACGACCGGACGCTCACCGCTCCCGGGCCAGTGACCACGGCTGCGCTGGCCCGTTGGCGTGAGCGGGAGCCCGAGCTGCTCGGCGAGTGAGCCTGCAGGCGTCACCGCCGCCACGTAGGCTCACGGACGTGACGCCACGCGAGGGGGACCGCCGGTGAAATCGGCTGCCCGCAGGGTCGTGCTCGAGACGCTCGGCTGGGTGCTGCTCGTCCTGGGCATCGCCGCCCTCGTTCTCCCCGGGCCCGGCCTGCTCGCGATGTTCGCGGGGCTTGCGCTCCTCTCGCAGCAGTACGACTGGGCCGAACGGCACACCGACCCCGTCAAACGGCGGGCCCTGAAGGCCGCGGCCGACAGCGTCGAGACCTGGCCCCGGATCATCGGCTCGCTGGTCGGGGTGGCGATCCTGGTGGCCCTCGGGATCCTCTGGATCGTCAAGCCGCCGGCGCCCGGCTGGTGGCCGTTCTCTGACTTCTGGTGGCTCCCCGGCGGCCTCGGCACCGGCGCCACCCAGGTCGGCTCGGCCCTCATCGCCCTGGCCCTCATCGCCTACAGCTACCGCCGGTTCCGCGGCAACCCCGAGGCCGTTCGCGAGCTCGAGTCCTCGTGACCCTGCCGGTTACCTACGCCGACCCGACGACCTGTAAGGTCTGACCCGCTCAGGGCGATTGGCGCAGTGGTAGCGCGCTTCGTTCACACCGAAGAGGTCACTGGTTCGAACCCAGTATCGCCCACCCTGACCACAGCGGTCGTAGACCCAAGGACCGAACGGCTCGATGGGGCGATCTCTCCCGCGTGGCACCTCACGCGTCAGGGGCGTTCGGTCCTTCCGACTACGAGCCGCCCTCCTCCCGGAGGCGGGGCGGCGTGAAGCCCTCGGGTCGCAGCCCGGTCTTGTCGGCGTAGAAGGCGCGGATGAGGTCCATGTCGGCGCGTACGTCGCCGGTCGGGGCGAAGGTCGGGCCCCAGCCCACGGTCCGCGACGGACCGTCGAGGAACGCCAGCGTGATCGGTAGGCCCGTCTGCTGCGCGATCCGGTAGAACCCCGACTTCCAGTACTCGCCCCGGCTGCGGGTGCCCTCGGCGGCGAGTCCCAGCACGAACGGCTCGTCTCCCTCAGCCGCGGCCGTCAGGTCGCGGATGGTGCCGCCCGGGTTCGCCCGATCGAGGGCGACAGCCCCGGTCGCCCGGAGGATCGGAGCGAGCGGTCCGACGAAGAACTCCTGCTTGACCAGCAGCCTGATCTGGATGCTGTTGTCCCACGCCAGGAGCATGGTGAGCACCCAGTCCCAGTTGGACGTGTGGGGGGCACCCACGAGCACCGCGCGCTGCGGCACCTCGCCGACCGTCTTCCAGCGCGTCAACCGCAGCGCCAGCCGAGCGATGGTGCGGCGGAGGAAGAAGTGTCGGCTCATCGCGCGAACGTACCGTGACTCCCGGTGGGTCGCCGTCACCCGACCTGGGTGGCCCAGTTCCGTGTCGGTGCGCCTACTGTCTCGGCCGGGAGTTGGCGGGGGAGGCCCGGGACCCGGAGTGAGGGGTCGATGAAGTCAGGGGGGATCGGGTCCCCGAAGAACGCACGGAGCGAACGCGACTTGGCGTCGGCGGGCCTGGACTCGGGTTCGACCGGCACCCTGATCGTGTGGGCAGCCTCGGCGACGAGGTCGAATGCCCGCTGTGCGGCTTGGGCGGCGGTTCGCCAGTCGCGTTCGACGTACGCGACCACTGCGGCGTACGCCGCCTGGTCGGCCCGGCTGAGGCGGGTTGCGACCTTGGACGCTCGCGGGCTCGCGGCGATGTTCGCGAGGATCTGGTTGGCGTAGTTGAGGTTCACGACCGTCAGGTATCGATCCATGGCGTCCACGTCGAACTGGCTGAAGTCGCCCTCCAGGTCGGTGTAGCTCATGACCGAGGACACCTCGTCGCCCAACCAGGCGAAGAAGAAGTCCCCTGCCGGGCCGTAGAAGATCCTCTGCTCGGCGTCGACACCGTCATGCGGGTGGCTGATCCCCAGGTGGTGGCCCACCTCGTGGGTGAGCACCCGGGTCGGCCCGACGCCGCGGGACCGGATGGAGGGTGAGGTGAATTCGAGGACCTCGGCCTGACCGTAGTCGTAGAAAGTGCGCCCGTCGGCGAGACCGGCCAGCGGTGTGGGCGGGTCGTCGGGGAGATCGAAGAACAGGACCGGGACGCTGTGGTCGGTGTCAGTGGTGGTCAGTTGCGGCCACCTGTCGAAAGACCACAGGAAGAGGTCGTAGTAGGCGAAGCCGGCCGTTCGTTGGCCGTAGCACGACGTGCCGCGGACGAGGAACGGCGGAAAAGCGGCGAAGGCGGTACGCCAGCAGTCGTAGACGGCGGCGAGCCTGCCATCGAGGGAATCCGCGCGTTGGGTCAGACGGAAGTCGATGCGGGGCTGCAACCGGCGCAGTGCCGCCAGAGTCTCCGGCAGGGCGTACTGGCCAGGCGTTGCCTGGGGAGGAGTGATGTGGGTGACATCGATGCTGATCGAGCGTGGCAGGTCCGGCGCGGAGATCGCCGGGTGGTACAGGGCTGAGGGTGCGAACAGGAGGTTGACGGCGATGTAGCGGACGACCCTGGCGAGGTCTCCGGTGAGGTCATCGAAGGCCCGATATCCGGCATTGCCGTACTCCCATGCGGGCGGGATCCGGTAGTCGGTGACGCCGTCTCCCCGCAGATCGGCAGTACTCAGGTCCCAGCCTCCGGTGATCTCATCGGGACCCGCTGACAGGTCGTGGAACCAGAGTCGGCGGAGGTGGCCGTCCCCGGACTGCGGGTCGTCGGCCGCCGTGCCGCCGAAGGCGGAGAGCGCCCTGCTCTGGTCGAGCGAGAGATCGGGGCCGTGGTCGGGGTGGGGGTCGCGGGGTCCACGGAAGTAGTGGAAGCGGAAGTCCGGTCGGTTCGACCAGTCGATCAGGAAGACGGTCGGGTCGGCGGGGTCGAGGTCCAGCTCCGCTGCGTGGTCTCCCAACCAGCGCTCGACGCTGACCGCGTCGATCGCCACGGCATCCTCGATCACCCGGGAGGCGGCCGGATCGAGGTTGTAGCCGAACATCGCGTCGGTGATCCTGGTTGGCTCGGCCAGGTCGAGGAACTCCGCGAAGAGCGCGTCCTCAAACCCCTCGTCGGCGAACTGCACGTGGTACGTGGGGACGAAGGTGATCCCGAGACGTCGGGTGACCAGCGGCAGGCCATTGCGGACCACGGTGTCGGTGAACTCGGGCAGGTCCGCAAGGAACGCGTCTTGATCCACCTGGTCGGGGCCCTGGCCCGGCCGGTGGCCGACAAAGACGATGTTGACCGGGAGCTCTGTCACGAACCCGCCGACCAAGCCAGGTTCGAGGATCCGAAGAGGTGGCAGGCCGGAGCCGCTCGGAGTTGTTGCCGCGGCGGGGGCCTGCGCCCAAGAACCGGCGCTCGCAGTGAAGCCCAGCAGCATTGCGAGCACTGCCGCTACTGCCACTGCCAGGGGTGATTTCCGCACCACCGACCGTCCTCTCCCCGAGAACATCCCCATGCTTCTCCGTCGCGTAACGATCCGCAACCCCCTCGTGAAGTGAGGCGCGACTGATCGTGGGTTGTGGTGAACTGGTGTGATGGAATGGCTGCTGCTCGTGCTCGTCGCCGGAGGCGGAGGCACGTACGCCGGCCGCCGGATGATCGCCGCCCGCGCAGACCGGCGTGAGCGCGCCGAGCTGCTCGACTGCCATGCGACAGCTGGCCGACGAAGACGTCACCGTCTTCGGCGAACAGCTCCAGCGGCTCGGCGACGACGTCGCCGAGAGCGACCTCGACGTGGACACCCGCCGCGACTACCAGAGCGCCCTCGACGCCTACGAGCGCGCCAAGTGGGACGCGCCGCGACTGCAGGACGTCGACGAGATCAGCACCCTGGTCGACACCCTGGCGACCGGTCGCTACGCGCTCGTCTGCGTCCGCGCCCGGGTCGCGGGGGAGCCGGTGCCCGAGATGCGGGTCCCCTGCTTCTTCAACCCGCAGCACGGCCCCTCGGCCAGAAGTGTGATGTGGACCAGTCCGCGGACCGGGACCCGCACCGTGCCCGCCTGTGTCCGCTGCGCCGAGCAGCTCAAGGCCCGCGAGAAGCTCGAGGTCCGCACCGTCAAGATGGGCTCCCGCAAGGTTCCGTACTGGGAGGCCGGGACGGCCGTCCTGCCCTACAGCCGCGGCTACTTCCCGGGGGACGCAGCGACCGCGGCGAGCCTGCAGTGGATGTTCGCCGCCCCCACAGCACACGCCGGCTCGCTGGGCGCTGGCGCGCAGGGCGGCACCGCATTCGGTGACTTCGGCGGCTCGTTCGGGGAGGCCGGTGGCTTCGACGGCGGGGGAGTCAGCGGCGGAGCAGGACTGCCCTGAGCCGACCGTTAGGCTCAGCGGGTCCCTGAACCCCGACGGAGGAGCCTCCCCGTGTCCGAGATCAAGATCGCCCTGCTCGCAGCCGACGCGCGCGAGGAACGGACGGTCACGACCGGCACCAAGGCCTGGGAGCTCTTCACCGACCAGCCGGACATCGTCGCGGCCAGGGTCTCGACACGTTCGACCGACGTGGGCGAGCTCAGGGATCTCTCGTCCGTCCTCGAGGACGGCGACGAGGTCGAGGCCGTCGCGATCGACAGCCCCGACGGCCGCGACATCCTGCGCCACTCGACTGCCCACGTGCTCGCTCAGGCGGTCCAGCAGCTGTGGCCCGACGCGAAGCTCGGCATCGGACCGCCGATCGAGAACGGCTTCTACTACGACTTCGACGTCGAGACCCCGTTCGTCCCCGAGGACCTCGACAAGCTCGAGACCGCGATGCGCAAGATCATCAAGGAGAACCAGCGCTTCGAGCGCCGGGTCACCACCGATGGCAACGCGCTCGACGAGCTGAAGGACGAGCCGTACAAGGTCGAGCTGATCGGATTGAAGGGTGGCAGCGGTGTCGAGGATGCCGCCGAGGGAGCCAGCGTCGAGGTCGGCGGCGACGAACTGACGATCTACGACAACGTACGCCGCAACGGCGACGTCGCGTGGAGCGACCTGTGCCGCGGCCCGCACCTGCCGACCACCAAGCGGATCCCCGCCTTCAAGCTGATGCGCACCGCAGCGGCGTACTGGCGCGGCGACGAGAAGAACCAGCAGCTGCAGCGGATCTACGGCACCGCCTGGGAGAGCAAGGAGGCGCTCGCCGAGCACCTCCACCGGATCGAGGAGGCGGAGCGACGCGACCACCGCAAGCTGGGCCGCGACCTCGACCTGTTCTCCTTCCCCGACGAGCTCGGTTCGGGCCTGGCGGTCTTCCACCCCAAGGGTGGCGTCATCCGGCGGGTGATGGAGGACTACGTCAAGCAGCGCCACCTCGACGAAGGCTTCGAGTACGTCGCCACCCCCCACATCACCAAGGAGGGGCTCTTCCACACCTCGGGGCACCTGCCCTACTACGCGGACACCATGTTCCCGCCGATGGAGATGGAGGGCAGCGACTACTACCTCAAGGCGATGAACTGCCCGATGCACAACCTGATCTACCGCTCGCGGGGCAGGTCCTACCGTGAGCTCCCGTTGCGCCTGTTCGAGCTGGGTGCGGTCTACAGGTTCGAGAAGTCCGGCGTCATCCACGGGTTGACCCGGGTGCGCGGGCTGACGATGGACGACTCGCACTCCTACGTCATGCCCGAGCAGGCGGCCGACGAGATCAAGCACCTGCTGGGATTCGTGCTCGGCCTGTTGCGCGACTTCGGGCTCGAGGACTTCTACCTCGAGCTGTCGACACGCGACGACTCCAAGCCCGACAAGTTCATCGGCACCGACGACGAGTGGGCGAAGGCCACCCGGATCCTCGAGGAGGCGGCCCACGACTCAGGCCTGAAGCTGGTTCCCGATCCCGGGGGCGCCGCGTTCTACGGTCCGAAGATCTCGGTCCAGGCGAAGGACGCGATCGGCCGGACCTGGCAGATGTCGACGGTGCAGTACGACTTCAACCAGCCGCAGGGCTTCGAGCTCGAGTACCAGGCTGCCGACGGCTCACGTCAGCGCCCGGTGATGATCCACTCCGCGAAGTTCGGCTCCATGGAGCGGTTCATCGGCGTGCTCGTCGAGCACTACGCCGGCGCGTTCCCGCCGTGGCTAGCCCCGGTCCAGGTGCAGGGCATCCCGATCGCGGAGCGTCACCACGACTACCTGGCCGAGGTCGCCGACCAGATGCGTGTCCTCGGGCTGCGCGTGGAGGTCGACGACTCCGACGACCGGATGCAGAAGAAGATCCGCAACGCGCAGCTCCAGAAGGTGCCGTTCATGATCATCGCTGGCGACGACGACGTAGCCGCCCACGCGGTCTCGTTCCGTTACCGCGACGGCCACCAGGAGAACGGCGTCCCGGTCGACGAGGCGATCCAGCGGGTCCTCAACGTGGTGGCGACGCGCGGCCAGGTCTGATCCGGATCAGCTCCGCCCCAGGAAGTTCCGGATCGCGGCGCGGGCACCGTCGCGGATCTCCGGGCCGTGGGTGAAGGCCGCGATGGTGTAGTCGAGGTCACCGAGCCGGTGCGCGGTGCGCTGGGTCATCGCGAAGTCGGTGCAGAACGCCTTGACCGGCCACCGGGTCCCGAGCACGTTGAAGATCGCGTCACCGGTCACCAGCACCCCCGACTCCTCGTGGAGGAACGAACAGTGGCCGGGGGAGTGGCCCGGTGTGTGCACGACCCGGAGCCCGCCCCGGATAGGCAGCACCTGTCCGTCGCTGAGCTCCTCAGTGACCTCGACGGCGTCGAAGGTCGGCGCACCGAACCGCTGCGCGAACCTGCCGAGCCGCGACGTGGGGTCGGTCGGCGGCATCCGGCCCTCGCGCACGTACGCCGCATCGTCGGTGTGCACCGTGAAGCTGCGCCCCGTCGTGGCCGCGACGGCCGCGGCACCGCCGGCATGGTCGGAGTGGGCGTGGGTGAGCAACAGCCGGGTCACCTCGGACGGTGCCGAGCCGATGCTGTCGAGGGCCGCGAGGACCCGGGGGCCGTGTCGGGCCAGGCCCATGTCGAGCAACGAGACCTGGCCGTCGTCGTCGCGGAAGATGAACCCGTTGATGAAGTCGCGGAGCAACGGAACCCGCCACACGCCCGGAGCCAGCGACACGGTGAGCGGACGAGCCATGGGTGCTCCTAGGGTGGGGTGCATGACCGATGATGCCGTGCCGCGGCTCGCAGCGGGGGAGCCCGACGAGCTGGAGCGGCTCTGGACGCCGTACCGGATGGCCTACATCAAGGGGGAGAACCGGCCGGGCGACGAGGGCGCGGAGGAGTGCCCTTTCTGCCGGATCCCGGGACTCGACGACACCGAGGGGCTGGTCGTCCACCGCGGCGACGCGGCGTACGTCGTGCTGAACCTCTATCCCTACACGTCGGGCCACCTGATGGTCTGCCCCTACCGTCACCTCGCCGACTACACCGAGACCACTGTGGAGGAGGCCGCCGAGATCGCGGCCCTGACCAAGCAGGCGATGACCGTCATCCGCGCGGTCTCGGGGGCGGCCGGCTTCAACCTCGGTATGAACCAGGGGTCCGCGGGCGGTGCCGGCATCCGGGCCCACCTCCACCAGCACGTCGTGCCGCGCTGGGTCGGCGACTCCAACTTCATGCCGATCATCGGCCGCACCAAGACCATGCCGCAGCTGCTGGAGGACACCCGCGACCTGCTGGCCGCCGCCTGGAGCTGAGCGGCCTCAGCCCGCCAGGTGTGGATGCTCCGCGGAGCGTCCCTGGAAGGCCAGGATGTCGGGATTGACGATGCGGCCGTGGCGGATCTCGATCGCGCGGCTGAGCGTCTCGTCCTCGTCCCATGCCCGGGGACCCTCGAGGACCGGGCGCAGGAACGGGATCAGCGCCTGGCTGTTCTCCCACGTCGCCGAGTCCCAGAGGTACGACGGGCTGTGGTCGACCCCGTAGTAGTCGATGTTGCCGACGGCGAACATCGGGTCGTCGAACGTGGTCGGCCGGGCCCACTCGAAGCCCATGCCCTCGTCGCACGAGACGTCGACGATCAGGCTGCGGGGCCGGAACGTGGCGACGTCGTCGTTGGTCAGGTAGGTCAGCGGGGCCGAGGTGTCCTGGAAGGTGCAGTTGACCACGACGTCCCGTTCGGCCAGGAACGGGGCGATCGGGACGCGACCGCGCTCGGTGATCACGTGGCTGAGGTGCTGCCCGTCCGGGTCCTGGTCGAACTGGAAGATCCGGACCGAGTGGATCGGGGAACCGACTGCGGCGACCCCACGAGTGGTGAGCACGACGACGTCGTGGATGCCGTGCGCGTTGAGGGCGGTGACCGCGCCGCGCGCGGTGGCACCGAAGCCGATCACCACGGCCCGCAGCCGGCGGCCGTAGTCACCGGTCCGACCGGTGAGCTGCAGCGCCTGCAGCACCGAGCAGTAGCCGGCGAGCTCGTTGTTCTTGTGGAAGACGTGGAGGCCGACGTTGCCGTCCTGGGTCCAGTGGTTCATCACCTCGAAGGCGATCAGGGTCAGCCGTCGGTCGATCGCGAGCTGTGTCAGCTCGGAGTCCTGCACGCAGTGCGGCCAACCCCAGAGCACGGCGCCTTCGCGCAGCAGCGCGAGGTCGGAGTGCTGCGGCTTGGGGAGCAGGACCACGTCCGAGCCCGTGAGGATCTCCTCACGGGTGGCGAAACCGGCCACCACCTCGGCGAGATCCGCATCGGCGACACCGAAGCGCGCGCCGTACCCGTGCTCGAGCGTGATCCGCTCCCGAAGGTCCGCGTCCAGCCCGGCGAGGTGCGCCGGGTGGATCGGGAGGCGGTACTCGTTCTCCTTGGCTGAGGTGCCGACGACCCCGAGGTCGAGCAGCGTCACTTCTTGCCGTCGAGCTTGACTGGGCTCTCGCCTGCCTTGGCGCGCTTGTCGGCGCGCTTCTCCTTGATGGACTTGCCGGTCTTCTTGGTCATGCCCTGCCGTGGCGACTTGTCGCTCATGTGGCTCTTCTCCTCGGAAGCCTGAATGGCTCCGTACCGCCACAGTACGCCCAGTGCGGCGGCCGGTAGCCTCGACGCCGTGCTCGACCGATTCAAGGCCTTCTGGCAAGGCGTCATGCTCGCCCCGTTCGTCAACCTGTTCCTGCGCCTGGGCATCAGCCCCGACGCGGTCACCCTCGTCGGGACGCTCGGTGTCGCCGCCGGCGCACTGATCTTCTTCCCCCAGGGATTGCTGTGGCAGGGGGTCGTCTTCATCACCGTCTTCGTCTTCAGCGACCTGATCGACGGCCAGATGGCCAGGCTGTCCGGCCGCAGCTCGAAGTTCGGCGCGTTCTGGGACTCCACCCTCGACCGGATCGGTGACGGCGCGATCTTCGGTGGCCTGCTGCTCTTCTTCGCCGGACCCGGCGACAGCTACCTCTACCTCTGCGTCACGCTCTACTGCCTGGTGATGGGCTCGGTGACGTCGTACGCCCGGGCCCGCGCGGAGTCCCTCGGCATGGACGCCAAGGGCGGGATCGCCGAGCGCGCCGATCGGCTCGTCGCGATCCTGGTGCTGACGTGGCTCGGCGACGTGCTGGGCCTGCCGATCCTCTACGAGCTCACGCTCTGGGTGCTGGCCGCGGCGAGCACCTACACGGTGGTCTTCCGGATCCTGAAGGTCCGCCGGCAGGCGCAGGCCGAGGCACCGCTCCCGGAATGAGCAGAATCGGCCGGCCGCACTACGATTGGGGCATGACCGACAGCACTTCTGAGACCACCCCGCAGACCGGTACGTCGCGCGTGAAGCGCGGCATGGCCGAGATGCTCAAGGGCGGTGTGATCATGGACGTGGTCACCGCCGAGCAGGCGAAGATCGCCGAGGATGCCGGCGCCGTGGCCGTGATGGCACTCGAGCGCGTCCCGGCCGACATCCGCGCCCAGGGCGGCGTCTCGCGCATGAGCGACCCGGACATGATCGACGGCATCATCGCGCAGGTCTCGATCCCGGTGATGGCCAAGGCAAGGATCGGCCACTTCGCCGAGGCGCAGGTGCTGCAGAGCCTCGGTGTCGACTACATCGACGAGTCGGAGGTGCTCACCCCCGCCGACTACGCCAACCACATCGACAAGTGGAACTTCACGGTTCCCTTCGTCTGCGGTGCGACCAACCTGGGTGAGGCGCTGCGGCGGATCACCGAGGGCGCGGCGATGATCCGCTCCAAGGGGGAGGCCGGCACCGGCGACGTCTCCGAACGCGGTCACCCACATGCGCACCATCCGCGCCGAGCTGCGCCGCCTGCACGGGCTGAGCGAGGACGAGCTCTACGTCGCCGCCAAGGAGCTGCAGGCGCCGTACGACCTGGTCAAGGAGGTCGCCGAGGCCGGCAAGCTGCCGGTCGTGCTCTTCACCGCTGGGGGCATCGCGACCCCCGCCGACGCGGCGATGATGATGCAGCTCGGTGCCGAGGGTGTCTTCGTCGGCTCCGGCATCTTCAAGGCGGGCAACCCGGCCGAGCGCGCCGAGGCGATCGTGAAGGCCACCACCTTCTTCGACGACCCTGACGTGGTCGCCAAGGTCTCGCGCGGCCTCGGTGAGGCGATGGTCGGCATCAACGTCGAGGAGATCCCCCAGCCGCACCGGCTCGCCGAACGCGGCTGGTAGGACCTCGCTGTCGGTGGGCGAACCCGACTAGTGCGTGGGTGTCATCTTCGGGCAGAGGGCTGGTCGTCAACGGGGATCGTGCAGTGGGATGGGGGCATCCCCCCGGTCCACTGACAGAACGTTGGTCCCCATGTCAGACGTATCTCCGCCCGGTTCCGCCTTGCGCCGACGCGGCCGCTTCGCCCCGCTGGTGTGGATCACCTCCGCCCTGACGGCACTCCTGCTCACCCTGGGTGTCTCCGGCACCCTGAGCAGCTGGACGCAGGCCATCGTCTCCCACGACAACACCGTCAGCACCGGGTCCGGCATCCCGGTCCTGAAGGTCACCAACCCGGACCCGGTCGCGGGCGACACCGCCTGCACGTCGTCCACGTCGGACGACAACACGTTCGCCTGCACCACCATCAATCTCTACGGCGACGACGGCGTGAGCGACACCAGCATGCGAGCGGGGGAGATCAACACCACCGTCGTCACCCTGGCGAACACCGGGACCGTCGACGGCACCGCACGCCTGGCCCCCGGTGCGTGCAACGGCGCCACCGCGCTCTGCAACGCCCTGCTGGTCACCGTCACGTGCGTGGGAGCCATCACCGTCTCGCTCGTGACCCCGATGTCCCTGAGGGACTTCGCGACTGCTGACACCGACCTCGCCGGCACGCTGGTCGCGGGCGGCCCCGTGAGCACCTGCACGGTGGTGCTGACCCTTCCCTTGTCCGCACCGATCACCACGGTCGACAAGACCATCTCGCAGCAGATCGTCTGGTCACTGACCGTCTGATCCCGCCGGAGGAGGCGCCCACGATGTCGACCGTGAGCCGTCGCGCCCTCGCCTGGGTGCTGCTCGGTCTGGTGGCCTGCGCCCTGGTGTGGGCCGGCGCCTGGCGGATCAGCGGCGGAACCTGGTTGCGGGTGGACTCGCCCTCGATGGGCACCCAGGCGCCGGTCGGGAGCCTGCTGTGGGTCGCGCCGGTCGACCCTGGCGACATCGCGGTGGGTGACCTGCTCAGCTTCCGGACGCAGACCGCACGGGACGCGCCCCCCTACACCCACCTGGTGAGCGGCATCCACGCTGACGGCACGCTGGCCACGGCCGGTGTCCTGAGCGGTCCGGACCCCTGGCGGGTTGCGCCCGGCGACGTGGTGGGCCGCGTCGAGCGGGTCTGGTTCGGGGTCGGCGCAGTGCTGCAAGCGGTCCCCCTCCTGGTTGCCTTCGGGGTGGGGACCGCGCTCGTCGTGTGGCGGGTGCGGCCCGACCTGCGGCTGCCCGCCGCCGTGTTCGGCGCCGGGCTCGCACTCTCAGCCACCATCGTGGTGCACCAACCGCTGATGGGAGCCCACCAGCTGTCCTTCGGAGAAGTCGACGGGGGCGCCCGCGCCCGCTCGGTCAACACCGGGTTGGTGCCGATGCAGATGCAGGGGCAGCCCGCGGGCGGCTGGGACTCCATGAAGCCCGGCGAGGTGGGGACGGTGATGGTCACGCGCCCGGACCCTCAGGGACGCTACGAGGTCCTGATGAGCCCCGCGCTGCCGTGGTGGTTCTGGCTGGCCCTGGTGAGCGGGTGTTTCGCTCCGGCCCTGCTCAGCCTGCTGCGCCGACCCGGGCCGCGAGAAGCGGCGCCGGCCGCGTCCTAGACTTTCCGGGTGATCGCCTCCCACCCGCCCACCATCGGTGTCTTCGCCCTGCAGGGCGACGTGCGTGAGCACCTGCGGATCCTCGCCGGACTCGGCGTCCGGGCTCTCGGCGTACGTCGTCCGAGCGAGCTGGACCACTGCGACGCGCTGGTGCTGCCGGGCGGTGAGTCGACCACCATGGCCAAGCTGGCGCGGACCTTCGAGCTCTTCGACCCGATCCGCAAGCGGCTGGCCGACGGGATGCCGGCCCTGGGCACGTGTGCGGGGATGATCCTGCTGGCCGATGACCTCGAGGACGGCGCGCCGGGGCAGGAGACCTTCGGCGGCCTCGACGTGACGGTGCGCCGCAACGCGTTCGGCCGGCAGGTCGACTCCTTCGAGGGCCCGCTGTCCTTCGCCGGGTTCGCGGACCCGATGCACGCGATCTTCATCCGCGCGCCGTGGGTGGAGCGCGCGGGTCCCGAGGTCGAGGTGCTCGCCCGGGTGGCGGAGGGCGAGGCCGCCGGTAGGATCGTCGCGGTCCGTCAGGGTCACCTGCTGGCGACGTCCTTCCACCCCGAGGTGGGCGGTGACGCCCGGGTGCACCAGCTCCTGGTGGACCTGATCCCAGCCTGATCGCACGCGACGTAGACGAGACCGACACAGAGAAGGACGGGCATGTCCGGCCACTCCAAATGGGCGACCACCAAGCACAAGAAGGCCGCGGTCGACGCCAAGCGCAGCAAGTTGTTCGCCAAGCTCACCAAGAACATCGAGGTGGCCGCCCGGATGGGTGGAGGTGACATCACCGGCAACCCCACGCTCTACGACGCCATCCAGAAGGCCAAGAAGTCCTCGGTCCCCAACGACAACATCGACCGGGCGGTCAAGCGCGGGTCGGGCGCCGAAGCCGGTGGCGCCGACTACCAGACGATCATGTACGAGGGCTATGGCCCGTCGGGGGTCGCGATGCTCATCGAGTGCCTCACCGACAACAAGAACCGGGCCGCGATGGAGGTTCGCACCGTGATGAGCCGCAACGGCGGCTCGCTCGCCGACCCGGGCTCGGTGTCGTTCCTGTTCAACCGCAAGGGCGTGGTGCTCGTGCCCACCGACCAGGAGGGCCGGACGGTGAGCGAGGACGACGTCCTCGAGGCAGCCCTCGACGCCGGCGCCGAGGAGGTGAACGACCTCGGTGAATCGTTCGAGGTCATCTCCGAGGCCAGCGACCTGGTCGGTGTCCGCACCGCACTCCAGGCCGCCGGCGTCGACTACGACTCCGCCGAGGCCCAGTTCGTCCCCGACCTCCAGGTGGAGCTCGACGCCGACGCCGCCGGCAAGGTCTTCCGCCTCATCGACGCCCTCGAGGACCTCGACGACGTGCAGAACATCTTCGCCAACTTCGACGTCTCCGACGAGGTCCTCGCCACCCTCGACGCCTGATCAGGGGAGCCACCCCGGCGGCTGAGCAGCGCTGCGCGGCCTCCGCCGCGTGTCGTACGCCGATCGGGACGCGGCCGGTTTAGCGTGGACACGAACAGGTGTTCGGACTATGAGGCCCGGAGGAGACCCATCGTGCGCGTGCTCGGGATCGATCCCGGCCTGACCCGTTGTGGCCTCGGAGTCGTCGAGGGCACCGTCGGCCGACCGCTGAGCCTGATCGACGTCAACGTGCTCCGCACCTCCGCCGATCTGCCGGTGGCCGAGCGGCTGGTCACCGTCGAGCGAGGGATCGACGCCTGGCTCGACGAGTACGCACCCGATGCGGTCGCGGTGGAACGGGTCTTCGCCCGCTCCGACTCCAGCACCATCATCGGCACCGCGCAGGCCAGTGGGATCGCGCTGGTCGCGGCGGCCCGGCGCGGGTTGCCGGTGACGACGTACACGCCGAGCGAGGTGAAGGCCGCGGTCTCCGGCAGCGGTCGCGCCGACAAGGCCCAGGTCGGCGCGATGGTGACCCGGATCCTGCGACTGGACGCACCACCGAAGCCGGCCGATGCCGCCGACGCCCTGGCCCTGGCCATCACCCACGTCTGGCGCGGCAGCGGCCAGACCAGGATCGACGCGGCACTCGCCGCCGGGAGGACTCGATGATCTCGTTCGTTCGCGGCCAGGTGGCCGCCGTCGGGCTGACCTCGGCGGTCATGGAGGTCGGCGGGGTCGGCCTCGAGCTGATCTGTACGCCGGGGACGCTGGCCACCCTGCGGCCGGGCCAGTCGGCCCTGCTCCCGACGAGCATGGTCGTGCGAGAGGACTCGCTGACCCTCTTCGGCTTCCTCGACGAGGACGAACGCACGACCTTCGAGCTGGTGCAGACGGCCTCCGGGGTCGGCCCCAAGCTGGCGCAGGCGATGCTGGCGGTGCTCAGCCCCGACGACCTGCGCCGCGCGGTGGCCCACGAGGACGTCAAGACCCTCACCCGGGTGCCGGGCATCGGCCAGAAGGGCGCGCAGCGGATCATCCTCGAGCTGCGCGACCGGATCGGCTCCCCGACCGGGGTCGCCTCCGGCCCCACGACGAACCAGCGCTGCCGGTCCCCGACTGGCGCGGGCAGGTCCAGCAGGGACTGGTCGGGCTCGGGTGGTCGGTGAAGGAGGCCGACCGGGCGGTGGAAGAGGTGGCGCCCGACGCGGGCGACGCCCCCGACGTCGGGGCCCTGCTGCGCGCCGCCCTGCGCACCCTGAGCCGGGCATGAGAGGTCGCGCATGACTGAGCACGGCTGGCCAGGCACCAACCAGGTGGGTGAGCGATGCCCTGACGGCGGCCGAGGATGCCCATCTCCGTTCGCTGACGACGGCCGAGGCCGAGGGGGACGAGCTGGCGGTCGAGGCGGCGTTGCGCCCGCGCACCCTCGACGAGGTGATCGGCCAGACCCGCGTGCGCGCCCAGCTCGGACTGGTGCTCGAGGCCGCCCGGAAGCGCGAGCGGCCACCCGACCACGTGCTGCTCTCCGGGCCGCCCGGGCTCGGCAAGACCACGCTGGCGATGATCATCGCCGCCGAGATGTCGGCGCCGCTGCGGCTGACCAGCGGCCCGGCCGTCACCCACGCCGGGCGACCTCGCCGCGATCCTGTCCGGCATGAACGAGGGCGACGTCCTGTTCGTGGACGAGATCCACCGGATGGCACGTCCGGCCGAGGAGATGCTCTACCTCGCGATGGAGGACTTCCGGGTCGACGTCATCATCGGCAAGGGGCCCGGCGCGACCGCGATCCCGCTCGAGATCCCGCCGTTCACCCTGGTCGGGGCGACGACCCGCGCCGGCCTGCTCCCCGGCCCGCTGCGCGACAGGTTCGGGTTCACCGGTCAGCTCGAGTTCTACGACGCCGACGAGCTGGACCTGATCGTGCGCCGCTCCTCGGGCCTGTTGGGCGTCGAGCTGACCGACGAGGGTGCCGCCGAGATCGCCTCGCGGTCGCGCGGCACCCCCCGCGTCGCCAACCGGTTGCTGCGCCGGGTCCGCGACTTCGCCCAGGTCCGGGCCGACGGACTGGTGACCCTCGATGTCGCGCGCAAGGCGCTCGACCTCTACGAGGTCGACGAATCCGGTCTCGATCGACTCGACCGCGGGGTGCTCGAGGCGCTGTGCGTGAAGTTCGGCGGGGGACCGGTGGGGATCTCCACGCTGGCGGTCGCGGTGGGCGAGGAGCGCGAGACGGTGGAGGAGGTCGCCGAGCCGTTCCTGGTCCGGAGCGGCCTGCTGGCCCGGACGCCGCGGGGGCGGATCGCCACGCCTGCGGCGTGGGCCCACCTCGGTCTGGCGACCCCCAGTCCGGCCGAGCCGGTGCTGTTCGAGGACTGATGCAGCGGCCCCAGTGAGGGCCGTTACACTTCACCGTTGGTCGGCCGGATCCGGGCCGCCGTTCACACACCCCCATGTGCATCGAGAGGTTCCGTCGTGGAGCAGATTGCCACCCTCGTGCCGTTCATCGGCATCGCGCTGTTGTTCTGGCTGTTGATCATCCGGCCGCAGTCCCGCCGCCAGAAGGCGGTCGCCGCCATGCAGTCGGCGCTCGAACCGGGCGCCGAGGTCATGCTGTCCTCGGGGCTCTACGGCCGGCTCGAGCGCGTCGAGGACGACCACGTGATGCTGCGGGTCGCCGACGGCGTGACGCTCAAGTTCGCGAAGGGCGCCGTGGCCAACGTGGTCGAGCCCGAGGTCCAGCCGTCGCCGCCCACCACCTCTCCGTCCTCCGAGGAGTCCTGACGGATGGCGGGTCGGCAGCGCCCCGGGCGGACCCTGATCGGATTCTTCGTGGGACTGGCCGTCGCCTACGGGCTGGTGGCCCTGGCCGGGAGCTGGACGCCCACTCTGGGACTTGACCTCCAGGGTGGTACCCGCATCACGCTGATCGCCAAGGGCGACCCTTCCGAGGACAACCTGGTGGAGGCGTCGCAGATCATCGACCAGCGCGTCAACGGCTCGGGTGTCTCGGAGGCCGAGGTCACCACCCAGGGAAGCCGCTTCGTCGTCGTCGAGATCCCGGGCGCGAGCCAGCGCGACCTCGTCGAGACCGTGGAGCGCCAGGCGCAGCTGCGGTTCCGGGTCGTGGCGTGCTCGTCGTTCGACGGCCGTTGCGGCGCGGCACCGACGCCGAACCAGCCGGCCGACCCCACGGATCCGGACAGCAACCAGCCGGGCGCCGGCGTCACCGTCGAGCCCTCCGAGCCGGCCACTGAATCGGGCACCGGGCCGGAGACCCCCGCCAGCCGGGCGCCGGTCGGCTTCTCCGGCACCCAGGGTGGCAAGCAGGACAAGCAGGGAGACGGCAAGAAGGCGTCCGAAGAGCCCTCGGCCGACCCCACTGAGGAGCCCGCACTACCGGAGCAGCCCGCCAACGGCGACTACGGCGACCCGCTGGTCTGGATGGACAGCCCCGACCCGGCCTCGGTGAAGGCGTTCCAGGACTACGAGTGCCCGCCGGCGGGCGAGACCGCCCTGGTCGAGGACGACCCCGACAAGCCGCTGGTCACCTGCGACGACGAAGGCGCCAAGTACCTCCTGTCGGTCGCCATGATCGAGGGCACGCAGCTGTCCTCGGCCGACGCCGGCATTCCCCAACAGCAGGTGGACTGGGTCGTCAGTCTCGACTTCGACGGATCCGGCACCCAGACCTTCACCGAGATCTCCCGCAGCCTGTTCGGCACCCAGAAGCAGTTCGCGATCGTTCTCGACGGTCAGGTGCTGTCCGCGCCGACCATGAACGCGATCATCACCAACGGCCGGGCCGAGATCAGTGGCAACTTCACCGAGCAGACCGCGAGCAGCCTCGCCACGAGCCTCAAGTTCGGTGCTCTCCCGATTGCCTTCGAGGCCAACCCGCCGGTCGAGACGGTGGGTCCGTCCCTGGCCGGCAACCAGCTCTCGGCCGGCCTGCTCGCCGGCGGCTTCGGACTGGCGCTGGTGATGATCTACTGCCTCTTCTACTACCGCGGCCTCGGGGTCGTCGTGCTCGTCTCGTTGATCGTGGCGGCCGCATCGACGTACGCGATGGTGCTGTTGCTCAGTGAGACGGCCAACTTCACGCTCTCGTTGCCCGGGATCGCGGGGCTGATCGTGGCCGTGGGCATCACCGCCGACTCGTTCATCGTCTACTTCGAACGAATACGCGACGAGATGCGCGACGGCAAGTCGATGCCGGTGGCCGTCGAGGCGGGTTGGGCGCGCGCCCGGAACACCTGCGTGGCGGCCGACACGGTCTCGCTGCTCGCAGCGGTGGTGCTCTTCATCTTCGCCACCGGGGTCGTGAAGGGCTTCGCCTTCGCGCTCGGCCTCTCCACGCTGATCGACCTCGTCGTCTTCTTCCTGTTCACCCACCCGATGGTGTCGTGGCTGGCGAAGTACCAGTTCTTCAATCGTGGTCACCGCTACTCCGGACTCAGCGCGGGGACTCTCGGGGTCGACCAGATCGCGGTCCGCACCCCGGTGGGAGGGAGGGCCTGATGGGGCGCTACTCACGATTGGGCAACGACCTCTACTCCGGGCGGAGGTCGATCGACTTCGTCGGCCGCCGCTGGCTCTGGTACCTGTCGTCGGGCGTCATCGTCATCATCGCGGTGCTCGGCCTGTCCATCCAGGGCCTCAACTACGGCATCGAGTTCACCGGCGGGGCCGAATACAAGGTGACGCTCCCGAACGAGCGGGTCACCCAGAGCGCCGCCGACGACGTCCGTGAGGCGGTGGCGGGCACCGGCGTGGACAACGCGTCGTCCCCGGTGGTCACCACCTCCGGCGACTCCGACATCCTGGTCCAGACCGAGCCGCTCACCGGTGAGGAGAGTGCCACGGTCGTCGACGCCATCTTGCAGACGACCGGCGCCTCCGCCAACGACCTGTCGCAGACCGAGCTCGGCGCCAGCTGGGGCCAGGAGGTGGCGAAAAGGTCACTGATCGGGCTCGCGGTCTTCCTGGTTCTCGTGGTGCTCTTCATCTGGGCGTACTTCCGTGAGTGGAAGATGTCGGTGGCCGCGCTCGTGGCGCTGGCCCACGACGTGGTCATCACGATCGGCATCTACGCGTTGTCCGGCTTCCAGGTGTCACCGGCGACGGTCACCGGTGTGCTGACGATCCTGGGCTTCTCGCTCTACGACACCGTCGTGGTGTTCGACAAGGTGCGAGAGAACACGAAGAACCTGCGCGAGGCGAGGATGAGCTATGCCCAGGCGGCGAACCTCGCGGTCAACCAGACCTTGGTGCGCTCGATCAACACCTCGATCGTGGCCCTGATCCCCGTGGGCGCGATCCTCTACGTCGGCGCGTTCCAGCTCGGCTCGGGCAACCTGAAGGACCTCGCCCTCGCCCTGTTCGTCGGCATGGCTGCCGGCGCCTACTCCTCGATCTTCATCGCGACGCCGCTTCTCACCCACATGAAGTCGGGTGAGACCGCGGTGCAGCAGGCCGAACGACGGGCCAAGGCGCGGGAGCGGGCGCTGGCCGACCGGTACGCAACGGCCTCGGGCGGCAGATCCACGACGCTGCTCGACGAGGGCCCCGCCCGACCGTCCGTGACGGGCGAGCCGATGGAGGCCGGCGCGGCCGGTGCCGGCCCCGGCCAGTCACGCGACGAGCCCAGCGGGCGAGGACGGGTGGCCCCACCGGCCCACGGCCCTGTGGGGCCGAGTCGTGCGTCCGGCGGCCGCGTCCAGCCCTCGCGCAAGCCCCGGTCCAAGCGAGGCCGGAAATGACCGGCCCTGTGTCCGACGCAGCGACCCGTGCTCAGGAGGCCCTGGCCCGGCTGGTGATCGACGTCCCCGACTACCCCGAGCCCGGGGTGGTCTTCAAGGACATCAGTCCGCTGCTGGCCGACCATGACGGCTTCACGGCGGTGATCGCGGCGCTCGCTGAGGCGGGTCGTGACGACAACGGCGTGGTCGTGGTCGACAAGGTGGTCGGCATGGAGGCGCGCGGCTTCATCCTGGCGGCGCCGGTGGCGCTCGCGCTGGGCTGCGGATTCGTGCCGGTCCGCAAGGCCGGCAAGCTGCCGCGCGAGACCCACGCCGTCTCCTACGCCCTGGAGTACGGCGAGGCGACCCTCGAGCTGCACCGGGACGCCATCGACCCCGGGGAACGGGTGCTCCTCGTCGACGACGTGCTCGCGACGGGCGGGACGGTCGAGGCGACCACCGAGCTGATCGAACGCTGCGGTGGGGTGTCGCACGCCGTCGCGGTGCTGATGGAGCTCGGCTTCCTCGATGGCCGCGCCAAGATCGGCGACCTGCCGATCACCAGCCTCGTCACGGTCTGACCGACCGCCCGCCGCCCGTAGACTGCATTCATGGCGGAGGAACGGACGGAGACGGTCCCGGAGCCGACTCCGTCCGCCCGCAGCATGCGGGCCCGGCTGGCCCGGATGGGGACCCGGAGCCAACCCGGCAACCCGGTGCTCGAGTCGCTGTTCCGAGCCGTCCGCAACAGCCACCCGAAGGCAGACCTGGCGCTGCTGGAGCGGGCCTATGACACCGCCGAGCGCTACCACGGCACGCAGATGCGCAAGAGCGGCGACCCGTACATCACCCACCCGCTCGCGGTGACCACGATCCTCGCCGACATGGGCATGACCGAGCCGACGTTGGTCGCGGCCCTGCTCCACGACACGGTCGAGGACACGGCGTACACGCTCGACGAGCTGACCCGCGACTTCGGCGAGGAGGTCGCGCTGCTGGTCGACGGCGTGACCAAGCTCGACAAGGTCAAGTACGGCGACTCGGCCCAGGCCGAGACGATCCGCAAGATGATCGTCGCGATGTCGCGCGACATCCGGGTCCTGGTCATCAAGCTCGCCGACCGGCTCCACAACATGCGCACCCTGCGCTACGTCCGACGCGAGTCACAGGAGCGCACCGCGCGGGAGACCCTCGACATCTACGCCCCGCTGGCCCACCGGCTCGGCATGAACACCATCAAGTGGGAGCTCGAGGACCTCGCCTTCGCCACCCTGCACCCGAAGATCTACGACGAGATCGTGCGGCTGGTCGCCGAGCGGGCGCCGTCGCGTGGCCAGTTCCTCGGGCAGGTCGTGGCGCAGGTCGAGAAGGACCTCAAGGAAGCGAAGATCAAGGCGAAGGTCACCGGGCGGCCCAAGCACTACTACTCGATCTACCAGAAGATGATCGTGGGTGGCCGCGAGTTCTCCGACATCTACGACCTGGTCGGCGTGCGGATCCTGGTCGACACCGACCGCGACTGCTACTCCGCGCTCGGCATCCTGCACTCGCGGTGGAACCCGGTGCTGGGCCGGTTCAAGGACTACGTCGCGATGCCGAAGTTCAACATGTACCAGTCCCTCCACACGACGGTGATCGGCCCCGCCGGCAAGCCCGTCGAGCTCCAGATCCGTACGTTCGGGCAGCACCGCCGCGCGGAGTACGGCGTCGCTGCGCACTGGAAGTACAAGGAGGACGGGCGCACCGGGGTCGACACCGACCGGGGCGGCGACGTCGACGACATGCTGTGGATGCGGCAGCTGCTCGACTGGCAGAACGACGTCGAGGATCCGGGCGAGTTCCTGGAGTCGTTGCGCTTCGAGATGAACCGGGCCGAGGTCTACGTCTTCACGCCGCGCGGCGACGTCGTCCCGCTGCCCACCGGAGCCACGCCGGTCGACTTCGCGTACGCCGTCCACACCGAGGTCGGCCACCACACGATCGGGGCCCGGGTGAACGGGCGTCTGGTGCCGTTGGAGTCGACGCTCGACAACAGCGACGTCGTCGAGGTGTTCACCTCCAAGTCACCGAACGCCGGACCGTCGCGTGACTGGCTCGGCTTCGTGAAGTCGCCGCGCGCCCGCAACAAGATCCGCCAGTGGTTCACCAAGGAACGGCGTGAGGAGGCGATCGAGGACGGCAAGGACCAGATCGCCAAGCACATGCGCAAGGAGGGGCTACCGCTCCAACGGCTGCTGTCGCACGAGACCCTCAACCTGGTCGCGCTCCACTTCAAGCTCAGCGACGTGTCTGCCCTGTACGCGGCCGTCGGTGAGGGGCATCTCAGCGCCCAGGCCGTCGTACGCCGCGTCATCGACCTGCACGGCGGGGATGCGGGCGCGGAGGAGGACCTCTCCGAGGCGGTCACGATCACCGGGCGGAGCCGGATCCGCAGCGACTCCGGCGGCGACACCGGCGTCATGGTGAAGGGTGCCCCCGAGGTCTGGGTCAAGCTCGCCAAGTGCTGCACCCCGGTGCCGCCGGACGACATCCTCGGCTTCGTCACCAAGGGCGGGGGAGTCTCGGTCCACCGCAAGGACTGCACCAACGCCAACAGCCTCATGGGCCAGCCGGAGCGGCTGCAGGAGGTCGAGTGGGCGCCCACCGGCCAGTCGATGTTCCTGGTCAACATCCAGGTCGAGGCACTCGACCGGGCCCGGCTGCTCTCCGACATCACGATGGCGCTGTCCGACGCGCACGTGAACATCCTCAGCGCCAGCCTCTCCACGTCCCGCGACCGGGTGGCCAAGAGCCGGTTCACGTTCGAGATGGCCGAGTCCAAGCACCTCGACAACGTGCTCCGCGCCGTCCGCGTCGTCCCCGGCGTCTTCGACGCCTACCGCGTCACCTCCTGACCCGGTCGAGTCGCCACATAAATCGGGTCGAGTCGCCACAAAATCGGGTCGAGTCGCCAGAGAATCGGAGCTCTGCTGGCCGACGAGGAATCGTGATTGAATCCCGGGCATGTCAGTGCGACACCTGTACCTCACCCGGCACGCCGAGCCGGGCGACGACGGCACGCTGACCGAGCGGGGTGTCCAGCAGGCCGGGTTGCTGGGGCGACGCCTCTCGGAGGTGCGCTTCGGATCGGTTCGGCACGGCCCGCTGCCGAGGGCGACGGAAACGGCCGAACTCGTGGCACGGCAGCTCGGTAGCGAGGTGCCGGTCGACGAGCTCGACGCTGCCGGGGACTACGTCCCACACGTGCCGTCCCCGCATGAGGTCGACCCTGACCACCGGGCCGGTGTGATGGCTTTCCTGGCTGACGTTTCGTCCGGAGAAGCAGCACAGGGAGCGGCGTACGCGGCGGATGCCATCCGGTTGTTGACGGGGCCAGAGCATGGCGAGGACGACAGCCACCACCTCGTCGTGACTCACGCTTTCACCATCGGGTGGCTGGTTCGTCATGCGTGCAACGCTCCGCCGTGGCGGTGGTTGGGGCTCGACCACGGCCACGCCGCCTTGACGGTGCTCCGGTACTTCACGGACCGGCCACCGGCCGTGGTGGTGTTCAACGACATGTCGCATCTGCCGGACGAGCTGCGCTGGACCGGTTTTCAAGCAGCCATGAGGCTCTGACTCAACCCGCAGGTCTGGCGACTCGACCCGCATTTCTGGCGACTCGACCGGATTATGTGGCGACTCAACCCAGGGGGTTAGCCGGAGTAGTCGGCGGAGGCCTGCTTGGCCATGTCCAGGAACGACTGGCGGGAGGCGAGGTTGGCCTCGAGGTCCTTGACCTGCTTGTCGTTGCCGGCCGCGCGAGCGGCCTCGAGGTCGCGCTCGATCTGGGCGATGGCGGTCTCCAGCTTGGTCACCATGTCGTCGGCACGTGCGGTCTTCTCGGGGTCCGTCCGGGTCCACTGCGCGTCCTCGGCGGAGCGGATCTCCTGCTCGACCTTGCGCATCCGCGCCTCGAGGTCCTTCATCCGGTCACGCGGCACCTTGCCGGCCGCCTCCCAGCGGTCGGCGATGTCACGCAGCGCCTTCTTGGCGGCCTCGAGGTCGGTGACCGGCAACAGGGCCTCGGCCTCGACCAGCAACGCGTCCTTGACCTCGGCGTTGGCGGAGAACTCCTGATCCTCTGCGGCCTGTGCTGCGTCGCGGGCTCCGAAGAAGGTGTCCTGAGCGGCCCGGAATCGCTGCCACAGCTTCTCGTCGATGTCGCGTGGAGCAGGCCCGGCCGCCTTCCACTCCCGCATCAGGTCGCGGTAGAGGCCGGACGTCGGGCCCCACTCGGTGGAGTTCGCGAGCGCTTCGGCCTCCTTGACCAGCCTCTCCTTCACCCCGCGGGCTCCCTCGCGCTTCTCGTGCTGCTCGGCGAAGTGCGTCTTGCGTCGTCGGGTGTAGGTGGTGCGGGCTGAGGAGAAGCGACGCCAGAGCGCCTCGTCGGTGGCACGGTCGATCCGCGGCAGCGCCTTCCACTCCTCCAGCAGGTCGCGCAACCGGTTCGCCCCGGCACGCCAGTCGTTGCCCTGGCCCAACTTCTCGGCCTCGGTGACGATGACCTCCTTGGCGGCCTTGGACTCCTCCGCCTTCTTGGCCTTCTCCTCCTTGCGCGCCTTGCGCTGGGTCGCCAACACCGGTGCGAGACCGTCCAGCCGCCCGGCCAGCGATGCGAGATCGCCCACGGCGTTGGCGTCGACGATCTGGGCGCGCACCGTCTTGATCGACTCGGCCGCCTCGTCGGGGGACAGGACGGCGGCGTTGATCCGTTGTTCCAGCAGCTGCACCTCGAGTGCGAGTGCCTCGTACCGCTTGGTGTAGAACGCCATGGCCTGCTCGGACGTGCCCTCGGGGTACTGGCCCACGGAGCGCTCCCCGTCGGCGGTCCTCACGAAGACGGTTCCGTCCTCGGCGACCCTTCCCCACTCATCGTTAGTCACCTACCCCATGCTAGTCACGGCCTCGTGCCGATGCATGGCCGCCTCTGGCGGCTCGGTAGTGTGCGGGCGTGTTCATCGCCGGATTCCCCGCAGGTCCGTGGGGCACCAACTGCTACGTCGCCGCCACGTCGGCGGGCAGCGAGTGCGTCGTCATCGACCCCGGTAAGGACGCCGCCGAGGGTGTCGCCGAGGTGGTGCGCGAGCACCAGCTGAAGCCCGTCGCGGTCCTGGTCACGCACGGCCACATCGACCACATGTGGTGCGTCGCCCCCGTGGCCGGTAGCTACGACGCGACGGCCTGGATCCACCCCAGCGACCGGCACCTGCTCAGCGACCCGATGGCCGGCATGTCGCGCGAAACCACCCAGATGCTGCTCGGCGGCAACTACGAGTGGGCAGAGCCCGACGACGTCCGGGAGCTGTCGGACGCCCAGGAGCTCGAGCTGGCCGGCCTGCGCTTCGCCGTCGACCACACCCCGGGACACACCGAGGGATCGGTCACCTTCCGCTCGCCGTACGCCGGCGACGGCGCCTCACAGGTGATGTTCTCCGGCGACCTTCTCTTCGCAGGCTCCATCGGGCGCACCGACCTGCCGGGCGGTGACCACCCGACGATGCTGCGCAGCCTGCGCGACAAGGTGCTGACGCTGCCCGACGACATCGTGGTGCTGCCCGGGCACGGGGAGCAGACCTCCATCGGTCAGGAGCGCAGCAGCAACCCGTTCCTGCTCGAGCTGCAGTCCGACGATCCTGACAGCGCTGTCGGGCGCGTCACCCGAGGCCTCTAGACATGGCCAAGCCGACCCCGCTCAGCGGGTTTCCCGAGCTGCTGCCCGCCCAGCGGGCGGTCGAGCGTTCCGTCATCGCCTCCCTGTCCCGCAGCTTCGAGCTCCACGGGTTCGCCAACATCGAGACCCGGGTCGTCGAACCCCTCGACCGGCTCTCCAAGGGTGGCGAGATCGACAAGGAGATCTACGTCCTGCGCCGGCTCCAGGCCGATGACGCGGCCGATGACACGGGGCTGGGCATGCACTTCGACCTGACCGTGCCCTTCGCGCGGTACGTGCTGGAGAACTCCGGGCACCTGCAGTTCCCGTTCCGCCGGTTCCAGATCCAGCCGGCCTGGCGCGGCGAGCGCCCGCAGGAGGGCCGCTACCGGCAGTTCACCCAGGCCGACGTCGACATCGTCGGCCAGGGGGAGCTCGCCTTCCACCACGACGTGGAGGTCATGCGGGTCATGGTCGAGGCCCTCGCGGGCCTGCCGATCCCACCGGTGTCCTTCCAGTTCAACAACCGCAAGCTGATCCAGGGTTTCTACCGCGGGCTCGGCATCGGCGACGTCACCGAGGCGATCCGGGTGATCGACAAGCTCGACAAGCTTCCCGCCGACGTGGTCGCGCGCCAGCTCGTCGAGCGGGTCGGCGCCACGCCCGAGCAGGCGCAGCGCTGCCTCGACCTGGCCACGATCCGGGTCTCCGACACCTCGTTCATCGAGCGGGTGCGGGCGCTGGGCGTCGAGGACGAGCTGCTCGAGACCGGGCTGGCCGAGCTGGCCGCCGTCGTCGACGGCTGTGCCGGCGCCGGCGGTGAGCGGGTGGGGGTCGAGGCCAACCTGCGGATCGCGCGGGGCCTCGACTACTACACCGGCACCGTCGTCGAGATCTACATGACCGGGTACGAACGTCTGAAGTCGGTCGGTGGCGGTGGCCGGTACGACGCCCTCGCCGACGACGGCAAGACGACCTACCCGGGCGTCGGGGTCTCCTTCGGCATCTCGCGCACCCTCCTGCCGCTGCTGGCCGACGGCGTGCTCGTCGCCAGTCGGTCGGTGCCGAGCGCCGTGCTGGTCGCCGTGACCGACGAGGAGTCGCGCGAGGCCAGCACCGACGTCGCTCGACGGCTCCGGGCCAATGGCGTCCCGTGCGAGGTGGCGGCCAGTCCCCAGAAGTTCGGCAAGCAGATCCGGTTTGCGGAACGCCGCGGGATCCCGTACGTCTGGTTCCTGACCGACGACGGGCACGAGGTCAAGGACATCCGCAGCGGCGACCAGACCGCCGCGGACCCCGACACCTGGACCCCCCCAGCCGTAGACCTCCACCCCCAGATCCTCAACAAGGAGCAGCAGTGATCCGTACCCACGACGCCGGCACCCTGACCGCCGCGAACGTCGGAGAGACCGTCACCCTCGCCGGGTGGGTCGCCCGCCGTCGCGACCACGGGGGAGTGGCGTTCCTGGATCTGCGCGAGGCCAGCGGTGTCGTGCAGGTCGTGGTGCGTGACGAGGCTGTGGCACACAGTCTCCGCAGCGAGTTCTGCCTCAAGGTCACCGGCGAGGTGGGTGCGCGCCCGGAGGGCAACGCCAACCCCGGCATCCCCACCGGTGAGATCGAGGTCGTCGCCGCCGACGTACAGGTTCTCAGCGCGGCCGCCGCACTGCCGTTCCCGATCGACGAGCACGTGGAGGTCGGCGAGGAGGCACGCCTCAAGCACCGCTACCTCGACCTGCGCCGCCCCGGTCCGGCGGCCGCGATCCGGCTGCGCAGTCAGGTCAACAAGGCCGCCCGCGACGTCCTGGACCGGCACGACTTCGTCGAGATCGAGACCCCGACGCTGACCCGGTCGACCCCCGAGGGGGCCCGTGACTTCCTGGTCCCGGCGCGGCTGCAACCCGGCAGCTGGTACGCGCTGCCGCAGAGCCCCCAGCTCTTCAAGCAGCTGCTGATGGTCGCCGGCATGGAGCGCTACTACCAGATCGCCCGGTGCTACCGCGACGAGGACTTCCGCGCCGACCGGCAGCCGGAGTTCACGCAGCTCGACGTCGAGATGAGCTTCGTGGAGCAAGACGACGTGATCGCACTGTCCGAGGAGATCCTGGTCGCGCTCTGGGGCCTGATCGGCCACCAGGTCACCACGCCGATCCCGCGGATCACCTACGCCGACGCCATGGCCCGCTACGGCTCGGACAAGCCCGACCTGCGCATGGGCCAGGAGCTCGTCGACTGCACCGACTACTTCTCGGACACGCCGTTCCGGGTCTTCCAGGCCGAGTACGTCGGCGCCGTGGTCATGCCCGGTGGCGCCTCACAGCCCCGTAAGAAGCTCGACGCGTGGCAGGAGTGGGCCAAGCAACGCGGCGCCCGCGGCCTGGCCTACGTCCTGATCCAGGAGGACGGCGAGCTCGGCGGCCCGGTCGCGAAGAACCTCAGCGAGGAGGAGCGGGCCGGGCTCGCCGCCCACGTGGGAGCCCAGCCGGGCGACTGCGTCTTCTTCGGGGCCGGCGCGGTGAAGTCCAGCCGGGCGCTGCTCGGCGCCGCCCGGCTCGAGATCGGCCGACGCGGCGGGCTGATCGACGAGTCCGCGTGGAGCTTCGTCTGGGTCGTCGACGCGCCGCTCTTCGAGCCGGCGAGCGAAGCCACCGCCGCTGGTGACGTCGCGGTCGGTTCCGGTGCGTGGACCGCGGTCCACCACGCCTTCACCTCGCCCCAGGACGTCGAGTCCTTCGACGCCGACCCCGGCAACGCGCTGGCCTGGGCCTACGACATCGTCTGCAACGGCAACGAGATCGGTGGCGGCTCGATCCGTATCCACCGCGGCGACATCCAGCAGCGGGTCTTCGAGATCATGGGCCTCGGGCCGGAGGAGTCGCAGGAGAAGTTCGGGTTCCTGCTCGACGCGTTCAAGTACGGCGCACCGCCGCACGGCGGCATCGCGTTCGGCTGGGACCGGGTCGTGGCACTGCTCTCGGGCAGCGACTCGATCCGCGACGTGATCGCCTTCCCGAAGTCCGGTGGCGGGTTCGACCCGCTCACCGCGGCGCCGGCGCCGATCACCTCGCAGCAGCGCAAGGAGGCCGGCGTGGACGGCCCGCCCGCCAAGCAGTCCGAGCCGAAGGAACCGGCGGCGGAGTGACCGACGACAGCGGCCTGTTCGACCTCCCCGGCGGCGGCTCCAGACCGGGGAAGGGCTCGCTGGGGGTCAACACCCACGCATCGGCGCCGTTGCCGGTGCGGATGCGGCCGCGGACGCTCGACGAGCTCGTCGGACAGGCACAGCTGCGTGCGCCGGGCTCGCCGTTGCGGCAGCTGATCGAGGGTGACCAGGCGACGTCGCTGATGCTGTGGGGGCCGCCCGGCACCGGCAAGACGACCATCGCCGCGATCGTCAGTCAGCAGACCGACCGGAGATTCGTGGAGGTCTCGGCCGTGTCCGCGGGGGTCAAGGACGTCCGCGCCGCGATCGACGGAGCTCGGGCCGAGCTCAGCGGCGGGGGCCGCGAGACGGTGCTCTTCGTCGACGAGGTCCACCGCTTCAGCAAGGCGCAGCAGGACGCGCTGCTGCCCGGGGTGGAGAACCGGTGGGTGACACTGGTCGCCGCGACGACCGAGAACCCCTTCTTCTCGGTGATCTCGCCACTGCTGTCGCGCAGCCTGCTGCTGCGGCTCCAGCCCCTCACCGACGACGACGTGCGCGACGTGATGGAGCGGGCCCTGGTCGACGAGCGTGGGTTGGCAGGCGAGTACGAGCTCGCCGAGGACGCCCGGGAGCACCTGGTGCGGCTCTCCGGGGGCGACGCCCGCCGCTCGCTCACCTACCTCGAGGCGGCCGCTCGGGCCGCGACGGCCCGCGGTGGGCAGAGGATCGACCTCGAGTCCGCGGAGGCCGCCGTCGACCAGGCCGCGGTCCGCTACGACCGGCAGGGCGATCAGCACTACGACGTCATCAGCGCCTTCATCAAGTCGATCCGCGGCTCGGATGCCGACGCCGCGCTCCACTACCTGGCCCGGATGTTCGAGGCGGGGGAGGACCCGCGGTTCATCGCGCGCCGGCTGGTGATCCTGGCCAGCGAGGACATCGGCCTGGCCGACCCCACCGCGCTCACCACGGCGGTGGCCGCGGCGCAAGCGGTGCAGCTGATCGGGATGCCGGAGGCGCGGCTCAACCTGGCGCAGGCGGTGATCGCGCTGGCGGTGGCTCCGAAGTCGAATGCGGTCACGACGGCGATCGGTGCCGCCCAGGCCGACGTGCAGGCCGGCAAGATCGGCAGCGTCCCGGCCCACCTGCGCGACGCCCACTACGGCGGGGCGAACGACCTGGGTCACGGCCGTGGATACATCTACAGCCACGACGAGCCGTACGGCGTCGCCGAGCAGCAGTACGCCCCCGACCTCCTCGTGGATGCCGCCTACTACCGGCCCACGTCGCTGGGCGCCGAGGCCGCAGTGGCCGAGCGGTGGGCGAAGATCCGCAAGCTGATCCGCGGGGAGTGACCGGAGGCCGGGTGAGTGCGCCGGGGGTTTCGAGGCTCGCTGCGCTCGCACCTCAACCACCGGCGTCTCGGGGTTTCGAGGCTCGCTGCGCTCGCACCTCAACCACCGGCGCTGGTCTCGACGCGCGCCTGCCACGATCTGTCGGGGCGGCGCACTACTGTCGGCCGGGTGAAGTTCCGATGAGCAAGATGGATGCCCTGCGCGCGATGCGCGAGGCCGGCCACGAGCAGGCCATGGCTCGCAAGGCGAAGAGTGCGTCCGAGCCTCCGGCCAGCCGACCTCCGGCCAGCCGACCCGTTGCGGGGTCATCGCGTCCCGTGGCCCCGAGCCCCTCCGCGACCGACGAGTCGTGCGGCCATCGCTCGATGAACGGACGCACCTGCACCCGCGAGCACGGACACGCGGCCAAGAGCCACCGCTACTCCTGAGACTGGCGGTTCAGTCGAAGACACGGACCGTGCGCACCACACGCTGTCGGTCCCACATCGTCTTCAACGTCACCCGTTCCACACCCTCGCGGACCCCGTCGTCACGGGTCGGGATCGTGACGACGGCCGTGGACGCACCGGGTGGCAGGCTGTCGTAGAGACCGATCCCGGCCCGGTGCAGGGGGAGGTCGGG
Organism: uncultured Actinomycetota bacterium; assembly: GCA_963806945.1. Taxonomy (GTDB): domain Bacteria; phylum Actinomycetota; class Actinomycetes; order Propionibacteriales; family Nocardioidaceae; genus Nocardioides. Next base: position 209,612 of record CAWDZH010000004.1, read on the forward strand.
ATCCTCCTGGGGGCCGGAGCGCTTCTTGAGCCACCGTGGTGGGACGTCACTGACGCTCAGCCGACGCCCGGTGCCCTCGCCCCGCACCACCTGTACGCCGAACCAGGAGTCGTAGCCGGTCTCCTGGGTCAGCTCGACGCGGACCCGGACGGCCGACCCCTCCCGCACCCGTCGGGCGGTGCGCACCCGCAGGCGGGGCACCGGGTCGTCGTCGATCAGCTGCACCTGCCCGTCGTACCGGTCGGTCATCACGCCGTTCACGGCGAACGCGGCGTAGCTCGTCAGGCGACGGGGGTAGTCCGCGACGGTGTTGCCGGAGTACTCGTAGGGGATCGAGCCCTCGGTCTGGCCCGGGGCGAGGTCGACCCGGAGCCGGGTGTGTCCTCGGCGTTGGGTCTGGTCCACGATGCCGACCACGAGCTGAGCCCGACGGGTCACCTGGCCGGTGATCGTGAACGGCACCCGCGCCGTCGAGGTGCCGGGCGCGTCGCCCTCGCGGACGCGGAGTGAACCGAGGCTCACCAGAGGCAGTCGGCGCTCCGGCACTGCTGCCAGCCCGTCCGGGGCGGCGGCCACGTCGAGCACCCACAGCCGGCCGTCCGAGCTGTCCCCGATCACGTCGAGCCGGACCACCTGCGTCAGGTCGATGCCCTCGGCCGCGCCCGGGTCCGCGATCACGGCCTGCGCCCATCGCTTCCCGACGTGCCGGTCGACCGGCAGCGCGCGGACGATCCCGTCGCCCTCGGGGACGATGTCGGTCGAGGCACCGCTGGCGTCGGTCAGCCGCAGCCGGATCCGGACGTCGCCCAGCTCCGGGTCGACGATGGTGCGCAGCTCCAGCCGGTGGGCGGAGAGGTTCAGCGGTTGGTCGAACACCAGACCACCGGAACCACCGGTCTCGGTCCACGTCATCTCGAGCTCTCGCCTGGCCGGGGCGAACTCGCCCGCGTTGTACCAGTGAGGCACCTGGCCCCACAGGCCGTCCTCGCGGCCACACGCCGCGATCGATCCGGACTTGTGGATTCCCTGGCAGAACGACGTGTCGGCGCCGGAGGCGAGCGAGAGTCCGCTGTCGATGGCCGGCCGGCGCAGGTCGCGACCGCCGCCGATCGCGTGGGAGCGCACGTCAGCGGCGCCGATCGAAGCCGGGTGGACGACCGACCCGTCGAACAGTGGGAGGAACTCCTGGGCGTCGCCGGCGAACAGGCGCGCGGCACCGGCGACGTACGCCACCCCGACCGCACGTTGATCGGCCGCGCTCAGCCGGGTCGGTGACGTCGAGCCGCAGACCCCGCGGCGGCTGAACCAGTCGTCCCAGGCAGGAGCCTGGGCGATGCCGGGGGTCCACTCGGTGTTGAAGAAGTTGTGGTTGGCGCCGAGCACCATCACCGAGCTCTTCAGCGAGGTGTCGTCGCCGGTCAGGTCGCGGGCACTGTCGGTGAAGCGCTGGCCCTGGAGGTCGGAGACGTCGCCGTCGCAGTAGGGGAGCACGGTCACGGTCGGGACGTACGGCGCGGTCTGGGTGCCGAAGTCGGTCGGCGCGAGCAGCACCTGGCCCACCACCCGGTAGGGAGCGTCGAGCGGGATCTGGATCGACGCGCGGTTGACGCCCTCGCCGCCGCGGCTGTGCCCGACCAGCACGACCCGCGACAGGTCGACCTCGTGCTCACCGGCGATGGTCGTCCAGTGGTCGAGGTGACGCTGCACGATCTGGGCGCGTGCGTCGGCGCCGCCGTCGGGGAGCCGGAAGTCCTGGGCGTTGATGCCGTTGACGCGGATCGACACCGTCGCGTAGCCCTGTGACGCGAGCACCTGCTGGATGTAGTCGTAGCCGAGATGGCTGGGGATCTCGGCGAGCGGTGACTGGCACGGCCAGTCCCAGCTGTCCCCGCCTTCGTCGGTGGGGTCGTAGCAGAAGGAATGGCGGCCGTGGAGGAAGACCACCAGCGGCCTCGGGCCGGTGTCCGCGCCGGCTGCGGGCTCGACCACGTGGCCGACCATCTCGATCGGTTGCCGCATCCGTGGCAGCTTCACGCCGTCGAGCTCGTAGTCGCTGCTCACCACAGCGTGGGGTCCGGGCTCGGCCGGGTCGACGCCCAGCCGCGGCGTCCTCGGGAGATCCACCGCGTCGGTGGCCGCGTCGGTCCCGTCGATCCCGGGGTGGTCGAGCCGGTCGCCGGACAGGAGGACGTCGAGATCCGCAGGGTCGGGTCGCTCCGGCGCGACGACCGTGGTGACCACGGTCCGGCCGTCCGCACGCAGCAGGGGTACGCCGAGCGCGACGCCGTCCGCGACGATCGTGGCCCGGTCGGAGGTGACCGGCAGCCGCCGGGGCGAGCGCCAGCTGACCTGGTAGGTCTCGGGCCCGGTCCGGGTCACCTGCCAGCGTCCCGTGGTGTCGGTGATCGCCGACCCGGCGCGCGGATCGGCGGGCCGGGGGCTCGCGGCACTGCCGGCCGGCGCCAGACCGAGGCCGAGCGACCCGAGGAGGGCTACCGAGAGCAGGGTGGGGAGCCGGCGGCGGCGCGGGCGAGCAGGCATGGCAGATCTCCTTGAGTGCGTCTCACCATGATGGACGCGCGGAACCAGGTTCTGGTTGCCTGCGAGCAGGATTTTTTCGGGCCTCCGCAACCTCCGGGGTGCCGGCCGCAGCGGCGGCGATAGGGTCGGACACCATGACATGGCAGTGGCTCGCCCTCGCGGGCCTGGCGGGGGTGGCCCTGGTGGTAGCGCTGGGGCTGCTGGTCGCCCTCGCGCGGCTCCGGGCCCGCACGTCGCGCGAGATCGGGAGCGCGCAGGACGAGGCCGTGGCGCTGCGGGAACGTCTCGACCGGCTCGAGCAGGAGCGGCGTACGCCGACCCCGCCGGAGCGCACCGACCTCCAGGAGTACCGGATCACCGGCCTGGGCGGCCCCGAGCCCGATGACGCTCCGCCGGCCCGGCTCGAGCGCGCCGTGTTCGCCGACCTGCTGCTGCGCGAGAGCGTGATCCGGCTGGGTTCGCTGGGTCACGGGGTACGACGGGCCATGTCGGCCGAGTCCCGCAACCGGATCCGGTTCGAGATGAAGCGCGAGGTCAAGCGGGCCCGCAAGCTGCGCCGTGCCGAGCAGCGGGAGGCCTACCGCGACTGGCAGGCCCGCCGCCGCGACGAACTGACCGACGACGCCCTGCGGGACACTGCATGAGGCGCTCGCTGTGGTTCGTGGCGGGCGCGGGCGCGGGCGTGTACGGCATGCTCCGTGGCCGACGAGCGGCAGAGGCCCTCACCGTCGACGGGCTCCGGGATCGCGTCGAGGCCCTCAGCCTGGGCGCCCGGCTGTTCCGCGACGAGGTCGCCCACGGCGCCGCCGAGCGGGAAACCGAGTTGCGTGAGCGGTTCGGCGTACCGCTTCATGGACGACCAGAGTTGACCAGCCACCGGCACAGCAAGGAAGGCACCCCCTGATGGACACCGCGGAGATCCGCCGCCGGTTCGTGGCCCACTTCGAGCGCGCCGGCCACACCCCGGTGCCTTCGGCGTCACTGCTGGCCGACGACCCCAACCTGTTGTTCGTCAACGCCGGGATGGTGCCCTTCAAGCCCTATTTCCTCGGACAGGAGACGCCGCCCTACGACCGTGCCGTCTCCATCCAGAAGTGCATCCGCACCCCGGACATCGAGGAAGTCGGCAAAACCACCCGCCACGGCACGTTCTTCGAGATGTGCGGCAACTTCTCCTTCGGCGACTACTTCAAGGAAGGCGCGATCGAGCTCGGCTGGGACCTGGTCACGAAGTCGATCGCCGACGGCGGCTTCGGGTTCGCCGAGGACAAGCTCTGGCCGACCGTCTACGACGACGACGCCGAGGCCGTCGAGCTGTGGCGCAAGGTCACCGGTCTGCCGGACGACCGGATCGTGCGGCTCGGGAAGACGGAGAACTACTGGTCGATGGGCGTGCCCGGCCCGGGAGGGCCCTGTTCGGAGATCCTGATCGACCGGGGGCCGGAATACGGCGCCGACGGTGACTTCACCGCTGAGGACCGCTACCTGGAGTTCTGGAACCTGGTCTTCATGCAGGACGAGCTGTCCGCGGTCCGGTCGAAGGAGGACTTCGACATCTCCGGCTCGCTGCCGAAGAAGAACATCGACACCGGGATGGGCCTGGAGCGGGTCGCGTTCATGCTCCAGGACAAGCAGAACATGTACGAGATCGACGTGCTGTTCCCGGTGATCGAGAAGGCGATGGAGCTCTCCGGTCGCCGCTACGGCGCCGACCCGGCCGACGACGTCCGGTTCCGCGTCGTCGCCGACCACGTCCGCTCCTCGATGATGCTGATCAACGACGGCGTCACCCCCGGCAACGAGTCACGTGGCTACGTGCTGCGCCGGCTGCTGCGGCGGGCGGTCCGCTCGATGCGCCTGCTCGGCTACGAGGACCGGTCGCTGCCCGAGCTGCTGCCCGTCTCCCGCGACAAGATGGGGGAGACCTACGGCGACCTGCACCGCGACTGGGAGCGGATCTCGACCATCGCGTACGCCGAGGAGGACGCGTTCCGGCAGACGCTGCGCGCCGGCACCGCGATCTTCGACCTCGCGACCACCGAGGTGAAGCAGGGCGGCGGTGCGCAGCTCTCGGGGTCCAAGGCGTTCTCGCTGCACGACACCTACGGCTTCCCGATCGACCTGACCCTGGAGATGGCCGCGGAACAGGGTCTCTCGGTCGACGAGGACGGCTTCCGGCGGCTGATGACCGAGCAGCGCGACCGCGCCAAGGCCGACGCACGCTCCAAGAAGGGCCAGCACCGCGACGCCTCGGCGTACCGCTCGATCGCGGACTCGCTCGGTCGGGGCGTCGAGTTCACCGGCTACACCGAGATCGTGACCGAGGGGTCGGTCCGCGGCATCGTCACCAGCGGCGGTGTCGTCGACTCCGCGCGCGAGGGTGACGAAATTGAGCTGGTCCTCGACCGCACCCCGTTCTACGCCGAGGGCGGCGGCCAGCTCGCCGACCAGGGCGTCATCGAGCTCGCCAACGGCGCCCGGGTCGAGGTCCGCGACGTCCAGTCGCCGATCAGCGGCCTGGTGGTGCACCAGGCGATGGTTCTCGCCGGCGAGGTCACCCTCGGGGTGGGCGCGCAGGCGATGGTCGACATCGAGCGGCGCCGCTCCATCTCCCGCTCGCACACGGCGACCCACATGGTCCACAAGGCGTTCCGTGAGGCGCTGGGTGACACCGCCACCCAGGCCGGCTCCGAGAACTCCCCGGGCCGGTTCCGCTTCGACTTCTCGGCCACCGGCTCGGTGCCGACGTCGGTGATGGAGGACGTCGAGGCCCGGGTCAACGACCTCGTGCTCGCCGACCTGGCCGTGCACGCCGAGATCATGACCCAGGACGAGGCCGTGAAGTCCGGCGCGATGGCGCTCTTCGGTGAGAAGTACGGCGACGAGGTGCGCGTCATCTCCGTGGGCGACTGGGCCCGCGAGCTCTGCGGCGGCACCCACGCCGAACGGTCCGGCAACCTCGGTGTCATCAAGCTGCTCGGTGAGTCGTCGATCGGCTCCGGCGTACGCCGGGTCGAGGCGCTCGTCGGCGGCGACGCCTACCGGTTCCTGGCCCGCGAGCACGTGCTGGTCGCGCAGCTGTCCGAGGCGCTCAAGGTGCGCCCGGAGCAGCTGCCCGAACGGGTCAACGACATCGTCGAGAAACTGCGTGCTGCCGAGAAGGAGATCGAGAAGGTCCGGGTCGGGCAGCTGCTGAACGCCGGCGCCGATCTCGCGGCCGCGGCCCAGCAGGTCGGCCCGGTCAAGGTCGTCGCCCACCGCGCGGCGGGTGCCGGCGGCGGAGACGTGCGCCAGCTCGCGCTCGACGTCCGGGGCCGGCTCCCCGGTGGCGAGCCGGGCGTCGTGGTCGTGATCGGCGACGCAGACGGCAAGGTGGCCGTCGTGGCCGCCGTCAACGACGCCGCCCGGGAGCGTGGCCTCAGCGCCAACGTGCTGGTCGGCGCGATCGGTCCGCTGGTCGGTGGCCGCGGTGGCGGAAAGGACGACGTCGCCCAGGGCGGCGGCAGCGACACCTCCCGCATCGACGAGGCACTGGCGTTGGTCGCGACCGAGGTCGGTCGGGCGGTCGGTGCGTGAGGACCGGAACCTGATGCGCTTCGGCGTCCGGCTGGGCCTCGATCCCGGTGACGCCCGGATCGGGGTCGCGCGCAGCGACCCCTCCGGTTTCCTGGCGACCCCGGTCGAGACCGTGCGGCGCGGCCAGGGCGACCTGCGCCGGATCGCGGCACTGGTCGCCGAGGAGGACACGGTCGAGGTCATCGTCGGGCTGCCGCGATCGCTGTCGGGCGGTGAGGGCCCGGCGGCCGTCAAGGTCCGTGAATTCGCCGCCCGGTTGGCCACACGCGTCACACCCGTCCCGGTGCGACTGGTCGACGAGCGTCTCACCACCGTGTCGGCGGAGGCTATGCTGCGCGGTCGGGGGAAGAAGGGTCAGCAGCGGCGCGCCGTCGTCGACCAGGCCGCGGCCGTGATGATCCTGCAGCACGCACTGGACAGTGAACGCGCCACGGGTGCCCCCCCGGGCGAGCCCGTCGAGGGAGATGAATGATCCACCCCAGCCACATGCTCACGACGTTCCGCTTCGAACGGGGACCCCGAAAATGAGCGACTACGACCAGCCCACCGAACCGTTGGAGCCGGACAGCGGCGTCCCGGAGGTGGGTGGACGGCGCAAGAAGCGCCGGTCGGTCCCCGGGTGCCTCGCCGTCCTGGTGGCCCTCGCGGTCCTGGTCGGTGGGTTCTACTTCGGGGTCACCAAGGGCGTCGACTTCGTGCGTGACCAGTTCGCCGACCCCGAGGACTATGCGGGGCCCGGTCGGGGCAAGGTCACCTTCGAGGTCGAGTCGGGCGACAGCATCGCCGAGATGGGCCGTGGCCTGAAGGACGCCGGTGTGGTCGCCTCCGTCCAGGCCTTCCTCAACGCCGCCGCCGGCGAGTCCGGAGCCTCGGGGATCCAGGTGGGCTTCTACGAGTTCAAGAAGGAGATGGCCGCCGCCGACGCCGTCGACGTGCTGCTCGACCCCGAGAACATCCTGCGCAACACCGTGACCGTCCCGGAGGGGCTGCGCGTCGAGGACATCCTCGACGTCCTCGCCGAGAACACCGACTTCACGAGAGCCCAGTACGAGAAGGCTCTCGGCAAGCCCGGCCCGCTCGGTCTGCCCGACTACGCCGAGGGCAACCCCGAGGGCTACCTCTTCCCCTCGACCTACGACCTCGGACCGGACGCCACCCCGGCGTCGATCCTGGCCGCGATGGTCGACCGGTGGGAGCAGGCGGCCGAGGACGCCGACCTCGAGGGTCGCGCGGCCGAGCTCGGCTACACCCCACACGAGCTGATGACGGTGGCCAGCCTCGTGGAGGCGGAAGCCGGCCGGAAGGAGGACCGGGGCAAGGTGGCGAGGGTCATCTACAACCGGCTCACCGGCGAGGAGACCAACGGTCTGCTCCAGATCGACGCGACCGTCAACTTTGCGGCCGACCAGGAGCTCGGGGCGGTGCCGACGACCGAGGATCTGGAGATCGAGTCGCCGTACAACACCTACCTCACGCCGGGCCTGCCGCCGGGTCCGATCGAGGCGCCGGGAGACGCCGCCATCAAGGCGGCCGCCAACCCCAGTGCCGGTGACTGGTTCTACTACGTGACGGTCAACCTGCGCACCGGTGAAACGAAGTTCGCCGAGACCTACGACGAGTTCCTCACCTACAAGGACGAGTTGCGCGAGTACTGCGCCAACGAGTCCGAAGGCGCCTGCTGAACGCCCGTGCGCTGCGCCGTACTGGGTGACCCGGTCGCCCACTCGCTGTCACCCGCGCTCCACCGCGCGGCGTACGTGGAGACCGGGCTCGACTGGAGCTACGACGCGGTCCGGGTCCCGGCCGGGGGCCTGGCCGGGTTCGTCGACGGGTTGGAGCCGGAGTGGCGCGGGCTGTCGGTCACCGCGCCGCTCAAGCGTGAGGCGCTCGCCCTCGGGGACGACGTGTCGGACCGGGCTCGCCAGGCGGGCGCGGCCAACACGTTGCTGCTCGACGGCGCGCGACGGGTCGCCGACAACACCGACGTACCGGGAGCGGTGGCCGCCCTCAGCGAGAGGCTGGCCCGACCGCCGGTCGTGGCCACCATCCTCGGAGGGGGCGCGACGGCGGCCTCCACCGCCCTGGCGCTGTGCGAGCTGGGTGTGGGATCGCTGACGCTGCTCGTGCGCTCGCCGGACAAGGCCCTGGACACGCTGGCCGCCATCGACCGGCACCCGGCCCGGCCCGCGGTGCGCCTCGGCGTCCTCGGCACTGACCCGGTGGTCGGCGACGTCGTGGTGTCGACGATCCCTGCCACGGCCCAGACTCCGGACCTGGTGGCTCGGTGCGCCCAGATCCCGACGGTCTTCGATGTCGTCTACGACCCCTGGCCCACGCCCCTGGCCGCCGCCGCGGCCGACAGATCGCTGGTCACCGGCCTCGACCTGCTGGTCCACCAGGCCGCGATCCAGTTCGAGCTCTTCACCGGACGAGCGGCCCCGGTCGAGGTGATGCGTCACGCGGGCGCGGCCGTCCTTCGGGGGCGCGGTTTCCCCGGTTGACCGGGGAACCCACGAGTTCGCGCGCGAAGCATTGCCTGCGAAGTCCCAGACTCGCCGGCAAGGTCCGATCCGCTGACGCTGCCGGCCACGGGCGCTACGTTGACGCCCATGGAGCCCGTCGTCGCGCTGGGCAGCGCGCTCATCGCCGGGCTCGGCGGGCTGCAGGTGCCGCTGCTGATCCGAGCCCTTCCGGAGCCGGAGCGCAGCGAGGCGGCGCCGGGTGAGGACCCCAAGCCGTCGTACGTCGAGGTCGGCTCCCGCCGCGGGCTCGCCTGGCAGGCTGCCCTCGCGTCGGCCGTGATCGGTGCCGTCGTCGGCGCGACGGTCGGCCGCGACTGGTGGTTGGTGGCGCTCATCCCGGTGGTGCCGGTCTTCGTGGCGTTGGCCATCATCGACTGGCGCACCCGGTTGTTGCCGTCGCGGATCGTGCTGCCGGCCACGGCGTACGTCGTGATCGTCGCGGTGGTCGGGGCAGGCATCACCGGTGACACCGCGGACCTGATCCGGGCAGCGGTCGGGCTGGTCGTCGCGCGCTCGGTCTACTGGCTGCTGTGGTTCATCCACTCCGCCGGGATGGGCTTCGGCGACGTACGTCTGGCGGCCCTGCTGGGTTTCTGCCTCGGCCACGTCGGCTGGGGCGAGTTCGGCGTCGGGATGTACGCCGGGTTCCTGGTGTTCGGGCTGCCCGGGTTGTTGCTGGCGGTGGTGAAGTGGAACCGGGCGCTGCTGAAGACCGCCTTCCCGTTCGGCCCGTTCATGCTGATCGGCGGCCTGCTCGGACTCCTCCTCGGCCCGGCAGCGGCGGCGTACTTCGTCGGTGCGTGACGCGAGGGCTGGGCGGGCCGTCCATCGTGAAACACTGAGGGCATGCTGCGCTGGTTGACCGCGGGTGAGTCCCACGGCCCGTCCCTGGTCGCGATCCTCGAGGGCCTTCCGTCCCACGTCGAGGTGACCTCCGACGACATCCGGGACGCTCTCGCGCGGCGCCGTCTCGGCTACGGCCGCGGCGCTCGGATGAAGTTCGAGCAGGACGAGGTCACGCTCGTCGGCGGCGTTCGGCACGGCCTGACCCAGGGGGGCCCGGTGGCGATCTCGGTGGGCAACACCGAGTGGCCCAAGTGGGAGCGAGTGATGTCGGCCGACCCCGTCGACCCCGTCGAGCTCGAGTCCCTGGCCCGCAACGCGCCCCTGACCAGACCCCGGCCCGGTCACGCCGACCTGGTGGGCATGCAGAAGTACGGCTTCGACGAGGCGCGCCCGATCCTCGAGCGCGCGAGCGCCCGGGAGACCGCTGCCCGCGTCGCCCTCGGCCGGGTGGCGACCAACTTCCTCGAGCAGGCCGTCGGCGCCCGCGTCGTCTCCCACGTCATCGAGCTCGGCGGGGTGCGCGCCCCCGCCGGCGTGCTGCCGGAGCCCGACGACGTCGCCCGGCTCGACGACAACCCGGTGCGTTGCCTGGACCCCGACACCGCCGCCACGATGGTCGAGACCATCGACCGGGCGCAGAAGGACGGCGACACCCTCGGCGGCGTCGTCGAGGTCGTCGTCCACGGGCTCCCGCCCGGCCTCGGCTCGCACGTCCACTGGGACCGCCGCCTCGACTCCCGGCTGGCCGGCGCCCTGATGGGAATCCAGGCGATCAAGGGCGTCGAGATCGGCGACGGGTTCGAGGTGGCCGCGACCCCCGGCTCGCGCGCCCACGACGAGATCGTGCCGACCGACGACGGGCTCCGGCGTACGTCGGGACGCTCGGGCGGGACCGAGGGAGGTATGTCGACCGGTGAGATGCTGCGGGTCCGCGCCGCGATGAAGCCGATCGCGACCGTCCCGCGCGCGCTCCGTACCGTCGACCTCACCACCGGCGAACCGACCACGGCCCACCATCAACGTTCCGACGTGTGCGCCGTGCCGGCGGCCGGCATCGTCGCCGAGGCCATGGTCGCGCTCGTCCTCGCGGACGCGGTGCTGGAGAAGTTCGGCGGTGACTCGGTGTCCGAGACCCGCCGCAACGTCGAGTCCTACCGCGACACGCTGAGGTTTCAGTGACTCACCCCACGAGGTCGCCGAAGGTGGTCCTGGTCGGGCCGATGGGTGCGGGCAAGACCACGGTGGCGACCCTGCTCGGCGAGGCCTGGGGTCTCCCGGTGCGCGACACCGACGCGGACGTCGAGGCCTCCGAGGGTCGCCCGGTGTCCGAGATCTTCGTCGACGACGGGGAGGACCGGTTCCGCGCGATCGAGTCCAAGGCGGTGGCCGAGGCGCTGGCCGGCCATGACGGCGTGCTCGCACTCGGTGGCGGCGCCGTCCTCGACGAGAACTCCCGCGCGCTCCTGGCCGGGCACGAGGTGGTGTTCCTGCGCGTCGGGCTCTCCGACGCGGTGCAGCGGGTGGGCCTGGGCGTCGGACGCCCGCTGTTGCTCGGCAACGTGCGGGCCAGGATCAAGGCCCTGCTGGACGAGCGCGCGCCGATCTACGAGTCGGTCGCCACCCACGTGGTGGAGACCGACGGACGCACCCCCGACGAGGTCGCAGACGAGATCAAGGCACTGCTCGGATGACCGAGACCGTGCTGAGCGTGGCGGGTGCCTCGCCCTACGACGTGGTCGTCGGCCGCGACCTGCTCGACCGGCTGCCGGCGATCCTCGGTCCCGAGGTCCGTCGGGTCGCCGTGCTCTACGCAGACCGACTGGCCGAGACAGCGCAACCGCTGGTGGAGACGCTGGTGCCGCACCACGACGTGCTGGCGCTCGGGCTCCCGGACGGCGAGGCCGCCAAGAACGCCTCGGTCGCCAACGACTGCTGGGAGGCGCTGGGCGAGCGCGGCTTCACCCGCTCCGACGCCGTCGTCTCGTTCGGCGGGGGAGCGGTGACGGACCTGGCGGGGTTCGTGGCCGCCACCTGGTTGCGCGGGGTGCGGGTCGTGCACGTGCCCACGACCCTGCTCGGCATGGTCGATGCCGCGGTCGGCGGCAAGACCGGCATCAACACCAACGCCGGGAAGAACCTCGTCGGCTCCTTCCACGAGCCCGCCGGCGTGCTCTGCGACCTCGCCACCCTCGACTCGCTTCCGCCTCCGGACCTGGCGGCCGGGCTCGCCGAGGTCGTGAAGTGCGGCTTCATCGCCGATCCCCGCATCCTGGAGCTCGTGGAGCAGACAGAACCGTCCGCGCTCTCGCCCGACTCCACCGTGCTGCGCGAGCTCGTGGAGCGCGCGATCCGGGTCAAGATCGACGTGGTGGTCGACGACCTCAAGGAGACGGGAGGGGCAGGGACCGGCCGGATCGGCCGCGAGGCGCTCAACTACGGCCACACCCTCGCCCATGCCATCGAGAAGGCCGAGGGCTACACGATGCGGCACGGCGACGCGGTGTCGATCGGCTGCGTCTACGCCGCCGAGCTGGCCGGGCTCGCCGGAGTGCTTGATCCCGACACGGTGGCGCGGCATCGAGACATCCTGACGCGCGTCGGGCTCCCCACCACCTACGACGGCGCGCCGTTCGCCGACCTGCACGCCACCATGAAGGTCGACAAGAAGTCGCGCGGCGACCAACTGCGTTTCATCGTGTTGAGCGAGATCGGAACCCCGACGGTGCTGGCCGGACCGAACGAGGCCGACCTGAGGGCGGCCTACGTGCGGATCGGCGGCACCGCATGAAGGTGCTGGTGCTCAACGGGCCCAACCTCGGGCGACTCGGCCGCAGGCAGCCGGAGATCTACGGCGACACGACGTACGCCGAACTCGTCGAGCTGTGCGCAGGCTGGGGTCGCGACCTCGGGCTGGAGGTCGAGACCCGGCAGACCAACCACGAGGGCGAACTGCTCGACTGGCTCAACACGGCCGCCGACGACGAGACCCCGGTGGTGCTCAACGCGGCCGCCTGGACTCACTACTCGTACGCGTTGCTCGATGCCTGCGCCCAGCTGACCGCGCCGCTGGTCGAGGTCCACATCTCCGACCCGCACCAACGCCCCGAGGAGTTCCGCCACCACTCCGTCGTCACGGCGTACGCCGTCGAGGTCATCGCCGGCCAGGGCATCGACGGCTACCGGCAGGCGCTGGCCCGGATCGCCAGCTCGGTCTGACCGATAGTCCACGGCCTTCTGGTCCGGAATCAGCCCCGGACACGACAGGAAGGCGGTGGACTACCTGGCTGGGGGAACCGAAGTCACTGCTGGTCCGTCCGAGGCCCATGGACAGAAACCTGACGGTGAGTGTCAAGGGGCTGGTGGTGACGGCGCTGGTCTTGCTGGCGCTTGTGACCGCGTACTTGCTGGGAGGTGCCGGGGGCACGAGTCCGCCGGCCCAGGCCGCGGCCGACACGACCCCGACGGCGACCGACGCGACCACGTCAGACCATCGGACGCTGCGGATGGTGGGGACGGGTACGGCGACCGTCGTGCCCGACCAGCTCTCGTTCACCCTCTCGGTGACCAACAAGCAGGCCGACCTCGACCAGGCGCTCGCCGGCTCGAGCGCCACCCTGGACCGGGTGCTGGCCCGGCTCAAGGAGCTCGGGGTGAAGGAGGGTGACGTCCAGACGACCGGTCTCCAGATGTATCCCGAGTACGACTACCCCGCTTACGGCCCCCGGGTCCTCACCGGCTACCGAGTGACCCAGAAGGCCCAGGTGACGGTGCGGGAGCTGGCCCGGGGCGGTCGCGTCGTGAGCGCCGCCGTCTCGACCGGCGGCAACGGCGTCCGAGCCACCGGGCTGCGGCTCGGCATCTCCGACCCCGACGCGGCCCTCGCGAAGGCACGCGACGCCGCCGTGGCCGCGGCCACCACCAAGGCGGAGCAGTACGCCGCCGCCACCGGGCAGTCGCTGGGCCAGGTGCTCGGCCTGCGCGAGCTGGGCGGCGACCGGGGCTCGCGGGACCGGATGGAGCTCGGTGCCACCCTCACCCGTGCGGCGTACGACGCCGGGAAGGTGCCGATCCGGGCGGGCAAGGACGACCTGGGCGTCAAGGTCGAGGTGCTGTGGGCCTTCTCCGAATAGGAGACCGGCCCGGGCCCCCGATATCCTCGCCGCCATGGCGACGACGAACGACCTCAAGAACGGCATGGTGCTCAAGCTGGACGGCCAGCTCTGGCAGGTCATGTGGTTCCAGCACCACAAGCCCGGCAAGGGTGGCGCGGTGGTTCGCACCAAGCTGCGGGCCGTCGAGTCCGGCAAGACCGTCGACAAGACGTTCAACGCCGACGTGAAGGTCGAGGTCGCCAGCGTCGACAAGCGGACCATGCAGTACCTGTACAACGACGGCACGTCCTACGTCTTCATGGACAACAGCACCTTCGAGCAGCTCGAGATCGACCCCGCCATCGTCGGTGACAGCAAGAACTTCCTGCTCGAGAACGGCGAAGCGGTGGTCGCCACCAATGAGGACCGCGTCCTCTACATCGAGATGCCCGCCTCGGTCGAGCTGGAGATCACCTACACCGAGCCCGGCGTCGTCGGCGACAGCGCCACCGGCCGCACCAAGCCCGCGACCGTCGAGACCGGCCACGAGATCCAGGTCCCGCTCTTCATCATCCAGGGCGAACGGGTCAAGGTCGACACGCGCGACTCGTCGTACCTGGGCCGCGTGAAGTCCTGATCGCCTGATGGCAGCCAGAAACAAGGCTCGCAAGCGGGCTCTCGACATCCTGTTCGCCTCGGAGCTGCGCCGTGAGGACCCGGTCGCCGCGCTGGACACCGCGATCGAGGACGGCGAGGGCCCCACCAACGAGTACACCGGATTCCTGGTCCGTGGCGTCGCCGAGCACCAGCCCCGGATCGACGAGCTCCTCTCGGCGTACTCCACCGCCTGGACGCTCGACCGGATGCCGGCCGTCGACCGCAACGTGTTGCGCATCGGCCTCTTCGAGATGCTCTACGTCGAGGACGTGCCCGACACGGTCGCCGTCACCGAAGCGATGGCCCTGGTGCGTGACCTGTCCACCGACGAGTCCCCGCAGTTCGTCAACGGCGTCCTCGGCGCCCTGTTGCGCGAGAAAGGGACCCTCGACGGGTGAGCCCGACACGGGCTCCTGGTCGTAGGGTCCTCCCATGACCGACGTCAAGCGCGCCGCGCACCAGGCCCACCAGAGCGACACCGTCGACGTCGCCGTCCGGATCGGGATGGTCGCCTACGGCCTCGTCCACCTCTTGATCGGCTGGCTGGCACTCCAGATCGCGTTCGGTGAGAAGGCGAAGCAGGCCTCGAGCACCGGGGCGATGCACACGCTGGCCAGCCAACCGTTCGGGGCGGTGCTCGTCTGGGGCGTCGCCATCGGCATGTTCCTGCTGGTGCTGTGGCGTGCTCTGGAGGCCTGGCAGTCCTTCCACACCGAGGACGGGGCCGACCGGGCGAAGGCGATGGTCAGCCAGATCGGGAAGGGCGTCCTCTACGCCACCCTCGCGTTCAGCGCGGCCAAGACCGCTGTCGGAGAGTCCTCCAAGAAGGGCAGCGGGACCGACGGCTTCACCGCGCAGCTGATGTCGGTGACCGCCGGCCAGCTCCTGGTCGGTGCGGTCGGCCTCGGCGTGATCGGCTACGGCGGTTACTACCTCTACATGGGGTGGAGCGGGAAGTTCCTCGAGAAGCTCGACGGGGAGGGCCGCAGCGGCAACTCCGGGACGGCGTACCAGTGGATCGGTCGGGTGGGCTTCGTCGCCAAGGGCCTCGCCATCGGCATGATCGGTGCGCTCTTCGTCTACGCGGCGGTCACCCACGACGCCAAGAAGTCCGCCGGCCTCGACCAGGCGCTGCAGGAGATCGCCGACCAGCCTTTCGGTCAGGTGCTGCTGGCCGTCATCGCCGTCGGCATCGGTTGCTACGGCGTCTTCGCGTTCGCCCGGGCCCGACACCTCTCACGCTGACCGGCTGACCGACCGACTGGCAGGCTGAGCCCATGACGACCTACGAGGTTGACGTGGTGGTGCTGGGGCTGGGTCCCGGTGGTGAGTACGTCGCGCAGAAGCTGGCCGAGGCGGGGCTCGACGTGGTGGGCGTCGAACGGGACCTGGTCGGCGGCGAGTGTCCGTTCTACGGCTGCATCCCCTCGAAGATGATGGTGCGGGCCGCCGACGCGCTCGGTGAGGCGCGGCGGGTCGACGACCTGGCCGGCCACGCCGAGGTGACCCCGGACTGGGGGGCGGTCGCGACCCGGATCGACAAGCAGGCCACCAACCACTGGCGCGACGACTCCCACGTCGAACGGCTCGAGGAGGCCGGGGTGCGGATCGTGCGCGGCGAGGGCAGCCTCGACGGCGCCGGCACCGTACGGGTCGGTGAGAATCTCTACGTCGGGCGCCGCGGCGTGGTCCTCAACGTCGGCACCGCCCCGGCGGCGCCGCCGATCGACGGGCTGGCCGCCACGCCGTACCTGACGAACCGCGAGATCGTGAAGGTCACCGCGCTGCCGGCCTCGCTCGCCGTGATCGGTGGCGGTCCGATCGGCTGCGAGCTGGCGCAGGCCTTCAGCCGTTTCGGCTCGGACGTGACCGTGCTCGAGGTCGCAGACCGGCTGCTGATGCCGGAGGAGCCCGAGTCGAGTGCGCTGCTTCACCAGGTGTTCGTCGACGAAGGGATCCGGGTCGAGACCGGCATCACCATCGAGCGGGTCGACCACGACGGTGGGTTCATCCTGACGACCGACCGGGGCGAGATCCGCGCCGATCAGCTGCTGGTCGCGGCGGGCCGACGGCTCAACCTGCACGGGATCGGACTCGAGAGCGTGGGCCTCGACCCGGACGCGCCGTCGGTGGAGACCGACGAGCGGATGCGCGCGGGGGAGCGACTGTGGGCGGTGGGCGACATCACCGGGCACGGCCCGTTCACCCATGTCTCGATGTACCAGGGCGAGATAGCCGCCCGCGACGTCCTCGGCCAGGAGGGTCCCCCGGCCGCCTACCACGCGGTGAGCCGGGTGACCTTCACCGATCCCGAGGTCGGTTCCGTCGGGATGAACGAACAACAGGCGAGGGACGCCGGGATCGACGTCCGGGTCGGGCAGGCCGATCTCGCCGACTCCAGCCGGGGCTGGATCCATCAGCAGGGGGCTGCCGGCCTGATCAAGCTGATCGCCGACGCCGAGCGCGGGGTGCTCGTCGGGGCCTCGTCGGTCGGTCCCAGCGGCGGCGAGGTGCTGGGACTGCTCACCCTGGCGGTGCACGCGGAGGTGCCGGTGGCACAGATCGCCTCGATGCACTTCGCCTACCCGACCTTCCACCGCGCCATCGACGTGGCCGTCACGTCCCTGCTGTGACTGGGAGGTTTGAAGACGACCCACTCAGGTGAGGATGGGGGAGTGGCCGCCGACTAGGCTGCCTAGACAGGTCATTTCCCCCGGACCGTGGAGGACCTCCCATGTCTGACGACCAGCCTCGATCCGACCACTCCCGTGACGACCAGCGTGACGGACCGGTCGGCTGGCAGGGGCTCGAACCCGACACCAGCGAACGGCTGTTCGCCGTGGACGAGCTGGCGGCCTACGAGCAGTCCCGGGCGGCGGAGACCTCCACCCCGCCGGCCTCCCCGCCGCCGTCGCCGCACGGTGACCCGCTGACCGGGCCGATGCCGGGCGAAGCACCCCCACCGGTCACGCCCGCGGCACCGCCCCAGGTTGCGGCACCGCCGTACCCGGGACCACCGCCGACTCCGCCTGAGGCGTCACGTCCGCCGACCGGGCCGCCCCCGGGCTGGGCGCCGCCCCCCTCGTCCGGTCCCGTGCTCCCACCGCCGCCGGCGGCGCACGCGGCGCCACCGGCGGCGCATGCGGCGCCACCGGCTCCGCCGGCCGAGCCAGGCGCCGACGCCACGGTTCCCCGGTTCATGACGGCCACCGACTTCCTCGACCGCCGCGCCGAGCAGGTCGAGCTCGGACCCGCCACCTGGGGCTGGCGAGGCAGGGTCCGGAAGTGGAGCGGCGGCGCGATCTCGCCGAAGATGGGACCCGCCGAACTCCGCTACGAGCACGATCGGCGCGCCATCCAGCGCGACTTCGACGGCCCGCGCACCATCGCGTTCCTCAACCCCAAGGGCGGGGCGGCCAAGACCACCGGTGTGTTGGCCGCCGGCTACACGTTCGGCACCGTCCGCGGTGGCGGAGTGGTCGCCTGGGACAACAACGAGACCCGCGGCACGCTGGGCATCCGGGGCCACCGCAGCAGCCACCGGAACACGACCCGCGAGCTGCTCGAGGACCTCGAGCGTTTCAACGACGTCTACCAGGCCCGGATCGGTGATCTCGGCGCCTTCGTCCGATCCCAGGGCGACGCCCACTTCGACATCCTGGCCTCCGACGAGCGTCCCGACGTGACCGGCACGATCCGGGCCAAGGACTTCTCGGCCGTCCACGCGCTGCTCGAGCGTTTCTACCGGCTGATCCTGGTCGACACCGGCAACAACATGAGGGCGGAGAACTGGCTCGCCGCTGCCCAGACCGCCGACCTGCTGGTCGTCACCTCGACGATCCGCGAGGACACCGGCTACTCCGGCCTGTGGATGCTCGACGCGCTCCAGGACGCCGGCTACGAGAACCTCAAGCACAACACGATCACGGTGCTCTCGGACCCGTCCTCCCACGTGGACGAACAGCTCGCCCACGACCTGGTGCAGGTCTACGAACAGCGCACCAAGGCGGTCTACCGGGTGCCCTACGACCCGGTCCTGGTCTCGGGGTCCGTGGTCCCCTACGCGATGCTCAGCGATGCGACCCGGACCGCGTGGCTGAAGGCGACGGCGGGGATGTCCGAGCTGCTGTGACCGCAACCGGCGGTCGGTCCGCCGTCGTCGGCTAGGGTGACGCCCGATCGACATCCTTTAACGAGCCGTCCCGTGAGGCGGAGAAGGAGGTCCGGCATCTGATGCCCGCCCCGGAAGCAGATCCCGCCACCGATGGTGGCCGCGTGGTCCTCGACGCCCGCGACGTCTCGCGGGCGCTGACCCGCATCTCCCACGAGATCCTCGAGCGCAACAAGGGCCACCGCGACCTGGTGCTGCTCGGCATCCCGAGCCGGGGAGTGCCGCTGGCGGAGCGGATCGGCGCCAAGATCGCCGCCGTGGAGGGCGTCGACGTCCCGGTGGGGTCGCTCGACGTCACGATGTATCGCGACGACCTGCGCAGCGGTCCGGTCCGGACGCTGCTGCACACGGATATCCCGCCCGGCGGTGTGGACGGCGCGACCGTCGTCCTCGTCGACGACGTGTTGTTCTCCGGCCGCACCATCCGAGCCGCGCTCGACGCGCTGACCGAGCTCGGCCGCCCGGCCGCCGTGCGACTGGCGGTGCTGGTCGACCGGGGCCACCGGGAGCTGCCGATCCGCGCCGACTTCGTCGGCAAGAACCTCCCCACCTCGCTCGTCGAGCGGGTCCGTGTCACCGTCGCCGAGATCGACGGCGAGGACGCCGTGACGATCGAAGGCCGGCCCGAAGGGAACGACGCGTGAAGCGCCATCTGCTGTCCGCCGCTGACCTGAGCCGCGACGACGCCGAGCTG
The DNA here is from genome assembly GCA_963806945.1 of uncultured Actinomycetota bacterium. Taxonomy (GTDB): domain Bacteria; phylum Actinomycetota; class Actinomycetes; order Propionibacteriales; family Nocardioidaceae; genus Nocardioides. The sequence goes on from CAWDZH010000004.1 coordinate 228,710, forward strand.
GTGCTGAGCACCGCCGCGGAGATGCGGGCACTGGCCGACCGGCCGATCAAGAAGCTGCCGGCGCTTCGTGGCCGCACGGTCGTCAACCTGTTCTTCGAGGACTCGACCCGCACCCGGATCTCCTTCGAGGCCGCAGCCAAGCGACTCTCCGCCGACGTCATCAACTTCGCGGCCAAGGGTTCCTCGGTCTCGAAGGGGGAGTCGCTCAAGGACACCGCACTGACGCTCGAGGCGATGGGAGCCGACGCCGTCGTGGTGCGACACGGCTCCTCGGGAGCGCCGTACCGGCTGGCGCATTCGGGATGGGTCAACTCCAGCGTCGTCAACGCCGGCGACGGCACGCACGAGCACCCGACCCAGGCGTTGCTCGACGCGTTCACGATGTGGCGACACCTGGGCGCGCTCGATGGCCGTCGCGTGGCCGTGGTCGGCGACGTGCTCCACTCGCGGGTCGCCCGGTCCAACGCGCTGCTGCTGCAGACCCTGGGGGCCGAGGTGACCCTCGTCGCGCCGCCCACGCTGCTGCCGGTCGGGATCGACACCTGGGGCGTGGAGACCTCCTACGACCTCGACGCCGTGCTGCCCAAGGCCGACGTCGTGATGATGCTGCGGGTGCAGGCGGAACGCATGAAGGGCGGCTTCTTCCCCACGGCGCGTGAGTACTCCCGCCGCTACGGCCTCGACGGACGTCGGATGGCCACGCTGCAGGACCACGCCATCGTGATGCACCCCGGTCCGATGGTGCGCGGCATGGAGATCACCGCCGACGTGGCCGACTCCGACCGCTCGGTCATCGTCGAGCAGGTCACCAACGGTGTCGCGGTGCGGATGGCCGTCCTCTATCTGCTGCTGAGCGGCGGGGATCCTGACCCCACGGCGGTCGAGCCTGGCGAGACCAAGGAGTCGGAGTGAGGGGGGACTCCGGGGGTTTCGAGGCTCGCTCCGCTCGCACCTCAACCACCGGAGTGGCTCGCTTCGCTTGCACCTCAACCACCGGAGTGGCTCGCTTCGCTCGCACCTCAACCACCGGGGTGGGTCGCTTCGCGTCGCACCTCAACCACCGGAGTGATCGAGACCAAGGAGTCGGAATGACCAGCTACCTGATCAAGGGCGTCGCGATCCTCGGTGGTGAGCCGACCGACATGTTGTTGCGCGACGGGGTGGTCGCCGCGATCGGCGACTCCGGGGGTTTCGAGGCTCGCTCCGCTCGCACCTCAACCACCGGAGCCGAGACCATCGACGCCACCGGCCTGATCGCACTGCCGGGTCTGGTCGACCTCCACACCCACCTGCGCGAACCGGGCCGCGAGGACGCCGAGACCGTGCTCACCGGCACCAGGGCCGCGGCCGTGGGTGGCTTCACCGCCGTCCACGCGATGGCCAACACCGAGCCCGTCGCCGACACCGCCGGCGTGGTCGAGCAGGTGTGGCGGCTCGGCCGGGAGGCCGGCTACTGCGACGTGTACCCGATCGGGGCGGTCACCGTCGGGCTGGCCGGCGAGAAGCTGGCCGAGCTCGGCGCCATGGCGGACTCCGCGGCCCGGGTCCGGGTCTTCTCCGACGACGGGAAGTGTGTCAGCGACGCCGTCCTGATGCGCCGGGCGCTGGAGTACGTCAAGGCCTTCGACGGCGTGGTGGCCCAGCACGCCCAGGAGCCTCGGCTCACCGAGGGTGCCCAGATGAACGAGGGAGCGCTCTCCGGACGCCTCGGGCTGACCGGTTGGCCGGCCGTGGCGGAGGAAGCGATCATCGCGCGTGACTGCCTGCTGGCCGCCCACGTCGGCTCCCGGCTCCACGTCTGCCACGTCTCCACCGCCGGCTCGGTCGAGATCGTGCGGCAGGCCAAGGAGAAGGGCTGGAACGTCACCGCCGAGGTGTGCCCGCATCACCTGCTGCTCACCGACGACCTGGCCGCGACGTACGACCCGATCTTCAAGGTCAACCCGCCGCTGCGCTCCGCCGCGGACGTCGAGGCGCTCCGGGCCGGCCTGGCCGACGGCACGATCGACATCGTCGCCACTGACCACGCGCCCCATCCGCACGAGGACAAGGACTGCGAGTGGGCGGCGGCCGCGTTCGGCATGCTCGGCCTCGAGACCGCCCTGTCGATCGTGCAGGAGACCATGGTCGACCCCGGCCTGATCGACTGGGCCGGCGTCGCCGAACGCCTCTCCTACGCACCGGCCCGGATCGGTCGTGTCAGCGACCACGGCCAGCCGATCGCCGAGGGCGCTCCGGCCCACGTCGTGCTCTACGACCCATCCGTACGCCGGGTGGTGGAGGCGGCCGAGACGGCGTCCCTCTCCCGGAACACCCCGTACGCGGGCCGGGAGCTGCCCGGGCGTGTGGTCGCGACCTTCCTCCGCGGTCGCGCTACCGTGCTGGACGGCAAGCTCTGCTGACCGGAAGGACTCCCATGCGCACCTCCACCCGTTCTCTGCTGGCCCTGGCCGCGGTCTCCACGCTGGTGGCCACCGCGACGGTGACGGCTCCCGCGACCGCCAAGCCCGGTGGCGGCCCAGAGACCGGGACGGGGACCGTGTTCATGGTCAATCCCGTCCAGTCCTCCGGCGACCAGTCGCTCACCGACCAGAAGGACTCCGCTGACGCCGTACCGGGCAGCGAGTACGCAGCGGTAGAGCTTCGCAACCTCGACGGGTCCGGCTACCTCAGGGGTGACTGGGTCAACGTGAAGTCGTCCACCGGCACCCCGGCCTACTCCGCGGACGGGATCTACCACTACGACCGCAGCCAGGACCAGTTCGAGCAGGTGATGGCCTACTTCTGGGTCAACCAGGCGCAGGAGTACCTCCAGTCGCTCGGATTCGGCCGGGCCGGCACGGGACTGTCCGGCATCATCGACGAGCCGTTCGACCTCAAGATCAACCAGTACGGCGGCGACAACAGCTACCAGACCTCCAAGCCCTACCGGGTCCGGCTCGGCAAGGGCGGCGTCGACGACGCCGAGGACGCCGAGGTGATCGTCCACGAGTACGGCCACGCGATCCACACCGACCAGGTGCCCGGCTACGGGCAGAGCCTCGACGCCGGTGCGATCGGCGAGGCCTTCGGCGACTACTTCGCCGTCACGGTCGGGCTCGACGCCGCGGAGCAGTACGGCTGGCCGGTGGAGGCTGACGCACCCTGCGTCGCGGACTGGGACGCGACGTCCTACCACCCGGGTCCGGTCCACTGCCTGCGGCGCATCGACCAGAACTTCACCCTCGACGACCGCCGCCACCAGGTGCACTTCGACGGCATGATCTGGAGCCGCGCGCTCTGGGACATCCGCGCTGGCTACCAGGAGCTCGGCGAGACGACCCGCGATTGGGACACCACCCTGATCGCCGCGCAGTTCGACTTCGCTCCGGACACCTCCTTCCAGGCCGCGGCTCGGGCGACCTACGCAGGCAATGGCGCTGGCGCGCGAGGGCAACTCGGCCGGCGGAGCTGGTCAAGGAGGCGTTCGCGGCGCGGGGCATCCACTTCTGAGGCTCACATAGCAGAAACGCGGGTCTGACGCAGCGCGAGCTCGCCGAGCGGGCAGGTACGACGCAGAGCGCGATCGCGCGTCTGGACGGGGGGCGGAGCACCCCCAGCTTCGACACGGTTGTCCGCCTGGTCCGGACCTGCGGGCTCGACCTCGAGGTGAGCCTGGTGGAGAGCGACGGTTCGGACTGGGCGCAGGCGCGAGTTCCGGAGAGCCGGCCGGCATGGCGCATGACGCGGACTGCGAGCTGCGTGCAGACCTGATCCGCACCGATGCGGTGCCGGAGGGACTGCCGTTCGACCATGACGGCGAGTCGCTCGCTGCCGGGGGATATGGAATCTGATGACCCAGCACGGAGACCTCGACATCTCCTTCGTTCCGAACGGCACCACCGGTTATGCCGACCTGGTCCGTGATGCCAGTGATCATGACGTCTTCGGGGTGGTGGTGCCGGTCGCCTCGTTGGCCGACATCATCCGGAGCAAGCAGGCGGCCAACCGCGACAAGGACCAGCGGGTGCTGCCGACACTGCGGCGAATTCTGGCCGAGCGCCACGACCGCGACTGAATCAGAGACTCAGAGTCACAGCTTCAGGCATCGCGCCCGGAGCTGCTCGTAGGCGGGTCGGCAGGCCAGCGCGACCGAGGCGTCGTGCTCGTCCAGGTCCACCTGACGCGGGTGGTACGGCGCGAACCCGGTCGAGGCCCAGACCGCGTCGTACCAGTGCGGCGCCCAGACGCCGTCGGAGTCACGAGGTCCTTCCGGCCAGGCCAGCATCGCGTCGGTGAAGTCGATCCCGAGCCACTCGCACAGCCACCGCAGGTACGCCTCCGGGTCGCGCAGGAAGTCGGCGGCGTCGATCACCGGCGGTTGGTCCCCTGATGCCTCGAGCTCGTCGAGCAGGGTGACCTGCTGGAGCAGCCCGATGTCGTCGGGCTCGCACGCTTCGCGCGCCTTCACGTACGACGCCACCACCTCGGCCGGGTCACGGATCAGCAGCACGTTGCGGAACCCGTGCACCCAGCCGAGGTCCTGATCCGGCGCGAGGTGCTGGGTCATGTGCTTGGCGTAGTGGACGGTGACCCCCTCCGGCAGGGGTGCCCGCAGCGCGTCGATGACGTCGTCGAGCTCGATCGGCTGCGAGGCGATGACCTCGTCGCGGGCGGGGTGGTCGAGACCGGTGCGCGCCAGGAAGGCCGCGTAGAACGGTTCGTCGACCACGATCGTGTCGGGCCGGTTCTCCCAGGCCCGCATCATCGCGGTCGAGATGTTGCGCGGGCCCGACCACATCGCCACGCGCACGGTGGTCACGGGGCGGTCCGTCCCGCGACGTCGGCCTCCACGTGCTCGGCGTACAGCCGCTGGAGCCGTTCCACGATCGGCCCGCGGGTGCCGGACCCGATCGTGCGACCGTCGACGGTGCGGACCGGCACGACGCCGGCGAAGGTGCCGGTCACGAAGGCCTCCTGGGCGGAGTAGACGTCGGTCAGGCTGAAGGTGGTCTCGCGGGCGGCCAGGTCGTGGTGGCGGCAGACCTCGAGGACGTTGCCGCGGGTGATGCCGCCGAGGCAGAACCGGCCGTCGGAGGTCCACACCTCCGGGTCGTCCTCGGTGCCCACCACGATGAAGAAGTGGGTCGAGTTGCAGGTGGCGACGAAGCCCTGGGGGTCCAGCATCAGCGCCTCGTCGGCGCCGGCGGTGTAGGCCTGGATGCAGGCGGTGATGTCGTTGAGCTTGCTGTGAGCGTTCAGCTTCGGGTCGAGGGTGTCGGGCGTGGCCCGCCGCACGTGGGTCGTGAAGAGCGTGATGCCGTCGGTGACGGTGGCCGGCATCGGCTCCTTGTGCTCGGCGATGATCACCACGGTTGCGGGCCCGACGGTGACGCGTGGGTCCTGGTAGGGCGTCGACTTCACGCCGCGGGTGACCATCAGCCGGATGTGTACGCCGTCGTACATCTCGTTGGCGGCGAGCGTGTCGTAGAGGGCGCGGGTCAGCTCGGCACGAGTCATGCCGATGTCGAGCATCAGCGCCTGCGCGCCCTGGAAGAGTCGGTCGAGGTGGGTCTCGAGGAACGCCGGATGACCGTGGTGGACCCGCAACCCCTCCCAGACCCCGTCGCCGAGGACGAACCCGGAGTCGAAGACCGACACCACGGCGTCCGCACGTGCTTTGAGCTCGCCGTTGACCCAGATCAGGATCTCGTCGTTGCGGGGATCGTCGCCATGGTCGTGGGTGCCGTGAGCCATGTCGCCACCCTAGGGCGGTCAGTCAGGCGGCGTGGGAGGCGAGTGAGGCCCCGCACCGGGGGCAGTGGTGCCGGGTGCAGGTGTCGAGTTCCTGACCGCAGGCGCAGGTGTCGGGGCGGGGGTGCTCGGCGGTGTCGAAGCGGTGCAGCTCGGCCCAGGCGTGGCGTTCGCTGGTCATCGTCCTCACCTCCCTCCGGTTGTCGCCGGGTACTGACCCACAGGAGTGGACCGGCCGGCCGGCTGATACTCGTCGCGGCTGCGCTTCAGCGGGCGCAGGTGACGAGTCGCCAGTGATTCGGTGCGGTCCGCTCGTGGGATTGGACCGACGCGCTCGGCGATCTGGTCAAGGGGGGTTGACCAACCTAGACTGTTGCCATGGACGTCGTGAAGGTTCAGTACGCCAAGACACACCTGTCGGCCCTTCTTGCGGCCGTGGAGCGCGGCGAGCAGTTCGTGATCTCCCGTGGCGACCAGGCGGTGGCGCGGCTGGTCCCGATGGGGGAGCGGCCGAAGCGTGACCTGGGTTTCCTGAGGTTGGAGGTGGCCAACAGCTTCTTCGATGACCTGCCCGAGGAAGAGCTCGCGGCCTGGGAGACCGGTCGGTGACCCATCTCCTCGACACCCACGTCCTGCTGTGGATGATCGGCGATCCGGAACGGCTCGGGGAAGGTGCTCGCGAGGTCGTCGAGGACCCGGAGCGTGATCTGTTCGTGTCAGCCGCGTCCACCTGGGAGATAGCGACCAAGCAACGGCTGGGGCGACTGCCGCACGCCGAGGTCCTGGTGACCAACTACGCGCGCCATCTTCGACGACTCGCGGTCCGGCCCGTGCCGATCTCGGACGATCACGCTCTGGTCGCCGGCGGGCTGGACTGGCCCCACCGCGATCCGTTCGACCGGATGCTGGCCGCGGTGGCGATGGTCGAGGGTTGGACCCTGGTCACCCGCGATCCCGCCTTCGCTGCGCTCCCCGGGCTCCGGACCCTCTGGTAGCCGGTCAGCCCCGGCGGTGGACCCGGACCCGGTTGCCGGAACCGGAGTTGCGGACCTCGGTCTTCCCGCGCTTGACGGTGACGGCGTTGTGGTCGCCGCGCAGGTTCACCTCGTCGAGCCGGCGAAAGCGGACGTCGCTGCGGTTGCCGGGCACCACGGCGTCGAACCCACGGCGCGCGCGTACGTCGTGACCGCGGCCGGCGGCCCGCAGTTCGCTGATCTGGTCGGCGGTCACGGTGCCGCGCTTGCGGCCGAGGTACACGTCCTCGACGAGACCCTCGGCGGCGAGCACCGAACCGGGTGAGGTCAGCCGCAGCACCCGAGCCGAGGGCAGCGCGACCTTGTTCCCGTGGCCCTTGACGATCACGACATCGATCGGCTTGGCCACGACGACGTTTCCGGTGCCGCGCACGATCAGCCGTTGCGCCGTGGGCATGGTGACATGGGTGCGGCTCGCGGTGATCTCGACGACCCCGCAGTTGCCGTCCAGCTCGTAGTCGGTGTCGTCCTGGTCGAGCACGACCTTGTCGTTGGAACAGGTGACCGGGATCGTGATCAGGCCCGCCTGCGCGGGAGACATGGCGAGCACGAGGACGGCGAGCCCGCCTCCAACCAGGGCTCCGGCCAGGGCTGCGACGCCCAGGACTCGGGTACGGCGGACGGTGCGGTGCTGCGACAAAGGGGTTCCCTCCACGGAAGACATACCAAAAGTACGTACCTTCAGTATGGCAGGGTTTCGGGGGTGAAACGTCGGGGTCGCCGGGTGACCTCGCCCACGCCCGGGACGGACGACGGAAGCGACGGTGCGCGCTGGTAGGGTCTGGACCCGTTGGAACATCCTTTAACGATCCGTCCTGTGAGGCGGAGAAGGAGGTACGACGCAGGTGACACCTGCCCCCTCGACCCCACCCGCGCTGCTCGTCCTCGAGGACGGCCGCACCTTCCATGGCGACTCCTACGGCGCCCCGGGCGAGACGTTCGGCGAGGCCGTCTTCTCCACCGGCATGACCGGCTACCAGGAGACGCTGACCGATCCCAGCTACCACCGCCAGGTGGTCGTGATGACGGCGCCGCACGTCGGCAACACCGGCATGAACGACGAGGATGCCGAGTCGCGTCGGATCTGGGTCAGTGGCTACGTCGTGCGCGACCCGGCCCGGATCCCGTCGAACTGGCGGTCCCGCCGCAGCCTCGACGACGCGCTGCGCGAGCAGGACGTCGTGGGCATCTCCGGTGTCGACACCCGGGCGCTGACCCGTCACCTGCGTGACCGGGGTGCGATGCGGGTCGGCATCTCCACGACCGAGACCGACCCGGCGGCGCTGCTCGACCGGGTCCGGGCGCAGCCTGCGATGACCGGCGCCGACCTCGCCGGCGAGGTGACCACCCCCGAGACGTACGTCGTCCCCGCGGTCGGTGAGAAGCGGTTCACGGTGGCCGCACTCGACCTCGGGATCAAGGGGATGACTCCCGTGCGGTTGGCCGAGCGCGGGATCGAGGTCCACGTGCTGCCGAGCGCCGCGAGCCTCGACGACGTGCTCGCCACCCAACCTGACGGGGTCTTCTTCTCCAACGGTCCCGGCGACCCCGCGACCGCCGACCTCACCAGCCTCACCGGCATCCTCGAACGCGGCATCCCCTACTTCGGGATCTGCTTCGGCAACCAGCTCTTCGGTCGCGCGCTCGGATTCGGCACCTACAAGCTGACCTACGGTCACCGCGGCATCAACCAGCCGGTGATGGACCGCACCACCGGCAAGGTCGAGGTGACCGCCCACAACCACGGCTTCGCCGTCGATGCGCCTCTCGATCGGGTCACCACCACGCCGTACGGCGAGGCGACGGTGTCGCACGTCTGCCTCAATGACGACGTGGTCGAGGGCCTCGAGCTCCGCAACGCCGACGGGGAGCTGACGGCGTTCAGCGTGCAGTACCACCCGGAGGCCGCGGCCGGCCCGCACGACGCCGAGTACCTCTTCGACCGGTTCTGCGACCTGATGGGTGGTGCCCGATGACACGCACGCGGGTGTTGAGTTGGGCTTCCGCAACGCACGAGTTGGGTGCGCGCAACGTCGAGAGCGTTGCGGAAGCCCAACTCAACGTGCCCGCGAGCGCCGGAAGCCGCGGCTTCGGTGAGGAGGTGGCACATGCCGCGGCGTGAAGATCTGAAGAGCGTGCTCGTCATCGGGTCGGGGCCGATCGTGATCGGGCAGGCCTGCGAGTTCGACTACTCCGGCACCCAGGCGTGCCGGGTGCTGCGGGCGGAGGGACTGCGGGTCATCCTCGTGAACTCCAACCCGGCCACGATCATGACCGACCCCGAGTTCGCCGACGCGACCTACGTCGAGCCGATCACCCCGGAGTTCGTCGAGAAGGTGATCGAGAAGGAGCGGCCCGACGCGCTGCTCGCCACGCTCGGCGGTCAGACCGCGCTCAACACCGCCATCTCGTTGGACGAGGCCGGCGTCCTCGACAAGTACGGCGTCGAGCTGATCGGCGCCTCGATCGAGGCGATCAACCGCGGCGAGAACCGCGAGTCCTTCAAGCAGATCGTCGAGAAGCTCGGCGGCGAGGTCGCCCAGTCGGTGATCTGCCACACCATCGACGACCTGCTGGCCGGTGCCGACGAGCTCGGCTACCCGGTCGTGGTGCGTCCGTCGTTCACGATGGGTGGCTCCGGCTCGGGGATGGCGTACGACGAGAAGGATCTCCGTCGTATCGGTGGCGGGGGGCTGGCGTTGTCGCCGACCAGCGAGGTGCTGCTGGAGGAGTCGATCCTCGGCTGGAAGGAGTACGAGCTGGAGGTGATGCGCGACCGGGTCGACAACGTCGTCATCGTCTGCAGCATCGAGAACCTCGACCCGATGGGCGTGCACACCGGCGACTCGATCACGGTCGCGCCGTCGATGACGCTCACCGACCGCGAGTACCAGGCACTGCGTGACCTCTCGATCGGCATCATCCGCGAGGTCGGCGTCGACACCGGCGGCTGCAACATCCAGTTCGCGGTCAACCCGGCCGACGGCCGGATCGTCGTCATCGAGATGAACCCGCGGGTCTCGCGCTCCAGCGCGCTGGCGTCGAAGGCGACCGGCTACCCGATCGCCAAGATCGCCGCCAAGGTCGCGATCGGCTACACCCTCGACGAGATCCCCAACGACATCACCACGCGTGAGGACGGGCAGAGCACGCCCGCCAGCTTCGAGCCTGCGCTCGACTACGTCGTGGTCAAGGTGCCGCGGTTCGCCTTCGAGAAGTTCCCCGGCGCCGATCCGGTGCTCACCACCCACATGAAGTCGGTCGGTGAGGCGATGGCGATCGGCCGCAACTTCACCGAGTCGCTGCAGAAGGCGCTGCGGTCACTGGAGAGCCCGGACGCGGTCTTCGACTGGAGCCACCGCTACATCGACCTGGACCGCGACCGGCTGCTGGCCGACGCCTCGGTTCCGCACGATGGCCGGTTGCGCGTCGTGATGGACGCGATCCGTGCGGGGGCGACACCCGACGACGTCCACACCGCGACCGGCATCGACCCGTGGTTCGTCGACCAGCTGTGCCTGCTGAACGAGGTCGCGCAGGAGATCATCGAGGCGGCCGAGCTGACGCCGGCGCTGCTGCGCAGGGCCAAGCGGCACGGCTTCTCCGACATCCAGCTGGGCCGGATGCGCAACCTCGCCGAACCGGTCGTCCGCGGCGTCCGTCACGCGCTGGGGATCCGGCCGGTCTACAAGACCGTCGACACCTGTGCCGCCGAGTTCGCGGCCGCCACGCCGTACCACTACTCCTCCTACGACGAGGAGACCGAGGTGCAGCCGCGGCCGGAGGGCAAGGCGGCCGTGATCATCCTCGGCTCGGGGCCGAACCGGATCGGGCAGGGGATCGAGTTCGACTACTCCTGCGTCCACGCCTGCCTCGCGCTGTCCGAGGTGGGTTACGAGACGATCATGGTCAACTGCAACCCCGAGACCGTCTCGACCGACTACGACACGTCTGATCGGTTGTACTTCGAGCCGCTCACGCTGGAGGACGTGCTCGAGATCGTCCACGCCGAGCAGCAGGCCGGACCGGTCGCCGGCGTGATCTGCCAGCTGGGCGGCCAGACGCCGCTCGGGCTCGCCCAGGGGTTGGCCGACGCCGGTGTCCCGATCGTCGGCACGACCCCCGAGGCGATCCACCTCGCGGAGGAGCGCGGCGCCTTCGGGCGGGTGCTCACCGACGCCGGCCTCCCGGCGCCCAAGCACGGCATGGCGTCCTCGTTCGAGGAGGCGCAGACCATCGCCCACACCATCGGCTACCCGGTCCTGGTGCGGCCGTCGTACGTCCTGGGCGGCCGCGGCATGGAGATCGTCTACGACGACCCGACGCTCGAGGGTTACATCGCTCGCGCGACCGCGATCAGCCCGGAGCACCCGGTGCTGGTGGACCGGTTCATCGACGACGCGGTCGAGATCGACGTGGACGCGATCTATGACGGTGACGACCTCTACCTCGGTGGCGTGATGGAGCACATCGAGGAGGCCGGGATCCACTCCGGCGACTCATCGTGCGCGCTGCCGCCGATCACGCTCGGGGACTACGAGATCCGGCGGATCCGCGATGCCACCGAGGCGATCGCCCGCGGCGTCGGGGTCCGTGGCCTGATCAACATCCAGTTCGCGCTCGGCTCCGACGTGCTCTATGTCCTGGAGGCCAACCCGCGCGCGTCACGCACCGTGCCGTTCGTGTCGAAGGCCACCGCCGTCCCGCTCGCCAAGGCCGCCGCCCGGGTGATGATGGGGGAGTCGATCGCCTCGCTGCGGGCAGCGGGCGTGCTGGCCGCCGAGGGTGACGGCGGGAACCTGCCCTCCGACGCTCCGATCGCGGTCAAGGAGGCAGTGATGCCCTTCAACCGCTTCAAGACGCCCGACGGGCAGACGGTCGACACCGTGCTCGGCCCGGAGATGCGCTCCACCGGCGAGGTGATGGGCTTCGACGCCGACTTCGGGCGGGCCTTCGCCAAGTCGCAGGCCGGGGCCTACGGCCCACTGCCGACGACGGGGCGGGTGTTCGCGAGCATGGCCAACCGCGACAAGCGGACCATGATCTTCCCCATCAAGCGGCTGGCCGATCTCGGCTTCGAGATCCTCGCGACCCAGGGCACCGCCGAGGTGTTGCGCCGCAACGGCATCGCCGCGCGCGTCGTGCGCAAGCACTTCGAGGGCACCGGCCCCCAGGGCGAGCCGACGACGGTGCAGCTGATCGCCGACGGTGAGATCGACCTGATCGTCAACACGCCCCACGGCGTCACCGGCGGCGCCACGGCCCGCACCGACGGTTACGAGATCCGCACCGCGGCCGTGCTGGCCAACATCCCCTGCATCACCACGGTGCAGGGCCTCGGCGCGGCCGTGCAGGGCATCGAGGCGATGCGGGCCGGCGAGATCGGGGTGCGCTCGCTGCAGGACTGGGCCCGCCGGTGACGGGGTACGACCTGCTGTTCCGGCACGGTCTGAGCCGGGTCGACCCCGAGCGGGCCCACCACCTGGGCTTCCGGATGATCCGCACCGCTGCCCCCGTCCTGCGGGGTCTCGACCGGCTCGAGCGACGTCGGTCAACCCTCGCGGCGCCGGTCGCGGCGATGGGACTCGACTTCCCGAACGTGCTGGGCGTCGCGGCCGGCTTCGACAAGAACGCCGTCGGCATCGACGGGCTGGCCGCGCTCGGCTTCGGTCATGTCGAGGTCGGTACGGTCACCGGCCGGGCCCAGCCCGGCAACCCGCAGCCGCGGCTGTTCCGGCTGCCCGACGACCGGGCGGTCGTGAACCGGATGGGCTTCAACAACGACGGCGCCGACGCGGTGGCGGCCCGGTTGGCGGCGCGGGCCCGAGGTCGCAGCAGGCTCGATCGACCGGGGGTCCCGGTCCTCGGTGTCAACATCGGCAAGACCAAGGTCGTGCCCGAGGACGACCAGGCGGCGGTCGAGGCCGACTACACCCTCAGCACCCGCCTGCTCTCGCCGTACGCCGACTACCTGGTCGTCAACGTCTCCTCGCCCAACACCCCGGGACTGCGCTCGCTCCAGTCGGTGGAGCGGCTCGGCCCCCTGCTGGGCGCGGTCCGGGCCGAGGCCGACCGCGCCGCGGGTGAGCGCCGGGTGCCCCTGCTGGTGAAGATCGCCCCGGACCTCGCCGACGACGACGTCCGCGCCGTCGCCGACCTCGCGCTCGAGCTGTCGCTCGACGGGATCATCGCCACCAACACCACGATCTCCCGTGAGGGCCTGGCCAGCGATGCCGCCGCCGTCGCGGCGATCGGGGCCGGCGGACTGTCCGGCCGGCCGCTGGCTGCACGCGCCGAGACGGTGATGCGGCTGCTGCGCGAACGTGTCGGGCCGGACCTGTGCCTGATCGGCGTCGGCGGCATCAGCACCGTCCAGGACGCCCGGGACCGCCTCGCTGCCGGCGCCACCCTGCTCCAGGCCTACAGCGCGTTCGTCTACGAGGGCCCGCTCTGGCCACGCCGGATCCTCCGCGGGACGGCATGAGCACCCACCTGACAGGGCCCGATCGCGGCCCCCTGCACGTCACCGGCGAGCTGCTCACGAGCCGCCGGATCGGGGCGCACCACCACCTGACCCTCGTGGCCCCCGGCATCCCGGAGCGGTTCCGTCCGGGGACCTTCGTCGCGATCTCCACCGGTGACGAGCGGGTCGCGCGCCGCGGGTTCTGGATCCACCGGGTCAAGCCCACCGGAGGCTACGGCGCCACGCTGGAGCTGGTCGTCGAGCCCCGCGGCCCCGGCACCGCGTGGCTGGTCGCCCAGCCGCCCGGCACCCGGCTCCAGGTCACCGGTCCGCTGGGCCGGGCGTTCTCCCTGCCGCAGGAGCCCGTCAGCTGCGTCCTGGTCGGCGAGGGGTACGCCGCCGCCCCGATGTTCCCGCTCGCCGAGCGGCTTCGCGAGCGTCAGTGCTCGATCACGCTCCTGGTGGCCGGAGCGGACGAGGCGCACCTGCTCTCGGCGCTGGAGGCCCGGCGCTCGGCCCGTGCCGTCACCGTCGTGACCCGAGACGGCTCGGTCGGGCAACGGGGCACCGTCGCCGATGTCGTCGGCGACGTGCTGACGCGTGCCCAGCCGGCGGTGGTCTACGCGGCCGGCCCCTCCGCGACGCTGCACGCGGTCGCGACGGCGGCCGAGTCGGCCGGGGTCTGGTGCCAGGTCGCCCTCGAGCGCCCCCTCACCTGCGGCACCGGGCTGTGCCAGGGCTGCGCGGTACCGGTGGTCGGCGAGGGTGGACACACCCGGCTGGTCCGAGCCTGCTTCGACGGTCCCGTGTTCCGCGGCGACCGGGTCGTCTGGGACCGGCTGGAGGGCGCGCCATGAGCGTGACGATGACGTCTCCGGTGATGGTCGCCGCCGGCTGTGGCGGTACTGGGCGAGAACTGGCGCCCTTCACCGACCTCGCCCGGCTCGGCGGCTTCGTGACCCGCTCGATCACCATCGCCCCGCGCGGCGGTGGCCCCCAGCCGCGGATCCTCGAGACGCCCTCCGGGCTGATCCATGCGGTCGACCTGCAGAACCCCGGGGTCGACCAGTTCCTCGCCCTCGAGCTGCCGTGGCTGGTGCAGCAGGGTGCGCCGGTCTTCGTCTCGATGGTCGGTCGATCCCTGGGGGAGTACACCGAGCTGGCCCGGCGGCTCGGCCGCACCCCTGGCATCGCCGGGGTCGAGATCAACCTGTCCCCGCCGGAAGCCGCCATCGCCAGCGTCTTCGACGTGCGCGAGCCGTTCCACGCTGCGTCGGTCGTCGCCGCGGTCCGCCGCGACCTGCCGCGCGGCTTCCCGCTCCTGGCCAAGCTGCGCTCCGACCTGGTGCGGGTCGCCGAGAGTGCCCGTGCCGTCCTCGACGCCGGCGCCGACGCCGTGGTCGTCGGAAACGCCTTTCCCGCGGCGATGCCGGACGGGCGACCTGCCGGCCTGAGCGGTCCTGCCATCGGGCCGCTGGCGCGCCGCTGCCTCACCGAGGTGCTGGAGGGGTCACCCGAGGCGACCGTCATCGCCAGCGGCGGCATCGCGACTGCTGACGATGCCCGCGCGGTGCTGGCTCTCGGCGCCACCGGCGTCCAGATCGGCACCGCCCTGCTCCACGACCCCACGACCGTCGGCCGGCTCGTGAGCGAGCTCGCCGCCATCGGAGAGGATGAGGCATGACCGACCAGCTTCGGACAGGGCCCGCCATGACCTTCGGGGCGCGCCTCCACGCCGCCATGAGCGAGCGTGGCCAGTTCTGCGTCGGCATCGACCCCCACGGGAGCCTGCTCACGGCGTGGGGTCTCGGCGACGACCCAGGCGGCCTGGAGACCTTCGCACTCAGTGTCGTCGAGGCGGTCGCGCCGTACGCGTCGGTCGTGAAGCCCCAGTCGGCGTTCTACGAACGCTTCGGCAGCCGGGGGGTTGCGGTGCTCGAGCGGGTGATCGCCGAGTCACGGGCGGCAGGCGCCCTGGTGCTGCTCGACGTGAAGCGCGGCGACATCGGCTCCACGTCCCAGGCGTACGCCGACGCCTACCTCGACCCCTCCTCGCCGCTGGCCGCCGACGCGATCACGGCCAGCCCGTTCCTCGGGTTCGGTTCGCTGGACCCGATGGTCGAGACCGCTCGGCACCACGGTGCCGGACTGTTCGTGCTCGCTCTCACCTCGAACAAGGAGGGCCCCGAGGTGCAGCAGGCGACGGCCGCCGACGGCGGCACGGTGGCCGGGGCAGTCCTCGACCGGTTGCGACACCTCAACGCGGCTGACGACCCGCTCGGTTCGTTCGGCGCCGTCGTCGGCGCCACCATCTCCGACCCGGTCGAAGACCTCGACATCAACGGCGCGCTGCTGGCGCCGGGCTACGGCGAGCAGGGTGGGGGACCAGCCGATCTCGTCCGGATCTTCGGGAGCACCGCCCGGCAGGTGCTCGCCAGTTCCTCGCGCGGTGTGCTGCGACTGGGGCCGGGCCAGGGCGCGATGACGGATGCGGTGCGCCGGGCCAACGACGAGATCGCGGGGGTGCTCCGATGAGAAGGCCGGCCGTGGCCCTGCTCACCGGCATCCTGCTCACCGGTTGCAGCAACAGCCCCGAGGACGTCCGCGCCGACTACTGCGAGGACGTCGAGGACCATCAGGTCGCTCTCAGCGATGCCCTCGCGGAGGACTCGCCCGACGCGTTGCTCGGTGCGCTGCCGATCTTCCAGGACCTCGCCGACGCGGCGCCCCGCGACATCGAGGACGACTGGGCCGTGTTCCTCGACGCGCTGGAGGGACTCGACGAGGCCCTCGACGAGGCGGGCGTCGAGGCGGCCGCCTACGACGCGGACCAGCCACCTGCCGACGTGACCGAGGATCAGCAGGCCGCGATCGCCCGCGCCGCCGACCAGCTGGCCCGCCCGGAGGTGTCGCAGGCGTACGAAGGTGTGAAGCAGCAGGCGAAGGACGTGTGCAAGACCGCGCTGTACCAGTGATCGGCACCCCCGCGCCCGGGGCCGATTGCCGCAGTCCGTCGGACGTGGCTAGATTGGCCGCTGACCGGCACCCACCTGTCTCGACGAAGGACGTCCTCACCCGTGGCTCTACCCCCGCAACTCACCCCTGAACAACGCTCGGCCGCGCTGGACAAGGCCGCCGCGTCCCGCCGGGAGCGGGCCGAGGTGAAGAACCGCCTCAAGCACGCAGGTGCCTCGATCGTCGACGTGCTCCGTGAGGGCGAGACCAACGAGGTCATCGGCAAGATGCGTGTGGTTGACCTGCTCCAGGCGATGCCCGGCCTCGGCAAGGTCCGGGCCCGGCAGCTGATGGAGCGCCTCGGCATCGCCGAGAGCCGGCGGGTGAGAGGGCTCGGCGCCAAGCAGGTGGCCAGCCTCGAGCGGGAGTTCGGTCCGCAGAACTCCGGCGCGTGATCGCCGCCGATGCCTGAGACCGGCGCAGGTCGGTCCCGACTGGCGGTCCTGGCCGGGCCCACCGCGGTCGGCAAGGGGACCGTCGCCGCCGACATCCGGGCCCGCCACCCCGAGGTCTGGATCTCGGTGTCCGCCACCACCCGGCCGCCCCGCCCGGGCGAGGAGGACGGCGTCCACTACTGGTTCGTCTCCGACGAGGAGTTCGACCGGATGATCGGTGCCGGTGAGCTGCTCGAGTGGGCGGTGGTCCACCACGCTGCCCGCTACGGCACTCCTCGACGCGCGGTGGAGACGATGCTGGCCGACGGACGGCCGGCGCTGCTGGAGATCGACCTCCAGGGGGCGCGACAGGTGCGCGAGACCATGCCGGAGGCGTTGTTCGTGTTCCTGAAGCCCCCGTCATGGGCGGAGCTGGTGCGCCGGCTCACCGGCCGCGGCACCGAATCGGCTGACGAACAGGCCCGGCGGCTGCAGACCGCCCTGGCGGAACTCGACGCTGAGGAGGAGTTCGACGTGACCATCATCAATCACGAAGTTCACGCTGCAGCCGAGGAGTTGGTAGCCTTGATGACAGACCGGCACCAAGGTCAGCAGGAGTCGTTCGACTCCTGATCCCCATTCAACTGTGAGGCTTCACGCGTGTCTGGACCCAACATCGCCGCCGAGGGCGTCACCCGCCCCCCGATCGACGAGCTGCTCACCAAGACCGACAGCAAGTACAAGCTGGTGCTCTACAGCGCCAAGCGGGCGCGCCAGATCAACGCCTACTACTCGCAGCTCGGCGAGGGCCTCCTCGAGTACGTCGGCCCGCTCGTGGACACCCACGTGCAGGAGAAGCCCCTCTCGATCGCGCTGCGCGAGATCAACGAGGACCTGCTCACCTGCGAGGACGTCGACCCGGCCGAGCTGGCCGCGGAGGAGGAAGCCCGCAAGTCGGCTTCCCTCGAGGCATCCTTCACCAAGGGCGAGTAGCCCTGAGCATGCACGACGCGTCCGAGGCCGTTCCCCCCACCGGGGAGCGGCCTCGCATCGTCCTCGGGGTCTCGGGCGGCATCGCGGCGTACAAGGCCTGCGAGCTCGTGCGCCGCTTCACGGAGTCGGACCACGACGTCACCGTCGTGCCGACCGCCGCCGCCCTCTCCTTCGTCGGCGAGGCGACCTGGGCCGCACTCTCCGGCAAGCCGGTCCACACGAGCGTGTGGGACGACGTCCACCAGGTGCCGCACGTCCGGATCGGGCAGTCGGCCGACCTCGTCGTCGTCGCCCCGGCCACCGCCGACCTGATGGCCAGGGCCGCTCACGGACTCGCCGACGACCTGCTCACCAACACCTTGTTGACCGCCCGCTGCCCCGTGGTGTTCGTCCCGGCGATGCACACCGAGATGTGGGAGCACCCCGCCACCGCCGCCAACGTCGCCACGCTCCGCGAGCGGGGGGCGATCGTGATCGAGCCGGCCGAGGGGCGTCTCACCGGTGCCGACACCGGCAAGGGGCGACTGCCCGAGCCGGGTGAGATCTTCGACGTCTGCGTCGAGGTGCTGGAGCGAGGCGTCGCGCTGCCCGACCTGGCCGGTCGCCACGTCGTGGTCTCGGCGGGCGGCACCCGGGAGCCGCTCGACCCGGTGCGATTCCTCGGCAACCGGTCCTCGGGGCTGCAGGGGTACGCCCTGGCTCGGGCGGCGGCCGCCCGCGGCGCCGAGGTCACCCTGCTCAGCGCCAACGTCACCCTGCCCGACCCGGCCGGGGTCAAGGTCGTCCGAGTCGAGACCACCGGCCAGCTGCGCGACGCCGTCGGTCCTGGCGGCGGCGAGCGCCGACGCGGTGGTGATGGCTGCGGCCCCGGCCGACTTCCGTCCCGTCGTGGTCCACGACGCGAAGATCAAGAAGACCGGCGACGGCACCTCGCCGACGATCGACCTCGCCCAGAACCCCGACATCCTGGCCGGGATCTCCCACGACCGCCCGCGCTCGGACACCGTCATCGTGGGGTTCGCCGCCGAGACCGGCGACGCCAGCGGCTCGGTGCTCGAGCACGCCCGGGCGAAGCTCGATGCGCAAGGGGTGCGACCTGCTGGTGGTGAACGACGTCAGCGGGGGAGCGGTGTTCGGGAGCCCCGACAACCAGGCGGTGATCCTCGCTGCCGACGGCACGAGCGTCGACGTACCCCACGGGTCGAAGGCGGCGCTGGCCCACGTGATCTGGGACGAGGTCGCCCGCCGATTCGGCGGCTGAGACTCCCGTCTTGCATTCTGGTTCACCGGTAGGGTTTGAGCGACATCCCTGGGATCAGAGAGTGAGCTGCACGTGCCTGGACGTCTCTTCACATCGGAGTCGGTGACCGAGGGTCACCCCGACAAGATCGCTGACCGCATCAGCGACACCGTCGTCGACTACCTGATGGAGCACGACACCGACAAGGAGAACCTGCGGACAGCGGTGGAGACGCTGCTGACCACCGGGCTCGTCGTCGTGGCGGGCGAGGTCCGCACCAATGCCTACGCGCCGGTCGCGGAGCTGGTGCGCAAGGCCATCCTCGACATCGGTTACGACTCCTCGCTCAAGGGCTTCGACGGCGCCAGCTGCGGGGTCATGGTCGCCATCGGTGGCCAGTCGGTCGACATCGCCCAGGGCGTCGACGACGGCCACGAGTCGCGGGTCGGGGCCTCCGGCGACGACCTCGACAAGCGCGGTGCCGGCGACCAGGGACTGATGTTCGGCTACGCCTGCGACGACACCACCGAGTTGATGCCGCTGCCGATCATGATCGCCCAGCGGCTGGCCCAGCGTCTGACCGAGGTCCGCAAGGACGGGACCCTCGACTACCTGCGCCCCGACGGCAAGACCCAGGTCACCGTGGAGTACGACGCCGATGACCGCCCGGTCCGCGTCGACACCGTGGTTCTCTCGACCCAGCACGCCGAGGAGATCGACCACCCCACGCTCGAGGCCGACATCAAGAAGCACGTCATCGACAGCGTGCTCGAGGGCTTCGACATCCCGTCGGAGGACTACCGGCTGCTGGTCAACCCGACCGGCAAGTTCGTGGTCGGCGGCCCGATGGGCGATGCCGGTGTGACCGGCCGCAAGATCATCGTCGACACCTACGGCGGCATGGCCCGTCATGGGGGCGGCGCGTTCTCCGGCAAGGACCCGTCCAAGGTCGACCGCTCCGCCGCCTACGCCATGCGCTGGGTCGCCAAGAACGTGGTCGCCGCGGGCCTGGCCCGTCGCTGCGAGGCCCAGGTCGCCTATGCCATCGGCAAGGCCTCGCCGGTGGGTGTCTTCATCGAGACCTTCGGCACCGGCGTGATCTCCGACGAGGAGATCCAGCGGGCCGTCCTCACCGTCTTCGACCTCCGGCCGGCCGCGATCATCCGTGACCTCGACCTGCTGCGCCCGATCTACGCCCAGACCTCGGCGTACGGGCACTTCGGCCGCGAGATCCCCGACTTCACCTGGGAGCGCATCGACCGCGTCGCCGACCTCAAGGCTGCCGCGGGGGTGTGAGGGGACCGGTGCGGTTTCCCCGGTCGACCGGGGAAACCGAACGTTCGGCGGCGAGTCGTCCCGGCGTGTCGCCAAGACTCGCCGGCGAGGTCCACCGCGTCACCGGTCGCTGGTAGACAACAGCCATGCCTGACGCGGAGAGGGAGCCCGAGATGCTGCCCGGTCTCCGGGCTGCCGTGGCCGACTCGAAGGTCAGGGCGGCTGCGACCCGTGCGCGCAAGGCTGCCGAGGTCGAGCCCGCCACGACCAACCCGGTGGCCAGCGTGCTGGTCGACCTGCCGCTGGCCCACCTGGACCGCACCTTCGACTACCTCGTCCCGATCAAGGACGCCGACACCGCGGTGCCCGGCGCGCGGGTCAAGGTCCGGTTCGCCGGTCAGGACGTCGACGGCTACGTCGTGGCTCGCAGCGCCGCCTCCGAGCACACCGGCCGGCTCGCCCCGCTGCGGCGCGTCGTCAGCGCGGAGCCGGTGCTGGCCCCCGAGATCGTGACCCTCTCCGCCGCTGTCGCCGAGCGGTACGCCGGCAGCCGGGCCGACGTGCTCCGGCTGGCCGTGCCGCCGCGTCACGCGACCACCGAGGCAAAGCCGCCACCCGACGTCGACCCTCCGGTGGTGGCCGATCCCGACGCAGCGTCGCTCGCGTGGGCCGGCCACGAGCCCGCTGCTGCCTTCCTCGCCCACCTCGCAGCCGGGGGTTCGCCACGCGCCGTCTGGTCGGCGGCGCCCGCCACCGACTGGCCCCGCGCCCTCGCCCACGCCGCCGCCCTCACGCTGGCGGGCGGCCGCGGCACGCTGATGGTGGTGCCCGACCACCGCGACGTCGCGCGCGTCGACGCGGCCCTCACCGACGTGCTGGGCGAGGGTCACCACGTCACGCTCAGCGCCGACGCGGGGCCGGCCGCTCGCTACCGCGACTTCCTGTCGGTCGCTCGGGGTCGCCGCCGGGTCGTGCTCGGCACCCGAGCTGCCGGATTCGCCCCCGTGCACGACCTCGGTCTGCTCGTGATCTGGGACGACGGGGACGACCTCCACGCCGAGCCGCGCGCGCCCTACCCACACGCCCGCGAGGTGCTGCTGCTGCGCGCCGCACAGCAGCACGCCGGCGTCCTGGTGGGTGGCTTCGCCCGGTCCGTCGAGGCTCATCAGCTGGTGCGCTCCGGCTGGGCCCACGAGATCACCGCCTCCCGCGAGGTGCTCCGCGAGCGAGTGACGGTGACGATCGCCGAGTCCGGGGAGCGGGAGCACGGCGCCCGCCTCCCGCGTGCGGCGTACGACGCCGTCCGCACCGGCCTGACCGACGGGCCCGTGCTGGTGCAGACCCCCCGGTCTGGCTATGCGCCGAGCCTGGCCTGCGAGCGCTGCCGCACTCCGGCTCGCTGCGCCCACTGCACCGGGCCTCTCCAGCTCGCCGGCGCCGCCGACCCGCCGTTCTGCCGCTGGTGCGGCGAGCCCGCCGCCGACTGGTCCTGCGCGGAGTGCGGTCACCGCGGGCTACGCGCCCCGGTGGTGGGGGAGTCCCGCACCGCCGAGGAGCTCGGCCGCACCTTCCCGGGCCTGCCCGTGCTCACCTCCGGCGGCTCACAGATCCGGTCCACCGTCCCCGACAGCCCAGCGATCGTGGTCGCGACGCCTGGTGCCGAACCCGTCGTCACCGGCGGGGGCTACGCGGCCGTCGTGCTCCTCGACACCTGGCTGCCGCTGGGTCGTGTCGACCTGCGTGCCGAGGAGGAGGCGCTGCGGCGCTGGTTCAACGCGGCGGCCCTCGTCCGCGCCGGTGGCAGGGTCGTCGCGGTCGGCGCCCCCGAGCACGCCGCGCTCCAGGCACTCGTGCGCTGGGACCCCGCCGGCTTCGCCGAGCGTGAGATCGCGCAACGGGCCGAAGCTCATCTCCCGCCGGCCTCCCGGCTCGCGACCGTGACCGGCGACCCCGGGGCGGTCGACGACGTCGTCACCCTGCTCGACCTTCCCGAGGGGACTGAGGTGCTCGGCCCCGTCCCCGACGGCGACCAGTCACGGGTCGTGCTGCGGGCGCCACGCGCCAGCGGCGCGGCGCTGTCGAGCGCCCTCGGCGAGGTCCAGCGGGTCCGCTCCGCCCGCAAGCTCGACCCGGTGCGGATCCAGGTCGATCCGGTCGACATCGGCTGACCGCCCCTTCGTGGCACCCCTCTAGACTCCCTCCTCGTGGCCATCCAACCCATCCGACTCTTCGGCGACCCCGTGTTGCGACGCCCCGCCGTTGCGGTCGTCGACTTCGACGTCGAGCTGCGCAAGCTGGTCTCCGACCTGACCGACACCATGCTCGCCGCTCCCGGCGCCGGCCTGGCCGCGCCTCAGATCGGCGTGGGCCTGCGGGTCTTCACCTGGTACGTCGACGGCGAGGTCGGCCACCTCGTGAATCCGTCACTGGAACTCTCCGAGGAGCAGCAGGAAGGCCTCGAGGGCTGCCTGTCCCTGCCCGAAATGAGCTTCGAGTGCCTGCGCGCGCTCTCGGTCGTCGCCCACGGCTTCGACATGCACGGTGAACCGGTCACCATCCACGGCAGCGACCTGCTCTCGCGCGCGATCCAGCACGAGACCGACCACCTCGACGGCGTGCTCTTCATCGACCGGCTCAGCGCCGACGCGCGCAGGGCGGCGATGCGGGAGATCCGTGAGTCGGAGTGGTTCGGTCTCGAGCGGCCGAGCGTCAAGGTCAGCCCGCACGCCACCCACGGCCTCCAGCTCTGATGCGTCTGGTCTTCGCCGGCACTCCCGAGGTCGCCGTGCCCGCGCTCGACGCGATCGCCGACAGCGGCCATGACCTGGTGGGCGTCATCACCCGCCCCGACGCACCCTCGGGGCGGGGCCGAAAGCTGGTCGCCAGTCCGGTCGCGCAGCGGGCCGAGGAGCTCGGCCTCCCGGTGCTGCGGCCCGACCACCCCCGTGACCCCGACTTCCAGGCGGCGCTGCGCGAGCTCGCGCCCGACTGCTGTCCGGTCGTCGCCTACGGCGCGCTGCTGCCGCAGAGCGCGCTCGACATCCCGCGCCATGGCTGGGTCAACCTGCACTTCTCGGCGCTGCCGTCGTGGCGTGGGGCCGCGCCCGTCCAGCACGCCCTCTGGGCCGGCGACGAGGTCACTGGTGCCACCACCTTCCGGATCGTGAAGGCCCTCGACGCCGGGCCCACCTACGGCGTGATGACCGAGCGGATCCGCCCCACCGACACCGCCGGCGACCTGCTCGGCCGGCTCGCGGAGGGCGGTGCGGGCCTGCTCGTCGCCACCCTCGACGGGATCGAGGACGGCAGTCTCGAGGCGCGGGAGCAGCCGGCGGAAGGTGTCAGCCTGGCCCCCAAGATCACGGTCGAGGACGCCCACGTGGACTGGCGTGAACCGGCCGTCGCCATCGATCGCCGGATCCGCGCGTGCACTCCCGGGCCGGGTGCCTGGTCGACGTACGGCGGTGAGCGATTCAAGCTGGGCCCGGTGACGACTGACGAGGCCCACGAACCGTTGCCGCCGGGCCTGCTGGCGGTCTCCCGGAACGCGGTCCACGTCGGCACCGGCACCACACCCGTGCGGCTCGGCCTGGTCAAGGCCTTCGGGAAGAAGGAGATGGCCGCAGCCGACTGGGCCCGCGGCGTACGACCGGAACCGGGCAACCTGTTGGGGTGAGGTGACCGGCTTCACGCTGCGATTAGGGTGGCCGCCGTCGTTGAACGTTGGTCTACCTCGGAAGGACCCCCATGGCCATGCTGAGCGTGCTCGATCGGGAGCACACCGTCGCCAACCACGGCTACAACCGGTGGCTGATCCCTCCGGCGGCACTGGCGATCCACCTCTGCATCGGTCAGGTCTACGCCACCAGCGTCTACAAGAACTCGATGGTCGAGCACTTCGGCTCCTCCCTCACCTCGATCGGGATCGTCTTCTCGGTCGCCATCGTGATGCTGGGGCTGGCCGCCGCCGTGCTGGGCACGTGGGTGGACCGGGTCGGTCCCCGCAAGGCGATGTTCACCGCCGCCTGCTGCTGGGGCGCCGGCTTCCTCATCGGCGGGCTCGGGATCGCGACGACCCAGCTGTGGTTGCTCTACCTCGGGTACGGCGTCATCGGCGGCATCGGGCTCGGCATCGGCTACATCTCACCGGTCTCGACGCTGATCAAGTGGTTCCCGGACCGCCCCGGGCTGGCCACCGGCATGGCGATCATGGGCTTCGGAGGCGGCGCGATGGTCGCCTCGCCGGCCTCCCGGCAGCTGCTCGGCCTCTTCGACGGCGGCTATGACCCGAGCGACTCGGGTTCGTTGGCCGACGGTGGCGGGCTCACCGGACTGTTCGTCACGCTGGGCATCGTCTACTTCCTGATCATGATGATCGGCGTCGCCAACATTCGCGTGCCACCGCCGGGCTGGCGGCCGGAGGGCTTCGACCCGGACCAGGTCACGCAGAAGGCGATGGTGACCGAGCACGACGTCTCGGCTGCCCAGTCCATCCGGACTCCGCAGTTCTGGCTGCTCTGGACCGTCCTCTTCTGCAACGTCACCGCCGGTATCGGCATCCTGGAGCAGGCATCGCCGATGATCCAGGACTTCTTCCGCGACAGCGTCGGTGGCACGTCGTCGGTCACGGTCGCGGCGGCGGGCGGCTTCGTCGGCGTCCTGTCGCTGTTCAACATGGCGGGGCGCTTTGCCTGGTCCACCACCTCCGACTACATCGGGCGCAAGCCGATCTACATGGTCTACCTCGGTGTCGGCATCGTGCTCTACGTGCTCCTCGCCCTCAGCGGTTCTGCTGCGACGGCGGTGTTCGTGTTGGTCGCGGCGATCATCATCTCGTTCTACGGCGGCGGATTCGCCACGGTTCCGGCCTACCTGCGCGACCTCTTCGGGACCTTCCAGGTCGGCGCGATCCACGGCCGGTTGCTCACGGCCTGGGCGGCAGCCGGGGTGGCCGGGCCCCTCATCGTCAATGGCGTGCTGGACCGGGCCGGTGACCCCGGGACGCTCACATCGGAGGCCTATCGGCCGGCTCTCTTCATCATGGTCGGCGTGCTCGCGGTGGGCTTCGTCGCCAACCTGCTGATCACCCCGGTCGACAGCGTGCACCACACCGATCGCGGCGAGGAGCGCGCCCAGGCTGCGGAGGAGCGGGACGCGGCCCTCGCCACCGAGCAGGCCGTACCGGCCACGACGAGCGCCCGGCTGGTGCTGTCGTGGGGCGTCGTCACGCTGCTGCTGGCCTACGGCGTCTACGAGACCGTCGCGACCGCACTCAACCTGCTCTGAGCCACCCGCGGCGCCTCGGGAGGTCGTCGCTAGCCTGACCCCATGGGCAGGCCGGCGACTCCCGAGGACATCGATGAGATCTGTCGGTCGCTCCCGGAGACCGAGCTGGGGATCTCGTGGGGCGACCGGCCGACCTGGAAGGTGCCACGAGGCGAGAAGGGCAAGGGGTTCGTGCTCTACCGGGCACCCCACCAGACGGCGGTGGATCCAGAGACCGGGGAGATGTACGACGACCTGGTCGTGATCACCACGCCGACGGCGGCCGAGAAGCAGGCCCTGGTCGACGACCCCGACCTCCCGTTCTTCACCATCCACCACTTCCGCAGCGTCGACGCGGTCCTGGTGCAGCAGTCCCGGCTCGGCGAGCTCGACGTCGACGAGCTCCGCGAGATCATCACCGACGCGTGGGCACGCCGTGCTCCGCGACGACTGGTCAAGGAGTACCTGGCTGATGGCTGATCCCGCTCGGCTCGCGGCCTATGACGTGCTCCGGGCGGTCCGGACCGAGGACGCCTACGCCAACCTGGTCCTCCCGCAGGTGATCGGCGAGCACCGACTCGTGGGCCGTGACGCGGGGTTCGCCACCGAGCTGGCCGCCGGCACGTTGCGGCGGCAGGGCACCTATGACGCCATCATCAACGCCTGTCTGGACCGCGGCACCGTGAAACCGCGGATCCGGGACGTGCTCCGACTCGGTGCCCACCAGCTGCTCGGGATGCGCGTCGGCAGCCACGCGGCGGTGTCCACCACGGTCGACCTGGCCCGGGTCCGCGCCGGGCCGCGCAGCTCCGGGCTGGTGAATGCGGTGTTGCGACGGATCGCGGAACACGACCTCGACGCGTGGATCGACCGGGTCGCCCCGGACCCCTCCTCCGACCCGCTCGGCCATCTGTCGGTCGCCCACAGCCACCCGCCGTGGATCGTCGCCGAGTTCGAGCGCGCCCTCGGTGAGCGTCGGTCCGAGCTGGCGGCCCTGCTCGCAGCCGACAACGACGCACCCGGCGTGGTGCTGGTGGCCCGCCCGGGCCGGTCGACGCGAGACGAGCTGCCGGGGGAGCCGACCACGCTGTCGCCGTACGGCGTCCGGCTGGGCGGTGGCGACCCCGGCGCGGTCGATGCGGTGGCCGAGGGACGCGCCGGCGTCCAGGACGAGGGCTCGCAACTGGTGGCGATCGCGCTCGCCGCGGCGCCCCTGGAGGGCCCGGACCACCGCTGGCTCGACCTGTGTGCCGGCCCCGGTGGCAAGGCGGCGCTGCTGGCCGCCCTGGCCCGGGAGCGAGGAGCCCAGGTGGTGGCCAACGAGCCGCAGCCGCACCGCACCGAGCTGGTCCGGCGTGCGCTCGAGGGTGCCGAGGGACTCGAGGCGATCACAGCCGAGGACGGTCGAGCGCCGTCGTGGGCGCCGGGCTCGTTCGACCGGGTGCTCGTCGATGCCCCGTGCTCCGGACTCGGCGCGCTGCGGCGCCGGCCGGAGGCGCGCTGGCGCAAGCGGCCCGAGGATCTCGTGGGGCTGGTCGTGCTGCAGCAACAGCTGCTGGCCAGCGCCCTCGACCTGGTGCGGGCCGGTGGGGTGGTGGTCTACGCGACCTGCTCGCCGGTGGTCGCAGAGACCAGCGAGGTGGTGCAGGCAGTGCTGTCCACGCGTGATGACGTCGTCCTGGAGCACTCGCGCCAGCTGTGGCCACACGAGCACCGGACCGACGCGATGTACTGGGCGCTCCTTCGCCGTCGGTGAATCGTGAGCGGACTGTCATGAATTCGTGAGCCCTGGGCCATTGGCGCGGTGGCTATCGTGGCGTTGAATGGGACCAGGCCCAGTGTTGGGCCCAGTTTTGGGCCCAGCATCGGGACCAGCACCGGGGAGGGGAAGGCACCTATGCGTCGCGCCGCGACTGCCGCACTGCTGTCGGTCGGCCTTGCCTGGCCGCTCGCGCCTGCGCACGCCGACGACACCGTCGTGGTGCCCGGAACCGCCTTCCCGGCCCTCGGCACCTCGCTGACCTACTTCGGGTGCACCGATCTCTTCCACGCGGACACCCGCGGCCCCTCGGTACGGGTCACCCGCGACCCGGCGGCGCCGCTGGGCCGGCGGGCGGCGGAGCTCCAGCTCCCGGGCACCGGCACGGCTGCCGGCTCGGTCAGCCTGGTCGGGTCGGTCTCGGCCGCGACCCACACGATGGCGGTCAGCGCAGCCGCCGGGAGCCGTGGGGTCGCCTACGTCTGGTACCGGGCAGCAGGAATGGCGCCCGGTGAGGTCTGGGCCGGGCGAGCCGACCTCACCGCAGTCGGGAGCGGCTGGCAGAGCATCGACGCGGCGGCGGCGACGTACACCTGGAGCCGAGTCGTCGGCGCCACGGGTGCCGTGAGCGAAGAGCCCGGAGCCGCCACCATCGACGACTTCACCGCCGCTCATGGCGACGGCCCCGGGTACCTCATGGCCGGCCTGGGCTGCGACGGCAGCCCCTTCGGCCTCGACGCGATCCAGGTCGGGGTCCCGGGTTCGGTGACGACCTACGACCTCGAAGGCTGGTCCGTCTCCACCTCCATCACCTCCTCACGCGTGCGGGTGCTGCCGAACGAGGAGGTCACCTTGGAGGGGATGTCCCTCGACGCCAGCTCCGCGCCGATGGGATCCGCCCTCGTGCTCGAGGCGCGCCGGCTGGGGGACGATTCCTTCCGCGCGGTCACCGACCCGCTGACCGCCTCGCCCGACGGCCGGGTCACCATCACGGTGTCGCCCGAGGTGACGACGGACTACCGATGGTTCTTCGAGGACCGGTCGTACGCCGACGCCCACTGGTCGCCCACGGTGACCGTCGTGGTGGAGCGGCCGAAGGCTCCCTGAGGTCCACTACGGTGACGCCATGGCGTCACCGTTCACCGAGATCGCCGTCCCGGGTGAGTGGGGCGAGGACCGACTGATCAAGGTCACCAATCCTGACCGGGTCTACTTCCCGGAGTCCGGGGCCACCAAGCTCGACCTCGTCGAGTACTACCTCTCGATCGGCGGCGGGATCGTCAACGCCCTGTTCGAGCGGCCCTGCATGCTCCACCGGTTCCCGAAGGGACTGGCCGGCGACAAGGTCCACCAGAAGCGGCTGCCGTCCGGGGCGCCACCCTGGGTCGAGACGGTGACACTGCACTTCCCCCGCTGGAACCGCACCGCCGACGAGCTCTGTGTGAGCGAGCTCGGGGCCGTGATCTGGGCGGTGCAGATGTCGACGGTCGAGTTCCACCCGTGGAACAGCCGCCGCGAGGATCCCGAGTCGCCCGACGAGTGGCGCATCGACCTCGACCCCGGACCGCTCTCGGACTTCGCCCAGGTCCAGCGCGTGGCCGGAGTGGTCCACGAGGTGCTCGATGAGCTCGGAGCCGTGGGCTACCCCAAGACGAGCGGGGGCTCGGGGCTGCACATCTACGTCAGGATCCGTCCCGACCACGGACATCGACAGGTACGCCGGGCGGCGCTTGCGTTCGCCCGCGAGATCGAACGGCGGTCACCCGACGACGTCACCACCGCGTGGTGGCGCAAGGACCGCGACCCGCACCATCTGTTCGTCGACTACAACCAGAACGCGCGCGACCACACCATCGCCGCGGCGTACTCCGTGCGGGGTGTGCCGGATGCGCGCGTGAGCGCCCCGGTTCGCTGGGACGAGATCGACGCCTGCGACCCGCGCGACTTCACGATCTTCACGATGCCGGACCGCTACGCCGAGCTCGGCGACCTGCATGCCACCATCGATCGCGACGTGTTCGACCTGGCCCCGCTGCTCGGGTGGGCCGACCGCGACGACGCCGAGGGTGCCGACCCCCCGCCGGACCCGGACGACGCCCCCTAGGATTCGACGCGTGGGCATCCAGATCACACCGAGCATCCTGAACGCCGACTTCGCCGCACTGGGGGCAGAGGTGGCGCGGATCCCCAGTGCCGACTGGGTCCACGTGGACGTGATGGACAACCACTTCGTCCCGAACCTCACATTCGGCCCGACCATGGTCGAGGCCCTGTCCCGCGCCACCGACGTCCCGCTGGACGCACACCTGATGATCGAGAACCCCGACCGTGAGGCCCTGGCCTACGTCGAGGCGGGGTGCGGCTCGGTGACCTTCCACGTCGAGGCCGCCGCGGCCCCGGTGCGGCTGGCCCGCGAGCTGCGTTCCCACGGCGCCCGCGCCAGCATGGCGCTGCGTCCAGCCACCCCGATCGAGCCGTACGAGGACCTGCTGCCCGAGCTGGACATGGTGCTGCTGATGACCGTCGAGCCCGGCTTCGGCGGCCAGAAGTTCCTCGACCTGGTGCTGCCCAAGATCCGGCGCACCCGCGCGCTCATGGAACGTCACGGCGTGGAGACCTGGCTGCAGGTGGACGGCGGCATCTCGCTCGACACCATCGAACGGTGCGCCGAGGCCGGCGCCGACGTGTTCGTCGCCGGATCGGCCGTCTACTCCGCCGAAGACCCCGACGCCATGGTCACCGCGTTGCGCACGGCCGCTACCTCAGCTGCCGGCTGAGCAGCGTCGCCGCCCGCTTCAGGGGCATCGGGTCGACCGGTCGGCAGATCGCCACGGAGAGACCGTCGATCAGCGCCACCGCCGTGTCGAGCTCCTCGCGGGCGAGCCGGAAGTCCAGCTGCCGAGCCAGGAGTGCCCGCTCGGCGTAGCGGGCGTCGCGGACGGTGGGCTCGAGCCCGTCGTGGGAGCGCCACAGCTCGCACCACGCCAGCCAGACGCGGGCGTCCACCACGTCGTCGGGGGCGCCCGGGAGGTGGGCGGCCACCCCCTCGTCGCTCCACCGCGTCTCCATCCGGTGCAGCCTCGCCTTGCCGGTGACATGGGCGCTGACCCGGAGCAGGTGCTCGACGGTGTTGAAGTGGTGCAGGATCGACGATCCGCTCACCCGGCTCACCTCGGCGATGGCGCGCAGGGAGATCGCCCGGGGCCCGCCCACGGCCAGCAGGTGGTTGACGGAGGCCACCAACGTCCCGGTGCGCGATCCGGTGTCGATCAACCTCGGCATCACCCGAGTCCACCACGAAGTCCGAAGGTCTCCGAGGGTTCTCCACAGGGCTTCCGGCAGACCCCCTCGAATCCGTTGTTGGAGCGATCGATCAAACGGGCTGGTTGATCAATCGCTCCAACAACCGAATTTGTTGGTCGGTCCTCACGATGCGGTCCCTGGGTACCGACCGCATCGACAGTGGGGTCGTGGCCCATCTCACGCGACCTCCGCTTCAGCAATGTGGCAGCATGGACCCAGCAAGAGCGACTGGAACCACAGCGCTCGCGTGCTCTGGGGGCGGTGAAACTCCGCACCGGCGGTCATAGTCCGCGACCCGGTCACTGCCAGTGGCCGGTTGATCAGGTGGAACTCCTGGACCGACGGTCAAAGTCCGGATGAGAAGCAGCACGCAGCGACGAACGCCTCGGTCCACCCGAGGTGTCCGTCGACCGATGTGCCCCCTCGGGTCCGCGAGCCCCGGACCGAGGATGAGGCGATGACGTTTTCCGACGCCGAGCAGGCCGCGATGCGGCGCGCTCTCGCGCTCGCCGCGACCGACGGAGTCCCGCTCGGCCCCAACCCTCGCGTGGGCTGCGTGCTCCTCGCCCCCGACGGCACCGAGATCGCGGAGGGATTCCATCGCGGTGCCGGTTCTCCGCATGCGGAGGCGGCCGCGCTGCGGGTGGCCGGGGACGACGCGCAGGGTGCGACGGCAGTGGTGACTCTCGAGCCCTGCAACCACCGGGGACGCACCGGTCCCTGCGCCGACGCGCTGATCGCGGCCGGCGTGAGGAGGGTGGTGTTCGCCCAGTCCGACACCAACCCGGTGGCGACCGGCGGAAGCGACACGCTGCGCGCCGCCGGTATCGAGGTGGAAGCAGGCCTGATGGTCGACGAAGCACGCGCCCTCAACCGGGCGTGGACCTTCGCTGTCGAACACCAGCGCCCCTTCGTGACCTGGAAGTTCGCGACCACCCTCGACGGTCGCAGCGCCGCGGCCGACGGCACCAGCCGTTGGGTGTCCAGCCTCGCCGCGCGCCGTGACACCCACCGGCTGCGTGGCGAGTGCGACGTGATGCTGGTCGGCACCAACACCGTGGTCGTCGACGACCCCGAGCTGACGGTCCGCGACGAGCTCGACCAGCCGGTCGGGACACAGCCGCTCCGCGTGGTGATGGGGGAGCGGGAGCTGCCCGCGGACCGCCGGGTCTTCAACGACCGGGCCGAGACCGTCCACCTGCGCACCCGCGACCCGCACCAGGCCTTGGCGACCCTCTTCGCCCGCGACTGCCAGCACGTCTTCCTCGAAGGAGGTCCGACGTTGGCGGCCGCCTTCCTCGAGGCCGGGTTGGTCGACGAGATCGTCGCCTACATCGCACCGATGCTGCTCGGTGCCGGGACGAGCGCGGTCGCGGACCTCGGCATCGACACCATCGCCGCCGCCCACCACCTGCGCGTCGACGACGTCCAGGTGCTGCAGGGCACGGTGTTCGACGGTGCGGGCGGCGAAGACACCAACATCCGACTCAGGCTGCGGCCGGGAGGGGGACGCTGATGTTCACCGGAATCGTCGAGGAGCTCGGCACCGTCGCTGCGATCGAGGACCAGGGTGATGCGGTCCGGCTCTCGATCCACGCCGAGCGGGTGCTCGAGGACGTCGAGCTCGGCGAATCGATCGCCGTCAACGGCTGCTGCCTCACGGTGACCCACGTCGCCGACGGCGTGTGGACCGCCGACGTCATGCAACAGACCCTCGACGCGACCTCCCTGGGCGCCTTGCCGGTCGGAGCCCGCGTCAACCTGGAGCGCGCCGCCACCCTCTCGACCCGCATGGGAGGTCATCTGGTGCAGGGTCACGTCGATGCCGTCGGCGAGATCCTGTCCCGGACACCCAGCGAGCACTGGGAGGTCGTCGCCATCTCGCTGCCGCCGACGCTCGCGCCCTACCTCGTCGACCAGGGCTCCATCACGGTGGACGGGGTCAGTCTCACCGTCGTGGAGGCAGGCGAGGACCACTTCACCGTCAGCCTGATCCCCGAGACCCTGACCCGCACCACGCTCGGCAGTCGGGCGCCGGGGGAGTCGGTCAACCTCGAGGTCGACGTCATCGCCAAGCACGTGGCCAAGCTGGTCCGTGCCTACACCGGAGGAAACGCGTGAGCAACGAGGACACCGTGCGGCTCGACTCCGTCGAGCGGGCCATCACCGACATCGCGGCAGGACGAGCGGTCGTGGTGGTCGATGACGAGGACCGCGAGAACGAGGGTGACCTGATCTTCGCCGCCAGCAAGGCCACCCCGGCGCTGATGGCATTCACGATCCGCCACTCGAGCGGCGTGATCTGCGTGCCGATGCCGGGCGACATGCTCGACCGGCTCGAGATCCCGCTGATGACCCCGCACAACAAGGACAAGCTGCGCACGGCGTACACGATCTCGGTCGACGCCCGCGACGGCGTCTCCACCGGCATCTCCGCGGCCGACCGGGCACACACGGCTCGGGTCCTGGCCGACTCGGCCACCGAGCCCTGGGAGGTCACCCGACCCGGTCACGTCTTCCCGCTGCGCTACCGCGAGGGAGGGGTGCTGGTGCGGCGCGGACATACCGAGGCCGCGGTCGACCTGGCCCGGATGGCCGGGTTGACGCCTGCGGGCGTCCTGGTCGAGGTCGTGAACGACGACGGCACCATGAAGCGCGGACCGGAACTGCGGGCGTTTGCCGACGAGCACGATCTGGCCATGATCTCCATCGACGAGCTGGTCCGCTACCGGCACCGCACCGAGATGCTCGTCGAGCGGGTCGCCGTCACCACGCTCCCGACCCGGCACGCCACGTTCGCAGCCCACGGCTATCGCAACACCGTGGACGGCGGGGAGCACCTCGCGTTGGTCCACGGTGACGTCGGCGCCGCCGCCGCGGCCGGGGAGCCGATCCTGGTCCGGGTCCATTCCGAGTGCCTGACCGGTGACGTGTTCGGAAGCCACCGCTGCGACTGCGGCCCGCAGCTCGACGAGGCGCTCGACAGAGTCGTCGAGGAGGGGATGGGGGTGGTGATCTACCTGCGTGGCCACGAGGGTCGTGGCATCGGGCTGGTTGCGAAGCTCCAGGCCTACGCCTTGCAGGATGACGGCCGGGACACCGTGGACGCCAACCTCGACCTGGGGCTTCCGGCCGACGCACGTCACTACGGTGCGGCCACCCAGATCCTGCGCGACCTGGGGATCCGGAAGGTGCGGCTGCTCACGAACAACCCGGCCAAGATCTCCAGCCTCGAGGACTACGGAGTCGCCGTGCCGGAACGGGTCCCCCTCACGCCACGACCCAACGACCACAACCTGTCCTACCTGCGCACCAAGCGTGACCGGATGGGCCACACGCTGCCCGACCTGCATTCCGAGCCGGTCGAGCCGGTCGAGGCGACGGTCACACCATGAGCGGAGCCGGAGCGCCGACCCAGGAGCCGATCGACTGCCACGACCTTCGGGTGGCCATCGTGGCAGCGAGCTGGCACGAGACGGTGATGGACGGACTCATCGACGGCGCCCAGCGCGCCTGCCGGGACCACCAGGTCGAGGCCCCGCAGCTGATCCGGGTCCCGGGCACCTTCGAGCTGCCGGTCGTGGCCGACGCTGCCGCCGCGCAGGGGTACGACGCGGTGGTGGCCCTCGGCGTCGTGATCCGCGGCGGCACGCCTCACTTCGAGTACGTCTGCTCGGCTGCCACGGACGGGCTGAACCGAGTCGCGCTCGACCGGCAGACCCCGATCGGCTTCGGCGTTCTCACCTGTGACAACGAAGAACAGGCCCTGGACCGAGCCGGACTCGCCACGTCGCACGAGGACAAGGGCTACGAGGCGACCGCCGCTGCGCTGGCCACTGCCCAGACACTGCGCTCGCTCCGCAGGGGTTACGTCTAGGCTTCCCGGTTGTGAAGACGTTCGACGAGCTCTGGTCCGAGCTGAGCGAGAAGGCCGAGTCCCGGCCGGCGGGTTCGGGCACCGTGCAGCAGCTCGACGCCGGTGTCCATGCGATCGGCAAGAAGCTGGTCGAGGAGGCCGCCGAGTCCTGGATGGCCGCCGAGCACGAGTCGAAGGAGCGGGCGGCCGAGGAGATCAGCCAGCTGCTCTACCACGCACAGGTGCTCATGCTCGCCTGCGACCTGACCCTCGACGACGTCTACACCCACCTCTGAGGATGCTGATCCACCCATGACCACCGCCACCACCGGAGACCGGCTGCTGCGCGTCGCCATCCCGAACAAGGGCGCGCTGTCCCAGTCGGCACAGGAGATCCTGCGCGAGTCGGGCTACCGACAGCGTCACGACGCCAAGGAGCTGCGGTTGCTCGACGCCGAGAACGGCGTCGAGTTCTTCTACCTCCGACCCCGCGACATTGCGCTGTACGTCGGGGAGGGGACCCTCGACGTCGGCATCACCGGTCGTGACCTGCTGCTCGACTCGGGCGCCAAGGCCGAGGAGGTGCGGGGGCTCGGGTTCGGCGGCAGCCGGTTCCGGTTCGCCGGTCCGGCGGGCCGCTTCACCCAGGCCGCCGACCTGGCCGGCCAGCGGATCGCCACGTCGTACGTCGGAGTGGTGACCGCCTACCTGGAGCGTGAGGGGATCGAGGCCTCGGTGACCCGACTCGACGGGGCCGTCGAGACCAGCATCCAGCTGGGGGTCGCCGACGCGATCGCGGACGTCGTCGAGACCGGCAGCACGCTGAGGGCCGCGGGCCTGGAGACGTTCGGGGAGGTGATCCTCGAGTCCGAGGCGGTGCTGGTCACCCACGGCGGTGAGGCGCCAGCAGGCCTCGAGATCTTCCGTCGCCGGCTCGACGGGGTCCTGCTCGCCCGCAGCTACGTGATGATGGATTACGACATCCGCTCCGAGGACGTGACCGCGGCGGTCGCCCTCACTCCCGGCATCGAGAGCCCGACCGTGTCGCCGCTCCACCGTGAGGGCTGGGTCGCGGTGCGCGCGATGGTCCCGCGGGTCGGGGCGCAGCGGCTGATGGATGAGCTCTACGACCTCGGTGCCCGCGGAATCCTGCTGACCGACATCCATGCCTGCCGTCTCTGAACCCGAGCTGCCCCACACCTGGCGCCCCTTCGGTGTGCGGATGGCGCTGCTCGTGTTCGGCAGCATGCTGCTGTTCGTGTGCGCCTTCGCGTGGTTCGGCTTCGACGCCGAGACCCGGGCCCGCTTCACCCCATTCCAGCGCGGCACCCTGGTCTTCATCGGGCTGCTGTTCTTCTCGGTCGGGTTCGGGATGGCGCGTTCCCGGGTGGAGGCGCGCTCCGACCGGCTGGTCGTGGTCAACGGCTATCGCCGGCACGACTACGAGTGGGCGGAGGTGCTGGCGGTCCACCTGCCGCCGGGTGCCCCCTGGGTGGTGCTCGACCTGGCCGATGGCAACAGCGCGCCGGCGATGGGCATCCAGGGGTCAGACGGCGGCCGGGCGAGGCGCGCCGTGGCCGAGCTACGGCTGCTGGTCGCGCGCGACCACTGATCCGGTCTCGCCGTCGACCAGGAGGTCGGCGCGTTCCCGGGTGCGGTGCCGGGCGAAGTGCTCGCTCTCGCCTCGGGCCCAGGCCCGCCAGTGGGGTGCGAAGGTGTCGCCGTCCCGGTCGAGGCCACGCCGCAGCCGCAGGTCATGAGGAGCCTCGACCCACACGAGCGCGCTGACGTGAGGCGCGACCACCAGCGACCCGGAGCCCACGCCCTCCACCACCAGCAGGTCTGCCGGCTCGACGGTGACCTGCTCGGCCCACCGGTCCGAGTGCCAGTCCCAGCGCCGGTATCCACCTGCCCGACCGGCCGCCAGCGGGGCGAGCAGTCCCGCGAGCTGGGCATCGACGTGGGGTAGCCCAGACCACCCCTCGTAGAGGTCGTCCATGTGGACGAGTGCTGCGGACGGGACACGAGCGAGGAGCGCGTGTGCCAGCGTGGTCTTGCCCGACCCGGCCGGACCGTCGATGCACACCAGGTGACCCGCGCCCAACGACGCCGGCCGGGATCGGACCAGGGCCAGGACGTCGGCCGCGGGATCCCTCACACGGTCACGATAGGACGAATATGTGCAAACTGGGTTCGCGGGACCCGGCTGTGGGGCAAGGTCCTCCCAGTTCGCATCAGTCACCATCACGGAGGGAACCGCCGATGTCAGCCACCTGGATGCGTCTGGCCGTTGCGACCGTCGCCCTCGTCGCCACCGCGCCGCTGGCTGCGCTCGGCACAGCACACGCGGAGCAGGCGCAACCCCAGGCCAAACCCGAGCGCGAGATCTCGATCAAGGCCGTCGAGCCGCGCGACAAGGTGTTCTTCGTCAAGGGCAAGGTCAGGCCCGACTACACGGAGCGCTTCGCGATCCTGCAGCGCAAGCTGAAGCGCGACAAGAGCTGGAGTGACGACGGCAAGTTCAAGACCAGCGACCAGAGCAGGTACCGCGAGCGCGTCCACGCACTCAAGCGTCCGGGCACGGTCTGCTACCGCATCAAGATCAAGGGCAACGACAACTTCAAGACGTCGTACTCCAGCCGGATCTGCATCCGCACGTTCTGGGTCTGACGAGCGGTCAGAACGTCAGGCCGAGCCCGCGGTAGGTCTCGACGGTGGTGTCGAAGGCGTCACCGACGAGCAACCGGACGTCGTTCGTGTGCTCGAAGACTTCACCGGCCTTGGCATGCCGGAACCACACCAGGTCGCCGATCCGGAGCCGGGCGGCGGTCGGTCCGGTCAGCGGCGTCTGCACCTCACCTGCTCCCTCCAACGAGGTGAGGCGGAGACCCTCCGGGATCCACGGCACCGGCAACCGGTCACGTCCCGCAGCACCAGAGGCGATCAAGCCTCCGCCGTGCACGGTGGCGATCCCCGGTGAGGGGCGGCGCACGACCGGGAGGGCGAACACGGCGGCCGGCACGGGGTCGAAGGACTGGTAGTGGTCGAAGAGCGTCGGCCCCAGCAGCCCGGAACCGGCGGCGACCTCGGTCACGACCGGGTCCCGAGCCGTCGTGTCCACCGACCCGGAGCCGCCCGCGTTCCAGAACTCGAGCTCGACGACACCCGACAGGGCATCGGCGACCTGGCGTCGGCGTACCTCCAGCTGGGTCTGGGAGGCCTGTTTGAGACCCCGCACGATCAGCGAGCGAGCGCGCTGGGACGGTACGACGTCCGGCACCCCGGCGACCTGGCCCTCGTAGGTCATCACCCCGACCAGCCGGAAGCCGCGTCGCTCCACGATCGCGCGTGCCAGCTCGACCACGGAGTCCGGATCCTGCAGCGGGGACCGCTTCGGCCCGACGTGTTGGGAGCCGATCCGCAGGCCGGCGTCGACGTCGATCGCCACCCGGATCGGCACTGCCAACGAGTGGCGCACCGAGTCGACCAGATCGAGATGGGCCACGTCGTCGACCATCAGGGTGATGGTGGAAGCCGCGGCGGGGGAGGCGACCAGGTGACCGAGCGCGGCGAGATCGACAGTGGGATAGGCCACGACGATGTCGTCGCTGATGTCGTGCTCGTGGAGCCAGAGCGCCTCGCGGAGCGTGAACGCCAGGATCCCGCGGATGCCGTCGTGGCGGAGGGCCCGGCTGAGGAGCGCAGGCACGCGCACCGACTTGGAGGCGATCCGGACGGGGGTCCCGGCAGCGCGGCGGACCAGGTCGTCGGTGTTGTCGTCGAACGCGTCGAGGTCGACCACCATCGCGGGCGTGGCCATGGTCTCGCCGGTGGCGTGGAGCGACGCCACAGCGGCAGCGAGCCGGCGGGCGAGGTCGCGCCGCCCGCCCGACGTGGGTGGCATCAGGTGATTCCGCGACGCTTGAGGATCGCCTCGATGTCAGCCAGCTCGTCGTCGAGTGCCGGTTCGCTGCGACCCGACGCACGCGGCAGCTCGCCCCTGCCCGGCTGGCCGGTCACCTGACGCGACTGACCTCCAGGCTTGTCATTCCGGGGACCGCCGACGCCGCGGTTCCGCAGCGCGGCTGAGGTGCCCAGGAGCACCACGGAGAGCCCGGCCAG
Source organism: uncultured Actinomycetota bacterium (assembly GCA_963806945.1). Classification (GTDB taxonomy): domain Bacteria; phylum Actinomycetota; class Actinomycetes; order Propionibacteriales; family Nocardioidaceae; genus Nocardioides. The sequence goes on from CAWDZH010000004.1 coordinate 267,142, forward strand.
CACGATGCCCGCCCACACGACCGGGTTGAACACCAGGCTGGTGGCCCAGTCCAGCACCGACCCGCTGATCTCGGTGAACATCTCGAGGGTCCCGGTGAGGAACGCCGCCGGCGGCAGCAGGGTCAGCCCGGCCCCGCGCAGGCCGGAGGCCACGCCCCGGTGGCGGAACGCGTACCAGGTCCAGGTCGCGCCGAGCGCCGTCAGCACCGCCGCGAGCGCTGCCCAGGTCACCTCGTCCACCCCTCAACTCTGGCACATCGGTGACTGGCACACCGATGACTGGCCACCGATGCGGACACCCCTGCCAAGCGCAGGCCGCGGCGGGTGCGAGGATCGACACGTGTCGAGAACCATCCCGGACCCCGGGTTCCCCGATGACGACGGCGCCGCGGATGCGACGCTCACCGGCGCCCTCTCGGACTTCGCCGCCGGGTTCGGGACGTACGTCGACGTGCTCGTAGCCCTGCAGGGCGGGCGGCTCCTGGTGCCGGTGGTGGCGATCGCCGGTGACCTCGAGGTCGACGAGGCGGGGCTCGCTCACGACAAGACCAGCGACATGGCCGCAGTGCTGCTCGCCCGACCCGACGGCCGCCGAGGGCTGCTCGCCTTCACCAGCACCGCCACCCTGTCTGCCTGGGACCCGCAGGCGCGGCCGGTCCCGGTGGCTGCCGCGACGGCAGCCCAGGCCGCCCTGCAAGAGCGGGCCGCGGCGCTCGTGATCGATGTGGCCGGCCCGGTGGCCTTCCCGATCGAGGGGGAGGACCTGCGGGCGATCGCTGCCGGGTGGCAGCTGTCGCGCCTGGGGGAGCGCACGGCGTGGATTCGACCGGCCTCGGAATGACGCGGTAAGGTGGGTCCGTTGACCAATCAGTGACGTCACACCCGTGAGGGCACTGATGACACAAGCGGGGACCAGCAGCTTCACGTCTCCCACCCGCATCGACCGCCACAGGTCGTCGGGTCCGGTCCCGGTAACGACGTTGATTCGTCGCCGCCGGTGACACGCGTTGAGATTTCCGGGCGACGTGTCGCGACTGGCTTCCGCTTGTGACCAGCGGAAGCTTTTTTCGTCTGACGGCGCCGGTCCGGGCCGAGGACGCGGGGAGTCTTCCGGCCGCGAGACACACTGGAGGACACATCAGCACCGAGTTGCGCATTAACGACCGGATCCGGGTTCCGGAGGTCCGGCTCGTGGGACCCAACGGCGAGACCGTGGGCATCGTCCCGACCGACCAGGCACTCAAGCTGGCCCAGGAGGCCGATCTCGACCTGGTCGAGGTGGCTCCGATGGCCCGCCCGCCGGTCTGCAAGCTCATGGACTACGGCAAGTTCAAGTACGAGAACGCGCAGAAGGCCCGTGAGGCACGACGGAACCAGACCAACGTCATCATCAAGGAGATGAAGCTCCGCCCGAAGATCGACGCGCACGACTACGAGACCAAGAAGGGTCACGTCGTTCGGTTCCTGAAGGCAGGCGACAAGGTCAAGATCACGATCATGTTCCGCGGACGCGAGCAGCACCGCCCCGAGCTCGGGTTCCGGCTGCTGCAGCGCCTCGCCGAAGACGTCGACGAGCTCGGCTTCGTCGAGTCCTCGCCGAAGCAGGACGGCCGCAACATGGTCATGGTTCTCGGTCCTCACCGCAAGAAGTCCGAGGCCAAGGCCGACCACGAGGCCCAGAAGCAGTCCAGGGCCGAGCAGCGCGCGGCCGTCGAGGCCGAGGAGCAGGCTGAGCGCGACGCCGCCCACGCCGCCGGTCCGGTCGCGCAGAAGAAGGAACGGGGCCGCTCCGAGAACCTCGACCCCGAGATCGAGGCCTGACCACCGCCCGACCGCCCAAGACGCTCAAGAAGAGAGAGAGCAACAACCATGCCGAAGAACAAGACGCACTCCGGTGCCAGCAAGCGCTTCCGGGTGACCGGCTCGGGCAAGATCCGCCGCCAGAAGGCTGGCCTGCGCCACAACCTGGAGAAGATGCCCTCCAAGGTGACGCGCCGCCTGTCCGGCACCACCGAGGTCGCCAAGGCTGACGTCAAGCGGGCCAAGAAGCTGCTGGGTCGCTGACCCGTCCCCCTCCCCTCCGGAGGTCGAGAAGGTCGAGGCTCGCGTCGCGCGCGCCTCAACCAGGATCTCGAGCCCCGGTCCCGAATCACCTGAGCAAGGAGTACTGACATGGCACGCGTCAAGCGCGCAGTGAACGCCCACAAGAAGCGCCGGACCACCCTCGAGCGGGCCTCGGGTTACCGCGGCCAGCGTTCGCGGCTCTACCGCAAGGCCAAGGAGCAGGTCACCCACTCCCTGGTCTACAGCTACAACGACCGTCGCAAGAACAAGGGCAACTTCCGTCGGCTGTGGATCCAGCGGATCAACGCGGCCGCCCGCGCGCAGGGGATGACCTACAACCGCTTCATCCAGGGCCTGAACCTGGCCGGCGTCGAGGTCGACCGCAAGATCATGGCGGAGATGGCTGTCAACGACCTGCCCGCGTTCACCTCACTGGTGGAGACCGCCAAGGCTGCTCTCCCCGAGGACGTCAACGCTCCGAAGGCCTCCTGACGCTTGGTGCACCACTCGTCATCGGCGCGGCCCACGGGCGCGGACGCTCCCCTCACCGCGAGGAGTGGCCGGGTCAAGGACGCGCACAAGCTCAGCCGCCGCCCGGTTCGCGCCGAGCGGCGGCTGTTCCTTGCCGACGGCCCCAAGGCCGTCGAGGGAGCCCTGTCGGCGAGCGGTTGTGCCGTGGAGGTGTTCGCCACCCCCGGCGCGACCGAGGACTTCCGCGACCTGTACGACGCCGCGGCCGCCGCAGCCGTGCCGTGGACCGCGGTCGAGGACCGGGCACTGGCCTCGTTGAGTGACAGCGTCTCCCCAGCGGGGGTGGTCGCCGTCTGCCGGTTCCTCGACCAGCACCCCGCCGAGGTGGTCGACGCTGCCGGCCTGGTCGTGGTGTGTGCCGACGTGCGCGATCCCGGCAACGCGGGCACCGTGATCCGCACCGCTGACGCGGTCGGGGCCGACGGCGTACTGCTGGCCGGGCACTCCGTCGACCCGTACAACCCCAAGACGGTGCGGGCCAGTGTCGGCAGCCTGTTCCACCTGCCGCATGCGGTGACTCCCGACACCGGTGCTGCCGTCGCCGCCGCACGCGCCGCGGGCCTGGTCGTCCTGGCCGCCGACGGTGACGGCGAGGTCGACCTGTTCGACGCCGACGACCTGATGCTGGGGCCGGTCGCCTGGTTGTTCGGCAACGAGGCCTGGGGCTTGCCCGACGAGATGGCCGCTCTGGCTGACCACCGGATCCGGATCCCCATCGCCGGACGGGCCGAGAGCCTCAACCTGGCCACGGCGGCGGCGGTCTGCCTCTACGCCACCGCCCGCGCCCGCCGCTGACCCCCGACATGGGACAGGATGTGCCCGTGGGCGAGACCTGGACACCGCAATCGCTGGTCGACGTCCTGCCCGACGGGGTGGTGATGGCCGACGCCGACGGACACGTCGAGCTGGTCTCCGCCACGGCGGCCAGGATGCTCGCCATTGATGCAGAGGCAGCCGTGGGAAAACCGTTGGACGACGTGTTGGCGCTCACCGATACCGAGGGGCGCGACTGGTGCGCCGAGAACCGGCCCTACGACGGACTGCGGAACCGCACCGGCATTCCCGAGCAGTCGTGGCTGCTCTCCAGCGGCACCGAGGTGCTGACCAGTGCCCGGATCAGCAGAACGGGTCGCGGTGGCCACGTCGAGCGGGTGGCCGTCGTGCTCCGCAGCGGCCGCGGGCGCGCACGTCTTGACCGGGAGCGGTCCGACCTGGTCGCGACCGTGGCTCATGAGCTGCGCTCCCCGCTGACCGGGGTGAAGGGCTTCGTGACAGCGATGTTGAACCGCTGGGACCGACTCAGCGACGAGCAGAAGAAGCTGATGCTCACCACCGTCCACGCCGACGCCGACCGGCTCAGCCGGCTGATCGCGGAGCTGCTGGACGTCGCCCGGATCGACACCGGCCGGCTCTCCCTCTCGCCGCGGCCGAGTGACGCTGCGGTGCTCGTGGGGCGGGTCGTCGACTCGGTGGCAGCCGGCACCGCCCGAGCACTCGTGTACCACGCTGACCCCGACCTGCCGCTGATCGCCGCCGACCCTGACAAGTTCACCCAGGTGGTCACCAACCTGGTCGAGAACGCCGTCCGCCACGGGTCGGGCGAGGTTCGGATCACGCTCCGGGTGCAGGATCCGGAGGGGGGGCACGCCGGGATCCACCTGCTCGTGGAGGACGAGGGCGAGGGGATCTCGGAGGAGATGCGACGCCGGGTGTTCACCAAGTTCTGGACCAGTGGCACCCGCGGCGGTTCGGGCCTCGGGCTCTACCTGGTCCACGGCCTCACCCGCGCCCACGGAGGAACCGTCACGATCGGCGACGCCGAGGGCGGCGGTGCCCGCATCTGCCTCGACTGGCCGGCATCGACCGCTCCCGCCTGAGCGCCGGCCGAGATCAGTCGCTGGTCACGGGAGGGACGTCGGGACGCCCGCTGACGTGATAGAGCCTGCCTTCGCGGGACTTCACCGTCGCCACCAGCACGAAGCTCATCGACACCAGCAACGCCCAGGAACCGACCTTCGAGGTGTGCACGGCCTCCCACACGTCGACCTGCCCGGGGTACTTCCAGGCGTCCAGGAACGTCGCGGCGTTCTCGGCCAACCACAGGAACAGCCCGATCAGGAGGAACGACATCGCCAGTGGCATCCGGTAGCGCTCGGTCCCGACCGTGAAGTGGACCCGGCACCGCCAGAGCACGAGGACCATCGCCATGGCCAGCACGATCCGGACGTCCCACCAGAAGTGGTGGGTGAAGAAGTTCGCATAGATCGCCGCCGCGACGGCGGTCGTGGCGAGCGGCGGGTAGTGAGAGACCCGCAGCTCGAGGTTGCGCCAGGCCTGGCAGATGTAGGAGCCGACGGCGGCGTACATGAACCCGGAGAAGAGCGGTACTCCAGCGACACGGAGCATTCCGTCGCCGGGGTAGGACCAGGAGCCCTGTGCGACCTTGAAGATCTCGAGGCCGAGACCGAGCAGGTGGAAGCCGACGATCACCAGCACCTCGCGCCAGGTCTCCAGCCCCACCGCCCAGAAGGCGAGGGTCAGCGCGACGCACCAGCCCAGCAGGAAGTCGTAGTCGGCGACGGGCAGCGGCACCAGCCAGGCCACCGCCAGACCGGCGAAGACCCCGGCGGCGAACACGCACGACTTCGCCTCGAGCCACGCGAAGCGCAGCAGCTGGCCGACCCACCGTTCCCCGGACACCCGCGGGAGCCTAACCGCGGCCCTTCCGCGGGCCGGGAAGGACAACCGGTTCGCCGGGGGAGCGGCGTACTTCCTAGACTCTCGACCATGTCCGGACCCAACACCGATTACGACCCTGTGCAGGTCACGCCCCTCGACGCCGATCATGTCGCGTCCATGCGTGACGCCGCGGTGGCCGCGATCGAGGCTGCTGCCGACCTGACGGAGCTGAAGCAGGTCCGGCTCGACCACGCGGGTGACCGCTCCCCGCTGGCGCTGGCCAACCGGGAGATCGGGGCCCTGCCGCCGCAGGCGCGCAAGGAGGCCGGGCAGCGGGTCGGTCAGGCGCGGGGGACGGTCAACCAGGCGCTCGCCGCCCGCACCGAGGTGCTGGAGGCCGAGCACGAGCAGCGGATGCTGGTGGAGGAGACCGTGGACGTCACCCTCCCCACGGACCGTGCGCGGCGCGGCGGCCGGCACCCCATCACGATGCAGTCCGAGCTCATCGCCGACATCTTCGTGGCCATGGGGTGGGAGGTCGCCGAGGGCCCCGTCGTCGAGGCCGAGTGGCTCAACTTCGACGCGCTCAACCTGGGTCCCGACCACCCGGCACGCACTCTCCAGGACACGTTCTGGACCGAACCGGTCGACCACCACGTCGTCCTCCGCACCCAGACGTCTCCGGTCCAGGCACGCACCATGTTCACCCGGAAGCCGCCGATCTACGTCGTGTGTCCCGGCCGTGTCTTCCGCACCGACGAGTACGACGCGACGCACAGCCCGATGTTCCACCAGGTCGAGGGCCTGGTCATCGACGAGGGCATCACCATGGCCCACCTGAAGGGCTCGCTCGACCACCTCGCCGCTCAGCTGTTCGGGGACGGCATCGACACCCGGTTCCGGCCGTCGTACTTCCCGTTCACCGAGCCTTCCGCCGAAGTCGACGTGCGGTGCTTCGTGTGCCGCGGCGTTGAATCGTCCGGCTGCCGCACCTGCCGCGGTGAGGGCTGGATCGAGTGGGGAGGCTGTGGAGTCGTGAACCCGCGCGTGCTGATCTCCTGCGGCGTCGACCCGCAGGCCTACACCGGCTTCGCCTTCGGCATGGGGATCGACCGGAGCTTCATGTTCCGCCACAACCTGGAGGACCTGCGACCGCTCTTCGAGGGCGACGTCCGGTTCAGTGCCGCATTCGGGACGGAGATCTGACCGTGAAGGCCCCCCTCTCCTGGATCAAGGAGTACGTCGACGTACCTGCCGACGTCTCCACCGACGAGATCACCAGCCGGCTGACGCTCACCGGGCTCAAGCTCGAGGGCATCCACAGCCCCGGCGCCGACATCACCGGACCGCTCGTGGTCGGCCGGGTGCTGACCGTGGAGCCCGAGCCGCAGAAGAACGGCAAGACCATCAACTGGTCCACCGTCGACGTGGCCGACGCGAACGGCACCGGCGAACCGCAAGGGATCGTCTGCGGTGCCCACAACTTCGCGCCGGGCGACCTGGTGGTCGTCGTACTGCCGGGGGGAGTGCTCCCCGGAGGTTTCGAGATCTCCGCCCGCAAGACCTACGGACACGTGTCGGCCGGCATGATCTGCTCGGCCCGCGAGCTCGGCCTCGGCGAGGACCACGATGGGATCATCGTGCTCCCGGCCGACGCCGGCGAGCCCGGTCAGGATGCCGTGCCGCTCCTCGGGCTCGACGAGGAGATCATCGAGTTCGAGGTGAACCCCGACCGCGCCTACGGGCTCTCGTTGCGTGGCATCGCCCGCGAGGTCGAGGTCTCGGTGGAGTCCGCCAGCGGCTTCCGCGACCCGGCCCTGCGCGTCACCCCGCCCGCCGACGATGCGGGTCACCCGGTCGTCATCGATGACCCGCTCGGTTGCCCGGTCTTCGTCGCCCGGACTGTGTCCGGTTTCGACCCGGCCGCACCGACGCCGGACTTCATCGTGCACCGGATCCAGGCGGCAGGCATGCGCCCGATCTCGCTGGCCGTCGACATCACCAACTACGTCATGCTCGAGACCGGCCGACCGATCCACGGTTACGACGCCGACAAGCTCCAGGGTGCGATCGGAGTACGACGCGCCCGCGAGGGTGAGTCGCTGACCACCCTGGACGGCACCCGGCGCAGCCTGTCCGTGGAAGACCTCGTCGTCACCGACGAATCCGGCATCATCGGCCTGGGCGGCGTCATGGGCGGTGAGGCGACCGAGATGTCGGCGACCACCAGCCGCGTGCTCGTCGAGGCGGCTCACTGGGACGCGGTGTCGATGTTCCGGACCGGCAAGCGGCACAAGATCACCTCCGAGGCCGGAAAACGCAACGAGCGTGGCGTCGATCCGACCATCTGCGAAGCCGCTGCCGACCGTGTCGTGGAGCTGCTCACGACCTACGGCGCAGCCACCGCCGACCCCGGCGTCACCGTCGTGGGGGAGCCGCCCGCGATGCCGACGATCACCCTCGACCCCGGCCTCCCGGCCCGGATCGCCGGCCTGCCGATCGAGGCCGGACAGGTGGTGGCCGACCTCGAGGCTGTCGGCTGCCGCGTCGCCGACGACGGCGACACCCTGACGGTCACCCCACCGCCGTGGCGATCCGACGTGACCGACCCCCACGACCTGGTGGAGGAGGTCGTGCGGCTGCGCGGCTACGACCGCATCCCCTCGGTGCTGCCCAAGGCTCCCGGAGGTCGGGGCCTGACCCGCGGCCAACAGCTGCGCCGCCGCGTGGGCCGGACCCTCGCCGGCGCCGGCTGGGTGGAGGTCGTCGACTTCCCGTTCGTGGGTGATGCCGATCTCGACGCGCTCGGGCTGCCGGCCGACGACCCGCGACGTGAGGTGCTGCGACTCTCCAACCCGCTGTCGAACGAGGCTCCGGCGATGACCACCACGCTGCTGCCGGGGCTGCTGCGCACCGCCGCGCGCAATCTCGGCCATGGTCTGTCCTCGGTGGCGATCTTCGAGACCGCAGCGGTCACGGTGCCGCGTGCGACCGGACCCGCGCCGATCCTGCCGGTCGACCGGCGGCCCACGGACGCCGAGCTCGATGAGCTGGTCAAGGCGTTGCCCGACCAGCCGCTGCACCTCGGGCTGGTCGCTACCGGCGATCTGCTCCCGGGTGGTTGGTGGGGTCCCGGCCGCCCTGTGGACTGGGCAGATGCAGTCGCGGGAGTGCGGGTGGTGGCGGATGCGCTCGGCCTCGAGCTGGCCACCCGGCGAGCCGTGCTGGCGCCGTGGCACCCCGGTCGCTGCGCCGAGATCGTGCTGGGTGACGTCGTCGTCGGCCACGCCGGGGAGCTGCACCCGCGGGCCTGCGCTGCCTTCGGCCTGCCGGCTCGCTCGGTCGCGGCGGAAGTCGACCTCGAGCCGCTGCTGGAAGCTGCGGTGCACCTCCGCCCGGCGCCGAGCTTCTCGACCTACCCCGTCGCCAAGGAGGACGTGGCACTCGTCGTCGATGCGGGCGAGTCCGCGGCCGACGTCGAGGCGGCGTTGCGTGACGGTGCCGGCGAGCTGCTGGAGTCGATCCATCTCTTCGACGTCTACACCGGTGACCAGGTCGGCGAGGGCAGGAAGTCGCTGGCTTTCGCGCTGCGCTTCCGTGCCGCCGACCGCACGCTCCAGGAGGGGGAGGCAGCCGCGGCGCGCGATGCCGCCATCGCCAGCGCCGCAGCGCGGTGCCGGGCGGTCCAGCGCTGAGCTCCGCGGGTCAACCGCGCCCGCGGCCGCGCAGCACCGTGCCGTCGGCGTAGGCGACCATCCGGTTGAACACGCCCGTGGCGGCCGCCTGCGACGTGGTGGGTGGTGCGGGAGCATCCTCGATCGTGCGCAGCACGTCGGCAGCGGCTGCGGAGCCGAGGCTGACGGCCGCCTCGCCTGCCAGCACCGCCGCGTCGCGGACGACGCGTCCCTCCACAGTCCAGATCGCCTCGAAGTGCCGCTCGTGGTCGGCCACCTCAGCCTGCCCGGGAAGCTCCCAGGCAACCAGGGCAGCCGCCAGGGCCGGGCCTTCGTGAACCACGATCCACTCGCGCAGCAGGGGCGAGTCCGTCGGCAGTGCGACCAGCGCAGGTCGCCCCTGGTCGTCGTGTGCGGGGAAGTCCGCCATGGCGAGGGCGTGGCGTGCCGTCCGGGCGAAGTCCTCCCACCTGGCCCGGGACCTGCCGTAGTAACGGCCACGCTGGAACGTCCCGATGAGCACACCCTGGGACCCGGTGGCGACACACTCGTCCTCGATCGCCCACGACAGTGCCAGGAGCGTCCGCTTGGTCAAGGTGTACGAGGCCAGCGTGGGATGCCGCTGTGAGAGCGCGGCGTACACGGAACCGGTGTCGGTGACGTCCTCGGCCCGGCGAGCCGCGCTGATGGCCCGCTCCAGGTTCAGGCCGTGGTCTCGTTCGGCGAGAACCCGGTGCACAGCCCTCACATCGGCGCCGGTGTAGCGCCGGTGTCCGCTGGGCAGACGGGTCGGCGTCGGGAACCCGAACCGGGTCTCCCAGGTGCGGAGCAGCTGCGCGCTGAGACCCGTCTGTTCGGCCAGCTCGCCGATGGTCATCAGGACATCCTCGGCGAGCGGTCCCACCTCACGTGAAGAAGCCGACGAGGGTTGCGGGTTTGCCTGGGACGTGTGCATACTCGGACCCTAACCTAAACATCGTGTTTAGGTAACTGTTGACCTTGAGGAGTTTCTGATGCAGCACGATGAGAACGAGTTCCGGGCCCAGAGCGTCGTCGACTGGAGTGACCTCGGGCGGGAGATGTGGTCCTTCCTCACCGGCCGTCACGCGGCCATCAACTACGAGTTCGTCGACATGGCCGTCGAGGTGCCGCGCGATACCGGCCCCCAGGCGCCTCGCGCTGTCTGGAAGATCGACGGCACCCTGCGCATCTCGAGCGAGGACGACACCACGCGCAGCGCGCGTGGCGCGGCGTGAGCCGGCTACGCACCCGGGTCGAAGCCGACGTGCGCTTCGAGGTCGGCGTCCCGGGCCGCACGCCGGTGACCGGATCGCTCACCGGCCGCGGCAGCGCCCTGGACCTGACCGTCAGCGATCCCGCGGCCTTCGCCGGCGGGGGAGACGCCGAGGCGCTTCGGCGGCTCGGGCTGGAGCTGGCGGATCTCGGCATCGTGCTCAGCGTTCGCGACGACGAGGGGGTCGCGCTGGTGGCTCTCGGCGACGTGCGCAGCCCGTGGTGGCAGCGGGCGTTCACCCGGAGCCGCCATGTGCGCGTCATGGGAGCGCGAGGCGCCAGCGTCGCGGGCCGCGGACGGCTGCGCCACCGCCCCGCGGCCCTGCCCGCCCACGGCCTGGTACCGCCAGGTACCCCCTACCCGGTCGCGCCCACGTTCCTGAAACGGCCGGTGCGTCGGGTGACGACCACGCATGACCCCGCACGCGGAGGTGGTCCGCGGCTGGTGGAGCTGCCGGCGGACGGCATCACCCGGACCAACCAACCTGTCCACTGGCTCCAGCAGGAGCACACGGTCATCGGCAGCGACGCCTCGTGTGACATCGTGCTCCCCGGGCTCGCACCGGTGCACGCCAAGGTCTGGCACGACGAGGCGGACGAGTTCGTGCTCCTGGCCGTCGACCCGGACGTCCGCGTGCACGGCGAACGCGTCCGGTCCAAGGTGTTGCGCACCTCGGCTCGGATCGAGCTCGGGGGCCGGGTGCTCGCGTTCGCGCGTGAGGAGTACGCCGACCACGGTCGCCCCTACGGCGGACGGATCGGCGGCGAGCTCGGCCATCAGCGGCGGCAACCGCCTCGGGGGAGCCAGTAGTCGCCTCGCCGTCCGGACCCAGAACCAAGAGAACATGCGTTCACATGTATAGTCATGCACATGACGTTCAGTGTGGCGGTGGCCGGAGCGAGTGGGTACGCCGGCGGGGAGGTGCTGCGGCTGTTGCTGGGGCACCCCGAAGTGCGGATCGGAGCGCTCACCGGTGGTTCCAATGCGGGGGAGAAGCTCGGCACCCTGCAACCGCACCTCGTGCCGCTGGCCGACCGGGTCCTCCAGCCCACGACGCCGGAGATCCTCGCCGGCCACGACGTCGTGGTGCTCGGCCTCCCGCACGGTCAGTCCGGACCACTCGCTCAGGCACTCGGTGACGACACGGTCGTCATCGACTGTGGTGCCGACTTCCGGCTGCAGGACGCCGCGCTCTGGGAGCAGTTCTACGGCGGGGAGCACGCCGGCTCCTGGCCCTACGGCCTGCCGGAGCTGCCGGGCCAGCGTGCCCGGCTGACTGGAGCCCGCCGGATCGCCGTGCCCGGCTGCTACCCCACCGTCTCGACCCTGACCCTGGTCCCCGCGCTCGTTGCCGGTCTGGTCGAACCCGACGTCGTCGTGGTCGCTGCCTCGGGCACCAGCGGCGCGGGCAAGGCGGCCAAGCCGCACCTGCTGGGCAGCGAGGTGATGGGCAACGCCAGCGCCTACGGCGTCGGCGGCGCGCACCGGCACACTCCCGAGATCGTGCAGAACCTCGCCGGGGTCACCGGCGGGGACGTCCGGGTGAGCTTCACCCCGACCCTGGTGCCGATGTCGCGCGGCATCCTCGCGACCTGTTCGGCCCCGCTGGCCCGCGACCTCTCGACCGAGGAGGCACACGCCGCCTACCTGAAGGCGTACGCGGACGAGCCGTTCGTCCACGTGCTCCCGCCCGGGCAGTGGCCGCAGACCCAGTCGGTCATCGGTTCCAACTCCGTCCAGGTCCAGGTCGCCGTCGACGCGACCGCGCGGCGGCTGGTCGCGGTCGGCGTGGTCGACAACCTCGCCAAGGGCACCGGCGGCGCCGCCGTCCAGTGCCTGAACCTTGCGCTGGGTCTCGACGAGACGACCGGTCTCTCGACCGTGGGACTGGCTCCGTGAGTCGCGACGACGGCCTTCCTGTCACGACTCCCGAAGGAGCAGCATGAGCGTCACCACCCCGCAGGGGTTCCGCGCGGCCGGCGTCGTCGCAGGCCTCAAGTCGACCGGGGCCAAGGACGTCGCCCTCGTCGTGAACGAAGGCCCACGCCACGACTCGGCCAGCGTGTTCACCCGCAACCGGTGCAAGGCCAACCCGGTGCTCTGGAGCGAGCAGGTCGTGCGCGACGGTGTCGTGCGCGCGGTCGTCCTCAACTCCGGTGGCGCCAACTGCTACACGGGTCCGGAGGGCTTCGGGACCACCCACGCCGTCGCCGAACGCGTGGCCGGGCACCTTGACATCGGCGCCGGTGATGTCGTCGTCTGCTCGACCGGCCTGATCGGCCTGACCAACGATCGCGACCAGGTCCTGGCCGGCGTGGACGCGGCGTACGCCGCCCTCGACAGCGCGGGCGGTGATGACGCGGCGAGCGCGATCATGACCACCGACTCGGTCAGCAAGCAGGTCGTGGTCGAGGGAGCCGGCTGGAGCGTCGGGGGCATGGCGAAGGGTGCCGGCATGTTGGCTCCCCAGCTGGCCACGATGCTGGTCGTGCTCACCACCGACGCCGTCGTCCCGGCCGCGGAACTCGATGCTGCGCTCCGTTCCGCCACCCGGGTCAGCTTCGACCGGCTCGACTCCGACGGCTGCATGTCGACGAACGACACCGTCACCGTGCTGGCGAGCGGCGCCAGCGGCATCACGCCGACCGTCGAGGACTTCACGGCCACGCTGACGCGGGCCTGCACCGATCTGGCGATGCAGCTGCTCGCCGATGCCGAGGGCGCCGACCACGAGATCGCCATCACCGCGCTCAACGCGGCGACCGAGGACGATGCGGTCGCGGTCGGCCGGAGTGTCGCGCGAAGCAACCTCTTCAAGGCGGCCGTGTTCGGCCGCGACCCCAACTGGGGAAGGGTGCTGGCCTCCATGGGCACGACCGATGCCGCGTTCGACCCGGCCGACCTCGACGTCGCCATGAACGGGGTCTGGGTCTGCCGGAGCTCGACGCCCGCGGAGGATCCGGCGACCGTCGACCTGACCGGCCGCGACGTCTCCGTGACCATCGACCTCAAGGCCGGGCCCGCCAGGGCCACGGTCTGGACCAACGACCTCACCCACGCCTACGTCCACGAGAACAGCGCCTACAGCTCATGAACCCTGACACCGACGCCATCGCCGACCACGCCAACGCCGCCGCCAAGGCGGGTGTCCTCGCCGCCGCCCTGCCCTGGCTGATGCGCTACCACGGCAAGATCGTGGTGGTGAAGTACGGCGGCAACGCCATGACCAACGAGACCCTCAAGAAGGCCTTCGCCGAGGACATCGCCTTCCTGCGCTTCGCCGGATTCAAGCCCGTGGTGGTGCACGGCGGGGGCCCTCAGATCTCCTCGATGCTCGACCGTCTCGGGATCGAGTCGGAGTTCAAGGGCGGCCTGCGCGTGACCACCCCGGAGGCCATGGACGTGGTCCGGATGGTGCTGGTCGGCCAGGTGCAGCGAGAGCTGGTCGGACTCATCAACGATCACGGTCCGCTGGCCGTCGGCCTCTCCGGCGAGGACGCCGGACTGTTCACCGCGAAGCCGACGAACACCATCGTCGACGGCGAGGAGGTCGACCTCGGCCTGGTCGGCGAGGTCGCGTCGGTGCGCCCGGAGTCGGTGCTCGACCTGGTGGAGGCGGGCCGGATCCCCGTGATCTCCAGCGTCGCCCCCGACGCCGACGGCCTGGTCCACAACGTCAACGCCGACACCGCGGCCGCGGCGCTCGCGATCGCTCTCGGTGCCGAGAAGCTGCTGGTGCTGACCGACGTCGAAGGCCTCTACCGCGACTGGCCCGACAGCGACGACGTGATCCAGGAGATCAGCCCCGAGTCGCTCGCGGAGCTGATGCCGTCCCTGGCCAGCGGGATGGTCCCGAAGATGCAGGCCTGCCTGCAGGCCGTCACCGGCGGCGTCGCCCGGGCGACCGTGGTCGACGGCCGCGAGCCGCACGCCGTGCTGCTGGAGCTGTTCACCGACGAGGGAATCGGAACCCAGGTGCTGCCTGGTGTCGCGACCCGGATGAGGAAGGCCCGCGGATGACCGAGTCGATTGACTGGACGCGGCGCTACGCCGCCTCGGTGATGAACACGTTCGGGCCGCCCAAGCTGGTGCTCACCCGCGGGGAGGGCGCCCACGTCTGGGACGTCGACGGGCGAGAGTACGTCGACCTGCTCGGCGGCATCGCGGTCAACGCGCTCGGCCACGGCCACCCCGCTCTCGTCGAGGCCGTCACCACCCAGCTCTCCACCCTCGGCCACGTGTCGAACTTCTTCACCAGTGAACCGCAGGTGCGGCTCGCCGAGCGGCTGCTCGCGCTGGTGCCGGGGGAGGGGAAGGTGTTCTTCGCCAACTCCGGGTCGGAGGCCAACGAGGCGGCGCTCAAGCTCACCCGGCGCACCGGCCGGACCCGGCTGGTCGCGGCCGAAGGCGCCTTCCACGGCCGGACCATGGGCTCCCTGGCACTGACCGCCAAGGCGGCCTACCGCGAGCCGTTCGAGCCGCTGCCCGGCGAGGTGACCTGGGTGCCGTACGGCGACGTCGAGGCGTTGCGCCACGCGGTCGACGACGAGACGGCGGCCGTGGTCCTGGAGCCGATCCAGGGTGAGGCCGGCGTGGTCATCGCACCGGACGGCTACCTGGCCGCCGCTCGCGCGATCACCCGCGAGCACGACGCCCTGCTCTGGCTCGACGAGGTGCAGACGGGGATCGGCCGCACCGGCCGCTGGCTGGCCCACGACCCGGCTCTCGGCGCGGACGTGATCACCCTCGCCAAGGGACTCGGCGGCGGCATCCCCATCGGCGCCTGCCTGGGCGTCGGCGCGGCTGCCGACCTGCTGCAACCCGGCAACCACGGCACCACCTTCGGTGGAAACCCGGTGGCGTGTGCCGCAGCCCTCGCCGTGCTCGACACCATCGAGGGTGACGACCTGCTCGACCACGTCACCGTCCTCGGCCAGAAGCTCCGCGACGGCCTGGCCGCCGACCCGCGCGTCACCGAGGTGCGCGGTGAGGGGCTGCTGATCGGTCTCACCCTCGCGACAGCGGGGGCAGCGGAGGTCGTCGCCGCGGCCCAGGACGCCGGTTACATCGTGAACATGCCCGGTCCCGACCTGATCCGGCTCGCGCCGCCGTTGGTCCTCACCGACGACGACGCGTCCGGCTTCCTCGCGGCCTGGCCGGGAATCCTCGATGCCGCGCTGGGAGGGACGCCATGACCCGGCACTTCCTGGCCGATGACGACCTCACCCCGGCCGAGCAGGCCGAGGTGCTCGCGCTCGCCGCAGCGATCAAGCAGGCGCCGTACGACCGGAAGCCGCTGGCGGGCCCGCAGACCGTCGCCATGATCTTCGACAAGCCGACGTTGCGCACGCAGGCCTCCTTCGCGGCCGGCATCGCCGAGCTCGGCGGCCACCCGATGCTGGTCGACGGCCAGCTCGCGGGCATCGGGGTGCGCGAGTCGGTTGCCGACGTCGCCCGGGTGCTGGGTCGACAGGCAGCGTCGATCGTGTGGCGCACCTTCGGCCAGGACCGGATCGAGGAGATGGCGGCGTACGCCGGAGTCCCGGTCGTCAACGCGCTCACCGACGACTACCACCCCTGCCAGCTGCTGGCCGACCTGCTGACCGTGCAGGAGCACCGGGGGAGCCTCGCCGGACAGCGGGTCGCCTTCGTCGGCGACGGCGCCTGCAACATGGGCAACTCGTGGTTGCTGGCCGGGGCCACGGCCGGCATGCACGTGGTCGTGGGAGCGCCCGAGGGCTACACCCCCGATCCGGCGATGGTCGAGCGCGCCGCCACGATCGCGGCCACGACGGGTGGCTCGGTCGCCCTCGAGGGCGACCCGGTCGCGGCGGTCACCGGTGCCGACGTCGTGGTCACCGACACCTGGGTCTCGATGGGCAAGGAGGACGAGGCGGCCCACCGGCTCGACATCTTCGGCCCCTGGGCGGTCACGACCGAGCTGTTCGGGCACGCGCGGGCGGACGCGATCCTGCTCCACTGCCTGCCGGCCTACCGCGACAAGGAGGTCGACGCGGAGGTCCTCGACGGGCCCCGCAGCGTGATCTGGGACGAGGCGGAGAACCGTCGGCACGCCCAGAAGGCCATCCTGACCTGGTTGCTCGAGGGCGGACGCGATGAGTGACGCCGCGCTGCGCCCGACGACCAAGAACGCCCGCCACCAGCGGATCGTCGAGCTCGTGGGTGGCCAGGAGGTGCGGTCCCAGACCGAGCTGGCCGACCTGCTCGCCGCCAGTGGACTCCAGGTCACCCAGGCGACCCTGAGCCGCGACCTCGTCGAGCTCGACGCCGTGAAGGTCCGCGGCCTGTCCGGTTCCCTCGTCTACGCGGTGCCCGGTGAGGGCGGCGACCGACGTCCGGCGCCGCCGGGGGAGAGCGCGGCGTCGGCGCAGCGGCTGTCCCGGCTGTGCGCGGAGCTGCTGGTCAGCGTCGAGGCCAGCGCCAACATGGTCGTGCTGCGCACACCGCCCGGCGCCGCCCAGTTCCTGGCGAGCGCCTTCGACAAGGCCGAGCTGCCCGACGTGCTCGGCACCATCGCCGGTGACGACACGCTCCTGGTGATCGGTCGTGACCCCGACGGCGGCGCCGCGCTCGTCCGACGATTCCTGGCCCTGGCCGGCGACCACACCGTCGGCTGACGGGCCAGCCACCGATCTCCTGACCAACGAACCACGTAAGGAAGCACCACTGTGAGCAAGGTCCTCGTCTCCCTGCCTGTCGGCGAACGTGTCGGCATCGCCTTCTCCGGCGGCCTCGACACCTCGGTGGCGGTCGCCTGGATGCGCGAGAAGGGCGCCATCCCGTGCACCTACACCGCCGACATCGGCCAGTACGACGAGCCGGACATCTCCGGCGTACCCGGCCGCGCCCTGCAGTACGGCGCCGAGCTGGCCCGGTCGGTCGACTGCAAGCCCCAACTGGTCGCGGAGGGGCTGGCCGCGCTCGCCTGCGGGGCCTTCCACATCCGCTCCGGCACCCGCGTCTACTTCAACACCACGCCGATCGGCCGCGCCGTCACCGGGACCATGCTGGTCCGTGCCATGCACGAGGACGGCGTCAACATCTGGGGTGACGGCTCGACCTTCAAGGGCAACGACATCGAACGGTTCTACCGCTACGGACTGCTCGCCAACCCCGACCTGCGGATCTACAAGCCGTGGCTGGACGCCGACTTCGTCCACGAGCTCGGCGGCCGCACCGAGATGAGCCAGTGGCTCACCGACCGCGACCTTCCCTACCGCGACAGCCAGGAGAAGGCGTACTCCACCGACGCCAACATCTGGGGCGCCACCCACGAGGCCAAGACGCTCGAGCACCTCGACGTCTCGCTCGAGACGGTCGAGCCGATCATGGGGGTGAAGTTCTGGGACCCTTCGGTCACCATCGAGCCCGAGGACGTCTCGATCCGGTTCGAGGGCGGCCGCCCGGTCGCCGTCAACGGCGTGCGCTACGACGACCCGGTCGCCCTGGTCCACGAGGTCAACACGATCGGTGGACGCCACGGTCTGGGGATGTCCGACCAGATCGAGAACCGCATCATCGAGGCCAAGTCGCGCGGCATCTACGAGGCGCCGGGCATGGCGTTGCTCTGGATCGCCTACGAGCGGCTGATCAACGCGGTGCACAACGAGGACACCGTCGCCATGTACCACGCGGAGGGCCGCCGGCTCGGCGTGCTGCTCTACCAGGGCCGCTGGCTCGACCCGCAGGCACTCATGCAGCGCGAGTCGATCCAGCGCTGGATCGCGTCCCTGGTCACCGGCGAGGTGACCATCCGGCTCCGCCGGGGAGAGGACTACACGATCCTGCGCACCACGGGGGACCACTTCTCCTACCACCCGGACAAGCTCTCGATGGAGCGCACCGCCAACGCCGCCTTCGGTCCGTCCGACCGGATCGGCCAGCTGACGCTGCGCAACCTCGACATCGCCGACTCCCGGGACAAGCTCGAGGCGTACGCCGCGCAGCCGCTCGACGAGGGGCAGGTGCTGGTCGAGAACGGCACCTTGTACGGCGAGCTCGAGCCTGGCGGCTGGGGACGGATCGCCCGGAACGCGGCGGCCGAGGGTGATGCCAGCGACGAGGCCCTCGACCACGCGGCCATGGAGTTCGGGACCGACTGATGGCCGACGAGGGCGGAACCAACGAGGGCAAGCTCTGGGGCGGCCGGTTCGCCGGCGGTCCGTCACCGGAGCTCGAAGCGCTGTCGCGGTCGACGCACTTCGACTGGCGGCTCGCGCCCTACGACATCGCCGGCTCCCACGCTCACGCCAAGGCGCTCGGCGTGGCGGGCTACCTCACGGCCGTGGACGAGGCGGAGGTCCACCGCGGCCTGGACGTCCTCGCGCGGCGGTACGCCGACGGCGAGCTTCACCCCGACCCGTCCGACGAGGACGTGCACGGCGCCCTCGAGCGGTTGTTGCTCGAGGAGGTCGGCCCCGAGGCCGGTGGCCGGCTGCGGGCGGGACGTAGCCGCAACGACCAGATCGCCACGCTGTTCCGCGCGTTCCTGCTCGACCACTCGTCGGTCATCGAGCGGTTGGTGCTCGACCTGGTCGACGCCCTGGCCACCCAGGCCCGCGGCCACGCGGACGTGATCATGCCGGGCCGCACCCACCTCCAGCACGCGCAGCCGGTGCTGCTGGCGCACCACCTGTTGGCCCACGCCTGGCCGCTGGTGCGCGACGTGCAGCGGCTCGAGGACTGGCGCCGCCGTACGGCCGCCGAGTCGCCGTACGGCTCCGGCGCGCTGGCGGGCTCCAGCCTCGACCTCGATCCCGAGCTGGTGGCCGCCGAGCTCGGCTTTGCGGGTTCGGTCGCCAACTCCATCGACGGCACCGCCGCCCGCGACTTCGTCGCCGAGCTTGCGTTCGTCACCGCTCAGATCGGCGTGGACCTCAGCCGGCTGGCCGAGGAGGTCATCCTCTGGTCGACCCGCGAATTCGACTTCGTCCAGCTCCACGACTCCTGGTCGACCGGATCGAGCATCATGCCGCAGAAGAAGAACCCCGACATCGCCGAGCTGGCGCGTGGCAAGGCGGGGCGGCTGATCGGCAACCTCACCGGCCTGATGGCCACCCTCAAGGCGCTGCCGCTGGCCTACAACCGCGACCTCCAGGAGGACAAGGAGCCGGTCTTCGACTCCGTCGACACCCTCGAGGTGCTGTTGCCCGCCATGACCGGCATGGTTGCCACCCTGGTGTTCAACACCGCCCGGATGGCCGAGCTGGCGCCGCAGGGGTTCTCCCTGGCCACCGATGTCGCCGAGTGGCTGGTGCGCGAAGGTGTGCCCTTCCGCGTGGCCCACGAGGTGGCCGGGGCCTGCGTGCGGCGCTGTGAGGAGCTCGGCATCGAGCTGGCCGACCTCAGCGACGACGAGTTCGCTGGGATCTCTCCGCACCTGACTCCCGGGGTGCGTGACGTGCTCACCGCGGAGGGTTCCGTGGCGTCACGTCACGGCCGCGGCGGGACAGCTCCCGAGCGGGTCCGCGAACAGCTGGTGGAGCTCGGCAACGCTGTGGAGCAACACCGTGCCGGGCTCGGCTGATCTCACCGAGCTGCTCTCGGGCCCGGTCCTCGAGGTGGCGCCGCGGCTGCTCGGGGCGGTCGTGCGCCACGGCGAGGTGGAGGTCCGGATCACCGAGGTCGAGGCCTACGACGGACCGGACGATCCCGGCTCCCACGCCTACCGCGGGCGGACCGACCGCAACGCGGTGATGTTCGGGCCCCCCGGCCGGCTCTACGTCTACTTCACCTACGGGATGCACCACTGCTGCAACGTCGTCCTCGGCCCGACCGGCACGCCGAGCGCCGTGCTGCTCCGGGCGGGGGAGGTCGTGGCCGGCCTCGATCTTGCGCGGCAACGGCGCGGCAGCTCCGACCGTGACCTGGCCCGGGGGCCGGCGCGGCTGTGCCAGGCACTCGCGATCACCCGTGAGCAGGAGGGTGTCGACCTGGTGACGGGGCCGGTGACGCTGACCCCGGGGGAACCGGTGACCGGGCACGCCACCGGCCCCAGGGTGGGGCTGCGCAGGGCCGCCGATCGCCCGTGGCGGTTCTGGATCCCGGGGGAGCCGACGGTGTCCCCCTACCGCCCCGCGAAGCCCCTCCGGTCGCCCCGACGGGCCCGCTGACGCACCCCGATTTGAAGAGCCCGCGGGGCCGCTGCTAGCGTTCCCCTCGTTGCGCAAGCGACTCCCTCAGACCCGGGCTCATACCCGGATCCCAGGCTGTTGCGCGTGCGGCACCAGGTCGATCCGGCCCCGAGTTGACGGGCCTGATCCTGACCGGTAAGTTTTACAAGGTTGCCCCGAGGCCAGCCCGCGAGGGTCGGTTCGGTGCGCGTCTGATGTTTGAGAACTCAACAGTGTGTTTATAGTCGATGGAATTAGTTTGTATGCCCTTTTTGTTTTTTTGGGTATTGTTTTTGATGATGATGATTCTGGCTTTTTGCTGGGGTTTGTTG